>CAWIHE010000001.1:0-200036 GCA_963835915.1 Candidatus Uhrbacteria bacterium
AGAATCATTGACATGTTGTGTAAAACCAGTACGCTCGACCTGTTCACACATAAGGAGTTATTCGATGACTCGTTCTTCGCTCCGTGGCCGGATTCGTTCTTTCACATCGCTATTTGTCGAGGATGAGCTGTCTTGGCGCATTACGGCCGGAATCATCTGCTTCGTCATTATTTTTGGAGTCATATGGTTATGCGAATCGCCTTTTGCGGCTCGTATGGCTCATATGGTCGGAGGCTGCTTACTGCTTTTCTTCTTCTGCCTCAATCTTGTATTTGCGCTCGGACTCATGCTTGGGGGCATCAGCGCCGGCCTAAGATTGAACGCGGGCACTTCGATGAATGATTTGTTGGAAAAGGCAAAGCTGTTCGCGTTTGTCGGTTTTTTTCTTCTCGCAGGATTTTTCACCGTAGAAGGAATCTTCAGATTCGACTATTTCATTTTCTTCCAAAAGGGAGGTCCGGCGGACCTGATTGAGGAGATATTCATTGCACCGGGGCTTAACTCAGCCATCGGCACAGCCGCCGAATTCATCGCCGTTTTTGTTCTCGGCGGAATGACGTACTTGCTCAAGCGGATGATCATGGGGTTCGACCATTGGTGCAAGCGCACGTGACGTGAGGGATGTGACGAAACGAAGAAGGATCTCTCGGAGGAGAAGCGCGGTGCGTTTCTCCTCCCATTTTGTGAAGGGGCGCATCGGCCGTAAGACGATTGACAAGACATGAAAAACGCGTTAGTTTCGTTGCATCGGACATTCAAATGCCACAGGGAGGTGTCATGTCCCAAAAAAGATGCGGACGTTGCGGCAAACCCGTTGACCCACATTACCGGGCGGGCATGAGCTGCCCCTACTGCGCGGCCCGCTGGAGTTATGAGAAAGGGCTCGCCTCTACGCCCACTCGTCCCGCAGGCTTCATCGAAAAATTTTTTCTCATCGCCGTTGGGTTGGCGATCCTCATATGGATCCTGATCTACGCCGGAGTGCTGTAAATTTCCGGTCGTATGGGCACATTCAAGACGTTTCGGTGGATCGAACGATGTGCGTTTAAGGAGGTTCCATGGCTCAAAAAAGATGCGGTCGTTGCGGCGGTCCCGTCAGCGCTCATTACAGCGCAGGTCACAAATGTCCTCATTGCGGGGTAGGCTGGAGTTATGAGAAGAGCGGCGGCGGAAGTGCGGCTCCGCGAAAATATACCTGGGGAGATTTCGGTAATTTCATCGGAGGATGCGCCCTGTTGATCGCCCTCTTAGTGGTCTGCGGACTCGTGCAGAGATGCCAACGAGCGTCCAAAGGGGAGGGGCACCACGACCGCGGGTCAGTTCTGAGTAGGTGAGCCTTGTGTTCTCTCGTTACACTCAAATGCGGCGCCGCTCGTGCGGACGCCGCTTTTTTATCGACGCTGCAAGGAGCCTGCAGGTCTGAGATATTTTCTGATTGACGTCTTTGGGAAAACCACCTATCGTCCGTATTGTGCTCCTTCAATTGGGCAGATCGGATAGGAGAATCCCATGGCGAGTTTGAACGTGAATATCGGCTATGAATCGATGTATCCGGATGAGGACGCGGTATTCGGCGACGTCGCGCCGATCGTTGATGAATATGATGCCGCGCCGCTATGGAAAAAAACGCTCCGATTTGTTCTCGGGTGCGTCGCCATCGCGAGCGCCGTCGCGATTATCCTCGGCGTGTTCTGGGGATTCAACTGGATCTATGCGAATTTTCTAGGTACGTGGGTTCTGGAATACCCGGCCGCAACGTGCGTTCTCCTGTATTTTTTCTTTAGCGGGTGCCTCTTCCTCTACGTTTGGAAAAGAGGCTGATCCTCGCGCGTCGTCCGCTCCTTCCCGTGAGCTCCTGCTGATTCCGGCAGGAGCTTTTTGTTTACGTCCGTCCGTCGGTCTCACGTACCTACGCGCCCACGGGCTCGTGAGATCGATAATCAACCGCCACATTCCCATCCCGCCCCGCCTTCAGCGCGTTTGCATACCAGAAGAGCTCCTCAAACATCTTCGCGCAGAACTCATCAAACATCGGATTCTTGATTGAGCCGTCGGGATTGAAGAGGTCGCGGACGTTGGAGAAGTAG
Organism: Candidatus Uhrbacteria bacterium; assembly: GCA_963835915.1. Lineage (GTDB taxonomy): Bacteria > Patescibacteriota > Patescibacteriia > 2-12-FULL-60-25 > 2-12-FULL-60-25 > 2-12-FULL-60-25. The sequence continues at coordinate 2,088 of CAWIHE010000001.1, forward strand.
ACGCTTTCCCGGATCGGGCACATGTGGAGTTCGATCGTGACGAGTTTGACCTGTTCCACGCCGCGCGCGCCGCCGAGGGGTCCGGACGAGACGCCGCAGACGGCCACGGGCTTGCGGGCGAATTCCTCGTAGAGCGTGTCGAGCATCTCTTTTAACGGTCCGGGGTAGCCGTGGTTATATTCGGGCGTCACGATGATGAGCGCGTCGGCTTTTGCCATGATGTCGGCCCACGGCTTCACGCGCTCTTTCTCGAACGTCTTCTTCTCATGGTAGTCCGCGGGATCAATGACCTGCGTCTCGATGCCCCGCGCTGCGAGGAGCTTTGCGACGTACGCGGCGGCCGCATCGCTCTGCGCGCCTTCGCGCGCGGTGCCGAGGAGGACGGGGATGGAGAGGGACATAGAGGTCATCTTTGAGATGATGAGAGCATTGTAGCGGAGAGGGGAGTGATATGAAAATGACACATGAATAATATCTTAAAAGGATTTGGATGCGTATTGCTTTATTCACCTCGGTTACCTAAGATAATGCGATAGCATCCATCGATATGAAGTTTAACCCAGATATTCCCCCGCCGAAGGCGCTTAGCCCGGAGCTGTCTGAACGACTTGAAAAAGATCGAGAGCGGTATCGGTCGTACATCGAAGAGTTAGAGGGTTCAATTCGGAAGCATCAGGACCACATTGTCCAGCTAAGAAAAGAATGGGATGAGCTTGAAGCGGATCCCGAGGGAGTGATGCGAAGACGGGATGAAGAAGACGAGGCGATAGAAGAGGCAGAAACGCCCGAGAGGAACGCATTTGACAAAGAGATGGAACGTGAGAATGGTGAGCCGGGGGCGGCGGAGGTTCTCGAGAGAGACGAGCCTTTTTACGGAGCGGATCCTGGCAGGCGGCCGATTACAAAGCGGTGGCAGGGCCGGTCATAAAAAGATCAGCTCCCCGTTGTGAGGCGGGGAGCTGGAAGATTGAGATGCGGTAAAAAAGGGGCGTCAGGAGGATTCGATGAGCATCGTCGTGGCGCCGGGCATGACGCCGTCCTCGCGTGTGACGCGGTGCATCGTGCGCGGGCTTGACTTTTGCGGCGGGAGGACGAGCGGCGTCGTGAGCCAGGTTTCGAAGGAGGCGACCATCTCGTTATACCGCCCAGCCTCGAAATCAAGGCAGTAGGGGAGCGCCGTATCCCCGTCGTGGAAGCGGACCCATGCCGGCGGCGGAGATCCGTTGACCGGGATTGAGCGGTCCGTGGGGCTTCGCCAGAAGAATTGCGCGTGGATGCTGATCCCTTCGCGGTGGATGACGGCGACGAGGTTGCGCTGGATCGGGATGATGTCCCACCAGCGCATGTCGGTGATTGAGCAGTTGCGCACGGCCGCGGCTTCCTTGAATGTCCGGATGATCCTGGCCTGCTTCGCCGGGTCCGGCATGTGGAGGAGCATCGCGTAGAGCGTTTCACCGTGCTTTTTTTGGTCTTCCTCGTCGGGCAGGAGGACCGCGATCGCGGCCTTCGCGTAGGCGGGATCGTCGAGGTCGCCATTCTTGCAGGCGAGCCGGATCGCTTCGGGTTCGTAGAACATCGGCGTCCCTTTCGGTGGTGTGGGGTGATGAAACGAACGTGTCCCGAGTATGGCAGGCAGTCGTGAAGTCGTGAAGTCGTACAGTCGTGAAGTTCTTCATTTGGACTTCACGACTGTACGACTTCACGACTTCACGACTGCTTCCCCCCACATGGTGCCGCGAGAGAGACTCGAACTCTCATGATCTTGCGATCGCTGGAACCTGAATCCAGTGCGTCTACCAATTCCGCCATCGCGGCATCATCTTGGGGGAAGTGTATTGATGTTGGTGTGCGTCAGCGTAGCGGAAAATGCGATGAGAATCAAGGTCGTGAAGGATGGTTAGATCGTTGGATGGTGAGTTGGATCGTTAGATGGTTAGATCGTTAGGGTTGGAGTTATTTTTTTGATTTGGACCGGGCAGCCGAGAATCAAAAGGAATATTCCCCGCCAAAGGCGGGTGCGCCTTTGGCGCTCAACCCTAACCATCTATTCCCTACTTCCATCCCCACGTCGTTTTCACGTACCAGTGGGCGATGTCCGCGAAGCGGTCGGCCGGGGCGAGGAGGTTGAACGATTTTGAGACGCCGTTTACGCGTTTTGAGACGACGTACGCGTACGTGGGTCGCGCGAGGAACACGGCGGGCGTGCGCGCGAGGATTGCTGACGCGAGCGTCGCTTTCGCGGACGCGAGCGTGTCGGCCGTGCCGGCGGCGCCGACGTTTTTGATGGCGGCGTCGACGTCGCGGTCTTTCAGGTTTGAGAGGTTGAGTCCGCTCCCCTCGGCCTGCCCGCTCCACCAGACGGGATAGAGGTCTTCGGTCGGCGAGAGGAGGACGTTCCAGATGACGATCTGCGACGTCCGGCTCCGCGAGATGTCCTGGAGGAGCATATTCGCCGCCTCCGCGTTGACCGTGACGCGCGCGTTCAGGAGCGACCAGCGCTGGGCGAGGACGTTCGCGACCGCGACGAGGTTCGGGACGTCGGGAACGGCAATCGTGAGCGCGAGCGCGGGCGTCGAGCTCGCGCTTCCGGCCTTCGTGGTCGTTGCGCTTCCGGCGCGCATGCGGACATCCGACCCATCCGCAAGCGTCCAGCCGGCGGCATCGAGGAGTTTGCGCGCCGCCGCGAGCCGTTCTTCCGTGGAAGAGGAGGCGGATGGCGCAGGGCTGTCCGGGTAGGGTCCTCCAATCGGCTGGGCGTATCCATCCAGCGCCGTGATGACGTCTCCGCGGTCAACGGCGGTCGCGAGCGCGTCGCGGACGCGGCTGTCTTTGAGGACGGGGTCGTTCACGTTCAGGAACGCGATCGTCTCTTCGGGGAGCGCGAGCGATGACGTTGCGAATGTCGTCATCGGGAATTTTTTGACGTCCGTGCCGGAGACGAACGCGACCGCGTCGGCTTGTCCGCCGCGGACCGCGTCTTCCGCGGACGCCGGATCCGGAAAAAAGCGGAATTCGACGTCGCTGAGGTACGGCGTTTCGCCGCGGTACGCGCTGAAGCGTGTGAGGTCGTACGCGAGGAGCGCGCCGTTCGATCCGCGGCGGAACGAACTCACCATGAACGGGCCCGCGCCGATCGGCCGGATGTTCGCGTCCGCGAGCTGGGCGTTCTGCGGCGAGACGTCGCTCCACACGTGCGCGGGGAGGATGCCGATGGTGAGCGCGTCCTCGAACGTGGCGTCCGGGGAGCCGAGCGTGACGATGACCGTTCGTTCGTCCGGCGCCGCGAACGAGGCGTCGCGGAAGCCGCCCGCGTACGGGCTCCGCCATGCGGGATCCTTGGCGCTTTGGAGCGTGAAGACGACGTCGTCGCTCGTGAGCGGCGTCCCGTCCTGGAACGTGATGTTGTCCTTCAGCGTGACCGTGAGCTGTTTGCCGTCCGCCGACCATGACGCTGATTCGGCGAGGTCGTTCGCGAGCTTGCCGTCGACGCGCCGGAAGAGGCCGGCGAAGACGAGCGCGGAGAGGTCCGCGTCGGGATCATTCGTCGACGCGTAGAGCGGATTGATGCCTTTCGGGCTCCCGACGACGGCTTCGACGATTTTTCCGCCGGACGCGGGCGCGCGGGCAATGCGGTCGCGCGCGAACGTCCACGCGGCGCCGGCGCCGGCAATGACGAAGACGATTGCGGCCGCGGCGATGATCCGCTGTTCGCCGCCCGAGAAAATGAGTCCGGAGTATCGGAATTGGCGCCAGCGGGGGATGAACCGCGGCGATGTCGCGCCCACGACGAGCGCGTGGTCCGCAGCCGGCCGCGCAATGAACTGCGACGATGCCGCGCGCCCTTCGCGGGAAGCGAGCGTCTTCTTGATGCGGTCACGCAGGGAGGAGAGTATTCCCATTGGAGTAATGGCGATCAGCCAGAACAGAAGAAGCTGGAAGCTAGAAGCTGGAATCTCGATGAGATGCGAGCGTGTCAGCTTCCAGCTTCAAGATTCCAGCTTCCCCTTCATTGATGATTGATCGCTGAACGCCGATGGCCATCCACTACACGAGGAGAATGGTGAGCAGCGCGTTCACGAAGAAGAGGGCGGCGATGCCGATGGTCGCGTAGTGGAGGATCTTTTCGACGCCGCGCTTTGTCCGGTACACGTCGCTCCCGCCGCCGAACGCCATGCCGAGGCCGGATCCGCGCTGCTGGAGCAGGATCGACGCGACGAGAAGGACGGAGAGGACCATCTGGATGATCGGGAGAATCGTCTGTTTCATATGGCAGTTGGGAGGGTAGCGCAGGACGGGAGGGAGGTCAATGCACGTCCGCAGGATGGCGAAAGCCCTTCTTTCGTAAGAGATATCAGAGAAAAACGGATTGTTTCATGGTTTCATTGTTTCATGGCTATCTATTGTGGGCGCGCACCTCAGAATCCAACAATGAAGCCATGAAGCAATGAAACAATCGAAATGAGATGAATGACCTTCGAAGCACATGACGTGCGGCGTAACACCGCCCTCGTGATACAATACTCCGCGTGGAACAGGGCTTTCCCCGAACTACGGACGAGCGGCGGCGCAAGCGCCATCGCCTCCTCTTTGGCGTCGGCATCATTGTGATTGCGATCATCGCCGTGCCGATCGCGTGGGTCGGCACGCTCACGACGTCGTACCTGTTCCGGATCAAGTCCGGCGAGCAGATCAACATCGCCTCCATCCAGAAGAACGCGTCGGTCCTGGACGTCTCCGGAGCCCCGGCGACCCCGACATCCGCGGACCTCGACGCGCTCGTGCCGACCGGCGCCTCCCCCGAGCTCGGCAATCGCGACGCGCGCATCACCGTCGTCGCGTTCGTCGATTACGACTGCCCGCACTGCGCGGACTTCGCCCCGGTCCTCAGGCGCGTCATGGAGTCCGAGAGGGGCGACGTCCACCTCGTCATCCGCGATTTCCCGATCATCGACCCCACGCAGAGCCGCATCACGGCGAACGCGGCGGACTGCGCGCTCGACCAGGGGCAGGACAAGTACTGGCGGTACTTCGACCAGCTCTACGCCGACCAGACGCGGCGGACGCGCGACGATTTTCTCACGTTCGCGAAGATCGCCGGCGCGGACGTCACGGCGTTCGACGTATGCCTTTCGTCGAGGAAGTTCGATTTGAAGATTGACAACGATTTTACGTACGGGCAGAAGGTCGGCGTCGAAGGCACACCGACGATCTTCATCAATCGCGGCAAGATCCAGGGCGCAATGTCCGAGGCGGATTTGACGAGCATCATCGAGCGCGCGAAGGCGGCGCTCCCACAGTGATATGAGGGACAGTCACGAGTCACGAGTCATGAGTCACGAGTCGGATTGGTCTGTCGGTCGGATCGGTCCGGTCAGTCTGTTCGGTCGGATCGGTCTGATCGGTCTGATCAGACTGATCCGACCGATCCGACCGACACTCTGCGTGATCGTTCTCGTCGCGGTCTGCTTGACCGTTCTCGCGGTCGCTCCTGCCGCCCGCGCGCAGAACCGGACGACCTCGGCAGACCTTCACGCCGCGGTCGATCTGGCGTCGAGCCAGGGGATCTGCACGGGCCAAAAACAAAATGACGCAGACTGCGTCCGGACGCTCTACACGTGCAAGAGCGACCAGTGGGCCTCGTTCATCAGCAGTCATGTCGATTTTTGCGGCCCGATCGTGTGCAAGGCGGACAAGAAGAGCGACGTACAAATTCCGCAGGGCGTCGTGAACTACCTGAACAAAGACGTTCAGAACAGGTCGCGCATTCCGACGTTCGAAGTTGCGGAATGTTTCTGCGACTGTTCGGCGAACGACACGCAGGACCCGTGCTCCGGCATTCCGGCGGGGACGCCGTTCCGGGTGAAATCGGGCGAACTCCTGACGCGCGAAGAGTGCGATGCCATCTGCAGTCCGCGGCAAGCGGACCGGAACAAGTGCGCGGGACATATTGCGCCCGTTGAAACGGTCGACAGCGGAACGACGGCGGGGCAGACGACCGCGGCGGCGACGTCGAAAGCGGAAGCGCTCCAGATGACGTGCTTCAGCCAGGACGATTGCGCGAAGCAGAAGGGCGTGTATGACGCGACCGTCGGCGGTTGCCGCGGCGGGAAGGGCCTCTGTTACGCGCAGGCGCCCGCCATCACGCTGAACGTCCCGCTCGGCAGCGTGACGGTCGTTCAGGGATTCGAGGACTACGTTGTGACGGCGTACCGCTACCTCCTCTCGGTCCTCGTCGTGGTCACGACGATCATGTTCATCTACGGCGCGTTCCGGTACCTCGTCGGCGCGTCGATCGGCGGCGTCCAGCGCGGGAAGCAGATCATGTTCGACGCCGTCGTCGGCATGCTCCTCGTCCTCTCCGCCACGACGATCCTCCGGACGATCAACCCGGCGCTCACGAACCTGAATCCGTTGAAGGTCTACATGGTCAACACGGCGCAGTACATCAGTTCGGTCTACTGCAAGGACCTCCCGAAGGGGCTGAAGCTCGCGGACGCGGGTCAGACAGGAAAAACGATGGCGCGCGAAGACGTCGACAAGGCGTCGAACCCGTATACGATCGCATCGGACGCCGCCACATGCGGACGCTCCTACTACGTCCAGGGGGCCACGGGGAACGCCTGCGAAGGGTCTGTCTGCGCGGAGAAAGGGAAGGCCTGCGTGTCGTGCATCGCGAAGCAGTTTTCGGAATGCAACGGCGTGGCCGGATCGTACAGCGTGTGCGCGAAGATGACCTTCGGCGGGAACATCCACTACGCCGACTCGCGCTACCCGGACGAGATTTGGCTCGTCCTCGCGTGCGGGTACGCGAAGAATCCGTCGAACCTGAATACGATCAAGAACAACGTGGACAACGTCTTCAAGGCGAACGTGGACAAGGGGGCGGCTCCGGGCACGGGCGACGCCTCGGCCGCCGGAACCGCGGCGTTCAAGGTCGACATCGACATCCGGAAGGTGAATCAGTTTGTTTCTGACCACTGTACGGGCGGCGGGAACAGTTTCCTCGGCGGGTTCCTCGCCGTGAAGTATCACGACACGGTCGTCACGTACAACGACTACGCCGTCGTGGCGAAATCGAAATGCATCGGCGGTGGCGGCCGGCTTTCCGGGTACGCCGACGGAACCGTCTCCAATATTACGGGCGACAGCACGGGTATTGCGGCGGCGTACAAGTGCGCGATCACGAACCCGCCGAATTCTGACTTCGAAAATCCATCCTCCGCCTATTGGTCGCTCGACGAACTAACGAAAGCGTCGAGCGGCGACACGCCGATCGTCTGCAACTTCAATCTCGACAACACGATTTCGCCCTCGAACCCCGCGCAAAAAGGCTTCTGCGGCGCGGCGGCGCCCGCAACGCCTCCGACCCCGATCGTATCGTCATGCCCGAGCGGAACGACCTCGGGAACTCCGTGCAGCATCAGCGGCGACAAATGTACGCTGAACGGGCAGACGTGCACGTGTACGAGCGGGAACTACAGGTGCCAGTAGGGCCGCTCATTGAAAGACCGCTGCCTTCAACACAACCCTGCCGGTGGCGGGGCTGTTTGCATCTTAATGATCGCCAGATGCGTAAGTGCGTAAGTGCGTAGGTGCGTAGGTCGGAGTGATCTGGCCTACGCACCTACGCACCTACGCACTTACGCACCTTCCTCTTTTTGTTGCCCCGCCCTTGCCCTTGCCACACCCTCCAATACGTGTTAGCCTCATCATCATTGCATTTCATACCCCCTCCCGCTCCGGCGGGAGCATTCCTCGCCATCATGCCAGCTTCCACTCACATCCAAATCCGCGGCGCGCGCGTCCATAATCTTAAAAATGTCTCGATCGCGCTGCCAAAAGACAAGCTCACGGTCATCACCGGCCTTTCGGGCAGCGGAAAATCTTCGCTCGCGTTCGACACGATCCACGCGGAAGGACAGCGGCGCTACATGGAGTCGCTCTCGAGCTACGCGCGGCAGTTCCTCGAACTCCAGGACAAGCCCGACGTCGACGAGATCCTCGGCCTGTCGCCGACCGTCGCGATCGACCAGAAGTCGAGCTCGCATAATCCCCGGTCGACCGTTGGGACCGTTACGGAAGTCTACGACTTCTTCCGGCTCCTCTTTTCGCGCGCCGGCCGCGCACACTGCCCGAACTGCGGCCGGACGGTCGCCGAGCAGTCGCCGAAAGAGATCGCGCAGAAGATCCTCCTCCAGTCGAAAAGCGGCGACCTCATCCTTCTCGCGCCGATGGTCTTGAAGCAGAAAGGGGAGCACAAGGTCGTCCTCCAGGCCGCGGCGCACGCCGGGTACCACGAGGTCCGCTTCGACGGGACGCTCGTCGACATCGACGAGATGCTCCGCGTAAAGCCGGACAAGAAAGCCGAACACACCATCGAGGTCGTCGTCGCGAAGGTCGAGAAGAACACGACGATGGTCATTGACTCGCTCCTCGAGCTCATCAAGGCCGGACTCGAACTCGGGAACGGGCTATTGACGGCGCTGAACGAGTCCACGCTCGCCGAGACGCTCTACTCGCAGTCGCTCTACTGCGCGAACTGCGGCATTTCGATCCCCACGCTCGAGCCGCGCCTCTTCTCGTTCAACTCCCCCCACGGCGCATGCCCGGCGTGCACGGGGTTGGGGACGAAACTCGTCCTTGAACCCGATCTCGTCATCCCGAACAAGCGCCTCACGATCGCCCAAGGCGCGATCAAGCCGTGGACGCGCATCGCGGGAAACCAGGCGTGGTATTTGAAGCTCCTTGAAGCCGTCGGGAAAGCGCACGGCTGGAGCGTGAACGAAGAAGTGCGGAACCTTGGACCCAGCGTCATCAACCTCATCTTCAACGGCACGGGCGAAGAGACGTACGACGTGGACGGGAGCCCGGTGAAGTTCGGCGGGATCATCGCGATGCTCGAAGAGAAGTACCGGCAGACGGATTCCGAGTACGTCCAGAAGGAGATCGAGGCGTACATGCGCGTCATGACGTGCCCGGTCTGCCAGGGGAAGCGGCTCCGCGCCGAGGCGCTCGCCGTCACCGTCGCGGAGAAAACGATCGCGGATCTCGTCGCCATGCCGCTCGACGACTGCTTCTCGTGGTTCGACGCGCTCGGCACCGGAGCGAAGAAGGCGAAGCCGTCGAAGATCGTCCGCGTGAAGACGGACGCAAAAGCGGACCCCATGGGATTCACGGGAACCGAACGGATTATCGTGGACCAGCTCGCCGTTGAGGTGAAACGGCGTCTCGTGAACCTCATCGACGTCGGGCTGAACTACCTCACGCTCGACCGGAGCGCCATGTCGCTCTCCGGCGGCGAAGCCCAACGCGTCCGGATCGCGGCCCAGCTCGGGAGCGAACTCTCCGGCGTCATCTACATCCTCGACGAACCCTCGATCGGACTCCACCCGCGCGACAACGACAAGCTCATCGTCACGCTGAAGCGGCTCCGCGACCTCGGGAACACGGTCATCGTGGTCGAACACGATGCGGCCGTGATGGGCGAGGCGGACTACCTCGTCGACGTGGGCCCCGGCGCGGGCGAGTACGGCGGCGAGATCGTCGCGAAGGGCACGCTCGCGGAAGTGAAGCGGAATAAGGAGTCGCTCACGGGCGCGTACCTCTCCGGCCGGAAGATGCTCGAGGTGCCGAAGAAGCGGCGCAAAGGAAGTGGGAAGTCCGTCGTCGTCCGCGGGGCGTCCGCATACAACTTGAGAGGCGTTGACTTCCGTCTGCCGCTCGGCACGTTCACGTGCGTTACGGGCGTCTCGGGATCCGGCAAATCAACGCTCGTCCTCGACATCCTCGCGCGGGCGCTCTCAAGCCATTTCTACAATGCGAAGGAGCTCCCGGGCGAACACAAGCGGATCGACGGGCTTGATGCGCTCGACAAAGTCGTCTCGGTCGACCAGTCGCCGATCGGGCGCACGCCGCGGTCGAATCCGGCCACGTACACGGGCGTGTTTACGGCGATCCGCGACCTCTTCGCGGAAATTCCCGAAGCGAAGATGCGGGGGTTCGACGCAGGGAAATTCTCGTTCAACGTGAAAGGCGGGGGCCGGTGCGAGGCGTGCGGCGGCGACGGGTACGTCCAGATCGAAATGCAGTTCCTCCCCGACGTGTACGTGGAATGCGCGGAATGCCGCGGCCGCCGGTACAACGAGGAAGCGCTCGAAATCCACTGGCGCGGCAAGAACATCGCGGACGTTCTCGAAATGACCGTCGAAGAGGCGCGCCGCTTCTTTGTGGACCAGCCGCTCATCTACGAAAAACTCTCCGTCCTCCATGAGGTCGGACTCGGGTACGTGAAGCTCGGCCAGCCGGCCACGACGCTCTCGGGCGGCGAAGCCCAGCGCGTAAAGCTCTCAACCGAACTCTCGCGCCGCGCGACCGGCCGCACGCTCTACATCCTCGACGAACCCACGACCGGCCTCCACTTCGACGACATCAAGCGGCTCCTCGGCGTCCTGAACGCGCTCGTCGACAAAGGGAACACGGTCCTCGTGATCGAACACAACCTCGACGTCATGAAGAGCGCGGACTGGATCGTTGACTTGGGCCCCGAAGGCGGCATCCGCGGCGGCGAAATCATCGCCGAAGGCACGCCCGAGCAGGTCTCGAAGATGAAGAAATCGTTCACGGGACAGTATTTGACGAAGGTCGTGTAGGGGCGGGGTCCCCCCGCCCTCTCTGGCGAAAAATTGAGATTTAGAAATATTTGATTTATAAACTATGGGGATTCATAAATAACGCGTTATCACCCGTAAAGAAGGAAGACGTTCTCTGAAACGTCCTCCAGCGCCAAATAACATTGGAAAACGAAGAACAATAAAAGATATTCGGGGTAAGCCAGTAAGCTTCGTCATTGTAGATGAAATTATTGAGACCCAGTCTACAGCGCCCAATAAACTTTTTGCTTTTCAGAAAATTCGGTTTGAAGAGGATGAAAGAATTGAATTTAGACTTGGTTACTACATGGTAGGCGTAAAAAAAGGCGCCAAAGGAAGGTGGGTATGGGGGCAATACTGCCCACTAATACCTGAAAAGGATTTGAAAATCTTGGTCAAGAAAGCGAAAAAGAAGGAAGGATGGTTCCGATATCGGATAGATTAAAGGGTATTTCGGAAACAGGATAGAGAACTCCCCGCCCTGCTAAGGGCGGGGCCGGGGGTGGGTCGCAGGATAGAGGAGGGGGCCGGGGGCACGGCAATCGCGGCCGCCGTGCCGGGGGAGGATCGTCGAAAAAAGGGTATCCCCCATCGGAGAGCCCGTCTGCATTTGAGCCAGTGATGGCGCAAGGCCGCTCTTGACGCGTACGCTGACCGATGGTATCCCAAGTCCGTACACACGGACTTTTTTATATCCGGACAAGGAGGATTGGAGGATGCGAAATCGGGCGAACCAGAAATCCAAACGACTGCTCGACGCGTACGAACGCCGGATGAAGCGCCGGAAGCGCGAGCGGAAGAAGCTCCCGCGCCTTCAGCGGCGGATGGCGGCGCTCAACCGCGAGATTGAACGGTGCCAGCGCCGCCTCTGCAGACACCATTTCAAATCCGTGCGGATCCGCGCGCGCATCATCACGCTGGAGTACCAGTGCGCGGCGGTCATGGGCCGCGCGTTCGATCTTCAGCGCTACACGGATTCCGAGTCGTACCATCTGCTCATCGAAGGCGCGAAAGAGCTCCTTCGCTGATTTCCCGGCGTCCGTTCGTCCGCCGTCGTTCGTCTTCAGGCCTCCGAATCGTTCGGAGGCCTGTGTGTGTGTCCATATTCGGTCATCGTGCAGCAGAGCACGGAGCATAGGGATCCTTCCCCGTGCCTCGTGCTTTGTGCTTTGTGCCCTAAATAAAGAGCCCGCCTCTGCGTGAGGGGGCTCTTCGCCTTGTGAGATGAAGGAGCGCTGGCAAGGGTCAGTCCGTATCTTTTTGAGGCGCGTCAGATTCGATCAGCGCCCGGCTGACCATCTTCGCGCAGAAGAGAATGAGCGCGGCGAGACCGAGGATGCCCGCGGTTCTCGGCGACGCGAAGCCGTTCTCGACGGAGCACTTCGTGGCCGACACCACGATGACGCAGACGGTGATGGCGCAGGTGGCCATGATGCCGAACGGCGTCCGTTCGGGTTCCGCGTGGATCATTCGTCGCCCGCTTTCATCGCGCGCCTGAACTCCGGCGAGAGGCATCGTTCGGAGCAGGCGGATTGGCACTCGGCGATTGTTGGCGCTGGCGCGGTCGAAGCGGCGTCTTTCGGGGCCGGGGCGATGGCGAAGACCGTCCCGATCACGGCGACGATGATCGCCGGGATTCCGATGCACGCGTAGACGGCGGGTCCCGGCACGCCGGGGTAGGTCCTTTTAGCCTCGACCTCGTGCACGGGCTCCAAAGCGATCATTCTCCACCTTCTTTCATCGAGCGCCTGAACTCCGGGGAGAGACAGTGTCCGGCGCAGTCGCGCTGGCAATCCGTAATGACGGCTCTGTCCGCGTTGCGCCGTGCGATTTCATCCTCATGCGTGAGCCCGTAGGCGATCGCCCCAAAGAGCCACAACGCCGGTACGACGAAGTAGAGGACGAAGGGGAACCATTGCAGCAGCGGGGGAATGGCCTCGACATCGATTTCAGGATCATTCGAGATATACATCCATCTTCCTTTCTTCGGTTTTCGAGAGAACGAGCGTCCTTCCCGATTATGCCAGATGGGCGAGCATGGATGAAAACGGCGGAATTGTCAACATGTCGCATTCAAACGAAAAGCGCACCCAGGTGAGTGCGCCCTCGAGAGAGTGCGGCGCGGGTGCGCGTAAATATCTATTGTTGTTGTGGAGAAGATTTTTTTCGCCGTCGTAAGGCCGTTTTCGGTGCGCTGACGCTAGAGGCAAGTGCTTCGGCCTGGCGCCAGAGCCAGTCGGAAACAACGGCCTTTAATGCGCGAATTTCCCCATGAATTTTGATAGCGCCGGGTATCTCACCCGATGTCAGAGCGGCAACAATGTCATCACATGAGACTCGAAGAATTGAAGCGAGTTCCTCCGGTAGCATGATCTCGGGGAGTTCGTCGGAGTTCGACGGCTTCTGCCTCGATGCCTCCATGATCTCATTGGTGAGCGTTTCAATCTCGTCCGGCGAACTTCGAAATTTCGAGGCCAAATGCCTCGCTCTGCGTTCTCCGCAACGCACACCTGAAATTAAGTCTCCGTAATGGTTTCTCTTCATACCGAGAAAAACGGCTCGACGTGAGTCGATACGATAATGCGCTTTCAAGAGCGGAAGTTCTCCCTTGTTCCAAAGAACAGAGAATTCACGCTCCATAAGTTGTCTAAAGTTCATTTTTTGTGCTCCTCTTTTTTCGCTTATCATTATCATTTTCTTTTATTTCCGTCAACCCGGGGCGCCGCGAAAAATGGGTATATACGAAATACGGCCCCATCATCACGCGTGACGACGGGGCCGCTCGAAGGAAAGAACTGATTACTGACCTGCGCGGAGTATCTTGCGGACGAGAGCCGGGTTCATGTCTTTCCCCTTGGCAAGGCTCCCCGTGGAAGCTGGCGTTTGGGATCGAACGTCAAACGGGCATCCTTTGAGGGAAACGAGCACGCAGAGCTTTGGAGATCGGAGGTGGACCCACCAGTCCGTGTCGGCTCTGCGTTTGCCGCGCTCGCTCCACAGCCCGGGAGATCTTGTCGTTTCTTGACCGATGAACTGAGACGATCCATGCGCAACGATGATGTGCTCGAGCTGGAGCGCCCGGTGTTGGGCGCCGAGCGCAAGAAGTTCCGGCACCTCTTCAGGCGTCCATCCACGCTTGCCGAAATCTCCGTCGTACTTGCCATCGGGCTTTTCGTACAACCGGTACGGGAGGACGAAGACCTCTTTTTGATACTGACGCACGCTGGGACGCTGAAAGGGAAAATCCGTATCCAGCATATCCTTTTTCGCATATGCTTCGTTGTCGTACCCTCCCGCCTCGATCATCTGAGCGAGGGTCAGGGAACGGTCTACGGTGATGATGAACGCGCGGCCGATGGACTGCAGCCGTGGGACGAACTCTTCGATGAGGAATCGCTCTTCCCTCTGGCGGCTCGTCTCGCCCCCCATTATCGAGGCGACGACCGCTTCGTTCATGCCCGGGGCAACGCATACGGCTGGTTTGTTCATGTTGATCGCTCCTTCTTTTCACGTGACTCTGAATCCTGGCCATTTCAAGCACCATGCTTTTATGGATCGGGACGTTGTGAATGCGCAATGATGCAACCTAGCAATTCTCGCGGCTCATGTCAAGCGTCACCGCCAAACGCACTGGTGCATTCTTGGTTGATAGCCGGTCCAATTTGATACGAGGTTAAGCCCTGAATTTGCATTGAAGATCAAAATACCGCTTGAAATGAGGCATGTACAAGCCAACATGTCCGTATTGTCATGCGAGAAAAATCGTTCGATTTGGCCACCCAAGATGGAGGTGCAAGCGGTGCAAACGGACATTCCGTTTAAAGCGAAGAGATCTCCGTGACCGCGCGGCAATCGCGGGGTACGTCTTGGACCGATCGACGTATCGACGACTTGGTGTCCGTTGGAACGTCGACCACACGACGGCCATTCGAAGAGTCCAACGCGCACTCAAGAGACGACGACCACTCCTCCTGCGAACAAAGCAATCCCTTCCCTCGTGTGACGGCATCGTCATCCTCGACGGGAAGCACGCTCCCGTGAACGGGGAGCTCCACACCCTCTTCGTCGCCTGGGACCGGGGACTGGGACTGCCCATCCATTTCATCCTCGCAAAGGGAGGAGAGAAGGAGCTTTGGTACTGGAAGATGATGACGGACCTGAAGCATATCGGATATGTCCCAAAAGGCTTTGTTTCCGATGGGATTTCGACGTTGAAGGAATACCTCTCCGAGGCCTTCCCTGACCTCCCCCATCAACGATGCACGGTCCACGTCTTCCTTGCGGCGAGAGCCAAGCTCGGAGGCGGGAGGAAGACGAGTGAGCGGATGGATACATTCATCGAATCGATCCAACGCATCCTCTGGTCAGGGTCTCTGGTCCGTGCGAAGAGGAGATGGTTCAGACTCTGGAAGAGACCCGACCTCACGAAAAAAGAGCGTGCCGTTCTCGAATTCATTTGGCCTGCCCTTCCGGAGTGCTTCGTGTGCAGAGACCTTCGCTGGAGGCACCTTAACCTTCCCCGATCATCCAATGCCATCGAGAACGTCATGGGCCAGATCGAGGCGAGATTGAAAACGAGGCGAGGGACAAAATCCCTCGCCTCGACACAGCTCCTCGTGAACGAACTTCTACTTCAAATCAGACGACAGACCATCAACCAAGAATGCACCAGTGCCCCGCCAAATGCAAACGAGCCCGCCTCTGACGTGAGGGGGCTCGTGAGCGGAAAGGGCGTGAGACGGTGGCGCGCTCATGAACAGCGACGTCCGGCGGTATAGCCGAGAAGGACGAAGATGAGGGGCATGAGAACGGAGAGCGTCTCTTTCTCCGTGACCCCGGTCAGCCAGCCGACCCGGACGTGCTCGCCGAGGAGAACGAGGATGACGAGCGAGACGAGGATTTCCACGCTGTGCCTGGAGATCCAGTCGAGGAGCCGCGGATGCTCGATGCCGGCGGAGTCATTCGCTTGTGCCTTCATGGTTCCACCTTTTTGGATCAGGAATGAGATTTTCGAAGTTCTTAACGATCGTACACCCGATTTTGCGAATCGACAACAAAAAGAGGAGAAGCTGGAATCTGGAAGCTGGAAGCTGATCAGGCCGCGATCAAGTCAGCTTCCAGCTTCCAGCTTCCAGCTTCTCCTCATTAAATATCGTATTCGTCATTATGCCTTTGCTTCCGCTTCCGGGGCCACTTCTTCCGGGACAACGTCCGTGATCTCTTCTTTGGTTACTTCGACCGGAATCGGCTCCTCTTTGACCGGCGAGAGCTTGATGTTCTTCACGTCCTTCATGCGCTTCGGGTGCTCGCGGAGGTAGCTCAAATTCTTCCGGCGGACCTTGAGCTGTTTCACGAGCTCGATCTTGTCGATCGAGGGGAGCGTGAGCGGGAAGATCTTCTCCACGCCAACGCCGTGCGAGATTTTCCGGACGGTCATCGTTTTATGGTTGTCTTTCCCGTGGACGGTCATCACAAGACCCTCGAACACCTGGATGCGTTCGCGGGGGCCTTTTGCGCCGATTTCCGTGATCTTTTGGTGGACGCGGATCTGCATGCCGGTCCTGACCTGCTCGGGCTTGATCGTGTCGTGCTGTGCCTGTTGGGCCATATCGTTGTGGCCGTGATGGTAGCGGAAAGCGTTTGAGGGGTCAAGAGGGACTGCGGGCGTAGGGCAAATTCCAAGCACCAAATTCCAAATAAATCTCAAATGTTCAAATATTCAAGCAACGCACGAGTGAGCATTTGAATATTTGGAATTTGGAAATTATTTGGAATTTGGAATTTGGAATTTGTGCTCCAGAGGCGCACCCGCCTCTGGCGGGGAATTTTCTGACGCTCCGATTGCTTCCAAAATCTTCGCCGCCGTCGCCTCCGGCCCGGGGAGCGCCGTCGTATCGACGACGAGGTTGTAGTGGGAGGGGTCGCGGTAGTTCACGCCGTAGTACTTTGCGTACCGGCGATCGTCCGAGGCCATGCGCGCGGCGACCGTCGTCTTTGCGTCTTCGATGCTCATGTAAAGCCGCTCATCTTGATCGCGGCCTTCTTCCGGGCGTTTGCGCGCTTCGAAGATGCGGCGCGAGGCCTCGGTGAGATCGCAGTCGAGGAAGATTTTGTACGCGCGCGGGATGAAGAACCAGGAGAGACGGCCCTCGATGACGAAATCCTCGTTCGACTCGCCGAGCTTCTTCTGGTAGTCGTCGATCTCGTTGTCCGTAAACGCTTCGCGCTCGCCGAGTTCGTTCAACTGGTCGATCGTCATCCCGCGCTCTGCAGCCATTTTCCCGCGGAGTTCTCCGGCGGAGTAGAAGGGGAGGCCGAGCTTGGCGGCGATGATTTTTGCGACGGACGTTTTCCCGGAACCGGGGACGCCGGAGATGGCAATCGTCATAGGGGGAGTGGTGAGTGGGGAGTAGGGAGTAGGGAGTAGGAAGGACGAGGATGGTTAGATCGTTAGATGGTTAGTCAGAGCGGAATCAAAGAAAATAATTCCAACCCTAACGATCTAACCATCTAACGATCCATTCCTTGTAATTGACGAATAACCAGATCAAACGCCGGGTCCGCTTCGACTTCAAGCCGTTTCCTCTCGCCGCTCGCCGGATCGTCAAACTCAAGTGCGACGCTCTCAAGCATCAATCGGGGAGCGGTGATGTTTCGCTTAGATGATTGCGGTTTGTAGAGCGGGTCGCCGATGACGGGGTGGTTGAAGGCGAAGAGGTGGGCGCGGATCTGGTGCGAGCGGCCGGTCAGGATGTGGAGTTTGAGGAGCGCGGCGCCGTTCAATCTTTTTTCGACGGCGTAGTGCGTCCATGCCGCGCGGCCGTCCGTACTCTCTTTCGGGAGCGCGGCCATCCGCGCCTGCGTGGAGCTCCGGGCGATGCGGAATTTGAGATCGCCTTCGTCCTGCGGAACGTCGCCGTACACGAGCGCGAGGTAGGTCTTCTCCACTTTTCTCGTCTTGAACTGGCGCTTTAGATCGTCGTACGCGTCCTGCGTCTTCGCGATGATGACGAGCCCGGAGACGTCGCGGTCCAATCGGCTCACGATGCCGGGTTCCGCCGGATCTTCGCCGACCTTCGCGACCTCCGGCGCATGCGCGATGACGGCGTCGATAAACGTGTCCGTCTCTCCCTTTGACGTCGGATGCATGAGGACGCCTGCGGGCTTGAAGGCAACGAGGTAGGAAGGGGTCTCTTCGAGGATTCGGAGAGGCATCTTCGCATCGTTGCGCCGCTCCGCCGTCGCGCCAGTCCTTCGTCCCAATCCCTGGTGGACCGCCGGCCTGCTCGCCCGCTGGCCCTCCGTCCCCACCTCCACCACGTCTCCGATATTCAAGAATCGATGCACCGCAGCCTTCTTTCCGTTGACCTCGACCTCTCCCGCTTCGATGTGCTTCTTCGCCTGCGAGCGCGTCAACCCGCTGACGACTTCCGAGAGGAAGACGTCGAGGCGGTGGCGGGCGTGGTCCGCGTCAACGGTGAGGCGCATCGGCATGGCAGGAAGTATGCGGGAAACGGAGGTGAGTGGGAAGTGGGGAGTGGGAAGTAGGGGCGCGATTCATCGCGCCCTATCTTTTTGAGTCACGGGTCACGGGTCTGCATCAAATCGAGTCCTCCTTCGCCCCGCCGATGGCGGGGCTTCGGAGGACCATCCTACGCTTGCCTTATAGAAAGCAAATCAAAAGTGATTGGCCGCGCCACGTGAACGACGGCGTCTTGCGCCTCGGAGGCCGCGTAAAAGCCGACGCGACGTCGGCTCACGCGGCTCACGTAAAAACGACCCGCCGCGGCGGGTCGTTTTTACGTGGTAGGTCCGCCTGGACTCGAACCAGGAACCGCCGAGGTATAAGCTCGGAGCTCTGACCAATTGAGCTACGGACCCATCTTGGAGAGTGGAGAGTAGAGAGTTGAGAGTGGACATCAAAGGAAATCCACTCTCTACTCTCTACTCTCCACTCATCCAGTACTATAGCGATCTTCATGAAAACGAGAAAGGCGCGCCGCAGTGGATGCGTCGCGCCTCTCGGGAGTTGAATGAGCGTTCGGTTGCGTGTTAGCCGTTCCGCCGTCTTGAGCTTGGGGGAACGCCGAGACCGGGGACGGTCGGGTGCGCGACGGGTTCCGGCCGCGGGACATGTGGCGGTTCCGGAGGGAGCGGGATCTCGATCTCTTCCTTTTGAGAGATGACGGTGACGTCTTCATCCGTATCCGCATCCGGCGGCTCGGAGCCGCGTATGGGCGGCTCGTCATCAGCGGGCGCCGGAGGCGGAGCCGAGGGCGCCAACGGGTCAGGGTCGCCCGTGAGATCGGGGATTGCTCCCGGACCGGGGATTGATGGCTCCTCGGGCGTTTCCTCCAAGGAGGTTGCGAATCCCTGCCGCCTCGCGACGAATATGACAACCTCGTTATAGAGGTGATCGCGGTTGATGTTTGCGACCAGGACCTCCGGCGTCACGATGCGGAGAACGTCAGCGGACGTATACACGTGCGCGGGCGTTTCCATCGTGTCGTTCTTGAGGTGGGTCTTGCACCACGCCCGCAGGATGTCCGGGGGCAGGGCGTCGACGAGCCAGTCGATCCCGACACAGGTGACCAATTCCCTCGGCGTGATGAGCTTGAACTGGAGGATCGCCTGAAGCGTCGCGCAGAGCGCTTTCGGATCGTTCGCGAGCGAGCGCTTGTAGGAAAGGAACTCCCAGGTCTTCTCTTCTTCGAGAAGTTTAGAGAGCGAGTCCGTCTGCAATGCATTCCGTATGACGCCGGGAGAGACGTTGCAGGAAACGAGGGCGATTTCGATGTGCGCCGCGACGACGTTCGGCCGCAAGCTGTCGTAGAATTCGGGCGGAAACGAGATGTCACTGCCGTTCATGGCTTCGAACACGGCTCGGACGACGTCTTTGCGCAGGTCGGGGAATATGTCGAGCCGATCGGCGAGGTACGCCGGGGACGCGACCGCGCGGAGCGCGCTGTCGGGGACGACGCGCTGTCCGTGCCCGTCTTCCTTCTGTTCGGCGGCGATGTTGAGCAGCGCGACGAGAAACGCGCGGTTATCGGTCGGTCTGATCGACTTGGTCATGGAACGCCCTTTCTTGGGTTGTTGAAGTGCGAATCCGTACCGGGAACACTCCCAGAATGCCGGGAAAATGTCAAGCAGGCCGCTTCGCGGCCAGTCGTGAGTCGTGAGTCGTGAGTAAGAATCAAAAGGGAATCCGAACTCACGACTCACGACTCTCGACTCACGACTGTCTTCCACGACCATCTCACGTACGCCGCCCCCGGCGGGCAGGTCTTTACAAAGGCGATCGTCCTCTCGTCATGGCAATAGCCGCTGCCGAAGTCATGGCCGACCTCGCGCTTGAGTTCTTCGATGCGGCGTTCGCGTTCGGCTTTGGCGATGAGACTTGCGGCGGCGACCGTGCGGTCATCCCGGTCCGCGTGGTGCGACGCGATGATGCGGTGGCGCCGGATGTCCATCGAACCCGCGGCCATCCGTTCGGCGATGTCCTCGGCGTTCGAGCTCATCGCGTCCGCAAGGATGCGCGCATCACGATCGCCGTGCGCGCGCTGGAAATGCCGGAGGAGCGACATGACCATCTCCATCTCAAGTTCATTGAGCGATCGTCCAGGATCATAGAGCGCGTCGTCGATCTCCATCGGCTCCGCCGCGAGGATGGTGTGCCAGCACCGCTCGCGGATCATCGCGGCAAGCTCGTCGCGGCGCTCCGCCGGGACAAGCTTTGAGTCGCGGACGTTTTCGCGCGCGAACCACCGCCGGTCCTTCTCCTCCGCCGCCACGATCGCCACGACGAGCGGACCGATCACGCACCCGCGGCAGGCCTGGTCGATGCCGGCGTACAGGATGTGTGAGAGGTCTCTTTGCGGCATATGGGAATGATGGAATGGGAGGGGATGAGTGGCAAGGAGGAGAAGGTCCGTAGATGCGTAAGTGCGTAGGTGCGTAGGCCGGATCCGACCTACGCACCTACGCACTTACGCACTTACGCACCTACGGACTTGCGACGCATTGCCATTCAAACACCATTACGCTATATTCGGAACCTTGTTATTTATTGACGTTTTAAGCCGTTATGAAATGCGCATTGTGCCTTCAAGACAAAGCCGTTGAATTCCTGAATCTCGGCAATCAGCCGCTGGCGAACAAGTACCCGCCGACGAAGGAGGCCTTTGAAACGGAAGACTTTTTCCCGTTGGCCGTTTTTTTCTGCACGAACTGCAAGAACGTCCAGCTTGGCACCATCGTTTCGCGCGAACGGATGTTTGAGGACTACTACTACCTCTCGTCCGTGAATCCGGGCCTCGTCAGGCATTTTGAGGAGCTGGCAAAAAAAATCGCCGGGGCCACGTTCGTGGTCGACATCGGCTCTAACGACGGGATCCTGCTTAAGCCGCTGAAAGCGCTCGGCGTGAACGCGGTCGGCGTCGACCCGTCGGTCAACGTCGGAAAAATCGCCAATGATGCGGGGCTGACCACGGTCGTCGCATTCTTTGACGAGGAGAGCGCCAAACAGGTGCTGGATCAGTACGGGAAACCGGATGTCGTCGTCGCGTCGAGCATCTTCACCCACCTTGAAGACCCCCACCGGTTCATCGAGGCGGTCAAGCACCTGATGACGCCCGACGGGGAATTCATCATCGAAGTCGAATACATCGGGAACATCCTCAGGGACGTCCAGTTCGAACGATTCTATCTGGATCGGATATTCTATTATTCCTTAACCTCGATGAAGCACTTGTTTGAAAGCCATGGGATGTACATTGCCGATGCGGAGAGCATCGAGCCTCACGGCGGATCAATACGGGTCACCGCCCGCAATGCCGGCCATGGCGGCGGAACGTCGGACCGGGCGAACGCCCTTCTGCGCGAAGAGGAGGCCAGCCTGAATCCCCAAACATTGAATGAATTCAAGGAGAAGGTGGAAAGCTACATCAAGGCGTTCCGGGACAAGCTGAATGAGTACAAGGAGCTCAAGCTGAGGGTCGGCGGGTATGGGGCGCCGGCGAGAGTGGCGACGATCACGAATTTCGGCAACATCGGCCCGGACCTCATCGAGTTTATCGTTGACGACAGCCCGCTGAAGCAAGACAGGTGGAGTCCCGGGAAGCACATCCCGATTGTCCCGAACAGTTTTCTGGCAGCGCACAAGCCCGACGTCCTTGTCGTTTTCGCGTATGAGTACTTTGACGATATAAAGAAAAAGACGTCGGACGGCGGATATCGCTACCTGATCGCCATTCCGCCGCGAGAAGTCACGTAAAATCTATCCCTATGTCCCAATACATCGTTGAAGAAGATATCGCCGCCATCGGGCGGGGGTTAGGCGAGGATGCCAAAAAACTCGAAGGGAAAACGGTCTTCCTGTCGGGTGGCGGAGGTTTTTTGGGAAAATACATTACCGGCGCGCTCTGCAATTTAAACGACACCGTCCTCGCAAAACCGTGCCGCATCATCTCCGTTGACAACTTCATCACCGGGTCGCACCACCCCCACTTCAATTATAAGGCGCGCCCCGACGTGCTCGAGGTCTGGGGCGACATTACGCAGCCGCTCCCGGTCCGCGAACCGATCCACTTCATCATCCACGCCGCCGGATTGGCCTCGCCGGTCTATTACAAAAAATATCCGCTTGAAACCATCGACAGCGCCGTCGGAGGCGTCAGACATCTTCTCGAGCTGGCCAGAAAAAACAGCGACACGATCGAGGGGTTCCTCTTTTTCAGTTCAAGCGAAATTTACGGCGACCCGGACGAGAAATCAGTGCCGACGCCGGAAACGTATCATGGGTACGTTTCTTCCGTCGGGCCTCGCGCCTGTTACGACGAATCAAAACGGCTCGGGGAGACGATCGCCACGATCTATTACGAGCAATTCGGGGTTCCCGCCAAAATCGTTCGGCCGTTCAACGTGTTCGGTCCCGGGATGGGCCACAATGACCGCAGGGTCTTGCCGATGTACGCGTACAAGGCGCTGAATCACGAGCCGATTCCGGTCCACGGCGACGGCCATCAGACGAGAACATTCTGCTACATCACGGACGCCGTGACGGGTTTCCTGAAAGTCCTTCTGAACGGAAAAGCGGCCAGGCCTACAACATCGGCAACGAAGACAATGAGATTTCCATGGCCGATCTGGCCAAGATGTTCGTCGACATTGAGGGGAGTGGCGCGTCGTTCGAACTCATCCCGTATCCGGACAATTATCCCGCCGGCGAACCGCAACGGCGTTGTCCCGACCTCTCAAAGGCCAAAGCCGATCTCGCGTTCAAGCCGACCATGTCGCTGAGAGACGGATTGCGCCGCTTCATTGACTGGTGCAAAACGGAAGAGATGTACGTCGGCAAAAAAATTTAATAGAAACCGGCGACTGACCCAATATCGTGAGGGAAGTTAGAAGTTTGAAGTTAGAAGTTAGGGAACGAATTTCGAACCCTAACTTCTAACTTCAAACTTCTAACTTCCTCGTCCGCGTCATAAAGGAAATTGAGATTGCCATGAATACCATCCGGTGCGGCCTGATCGGTCTCGGCCGTTTCGGCGCGAACCACCTTCGCGTCCTGCGGGAAATGAACGGGGTTGCGCTCACGGCCGTCGCGGACCGTGACCGCGCGTCGTTTGAAACGTCCAAACATCTGCTCGGAGGGGTACGGACCACGACGGACGCCGACGGCATTTTTTCAGATCCCGGAATCGATGCCGTCCTCATCGTCACGCCTCCGTCCACGCACTACGGGCTCATCGCATCCGGACTCGCGTCCGGCAAGCACGTCTTCGTGGAGAAGCCGATGGTGGTGCGGTTTTCAGACGCGGAAAAACTCAAATTCCTGGTCGATGAACGCGGAAAAATTCTCATGGTCGGCTACCAGTATCTCTTTAATGAAAACATCCGCTTCATCAAGCATGAAATCGACAGGGGGGCGTTCGGGAGGATCGTTTCGTTGACGAGCGAGCATGCCGTCAGTTCGCCCCGCGCCGATGTCGATTCGTTTACCGATGCCGCTCCCCATCCCTTATCCATCTACCAATTTCTGTTTGATCCGGCGGCATTGGTATCCGCCGAAGGGGCCATTGAGCACGACCGGGCTTCCGTGCGGGTGCAATTTTCCCCCCGGGGCGGGTCCGGCTCCGACGGAGAACGGCCCGATGTTCCGTCGCTTGAGATCAACGCTTCTTTTTCGGGCCGGCGAAAACAAGGAGAACGACCGTTCGGGGAGAAAAGGCGACCGCCGTTTTGGATGAAACGCTGGAGCGGAATAAATTGGCCATTCTGACAAACGGGGAGACCATGTACCCCGAAGTTCCTCAGGCCGAGCCGCTTCGAAGCGAGCTGGACCATTTCATCCATTGCATCCAAACCGGCGCCCGGCCGCTGACCGACGTCAATTTTGGCACTCGGATTACCGAGTGGCTCGAAGCGATATCGCGCGCGTGCTCGCATACGTAAACGCGCCACGGCGGGATTGCCATGGCGCGTGAGAGGATTTTCGTCCGCGTCGAGGTTGCAATAGGTGTCGCACAATGACACCTTGCGCGACTAGGTTTTATGGTCTAATTTGGGCACGAGAACAGTATTTTGCTGCTCCTTAATAAATCAATAAATTAACGATGCTTAAGTAGTCGCTTTAGGCGATATATAATAATTAGCCAAGCAGCCTGCGAAGTCTAAAAAGACGAGCATGGCACGACAAAATTATATGGAAAAAGAAACCGAAGTCGTTAAATGCGGCCAATGTCATGGCACCGGTAAGACTGTTCTTGACTGGCGCAAAGGACAACAATGCCCGGGTTGTCATGGCTCAGGTTATATTCGCATATATAAACCTGCCACACAATGCGGCCAGTGTTTGGGACACGGGACTACCGTAATAAACTGGACAAAAAATCAACAATGTCCTGGCTGCAACGGTAGTGGCTGGTTTTGTGGGTGATTACTATGAAAAATCAATTTCCCACGACCGTCGTTTGGTGGAGAAGCCACAGCCGGAAACGGAGCAGTAACGCGGCCCGCTTCGTGGAAGGGTATGGCATGCGTTCGCTCGTCCCGACATGTCACGTGGGCGCGGTTTCCGCGCTGGAACGTCCGAAAATTATCACAACGCTCATATGGAATCTTTCATGGTCCGGAAGACCGTTGGTTCATTGCGCCGATCTGCTCCTCATGTCATCCGCGCTTCGCGGACCTGAACAGGACGGATTTTGAACATACCCCGGATTTTGAAATGCTGTGATGTCGGCGAGGAAGCGGTTGGTCTGATCCGACGTACGCACTTACGCACTTACGGACCTTCCGGCCTTTCCCATTGACGAATCCCTCCGATTTCGCTACCTTTTGCGCACAATTTACTTCTCTATCCTTTATGTCACACGCGTTACAGTTCGCTCTAGGTTCCGCGATTCTCGCGCTCGCTTGGGGGGCCTATCTTGCCCGCTGGGTGCTGAAGCAGCCTTCCGGCGAAGGGAAGATGGTCGAGATCGCAAAGGCGATTCAGGAGGGCGCCAAGGCATACCTCGCCCGCCAGAATAAAACGGTCGCCGGCATCGGCATCATCATCGCGCTCATCCTCTGGGCGACGATCGGCAGGACGACCGCAATCGGCTTCGTCGTCGGCGCCGTGCTCTCTGCGCTCGCCGGGTACATCGGCATGAGCGTGAGCGTGCGCGCGAACGTCCGCACGACCGAAGCGGCGAAGAAAGGATTGAAGGAAGCGCTGAACGTCGCCGTGAAAGGCGGTACGGTGACCGGCCTCTTCGTCGTCGGCCTCGGCCTCCTCGGCGTCGCCGGCTTCTACGCGCTCACGCATGACATCAATGCGCTCATCGGACTCGGATTCGGCGGATCATTGATCTCCGTCTTCGCGCGGCTCGGCGGCGGCATCTTCACGAAAGCGGCGGACGTCGGCGCGGACCTCGTGGGCAAAGTCGAAGTCGGCATTCCGGAAGACGACCCGCGGAACCCGGCGTTCATCGCGGACAACGTCGGCGACAACGTGGGCGACTGCGCCGGCATGGCGGCCGACCTCTTCGAGACGTACGCGATCACGGCCCTCGCCACGATGATCCTCGGCAGTCTCGCGTACCCGGGGAACGAAAAGATCGTCCTCTTCCCGCTCGTCCTCGGCGGCGTCTCGATCATCGCGTCGATCATCGGAACGTGGTTCGATCAAGCTGGGGAGCAAGAAGAACATCATGGGCGCGCTCTATAAAGGATTGATCGTCTCCGGCATCCTCGCCGCCATCGCCTTCTGGTTCGTGACCGCGCGATTCTTCCCGGTTGACGGACTCATTGCGCCCGGCGACATCTACCGCGCCGCGCTCGTCGGCCTCGTCGTGACCGCGCTCATGGTCTGGATTACGGAGTACTACACGTCCACGAAGTACGCGCCGGTGAAGAAGATTGCCAAGGCGTCCGAAACGGGTCACGGGACGAACGTCATCGCAGGACTCGCCGTCGGCATGAAATCCACGGCGCTTCCGGTGCTCGTCATCTCGTTCGGCATGCTCATCGCGTACTACTACGCCGGCCTCTACGGCATCGCGCTCGCCGCGATGAGCATGCTCTCGCTCTCCGGCATCATCGTGACGATCGACGCGTACGGGCCGATCACGGACAACGCGGGCGGCATCGCCGAATCCGCGGGGCTCCCGGAAAGCGTCCGCGAGGTCACGGATCCGCTTGATGCGGTCGGGAACACCACGAAGGCCGTGACGAAGGGCTACGCGATCGCATCCGCCGGACTCGCGGCGCTCGTCCTCTTTGCGTCGTACACGCAGGAATTCATCAAGCTCGGCACGCGGCTCACGTTTTCGCTTGAGGATCCGAAGGTCATCGCCGGCCTCTTCATCGGCGGGTTGATTCCGTTCCTCTTCGCGAGCTTTGCCATGGAAGCCGTCGGAAAAACGGCGGGCGCGGTCGTCCGCGAAGTGCGCCGCCAGTTCAAAGCGATCCCGGGCATCATGGAAGGGACGGCAAAGCCGGAGTACGGCGTCTGCGTCGACATCGTGACGCGCGCGGCCATCAAAGAGATGATCCTCCCGGCGCTCCTCCCGGTCCTCATCCCAATCGTCGTGGGCAAGTGGCTCGGCCCCGTCGCGCTCGGCGGACTCCTCATCGGCTCGATCGTGACCGGCATCTTCGTCGCCATCTCAATGACGACGGGCGGCGGCGCGTGGGACAACGCGAAGAAGTACATCGAAGCCGGAAACTTCGGCGGCAAAGGATCGTTCGCCCACCAGGCCGCGGTCACGGGCGACACGGTCGGCGATCCGTACAAAGACACGGCCGGTCCGGCGATCAACCCGATGATCAAGGTCCTCAACATCGTTGCGCTCCTGCTTGTTGCGTCGCTCATCTAGCCGGAGGCGGATTGCCATTGAACGTAAAGTCGAATAGTCGATAGTCGAGTAGTCGAATAGTAAAATCAGATCTCAGTACGTGACTCATCGACTACTCGACTATCGACTATCGACTCCCTTCGAACAGTATGACCTCCTCTACCCGAATTACCATCAGCATCATCGGCATCATCCTCGCCGCCGCGCTCGTCGGCCTCCTCTTGAGTTTCCGTTCACGGACGGGCAATGGGAACGCGTCGGTGAATCCGCCGCCGCAGGAAATTACGCAGGCGTTCCAGCAGGCCACGTCGACGTTCGGCGTCGCGAGCTCGACGGCGCCCGCGCCCGCACCGATTCCTCCGACGAAGCGGTGGGACGTTTCGGTTATCGAATTGCGCCACGTCGGATTCACGCCGCCGAAAGGGTACTGGGTCTACTTCTCGGAGTCCGATCTCTCGTACTGGCTCGTGAAGGGGTCTCCGCCGAAGGCGGGATCGCCGGATCCCGTTGCATCCGCGCTGAAGAACCGCGTCGCCATCATCCACACGATCACGTGGGATCACGACAGTTTCCCGACGTGGGACCGGTTCGTGACGACCATGGCCCAGTTTGATTGTGCGGAAGGGACGACCTCCGAGAATCTCATTACGTGCCTCGACGTCCATCGGAACGAGACGAACGGGAAAACCGTTGCCGGACTTCTCATGGAATCGTTCTCGCTGAAAGCCGTGCTCCAGGTCGGCCAGGCGCCGAAGGGGCTCCGCGCGTTCGTCGTGGTCCGCCTCGGCCCGCAAAACGACGACGGCCTCCTCATCACGCTCACGGACCAGTCCGCCGCCGGCGCCGCGTCCGCGCTCGCGAAGACGATGCGCATCGTGGGGCAGTAAGTCGGTGAGTCGATCAGTCGATAAGTCGGTGAGTGAACTGATCGACTCACCGACTTATCGACTGATCGACTCCTCGCATGGATATCATCGACCCCAAGCACGAAGCCATCGTCGATCACCTGTTCGGCCGCGTCTGCGCGATTCTTGAAATGCGGGGGTTCGTCCTCCGTCCGCTCCGCCGAAGGAAGCGGGGCGTTGGGCGGTTCCGGTCCATCACGTACGGGTATACGAAGATCGGCGATACGCTCGTCACGATCGACCTCTACACGCCAAGGACCATGCAGCCGCGGAAGATGGACGCGATCCTCCGCGTGATCTGCCACGAGCTCGCCCATCACCAGTCGCCGCCCGCCGTCTGCCGCATCGGCTGGCGCCGCGTCCGCCTTGCGCACCACCCGCGTTTCTGGGAACAGTATAAGAGGAATGTCAGGCAGTGCGCGGAGGACGACCTGCTTTGTCGGTATTTTGTGAGTCGATCAGTCGATGAGTCGATGAGTGGACACTGATCGACTCATCGACTGATCGACTGCTGACTATGCCCCCCGCACCCGCCATTCTCCGCGACTACACGGTCGCATCCAATCGCGCGCTCGCGGACGGCGTTTTTGAGCTCACGCTCACGCCGGTTGATCCCGCGGAGCACATCCCGGATCCGTGTGCCGGCCAATGGGTCATGCTCCACGTCCTTGAACCGGACGGATCGGTGTGGGCCAAATCGCCGTACTCGATTGCGAACGCGCCCGCGGAAGTCGCCTCGAGCGGCCGCGTCTCGCTCGCGATCCGCGAGGCCGGGGCGTTTACGCGGCGCGCGAAGACGCTCGCCGAAGGGGATCCCGTAAAACTCCAGGGCCCGTTCGGCGTCTTCATCCTTTCATCGAACGCGAAGCGGCACGCCTTCTTCGCGGGCGGCATCGGCATCTCGCCGCTTCGCTGCATGATCCTCCATGCGCTCGCGGAACAGCCGGGGACCCCGATCGTCCTCTTCGCCTCCGCGCGGACGGCCCACGAGGCGGCCTTCCTCGACGAATTCCGCGCGCTCGCGGAAACGAATCCGCTCGTCACGTTCGTGCCGATCTTCACGCGCGAGACCGATGAGGCGGTGGACGGCGTTCGGGGCCGGATTGATGAGGCGCTCGTCCGCCGGTACCTCGGATCGCCCGGCGACGCCGACTGCTACGTCTGCGGACCGCGTCCGTTCATGGACGAAGTCATGCGCATCCTTCAGGATATTGGCATTGATGCGAAGCGGATCCACTCAGAGCGATTCGGATGACGGGTGAAGTCGTGAGTCGTGAGTCGAGAGTCGTGAGTAAAAAAATTAGAGAAAATTCGAACTCACGACTCACGACACACGACTCACGACTGATCCCAAAGAAGCATGCGCCCGCATCTCCTGAAAAGCACTCTCATCATCCTGGCGCTCACGATGAGCGCCTGCTTCGCGTTGCCGCGTTCCGCATCCGCTTCAACCTCCCTCCCTGCGGGAACACTCGTCAAAGCGTCGAACCCGGCCGTCTACGCGATCGGCGGGGATGGGAAGCGGTACGCGTTTCCGAATGAGCGCATCTTTAAGAGCTGGTTCAAGGATTTTTCATCCGTGAAGCGCATCTCTGATGATGAACTCGCCGCGATCGACCTCGGCGGCAACGTGACCTCCAAGCCCGGCGTACGGCTCGTCAAACTGACGACGGATCCGAAGGTCTACGCCGTCGGGTCGAAGCGGATCCTCCGCTGGGTCGCGACCGAAGCCGTTGCGCGCGACATCTACGGGAACGCATGGGCGAAGTCGGTCGACGATCTTTCGGATGCGTTTTTTGCGGACTACAACGTGGGCGCGCCGATCCTTTCGAAGACGGACTACGATCCCGCATGGGGCGTGTACGCGAACGCGTCAATCGCGTCCGTGAGCGGCGGTCCGTCGTCCGATGACCCGTCAACGCTTCCGCATGACGTTTTGCGCTATCCGGCCGCCGGGTTTGACGCCGTGAGCGTCACGGCGAACGACGCGGCGGCGGAGCTCGCGACCGCCGACGATTCCGCATCCGTGAAACGGTGGTACGAGGCGATGGCGCCGAAGCTCGGGTGGGTCGAGCGCGAGTCGCTCGCGCAGGCCGTGTTCGGAACCGGAAAGAGCAACATGGTCGTTTCGTTCCGAAAGTCCGTTGAGGGCATGACGTTCGACCTCACCGTGACGATGCTCGATTCGGGCGTCCTCACGCTCTACTGGACGCCGACGACGCCGGATCCGGGGTTCGAAGGGTTCCCGGGATCCGTTCCCGTGTACCGCGGAGGTGAACTCCTCTACGCGAAAGCGAATGCGGCCTCGTCGACCGCGGAGTATTTCGTCCTCACGAGCGCAAAGCCGCAGGAAGTCGAGGACATGATGACGCCGGACATTACGAACGCGTCGTGGCGCCAGATCGCCGTCGACGACGTTGGGACGGCATTCATCCGGAAGTACGAACGGATGGAGGGGAGCGAAGTCATGCAGCTCCTCGTCGTGATCGGCGAGGTCACAGGCGTCGAACGGAACGCCACGGCCGTCATTGTCCGCTACGGCCCCATGACCACGATCAGCGCGGTGGATCTGGGGGAATTGAAGAAGTTGTTTAATAAATGAGCTTTTAGCTATTAGCTTATAGCTTTTAGATGGAACTCGCGCGGATGAGACATGGGGAGATAGATTTTGAAATTTTTCCTTGTGGACCAGCACCAAGAGCGCGGGAAAAAAACGAGTTGTTTTATGAGTCCAAAACGACCATATTAAAATTTATATGCCAACTCAAAAGAATTTTGACCCAGAGGAATTGGCAAAGGTGGATGTGCCGATGCTGAGGCGCCACACGGAAGTATTATCGCAGCTGGCATCGGATATATTTGTTCAAGGGATAAGGCATGAAGAAAACGATCACTTCGCCAGCATGTGTCTCTGTTTTGTGAGCCGCCAGGCTGAGCATATTAAGACGATTCTTCTGCTCATATCGCACAAAGATGCAGGGTTAATCGCTCGAAGTATGTTCGAAGGTCTCATCCAGCTTTTATGGGCCTGTCAAGACAAGACAGCTCGAGGCCAACAATGGACGTCTTATGCCTGCATTGAAGATTGGCGAACATGGCGAAAGAACTTGAAGAATGGCTGGCCACGGGTTCCGGATGAAGAACAACTAATTCGGAATAATCTTGAACTCTATGGCCAGCGCTTCTTGAAAAATCAGCAAAAAATAGATATCAAAGAGTGGACCAAACGCGCATTCTCGAAGAGCACATTAGATGACAGCGACCCATTTCATACTTCTTGGAAGTGCGGGACAAAGCTGTCGCAAATGTCCCGGGACGTCGAAGGAGATATCCTCTACAAGAACGCCTATTCGGTGCTTTCAGATTGGGCACATTGGGGTCCCTTGACCTTTGGCCACCAGTTGCAATTACGTGAAAACGGTGTGAATTTCTCTACAACTTCTTATGTAACAGCCGCTCAATCATTATCTCTTGTTTTTCAGTGCCTCTCGCAATCTTTGGGAATACTCAATGACCATCTCAACCTCGGTAAACGAGAAGCCATTGACGATCTTAGAAGAGACTACATTTCCGATTTAGAAAATGTTTTATCAGAACCATCCGAAGCAGCTATCAGGGCCTGATCATAACGACGGCGGGTTCCGTGCCACGGAGGCCGCGTAAAAGCCGACGCGACGTCGGCTCACGCGGCACATAAAAACGTCCCGACGTACGTCGGGACGTTTTTATGTGGTGCCGAGGGTCAGAATTGAACTGACGACGCCAGCCTCTTCAGGGCTGCGCTCTACCACTGAGCTACCTCGGCGCGTTGTTGGTCACGACTCACGACTTTCCTTTCCGCAAGATGTTTCCTTTCGGACGTCCGCTCCCGAATGCGTGGCTGATGTGGAACGGTTCATGGATGCCCGTCTCGAGCTTCTCCGCTTCCGCATCGATGTACCGGAAGATGACGAGGAGGATGAGGACGAGGAGCGTAACGATGAGGGCGACCTCCCAGAGACCGAATCCGCACGCGATCCCGATTCCGGCGACGACCCAGAGCGTTGCCGCGGTCGTGAGGCCGCGGACGGCGCCCGATGCCTGGATGATCGCGCCCGCGCCGATGAACCCGATGCCCTGGATGATGATCGAGGCCATGCGCGTCGGATCAACGACCGAAGATGCTGTTGCGCTGCTCGCGATGAGGATGCCCGAAAGCGTCATTGCCGCGGATCCCAAACCTACGAGCGCATTCGTCCGGAGCCCCGCGGCCTTCCCGTGGACCTGGCGTTCGACGCCGATGAGCGCTGAAAGGATGGTCGCGACAACGAGCCGGATCGCGATGTCGGAAAAGCTTACGTAAAAACCCCCCATACGGCCCCGCCTTAAAAATCGGCGGTGCGCGGTCAGTATACTGAGAGACTTGCGCCCGGTCAAGCGTTTGTGTACACTTGCCGCGGCTAGAAAAAGAAGGGCGTGTAGCTCAGATGGTTAGAGCGTTACACTGATAATGTAAAGGTCCCTGGTTCGATTCCAGGCACGCCCACCACCCGTCACCCCGCCGCAACGGCGGGGTTTTGGGTGGCGTGACCAACCTTAAAGAGATCGAAATTCTTAATGGCAAGTGACGGGTGGTCCTCCGTAGCTCCGTCCGCGGGGCGAAGGAGGACGCATCCAAAAAGCCGCTCGTTGCGAGTGCGCGGAGCGGCTTGGAGTCGGGAGGAGCGGTCATCAGCCGATACGCTGTTCGAGAGCGTTCTGCCGGAGGAAGCGGACGAGCATGGCGAGTTTTTCGATCGCCGATATTGCATCTTCCCTGGAGATTTCTTTCGCCGTTCCGGTCTCGCTGATCGGTCCGGTATAGAAGAGGATCGAGTCAAAGGGGAAATGCTTCGCGATCTCCGGGGTGCCTCGGAAGCCGTAGGATTCCTCTTCGGTCCGTTCGTTTCGGCCCAGGTAAATCTGGAACCAGAGCGGTTCATGCCGGTCGGTCGCTTCGAGCGTGACGAGGACGTAGGAGACGGGCGACCCGGTTTCGGTGTAGCTCGAAATGGCCGCGCGGATGCCCGTCGACTCGAACACGACGTTTTCGATTCCGTTTGCCGTCGGATGAGGTTCCGCGAACAGCAGCTTCTGGTTCGCGAAGGCAAGGATGACGAGGGTGATCGTATCTTCGATCCAGTCGTCATTCGGATCCGCGGCGGCGTAGCGGACGCCGGAACGGTCAGGAATTTTTTGAAAGGGCGGAGGCGGGACGCTTTTCTGTTTCGTATTCACGGTGTACCCCCTTGTTTGGTCAACATGCGTGCATCCGTTATGCCATGGAACGCGGGATGCGTCAATCGGGATGAGTGGTTGAATGAATCGGGCGGTTGAGTGGATGAGTAGATGAGTGGGATTCCTTTGAAGCCCACTCATCTACTCATCCACTCAACCACTCATCATCCATTCACCCACTCATCCAAACAGAAAAGCCGAAGGGAGTCCTTCGGCTTCTCGAGGGCGGGGGTACGGCGGTCCCGCCATAGGCGGACAGGCGCGACCGCCGTACCGGGGGAGCGGTCCTCGTCATGCGCCGCCGATCAGGCGCGGGGCGACGACGATGATGATCGCGGTGAAGATGAGCAGGACGGCAAGGATGCCGATGAAGAGGCACGCGTAGACGGCGACCATCTTCAGCGATCCGCGGCCGAGCTCGCGGGCGAGGGCGGCGCACGTCTCGCAGAGTTCGCCGCTTCGTTGAAGCTCTTCCGTCGACAGCGCGGCGGTGCGGCGCCGGCAGTCCGGGCAGTCATGCTTTGCCATGGGTTCCTCCGTTCGGCTGAGGCGGGCGGGATGAGATGCGGCGCGGCAGCGGGGAATGCGCCGCGATGTAGGCGAACATCTCCTGCGTGAAGTACAGGGTCGTCGGAATGTTTCCGGATGAAGGCATTACGATCTGGAACGCGTGCGCGTTTAATCCCCTGATGCGGCATCCGACGAAGAATTCGGAGGCAACCTCTTCAGGAATCCTGACGTTTCTTGCGAGCTCGTCGAGGTAGACGGTTTTCAGATCGACGAGGCTCTGGACCGCGCGCCGAAGCACGTCCCGGCACCGTCTCGACTGGGCCAGGCGCGCGGGCATGATGATGGCATTGAGGTAGCGGTCAACCGTGGGGTTTGTTGGATCGGGCATGCGCCCTCCGTTCGGTTGTCAAAGCGACATCGTGTAGTTGACCATGGATTGAGGCTTGGATCAAGGCGGGTGGGCACCTGGGATGGGCCGCTTCACAATTTCCTCACGTTAGGTTAGGATGCTCGAAATCGTTGCGTCGGACATCATTGTGTCGGATTCCTTTCATCCCGACGCAACGACGCCCGACGCCCGACGCAACGAATACCATCGGGCCATGGCGCAGTTGGCTAGCGCGCCTGCTTTGGGAGCAGGAGGTCGTGAGTTCGAGTCTCACTGGCCCGACCACCCTTCGCCCCGACGCAACGTCGGGGCTACGGGTGGCACGGCCATCAATCCGTGTCATCCGAGAAGAAACATTCCCTATGGGACGAAGCGGGCTGCGCCCGCCGAAGCCCGTAGGGCGCAGGCGGGTATCGTATAGCGGTTTATTATGCGACCCTTCCAAGGTTGAGAGGCGGGTTCGACTCCCGCTACCCGCTCCAGCAAAACGGATCCCTCTGCGGATCTGTTTTGCATTTCAAAAAACATCGCCATCGGCCGATAGGCGCCGATGGCGATATGGAGAGCGCGATGTGCATTACCCTTTCGGAATCTTTCGCCACGCGCGGGCGCAGAGTGGGCAGCCGCCGTCGTGGGACGTGAACGTGGTTCCGTGCCGCGGACAGGCGAGGAGCCCATCGCGTCTGCGGACCCATTCCGTTTTGCAATAATCGCAGCACAGCGTGCTTCGGCGGTCGAACTGGTAGTCGTGGCGCGCGCAGTGATGCGGATTGATGCTGTGCGGATTGAATCCGGTCGCCGCGCACCAGAGCATCGGCATACACATGAGCAGCGCGAAACAGACACATCCGAATACGACGGCGATGACCGCGCGGGCCGGACTTCCGCAGCCGATCGAATGGGCGGCGAGCCCGGAGGCGAAACAGATGCCGGTGAGGATCAGCGGCGTCTTCCACCATGTGCGGACGCAGACGGTCTCGGGGTCGCGATGAACGGTCGAAGGGGCGGTGAGATGGGATGCGGACATGGATCCCTCCAATTCCAAAACGTATTCTTTGTAGCCTTCAAATCTCGATGCGTCAAGCCGAATGCATCAGAAGACTTCAGGCGGTTTTCTGTGTCGACGTTTTATTGTAAGAATCTCTTGCGTATTCGTGGAAATGCCGTATGATTGAATGATCACTAGGGAGAGCTCATTCATTTTTAAGAAGACCCATATGAAAGCACGTCTATTTATCCTCCTCCTTCTCGGAGGGCTCCTCATCGGGGCAACCGCGCGCGCCGCGGATATCGTGGTGCCGACGCAGCAGAAAGACGCAAACGTCAACATCGGTTCCGCGGAGACGCATAAGAACCTCTACGTGGTCGGAGGGAACCTCACGGTGAACGGGAACACGCAGGGCGACCTCACGGCCGCCGGAGGGATGATCACGGTGACCGGGAGCGTTGAGCAGGAAGCGATCATCGCCGGCGGGAATATTGCCGTAAGCGGACCGGTCGGCGGGACCGCGCGCATTGCCGGCGGGAATCTCACGGTGAGCGGTCCCATCGGCGGCGACCTTGTCATCGCGGGCGGGAACGTAAACATCGCGGGAAACGCGACGATCGCGGGCGACCTGCTCGCTGCGGGCGGGAACGTCATCCTTGATGCGCCCGTGAACGGCTCGGCGCGGATCGGCGGCGGGAGCATTACGATCAACAGCAAGATCAACGGCGATCTCTACGTCATGACATCGCGTACGCTCGTCTTCGGGCCGCAAGCGGAGGTCGTCGGAACCGTCCACCACACGGGGACGAGCCGCGCCGTCGTCCAGCAGGGCGCGAAGGTCGGAAACATCCAGTTCACGCCATACCAGCGTCCGGTACCGAGCCCGATGCGCTTCGCCGCATTCATCGCGTTCGCATCCGTCATCAAGTTCATCGCCATCCTCGTCGCGGCGTTCATCCTCGCGGGGCTCCTGAAGAAATTCATCCCGCACCTCGTCGCAGAAACGTTCAAACAGCCGTGGAGCAATCTCGGCATCGGCCTGGTCGGCATGGTCGTGACGCCGATCGCGATCATCATCTGCTTCGTAACGGTCATCGGATTCTTCTCCGCGCTCATCCTCGGCGCCGCGTTCGGGCTGACGCTCTTGCTCGTGAACGTCCTTGCGGCGATCGCGATGGGATACCTCATCCTCGGGTGGTTCAAAATGAAGATGGATGACATCAAACCCTGGCAGGCCATTCTCCTCGGAACCGTCGTGTCATTCGTCCTGTTGCTCATCCCCGTGATCGGCTGGATCGCCGACGCGATCGTCTTCCTCATGGTCTTCGGCGCGTTCGTACGGATGATTCCGCAGTGGGGGAAGGAGATTGGGAAGGGATGAGGGAGAGTGGAGAGCAGAGAGTGGAGAGTGGAAAATATTTGGAAATGAAAACGGGGACCTCGGACGTCGAGGGTCCCCGTTTTACGTACGGACACGGAGAGGACAAAGCATACTTTTGCCCCGCATCCAGCTCTTCTCGCGGTTTGGGTGGTTGTGCTAGAGTTGGATGGCGCTTTTTACAAAGGAGCAGGAAGATGATGACTGAAGAGGAAAGGGAGGCAGAGCTTCGTAGAATGGATGAATTCGGGAAAGAGTTGGATTCGGGACAGCACCCGTTATCCCAATTTCTTTCCCGTGAGCGGATCGCCGCCGGTCGTGACAGAATCCACATGGCGATCATGACGGCGACCGTGAATAACGGTCATGGCGTCTGGATTCATCCCCGCCCTGACGGCGAGGCGACTCGTAAATAGTTGTTCTTTGACGAATTGCGTCGGAAGGCGTGTCGAGCGGGATCTTCGGGACTTCCCTCCAGCGCGCTTCTCTTCGCGGATAAGAGCTTCAAGAGCCGACGGGCAGAATCCGGTCGGCTCTCTTTTTGTTTGTGGTTAATTATCGAGATGTGGATATCGTGGATTTACGGCTACGCTCTGCGGACTTGCGCAGGCGCGTGAGCGCGTGGTACTAACTGTTGAGGTATGGAGGACGACGCAAAACGAGAAATCCTTGAGGCGATCCACGCGTTTGCCGAACAGGTCGACCAGCGATTCGGACGGTTAGAGGCCGAAGTCTCGTCCGTGAAGTCCCAAATGGCGACGAAGGATTATATTGATCGACGGATCGGGGAACTCCGGGGCGACCTCGTTCTTATGACGCGAAAAGAAGACGTGAAGCTCTCCGCTCTCGTTGAAGAACTCGTTTCCGAGGGATCGCTTCAACGCTATACGGCCGATCGGATTCTCGCCATGGAACCGTTCGCGCAGGCGTAAAACAATCAAACAATCAAGCAATCCGGTCATCGTATCGGATTGTTTGATTGCTTGATTGTTACGTGTTTTTCTGATGAACTGTCCCTATGCGCATCTGCTTCGACGCCCGGATGATGGGGCCGCGGAATACGCGGGGGATCGGGCGGTATGCGGAGGAACTCCTCCGCGCGATGCTCCCCCCTTCGCCAAGGCTCCGGGGTGCGGGCATCGTTTTGTTTTGCTTGAGCGCGACCCCGCATCTTCGCCGTTCGCCAATCATGCGGACGTCGATCACGTCCCCGCGGACGTCCAGTGGTACTCATTCCGGGAGCAGACCGCGATGCCCGGCATCATCGCGTCGACGCACGCTGACCTCCTCCACGTCCCGCACTGGAACGTTTCGATTTTTCCCACTCACCACTCCCCACTTACCACTCCCCGCATCGTCACGATCCACGATCTCATCCTCCTCGAAGAGCCCGCGTCGGCAAATATTACGACGCGCGGGCCGATCGTCGCCGGCATTAAGCGAATCGCCCATCGGATCGTCCTCGGAAATGCCCTCTACCAATCCCAAGCGATTCTCGTCCCGACCGAGCACGTGAAAGAGCGCATCGCCTTTTATTATAAGGATCTGAAGACCCCCGTCATCGTCACCGGAGAAGGGATGCCGGACATCGATGAATCCGCGTGGCAGGATCCGGACATTGATCATCCTTACTTCATGACCGTCGGTTCCGCCTACCCGCACAAGAACCTCGAAACGGTCATCGAAGCGTGGCGGACGCTGGCCGGGAGCCATCCGGAGGTGAGGCTGCTCGTCGTCGGGAAGAAGGATCGGTTTATGGAAAGGCTACAGTCACGAGTCACGAGTCACGAGTCACGAGTCCGGATCGACCAAACCCCAACTTCCAAACCCCAAACCCCAAACATCTCCTTCCTCGGTGATGTCTCCGATATCGAACTCCGTAGCCTGTATGCGCGCGCTCACGCCCTCATCTTCCCCTCGCGCTGGGAGGGGTTTGGCCTGCCTCCGCTTGAGGCGCTGGCCATGGGAACCGCCGTTATTTCGAGCAATGCGTCGTGCATGCCGGAAGTCCTTGGGGAGGAGGGGATTTTGTACTTCAATCCCGCATCCGCTGATGGTATAGTGGCTCACGTTGAAACGGTTCTTCGGAACCCGGGTGGTGCACGTGGGGAGGCGCGCCGGATCGCACCGGCGCTCCGCAGGCGGCATGATTGGAAGCTCGCCGCGGCACGGACGCTCGAGGTGTACGAAGAGGCCGCAAAACGATGATCCATGCCACGTCTTGATGGAGGAGCAGGGGACATCGCCGATGAGTCGGAGGTGACCCGGCGTTCGCTCGAAGATGCGCTCGCGTCCGTCATGGAAGGCGACGGTGTTGTGTATGCCGGGGACGGCATGAAGCTCCTCGTGAAGCCCACGACCGTGGAGGTCACCCGTCCGAAGCGCCGACGCCGTCGGAGCGGCCGCTCGCGGGAACGGGCGCAGGCGTTTGAGTCTCCGGAGTCTTCGGAGCCGATTGAGCGTTTGCCGGACGATGTCGTCATTCCGGTCGCGCTGACCTCGGAGGAAGTCGATGAGTCGATGAGTCGATTAGTCGATGAGTCCGCGCCGGAGACCGTACGATCCGATGTCTCATCAATCCTTTTGAGTGAATTAACACCGGAGACCGACGTGCCGGTTCAATTGTACAATACGGAGGAAAATCCTGAGGTCGATGGCGACGAGATCATTTTAGATGCCATCCCGCTGATCGACCTATCGACTGATCGACTCATCGACTCATCGACTTTATTTCGACAAGTTTTGATTCCCATTCGCTTCGCCGAACACGCGCGGAGCCCGTTCGTCGTGTCGCTCCGCGGGCTTGCGCTCAGCGCTCCGCCGCCGCGGGCCGACGAGTCGATTTCCCAGCAGGCGATCGTCCGCCACGATCTCCCGTCGTCGGACGGCATCCCGGATCTTGAAGCGCTCGAAATGCTCGCCTCGGATCTCGCCGTGGATGAGGCGGACCAGCTCCGGTATGCGAACCAGTTCACACCCACGACGTTCGATTCGTCGTACGCGAGTACGAACGGACCGTTGAAGAGGACGTGGAACGTCATCGGAGCCGGTATGGATCGTGTCGGGAATGCGTTGACGCCCGTGCCGAAGAGGGCGGCACGCGGACGCGCGGACGCGCGGACGCGCGGTGACGGATCGCCATCGAACGGTTTGCCGTCCCGACCGCCCGCCCGCACGATCGTCCGCGTCCCTGTGGGACGGACCGTCATCGTGATGGGCGCGCTTGCGTTCGTCGCGATGCTTCCGGCAAACGTCGTCCGGATCGCGCGGTCGCTTGAGCAGAAACGGACAGACGTGACGGCGGCGGGGACGAATGCGCTCGTGGACCTCCAGAGCGCGGCCTCCGGAAATCTTTCGACGTCAATCGACGCGCTTCGCAAAGCGAGCAACGCATTCCGCGCCGCGGACGAATCGCTTTCGAATACGAATGCGCTTGCCGTGACGCTCGCGAATGTCATCCCGCAGGCGCAGTCGAGCTACGCCTCTGCGCGCGCCCTCCTTGAAGTCGGTACGAAAGCGTCGGACGCCGGACGCCTCCTCGCCAAAGGGCTCGACGCCGCGCTGACCGGAAAAGGCCAGGGCGTCATCGACCGCCTTGCAATCCTCTCCGCGTACGCGGACGGCGCGCTTCCGCTGCTTGATGACGCATCGCGCGCGCTCGCGAGCGTTGACCCGAAGGCCATCCCCGAGAATCAGCGTTCGAAAATCAGCGACGTACAGAGCGGCCTCGAGACCGGAAGTCTTGCCGTCCGTGAATTCGTCGGCACGGCCGAACTCCTCTCGCGCCTCCTCGGACGCGATGCGCCGCGCCGCTTCCTCATCGTCTTCCAGAATCCGGACGAACTCCGTCCGACCGGCGGGTTCATGGGATCGTACGCCGAACTCGACGTCGACCGCGGCGACATCAAACGTCTCGTCATTCCCGGCGGCGGCACGTACGACCTCCAGGGCCAGCTCGTGAAGCAGATCGTCCCGCCCGAACCGCTTCAGCTCGTCGCGGACCGGTGGGAGTTCCAGGACGCGAACTGGTCACCCGATTTCCCGACGGCCGCGGCAAAGATCCGTGAACTCTGGAGCGCCTCCGGCGGGTACACGGTCGACGGCGTCGTTGCGATCAATGCGACGGTCGTCGCGGACCTCCTGAAGATCACGGGGCCCATCGACGTGCCGGAACTCGGGAAGACGCTCACGTCGGAGAATGCGACGGCCGAGATCGAGAAGAGCGCGGAGATCGAATACGACCGCGCGGAGAACAAGCCGAAGAAGATCCTCTCGCTCGCGGGCCCGCGGCTCCTTGAAAAGCTGAAAAGCCTTCCGCCGCAAGACCTCGTCCGCGCGCTCGGCGTTCTCTCCGACGCCATGGTCCGGAAAGAGATCCAGATTGCGCTCACGAATCCGGACGAGGACGCGCTCGCGCAGGGCTTTGACTGGAGCGGCAGGCTGAAGTCCACGCAGGGCGATTCGCTTGCCGTCATCGAGGCGAACGTCGCGGGCGGGAAGACGAACGCCGTCATCGCCGAGAACGTCACGCACGAAGCGGCGATTGCGGATGATGGGAGTATCACGGATACGGCATCAATCACGCGGGCGCATGCGGGCATCAAACATACGCCGCTCACCGGCGTCCGTAACGTCGCGTATCTGCGGTTCTACGTCCCGCGCGGGAGTACGCTCGTCTCGGCGATCGGATTCGCCACGTCGCCACGCGCGCTCATCGAAAAACCGCGCGATGATGCCGTTCCCGATCCGGACGTCGCCGCAACCGAAGGGGCGAGCGTGAAGGATGCCGGATTCGTCGACCAATGGGACGAAGGGGACCGTACGGTGTTCGGCGGATGGACGACGGTCGATCCGGGTGAGACG
This sequence comes from Candidatus Uhrbacteria bacterium, assembly GCA_963835915.1. Lineage (GTDB taxonomy): Bacteria > Patescibacteriota > Patescibacteriia > 2-12-FULL-60-25 > 2-12-FULL-60-25 > 2-12-FULL-60-25. Next base: position 43,371 of record CAWIHE010000001.1, read on the forward strand.
CAGTCGCTGACGTTGTCATACCGGCTTCCGTTCACCGCGTTTGACATCGGATCGCGCCTCGCGCCGAAAGGATCCGCGGACGGCGCGTCATCCGCGGCGTACTCGCTCCTCCTTACGAGCCAATCCGGAACGCCGGATCGAACGATCGCGTCGACGGTCAAGGCGCCTGCATCGTGGTCGGCCGCATGGTCCCGGGATCTCGGGGCGGATGCTTCGGCGTGGGACCGCGACCGCGTCGTCTCGACGCTCTATAACGTGAAACGCCCATGACGAAGAAATCGTGGCTGAAACAAACAAAAGTAAAGGATCGTCGGGAAGGGAAGGGCGATCAGGGGGCGTCGTCGTCGTTGGGGAAGAAGTCATCGAGTCAACAAGTCATCGAGTCATCGAGTGAAGAGAAGAAAGCCGAAGTTCCAAAGAAGGTCGAGACGTTAACGAAGCCTGGGGCGGAGAAGCAGATTGCGGAGGCGGCCAAGGAGGAGGGAGGGGGAGCGCCGTTGCCGTTTGGGCTGGGGGGAGGATTCAGCGCATCGCTATCACCAAAGATCAAGGAGGCGCCATCTGATGAGAGCGGAGATTCGGGGGGCGGCGAGGCGGAGGCTGCGGAGGAGGAGACCAAGAAAAAATCGTTTTGGTTTTTTTCACGGAAAAAATCGGCGCAGAAGACCGAGGAGCCGCCTGCGGAAGCCGGCGGCGAAGAGCCGGAGGATCCGGAAGAGGAGGCGTCGTCCGATGACGGTGACGGGATGTCCGGGCCGGGATGGTTTTTAGCGAACAAGAAACCGGAGAAGAAAGCCGTCGAGGCGCCGAAGCCCGTTGAATCGAAAAAACCGGAGCCGCCGAAGGCCGCGCCGCCGAAGGCGGAATCACCGAAGGCCGTTCCGCCGCCGGCGGAGGAGCTGGCTGCCGCGCCGGAGAAGGCGTCGCGGAGGGTTTGGTTCCGGCCAAAAGCAAAACCGGCCGAAACGGAGACCGCCAAAGGGCCGCTTGTGAATCCGATCGTGGCTCCGCCCGTACGTCCGCCGCCGGTTCCGTCCGCGCAGACGCCGCCGCCGGCCAAGCCAACGAAGCGCGACGCCGTTTCGGAATCGCTCACGGCAATCTACGAAGGGCGCCCGTCGAAGGAATGGATGAACACGATCGACCGCGGGCGGCAGAAGACGTGGCTCGTCGTCATGACGTCAATCGCGGCGGTCGCCGTGATCGCGCTTGCGGCGACGTGGGCCGGATTCCTCTGGTTCGGCAGCCATGGGTTCGGGGGGAAGGGCGTGGTCGTGGCCGTCGAGGGGCCGGACCAGATTCTCATCGGACAAGAGATCACGTATTTCGTGAACTGGTTCAACGTCTCGAAGGAGCCGCTCGCGTCCGTTGAGTACCACGTGAGCTTCCCGAGCGACTTCGTCGTCACGGACGTCTCGCCCCGGCCCACGTCCCAGCCGTCCGGCGACGCCGCGGCGATCGCCGTCCCGCAAACGCTCACGTTCCGGCTCGGGGCGCAGCCCGTCGAGGCCCGCGGGACCATCAAGATCACGGGGCGGTTTACCGGCGCGCTCGGGACGAAGAGCGCGATCCAGGTGATCTCAACGTACCGGCCGGCCTCGTTCAACAGCGACTTTGAAACGCTCGTCACGAAAGACGTGTCGTACACCGGAAGCATCCTCACGGGCGGGATCGACGTCCCGTCGAAAGTCGTTCCGGGCGACGCGATCGCGCTCCGCTACCACGTTGAGAACACGGGCACCGATCCGATGCCCGGGCTCGTCGTCCGATTTACGCTCCCCGACGGGTTCATCGTCGCATCCGGAACCCCCCTGAACGCCGACGGGTCGCCGCCGTCGTTCCCGATCGGGACGCTTGCGCCCGGCGCGTCGAGCACGGTCGCGCTGAAGGGAACGTTCGCACTCGGCGCGCACGGCGACCAGAAGATCGTCGCCGAAGCCGGCATCCTTTCGCCGGACGGCACGTTCGCCCCGGCGCAATCGAGCGAGGCGACCGTATCGGTTCTCGCCGGCGATTTGAAAATCGACCTCATCGTGAACGGGACGTCGGGCGACCGCTCGGTGAATCCGGGGGATACCGAACGCGTCTCGATCGCGTACGCGAACACGAGCGACGAGCCGCTGAAAGACGTTATCCTCGTGTTCCACTTCGCCGGCATCCGTCCGACGAGCACGGCCGAGGTTCCGCTTGCGGACTGGGCGGGGTATGTTCCGGGAGCCGCGACCGGAACACGGAGCGGCAATGCGATTTCGTTCTCAAAAGCGGACGTGAAGGATTTCGGGGAGATCGCGCCGAACGCGGCGGGCTCGGTTGATTTCTCCATCCCGATCGTCAAAGTTATTTCGTCGGCGAACGACGTTCCGTTGAACGCGTACGTCGAAGCGCGGATCGGCGCCGTCGGCGATACGACGGTGAATCGGACGGTCAAGACGACGCCGATCGTTCTTGCCGTCCGGAGCGATGCGGCGATTGATGCCGCCGCGAAGTATACGAGCGACGAGGGCATCACGCTCGGGGCCGGCCCGCTCCCGCCGGTCGTCGGCAGTTCAACGACGTACCGGATCGAATGGCACGTCACGAAAACGCTCCACGAACTCTCGCGGCTCACGGTGAGCGCCACGCTGCCGGACGGCATCGCGTTCGGGTCGGCAAAAGAAGTCGGCGCCGGCGACGTGGGCTACGATCCCGAGAAGAAGCTCGTCACGTGGGAGGTGAACCGGATGCCCGCGGACGTCGGCGACCTTCTCGCGTCGTTCGACGTCATCCTCTCGCCCTCCGAGGCCGACGTTGGCCGCTTCGCGTCGCTGCTGGGCGAAACGCGCCTCGAATTCACGGACACGGCCCTCAACGAATCCATCCTCCGCACGTCGCCCGCGCTCACCACGGAACTCCCGGATGATGCGCTCGCGAAGAAGAAGGGCGTCGTGGCGAGATGAGTGGATGAGTCGATGAGTGGGGATCAAAAGGAATCCCACTCATCGACTCATCCACTCATCTACGAACCAAAAAATCCACCGCCTAAAGCGGGGGATTTTTTGATGGCGCGCCCGGAGGGAATCGAACCCCCATTCCCGGTTCCGAAGACCGGTGTCCTATCCGTTGAACGACAGGCGCCTGCGGACAGTCGTGAGTCGAGAGTCGTGAGTCGTGAGAATCGTCCCGATAATACTCACGACTCACGACTCTCGACTCACGACTTCTTCTCCCACCCCTTCACCTTAAGCCCTTCCTCCGCGGCGGCGACCTGGGCCTCCTGTTTGCTTGTGCCTTTGCCGACGGCGACTAGTTCTTTTTCAAGGAAGACGCCGACGGTGAATTCTTTTGCGTGGTCGGGCCCTGATTCTTCGAGGACCTTGTAGGACGGCGTGACGCCGATGAGCTCCTGCGCCGTTTCCTGGAATTTGCTCTTCGGGTCCACAAAGAGTTCGTTTTCGAGGATGAACTTGAGGTGCGTGAGGACGTTGTTGTCGATGAATTTCTTTGCCGCATCCCACCCGCCGTCCAGGTAGATCGCGCCGATGATCGCCTCGATCGCGTTCGCGAGGATGTACATCCGCGCTTTCGAGTTCGCGTCGCGCGCCTCGCCTTTCGACATGAGGAGGAACTCCTCGAAGTTGCACTGGCGCGAGATCCCGGCGAGCGTCTTCGCGTTCACGAGCGCCGCGCGCCAGTTCGTGAGTTCGCCTTCGGGGTTCCCGTAGTTGCGGAACAGGTAGTCGGTCACGACGAGCTCGAGGACCGCGTCGCCGAGGAATTCGAGCCGCTCGTTGTGCGCGTGGGGGAAATCCGAGTGCTCGTTCAAGTATGATCGATGCGTGATCGACTCGATGAGGACGTCCTGGTTCGTAAAGGTATAGCCCAAACGCGCCTCAAGCGGGGCAAGATTTTGGAGTTCCATAGGGTCGTTCGTTGGAATAGTGATTCTTGTCGAACGACGACGGTGACCGAGACGGACCTACGGGTTCCGATTCGATCGCTGGCGTCGTTTCTTGGTTAGTGGTTGGTGGTTTGTTGTTGGTGGTTTAGGGATGATGAACGCTCTTATTCTGCCGCGGGCTTCTTCTCTTCCGACTCGTGACTCTTGACTCGTGACTCGTGACTGGCCGCATGTGACTCGTGACTGGCCGCATGTGACTCGTGACTTCCTTCCTCCTTCGGCTTATCGGATTCTTTCACGACGCCCTGGGCCATCTGATCGCGGTAGACGGCGCCGAGGACGCCGTTTACGAATTTGCCGCTGGATTCGCCGCCGAACGTCTTGGCGAGTTCGATCGCTTCGTTGATGGCGACCTTTGACGGGATTTCGTGCGTGTACGTGAGTTCGAACGTGCCGATGCGGAGGACGTTGCGGTCGACCGTCGTGATCTTGGGAAGCGGCCAGTCGGGCGCGAACTTCGTGATTAGCCCGTCGATGTGCGCTTGGTTCTGGACGACGCCAGCGACGAGACGCTCCGAAAAATCCTTCTCTTCAAGGTCGGGCGCGAATTCCGCAATGTTCCGCTGGAGGAGCTCGTTCGCGTCGCGGATCCCATGGTGAAAATCCCACTCGTAGAGTGATTGGAGCGCGAGCGCGCGGCACAGGTGGCGGTTGGACATAAGGTACGGAACGGGTGAAAGGGGGAGGGATGAAGGGGGAGGGGGAACTTACTTCTTCTTGTCGTCCTTCTCCTTTGACTTCTGGAGGCGCTTGGCGGCCTTCTCGGCTTTTCGCTTGCTGGGTTTTACGTAGATGAGTTTTCCGTTGTATTCGGCGGCCCCGGGGGCGGCGCGGTGCGAGAGGTGCATGGCTCCCGTCTTCTTATCCGTGGCAAGGTTCGCCTTTTTCATCGCAAAATGCGATGCGCGGCGGCGCTTATGCGAGCTGGTCCTCCGATGTCCGGGCAATCCCATATCTGGTAAATGCGTGTATTTAGATGATGAAGTGAGGAAATACTAGCATGTTTTAGCTTATTTTGCAAGTCGGGCTCGCTCTTTCTGCCGGGTCCCTGCATTTGGGCCTACGAATGTACGAATGGGGCGAATCGGCGAATGTACGAATACGACGATTATAAAAAAAGACCGTCGATCCGATGATGTGGGATGACGGTCTTGGTTAGAAGGACGGGACCGGTCGTTGAAACGCATCCCCCGACCACCGCGCCCGACTGAGCGGTAGGCGGTCGGGTTTAGCGTTGTACGCGTCAGTCCCCTCGCACGGATTGGCGAAGCCACTACAGTCGCTCGACATGCGGAGGATGTTTCATCCCCGGCCGTCGAGTCGACGGAGGTCGCTTACGCTTCCGTACGAGTTGTCCTTCAATCGTCCGAGTCAAAGAACGATGATTCCTATATATCATACTTCAATCTGATTGTCAACGTCGCGATAGCCGCTTGACGCCGTTTGCGGGGCGGGATATGACGTCTGAAGGCGGAGCACTTTTTTATCCAAACGCGTCAAAAAAGGAGGCGCACATGGACGACGATCATTGCGAAGAGACGGAACACGGAGACTCCTATCCGGATTCGGGCGAGCACAGCGCGGGATGCCCTTCAGACGAGAGTCCATTCGGTAAGCACGGCGGATTGATCCTTGGGCTGATCTTCCTCGTGATCGGTATCGGCTCTCTCGTTCAACGGTGCCAATGGTTCGGACACTGATTCGACGAGGGGTGCTCTGACGCGCGCGGCGCATGCTTTGAGTGGGGTCGGATCGTTCCGGTCCCATTCTTGAATTCCGTCGGTCGAGTCAGTGTTTGTTGCGGATGATGAGTGGATGAGTGGATGAGTGGATGAGTAGATGAGTGGGTAATCGAAAACGACACCCACTCATCTACTCATCCACTCGGCCCCACTTGATTCCAAGACAATCCTCTGCTAATCTCGGCGCACTATGAATCTCGAGCAGACCCTTGTCCTCATCAAGCCGGACGGCGTGCAGCGCGGCCATGTCGGCGACATCATCAAGCGGTTCGAACGCGTCGGATTGAAGATCACGGCGATGAAGATGATCCTCCCGAAAGCGGAATCCGCGGATCGCCACTATGCGCTCACGGAAGAGTGGATGCAGGGCGTCTTCAACAAGGCGAAATCGAAGTACGACGCCGAGGGGAAGGAATTCCCGTACACGGACTACAAGGCGTACGGCGGAGAGATCAAGCGCGGGCTCGTTGAGTTTTTGAGCTCGGGTCCGATCATCGCGATGGTCCTTGAAGGCGAACAGGCCGTACCGCTCGTGCGCAAACTCGTCGGCGCGACGGAACCGATGTCGTCCGCGCCGGGAACGATCCGCGGCGATTTCTCGCCGGACAGCTACGCGCTCTCGAACGAACAGAACCGGCCGCTCCGCAACCTCGTCCACGCGTCAGGGACGGTCGAAGAGGCGAAGACGGAAATCGACGTCTGGTTTTCGAAGGATGAGTTGCACCACTACGAGCATGTGCTTGAGAAAGTGCTCTACGATCCGGAGGCATTTCTTCCGTAAGAGTGGAGAGTAGAGAGTGAAGAGTGGAATTTCCTTTGATTTTCCACTCTCTATTTTTTTAGAACGAGCGGAAAGCGGACATTAAAGGGATTCCACTCTTCACTCTCTACTCTCCACTCATCCAAACGCATCCAACGCAAAACCCCCAGTACCAGACTGGGGGTTCCGCGTGTCCGTCGGAGGTCGGCGAGGTATTCGGCTATGGAATGTGGGCACAACGTCCTCGTGCGCCTGACCGGACAGTGAAACCGTCCGGACGAACGCACGGTGACTGAACGCCGCGGGGCTTTATTCGTTTTCGCCAAGGCGGAAACGCAATCAGGCCTCCATAGTGTCGAGTAGCCCGAAACCTCAATCCAACCTTTATCCAACGGACATCTATTACCATGCCCCTGCCGGGAAGGAGCGTCAAGGGTAGGAAAACCGCGGGGAAATGGACAGTGTTGATAAATGGATGAGTGGAGAGTGGAGAGTAGAGAGTGGAGGGGGATGATCAAGTGGATATCCTTTTAATTCGCTAAAGCATGATTTGTCATCCTGCGAAGCGGGATCCCTTTTCGGCTGCTGATGATCATTTCGTAGACGGATGTCCGCAACCGCACAAAATGCTTTATGTCATTCCGAGTCCCGCCGGAGGCGGGGCGAGGAATCGAAAAGAAAAATCCGATCCATATATTCTGAATTCCTTTTCGATTCCTCACCCTTCCCCTCGGATGCACTCCCGCCATAGGCGGACGCGGCGGGGCAGGCTCTGCGAACTCCTCCCGCCAAAGGCGGACGTGGCAGGGATTCGGAATGACATAAAGAATATATTGTTTGAAATAAACGACTGTCTTTGAATGATCTTCAACGACTGGAAAGGGATCCCGCTTCGCAGGATGACAAATCATGCTTTGGCGAATCGAAGGGGCATCGACATAGTCCCACTCTCCACTCTCTACTCTCCACTCATCCAAAAACCCCCAGCTCACCGCCGGGGGTTTGGATTTCTCTGGACAACCTCCGTGCCTACAAGACTGCTTCCTTCGCGGCTTTCGCCACGCGGAACTTCACGACGGTCTTTGCCGGGATCTTGATCGTGGCGCCCGTGGCCGGGTTGCGGCCCATGCGCTCCTTGCGGTGGACCTTCACGAGCTTCCCGATGCCCGGGACCACGAATTCGCCGCTCTTCTTCACCTGGCCGTACGCGAGCTCGACGATCGCGTCCATCGTCTTCACGATGTCTTTCTTTGCAAGGCCCGTCTTTTCGGCGAGCGTCTGCATGATTTGGGACTTCGTCATTTTTGCCATAGATATTGGGCTAAATGATTAATTTGATGACTTAATGCCCTTATTATGGGGGGTTTGCCGATATGGCGCAAGGAAACATGTGGAAAAATCAAGGGTTTAGCATCCGGGGTGTCAAGGGGAGGGGTATCGAGAGGTGTGTAGGGGCGGGGTCCCCCCGCCCTCAGGCCGAGGAAAGGATGAGGGATGGGGGATGAAGGGGGATGAGATAAAAACAAAGAGCGCACCCGTACGGCGAGAGCGAGTGGCTCAATGCCGCACGGAGTGCGCGTGGTGCAAAGGCGAATTCAGGATCGGCCATTCGGGTTGAATAACAGCCGTTCTCGGCGATCCCATGATGCGGTGACCCGGCCGTCAGGATGAACTACGGCAAATGTCATGATGCCGTCCTGTAATCTCCGGTCCTTTTTTTGTCGTAAACCGTTTTTAGCGGGAGTCCGGTCTCATCGTATCCTGAGAACGCTTTCAGGGAGATGGTTGTCCCATCGGCGCTAAGCCAAAATCTTCTTTGTTTTGATCCATTCCCATCGTCGTTCTTGCCGCATTTGGACATTCCTCCGCGAGGGGAAGTTTCGGTCACGGGCGAAAACCTGCCGCAAGCATCGATTTCCGAGACCAGACGTCGCAAGTCGATTTGAGCTCTTTCGGTATATCCCGGCACTCTTGGCGTTTGCAGGTCAAAGAGATTGAGCGGGTACACCTGTGAGAAGGAGATGTTGCGACACCCGAGGCTGTTACACCAATCGACGTAGTTCCGCACGTCAACCACCGAATCAATGCCTCCTTTGATCAGGACGCATTGCATGCGGACATCAATTCCTGCTGCGAGGATATCGGCGACCCTCGATGCGAGCACGGCATTCGGCAGGTGCGGCCGCAGTGCCATCACCTCTTGGTTGCGACGCTCGTCGAAATGATGGCGGCTGATATTGACGTTGGTTACGCCAGCCAATCTCATCATCGAAATGATTTTGTCGGAGATGAACGAGCCGTTCGTACTGACTACAACTCGACGATAATGGCGCTCTCCGATTCTTCGGAGGAGCGCCGGCAATCTTCGACTTATCATTGGTTCGCCGCCAACGACCTGTAGCGTTCCGTCGACCGACTCCGTGAGATTGAGGGCGAAGGTCGCTCCCTTAAAAAAACCGGGGCCATTTTTCCTCCCGATTGTCGGCGCGACGCAGAACGGGCAAGACGCGTTGCACGCGACCGAAATGTCGAAGTAGTGATTGAAGCCACCCAGCGCCCGGTATTTACGACTCGGCAAAGAGGAGCTCTGTTCCATGGAGTTTTCCTTTCGAGGTACGGTTGGCCACGGGTTGCGTGGATGGAATGATGCTTATCATAGGTTAGCTTGCTCGTAAAGGGGTCCAAGGTTGTCCTCAAGGGTGGGTGATCAGAAATTCAAAATGACGCCCCCGACGAGGGATCGTTTTTTTGGTCGGGCCAGTCCCTCCTCTGGCGGGACGGCCTCATGCACGACAAAAGTCTCCATTCGGAGACTTTTGCTGGTCGGGCCAGCGGGACTTGAACCCGCGACCTCATGCACCCCATGCATGCGCGCTAGCCAACTGCGCTATGGCCCGAAGAATTGTTGGCGAACTGTACCGCTGGATGGGGATTCGATCAAGACCCTGAAACCATTGACGAATGATCGAAAATATGTCAGGTTGAGCGCGATCAGACATTTTGCTGATTCCATCGTGACATGACGTCGCGGTGAACCCGTACGTTTGAAAGAGGGTTGTGATGAAAGACGAGAATGGAACCGTTGTCTTGAAGAAGAGTCCGATCGCCTTCGGAGGCGATGCCGCCGGTCTCGAGCGCTTTTTCAGGCTCGAGCATTGGCGCGTCAAAACCGGTGAGCGCGAGGATGATCGTATCGTGTGGATCCGCGGAGCGTTCGTGCTCGTCGTGGCGCTTACGCCTGAACGGAACGTCGTACTCCTCCGCGAATATAAGCAAGCGGCGGGAGAGGTCCTGCTTGGTTTGCCCGCCGGGACCATGAAGAAGGGCGAGACGCCGCAAGCGGCGGCACTCCGCGAACTTCGCGAGGAATCCGGTTACAGCGCTTCTGAGGATCGTTGCGACGTGATTGGTCCGTTTCTGAATTCTCCCGACAAATCGACGGAGCGGCACTTCGTCGTCCTTGTCGAGGATGCCGTGAAGTCCGGTCCATCCAGACCCGAAGAGAGTGAGACAATTCTCGGCGTCGAGCTCCTTGATCTCGAGTCTGCCAGACGCGAGATACGCATCGGCATGCACCGTATGGCGCTTCAGGAAGTTCAGCATTTGCTCGCGGATTAAGACACGGGAGAACAAACGTGACCGTATCACCTCGCTTTCCGGTCATCGCCTTCGATCTTGATGGCACGCTCGTGCTCACACTTGAGCCGAAGGCGCAGGCCGCGGGGGTTCTGTGGCATGAGGTTTTCGGAGTGGCGCCGGATGCGGTGAAATCCGTATTCCTCCGCCACTCCGGCATTCCTCGATACGAGATATTCCAGCGGATCGCGGATGCGGTGTTATTCCGTCGGCTTTCCGATGCGGAGTATCAGCGCCTGTCCGTTGAGTTCACGCGGCGGAACATCCAGGCCCTGCGCGGATATCCATTCGTCCCCGGAGCGAGCGAATTGTTGTGCGACCTCGTGCAAGCCGGAATTTTTTTGGCGGTTTCGACTTCCGCGGATCCCGCGGAAGTCGATGCCCGATTGAGCGGCGACCATTCCCGTTTCTTCGGCGTCGTGATGGGATCGCACGGGAACTTCCATAAGGGCCGGCCCCACATCGAACATCTCGCTCGAATGACCGGTCGGTCGACGGGAAGCATCCTTCTGGTGGGGGATGATCCGAATGACCTCTATCTCGCCCGCGCCGCCGGCGCATCCATCGCGCTCGTCGCCCAATCGCATCCGATGGAGGAGCTCGAGACGCTGTCGCCGGATATCTTAGTCCCTTCGCTCGCGGATCTGCGTTCGTACGTCCTTCCAGTCCCTTCGCTCTAGTCAGCGCCTTGCGGAATTCGTGAAGACGAATCAACCGCAGGGCGTTTTTTGATGAGTGGAGCGTAGAGAGTGGAGAGTTGAAAATCAAAGAAAATCCACTCTCCACTCTCTACGCTCCACTCATCCAGAGCCCCTGCGTGCTACAATTTCCCCATGCCCGTCATCGTTTCCGTTGAGAATCCGAACGCGCGGCGTCCCGTCCAAGCCGCGGCAGCGGCGCCGGACGCGTGCGCCCGCATTGTGACGGCGAAGCTCGTCTCGCTGAACGGGGGCATCGTCCTCGCGCTCTGCATCCTCGTCACGGCGATCGCGATCGGGTCCGCGCTCGTCACGAGCTCCTTCGCGACGGAGACGATCCTCTTCGTGCTCCTCGCGTTTGCGAGCTGGATCTACCTCATCGACGCGGTCACGGAGAAGCTCGTGATGAGCGGGGACGCAATCGTCCTCTCGTCCGCGATCGGCGCGCCGCGGACGATGAAGTTGGAGAACATCCGGCTGATGACGCTCCGGCACGAAGGGCTGAACGCGAGCGTCGGCATCGAATCGCTTACGGTCGTGACCGCGGACGGGAAGAGCGACCGGCTCCCCCTGGGCCCCTGCTGGCGCCGCCGCGAACTCGAAGCGTTTCTCGCGTCAGTCTCGGAAGCCATGGGGGTCTCGGATGTTGTGGACATTGAAGGGTGAGCGGCGCGTTCGCGGACGTGATAGTCTTCGTTACGTCGGGCGTCGGGCGTCGTTGCATCGGTCCGGCCGACGCAACGTCGCCCGACGCCCGACGCCCAATCCTTAATATGAAGAAGCCATCAAAAAAGCAAAACCCCGCGATGAAAAAGAAGGTTAAAAAAGAGAAGGAGCGTCCGCTCACGGACATCGGCATGCGGCGGCTTGCGTATTCGGATCGCCTGAAAAAAAGCCGGTCGCAGAAACGGTACACCCATTGGCTTACGAATCCGCACATCCCCGCGGAGCCGCAGACGAAGGAGCTTGACGCGTTCACGGACAACCCGAACTGGCGCATCTTCCGCATCATGGCGGAGTTCATTGAAGGGTTCGAATTCCTCGACAAGCTCCAGAACGAGGTGACGATTTTCGGGAGCGCGCGCGCCACGGTCGAAGAGGAGTGCTACCAGAAGGCGAAGCGGCTCGGCTTCCTGCTTGGGAAAGCGGGGTACACGGTCATTACGGGCGGAGGCCCGGGCATGATGGAGGCGGCGAACTGGGGTGCGTACGAAGCGGGCGCCGAAAGCGTCGGGCTCGACATCTCGCTCCCCACGGAACAGCGGCGGAACCAGTTCGTGACGCAGGCCATGGGCTTCCACTACTTCTTCACGAGAAAAGTGATGCTCTCGGCTTCGGCGCAGGCGTACATCTTCTTCCCCGGCGGATTCGGGACGCTCGACGAGCTCACGGAAATGCTCGCGCTCATCCAGACCGGGAAAACGCCCCGCGACGTGCCGGTCATTATGGTCTGCAAGGGCTTTTGGGAGCCGCTCGTCGCGTGGGTGAAGACCACGATGTTCGACGAGTGCCGGTACGTGTCGAAAAAAGATCTCGCCCTCATGCATGTCGTCGATACGCCCGAAGAGGCCATGGCGATCATCCGGATGACGCACCAGCGCCCGTACGGGAGCGAGCGCGCGCAGACGCTCGCGCCGGTGCAGACGCTCGCGATGGGGCAAAAAGCGAGAGGGACGGTTCAGCGGAAGGCGGGACGCGGGTAATGGGTTTGGGGTTTGGAAGTTGGGGTTTGGCATGTCGGCCCAAACCCCAACTTCCAAACCCAAACTTCAGTTCATATGAAACGACGACCATCGACGATCGCGAAGCGGTCCATCGAGTTGCACAAGCGGCTCAAAGGCAAGATAGAAATCTCCGCAAAGGCGGGCGTCCGCAGTCGCGACGATCTTGCGCTTGTCTATACGCCGGGCGTCGGCGCCGTTTCGACGGAGATCGCGAAGCACCCGAAGCTTGCGGATGTTTTTACATGGAAGAAAAATTGCGTCGCGATCGTCTCGGATGGGTCGGCGGTGTTGGGGTTGGGGAACATCGGACCGCTCGGGGCGCTGCCCGTGATGGAGGGGAAGTCCGTTATCTTTAAGCAGTTTGCGGGCATTGATGCGGTTCCCATCGTCCTTGCAACGCAGGATACGGAGACGATCATCGCGACGGTCCAGGCGATTGCGCCGACGTTCGGTGCGATCCAGTTGGAGGACATCAGCGCGCCGCGATGTTTTGAGATTGAACGGCGTCTCTCCTCGTCGCTTGATATCCCGGTGATGCACGACGACCAGCACGGGACGGCCATCGTTGTCCTTGCGGGACTCATCAACGCGCTGAAGATCGTCAAAAAGCCGATCTCGTTCGTCCGCATCATCTGCTCCGGCGCGGGCGCGGCAGGCGTCGCGATTGCGAAGCTCCTCCATGCCGTCGGTGCGCGGAAGATTATCCTCTGCGATACCAAAGGGGCCATCTACGCCGGGCGCAAGGACCTTAACCCGTCGAAAGTCGAACTCGCCTCCATCACAAACCCGAAGAAGGAGCGCGGCGATCTCGTCGACGTCATCAAAGGCGCGGACGTCTTCATCGGCATCTCAAAGCCCGGCGTCCTCACGCCCGCGATGATCAGGACGATGGCAACGAAGCCGATCATCTTCGCGCTCGCAAACCCGATGCCGGAGATCCTCCCCGACGAGGCGAAGAACGCCGGAGCCTTTATCGTCGCAACAGGACGAAGCGACTTTCCGAACCAGGTCAACAACGCGCTCTGCTATCCCGGCCTCTTCCGCGGGATGCTCGATCGGAATGTGAAGACCGTCAACAACACGATCAAGATTCGCGCCGCGCGCGCCATCGCCGGTTTCATCAAGAAGCCGACTCCGAATCGCATCATCCCGTCGATCTTCGACAAGGGATTGCACCAGGCGGTGGCGCGAAGCATTCACGGGTAGTCGTATAGTCGTAGAGTCGTGAAGTCGTGAAGCCATTTTTTGGGACTCCACGACTTTACGACTGTTCGACTTCACGACTAATAAAGACCGACCCCTCATCGCGAAGATTCGGGGTCGGAGTTTGAGGGTCGAGGAAAGGGAGCGGAGTTTTCTACGCGACGCGTTGCTGCGGCGCACGCGATTCATCTCCGAGTTCGCTCGCCGCGTCGCCTTCGACGCGTATCCGCTTCGGATCATGCGTGGCTTCCCTGAGCTTGGAATCGAAGGAGGCGAAGAGGGTGTCATTCGCGAGTTCGGGGTGGACGTCGCCCTCTTCATCGTTGCGCACGCCGTCGGGATTGGACTCTATTTCTTCCAAGATTTCCGGATCATCCAGCGGCTTGGCCAGCCGGTGGAAGTTCGCAACACCTTCGGCGATCGAGGTGTACCGGACGAAATTAACCGCCGCGGCTCTGATGGTTCGATGCTCTTTGACGAGCAACCGCCAATATTGCCACCTTTCCTCTTCTCGCATGCCGACTCCTTTTTTCAGATGATCGACGTAGAAACGGTGATGGTTGTTATAGGCGGAGCAGGCATCTTCGATGAGCTGTGCGCGGCGGAACAGCGGGTCCGTATGATACCGGCGCCGTATTCGCCGGCCATTTCGACGATTCCGGACGAAAAAGCAGATGAAGCCGACGATTGCGATCAATGTCACGGAGAAGAACGTCAACGGTTTGATTATTGAGCCGACGCACAGGGAGAAGAGAATGAAGACGGTTAGGGCGGCGATGACCGAGAAGGCGGCCAACGGGCCGAACGTCCTGTTCTTTTCTTCTTCTTGCGTTTTCGTTCTTTTTTGCAGGTACTGTGTTACGGCATGGACGTAGCATTCGATCGGCAGCGAATCATCCTCCTTGGTTCGATGATCAATCGGTTCTGACCAACGAAAGTCGGTTTCGATCAGATCGACAGCAACTTCTTCTCCATCGACGATTCCAGTTAAGGCGTGAAACATGCTCATGTGAGTTTCCCTTTCCTCGAATTGTGAAGGTCCGTGGCGCGTTTGACGCGCCGTCCCGAACCGGAAGACTTCCGTTGTCGGTAATGGGTGAACCTAACCAAGAATTGCGGAAATGTCAAGTGCAGGTCAGAGGTCCGACCCCCCTCCACTCATCTACTCATCCACTCATCCACTCATCCAAAAAGGCCCCTCCTCATCTCCCGCGCGCGTGCGCTCAGGAAACGATTCGGGGCCCCGAGAGGAGAACGGAAGGGGAGAGAAGATGCGGTTGCTATGCCGGGGCTTGTCGAGGTGCGTCCGCCGAAGCCGTTGTATCGGCATCGGATTGTTCGCAGTTTGTCGCCACGGCCGTTCCGCCGTCGACACGTTGCCTTCGGGTTGCCTGTGATGCGGCGATCCGTCGCTCAAATTCCGCGAGGTCGCCGTTCGGCTGACTGAGTTCCCTTGAGAGTTCTTGCAGCGTTTCTTCAAACGCGAGCGCCTCGCACGGATCCTTGATCGGCAGCGTCGGCATTTCGACCGGTCGGTCGAGAAGTTCGACGAGTTGGTTTAGTGCCGTACTCTCCGGTTCTCGTTTGATCGCGGGATGCGCTTGCACGAATTCCTCGAGCTGTTTTGCGCGGTCCGTTGCTCCGGCGAAATTCTCGATTGCGCGCAGAATAACGCTCGCTGAACGTTCAAGCATCGCGAAGTACCGATCCGCCGCTTCCTCATTCGGCTCTTCGAGGTTGCGCTCTACGAGTTCTTGCCACGCCTGGTAGCGATCGCAGTGCGCCGTGAAATTATCGACGGCTTCCATGATGAGTTTGGCGCGCTGATAGAACGGATCAGCATCGCGCTCCCGTTCGAATACGCCTTGAGCCGCGTTGCGGAATCGGTCGCTTTTCTTGTCATCGCGTACGAATCCGAGCCACGAGAGCAATGCGCTTATAGGAATCAAACAGACAAACAGCCAGACGGTCGCTGGGAAAGGTCTTGCCTGATTTTCTCCGAGAATGGCAATAGTTAGAGCGAGACCGACGATAGAGCCGCCGAAAACGAATATGAACGCGAAGAACGTCGTCGGAGCAGGCCCATTTTTTTCATACTCACCTTGAACCCTGCCCCAAATCCTCCCATCAGACTCCTTGATCCACTCTCGAACCGGCTCCGCGCACTGTCGAACGCGCTCCTTAATCGTCTTTTTTTCCCGTAATCGAATAAGCTCATCCGTGAGCGATACCATGTCCTCCTTGAGCGATTTCATTGTTTCTCCCTTTCCGTTTGTCGAAGTTCCAACCGGCTGTCGCGTTGAACACGCCGCGCGGGACGTTGAACGTCCCAAGCCGTATGAGGGTTGGATACCAGTTTTAGAGGAGGTTGTCAACTCTGATGGGCCGAAAGGCAAAAGGATTGTTTCATTGTTTCATGGCTTCATTGTTATCCCTCATCGGAGCTTAACAATGAAACAATGAAGCCATGAAACAATCCTCATAATCAAAAACCTCCCAACATCCTGGGAGGTCCTATGATCCATTAAACAGCCGGTTATTTAACAAGCCCCTTCTTCTTCAGCGTCTTCAGCGTCCTCGCGGCCACGCGAACGCGCTTGCCGTTCAGGGTGACGGTCTGGAGGTTGATCATGTTGCGGCGCTTCGTCTGGACGTTCGAGTGGCTCCGTGAGCGGGAGGCCTTCGGTCCGCGGCCCGTGACTTCGCAGATGCGTGACATATTGGTTGTCCGTGGTTTGTGAGGATGGTACGCTCGGTTGAGAGATTTGGCAAGTAGAGATGGGGTTTGGCGTTTGGCATTTGGGTTTTGGCCAGAAATACCAAACGCCAAAACCCAAACCCCAAACGCCTCCCGTCAGAATCGACGAACCCCACATAACCGCCATGCTGCTTTCACTGCTTTTCTCCGACCCCCTCCTCTTCGCGGCGATCATCATTGCGATCATCGCGGCGTTGTCGTTCCATGAGTACTCGCACGCGCTTGCGGCGCACTGGTTGGGGGACCCTACGGCGGACCGGATGGGGCGGATGACGCTGAACCCGCTCGCGCACCTTGATCCGGTCGGATTCCTCATGCTCCTCATCGTCGGGTTTGGGTACGCAAAGCCGGTCCCGTACGATCCGCGGTACCTCCGCAATCCGCGGAGCGGGTCGGTCTTGATTGGACTCGCGGGACCCATCTCGAACATCCTCTTCGCGTCGGTCTTCGCGATTGCGCTCAAGATCGCCGAGCCCGCGCTCGGGGGCGCGAACCTCCTTGTGGGCTTCTGCTACTTCGGCGCGATCATCAACGTGAACCTCGCCGTCTTCAACCTCATCCCCATCCCGCCGCTCGACGGCTCAAAGCTCCTCAACGTGATCCTCGCAGGCCCGCAGTGGCGAAACCTCCGCATCACGATCGAACGCCAAGGCCCCATCGTCCTCCTCATGCTCATCATCATCGACGCGGTGAGTGGAGTTGGGATTTTCTCTCGAATCTTTGAGGCGGTTGGGGGAGTGTTCTTTCGATTGTGGGGAATCTCAATTTAGGAATTGGCCTACGAATGTACGAATAGGGCGAATCGGCGAATACTTCTGAGTCTGCCATATCACTGATGAGATCCATTTGTATGACGAAGTCCCATTTCATCATTCGCCGATTCGCCCTATTCGTAAATTCGTAGGCCCAAGTTAAATTCGTTGGCCATCTATGACAAGCACGACCTCATCCCGCGCCTGGCCCGGCGTTCGCGCATGGGCAATCTCCGTCCTCTCGGCGATTGCGGTCTTCGAGTTCCTCGCCGTGTTCGCGTGGCGGGCAGAGTCAGGTCGTCTCTTTGATCCCGCGATTATCATCATCGCGATTCCCGCAGGGACGTTCGCGCTTATCCTTTTCTTCGCGCTCCTCCTTGCATGGCTCGCGAAGACGCCGCTCACCGCGTCGCTTCCCATGATCGCGCGGTTCCTGCCGCTCGGGTGGGCGCTTCCGATCATCGACCTCATCCAGTCGTACGGCAACGGCGTCATCGCGGACGTCCCGCATCTTAATGGCGGAGGACTCATTCTTGCATCGCTGACCGGCGGACTCTTCCCGCTCGCGAATGGTCTCCCGATCGGCGTGCGCTTCGGCATCTTCGCCGGCGCGCTTATCCTCGCAATCGCCGTGTGGCATTCGAGCAAGTCGATTGTCCGCGCCGCAATCGCGGCATTCGCGTGGAGCGCGGTCGCCGTCCACCTCGTCACGGCGCTTTCGGCGTACGTGTACTGGCGGAGTCCCTTCGCCTCCGGCGCGTGGAATTCGGAGCCGTACGAGATCGGTCGCCGCCTCGTCGCGGTCTTGAGCCAGAGCTACTGGTGGAATTCCATCTACGAACGCTTCATCACGTCGATCGCTTCCCAGCCGGACGTCGCGGGA
Source organism: Candidatus Uhrbacteria bacterium (assembly GCA_963835915.1). GTDB lineage: Bacteria > Patescibacteriota > Patescibacteriia > 2-12-FULL-60-25 > 2-12-FULL-60-25 > 2-12-FULL-60-25. The sequence continues at coordinate 61,464 of CAWIHE010000001.1, forward strand.
AGCTGCGTCATCGCGGCGATCGCGCTCATCGCGCTCGGCATCTTCCTTATCCTCGCCTTCGTCACGCGCGCGGGATCGATGATGCGGATTCTGAAGCACGCGTTTTACTCGTGGGGCACGTTCGACCTCGTCCTCTACGTCGCCGTCGGCATCGGCGCGGCCGTGTCCGCGCACGCCATTCCGGCAACGGGATCCTTCTCCGTCCTCGCGACCGCGCTCTTCCTCATCCTCCTCGCGCTCCTCCGGTTCGGCGCGGTCATGAAGCGCGACCTCTTCTCGCTCGGCGCGGACGAGCGGAGCGGCGTGAAGCAGCCCATCGCAAGCGGCGACCTCGCACCCGACGACGCGCGCGCGTTCGCCGACATCTCCGTTGCGTATGTCCTCTCGGCATCCTGGATTCTCGGCTGGCCCGTCGTCGCGCCGGTTCTCGCCTACCTCTCCGCCTCGCGCCTCACGCGCGAACGCTCCGCGCTCGCGCTCTCCTGGGCGCCCGCCGCGTACCGCGCCGTCGGCGCCGGCGCGCTCGCCTTCGCGTCGCTCGCGTTCATCTCCCAGGATGCGAACATCGGCGCCCTCGCGTTGACGGCGTCCGCCATCGCCGCCGGGCATCGGTTGTTCGTGGAGTTGTTTTGGATGCCGAGGATGCGTAGGGGCGCACCGCGTGCGTCCGGCCTCGAACCGCGAGGGGAGTCAACGAGTCAACCAGTCAACGAGTCAACGAGTGAAGTCACGAGCTTTCAGTCGGCAGCAGAAGTCAGCGATGCTTCGCATGCGCCTGACTCCGAATCGGGGATGATGGGGGAGGGATGATGGGGGAGTCGTGAAAAATCGAAACCGCATGGGGGAGTTCCCATGCGGTTGTTGAGTGGCGTGCGTGTTGAACGGCGTTTAGCCGAACGTTGCGTGCGAATACGGCGGACGAGGAAGAAGGTGACGGAGGGTTCTGACATTGTACCAGAAAGCCTCACCTTCCTGGCGGACGAACGTTTCGTAGCCGTCTTCATCCGTGAACCGCCTCCGTCCGTTTTTTGCCATGGCGTCGACGACCGAGGAATGTGTGGCGATGATCTTCTCGGCCTCGGTCCAATCCGTGATTGCGCGTTCTTTTCCGGTTTCCACGGATACCATCGTCTGAGCGATGATCTGGGCGAACCGTTTCATACAGAAGACCTGCATGATCGCGAAGTCGATCTCCTGGTCCGGCAGCAGCGGGATGTTGCGGTAGGACGGAAGAAAGGTGCATTCGCACTGCGTCCGTGCCATGTCCCAGATCTCTCCTCCGATTCGTCGGACGAATGCCGCATAGCCGTCTTCGTCCGTCAGGGTTCTCGCAACGTATCGGCAGAGGGGTGGAAAGCGATCGACGATCCACGTTGCGCTCTCCCAATCCGCGTCCGCCCGTTGATTGCACTGAGCGGGAGCGGGCAGGGTGTGATAGTAGATTTCAGCGAACCATTTGATGCAGTAGATGCGCGCGATTGCCGGGTCCATGGCCATGAGTCTGCCCTCCGGAGTTTAGGGTTGATGATGTGAAGGAAATCCTAGCGCGGATACGGGGAGAGCTTGGATGAAGTCGGGAGTCGTGTCAATATGAGGAAGATATGCCAGCGCCAAGCGAAATCAGCCCTGATGAGATTGAGGACATCGTTAAAATCATAAGACATCCGGGTCCCTATGAAATCCACTGGAAAGAAGATGAAACTCCGGGAGGTGCTCACGAGGGCATCAAAATTGAGTTTGGAGGATATGAGTAAGCTTCTCATCCACGTTGGGATTATTTTTGAGGATCCTGAAGTTCTTGACAAGACTGATTGTCTCGAGGTCCTCGATGAGGCCGAAAGCGTCGAAAAGATTAGAGAATTCCTTGATTCTCACGGTGTTTAGGGCCCATCGGCCACCCTTTACTGACCGCCTTGACGTCCAACCCCGGTCGCTGTTATAGTTCCGCCGCTTATTACAGCGTCCTTCGGGGCGCTGGATAAAGGAATACATGCCAACGATCAGCCAACTTCTTAGGAAAGCCCGGACCCGCTCTCACGTAAAGTCGAAGAGTCCGGCGCTTCAGCATGTTTTTGATTCGCTCCACCGCCGCCGGTCAACGCTCAAGAAGGGCGCGGGATTCAAGCGCGGCGTGTGCGTGAAAGTGAAGACGATGACCCCGAAGAAACCGAACTCGGCCATCCGGAAAATCGCGCGCGTCCGGCTTTCGAACGGCGAAGAAGTCACGGCGTACATCCCGGGCGAGGGGCACAACCTTCAGGAACACTCGATCGTCCTCATCCGCGGGGGCCGCGTGAAAGACCTTCCGGGCGTCCGGTACCACATCGTTCGCGGCGTGTACGACACGCAGGGCGTTGATAAGCGCCGCCGCAGTCGCTCGGTCTATGGGACAAAGCGTCCGAAGGCGCCGAAAGCCTAATCGTTTGAATTTGGAATAACTATCTATGCGTGGAAAGCAAGCTCCGAAACGAGAGATCCGGCCTGACCCGAAATACACGCGGGCCGATGTTGCGAAACTCGTGAACGCGATCATGCGCGACGGGAAGAAGAACACGGCGCAGAAAGTCGTCTACGGCGCATTTGATATCATCGAAGCGAAGACGAAGAAGAGTCCGGTCGAGGTCTTTGAAGAGGCGATGAAGAACGTCATGCCGACGCTCGAGGTCAAATCAAAGCGCGTCGGAGGCGCGAACTACCAGATCCCAATGCAGGTCCGCGCCGAGCGCCGCGTCCAGCTTGCGTTCCGCTGGATCATCGGCGCCGCGCGCCACGTCAAAGGAAAGCCGATGGCCATCAAGCTCGCGAATGAATTGATGGCGGCCGCAGAGAACACGGGTGATGCCGTCAAAAAGAAGGCCGACGTCCAGCGGATGGCGGAAGCCAATCGCGCGTTCGCCCACTTCGCCCGGTAACCTACGAATTACGAATCGTACGAATATACGAATGTACGAATAAGGCGACATGGATAGCGACGATGGCATTCCCAAGGTGAAACGGATTCAAGTCAGGAATCCCGGCCTTGTTCTGCCGGATCTCAGCTATCAGATTGTTGGTGCGTTGTACGACGTTTACAACGAGATCGGATTCGGCCATCGCGAACAGGCGTATCAACGAGCGGTTGCGGCAGCGTTCCGTTCAAGAAGGATTCCATTTAAGGAACAGTACACAATTCCTCTCGTTTTTGAGACGAAGGCCATCGGAACCTATCGTGTAGATTTCCTTGTTGACGGCAAAGTCATCCTTGAGTTGAAACAGGGGAATCATTTTCTTCCCTCGAACATCAAGCAGGTGCACGGTTATCTGAAAACGACGAATCTTGAATTAGCAATTCTGGCAAATTTCACAAAAGATGGAGTTCTCTTCCGTCGAATTGTGAATATCAATAAATCCCACTAAATGTCATTCGTAAATTCGTATATTCGTACGATTCGTAATTCGTAGGAACCATATGCCCAGAGAATACTCCCTCGATCTCACGCGCAATTTCGGAATCATCGCGCACATCGACGCCGGAAAGACGACCGTCTCCGAGCGCGTCCTCTTTTATACCGGCACGCAAGCACAAGATCGGCGAAGTCCATGAGGGTGAGGCGACGATGGACTGGATGGAGCAGGAGCAGGAGCGCGGCATCACGATTACCGCGGCGGCGACGACCTGTTTCTGGAAGGGTCACCGGATAACCTCATCGATACGCCGGGGCACGTCGACTTCACGATCGAAGTCGAGCGGTCGCTTCGCGTGCTCGACGGCGCCGTGACGGTCTTCGACGGCGTGGCCGGCGTGGAGCCGCAGTCGGAAACGGTGTGGCGCCAGGCGGACAAGTACCACGTGCCGCGCATGTGCTTTGTGAACAAACTCGACCGGACGGGCGCGGATTTTTATAAGGACGTCGAATCCATCCGCAACCGGCTCACGAAGGATGCCTATCCGATCCAGCTCCCAATCGGCACGGAGCAGAACTACATCGGCATCGTCGACCTCATCGAGCAGAAGGCGTACATGTACCGCGATGAACTCGGACAGCAGATCGAGACGATCGACATCCCTGATGAGTACAAGGCGAAGGCCGACGAATGGCGCGCGAAATTCCTTGAGGCGCTCTCGGAAACGGATGAGGCGCTCATGAACAAGTATCTCGCCGGCGAGGCGGTCACCGTGCCGGAAATCAAGGCCGCGCTCCGGAAGGCCGTGATCTCGAACCAGATCGTTCCGATCCTCTGCGGATCCGCGCTGAAGAACAAGGGCGTGCAGATGATGCTCGACGCGATCGTGGACTACCTTCCGAGCCCGACGGACGTCCCGCCGGTCAAAGGGCATCCGATTGACGACGACGAGACGGTCATCGAACGGAAGGCGTCGGACGACGAGCCGTTTACGGCGCTCGCGTTCAAGGTCATGACCGACCCGTACGTGGGGAAGCTCATCTTCTTCCGCGTGTACGCCGGCAAACTCGCCTCGGGTTCGTACGTGCTGAACGCGACGACCGGGGAGCGCGAGCGCATCTCGCGCATCGTCCGGATGCACGCGAACTCGCGCGAGGAAGTGCAGGAAGTGTTCGCCGGAGAAATCGCGGCCGCCGTGGGCCTCAAGTCCACGTTTACGGGGCACACGCTCTGCGACGAAAAGAATCCGATCATCCTTGAGTCGATCAAGGCGCCGGAGCCGGTCATCTCGGTCGCGATCGAACCGAAGACGAAGGCCGACCAGGACAAGATGGGCATTGCGCTCCAGAAGCTCGCCGAAGAAGACCCGTCGTTCCGCGTGCGCACGGACGAAGAGACGCTCCAGACGATCATCAGCGGCATGGGCGAACTCCACCTCGAAATCCTCGTCGAACGCATGCGGCGCGAATTTTCCGTTGACGCGAACGTTGGGAAGCCGCAGGTCGCGTACCGCGAAACGGTGAAGGGCGAGGCGGAAGCCGAAGGGAAGTACATCCGCCAGACGGGCGGCCGCGGCCAGTACGGACACTGCTACCTCCGCGTGAAGGCGAAGCCGCGCGGGGGCGGCTACGAATTCCACGACGCGATCAAGGGCGGCGTGATCCCGCGCGAGTACATCCCGGCGGTGAACAAGGGCGTGCAGGAAGCGCTCACGCGCGGCGTGCTCGCGGGCTACCCGCTCCAGGACGTCGACGTCACGCTCTACGACGGAAGCTACCACGAGGTCGACTCGTCCGAAGCGGCGTTCAAGATCGCGGGGTCCATGGCGTTCCAGGACGCGGCGAAGAAAGCCGGCCTCGTCCTCCTCGAACCGACGATGAAACTCGAAGTCGTGACGCCGGAAGAATTCATGGGTGACGTCATCGGCGATTTGAACTCGCGCCGCGGCCAGATCAACGAGATGACGGACCGCATGGGCATGAAGATCATCAACGCCACGGTCCCGCTCGCCGAAATGTTCGGCTACGTGACCACGCTCCGCTCCCTCTCCCAGGGCCGCGCGACCTCGACGATGGAATTCGACCACTACGAACCGGTCCCGAAGAACGTGGAGCTCGAAATCATCGAGGGCAGGAAGAAGAAGTAGAGATGGTTAGATGGTTAGATCGTTAGATGGTTAGTCAGAAAGATGATCCGTTGCGCGGGTCATCTTTTTTGTCCCAACCGTCTCAATAAGACCCGTCTCCTCATTCACTTTCCCGAGGAGTCAGCGACGAGGGATCCCTTTGAAGCAGGAAGGGGATCAAGAAGAAGTTCCTCCTCTGTTCAAAGTCCTTTCCAAGGGATCCCTCGTCGCTGACTCCTCGGGAAAGTGTAAGGAGGAGATCCAAGCGGATTCCGTTGACATCCCTCTCAATCCGTGATATTCCTGCATCAAACAAACGCGGTCCTTCCACAAGATCGAAAGGGCAACATCATGGTTTCCATGGCGGCCAAAGGAATGGTTTACGCCGTCGTCGTGATCGGCGGCGTCCTAAACGAGATCGGCCCATCGGCCATCCACGGACTTCGTGATGTCCTGCGCCATCCGCGTATCCGGGACGCGGGACCCATTTCGGTTAAACCCACGCTCCACCTCATCAAAGGAGGACGATCATGAGTCAACCGGCAATGTGCATTGATGCAACGCTCACGCAGAAGGAATGGCTCGTCGAAATCTACGGGCGCCACGTGTCCGGCGTTCAGGTTACCTACGACGAGAAGCGACGTTTCGTCACGATCCTTTCACAAGAAATTCTCGCGAACTTCGAAGATCAGGGAACGGCCACCGCCCTTCTCGAGCTCGGGAAAGCGTTCGCGCGCTTCATCCTCGACGTCATCCAGCAGCGCGTTGATCGCGGCGGTCCCGTTCTGGAAGACGAAAAGGCGCAGTTCATCGTCCTCGTACGGGATGAACACGTGATCAACGGCGTTGCGAACATGCGCCGCATGTCGTATGCGCACACCATGCGCACGTTCGCGCGGGAGCTCGGCTTCGAGAAGTGAGATCGTTCGTTCGCTCGGAGAGAGGGAGTCCGTTCCTATGGCGGACTCCTTTTTTGTTCGGTAAGCGGTAAACGGTAAGCGGCGAGCGGGTTTTCTACGTCCCGCTTACCGCTCGCCGCTTACCGTCCCCGTCCTTGACATCCGCGCCGATCTATGGGAGCATCGCCTCATCTTTCTTAGAGGAAGATGCTTGAACTTTTCAACCCAACCCCTACCAGGTCACCGTGAACGCCTAAGGCGTTCGTGACAGGAGGACACCATGGCGGAAACGAAGAAACCGGAGAAAGAACGCTACAAGGTGACGCGTGACGATGTCGAGCTTGCGCGCGGCACGCAGAACGGTCTCATGGAGATCGAGGAGGAGCACGGGAAGGGCGCGGCGTGCGCCGTCCTGCGCGTCCTCGAACGGAACGGGATGACGGACGGCCAGATCATCGATCGAATTCTCGAGTGTTCGTCCGCGGAACCGCTGCTCATCGCGTACGCGAAGCGCCGCATGAAGAGCAAGTGGTGGCGCGCATTCGTGGACACGGTCATCGATTTCGACGCTTCAAAGTGGTTCACGATCGGTCAGGCCGCCCGCAACGCCAAGCTTTTGCCGATCGTGTGCACGGATGAAGGGCTCGAATACTTATGGAAGACCCGGCGAGCCGCCATTACGAATCCGACGCATCCGTTCTTCGACGTCATCAGCTTCGATGCGTACTACAGGCGAACCGTCCTTCATTTTCTCGAACAGAACGATGACGGACGCGCGTGGCGAGAACTCGTTCGGGCGTGCCAAGGCCTCCCTTGGTCGAACCACGCCGACATTCGGGAAAAGAGGAAGGTTTCCTATCGTTGCTACCGCGCATCGAAGACAACGCTCATCGTCCTCATCTCGAGGATCTTCGACGATCTCGTCACGCGGAATCGCATCGGAGAAATTCGCGCGCACGAGCGATGCACGCCGAAGCTGCCTCCGGATTTGGAGCCGCTGATCGTCGGAGCGATCAACGGAACGTATGATCGGCACGACGTGTTCCATTACGAAGATGCGGCCGTGATGGCGATGAAGCTTGACGAGTACTACCGGAAGCGCCGTGCCACCGCCCACCGCCGGAACCGCGCGAAAGCCGCGCCGAAGTCCCGCCGAGCAGCGCAGGCGAAGGTGAAACGCGCGCATCATCACGCGGCATCCGCGCCGTGACCGTCGCGGGGGATTGATTTCTTAGAACATCGACCGGCTGCCGGGGGAACTCCCTTGGCGCCGGTCTTTTGTTTCGTTGCGTCGGGCGTCGGGCGTCGTTGCGTCGGTTCGGCCGACGTACGACGCCCGACGCAACGACGCCCCTCTGCCCGGCACTCGATATTGACAGAGGTAGAAGTTAGGGATAGATTCAAGCCAATTCCAGTCCGAGTCGGTGGGTTGGATTCCCATCGGGCTCCGTGCGCGGGAGTCATTGCTGGCTGGAAGGTCTGGCCGTTGTCTCGTATAACGGCGCTACGACCGGATGTGCACAGTCCGGTTTTTTAATTCCCTACGCGTTGACATGTCTCCAAATTCATGTCATGTTCCGCCTACAGAGATCGAACTTTCGGAAAGGAAGAGAGAAGGACATGGCAAAGAAAAAAATTCCCGCGAAACCAAAGTCGTGGTGCGCAGGTCGAGAACGGACGGGCCGGTCGCAGCCGATTCGATTGACTCGTCCTGGAGAGTATTTACCCGCCGGCGAAATTCTCGGTGTGATGATTCGGCGGGACGACGCGCAGGTGGAAATCGCGATGGCTCTGCGTCCTGACCGGCCGATGTGGTCAGATGAGATTTTGAAGGTCATCGTCGATAAGATCATGGGGCTGGGTCCGTCTGCATATCGGGATGGCAAACTGAACGCCGGAGAGACCGGTAGGGCATTGAGCGCGAATCCGGTTGCCGTCATGCGGATTGCCATGGAGCATCGCGACGCGATCGTGCCCACCGCGCATCATCCGCTCGCGCCGCACCTCTGGCTGAATTCGTACTGGCGGGAGCGCGTCATGAAGGAGATCGGCGATCGTGACTGGTGGAAGGCGTGGGGCGAACTCCTCATGGCCGTGAAGGGTTTCGTCGTACCTCGGGAATTCAAATCCGTTCCTGACGGCGAAGCGGAATTCCATCATCCGGCGAACGTGGACACGATCCGCGAGCTGGTCCGCGCGCTCTACGACGCGCTCGTCGTCGCGAACGAGATCAGACCCGTTTCAACGTCCATCCCGCCGCCGCGAAAACGCGCGCGCGTTACCGTGCGCCGCGGCGAAGCCAGGATCGTCCCTTCGTCAGATGAGGATCCGCCATGGTGGGATCTCATCGTGCGTATCGGCGGGACGATGAAAAAATGGTGCGCGTCGTACCGCCACCAGTTCGAGGAACTCGGCGAGGTTCCCGCGATGGCCTGCTGTCTCGGCCTCTACTTCGATCCACCGCCGTCATTCACGGCGCACGCGGCATCTCCATCAAACGCGAAGAAGGCTTCCCGCCGACCGGGCAAGCCGCGTCGCGCATACATCACGGATGGATCGCGGAGGTAGTTCGTCTCTCTTCCGTCATCGCATCAGACCGGCCGTCAGGTACTTCCCTGACGGCCTCTTGTTAAGTGCGTAGGTGCGTAAGTGCGTAGGTGCGTAGGCCAGAATTCAGACCTACGCACTTACGCACCTACGCACTTACGCACCTGCCCACTGCACTTACGCACCTGCCCGCTTGCCATCTTCGCCGCCCCATGATGAGATAGCATTACTATGAGTCTCCCTCACATCCTTGAGACCGCGCGCAAGCTCGGAATCCCTGTGATCATCACGAACGACCGGGGCGAATCGCCGCAGGTCGTCATGCCGTTCGAGGACTTCGCCTCCATGGTCGGCGTTACCACGTCGGCGATGAAGCGACCCCGCATGTCGTCAAAGGATGAGGATGAGGATGACGAGATCGCCCAGGCGCTCGCCGACCTCGCAAAGGAGGAGATGGAGCGCGGCGCGCGCGAAGCCGCCGTCCCCGGGGAAGAGCCGGTCATCGAAAAAGACGACCGCTTCATCGAGGAAAATTTCTACTTCGAGCCGCTGGAGGACGAGGTGAAGTAGGGTTTGGGGTTTGGCATTTGGGTTTTGGCAAGGATTAATGAGTTTTTGCTTTACCAAAACCCAAATGCCAAACCCCAAACCCTCATTTTTATAGAAAAACGACGATATCAAGCCAAAACGGCATCTAATTCCTCCGCTTTACACAGCCAAGAATCAACCCCTTGCGCCATTTAGAGAGCTCTGTTATACTCGCCCATGCTTAATTGAGAACCCCAATATTTCTCTCCACTAACACATTATCTTAACCGTATGGCGGAAAAATTCGAACGCAAAAAGCCGCACGTGAACGTCGGGACGATCGGCCACGTGGACCACGGCAAGACCACGCTCACGGCAGCCATTGTGACGGTGCTCTCGAAGAAAGGGCTCGCGCAGGCAAAAGGCGTGGACGCTTTTGATAAGGCGCCTGAATCCAAGGCCCGCGGCATCACCATCGCCACGGCGCACTGCGAATACGAAACGGAAAAACGCCACTACGCGCACGTCGACTGCCCGGGGCACGCGGACTACATCAAGAACATGATTACGGGCGCGGCCCAAATGGACGGCGCGATTCTTGTCGTTGCCGCAACGGACGGACCCATGCCGCAGACGGCCGAGCACATCCTCCTTGCCCGCCAGGTCGGCGTTCCGGAAATCGTCGTGTTCCTCAACAAGTGCGACATGGTCGACGACGCGGAACTCATCGAGCTCGTCGAAGAGGAAGTCCGTGAACTCCTGAAGAAGTACGGGTTCGACGGCGCGAACGCCGCGGTCATCCGCGGTTCGGCGCTGAAGGCCCTTGAGAACCCCACGGACGAAGCGGCGACGAAGCCGATCTGGGACCTCATGAACGCGCTCGATACGCGCATTCCGGAGCCGGTTCGCGACGTCGAAAAGCCGTTCTTCATGCCGATCGAAGACGTGTTCTCGATCGAAGGCCGCGGCACGGTCGTGACCGGACGGATTGAGCGCGGCATGGTGAAGATCAACGAAGAAGTCGAAATCGTCGGCCTCCGCGACGAATCGAAGAAGACGGTCGTGACGGGCATCGAGATGTTCAACAAGTCGCTCGACGAAGGGCGTGCGGGCGACAACGCCGGCGTGCTCCTCCGCGGGATCAAGAAGGAAGAGGTCGAGCGCGGCATGGTGCTCGCGAAGCCGGGTTCGATCACGCCGCACAAGGAATTCGAAGCGGAAGTCTACGCGCTCACGAAGGAGGAAGGCGGACGCCACAAGCCGTTCTTCACGGGGTACAAGCCGCAGTTCTACATCCGGACCACGGACGTGACGGGCGAGGTGAAGCTCCCGGAAGGCACGGAAATGGTCATGCCGGGCGATACGGCGAAGATCAACGTCACGCTCATCATCCCGGTCGCGATGGAAGACAAGATGAAGTTCGCCATCCGCGAAGGCGGCAAAACGGTCGGCGCCGGCGTCGTCACGAAGATCATCAAGTAAACGAACGGACCGCCCCCGATGGATATCGGGGCGGTCCGCTCGCGTTTTCAGCCACGGCTGAAGCCGCAAGCGGATCGCTCCGGACCTCAAGGCGGAAGACCCCACTCTCACTCCCATGGCCGACTCGAAGAAAGCGAAGAAAGCCGAGACGCACCGCGTGCGGATCAAGATTCGCGCGTACGACCACAAGATCATTGATCAGTCGACGCGCACGATCATTGATACGGCGGAGCGGACGGGCGTGAAAGTCGTGGGCCCGGTCCCGTTGCCCACGGAGAAGAAGAAGTGGACGGTGAACCGGTCGACCTTCGTCCACAAACCGGCGCGTGAGCAGTTCGAAATGCGCATCCACAAGCGAATCGTCGACATCCTTGATCCGAACGCAAAGACGATCGATGCGCTGACCAGTCTGAATCTCCCGGCAGGCGTGGACGTTGAAATCAAAATGTAACTCAGAGTTTGCGGGTTAGCGGGTTAGCGTGTTTACGGGTTGAGAAACCCGCAAACCCGTCAACTCGTCAACCCGTCAACTCTCAAAAACAAACACGCACCGCCATCGGGCGGTCCGCAAGGAGTAAGTTGCCCTCTCCGTTCCATCCATCACCGGATGAGGAGAGTAAGCGCCGCGAGCGAAATCGGCGGCGTCACGGCATAACCTCCCTGGACGGGACCAACCGGCGGCGAGCTTACAACGGAATGATTTGATCCGCGCTCTCCAGCCGAGAGGCGGATTGATTCTCGTTGCAGATGGAACGCCATCGGCCGCGGGAAGGCATCGCTCGCTCCGAAGCCAGAGGAACCTCCACGATCGCATTGATCGCGGATGACCCTCTGGCTTTTCCGTAAGGCCTACGAATGTACGAATAGGGCGAATCGGCGAATGGATCTTACAGAGCCATCGCCGCCGCGGATGCGCATCGCACCCAAGACGGTATTCGCTGATTCGCATCATTCGTACATTCGTAGGCCAAGGAATAGCTCAGAAGCGAGATGTCCCCAAAGTCCTCATGAGGACGGAGGGGGACCAATCTACTCTCATCTATGAAATTCATCGTCGGTCGGAAGATCGAAATGTCACAGGTGTACCGCCCCGATGGGACGGTTGTTCCGGTGACGCTCATCGACGCGGAGCCCTGCGTCGTCACGCAGGTGAAGACGAAGGAATCCGACGGCTATGTGGCGGTCCAGATCGGATGCGACATCCGGAAGACGCTCCCGAAACCGGAAGCCGGACACGTGAAGGACCTCAAACTCTTCGGGACGCTCAAGGAATTCCGCGTCGAAGATTCGGCATCGTTCAAGCGAGGCGACGCCGTCGAAGCATCAACATTTGCACCGGGCGACATCGTCCACGTGAGCGGCACGTCGAAGGGACGCGGGTTTGCGGGTGTCGTGAAGCGCCACGGATTCCACGGGCAGAAGGCAACCCACGGGCACAAAGACCAGGAACGGCGGCCGGGTTCGATCAGCGCCGGCGGCGTCCAGCACGTCTTCAAAGGGGTCCGCATGGCCGGACGCATGGGTGATGACCGCGTGACCGTGAAGAATCTTGAGATCGTCGACGTGCGCGACAACCGGATCATCGCCGTGAAAGGCGCGGTCCCGGGCGCGCGCGGCGGCATCGTTGAAATCGTTTCCGCAGAATAAGGTATGCCCAACGCACCACGATACAACAGCGAAGGAAAACAGACAGGCGACGTTGACCTGAACGCCGCGCATTTCGGCGTGAAAGTGAATCCGGCGCTCATCCACGAGATTGTCGTCGCCCAACAGGCGAACGCGCGCCATCCGATCGCGCACACGAAGACGCGCGGCGAAATCCGAGGCGGCGGCAAGAAGCCGTGGAAGCAGAAGGGGACCGGGCGCGCGCGCCACGGGTCCACGCGGTCGCCCATCTGGGTCGGCGGCGGCATTACCTTTGGTCCGCGGAACGTCCGGAATTTCGGCGTCAAAGTCAACCGGAAGGCGAAGCAGAAGGCGCTCTTCATGGCGCTCTCCGACAAGCTCGCGCACAAGAAGCTCTTCATCGTCGACCGGTTCGCTCCGGAGGCGATCAAGACGAAAGCGCTCGCGCTCCTCCTGAAGCGGCTCCCGGTCGGGTCGACCGTCCTCTACGTCGTTGCGGGCCCGCGTCCGGAACTCGTCCGTATGGCGCGGAACCTCAAGAGCATCTTCGTCGTCACGGCGAACGCGATGTCGGTCGTCGAGATCCTCCGGTTCAAAACGGTCGTCTTCGAAGACGATGCCGTCCCGGCATTTGAAAAAGTCTACGCCAACGTCTAATCCCTATGGCCGCCTTGTTTGACCGATTTACGAAGAAGCGCTCCGGACCGCCGCCCGCAAAGCCGTCGGCGGAGAAGCGCGACGACGCGAAGACGGATGACGCGAAGAATGAGGCGAAGAAGGACGCGAAAAAAGCGGACGTCAAGGAGAAGAAGATCGACCTCCGGACCGCGGTGAAATCCGGCGCGTACGCGAGTATCCTCCGCAAGCCGCACGTGAGCGAAAAAGCGGCCATCCTGGCCGAAGGCGGCGTGTACGTGTTCGACGTCCAGACGGGCGCGAACAAACAGGAGATCCGGAAGGCGGTCGAGTCCACGTTCGGCGTTCACGTGACGCGCGTCCGCACCCAGCGCGGCATCGGGAAAGCCGTCCGCCGCGGGAAGGTCCAGGGCCGCCGGAACAACTGGAAGAAGGCGCTCGTCGAACTCAAGAAGGGCGAAACGCTCACGCTCGTTGAAGGAGTCTAATATGCCGATCAAGACGTATCGTCCCACGACCAGCGCGCGCCGGAAATCATCCGTGCAGGATTTTTCTGATATCACGAAAACGAAACCGGAGAAGGCGCTCATCATTTCAAAGAAAGAGATGGCCGGCCGCTCGAACGGGAAGATCGCCGTCCGCCACCGCGGCGCGGGCAACAAGCGGCACATCCGCACGATCGACTTCCGCCGCGACAAATTTGATATCCCGGCGCGCGTCACGTCGATCGAATACGATCCGAACCGCGGGGCGCGGATTGCGCTCCTCGTGTACCGCGACGGCGAAAAGCGCTACATGCTTGCGCCACAGGGGCTTATCGTCGGCAACACGGTCATCTCGTCAATGGAGAAGGCCGACATCAATCCGGGGAACCGGCTTCCGCTCGAAAAGCTTCCGGTCGGCATTACCGTTCACTCCGTCGAACTCCAGCCCGGCAAGGGCGGGCAGATTGCGCACGGCGCGGGCGCGGCCGTCCAGCTCATGGCTGTTGAAGGCAACTTCGCCACGCTCAAGCTTCCGTCCGGCGAAATCCGCATGGTTCCGAAGGCGTGCGCGGCAACGGTCGGCGCGGTCTCGAATCCGGACTGGCGGCTCGTCCGCTGGGGGAAGGCGGGACGCATGCGCCACCGCGGGATCCGTCCCACGGTCCGCGGAAAAGTCATGAACCCGGTCGACCACCCGCACGGCGGAGGCGAAGGCAAGCATCCGATCGGCATGAAGCACGCGAAGACGCCGTGGGGCAAGCCCGCGCTCGGCGTAAAGACGCGGAAGCCGAAGAAGATTTCGAGCGCGCTCATCATTACGCGCCGCCCCAAGAAATAAACCGATATGTCACGAAGCTTGAAGAAAGGCCCGTACGTCGACGCGAAACTCATGAAAAAGGTTTCGAAGCTGACGCGCGGAGACAAGACGCCCATCAAAACGTGGGCGCGCGCATCGACGATCACGCCGGAGATGGTCGGATTCGTCATCGCGATCCACAACGGAAAAACGCATCTGCCCGTCCTCATGACGGAGAACATGGTCGGCCACAAACTCGGCGAATTTTCTCCGACGCGGAAGTTCATCCGCCACGGCGGGAAGATGACGAAGGAACTCGAACAGAAAGCCGCGCAGGTCGCCGCCGCGCCGCCCGCCGCCGCCTAATATGCAGGTCCACGCACGACTGAACCAACTCCGCATGTCGCCCCGCAAGGTGCGGCTCGTCATCGGGTTGATCCGCGGACTTCCGGCGCCGGCCGCGGTCCGCCAGCTCGAATTCGCGCCGAAAGCCGCCGCGCTCCCGGTCCTGAAACTCCTGAAGAGCGCCATGGCGAACGCGGAACACAATTTCCAGATTGATCCCTCCACGCTCCGCGTTGCGAAGATCACGGCGGACGGCGGGCCGGTCATGAAGCGCTGGCAGCAGAAAGCGTTCGGCCGCGCCACGCCGATCCGGAAGCGGACGGCGCACGTTGAGATCGTTTTGAGCGATGAATCGATTGCGGATGTCCATAAGAACTCGGGCGTCGGGCGTCGGGCGTCGGGCGTCGGAAAGACGGAAAAGCCGGTTAAGGCTGAGAAGACGAAGAAGACGCGCATCCGCGTGCCGCGTGCCGCGAAGGCGCGTGCCGCGAAAGCGACATAATCACTATGGGTCACAAAGTCCATCCGACACTTTTCCGCATGGGGGTCACGAACACGTGGCCGAGCCGTTGGTTTGCCCGCGACGGCGCATACCGGAAACAGCTCCAGCAGGATCTGGGGATCCGCGAGTTCATCAAGAAGGAACTCAAGGACGGGGCCGTGAGCCGGGTCACGATCGAGCGCATGCAGGGCGTCGTCGCCATCACGATCGCCACGGGGAAGCCCGGCTTCGTCATCGGACGCGGCGCGGCAGGCATCGAGGAACTCCGGAAGAAAGTGATGAAGAATTTTTTCCGCGGCCGGAAAGTGAACCTCCGCCTCGACGTCGTTGAAATCCCGAAGAGCAACCTCGACGCGACGATCGTCGGGCAGCAGGTCGTGTCCGATCTCGAGCGCCGCCTCCCGTTCCGCCGCGTCCTCAAACAGACGCTCGAACGCGTGAAGAAATCCGGAGCGCTCGGCGTGAAGGTCGCCGTCTCGGGCCGGTTGAACGGCGCGGAGATCGCCCGCCGCGAGTGGCTCGGCTGGGGGAAGATCCCGCTCACGTCGCTTCGCGCGGACATTGATTACGCCCAGCTCATGGCGCACACACCGGCGGGCGCAATCGGCGTGAAGGTCTGGATCTACCGCGGGGACGTGTTCGAACAGGATCGTCTGTCGATGTACAACCCGACGACGCCGTCCCGCAACCGCGGAGGCGACCGCCGCCGCGAGGGTCAGGGAGGCGGGTTCCGCCCGCGCAACGATGATCGCCGCGATAGCCGTCAACCCGCAGAGGCCCCGACGGCATAGGCCCTACGAATTACGAATTGGCGCGAATTACGAATTACGAATGGATACGAATGTACGAATGACATCTATGAATACCGAATACGAAATGACGCTTGAATCGACGGTGACCACACCGGCTCAATTCGTAATTCGTAATTCGCGTCAATTCGTAATTCGTAGGAACGAAGTATGTTGATTCCTAAGAAAGTCAAGCATCGCAAGTGGCACAAGGGCCGGGGACGGTTCCGCCGTGTCGCGACGAGCAAAACGTCCGTCGCGTACGGGTCGCACGGCCTGAAAGCGCTTTCGCCCGCGTGGGTTTCCTCGCGGCAGATTGAGGCGTGCCGGCGCGTCCTCACGCGGTACCTCCGCAAGGGCGGAAAAATGTGGATCCGGATTTTTCCCGACCACCCGATCACGCGCAAAGGGAGCGAGGTGCCGATGGGCGCCGGGAAAGGCGCGGTCGAATTCTACGTCTGCGAGGTGCGCCCGGGCATGATCCTCTTCGAAATCGACGGCATTCCGGCGGACAAGGCGCGCGAAGCCCTGAAGCTCTCGGCGTTCAAGCTCCCGTGCCGGGCCGTCGTTGTGACGAAAGAAGGTTTCTAATCACGGTATGACGATTCACGAACTTCGGAACGAATCCCCCGAACGCCTCCGCGAAGAGGCGTCGAAGCAGCGCGCGCTCATCCGCGAGCTCCGGTTCACGATCGGCACGCGCGAGCAGGCGCACGTCCGCGATCTCCGGAAAGCGAAGCGCGAGCTCGCCCGTATTGAAACGATCCTCCTTGAACGCGAGCAGGGCCTCGCGTCCGCATCAACACCGACGATATGACCAAGCCATCACTGAAACGCCGCCGCCTGCGCGGAACCGTCGTCTCGACGAAGATGCAGAAAACGATCGTCGTCCGCGTCGACCGCCACGTGACGCACCCGATCTACAAGAAGGCGTACGTCGTGTCGAAACGGTACAAGGTCCGCGAGCCCGCGGGCGTTGCGCGCGTCGGCAACCTCGTCGAGTTCGAGGAGTGCCGCCCGCTCTCGGCGAACATCACGTGGCGGTACGTCCAAACGCTCAAAGCGGCAATCGCCTAACCCCATCTATGGTTCAGCATCGAGCAATGCTCGTCGTCGCGGATAACAGCGGAGCGAAGAAGCTCCAGGTCATTCGCGTCCTCGGCGGCTACCGGAAGCGGTACGCCTGGCTTGGCGACGTCGTGACGTGCGCCGTGAAGGAAGCCGTCCCGCACGCGGCCGTGAAGAAGGGCGACGTCGTCCACGCCGTCCTCGTCCGCACGGCGAAGGAGACGCGGCGTCCCGACGGGACGTACGTCCGCTTCGATGAAAACGCGGGCGTCATCATCGACCGCAAAACGAAGGAACCGAAAGCGACGCGCATTTTCGGCCCGGTCGCGCGCGAACTCCGCGCGAAGGGGTACACGAAGATCGTCTCGCTCGCGCCCGAAGTCCTCTAATATGAGCATCCGAATCAAAGCAGGCGACCACGTGAAGGTCATGGTCGGCAAAGACCGCGGAAAGACGGGAAAAGTCGTCCAGACGTTCCCGAAGCTGAACCGCGTCGTCGTCGAGGGCGTAAACCTGATGAAGCGGCACCTCCGGACGAAGCGCCAGGGCGAGAAGGGCCAGGTCATTGAATTCGCCATGCCGATCCACATCTCGAACGTCCTCCCCCTCGGGGACGACGGGAAAGCGCGGCGGCACCGCGTCCACCGCCGGATTGCGGCCCAGGAAAAATAACGTATGACGCTTAAAGAACGCTACACCAAAGAGATCGCCCCGAAGCTCATGAAGGAGCTCGGCGTTTCGAACGTCAACGCGATCCCCGTGCCGACGAAGGTTATCCTCTCCGTCGGGATTTCGCCGTCGAAGCACAAGGACGGGAAGCTCCTCGAAACGGCCGAAGACGTCCTTTCGCGCATCTCCGGCCAGCGGCCGGTGAAGACGAAGGCCCGCATCTCCATCTCGAACTTCAAGACGCGCAAAGGGCAGGTCATCGGACTCATGGTCACGCTCCGCGGGCGGCGCATGTGGGACTTCATCGAGAAGCTCGCGAACGTCACGTTCCCGCGCGTCCGCGACTTCCGCGGCATCCCGCGCCGCGTCGTCGATTCGACGGGCAACTTCTCGTACGGGTTCGCGGAGCACCTCGCGTTCCCGGAGATCCGCTCCGACGAAGTCGAACGCGTCCACGGGCTCGAGGTCACGGTCACGACAACGGCGAAGAGCGCGAAGGAAGGCCTGGCCCTCTTTACGGCCCTTGGATTCCCATTTGAAACCTAACCTATGGCAACCGAAAGTCAACGAGCCAAGTCACGCCGAACGGCGAAGTACTCCACGCGGATCGTCCGCCGCTGCTGGCGGTGCGGGCGCAAGCGCGGGTACATGCGCGACTTCGACCTCTGCCGCATCTGCTTCCGCGAACTCGCGAATCGCGGGGAGATGCCCGGCGTGACGAAATCAAGCTGGTAACGATATGCATACCGACCCCATCGCAGATTTCCTGACGAGAATCAGGAACGCACAAGCCGCTCGGCGAGAGACGGTTGAATCCCCGTCGTCGAAGATGAAGGCGAAGATCGCGAAGATCCTCGAAACGGAAGGGTTCGTCGCGGACGTCCGGGAGCGCACGGAAGGCGCGAAGAAGATCATCACGCTCACGCTGAAGTACGACAACCGGATGCCGAAGATCCACTCCGTCCGCCGCGTCTCGAAGCCCGGACTCCGCGTGTACCGGAAGTCGAACGAGCTCCCGCGCGTCATGTCCGACCTCGGCTTCGCGATCGTGTCGACCTCGGCCGGCCTCATGACGAACAAGGAGGCGCGCCGGCGCAAGCTCGGCGGCGAGGTCTTGTGCGAAATCACCTAATCGATATGTCTCGCATCGGACGCAAACTCATCCCCATCCCGAACGGCGTTGACGTGAACGTCGCGGGGTTGGTCGTGACCGTGAAGGGCCCGAAGGGCATGCTCACCGTCGCGCTCCACCCGCACGTGAAGGCGGAGGTCACGCCGGAGAAGACCGTCGTCGTGTCCGTCCAGAACCCGGAGGCGATCGAAGACCGCGCGCTCTGGGGCACGAGCCGGAAACTCATCGCAAACGCCGTTGAAGGCGTGGCAAAGCCGTTTGAAAAGAAGCTCGAATTCATCGGCGTCGGGTACAAGGTTGCCGTTGCCGGGCGCACGGTCACGATGGACGTGGGCTTCTCACACTCCGTGAAGATTGAACTTCCTGACGCCATCACGGCAACCGTTGAGAAGAATGTCCTCACGATCTCCGGCATTGATCGTCAGCTCGTCGGCGAAACGGCTGCGCGCATCCGCCGCGTCCGCCCGCCGGAGCCGTATAAAGGAAAGGGCATCAAGTACTCAGACGAAGTCGTCCGCCGCAAAGCCGGCAAAGCCGCGAAAGCCAGTGCGGGCTAAGACTGATTGATATGCGTAAGGCCTACGAATGTACGAATGAGCTCACGAATCGGCGAATGTCGAAAGATTTTTTCGATATTCGCCGATTCGCCCCATTCGTAAATTCGCTGGCCAAATAATGATATGAAAAGCAATCGGAGCAAGGGAATCAAACGGGAACGGCGCATCCGCCGCGTCCGCGCACGCGTGAAAGGGACGCCCGCGCGGCCGCGTCTTGCCGTCTTCCGTTCGCTGAAGCATATCTCGGCGCAGGTCATTGAGGATGCGACGGGGAAGACGCTCGCGTCGGCGCGCGATACGGACGTAAAGGTGAAGAAGGGCGAAAAGCCGATGGCCCTCGCGAAGAGCGTCGGGAAGCTGCTTGCCGAGAAGGCGAAGGCCGCGAAGGTGACGAAGGTCGTCTTCGACCGCCGGGATAAGAAATACCACGGACGCATCCGGGCGCTCGCCGAAGGCGCGCGCGAGGGCGGACTTGAATTTTAAACGATTATGACGGACGACACGACACCACAGCAGAACGCGACCCCCCCGACGGACGTTGGGGCGGCGCCATCAGGTACGGCCGCCGCGGCCGCCGTACCTCAGCCCCCTCAGGCTGGGGCCGATGCGGGCAATCCTCCGGCCTCCGGACGCGACAACGGGCGCGGCGACGCGCGGTCATTCCGGATCCGGCGCGGACCGGGCGGCGGACGCGGGCGCATGGGCGGCGGACGCGGTCCGCGGCGCGACGACCGGCGCGGGGAGATCCCCGAGCAGTCGGACTACGAAGAGAAGACGCTTGAGATCAACCGCGTCACGCGCGTCACGAAAGGCGGAAAGCGCATGCGGTTCCGCGCGCTCGGCATCGTGGGGAACCGGAAAGGGCGCGTCGGGTTCGGCGTCGCGAAGGCCGTGGATGTCCAAGGGGCGAACGCGAAGGCGTTCGCGAAGGCCCGGAAGGCGCTCATCACCGTTCCGATCGTGAACGAGACGATCCCGCACGAGGTGAAGACGAAGTACTCGTCCGCGAGCGTCCTTATCAAGCCCGCGCCGAAAGGGACGGGCGTGAAGGCCGGCGGCGCGGTCCGTCAGGTCCTCGCGATCGCAGGCGTTCCGAACGTGACCGCGAAGATCCTCGGCTCGTCGAACAAGGTGAACAACGTGAAGGCGACGATGAAGGCGCTCCGGATGCTCCGGACTCCGGCAACGCCTCCGACGGCACCGGCGAAGGAAGGAAGCGTAAAATCTTCTGAGGATCAATCAACTCATTGATGACGGGCGTCGGACGTCGTTGCGTCGTTGCGTCGGCCGGACCGACGCCCGACGCCCGACGCCCGACGTAACGCATATGACTGAACTCTCTCTCCACACCATCAAGCCCGCGCATGGATCGCGGAAGAAGTCGTTTGCGCGAGGGCGCGGCGAAGGAAGCGGCCTCGGGAAGACCGCCGGCCGCGGGACAAAAGGGCAGCGCGCACGCTCCGGCGGAACGCGCGGCTTGCAGTTGAAAGGCATGCGGCGCGTGCTCCTGCGCATTCCGAAAGTCCGAGGATTCACGTCTCACCAGTCACGGCTCGTGACGATTACGCTTGCCGATCTTGAAACGCTGGTTTGCGTCCGGAGCGAATGTGACGGTCGAACATTTGAAGAACGCGAGCCGGATCCCCGCGCGCGCGGGCGGCGCGAAGGTCGTCCAGACCGGAACGCTCACGAAGGCATTGACGCTCGTCGACGTCTTCGCGACACCGGGGCGAAGGCCGCCATCGAGAAGGCGGGCGGCACGGTCGAGACGGCGGCAAAGCGTGCGAAGTCAAAGCGGAAGAAGTAGTATTCGGGCGTCGTACGTCGTTGCGTCGGGCGTCGGCCGAACCGACGCAACGACGCCCGACGCCCGACGCAACGAGATATGTGGCAAAAACTCCTTCAAGCCTGGAAGATCAAGGAGGTCCGTAATAACCTCCTCTTCGTCATCGGAATGCTGGCGCTGTTTCGGTTGCTCGCGAACATCCCGCTTCCCGGCGTTGACGTGAACGCGCTCCAGCGGTTCTTTCAGGCAAATCAGGTCCTCGGGCTCCTCAACCTGTTCTCCGGCGGCACGCTCCAGAGCTTTTCGATCGTCGCCATGGGCGTGGCGCCGTACATCACCGCGTCGATCATTTTCCAGCTCCTCGGCATGATCATCCCGCAGATCGACGAGATGCAGAAGGAAGGCGAAGCCGGCCGCCAGAAGATTAACCAGTGGACGCGCATGGCCACGGTCCCGTTGGCCATGCTCCAGTCGATCTCGCTCATCGCCATGCTGAAGTCGTCCGCGGCCCCGATCCTCGTCCGGTCGGACCTCCTCTACTACGCGGCGATCGTCCTCACGACGACGGCCGGGACGGTGTTCCTCATGTGGATGGGCGAGCTCATCACGGAGAAGAAAGTCGGCAACGGCATTTCACTCCTCATCTTCGCCGGGATCGTGTCGCGGATTCCCACGGCGTTCCAGCAGGCGTTCGTCTCGTTCGACAGCTCGCATTTCATCACGTGGGGCGGATACGGGCTCGTCGCCATCATCATCGTCGCGGGCGTCGTGTTCATCAACGAGGCGCAGCGGAACGTGCCGGTCCAGTACGCGCGGCAGGTCCGCGGCATGGGCGGCGGCGTCTCGTCGAGCCTCCCGCTCCGGCTCCTCATGGCCGGCGTCATCCCGATCATCTTCGCGATCTCGCTCATCCTCCTGCCCACGATGCTCGCGCAGTTCCTCGTGCGCGCGAAAACGGCATGGATCGTGGCCGCGGCCACGGGCACGCTCCGGTTCCTCCAGAACCAAACGATCTACGGCATCCTCTACTTCGTCCTCGTCGTCGGCTTTACGTACTTCTACACGTCCGTTGTGTTCAAGCCGGACGACGTGTCGGAGAACCTCCAGAAGCAGGGCGGATTCGTCCCCGGCATCCGCCCGGGCCCGCCCACGTCGCAGTACCTCCAGCACGTCGTGACGCGCATCACGCTCGCTGGCTCGCTCGCGCTCGGCGCCCTCGCCGTGCTCCCGATGGTCTTCCAGGGCTACATGGGCACGAAGTCGTTCGCGATCGGCGGCACGTCCCTCCTCATCGTTGTCTCCGTCGTCATCGAATCCGTGAAGCAGATCGAGTCGCACGTGACGATGCGGGAGTACGACGTCTATTAGGCAGGGGTTTGGATGGTTAGATCGTTAGATGGTTAGTAGGAACGGCGGGGAGACCCGTCGTTTTTCGTTGCGTCGGGCGTCGGGCGTCGTGGAGCCCGTCCCGAGCGAAGCGAGGGATCGTCCGGCCGACGCAACGACGCCCGACGCCCGACGCAACGAAGCGGCCCCATGCTATACTGGCTTTCCCAAAAAGGTATGGGAATACTTTCCGCAGGGGTCGGCTCCGGCACGAACGAGCGCGTCTTTCGGGCGCTCTGGACGGCGTTGTCGTATGCGGTCCTCTCGGCGCTCGTGATGCTGGCCGTCCGGCGCGTCCTCTCGGCGCCCACGCTGCCGCTCACGCCCTCGACCATGCCGGCCGGGATCGTCACGTGGCAGCTCTTCCTGGGGATCGTTGGCGCGCTCGCGCTTGCGGGATTCATCATCCGTGTCGTGAATGCGCGCGCGTTCATTGCTGTCCTCTTCGGCGCCGCACTCTTTCTGGGCGTATGGGCGTTCGCGTGGTTCATCCTCCCGTGGGACATTGCGCTCCTCGTGGCGTCCGCGCTCACGATCCTCCAGGCCCGCGTCCGCCGGGTCATCGTCCACGACGCGTTCGTCCTCATCGGAACCGTGGGGATCGCCATCCACCTCGCGTTTATCTTCTCGATGACCGCGCTCGCGGCGCTCCTCGCCGCCTTCTTCCTCTATGACCTCGCACAGGGCAGAATGGGCGGGGTCATCGTCGACCTCGCGCGCTCGACGATTCGCCGGGGCGTCATTCCCGGCCTCGTCGTCCCGTCAACGTGGATGGAGACCGTGGCAGGCCTCAAAGCCGTTATCTCCTCGCCGACCGCCGCATTCCTCGGCGCCGGCGACCTCATCCTCCCGCTCACGCTCGTGGTCCGCGCCGCATTTGCCGGCATCCTCCAACCCGTCGTCGTTGCCATCGGCATCCTCATCGCCTCGTTGATGATGGGCTCGCGGGAATCGTTGAAACCGGCTCCCGCGCTCGCGTGGCTCCTTCCGGGGGCCGTGCTGCCGTATGGGGTGATGATGTTGCTCAAGTTGGTATGAAGCTCAAATTCCAAATTCCAAATTCCAAATCCCAAAATATTTTTTGGAATTTGGAATTTGGAATTTGGAATTTTTTTAATCTCTCAGTATGAAGAAACGCCTTCGCGCGGTCATTCTCGGCCCCCAAGGATGCGGAAAAGGAACGCAGGGAGAACTCCTTGCGGAGAAGTTCGGCGTGCCGCTCGTGAGCTCCGGGGATCTGTTTCGTGCGGAGATGACGAAGGGAACGAGCCTTGGGTTGATCGCCGAGCAGTACGTGGCGAGCGGGTGTCTTGCGCCCGACGAGCTCGTGAACGGTATCATGTCGAGCCAGTTGAAGTCGCTCAATCTTGATCGGGGATTCCTTTTGGATGGGTATCCTCGGACCGTCGATCAAGCCGGATTCCTCCAGCGGATCCTTCCCGTGAACGTCGCGATCTTCATCAAGATTCCGGACGCGATGGCCGTGAAGCGCCTCCTCTCGCGCATCCAGTGCCCGGAGTGCAAGGTCATCTACAACGAAAAAGACGTCCCCCCGGCGCTCGAAGGGATCTGCTCCGTGTGCGGCGCAAAACTCAAACGCCGAAGCGATGATACCGAGGAGGCGATCCGCGTCCGCCTCGCGAACTACCATTTCATGACCGAACCGCTCGAGCGGTACTACCGAGAGAAGGGTGTCTTGCTGATGCTGAAAGGGGACCAGTCGATTGATTACGTGCACGAGACGCTGATGAAGAAATTGGGGAGGCTTGGGTTTAGTATCTAAAGATTTATAAATATAGCCCCCCTGACGGCTGTGAGGCTTACAGGGGGGCTAGCGGAAGAGAGACCCTCTTCCCGCCGATGTTTTTATCACATCATTCGATTCTTGTCAAGGTCTTGCGGTTTCGGGCAAAAACGACTAACCTCACTCTCGATGTCCCTCATCAAAACCACCGAGGAAATCGCGGCCCTGAAGGAGGGCGGGGCGATCCTCTCCGAGACGCTTCGCGCGGTGCGTGAGGCGTGCGTTCAGGGCGCGACGAGCGAGGGGTTGGATCGTTTGGCGCAGGATCTCCTTGAGAAGAAAGGCGCGAAGCCGTCATTCCTCAACTATTGCGTCTCTCCGAAGGGACCCGGGTATCCCGGGGCGCTTTGCGTCTCGATCAACGAGGAAGTCGTCCATGGGCTCCCTGTCCCTCCGAGGACGATCAAGAGCGGCGATATCGTGAGTCTTGATATCGGATGCTGGTACAAGGGGCTCTGCACGGACATGGCGACGACGGTCTGCATCGGCGACGTGCGGGATGATGTTCGCGCGCTCGTGAAAGCGACGCGCGAGGCGCTCGTTCGCGGCCTCAAAGCCGTCCGTTCAGGCGTGCCGATCAGCGACATCGGCGGGGTGATCGAGGATTTTATCGCGCCGAAGGGGTATGGGATCGTCAAGGACCTCGTCGGTCATGGAGTCGGCCATGGCGTCCACGAAGCGCCGCAGATTCCGAACTACCGCGAACCGCGCGCGCCGAACGTGGTGATGCGCGCAGACATGGTCCTCGCGATCGAACCGATGATCAACCTCGGCACGTGGAAGGTGAAACAGCTTGATGATGGTCGGACGATCGTGACCGCGGACGGGAAGCCGAGCGCGCACTTTGAGGTGACGGTCGCGGTGACTCAGGATGGGTATGAATTGATTACACCGTGGCCAGACGGATAAGAGCATAGGGCACAGAGGTCAGAGGTCAGTAGGATTGTTCCTTACTGTCCTCTGTCCTCTGACCTCTATGCCCTAACAAGGGTTGAGAGGACGAGTAGTCGA
The DNA here is from genome assembly GCA_963835915.1 of Candidatus Uhrbacteria bacterium. Lineage (GTDB taxonomy): Bacteria > Patescibacteriota > Patescibacteriia > 2-12-FULL-60-25 > 2-12-FULL-60-25 > 2-12-FULL-60-25. Next base: position 87,020 of record CAWIHE010000001.1, read on the forward strand.
GTCGTTGAGCGGTAGAATTTATTCCCACTCATCTACTCGTCTACTCATCCACTCACCTCTATGAGAGTCCTCGCCATTGATTACGGTTCCAAGCGCATCGGCATGGCGCTCGGAGACACGGTTACGCGGATCCCCACGCCGTGGGGGATTTTGGATCGGATCGACGATGAGCAGGCCATCCGCGATCTTCTGGCCATCGCGAAGGTCGAGGGGGCGGAGACGATCGTCGTCGGCATCCCGCGCTCGCTCCGCGATCCGCAAGCCTTCAGCGAACAGCGCGAGGAAATCGAGCGCTTTGTCGAACTCCTCCGGACGTCCGCGGCAGGCATGACCATCGACACGGAAGACGAGTCCCTGACATCCCTCCTCGGCGAGCGCCTCGCGCATGACGCCGGACGCTCGGGCTACTCTGATGATCTTGCGGCCTCGGCGATACTGGCGACGTGGCTTTCCAGGAAGAGGTAGTCGTGAAGTCGTAGAGTCGTAAAGTCGTGAAGTAAGAGCTGTACGACTTCACGACTCTACGACTTCACGACTTCTCGAAAGCATGCCTTATCTCCGCGACCGCGTCTTCATCCTGAAGAGCGAACCCTTCCGCGAGCACGACCGGCGCGTCGTGTGCTTTGGGCAGCAGCACGGGCTTATCGAGGCCGTGGCGCGCGGGGCTTCGGCGAATCAGGCGAAGCAGGCCGGGCATATCGTGCCCTTGTCCGAAGCGGATGTGATGATTGCGCGCGGGAAGGCGTTCGATAAGCTCGCGGTTGCGCATCTCGTCGATGCGCACGGGGCGGCGCGACGGCATCTCGGCGCGCTTGCGTTCGTCGGCGCATTTTTTGATCTCTTCATCTCGCTCCAGCGTCCCGGCATCGTGGATGCGGATTGTTACATGCTCCTCGCGGAGATCGTCTCTGCCGCGGAAGCGCTTCCGGCGGAACCGTCATCCGAGCGCGCCCAGCTCATCTTCGCGGCCGCATCGCTGAAGCTCCTCGACCAGACCGGATTCGCGCCGCAGTTGATGCGGTGCCCGCTCTGTCATGACGGGCTCCGCGAAGGGGAGTTCCGCCAGCTCGCGCGCGATGGCTCCATCGTGCACACGGATTGCTACCGCGACATCCGCGCCCAGGAACCGAACGCGGGATTCGTCGGATCCGAATCGCTCACGATCGCGCGCTTCCTTCGTCGCTCGCCTATCGCTGATGCGTTGCTTTTGAGCGGCTCGTCGCAGTCATTCGCCGACGCCGCGCACGTCATTTTTGCGATGGTGAGGCATACGCCGCTCTTCAGGGAGCCGCACGGGATGGGGACGATCGTCAGATTGATGGGGTAGAGATTGGGCGGTAAGTAGATCGTCACCATAGGGGCGACCCATGGGTCGCCCCTACGGTGACGTTTGTTCCTATTCTACTCAACCTAGCAAAGTTTAATATAACTATCATCAAATCAACTTGACAAGTTGATCATTTTATGGTATAAGCAATTCATCTTCGTGTGCAATTCGCCCGAAGATGATTGAAAGACTTCGGTGCGTTCGCACCTTCAGCGACCAAAGAAAGGCAAGATCATGAAGACTTTGAAAGTTTCCGGATTTACCGCTATCGCACTTCTCGTATTGGCTGCAACCATCTTTCTGGTCAACAAAAAGACGCATAACGATCTCGTGCAGGAGACGAGGCGTCAGGAGTCCGCCCTGCTCAATTCAAGGCCGTGGGACTGTCCCAAGGGCCTGGCTGTCTCCTGTGAGACGGAGAGTCCCAATGGTGGGCATACAGGAACGAGGACGTGCAGGCCTGATGGTACATGGGGCAACTGTATTCCTCTTCCTCTTCCTGTATGTCATCCGGGAGTCATCGTTTCATCCACATGCTTGAGTGGAAAGGCTGGAACGCAGACGTGTGCCCCTGATGGCCTCTCGTATCTTCCATGCGAAGACTTGAAGGGCTCACACCCCAAGCACTAGTCCTTAACTGGACATCGCGCCCCACCAGAACGACAACTGGTGGGGCGCTTCAAATTTAAGAATTTGTTTAATTTTAGCAAAATTTAGTGGGTAGTTATTTGGCTAAGTAGAGCATCAAGCCAACTTGACAAAATGGCTTTTTTGTGCTAAGCTGGATGCGTCATTAATTCTGATGACGCGCTGTTCCGAGGGGCGCATACCTCGGAAAAAGACTTTGGCTGACATAACGAAACTTCGACAACAAGGAGAAATCAGATGAACAGACTCGCGACGACTGTGTTTGCGTTTGCTCTGGCCATCGCGGCCTCTGCATGCAACCAGTGGATGTACGAGATCATCCAAGACGCCGGCGTACCGGGTAACGACGTGCCGGGTCAGGGAACGGGCGGATCGGGCGGAGGTTCGGCTACGGACGGCGGTGCGGATTCGCCGGACTGTTCGAATGGGCCGACCCTCACAATCGACCTCGCGCCGAATCCCGTGTCAACGACATTCGTGAAGAAGCAGCAGAACGCCCCGCTCGTCGGGATTACGCTCAGCGCTTCTTGCGGTGACGTCCATGTCGAGCAGTTGCCCATCGTCGGCCAGGACATCAATCCGGCAATGGACTGCGCGAGCTTCGGCGATCCCTGCGGTTCGTCGATGTTCGATCAGCGCGTTACGGCGCTCGGTCTGTATCGTGACGACGCTCTCGTCGGCATGAAAAAGGTGCCGGAACAGGGATGTGCCACGTTCAATCAAATGGGCGTGGATATCGCGGAAGGAACGTCGGTGACGCTCGTCGCGAAAGCGACGCTCGGCTCGACGGTCGGAAACGCGGACGTTCCGGATCAGCTCGCGGTCGGACTTGGGGAGACGGGCGACATCATGGCATGGGACAAAGGCCTCAATTATCCCAATATCATCGTTGGGTCGGCGCTTCAGGCGCAGCTCAACACGAATCCGTCGATCGTGCATCGCATCCGGGATCACGGCGTCCTGACGTTCACGTCCGGCGTGCAAACGCCGGAGGGGATCGTCATCGCCGGTTCGAGCGCATGGGCGAATTACGGCTCTTACTTCTTGACCGCCCAGTACGAAGACATGAAAACGGATCGGCTCGCGATGAGGATGGGGCTGCTCAATGGGTACGTTCAGCACGGAGGCGACGTCAATCAAATCGCCATCGCGCAGAACGGCGTCGTGAAGGGGTCGATGATCTGGAATCCGAATTCGAACTCAATGGACGTCGATCTCTCATCCGACCCGATCGTCATTCCGAAGGACAGCAAGGTCCAGTTTGACGTATGGGTGAAGCTGAATCCGGTCGCGAGTTTTTCGACGGCATCGTCGACGAGCGCGCGGTCGGGTGATGCGCCCCAGGTCTGCCTCGACAGTCTCCGGACGACCGGGGAATGGTCAGCGGAATATGCCGAGTCGATGAACATCCGGACGACCGGAGCCGTGAGCGGCGAACACGCGTTCGCGAAAGCGATGGAGTCGTGCAGCCTCCCTCACGAGCTACGGAAGGGCAAGCCGGTCGTGACGAAAATGACTCCGTCTTCGTTGACTATCACCTCCGGTTCCCCCGTGGAACTGTACAAGTTCCAAATCACGCCTGATGCGTTAGGCGGAGGGATCGCCTGGAAGCAGATCTTCTTCAACGTCGTGACCACGGGCGACATCACCTTAAGCCGCTTCGAGCTCTACAAGGGCGCGACGAGGCTCTCGACAACGGCGGGTTCGGAAGAGGTGATCATCCGGAGCGGCGACGTCGACGTTACGGGAAACGCTCCGGTGGGACAGGGCCCCATTCAGATCCGGCTGGTGAACGAAGAATCGATCACCGGTTCGGGAACGGTGTATACGTTGCGCGCGGCGCCCGCCTTTACCGGCGCGGCGACGATCGTGACGTCGTTCATCAGGACTCCGAGTCCGATGAACTGGGTCCGAGGAGACGTCGAGATGACGGGGCCTCTGTATGATTACATGGGTACGCTCGTCATCGACGGCAACGACCCGTCGGGCCAGCACGCGTTCGGCGTCGGCTACTTCATGTGGTCCGACCTCTCCGACATTCCTCATAGCGCGGCACTCGGCGCATACAGCGGTTCAGGAGACTGGACCAACAGTGCGCTTGTCAGCGATTTGACCCAGGCTCAAGCGCTGACGTGGTAGTCGCCGTACCTACCATACCTAACTGAATCTTTGCTTCATTCAATCTTAACACCCCCGGCCAGGCAACTGGTTCGGGGGTGAGTGTTCTTTTAAGGAGGTAAGCGGTAAACGGTAAGCGGTGAGCGGGTCTCGAAGAGTGTGTTCCCCGCTTCCCGCTCACCGCTCACCGCTTACCATTTCGTGCCCGAGTTGAGGGTGCATCGAATCTCTTTCCCTCAACCCAGCAAAATTATACGCTAGAATTTTGGCTACATAGAGCATCAAGCCAACTTGACAAAGTGGCTTTTTTGTGCTATTCTGGTTGCGTCATTGGAAATCCGGTGACCGACGGCCAAGGAGCGTAATCCCTCGGCGAAACAACAACATTTCCGGTTCTCTTTGGGAGGACCTTCGACATCAGAAGAGGAGTTCAAACAATGAAAAGAATTGCTTCGGTTATCGTGTGTGCGCTTTCCGTTCTCGCCTGTAACGGAATCGTCATCAACGATTCTGCCGGTCAGGAAGTGACTGGTGCCGCAGGAGCGGCGAACGTCACGGTCGATGACGGCCAAGACGATAGCCTCGACGCTGGTCAGCCCAAGACCGAGCCGGTGAAAACGGTTCAGGGAACGGGCGGGCAGGCGATGATCTCCTCGACCGGAGGATCAGTCAGCGCAACCGGCGGAAGTCAGTCAACGGGTGGATCGGTCATCAATGCGGCAACGGGCGGCAATCCGCCGGCCGGCACTGCAGGGACTGACGCTGGCGACGACGGAAACGTCGAAGCGGGTGGGAGCGCTGGTGAGACAGGATATGCGAGGCTCATCCTCTGGTTGGCGGACGATACGCCGCAGACGCATGTCGTCACATCCGGCACGGAAGAGCTGTTCACGAAGTACAACCTCCGTAATCCGGGAATGCGCGACACGTATATCGACATCATGCTCATCGGAAATTCGTCGTGGGGTCCCGGTCCCGACGGCACGGATGCAGATTTTTCCGAGATTCGTATTACGGACTGCGGGAACAAATGGGAGGACCGTGTGGCGGCGTGTGCGAAACCGGAGACATGCCACTTCAAGGATGACTATTCCGGTGAGGTGACTCCGCTGTATCGTGGATTTTCGGCGCAAGACGACCGTCTGCGGGTGCCGCACGGAGAAACGGTACAAGTCTGCCTCTATGGCCGCTTGGCCGAGGTGGAGACATCCGCTGCATCTGCAGGCACGACGGAGCGCCTTCCACGGAGTGGCGATATTCCGAACCTAAGGATTCTGAGCATGATCACGAGCGACTGTGACATCGTGGATGCACTGCCTCCGTTCACCCCGCCGGCAATGGTCCTGCGTAAAGCGGCGCCGGTCATCACCTGGGAGCCAATCACAGAGCCCTTGCACGTTGGGGTCAACATCATCGCGAAGCTCACGGTCTCAAACTCATCGGACGTCAATCCGCTCGCATTTCAACAGCTCGTGTTCAATATCGCGAGCGGCGGCGATCTGGAGTACGAAGCGATCCCGGATCCGTTGAATACCAATTATAACCCATTCGATGTCTTTGCATTCTGGCTGAACGACAACGTCTCGCCAACGTCAACGCTCGTCCCATCATCCCAACCGAATTACGGGGTGTTCACGCTCCGTGATGGGGACCACCTCGTTACCGGCGCAATTCCGATGCACATCGAGGCGCGCGTCAACGTGACGAGCGCTCCAAGCGGATCATGGATCGAGACGAAACTGGAAAAGACCCAGCTCGACAGTTATGAAGGATTCGTCTATCTCACTGGTCCTGCCGGCCCCGGGGCGATGCAGTCACGGAAGTCGACCGGCGATTCGACGGAGCTTGAGTCTTCGGTGCTCTGGTCGGATCTGTCCGCCGGCACCGAACACGTTCCGTATGCCTCCACCGGCAATTCGTCTAGTGACTACCTGACGAGCTACTTGGTGGACGGCATCGACGGCTCCGCGAAGATCACGGCTCCGTAACAAACACCAAAAAGAAAAACCTCGCGGATAAAACCGCACGTCAATCTCCGACCCGATGGGTAACACCATTCGGGTCGGTTCTTTTTTTAGGGAATAGGCGGTTCGGGAATAGTCGAATTTTTGACCGGTCAATCGGAGTTGACAAAAAGCCGGAAATTTGGTAGAGAGGAGCCACGCAACTTCGAAACGAGGAGAACATGCACAGAACAATTGGCCTGGTTTGCTTGGCGGTGACCTCTTGCGTGGGACTCGAGATTCCAAATCCTTCGATGGAGCAGAACGGCGTTGGAGGATCTTCTTCCTTTGGATCGGCTGGAATGTCCGGCATGGAAAATGGCGGTGTCGGCGGTTCTCTGGAAGCGTCCGGCGGGAGTGCGGATCCCGGAGGCCCGGAGCTCCGCGTCGACATCGCGCCCGATACGCCCGTTGGCCGGGTCATTGCACAAAATTCGTGTTCCGTTCCCATGCTCAAGCTTAGTCTGACCGCGGTCGGCCAAACGATCACCGTTGATCAGGTGACGGTCGCGCACACGGGCATCGGGAACACCGGCGACCTGTACAACTCGTTCATGTTCGGTGAAGGCACGGGACGATTGACGCTCGGCCGGACATTCGACGCTTCGACGTCGCTCGCCGTATTCCGCAATCTCAATTTTTCGATCCCCGTCGGAACGACGAGGTCCGTATCCGTGTATGCCGACTACTCGGCGAACACGGGAGGCGGGGAGCACATGCTGCGCGTCACCGATCCGGGTGCGATTGTGCTGAAGGGCGCGGGGACGGTCACGGGCTGGTTCCCTCCCGTGGGCAACATGTTCACGGTCGGCAACGTGAGCGCAACGCGCGTTGACGTGAAAAACGGGGACGCGATTGCGGACCCCCGCGTCGGGGACGTGAACGTGCCGATATCGTCGTTCACCGTGACGGCGGTTTCACGTGACATCGTCCTCGAACGGATCGCCCTTACGCAGTCGGGCACGGGTCAAGCGGCGTTCGCGAACATCGTGCTGTATGAAGCAGCCTCGCGCGTGAGCGTCGGAGACGTGGACGGAACCGGCAGGCTGAACTTCGCATTGGCTCAGCCAATCGCGGCCGGAACGGCGAAAGCGTTTCAGGTCCACGCCGATATTTTGGGAGGTACCGGAAAGACCATCCGAACGTACGTCGAATACGCAACGGACGTCGTCGCCGTCGATCAGACCTACCAAGTCAACTCCTGCGTCTGCATGGGAGTTGGAACGGGATGCTGTGCAGGTTCCGACCAGGGGTCGTTCGACGGGACTGCGATGAAATACGCAGAGGTCACGATCCAGTGATGATTCTTCACCCCCGACCGGGTTCTCTGGTCGGGGGTGAACTTATTTTGGGTTTGGATCGTTAGATCGTTAGATGGTTCGTCGGAAAAAATCAAAGAAAACCCCTAACGATCTAACCATCTAACGACCTAATCCCTCCCCATGCTACACTACCCCCCATCTTCCTATGTTGTTCAAAAAATGGTCCAAGAAGTCCTGCGCGCTCACGCCAAACCGGATCGTCATGGGGACGGTCGTGTTCGTGCTCATGTTCGTCCTCGTCGGCCTTTCGGTCGCGCTCTACATCGCGCAGACCCCGAAAACGCCCTCGAAGCCGCCCGAACTCGGCGAGCTTGGCGCGACGTGCGGGGGTCCCAGCCTTTTCCCGTGCAAACCCGGCCTTGTCTGCAGCGTGCCGCCTGAACAGTGGGCCACGGATGAGGGGAAATGCATCAAGGACCCGCGGCCGGCACCGACCAAGAGGAGCGAAGGGGAACCGTGCGGCGGCGCGAACGAGCAGTGCGGGTGGGGGCTTGTCTGCACGATTCCGGACGGACAGACAACGGGCACGTGTACGACGATGACGCCGCCGGACAGGCCGTTCATCATGGCGGTGATCCCGCAGGGCATGGCGCTCGTCGCAGGATCGTACCAGGCGAACGTGGGCACGAAGATCGACGTCCGCGTCCGCGCGACCGGCGTGACGGGCGGAGCGCTCTATTTGAAGCCGCTCACGGCCTCGTACAACGGCGTCCAGCCCGGAGACAAGGTCAGCGACCTCGCGCCCGTCAAAGACGTTCCAAACGAATATTCAGGGTCATTCAAGGTGTCAAAAAACCTCGGCGCCGACCTCATCGCGGTCATGACCGGGACGGATGGACAAGAGGTGAGCGTTCCGGTTAAGGTACAGGCCGTTCCGTGAAGTCGTGAGTTTAGAGTCGTGAGTCGTGAGTCCGAAGGACTCAATGACTTTTCTCACGACTCACGACTCACGACTCACGACTTCTTCTATGCAACGCATCCTCTCCAAAGAGACAATCTCCCACGTCGGCAAGCAGGTCTGCCTGAAAGGCTGGGTCAATACCCGGCGCGACATGGGAAAAATCGTCTTCGTCGATCTTCGCGACCGGTCGGGGATTGTTCAGGTCGTGCTCGTCCCGGGCGAGATCCCTCCGGAACAGCATGAACTCATGAAAGAGATCCGGTCCGAGTTCGTGCTTGAGATCCGCGGGGAGGTCGTGAAGCGGAGCGAGAAGGCGGTCAACCCGAATCTCGAGACCGGTACGGTCGAAGTCCTCGCGAAGTCGATCGGGATCCTGAACCGCGCGAAGACGCCGCCGTTCGAGCTTGATAAGGATACGCGCGGCATCAACGAAGAAGTCCGGTTGAAGTACCGGTACCTCGATCTGCGGACGGAGCGGATGGCGCGGAACATCCGGATGCGCGACAAGATCATCACGTTCTTCCGGGATTACATGCACGCGAACGATTTCGTGGAGATCGAGACGCCGATTCTCATGAAAGGGACGCCCGAAGGGTCGCGCGAATACATCGTGCCCTCGCGCATCCACCACGGGCATTTCTACGTCCTCCCGCAGTCGCCCCAGCAGTTCAAACAGCTTTCGATGGTCGCCGGCTTTGAGCGGTACTTCCAGATTGCGCGGTGCTTCCGCGACGAGGACCAGCGCGGCGACCGCCAGCCGGAATTCACCCAGCTCGACTACGAGATGAGTTTTGTCACGCAGGAAGACATCCTGAAATACACCGAGGCAATGTTCCTGAAAATGGTCGCAAAGCTGTTCCCGGAAAAGCGCGTCTCGGCGACTCCGTTCCCGCGCATTACGTACGCCGAATCCATCGAACGCTACGGGAGTGACAAGCCGGACCTCCGCGAGAATAAGAACGATCCGAACGAGCTCGCGTTCTGCTGGATTCTCGACTTCCCGATGTTCGAGAAAGACGATCAGGGCAATATCGCGGCAACGCACCATCCGTTCTGCTCCGTCCACGAGGAAGACAAGGAAAAGTTTATGAAGGGGGAAGACTTGATGAGCATCCGCGCGAACGCGTATGACCTCGTCCTGAACGGCTTCGAACTCTCGTCCGGCAGTATCCGCATCCACGAGCCGGAACTCCAGAAGCGGATTTTCGATCTCCTGAACATCTCCGAAGAGGAACAGCGCGACCGGTTCGGACACATGCTCGAGGCGTTCACGTACGGCGCGCCGCCGCACGGCGGGTTCGCACCAGGCATCGACCGCATCGTCATGCTCATGGCCGGCGAGCCGAACATCCGCGAAGTCATCGCCTTCCCGAAAGACGGCAACGCCCGCGACCTCATGATGGGCGCCCCGACCCCGCTCCCGAAGAAGACGCTTGATGAGGCAGGTATCCAAGTCAAAAAGCCGTGAGCTGAAGAAGGGCCGACTGGGCCGACTAGGCCGACTGGGTTGATCTCCAGTCGGCCTAGTCGGCCCTCGCCCCCTCTCTTCCCCCCTCCCCCCTCATCCCTTACCCTATCCCCTCATGCCCGCCGTGTTCCGGGTCGACCAATTCGAGGGGCCGCTTGACCTCCTCCTCCAGCTCGTGGAGAAGGAGGAGCTTGATATCACGGAGATCTCGCTCGCAAAGGTCGCCGAGCAGTACGTGGAGCATTTGAACGCGAACAAGGGGAAGATCCCCGCGGAAGAGCTCGCGGACTTCCTCGTGATCGCAGCAAAGCTCGTGTTCATGAAATCGCGGCTCCTCATCCCGTCGCTTGAGGAAGAGGGGATCGAGGAAGGGCCCGACCTCGCGACCCAGCTCAGGCTCTACCAGCAGTTCGTCGACGCCGCGCGGAAGATCGAGAAGCAATGGAATCTCGGACTCGTCTCGTACGCGCGCGAACGCCGCGCCATCCGGTCGCTCGTAAAGACGTTCGCGCCCCCGCCGGGCGTCACGCTGGATGTCCTCCGCGAGGCCATGGACCGCGTCATCGCGCGTCTCGCCCCGATCGTCCGCCTTCCCGAAGCCGCCGTGAGGCGCATCGTGACCATCCAGGAGAAGATCGCGGACCTCGCGAACCGCCTCCGCACGAAAACGAAGATGACGTTCTCGCATTTTCTCTCGGCCGCCAAAGACCGCCAGGAGCGCGTCGTCTCGTTCCTCGCCCTCCTCGAACTCGTCAAACAGCGCGTCATCAAGGCCGACCAGAAGGACCTCTTCGAAGAAATCGAGATCGCGGCGCACGACCTGGATCGGATCGCGGATTTGAAGGTTGAATTCGTTTAAGTATGGCCTACGAATTTACGAATAGGGCGAATCGGCGAATACATGAACGATATCTTGAAGTTTAAAGATTCCATTCTGCATTCGCCGATTCGCCCTATTCGTAAATTCGTAGGCCAAATTCCACTATGTCAATTGATCTCACATTGGAATCCATCCTCTTCGCCGGCGCGCGGCCATTTAGTATCCGACGGCTCTCCGAGCTGACGGGCTCGTCGCCTGACAACATCGAAGCCGCATTGAAGGCGCTCGATGAGCGGCTCGCGACGTCCGCGATCATGCTCCAGCGGGTCGGGAGCGATGTCCAGCTCGTCACGCGTCCCGAGCACGCAGAGGTCGTCAAACAGGTCGCGGCCGATGAAGTCACGGGAGAACTCACGCGCGCGTCCCTTGAGGCGCTCACGATTCTCGCGTACCGCGGACCGCTCACGCGCCCCGAACTCGAACAGATCCGCGGCGTCCACTCGTCAATCATCCTCCGCAACCTCGAACTCCGCGGGCTCGTCGAAGAGAAAGAGGACAAGCGCCTCGGCCAGCCCGTGTACGCCGTCACCTTCGATTTCATCCGCCATCTGGGGCTGAAGTCCGTCGAGGATCTCCCGAGGTACGAGGAGTTGCGGGGGCATGAGAATGTCGTTGACGTACTTAAGGACCTCGAGGGGGAGGGAGGGCCGGTTGGGCCGACTGGGCCGACTGGTGAATCATCCGAATCGGCCCAGTCGGCCCTCACCCCCCAGTCGGCCCATCCCGAGGACGGAGAAGCTGGTACAATGAACGGGCCCGACCACCTCTCCGTATGACCCTCTTCGAATTCGCCGCGATTCTGGGCGCGATTGCCATGAAGGCGAATCCGAATTCGAATGCCATTCCCGTCCGCATCGACACCACGAAAACCGTCATCGTTCCAACCCCGCCCACCGCGCCGAAAAAGGTTCGCATTGATTCGTACGGCGTAAAGACGACCGCGTCATCGGCGATCATCGTCGACATGGGGAGCGGGGCCGTGCTCTACTCGAAGCAGTCGACCGTGCAGCGGTCCATCGCGTCGATGACGAAGCTCGTCTCCGCGATGGTCATCCTCGACAACGGGTACGTGAAAGGGGATCCGATCACGATCGTCCAGGAGGATATCGAGCTCACGGGGAGCCACGATTTCAACGCGGGCGACGTCGTCTCCCGGACGGACGCGTTCAAGGCGTTCCTCTCCGGTTCGCTGAACGAGATCGGCAACGCGTTCGCGCGCGTGTCGCCCGGCGGGCGCGGCGCGTTCGTCGCGGCGATGAACGCGAAGGCGAAGGCGCTCGGGCTCGAAGAGGCGTCGTTTGCGGACCCCACGGGCATCGACGCGCAGAGCAAGGCCTCCGCGCTCGACGTCGCGCGCATCCTCCGGAGTGCGAGCGCGTACCCCGAAATCCGCGACGCCACGGAATCCGCGGCATTCACCGTGAAAACGATCAACGGCCGCCTCGTCAAAATCGTGCCGACGAACCTCCTCCTCGATTCGTACCTCAACAAAGATCCGTACAAAGTCGTCGCCGGAAAAACCGGCTCGCTCCCGGAGGCGGGCTTCTGCCTGGGCCAGGTCACGCGGAACTCATCAGGGAACCAGATCATCGCCGTTGTCCTAGGGAGCGCCACGCACGCGGACCGGTTTCAGGACGTGAAAGCGTTGACCGCGTGGGCGTTCGATGCCTACCGGTGGGAGTAGGGCCTACGAATTTACGAATTTTGGCCTACGAATTTACGAATTAGCTCACGAATCGGCGAATGTACGAATGACGCAAAAGCCTCAAGAATAATATTCGTACATTCGCCGATTCGTTCTATTCGTAAATTAGTAGGCCCTAAATCACTAAGCTACTAAAACTATGAAGGGTTACGTCGACAACATCGAGAAGCTCTCGCTCGCGAACGAGAGTTTCCGCAAAGTGCTCTACACCGCGAAGCACTCCCAGCTCGTGCTCATGTCGCTCCTGCCGAACGAAGAGATCGGCGAGGAGGTCCATGAGGAGAACGACCAGTTCCTCCGCATCGAGAAAGGGACGGGAAAAGCCGTCATTGACGGCAATGAGTACGCGCTTGAAGACGGGAGCGCGGTCGTCGTGCCCGCGGGCGCGAAGCACAACATCATCAACACGTCCGCTACCGAGCCCATGCGGCTCTACACGATCTACTCGCCCGCCCATCACCGCGACGGCGTTGAGCACAAGACGAAGGCGGTCGCGCAGGTGGATGTTGAGGAGTTCGATGGGACGACGACGGAATGATGGTTGCGTGGTTGCGTGGGGCGTGGTTGCGTAGGGGCGCGATTCATCGCGCCCTCGTTGCAACGGACATTAATCCGACCGTTGTGAATATTGAGGTCCCCCGTCGTCCACCTACGGCGGACTATGGGGGACAAATTCAAACACCGCCGCGAGGCGGTGTTTGAATTTGGTTGCGGGAGCGGGATTTGAACCCGCGACCTCCGGGTTATGGGCCCGGCGAGCTGCCTGGCTGCTCTATCCCGCGGTGGCTAGCGATGAGATCATACAGAGAATAGCGCGGAGTGTCAATAGATTTCGCCCTGGCCACGGCGGATCCCCGCCTCTTGCCTCAAGCCCCGGAATCGGCTATATTCTCCCCACAATTAAAGATTATGGTACCGCGTTCCGTAGGACGGCACAGGCCGGGGTAGCTCAGTTGGTTAGAGCGTGGGACTCATAAGCCCGAGGTCGCGGGTTCGAATCCCGCCCCCGGTACCAAACAAAAATTCGAGTTTTCATAGGCTCGGATTTTTGTTTTGCTTGTTTTTTTGCCGTTCTTGACAATAGTAACGCTGTTCGTTATTATATCGGGTACGCGCATGATTGTCAGCTACCGGGGCAAAGAAGCGGCCAAGCTCATGTCGCGTGAGACGTCGATCGTGTTGCCTCCGGATATCCAACGGACGGCCTACCGTAAATTGCTCATGATCGATGCGGCGACCGTATTGGGTGATCTCCGCATTCCTCCGGGTAATCGGCTCGAGAAATTGGCCGGAGATCGAATCGGCCAGCACAGCATCCGCATCAATGATCAGTGGAGAATCTGCTTCCGGTGGCACGAGGGAAATGCGCACAACGTCGAAATTACGGACTACCACTAAGGACAATACTCATTATGCCCGCACGTAAACTCAAAACGATTCATCCGGGGGAGATTCTTCAGGAGGAATTTCTCGTCCCTCTTAAATTGAGTCAGTATCGCCTCGCGAAGGACATCAATATCCCGGCTCGTCGCATCAACGAAATTGTTCACGGGTTACGCGGTATCAGTGCCGATACGGCCCTCCGTTTCGAAAGGTATTTCGGTACGACGGCGACGTTCTGGATGAATCTCCAGTCGCGTTTTGAACTTGAAACGGAGAAAGATGCCATCGGATCAAAAATCCAGCGTGAAATAAAGGCTCTCGCCTGTCCTGCATAAAACTCGAAGCAAACAAACAACTTCCGTGCGACCGCGAGACGGCTGGTTCAGTTGGTTGGAGCGTGGGACTCATAAGCCCGAGGTCGCGGGTTCTGTGACAAAGGCGCATCCGCCTCTGGCGGAGAATCCAGCCCCCGGTACCAAGACGGGCGCGTTCTGGGTGTCCGGAATGCGTCAGTGACCAAGACAAAATCCTCTTTTTAAAAGAAGCGGATTTTGCTATGATATTAATATGCTCTACTGGATTGCAAATCATTTTTTGGAAAAGAAGATTTCTCGGCTTAGACCGGTTGTTAGAAAACTTTTAAAAAAAGATAAGGAGGAACGGGGCGAGACTCTTCAGAGAATTAAAAATAGAATTGATAAAGTTGTACAAGCTATTTATTCAAGTGATACAAAGGATGTTGAAAAAAGCATTGATACAATCAATGCACGACAGCAGATCGAAAAACTGTATATACTATTAAACGATCACTTAAGAAATGATCAAAAAAGACGATACATCTTAAATGTAAACTATTGTGGGTATCTTGAAGCTTTAAAGTATCTGTATAGCACAAGTTCAATTGCTGTTTCCGCAGGGGTTTTCATGGCACCGCCTGAGATATATTTAACGCTAAACAAAGTTCAAAAGACTTTTACCGATTTAGCCGATGAGTATCATCTAGTTTGAGGGCGGTCCATCGTCAGTTCAAGCCGACCGGAGTGTTCAAACCGCGATCCCGAAAACAGTCCGATATTTTCTCGGAAGACCTCATCCAAGCCCATCCCCCGGTACCATCCTTTACCCCCGCCTCAGAGGCGGGGGTTTCGGATGGCGCGGCTAATCTCTTTGATATTTACTCACTGGATGGCAAGCGAAGGATGGTCCTCCGTAGCCCCGCCATCGGCGGGGCGAAGGAGGGCTCAATGAGTTATCCATCCCAACAGATTTCAACAGACCCACGCGAGTTGCATGGGTCTGGAGTACGGTAGATTCTTACGAGCTGGCAAGACCTCCTACGGATACTAGATCGCCAGCTCCGGATAGCGCGACAGTTTGAAGCTGGGATGATACTCGCCGATGGCGGCGACCGTCGCTTTCGTTTGCGTGTGCCAGCGCGGGTCGAGCGGCATGCGGTTCGATGCGGCAGCGCAGGATTCGGCCTCGGCCTGGTCCAGGAAGAGTGCGACGATGGCGGAAGTCCCAAAGTCCCAAAAACTCTTACTCGTCGGTCCCGGGCGCTGGGAGTGCATCCGGCCCGCGGGTTGCGGAGGGTCGTCGACGGTATCGGTATAGTGGAAGATCCCGAACCGCGTCACGTCGACGTGGTCGAATCCCTCCATCCGGTCGCCGACGGGGATTTCTTGGTTATCGACCCCGCCGAGTTTTTCAATGTGCACGAGCCCGCGGGCTCCACGGCCGACGCGGTAGAGCGACCGTTGCGTCACGGCGAAGAATTGGTTCAGTTCCATGATTGTCCTCCGAAAGAGCGCGCGGGTTTTTTAGCAGTCTTTTTGGATCCTGTAAAGGCTCCCGTTCCGTGGTATCATAGAGACGAAATTTTCATACCGCTATGCCGAAAAAACCCGCCGCATCCGCGGCAAATGTCAGCCTGTTGAGCGATACGACATGCCTCATGAAGACGGTCGCCTGCATCGTCATCCTTCTCGCCGCCGCCGCGTGGTACGTTGTCGTCTGCCGCGAGGTCGCGGTCAATTACGGCATCGTCCTCCCGCCATCGGTTGCGGTCACGGTCCCTTGGCTCAACCGGTTGTGCGCATCCGCGCTCGTCTATTTCGTCGCCATCTGCGCCGTCGTCATCCTTGTCCGTCCGGTGTGGCTCGTGATCGCGTCGTACGCCGCCGCGTCAATCCTCTTCCCGCTTATCATCGGCTTCTCGCCCGGAACGCTCATCATGGCCGGCGTGTCCGTGCTCCTCTTCCTCCTCTTCATCTCCCGCGTCCTCGTCCAGCTGAAGAATCAGGTCCACTTCTCAACGCACCCGCTGTCCGACCGGAAACTCCTCCTCGTCTGCCTCGCGACCGCGCTCGTCTGCGTCGCGTTCGGCATCGGGTACGCGCGCGACGCGGACCGGAACGGGTACGTCATCCCGCCGACGTTCAAGACGTACACCGTCGATATCGGGCTCAACCTGGTGCGGAGCAACGCCCAGTTTCAAAAACTGAAGCCCGATCAGCAGCCCAAGGCGCTCGCCGAGTCGAAGCAGGGACTCGTCGATTACTTGGACAAGCTCGACCAGCAGTGGAAGCCGTACCAGAAATATTTCCCGGCGATCATGGGTCTTCTCCTCTCTTCGGTCGTCGAGACGTTCTTCATTATCCTCGCGTTGTTCACGATGGCGATCCTGCGGCTGTTATTCTGGATCCTGAAGAAGACGAACTTCACGCACGAATCGGTCGAGATGATCGAAGTGAAGCACCTGACGCTCATGACCGTGGAGGGAGGTCCACCTTCGAAGGTTGCGTCTTCGCCGAAAGCGTGAGGCGCGGTTTTTTCGTGGTACCCCTTCGTCCGCAGCAACGGACTTCTGGGCACCATCCTTCACTTACTTTTTAGAAGCCGGTGTCATGAGAGACTGGCCGTGCCCACCCTTCGCTGAAGCTTCGGGTGGCATGCATCCGAAACCCCCCCCGCCAAAGGCGGGGGGAGCGAAGGATGGTGATTCTTTGGAACACCGCTAAGACCTATTTTAAGGAAAAATCCTGACTTTAGATAGCGGATTTACCCCTTCGTTCACCCCTTCGTTCTGACCTCGGCAGAACGAAGGGGTAGCGTCTTCGTTTTGGTGCATGGTTAAAGCATTTTCTTCTCATTGCTTTCCCTATTTTGCACCCCGACTACACTCTGCTATCAGGTCTCGTTTTCTTGTCTCTCCGCCGCTCGCTTGCGAGCTCGCGGCTTCGGTGTCTCCTCTCCCTGTTTTGCCTCTTCCTCACCTCCTCCTCTCCATCAACCTGTGAGATTTCCCTCGGCTCTCCCGCCCTCCCTTTCCGGCCTTCCGGATGAAATGAAGTTTGCGCGCTGGGGGGGGTAAATATGAACAAAGAAGGGAGGGCGGGGAGCCTCGGAAAATAGGCCTGCCTTTGTTGTAATGGTTCGGTGTATGCCCCATTTCCTCAAGAAGTTCGTGAGGAGAGTAAAGAGAGGGCAGGCCTAAATAATTTATGCGCTTGCGCGTTTTTCGTGGCTTGATATACTCGACCAACAATTGAACCGCAGCCTAAACCGTTTGGCCTAAGCTGGCGGCATGGCAATAAATCCATGGAAGGTACTGAACCCGTCGTTCAGCCACCTTCCATGGTCGTATCCCGAAAGGGCTACGGGCGTCCGAAAGGATGCCAGCTGGCGGCGGGCTTTGTGTCATCATCAAAAATTATTTTTACCATTTAATAAATTAAGTATGTCCTCCAAAGTCATCACCACCTGTACGTTTGCGCTACTTATTCTTATTCCGTTTCAACCTGCTCGCGCCGTCACTCAAAATCAAATAGTGGCAGAAGTTCAGATTGTTTGTCCGGATGACCAAGGTAATTGGTTTAGTGGTTCAGGTACTCTAATTGATTCCAAAGGTATAATTTTAACGAACAGGCACGTAGTAACCGGTGTGGACGGAACTATCACGAAGACCTGTTTTATTGGTTTCACTAATTCCATAAATCAAGAACCTGATTTTGGAACAAAAGAAAGTCCGAATTTAGCAGAAGTAAAATTTTTTACAACGACGAAAGACATGGATGCCGCAATTTTGTATTTGAGCAATCCATCCAATAAAGTTTATCCGTATGTTGATATTTGGAATTCAGATTCAGATAAACTAACTTTTGGAGATAAACTGGAAGTCATTGGTTACCCAGCAATCGGTGGCTCGACAATAACCTATACATCAGGTGATTTTAGCGGATTTGGTAATGAGTCAGACGATACAAAAAATTATATTAAAACGACGGCTGCATTAGAACATGGAAATTCCGGTGGCGCTGCTTATGAAGTAATCACTGCGCAATATGTCGGCGTTCCCACGATGGTTGTTGTTGGTCAATTAAATAGCTTGAGTTACATTCTGTCCATCAATAGTATCAAAAATTGGTTATACGGTGTTTTGGGTAATGGATTTGAACAACAGGTAAAACAAGAACAACCCAACATCACAAAACCAGCACTTGAGATAAAGAGTGACTTCACACCGCCAGATATTAAAGGGTACAAAATAAATTACAAAATTATAAACAACGATATTTCAAAAACGAGCAGCATCAGCTACTACTGGAATTCACAAGACGTAGTTGGTTCTGATAAAATTGCTAAATATTTTTATTACTTCGGCGACAATGTTCTAGCAGACCCAATAGTGGACGGAAAATCTTTTTTAGCCAATGATGGAATAAATACCGTTCCAGAAACTTTTTCAATATCTGACACAAAGGAAAAATATTTTACCTTAAGAATTCAAGATAGCGATGGCAATGTGTCTCAGCCGATAGTCGCGCCATGGAGCATTAAAGATATGATAGCCATGGGCGCACAACTGAAAGCATACCAAGAAAGCACGCGTTCCTTTACAGTTAGTGATCAAAATATTTTCAAAAAATATTCTGGTCAATTTGTTAAAAATAATGGCCTAATCTGGCTTGTAAATGCTAAAGACGGACAGAGGCATCTTATCAAAGGAAGCTTTGACGACGATACTTACTACGGCCAGCAATTAAATGGATTGTTTAGTAATTCTTCTGTAAGCGTTGGAATATTAACCAAGGATTTGAATAAAAAACCTAAAAATGTTTGGGGAGCCTTGTTGGCGGAAAAGTTAGATGATGGTGTTAGTATGGGAGGGTTTTATTACATCAACCCCAGAGACGGGAAAATGTATGATTTTAGTGGGTTGATGAGCGGCGGTGAAGGCGATAAAAATGTTATGGATATAGTCTCCGGTTTGGCAGTTACGATATCAACCACTGAACTAAATAAAATTAAACCTGCGAATCCAGTCAATTCATATTATATTCAAAATAATTTAGTACCATCGCATGTTGATTTTGCAATAACAACCACAAATAACAGTCAAAATGATATTAAAAATAGTTTACTGGGTTTCATTCTATTGCAAGTAGAATCTCACGGTGAAGCATGGTACGTAAATCCCACAGACGGCAAGCGTTACTACATGAAGGACGGGCTGACAGCGTACCAGATGATGCGTAGTTTTGGACTCGGAGTCAGTGAGGCGGATTATTCAAAAATTGAAAACGGAGATGCGACAATGAAGAATCGTCTCAAGGGTCGCATTATTCTGCGAGTTGAACAGCATGGTGAGGCATACTGGATTGATCCGAAAGATTTATCAGTCCGCTACCTTCAAAATGGTAATGAGGCGTATCAAATCATGCGCTTGTACAGCTTAGGTATCACAAATGCTAATCTTGAAAAAATTCTAAGCGGCGTACTTAATTAATCTTCAATCTAAAAAATGGATTACCCGCTAATCCATTTTTTTTGTTTTTCTCTCGGCCTTGCGGCCTTGAGCGATTTTCTTTTACCCCCCCCCAGCGCGCAAACTTCATTTCATCCGGAAGGCCGGAAAGGGAGGGCGGGAGAGCCGAGGGAAATCTCACAGGTTGATGGAGAGGAGGAGGTGAGGAAGAGGCAAAACAGGGAGAGGAGACACCGAAGCCGCGAGCTCGCAAGCGAGCGGCGGAGAGACAAGAAAACGAGACCTGATAGCAGAGTGTAGTCGGGGTGCAAAATAGGGAAAGCAATGAGAAGAAAATGCTTTAACCATGCACCAAAACGAAGACGCTACCCCTTCGTTCTGCCGAGGTCAGAACGAAGGGGTGAACGAAGGGGTAAATCCGCTATCTAAAGTCAGGATTTTTCCTTAAAATAGGTCTTAGCGGTGTTCCAAAGAATCACCAGACAAGAGACAAAGTCTCTTGAAGAAAAATTACAATGGGCGGCGGCTATCGCCGCCCATTGATTTTCCGCATAACCGCGCGCTTCGCGCGCGTGCAGGGTCAGACCGAAAGAATTTTTTGACGGGTTCAATCCGAAAATTTTTAACGCAAATGATTTTTTGACGGGTAAAGGGGTCGTCTCCGTAATTTCGTTTAGTGTTTGCTAAGATTTCAACTTCATAGTTATCTCTCCAAATATTGTATCTAGTTTTCTTTCAGTCTGGGCGGTAGTGATATAGGGTTCAATTATTTCGTTTATGGTTTTACTAAACTGACTGGCCAACTTGTTTGAAATTTTACTTCCATCGAGAGTATCTAAAACCTCAAAAGGAAATGGCGAAACATTGTCGGCGAGTTTTTTGTAAACGAGTAAAGTAGAGTGGCTCAGATCCTTCACGCAATTTACTATTTTTACTTTCACTTCTTCTTCAGTCACTCCAAATATTTTTGAAAGAATATCAGTATCAAACAAATAATTTTCTATGCAATATTTTTTTAAAACAATGAAGTTATCATCAATAATCGCCGGTCCTTCATTGTCACCGTCTATAAGAAAATAAACATTGCTTGAGCGAGAGGATTTTAAAAGTTCAAACATTGTTTTTACATTTGATTTGTTACGGCAAACGATTATTTCCACCTCTTTATTAAGAGCCTTGGCCAAACCCGCAACGAAATTTTTTTGCATTTCATCCTCAACAAAAAATGTTAATTTATTAAATCCTATAATATTTACAATATTAGAAATTTCGCCGGCGATGGATGATTTTTGTTGCTCAGTAATTTCCTGTTTGCAAATGATTTTGTTATTTTCCCAAATGAAAAATTGGGTCTTATTATAGAACTCCGGACTAAAAATTATTCGTGAGTGAGTAACGACAATAATTTGTTTGCCAAAATTCTCGCAGAACCAATTAAAAAAGTTAAAAAGGCCTTTTTCCAAATCCCAGTTCAAATGTATCTCCGGTTCGTCTATCAGATAAATGTCTTCCTTGTCACGACTGACATAAATACAGAATAAGAGTGCAAAAACTTCTCTTTCACCAGTGCTCAAGTGGTCAATTGTTATAGGACTCGTCCCATATTTTTTAACTTTGAGATCAAGTTTCCCTGCATCGGTTTCACCTGCAATCCATTTAGCTTCTATTTGATAGTCAGGAAAAACTTGTCGCAACACCTCATTAAATTTCTCCGTTGTAAGACTTATTGCTTTGTCATAACCGGTTAATCCATCTTGCATCAGGAGGTCGTATTCTTGGATGAATAATTCGGCAAAAGATGGATAAATTTCAAAGCCGGTATCTTTAATTTGAAACTCCTTTACATTATTTAGGAATGTTTGAATTGTTTTATTCTGCGTTTTAACTTGTTGAAAAATAGCATCAATAGCTTGTTTTTCCGTATTTCTTTTTGGGCTAATCGCAAAGATGGCCAAATCACCAGAATTTTTTCCTTCCTCAGACACAATTCCTGTGTTGCCTTTTAATTGTTGAAGAACTTGCGTTTTACCTGTGCCGTTTACACCGCTAATAATATTCAGGCCATTAGAAAAATTGACCGTGATATTAAGAATACCGCCAAACAAATTTACAGGGAGTGATTTAATATACATGTTGATTTATATCATTTTAATAATTCATCTACGCTCACGCCTAATGATGCAGCTATCTTCTTAACTGTATCTATACTTGGGTTAGGTGTTTCACCGGACTCAATCTTGACTATGGTAGGAAGAGATAAATCGGCCGTCCGCGCCAGTGCTTCTTGAGACATTTTTCTTTCCTGCCTGTATTTCCGAATGGTTTTGCCTATTGTTATTTGATCTTTTGACATGCTTATATAGCTTTATATATAATAGAGTATCAGTTTGTATATATAAGTATACTACTACAATGTCTAAATATTTTCTATACGCCCGCAAATCAACCGACGTTGAAGATAAGCAAGTCCGGTCGATTGACGACCAACTTGCGGTTTTGCGGGCTTTGGCGAAAGAGCAGGGATTGAACATCGTCCGAGAGTTCACGGAAAAGCGGTCGGCAAAAACGCCCGGTCGCCCCGTTTTCGATGAAATGATGTCGCGCATTGAGCGGGGCGAGGCGCAGGGCGTTCTTTGCTGGAAGCTCGACCGGCTCGCCCGCAATATGGCGGACGGCGGAAAAATAATCGAGTGGGTTTTGCAGTCCGTCATCCGGCATATCCGCACGTTCGAGCGTGACTACTATCCGACCGACAACGTGCTTCTGATGTGCGTCGAGTTCGGCATCGCCAATCAATACAGCATTGATTTAAGCTCCAACACCAAGCGCGGGCTGTACGAGAAAGTGAAGCGCGGAGAATATCCGGGCTTCGCTCCCGTAGGTTACTTGAACGACCAGCGCACGAAACTTGTTGTGGTCTGTAAAAGGCTCGCCGAAATCGTCAGGCGAGCGTTTGAACTCTACGCCGAAGGAAATAAATGTTTGGATGATATTGCAAACTTCTTTTTTGAAAACGGTATCAAGACGAAAGCGACGAAGCGATGGCAGAACGGAGGATATAAACCGATGAAGCGCGATAAAGTTTCATATATCCTCTCCAATCCATTTTATATCGGACTGTTCCGCTATGGCGGAGAACTACACGAAGGAAAGCACGAGCCGATTATCTCAAAAGAGCTTTTTGATAAAGTTCAGGCGGTATTGAAAGCGCGAAGCAAACCGCCAACGATTCCGACAAAGAATCCGCAAGCTCTGTGTGGGCTTATCCGGTGCGGCACGTGCGGGATGATGGTAACGGCGGCGAAGAAGATCAAGCGGCAGAAAAACGGGAATGTTCACGAATACGTCTATTACTGGTGTACTCGCAAAGACAAGACGATAAAGTGCAATGAGTCGCCCATACGAGAGGAGGAGCTTGATAGACAGCTAACGGCTATTCTCAAAAACTACGTTTTGCCTTCCGACTGGGCGGCGGAACTAAACAAGATGACGGATAAGGAAGAACGGGAAGCCGTCCAATCGTCCGGCGTCTTGGTTCAAGAGGCAAAAGACGAGATGCAGGGCATTTCTGAAAAGCTCCAACGCCTTCTTTCGGCATATCTTGACCAAGATATCGAGCGGGAAGCGTACCGCTCCGAGAAGGCAAGCCTCCTCTCCCACAAGAAGTCGTTGGAGGAGAAAATAGGCAATTTGGAGCAGGGGGCGATAGGTTGGATTGAACCCCTGCGCAATTGGATAAAAGACGCGCAAACATTAGGGGAAATTACAGAGACGACCCCTTTACCCGTCAAAAAATCATTTGCGTTAAAAATTTTCGGATTGAACCCGTCAAAAAATTCTTTCGGTCTGACCCTGCACGCGCGCGAAGCGCGCGGTTATGCGGAAAATCAATGGGCGGCGATAGCCGCCGCCCATTGTAATTTTTCTTCAAGAGACTTTGTCTCTTGTCTGGTGGGCGAGGAGAGAGTCGAACTCTCATGACCTTTCGATCGCAGGATTTTGAGTCCTGTGCGTCTACCAGTTCCGCCACTCGCCCGGGCTGGTTTGTTGTTTGTGGTTTGTTGTTTGTGGATTTTTATCTTTCGCCAGCCGCTTCGGACGTGAGGCGCGCTACGGTCTGAGAACTATAAACTACAAACCACAAACGATAAACCAGCCCAACATATACGAAGTTGACTCATTCGTCAATCCCTCGCATGCGCTCGGGACGGGCTCATCCACCTGCCCGCCTTGCCTCCGCGGGGAAGATGCCGTACTGTTATACGACCTATGGGGCGGATCATTTCGATTGTAAACCAGAAGGGGGGCGTGGGAAAAACGACGACCGCCATCAACCTCGGGGCCTACCTCGCCGAGGCCGGGAAATTCGTGCTGATCGTGGACCTCGACCCGCAGGCGAACGCGACCTCGGGGATCGGCGTTGATTTTCAGGCGCTTGAGCAGGGCGTCTATGAGGCGATCCTCGGGACCACGCGGATGAAGGATATCGTCCAGCCGACCTCGCACAAGACGCTCCGCATTGCGCCGGCCACGCCGGACCTTGCGGGCTTGAACGTCGAACTCGTCGGCATGGACAAGCGCGAATTCAAGCTCCGTGAATCGCTCCTCGAAATCCGCCACGACTACGATTACATTCTCATTGACTGTCCACCCACGCTCGGGCTCATCACGCTGAACGGCATCGTGGCCGCGGACGAGATCCTCATCCCGGTCCAGGCGGAGTACTACGCGCTTGAAGGGCTTGGCCAGCTCCTGGAGACCGTCAATCTCGTCAAAGACCGGCTGCGCCCCGAGGTCGACGTTCTTGGCGCCGTGCTCACCATGTACGACGGGCGGAACAAGCTTTCGGAAGACGTCCTGCGCGAACTCTACAAATATTTCCCGAAGAACATCTTTCGCGCGATCGTGCCCCGGAGCGTCCGGCTTGCCGAAGCGCCGTCGTTCGGACGCTCAATCATGACGTTCGACCCGAACTCGAAAGGCGCGAAGGCGTATGAACGCCTTGCGCGGGAGGTCATCGAGACCGAACGGGACCGCATGCCGGAAATCGTATGAAACGGCCCGGAGGACTGGGACGGGGACTCGGGGCGCTCATCCCGCAAAAAAGGGACGGGAGCCAGATCGGCGGCACGATCGTCTCGCACGGCCACGTCGCCGCACACGCGGCCCCGGGGGACGCCGGGGCGGGCGCGACCGCGGGGGAGAGCCAGACGGATCGTCTCCTTGACGAGCTCCGCGAAGCGAAGGCCGCCGCGGCGGCCATGGGGCCGTATCGCGAGCTTCCGATTGAGAAGGTCATTTCGAATCCGCTCCAGCCACGGCGCCACTTCGATCATGCGGCGCTTGAAGACCTCGTTGAGAGCATCAAATCGCGCGGCATCATCGAGCCGCTCATCGTGACCGAACGCAAGGACGGCGCGTACGAACTCATCGCCGGCGAGCGGCGGCTCCGCGCCGGGAAGATCGCGGGGCTCGAGAAAGTTCCGGCGATCATCCGGTCGGCCACGGAGCAGGACAAGCTTGAGATCGCGATCATCGAGAACGTCCAGCGGCACGACCTGAACCCCATCGAAGAAGCGATCGCGTATAAGCGGCTCATGGACGAATTCAGCCTCACGCAGGACGAGGTCGGCGTGAAAGTCGGGAAGAGCCGTCCGCAGGTCGGAAATACCGTCCGCCTCCTCCAGCTCCCGGAGGAGATCCAGCAGGCGCTCATTGAGCGGAAGATCAGCGCCTCGAATGCGCGGACGCTCGTGTCGCTCCCCACGGACGGGGAACGGATGGACCTGTTCCGCGCCATGCTCGCCGGCAATTTCACGGTCCGCGAAACGGAACGCCGCGTCTACACGCCGCGCGCCCCGCGCCAATCATCATCGGACCCGAACATCCTCGACGTCGAACGCCGCCTCCGCGAATCCCTCGGCCACCGCGCCGAAATCAAACGATCCACCGGCGGCGGGGGAGAGATCAGGATCAGGTTTGAGAACGATGAAGATTTGGAGGGGCTCGTGGGCAGGATGGCGTCAAAATCGTAAACGCGGGGGTTTGGCGTTTGGGTTTTGGCGTTTGGTATTTTGTTTACCAAAACCCAAATACCAAACGCCAAACCCCATTTATTTCGTTCCCGGAATAAACCCCTTGATCCAATCCTTAATCGTCGACTGCGCGTACTGCCGGATCTTCGAGCGGGCGTAGCGGGTTTTGACGGACTTCTCCCAGTCAGGATTCGGGCCTTTGCGCGAACGGTCCACGACGATCTCC
Source organism: Candidatus Uhrbacteria bacterium (assembly GCA_963835915.1). Taxonomy (GTDB): domain Bacteria; phylum Patescibacteriota; class Patescibacteriia; order 2-12-FULL-60-25; family 2-12-FULL-60-25; genus 2-12-FULL-60-25. Next base: position 112,803 of record CAWIHE010000001.1, read on the forward strand.
ACGACGTCGCCGCTCTTCAGCGTGGAATCAAGCGCTTCGATTTTGTCGTTGACCTTCGCGGCCGTACACGTATTCCCGATGTCCGTGTGGATCGCGTACGCGAAATCCACGGGCGTCGAGTCCTCCGGCAATTCGAGGACGTCGCCTTTGGGCGTGAAGACGAAGATGCGGTTCCGGAACACGTCGATCTTCATCTCCTCGAGGAGCTTCATGTACTCCTTCGTGTCCGCGATCTCGGCGTGGAGGTCGTTGATCTGCCGGATCCATTCCGACTCCTCCGCGCGCTTCACGTGGCTCGTGCGGCCTTTCGTCTCGTCGTACTGCCAGTGCGCCGCGATTCCGTATTCGGCGAGGCGGTGGAGCTCCGGCGTCCGAATCTGGAACTCGACGACTTCGCCGTCGTCGCAGAACACGGTCGTGTGGAGCGAGGAGTACCCGTTCGGCTTCGGCTGGGCGATGTAGTCCTTGATCCGCCCTTTGAGCGGCGTCCAGATCCCGTGGATGACGCCGAGCGTGGCGTAGCAATCCGCGAGCGTCGGGACGATAACGCGGACGGCCATGAGGTCGTAGATGCGCGAGATGTCGCGGTCATAGCGGAGGAGCTTCCGGTAGAGGGAGTAGAGGTGTTTCGCGCGGCCGTGGACGTCGACGACGCTGATGCTCGCCTCGCCAAGGAGCTTCCGCGTCTTCGTGATGACGCCGCCGAGGTACTCGCGCTTCCCTTCGCGCGTGGACTTCGCAAGGTCGAGGGTCCATGCGTACTCGTTCGGGTACACGCGCGGGAAGCTCGCGTCTTCGAGCTGGCCTTTCATGTCGCCCATGCCGAGCCGGTTCGCGATCGGGGCGAAGATCTGGAGCGATTCGAGCGCGACGCGGTATGCCTTCTTCGGCGGGATCGCGTCGAGCGTTTCAAGGTTGTGGAGCCGGTCCGCGAATTTGATGATGACGACGCGGATGTCTTCCGCCATGGCGAGGAACATCTTCCGGAGGTTCTCGACGTACCGCTCGATCCCGCGGTAGCGGAGCCGGCCGAGCTTCGTAATGCCGGCGACCATCTTCGCGACGTCATCGCCGAACGCCGCGCGGACGTCGTCGATCGTCCGCGCCGTGTCTTCCGGCACGTCGTGGAGGAGCCCGGCGATCACGATCGACTGCGGGAGCCGCATCTCCGCAAGCTTCATCGCCGTTGCCAGGCAGTGCGTGACGTACGGATCCCCGGACGCGCGGAACTGCCCGTCGTGCGCCTCGGCGGCGAACGCGTACGCCTCACGGATCCGGTCCGCATTCGCGGTCGGATCATTCGCTTTGATGAGTGAGACGAGGTCGTCGATCGTTGCCATACCGGCGCTGTTCCTAATCTAAGGACTTTGGGGAAAAGATGCAAGGTTCTGCGGAAAAGATCAACAAATTCGGGCATCCGTGATACCATCTTAGACAGTATGTGCGCCGAACCTGCACGCAGAATGGACGTCCCGCCCGCAGCGAAAGCGGAGGGAGACGAGCCGAAGCCCGACGCCCCGCCGGCACCCGCCGACGCGACGGCGGGACGGTTGACTCCGGACCACGCGTCTTCGCGTGACGAGGATCGCGAGCCGGCAGTCGAGCGGATTCCAACCGCGGAGGAATTGGGCGAAAGCGTCCTTCCGTTCAAGGATCAGAAAAAAGAATGGAAGAAACAGGTCGCGAAACTGACGAAGGAGGCGGAACAACGCGAGCTGACGGCGAGGGAGCTAAAGGAGCTGGATTTACTCAACGCGCGTATCGAACACCTCGAGGTTCGGGAACAACGCCATCGCGCGGCCGTGGAGCACGAGCGCGCGCAGCAGGAGCTCCAAGGTCTCGAGAAGGACGAACGAGAGGATCGGGCCATCGCCAAGCGCTTGAAGGCGGAGCAGGAAGATCTGGGACGGAAGAACAATGAGATCCTCACCGCGCGCGCCGAGAAGCTGAAGCAGCTCGAATCTGCGAAGGCGGTCGCGTCCGCGGCACCGTCGCCGGATTCCACTGCGGCTCCGGCAGTCGATGCCGATGCCCCGCCATCGCCGGCGGTCGAGGCTCCGGAGCCGGAGGCGCTTCAGAAAGAAGTTTCGGAGTTGAATGCGAAGCTTGAAACCACGAAGGAGGAGCTTGAGACGTGCGGGGAAGCGCTTGATGAGATCAAGGTGCGCGTAAAGGAACGCAGGGGAAAAATGAGAGTCCTCAAGGAGCGCGTCGCCGAGCGCGCGGCTGATGTCATTGTGCCCGCGGCCTTTCTCACCGGGCTCGCCATGGCGGAAGCGAAGCACGAGGAATCGCACAGCGTCGAGGTGCAGAAAGAGGCCGAGCAGCGGCAGGCCGAGCAGGAGGCCCAGGACGCGGAACGCGACGCGCGTGAAAAACTGGAAGATGCGGAGCGGAACAAGTTCAGCGCGAAGCGGGCGCTCAAGACGACCGGGCGGACCCTCGGAAAGACCGCGATCGTCGGTACTGCCGTCGGCGCGTTCGGCTTCTTCGGAGGGTTCCAGATGATCGGCCGTTTCTTTAAGACGTGGGCGCTCAGAATTTCGCAGCCGCACCGATTCATCGACGACGCGTTCAAGAAGTTTACCCAGGAGACGGCGGAGCCGCCGAAGGGGAAGGGAGCGATCCTCGGAACGATCAGCGCGGGCTTCTGGCTCTTCGCCGGCGACGCCCCGTTCGCCCCGCACGACGTGAGCACGGTGAAGGACCGCTATTGATACAGAAGGTGCGTAAGTGCGTAGGTGCGTAAGTGCGTAGGCCGGATCCGGCCTACGCACTTACGCACCTACGCACTTACGCACCTAAATTGTTTACGTTTCCTCTCTCTCCTGCGTGAATCCGCACCCTTCCTTCGAGCACACGTACTTCGTCCGCTTTGCGAGGAGGGGCCAGCCGCACGTGGGGCACTTCTCTTCCGTCGGCCTGTCCCAGAACGCCTGATCGCACTCGGGATAGCGGTTGCACGAGTAGAAGACCTTCCCTTTCTTCGACCGCTTCTCGATGATGTCGCCTTTTTCGCATTTCGGGCAGATGACGCCGACTTTCTTTTCGATCGACTTGATCGTTTTGCATTCGGGGTAGCGCGAGCACGAGAGGAACGGGCCGAACCGGCCGACTTTCTTCACCATCGGCGCACCGCACGCTTCGCAGACCTCGTCCGTCGGCTCCGGCGGCGGGGCCGGCTCCTTGTCGAACGGCTTCGTGTTTTTGCATTCGGGGTAGCCGGTGCACGCGAGGAATTTTCCGAACCGTCCGCGCTTCAGCGTCATTGGCTTCCCGCACTTCTCACAGACCTCTCCGCTCGCGTCATCCACCGAGGATTTCGCGATTTCGCCTTCCTGGGCCACGAGGTTCCGGTGGAACGGCCCGTAGAACGCTTCGAGGAGCGGCTGCCATTCCATTTCGCCCTCGGCGATTTTGTCGAGCGAGGATTCGAGACGCGCCGTGAACTCGAGGTCGACGACGTCGGGAAAGTGCTTCACGAGGAGGTCGTTCACCTCGCCGGCAACGTCCGTGGGCCCAAGGCGTTTCCGGTCGTCGCGTTCGACGTACTTCCGGTCGATGAGCGTGGAGATGATCGTGGCATACGTGGACGGGCGTCCGATGCCGTCTTCTTCAAGCGCTTTCACGAGCGTGGCGTCCGAAAAGCGTGCCGGCGGTTCCGTGAAGTGCTGGACGCCTTTGATTTCTTCCGGCGTCAGTTTTTCGTCCTCTTTGAGCGCCGGGAGCGGCTTCTCCTTTGAATCGCGGTCCGGCGTGAGTTTCAAATATCCATCAAAGAGGATGCGCTGGCCCGTCGCGCGGAACGTGGCGCGCCCGCCGGCGATGTCTACGGAGGTCTGGAGGAGGCGCGCGGTTTCCATCTGCGTGGCCACGGCGCGTTCCCAGATGAGGCGGTAGAGTTTCAGAAGATTGGCGTCAAGGTACGACGCGACGTCCTCGGGCGTCCGCGACGCCTCGGTCGGGCGGACGGCTTCGTGCGCTTCCTGTGCGCCTTTCGATTTCGTCTTGTACTGGCGCGGTTTGTCCGCGGCGAATTCCTCGCCGAACATCTTCGTGATGACCGCGTTCGCGTCCTTCAGGAATTTTTCGGACAGGTTCTGCGAGTCCGTACGCATATACGTGATCAGGCCGACCTGGCCCTCGGTGCCGATCTCGATGCCTTCGTAGAGCTTCTGCGCGAGCGTCATCGTCTGTTTCGACGTGAATCCGAGGCGGTTGTTCGCCGCCTGCTGGAGCGTGGAGGTCGTGAACGGCGCCGGCGGTTCGGACGTCCGCTCCTTCTCCGTGACGGACGCGACGCGCCACGAGGCGCCTTCAAGTTCGGCAAGGATCTTGTCCGCGTCGTCTTTCGAGGGGATGCCGAGCTTCTCAAGCGTCTTTCCGTCCAGCGCGTGGAGTTTCGCTTCAACGCGTTCCTTCGCGCCGTCTTTCGCGAACGTCCCTTCGATTGTCCAGTACTCCGCGGGGACGAACGCCTTGATCTCGCGTTCGCGCTCGACGATCAGGCGGAGCGCCGCGGATTGGACGCGGCCCGCCGAAAGGCCCCGGCGGACGTTCCGCCAGAGCATGGGGGAGAGCTCGTAGCCGACGAGGCGGTCCAGAATGCGGCGCGCCTGCTGGGCGTCGACGAGGTGGGTGTCGAGCTCGCGCGGATGCTCGAGGGCGTGTTCAATGGCGTCCTTCGTGATTTCGTGGAACGTGATGCGCGCGATCTTCCGCGGATCCGCATCAAGGATCTGCGCGAGGTGCCAGCTGATCGCTTCGCCTTCGCGGTCTTCGTCAGTCGCGAACAGGATGCGCTCGGCGCGCTTCGCGGCTTCCTTCAATTCCTTCACCTTCGGCCGGCTCTTCACCGGGATCGTGTACGTCGGCTCGAAATGCTTCTCGACGTTCACGCCGAGTTTCGATTTCGGGAGGTCGCGCACGTGGCCGAAGCTCGCGAGCACCTCATACCCCTTGCCGAGGTATTTGCCGATCGTCTTCGCTTTTGTGGGGGATTCGACAATGACGAGTTTCATGGGGAGGATGGTGAGGGGGGTGAGGGCCGACTGGGCCGACTCGTCCTTCTCTTACACAGTCGGCCCAGTCGGCCCAGTCGGTCCGACGTCTCATGCCGTTTGGACGTTTATCGGCAAATGATTTCGTATTCGCTAAGGGATATCATTCAGTGCACAGAGGATACACGGTCAATGCGGGTTCCGTCGAATATTGAGCACCGAACGTGTGCAAAGAGAACTTTTATCATAGGCAAGGGAAAGCGTCAATGTGAGGGAGGGGAGCCCGCATTCTATCCTCATTGTGCCGGGGCAGGGCGGAGGACTCCCGATCTGCATACACTGCTCCCGTATGCAAGGACGTCCTTTAACATGCCTTGATCGATCTCAGATTGAGTTCCGGTTGAAGGCCCACCTCTCCGGCCGCAGGATCGCCCGTGACCTCAAACGGAGCCATCGGGTCATCCAATACGAGATCAAGGAACGCTCGATGCCCGATGGAACGTATTCGGCCGTCTTCGCCCAAACCCTCGCGGATCGGATGAAAGAGAAGCGGAGAAAACGAAGGCGAAAACTCGATATCGACGACGAGCTTCGGGAACACGTCGTCTCCGAGCTGAAACGACGGCAGAGCCCCGATGTCATTGCCGGACGCCTGCGATACGACCCGCCCCCGCACCTTCAAGGAAAAATGATTTCGCACGAAGCCATCTACCAGTGGCTCCAGATCGGCGAAGGACGGTACTTGGGACTCCATGGGTTTCTCTGCTCAGGAAGACCGAAACGACAGGAGCGGCATGGACGGAAGAAACGAAAAATCCATATTCCAGAGCGTATTTCGATCCATGAGAGGCCGGAAGGAATCGAGGAACGGAACGAGCTTGGACATTGGGAATCAGATAGCGTGGTCTTTAAAAAGCAACGGACGAGGATCTCCGTCCAATATGAGAGAAAGGCGAGGTATGTGGCCATACATCGCCTTTCGGACGGATCCGCGGAAGAGACGGAACGCGCTCTCGCGCGCAGCATCGAATCCCTGCCTCAGCCGCTCTTTAAAACGATCACCTTCGACAATGGGAGCGAAGGGGCGAATCACGGGAAGGTGAGAGACCGGTTTGATCTCAAGACCTACTTCTGTGATCCGTATGCATCATACCAGAAAGGAGGGGTCGAGAACGCGAACCGGATCATCCGACGGTACCTCCCGAGAGATACGGATATGAGTCGTATCACCCAACGTGACCTCTATGCGATCCAAGAGAAGATCAACTCAACCCCGAGGAAGGTCCTCGGCTACAAGACCCCGAAGGAAGTCCTGGCAGAGGCCTCAGGATGAGGGGTGGCACAATCTAAGGTTGAATTTCCCGAGGGGGCGAGGGCCGACTGGGCCGACCGGGATTATCCCAGTCGGCCCAGTCGGCCCTCGCCCCCTCCATCCTAAATCTTCGCATACGTGCGCGGTCCCACGGCGATGACGCGCCCTTTCATCTCGAGGATGCTCACGATGCCGCTTACGGCGCCGACCGTCTTGCCGGAGCGGCGGACGAGGTCGTCGAGCTGGGAGGGAGCGTCCAAGAGGGCGAGGATCTCCGTTTCTTCGGGGGATGCAGGGAGGATTTCTCTCGTTTGCGCGGCTTCTTTGGCGCGGTCCGGATCGCCGAGGCGGAGGGCGGCGAGGACGTCGTCGATCGACGAACAGAGCGTGGCGCCGTCCTTGATGAGCGCGTTCGTCCCGCGCGAGGCGTTCGACCAGATCGGGCCGGGGACGGCGAGGACCTCCTTCCCCTGGTCCAGCGCATGCCGCGCGGTTACGAGCGCGCCCGAGTCCCGATCGCCCTCGATGACGAGGACCGCGTCCGCGAGCCCGGCGATGAGGCGGTTTCGGTGGAGGTAGTCGTAGGGATGCGCATCAACTCCCGGCGCATGTTCGGAGCAGATCGTCCCCGATGTCGCGAGGATCCGTTTCGCCATCGGCAGGTGGCTCTGCGGCACGATCGCGCGATCATCCACGCCGCCGGGGAGCACGGCGATCGTCTTCCCGCCCGCATCAAGGCACGCGCGGTGCGCGACGCCGTCCAGCCCGAGCGCGAGGCCCGAAACGATCGTCGCGCCGATGCCCGCGAGTTCTGACGCGAAAAACGCCGCCGTCCGCTCGCCGTACGCCGTCATCTTCCGCGTTCCGACGATTGCGATGGCGAGTTGATCGTCGATCGGCGCGCCGCGGACGAAGAGTGCGGCAGGTGGGGCAGGGATCGTCTTCAGCCGCGCAGGAAACGCGTCATCCGACGGGAGCAAAAAGTCGATGCCAATCTTCTCCATTAGCGCGAGGTCCTCATCAACGGGCATCGACATCGATCTCGTGAGCGAGTCGGTTTGATGTTCCGTGAGTTCGATCTCCGTCCATCGCGATCGATTATGAAGGAAGGCCTCAAGATCGTCGTATCGCTCAAAGATCCGAGTGAGCGTCCGACTCCCAAAGTCATCAGCGCGGACGATGGTATAAGCGGCGAGGCGGTGAGGGGTCCAGGAAGACATAGGGGGATAGTAAGGATGGTTAGATCGTTAGATGGTTAGGGTTGGAATTATTTTCTTTGATTTCTCTCCGACGAACCATCTAACAATCTATCCATCTAAACCTCTTTCTGATCCCTCTTGACGCCTGTGGCCTGCTTTTGGTAAGAACTGCGGGTCACCGAAAGCGTCCTCTGTACTGTCTACGCCAAGCCTCCAACCGGGAAAGCCCCTCCAGCCCGGGTATAACAGGTCTAGCGTGGGCAGTATCGAGGGCGTTTTTTGTTAGGGAATGGATAGATGTGAGTCGTAAAGACAATTAGACAGTTTGGCGGTTTGGTGAGAGTGGGGCCGACTGGGCCGGTTGGGCCGATTGGGTTTATTTTGAGGGTTTCATTGAGTGAATGAGGCCATTGAGAAGTCGGAGGGTACGATCCAGGAGATCTTCAGAATCTTTGAAGTGGCATAATTCTGTGAGAAGAAGGTCTTTTGCGATGATGATTTGGGTTTCAAGTTCTGCTGCTGAACCAAGCGCAATAAAGCAAAAGTGCAAATAATCTTTTTGACTATTTCGGTAATATCCCTCAGCGATATTTGAGGGGATTGATAACGCAGATCGCCGCATCTGCGAGGTGAATGAATACAGCTCACACGATGGAAATCGTTTCGTTAGCAGGTAAACGGCTTTTGTCAGATTACGACCGGTCTGCCAAACAATGAGTTCTTTATATGAGCGCATAATAATCTTCGGCCCAGTCGGCCCAGTCGGCCCAGTCGGCCCAGTCGGCCCAGTCGGCCCAGTCGGCCCAGTCGGCCTATCTGAATTCAAAAAACAGCCTAATCTGGCTGTTTCTTTCGTCCTAGTTCCACTTACCCGAAGCCGTCGCAATCCCACCCTCTATCCAGTCTCGCATTCTGGAAGTCATGTCAAGGGCTTTTGGTGCATCTTGTGGGGATAAGGCGCTCAAGACCCAGTCCTCGCCTCGCATCTGGCCCACCGGCGGGCGGCCGATGCCGATGCGGAGTCGTTGGATGTCCTGCGTCCCAAGGCGCTCATAGACGGAGGCCACGCCGTTGTGGCCTGCCGCGCTTCCGCCGTCTTTGAATTGGATGCGGCCGGGCTCGATATCCATCTCGTCATGGACCAGAAGGATGTCCCGCGGATCGACCTTATAGAAGGATACAAGCGCCGCCGCGGCGTCCCCGGATAGGTTCATGAACGTTTGCGGCTTCGCGAGGACGACTTTCTCGCCGTTGACGGTCGCCGAGGCGACGATCGCCTTCCGTTTTGCGTCCGCCTTCCAGCCCGCATCCATCTCTTTCGCGAGCGCGTCCACGGCCATGAAGCCCGCGTTGTGGCGGGTCGCTTCGTATTCTTTGCCGGGGTTGCCGAGGCCGATGATGAGTTTCATGCAGGATGAGTGGTTGAGTAGATGAGTGGATGAGTAGGAGGGGATGAGGGGGATGAGGGCCGACTGGGCCGACTCGGGTGATTCCCAGTCGGCCCAACCGGTCCAGTCGGCCCTCTCCACGCTTACCTTCTCGTCCGTGGTGTCTTATATGATGTCCGAACTTTTCGTTTGGCCCACGTCTTCTTTGACTTCTTTTTTTGTTCCGATGTCGATGCTGATCGCGATGCCTGCTTCGTGCCGCGCAACTCGTGACTCGCGACTCGTCTGCCCCCCGAAGCTTTAGCGAAGGGGGGTGACTCGTGACTGGCCTCGCTCATCCCCGGCCCTCGCACGTTTCGCTCCTTCTCCGACTTCGCCATGGGCACGATCATGGCTTTCAAGACGATCGGCGCGCCGTCGTAGCCGAACTTTTCGCGGATGCGGCGTTCGAGGAATTTCATCCAGGCGGTGGCGAGGGAGATCTTCTGGCCGTGGACGGTGATGAGGAACGTCGGCGGTTCGGTGCCCGTCTGCGCGATGTCGTAGATGTACGGCGACTTCGGTCCAAGGCGCTGGAGCGGGCGCTTCTCGCGAATGACGGACTTCAGGAGCTTGTTGATCGCGTTGTACGCAATCTCGCGCTTGCGTTCGTCCTGAACGCGGAGCGCCGTTTCGAGCACGTCTTTCGCGCGGCGCGTCGTCTTCGCCGACGTGAAGATGATTGGCGCCCAGTCGATGAAGGGGAGATCGCTTCGGACGAGGTCTTCCGCCTCCTGCGCGCTCTTCGTCGTCTTCGCTTCAATGAGGTCCCACTTGTTCACGACGACGATCAATCCGCGGCCCGTCTCCGCAATCAAGCCCGCGAGGAGCTTGTCCTGCGCCGAAACGCCCTCGGTCGCATCAAGGACGAGCACGCCGACATCCGCGCGCTCAAGCGCCTGGCGGTTCCGTTCGATCGATTCTTCTTCGATGGCACCTTTGATGTTCGAGCGCCGCCGCATGCCCGCCGTATCGACGAGGACGATCTCGCGCCCGTCCATCGTCAATGCCGTGTCCTGCGGCTCACGCGTCGTGTGCGGAATGGCGGAGACGATGACGCGTTCTTCGCCCAGGATCGCGTTCACGAGGGAGGATTTGCCGACGTTGGGGCGGCCGATCAGGACAACGCGGAGGGGATTCGTTGCGTCGGGCGTCGTTGCGTCGGGCGTCGGCCGAACCGATCCCTCGGATGCTCTCGGGACAGGCTCCACGACGCCCGACTCCCGACGCCCGATGATCTTATACGCCCGATCCAACGCATCCCCCACGCCGGAGCCGGAGACGGCAGAAATATTGAGCGCCGTCCCGAAGCCGAGCGCTTCGCTGCCGCTCTCGGCGGCCGCGGCGAAATCACGGGGGCCGTCGACTTTGTTCACGAGGACGATGACGCGGCCGCTCGCCGGGCGGAGGATCTTCGCGATGGCGCGGTCTTCCGGGAGTACGCCCGTCTTCGCGTCGACGAGGAAGAAGATGACGTCCGCCTCGGCGATCGCGCGTTTGGCCTGGCGCTGGATGCCTTCTCCGATCTCGTCGTTTTCCGTGTCGATGCCTCCGGTATCGATGACCTCGAATTTTTCGCCGCGCCACGAGGCCTCGGCGATGTTCCGGTCGCGCGTCGTGTGCGGCTCCGCGGAAATGATCGCGCGCTTCTGCTCGATGATCTTATTCCAGAGCGACGATTTGCCAACGTTCGCCCGTCCGACGATGGCGATCGCGGGCAGGGAGGAGCGTTCGTGGTGAGATGTGGCCATCGGACAGTAGCAATTTAACAACTTAGTTTCCAACTTTTAACGCAACGAGTTCGTTAAATCTTTCTCGTGGAGTCCAGTAGCCCAGAGACTTCCTCGGTCGTCCGTTTAGCGAATGTTGGACGCGCTTGATCTCCGATGCCGGGATGACACGGAAGTCGGTGCCCTTTGGGAAGTACTGGCGAATCAATCCGTTCGTATTTTCATTCGTTCCACGCTCCCACGGACTTCCAGGATGGGCGAAGTAGACCTTCATGCCGGTCGAGAGCGTGAATTTTGCATGCTCGCTCATCTCCTTGCCCTGATCGTACGTGAGCGTCTTTTTGAGTTCATCCGGCAACGTCTGAATCTCTTTTGCGTATGTCTTTCTAACGGTCTCCGCATCCTTTGCCGCGAGGGGAACGATGATCGTGTAGCGGGTCGTGCGTTCCACGAGCGTACCGATGGCTGATCGTCTGTACTTGCCGATGATGAGGTCTCCTTCCCAGTGGCCCGGGATGATGCGGTCCGCGACTTCTTTCGGCCGTTCCTCGATGGAGAGCATATCAGCGATTTTTCCACGAGATTCCTGTTCTTTCTGAACGGGCGTCTTTCGTTTGCGCCGATACTTCCGTTCCTGCCTCAGTCCTTTCACAAGCGTCCGTTTGAGCTCGCCTCTCGGGAGGACGTAGATGTATTCGTAGATCGCTTCAGGGGATATCCGCATAGCCTCGTCCTCAGGATATTCCATGCGAAGCGTTCTGGCGATTTGATCGGGCGACCAGCGATCCGTGAGATGGCGGATGACGTACTCCCGAAGCATCGGACGCTCATCGAGCCTGTAGCGACCACGGTGGCGGGACGAAGCGTTTCGCCGCGCCCGTCTCGCGGCGCTCTGGGCTCGGTATGCCTCGCGACCTCCATTTGACTCGACGGTACGGGATATCGTGCTCACCGGCCGTTCTAGACGTCTGGCGATGTCCGTGTAGGACTCATCGGCGAACAGGCCTCGACTGATCTCTTCTCGGTCTTCGTCCGTCAGGCGGACGTACGTGGTCGGCATACGGATGTGAGCATATCCGTTGCGTTAGAAGTTGGAGAGTAAGAATCAAACAATTTAACAATACGTTTTGCCGCTTGGATTGTTTGATTGTTAGATTGCTTGATTGTTTTTAACTCGCTCTTATTGGAGTTTGGAGCTGGAAGTTCCCAAAATCACGAGGAAGTCCGTGTGGTCCGGATCCGCCGGCTTCGATTCGCCGGATGGGGTTCCGGTGGGGGAGAGCCAGTCGGGGAGGGACGTCGCGACGTTCGCGTTGAGGAGATTCTTCAGCGTGGCGAGGTCATCGTTCCGCTTCCCGTTCGTGAGATCGTAGATGACCGTTTTTTCATATCCGCGACCGGTCGCGTTTCCGATCGTGTCGACGGCGTATCCGTGCGCCTTCAGCGCGTCGGCGAGGCGCGAGGCGAACCCTGGGATCGTCGTGCCGTTCCGGACTTCGATGCTCGCCGGCGTTTTCTTCTGCTGTTCGGTCGCCGTGCGCTCCTCCGGCGTCTCGAACGGGTTCGCGGCAATCGCGCGGATCGTGGACCAGTCCTGGTCGCGCGGGAAGAGGAGGTACGAGCCGTTCACCGTGTCGCTTACGAGCTCGCCGGTTTTTGCGTCGTTCGTGAGGACGTGCGTCGTGATGTGATCGGCCGAGAAACTGCCCGCGAGCGGCGCGAGCTTCATCGCGTCCCACGCCGTGAGGTCCGTTTGGATGTTTGACGCGAGCGCTTCGTAGAGTTTGAGGAGCTTCGACGGGTTCGCGAGCGTGCCTTTTGAGAGGAGTTTTTCCTTGAGCGCGAGGATGACGAGCTGCTGGCGGGCCGCGCGCGCGAAGTCGCTCCCTTCGCCGTCCGACCCGTGGCGCGAGCGGACGAATTCGAGCGCCGTCGTGCCGTCCATGTGCTGGGGTCCGGCGTCGAACGAGACGGTCTGGTACTTGAAGTCGTCCGTGGGGTATTCGCGGTCCACGAACGAGCGCGCCACGGTCACGTCAACGCCGCCCACGGCGTCGACGAGTTCCTGGAACGCCTTGAAGTCGACCTTCACGACGTGGTCGATCCGGACGCCGAAGAGGTCGGAGAGCGCGTTCGCCGTTTCGCGAGCGCCGCTTCCGGGGTGCGCCTGTTCCGCGTATGAATTGACGGAGTTGATCTTCACGAATTTTCCGCCGCCGAGCGGGTACGCGAGGTCGCGGGGGATCGAGAGAAGGCCGATCCGCTTCGTGCTCATGTCGATCGTCGCGAGGAGGATGGTGTCCGTGAGCTCCGGGCCGTCGTGCCCCGCGCCGCCCACGCCGAGGAGGAGGAATGTCATCCGGTTGTCCGGCGTTTTGAGGGCGTCGGTGCTGTCGCCCCACGCGAGCCGGCGGATTTCGGAGATGATGGGGAGATTGCCGACTTCGTCGAGGACGCTCGTGCCGTGCTGGACCGCGCGGTACGACGCGCCCGCGCCCACGGCCGCAAGAAGCCCCACGGCCACAGCGAACGCAACCGCGATGATCGCGGTTGTCCGTCGGGCGTGCCGTTCGGCTTCTCCGCCCAGGAGGTCGACTTTAATTGGTGATCCCATGATGGGAATGAGTGTAGCGGAGATTGTGAGGATTGGGAAGATCATCAGGGGAAGTCACAAGTCACTGAAGTCGATCGGCTTCTGCCGCGGCAAAATCGACCGCTTTGTCATTCAGAGGGAGCCCCGCTGCGGGGCGACCGTGGGAATCCCTTTCTAACCGATGACGATCATCGTGCAGATGGACGTCCATGTCCGCGTAAACATACGTTATGTCATTCCGAACCCTGCCCGCCGTCGCGGCGGACGGGGTGAGGAATCGAAAAAGGAAATCCGGTCCTTCTATTCTGAATTCCTTTTCGATTCCTCACCCGTCGTCGTCGGACTCCTCAGGGATTCGGAATGACATAAGGGTATTTTTTGTTTGGTGCGGACATCCATACCCGGACGACGTCCGCGTCTGGGAAAGGGATTCCCACGGTCGCCCCGCGGCGGGGCTCCCTCTGAATGACAAAACGACGGTTTTTTACCCCGATGGGAGCCGATCTTCTTCAGCTGCTCTTGGCTGATGGCTCTTGGCTCGTTCCTGACCCCCCGGTGTGGTATCCTTAAAGGCAATGGAGCCAAGGACTCCTCCGGCGGTTGTTGATGAAATGATCCGCGAACGGAACGCCGAACGGCGTTGGCGGGTCGCCGTTTTGGCGTTCGCGACCATCGGGTGTTCATTCCCGCTCGGATTCGTTTCCGCGCAGAGCATGACGCAGCGGCTTATCTCCACGCTCTTCGTCATCTTCGGGCAGTTTCTTCAGGTGCTCATCAACTTCATCGGGAAGCTCATCATCCTCGTCGTCGACGCCGTCATCGCCGTTGCGCAGTACAACCATTTCATTGACGCGGCGCCCGTCGTCGCCGGCTGGCCGCTCGTCCGCGACGTCACGAACATGTTCGTGATCGTCGTCCTCCTCGCGATCGCGTTCGGGACGATCATCGGGTACCAAAACCTCCACTATAAAGGCGTGCTCGGGAAGCTCCTCCTCATGGCCGTGCTCGTGAATTTTTCGAAACAGCTCATCGGGCTCCTCATCGATTTTTCGCAGGTCGTCATGCTCACGTTCGTGAACGCGTTCCGCGCGGCGGCGGCGGGAACTTCACGCAGGCGCTGAAGCTCGACAAGATGCTCTCGATTGACCAGGTCAAGATCGCGCCGAAGGCGACCGTGGACGCGTCCACGGTGGGCGATCCGCTTCTCATCCAGATCGTCGTCGCGCAGATGCTCGCCGTCTTCTTCTGCGGGATTGCCGTCGTGCTCCTCCTCATCATGCTCATCTACCTCGTCGCGCGCATTGTGGGGCTTTGGATCGCGCTCATCCTGAGTCCGCTCGCGCTTTTTTTGACGGCCGTCCCGGATGTCATCAGGAGAAAGGTCACGTCGCTCACGAGCGGGTATTGGGATAAGCTCGGCGCGCTCGTCGCCGGCGGCCCGGTCATGGCGTTCTTCATCTGGCTCACGCTCGCAACGATTCAGGGCGGCGGCTTCGGGACGTTCACGCCGACGAATCTCGCGGGGGCGAACGAGGCGGCGGCGGCCATCTCGACGAGCGGGTTCGCGAACGCGATCGGGAACATCGAGGACCTCGCGACGTTTTTCATCGCGGTTATCATGCTCATGATGGGCGTGGACACGGCGATCGGCATGAGCGGCACGCTCGGGCCCACGGTGACCGGACTCATGGGGAAGGTGAAGACCGTGGGGACGAAAGGCGCGAAGCTCGCGGCGTACGGCGCGCCGCTGGCCGCGGGGGCCGGGGTTGCCGCCGTCGGAGGCGTGGGTGCGCGCTTCCTCAATCGGCGGCTCGACGTTTCCGGAGGGATCGGGCGTGGGATCCAGAGGGCCGGACTCGCGCTCGGCGCGCCGGCGCTTGCCGCGCAAGGCGCGAAACTTGCCGGTCGGCGCGCGGAAGAGCGGAAGAAGCGCGGGGAGGTTCTCACGAAGTCAATGGTTGGGCTCTCGGCGGCGGACAAGCTCACGCAGTACGAAAAAATTGCGACCCGGTCGTTCCGCGATCCGGCGGGCGCGCGCGCGGCCGAGCTTGCGCTCGCGAAGAGCGCGGTGACGTTCGAGGGCGGCATGGAACTCGGCAAGCGGTTCGAAGCGGAAGCGAAAGGCCAAGGCCTTAAGGACGAAAACGCGATTGCGGCGTATCGTGACCAGAAATCAAACGACTATATCCGCGGGCATCTCGCGACGCTCGAGGATACGGCGCGGCGCGAAGGGGACGAGGATACGCTCAAATTCGTCGCGGACAAGCGGAAGGACAACATGTCGTGGTATCGGCCTGATTCGAACGAATCAAATCTCACGGATACGGCGCAGAAGATCGCCGAGAAAACCCCGGAGATCGACATCACGAAGACGTTTACCGCCGCCTCGTTCGCGAACGCGGGCGTTGCCGACGGCGTTCTCAAGGGGACGGACATCTGGGACGATGAAAAAGGTGAATGGAATAAGGAGAGCGTGTGGTACAAAAAGCTCGTTGAGCCGAAAGGGATGGCTTCGAAAGCGCTTGAATCGCGCGTGGCGGCGCTCGCGGGCACGGCGGCAGGCGTCGCCGGCGTGAGAGCGCTCCTCAATAATCCTGAGAGTTTGAAAAAGGAGGGCCTTGATGGCGGGCGCATCGTGAGGACGAAGGGAGGGGGATATGACTACGTGAGATCGGAAGCGTACACGGGCGCGGCGGCGCAGGTGCCTGCGCCGGGGAGGAACCGGGTTGAGTCGGAGATCCGCGCGGGGCGCGAGGTGATCGCCGCGCGCCGGGAGGCGATGACGGCGTCGCGACGGCTGAACGAGAATGGGCAGGACATGGCCGGATACGTCGCCGCGGAGAGCGCGCTTGCGGAAGCACGGCGCGGGATGCTCGCGAGAGGCGCGAACGCGAGCGAGGTCTACGACGTGGAGCCGAACGGCGTGTTCGCGAACGAGGCGGCACGTCAGGAGTTCGCCGCCGACGTCCAGCACATCCAGTCCGGTCCGCCGGCCCAATTCGAAGTCTATAACGGCATTGACGGCGTGGCGCTCACGCAGAATGCGAACGCGCTCAACGAGACGCGCGCCACGTTCGTCCAGAACGTGGACGTGTCGAAACTCGGAGAAGCCGCGCGGGCGGCCGAGACCCATGCGCGGGAAACGGGAGACCGGACGCCGCTCCGGAATTTCGGCGACATGGCGCGGTCGATCGACCAGGAAGGGGCGCAAGTCGACCGGGATATCGACCGGAGTTTCGCAAAGCGGAACATGCCGGCCGCGCAGCGCGAGGCGAGCAGGGAGGTTTATAAGGAGCTCGTGACCGATGCGGCGCGCCAGCATGCGAGCGCGACGACGGACGCCGATCGGCAGAAGATTGAGGCGGATCTTGAAAAGAAGTTGCAGGACGCCAAGCTTGGAGAGGCAATCCCCATGGAGAAAGCGCAGGCGCTGTTGAAGCGGGAGGAGTTGGCGAAAGACGAAACGCTGAGAAACTATTCCTCGTACGCGTCGAGCCAAACGAAGGCAGCCCTCCGTCGCGCGCTCGGAGCCGCTTCCGGAATAGCGGCTGGTGCGGCAACAACGGTTGCCGCCGCGGCCACGGCCGCGGCGGGCACCGCCGGAAAAGCGGCGGCCGCGGCCACGCCGTCCGGCGCGAAGGAGCGAAGGACGCGGAGAGCGAGCATCGCGGAAACGATTGGGAGCATCGGCCAGACGGAGGCGGAACGGCGCGCGGCGGCCGGGATCGAGCCTCCGCGTCCGGGTCAGCGGCCGCCCCAGCCAAGACCGAACGCTCCGCCGGTCGTGGGAAATGACGGATCTCCGACGGCCGGAGGCGGAGGGAATACGGGCCAGACGTAATCAGTTTCTTTGAACGGTATGGACGACGGAGGGTCAATCACGCCGAACACGAACGCCCCGATGAACGTCGGGGCGGTTGTTCCTGCTGGGGAAGTCGTGAGTCGTGAGTCGGGAGTCGTGAGCAAGAGCTCGGTTCCTCAACCGACAGCAATCGTGCCGCCGGGGTCGGCGAATCCGACGGTTGAGTCAACAAGTCAACAAGTCAACAAGTCAACGAGTGATGGGATGGCTAAGAGCTTAGAGCTTAGAGCTAAGGGCCAGAGAGATTCTGTTTCTGGCCCTCAGCCCTCAGCCCTCAGCCCTCAGCCCGAACCCGACACAACGACGCCCGAGAACGATCTCATCCTGCCCGACCTCTCCGATGCGCAGATCCTTTTTCTTGAATCCGAGCCGTACCGGAAATCGGGGGAGGAGGTCATGCATGAATTCGCGCTCACGGAGGATGACCTGACGTTTTTGAACGAGATGGACCATGCGATCCTTGGCGGGCTCATCAACCTCAACCAGTACGTCACGGCGCTTCGGGCGGAATTTCCGAATTTGAACGCGTCCGAGAAAGATCGGCTCATCGGCGAACTCCTTGCGGACCGGTTCGTCCCGTTCGGCACGGACCTCCGGCCGTCCGCCGAAGAGGCGGCGCGCGAGGCGAAGATCGCGATCCCGCCGAAACCGTACTACCACGTCTACACGAAACCGCTTACGTTCGGCGGCGCCGCGCATGAGATTGCGCTCATGGCGGGAATTCCGCTCATGGGACAAACGCAGGAGCGGATCCGCGAGGTGTTCATGACCCGGCTGAAAGGCGTCCGGTCCGACCGTCAGGCCGAGGAACAGCTCACGCGCGGAGCTGACGTCGGCGGCGTCGGCGCGAAGGCAGAGGCGGCGAAACTTGCGATCGCGGCCATGGACGATATCGCCGGGCGCGCAACGCTCATGACCGAAGAGGAGTACGCCGCATGGGTGAACCGGTCGATGCATCCGCCGTCGGCGGAGGCGGCATCCGCATCAACGCCCGCGGCCGAGACCGAAGAGGAGAAGGAGATCCGCGAGATCGTCGCGCGCATGCCCGAGGTCGAGAAGGACAACGCAACGGCGCTCGCGACCGCGATCCGCGCGGTCATGGAACGGCTCTCGTGGCGTCCCGACGACCCGTACCTCCAGCGCCGGCTCACGAACATGGTGTCGACCCGGCTCCGCGACGTCCGCTCGCGGAACGAATTCTTCATGAAGCTCATGCGCGACGTGAAGGTCGGCGGGCTCGGGCTCGAGCGGAAGGCCGCGGAGCGCCTCACGGACGACGTCGAGAAAGGGTATGCGGAATTCCGCGACAAGATCGCCGTTGAGGAGAAAACAAAACTCGACGCGCAGATTCTCGAACAGGAACGAAAAATCGAAGAGCGGAAGCGGCGCGAAGCCGAGGAACGCCAGAAGTGGTATGAGGACAAGGTCGCCACGAAGAAGCGGACCGAGGAAGTCGGGAAGCAGGCCTTCCAGCGATTGCGGATCGCCGCGCGAGGATTGACCTCGCCGATCGAACCCCCCGTCATCGCAAAGGACCAGGCGCGCGAGAAGGCGGCGTTCGGGGATCTCGTGCCAGCGGCGCCGGAGGTGAGCGGGAAGCGGGAAGCGGGAAGCGGGCAGGAGGTCAAGCCGGGAAAAATTCCAAATTCCATCGCGTTAAACGCGACCAAATTCCAAATTCCAAATTCCGTCTCCGGCTCTCAGCCTCTCAGCCTCTCAGCCTCTCAGCCAGTCGTGAGTGGTACGGAAGAGAGGAAGATGCCCGAGCCGTCCGTCGTGAAGGTGAGCGCGAAGACGGCCGAGCTCCGGAAGGCCGCCGAGGGGTCGCGTCCGAAGCTTGACGACGTCGTGTCGGCGCGTGGCGCGGGGGCGACGCACCTTGCCGGGCCCATGGAGCAGATCGGCGGCATGACGCTTGAACAGTTCCGGCGGCTCGCAAAGACGCCGGAGGCGTCGGCGAAACGCGTCGAAGACATCGTCGCGCTCCTCGCGCAGGAATCCTTCGAGCGGCGCGTCGCCGGGATCCAGGCGTGGCAGAAGAGCCCGCTCCAGACCCTCTACCTGAAGCTTCTCGCCGAAGCGTTCCGGAGCGGGAAGCAGGTCGGCGCGCTCGTCGAAGAGAAACGGAAAGCCGGGGAGGTGAACCTGACGCCGGAGGAGCTGGAGGCGATCGTCAAGCTTAATGGGGTGCTGAGGCTTTGATGCCGGAAGGATGGTTAGATGGTTAGACGGTTGGGGTTGGAAGGATTTTTCTCTGATTCTCGGCGGCCTGATCCCAAATCAAAAGAAAAATATTCCAACCCCAACCATCTAACCATCTAACGATCCATACCCCTGATGGCCGAAGCCGCTCATCCACGGTACAATACCGGCGCCCTAAAAGACTCCGCAGATGCCCGATAAATTCATCGTTCCGCAGTTCATCGAGAACGAGGAGAAGATCCTCGGGCCGGTTACGGTACGGCAATTCCTCCTATCGCTCGCGTCCGCGTTCGCCGTCTTCATCGAGTACAAGATCCTCACGCTCCCGTACTTCATCTTCGCGACGGTCGTGACGGCCGCGATCGGCGGGACGTTCGGGTTCGTGAAGGTGAACGGCCAGCCCTTCCACCTCTTCTTCCTCAATTTCGTCCAGACGCTCGTCCGGCCGTCGCTCCGCGTGTGGAACAAGGCGCCGACGGACGACGAGCTCCGCCTCCTCATCAAGCCGCAGACGATCTCCGAAGTTGAAACGGGACCGGTCAAGAAGACGCGGCCGGGATCGTCGCGTCTCCGGGACCTCGCGCTCGTCGTGAATACGGGCGGCGTCTATGAGCCGGAGGAAGGCGTCGAAGCCTACCAATCGAAGGAGAAGGACACGTCTCCGCCCGAAGCGAAGTATGCAGAGTAAGAAGCTCGCCGGAGCGAAGAAAGGGCCGCCGACCCAGAATTTTTTGGACATCGCGGAGATCAAGGAAGACACCGTCATCCTGAAGGACGGGACGCTCCGCGCCGTCCTCCTCGTGTCGAGCATCAACTTCGCGCTGAAGAACGTTGACGAGCAGAACGCGATCGTCCAGGCGTACATGGGATTCCTGAACTCGATCGATTTCCCCATCCAGGTCGTCATCCAGAGCCGGCGCATGAACATCGACGACTACGTGAACCGCCTGAAGTCGGCCGAGAAGGACCAGCAGAACGAACTCCTCCGGAACCAGATCGCGGACTACCGCGAGTACGTGAAACAGCTCGTCGAGCTCGGCGAGATCATGCAGAAGCGGTTCTACGTCGTCGTGCCGCTCGATCCGGCCGTGGTCTCCGAAACGGAGAACTTCAAGAAGCGCCGCGGGTTCATCAACCGGTTCCAGGAGCTCCTCACGCCCTCCATGTCCATCCGCCTTTCGGAAAAGCGGTTCAAGGAGAAACGCGACCAGCTCATGCTCCGCGTGAATTCGGTCATCTCCGGCCTCTCGGCCATGTCGCTCACGGCCGTCCTCCTCGACACGCAGTCGCTCATCGAGTGCTACTACACCGTCTACAACCCCGAATCCTTCGAATCCCAGCGCCTCACGGACATCAATAAGCTCCAGATGGAAGGATAATCACTATGAATCACCAGCTTCCAGCTTCCAGCTTCCAGCTTCTCATTCGGAGAAGCTGGAAGCTGGAAGCTGGAAGCTGAACTCTGTCCTGACATGGCCATCGACATCCGCAAAAAAGGCATTGACGCGAGCGCCCTCACCAAGGGCGGGGTTTCGTTCCGGAAGCAGGCGCCGACGGCGGAAGTGAAGAAGCAGCTCGCCGAAGAGCGAGTCGCCCTCGAGGAGGAGCGGATGTACCGAAAGGGCGTTGCCTCGATCAAGGACTTGATCGCGCCGGCGTCCATGAAGATCGAGCCGTCGTTCGTCCGGCTCGGCGACATGTTCGTCCGCACGCTCTTCATCGTGACGTACCCGCGCTACGTCTCCGTTGGCTGGGCCTCGCCGATCATCAACCTCTCGGCCCAGCTCGACATCGCGATGTTCTTCTACCCGATCAAGTCGGACGTCATCCTGAAAGAGCTCAAGCGCAAGGTCGGCGTCCTCGAGGCGCAGATTTCCATGGACGCGGAAGCCGGGAAGCCGCGCGATCCCGTCGCCGAAACGGCGCTCCGCGACATCGAGCAGCTCCGCGACGACCTCACGCAGGGGATCGAGCATTTCTTCCAGTTCGGCTTCTACTGTACGTTCTACTCGAACGACACCGCGGAACTCGAACGGCTTACGCGCGAAGTCGAGACGACGTTCGGGCAGATGCTCATCTACACGAAGCGCGCGTACTACCAGTCCGAGCAGGGATTCGACTCCACGCTCCCGGTCGGGAACGACGAGCTCATGATCACCTTCAACATGAGCACGTCGCCGATCGCGTCGTCGTTCCCGTTCACGTCGGCCGAGCTCACGAGCGACAACGGCATCCTGTACGGCGTGAACCGGCACAACAACTCGCTCATCATCTTCGACCGCTTCTCGCTCCAGAACGGCAACGCGATCATCTTCGCCTCGGCCGGCGCTGGCAAATCGTACGCCGTGAAGCTCGAGATCCTCCGGTCGCTCATGCTCGGGACGGAAATCATCGTCATCGACCCCGAGATGGAGTACAAGCACCTCTCGGACGCCGTCGGCGGGACGTACATCAACATCTCGCTCGCGTCGAGCGCGAAGATCAACCCGTTCGACCTCCCGCGGCCCGTCGGCGAGCAGATCTCCACGGAAGACATCATCCGGAGCGCCGTCATCATTCTGAAAGGGCTCCTCCGGCTCATGCTGGGGACGC
This sequence comes from Candidatus Uhrbacteria bacterium, assembly GCA_963835915.1. Classification (GTDB taxonomy): domain Bacteria; phylum Patescibacteriota; class Patescibacteriia; order 2-12-FULL-60-25; family 2-12-FULL-60-25; genus 2-12-FULL-60-25. The sequence continues at coordinate 134,720 of CAWIHE010000001.1, forward strand.
TCACGACCGCGGAGGATTCGATCCTCGACCGCGCGCTCCTCGAAACGTACGCGAAGAAGGACATCGTCGCGGGGTCGGACCTCGCGCAGGTCGAACCGCCGATCCTCCAGGATTTCCAGGACATCCTGGAAGGGATGGAGGGAACGCAGGACCTCGTGATCCGTCTCAAAAAGTACACGGAAGGGACGTTCTCGGGGCTCCTGAACAGCGCGACGACGGTGAACATGGACAACATCCTCGTCGTGTTCTCCGTCCGCGACCTCGAAGATGAGCTCCGTCCGATGGCGATCTACACGATCATCAACTACATCTGGAACGCCGTCCGGTCCGTGAGGAAGAAGCGGATCCTCGTCATCGACGAGGCGTGGTGGCTCATGCTCCACGAGGACTCCGCGAAGTTCATCCACGCGCTCGTGAAGCGGTGCCGGAAGTACTACATGGGCGTCACGACGATCACGCAGGACGTGAACGACTTCCTGACGTCCCCCTACGGCCAGGCGATCGTGACAAACTCCGCGCTCGCGCTCCTCCTCCGGCAATCGCCCGCCGCGATCGACCTCATCGCGAAAACGTTCCTCCTCACGCAATCCGAGAAATACCTCCTCCTCGAGAGCGGGCGCGGCGAGGGCATCTTCTTCGCGGGGCAGAAACACGCGGCCATCCAGGTCGTCGCCTCGTACGCGGAAGACCAGATCGTGACGACCGATCCGAAACAGCTCCTCCAGATCGAACAGGCGAAGAAAGAATTCGAAGACGCCCTCGGCGCCCCCGGCGCCGCGGACGCGAAACCGCCGGATGCGCCCGGGATAGGATAGCGGGCGTCGTTGCGTCGGGCGTCGTTGCGTCGGTTCGGCCGGCCGTCGACGCAACGACGCCCGACGCAACGACGCAACGACGCAACGAACACTATGGATCGAAGAACAAAGCTCATCCTCCTCATCATCGGCTCCGTCCTGCTCCTGGGCGCGATCCTGTGGTTCGTCGTCTGGCCGCTCCTCCAGCCGGTCCTCCCGCACTTCGCGGCGCAGCCTCCGGCGCACCAGAATGCGTATCCGACCGGGAACGTGCCGGGGAAAACGCCGGGAGGGACATCGGCGTCCGGAACGGCGCCCGGGGAGTTCACGTACGAAACGTACCAGGCGAATCCGGACATCGCGACGATCAACGAGATGAAGCGGCGCGCGGGCATCCTCGCTGAGCGCGCCGAGAGCGGATCAAGCTCAGATGGCTTTACGAACTATGCGGATGCGGGCCTCAACGCGACGAAAAAACTCCAGAGCGTGCTTAGCGCGACGGCGGATGCGATGCGAAAGGCGCACCCCGCGGCTGGCCCGCTCTACCTCACGATCGCGTCCCGCCTCATCGAGATTCCGGAGAATGACATGAAGATCACGAAGAACGCGTTCACGGTCCGCGTCCAACTCCAGGTCGATGTCCATGACGGCGACAAGCGGACAACGGAATACCGCGAAGCGACCATCGTGTTCGTCCTCTCCGGCGCACAGTGGATGCCGGATTCGTACGACGTGAAGCCGTTCAGCCCGTGAGGGCAGTCGTGAGTCGTGAGTCGTGAGTCGTGAGTTAAGATTTCCTTGTGGACAAGATGGATTTTTAGCAAAAAAGATAGGGCTTGACACAGGGGAAGAGTTGCGAGACTGAATAGAGAGACGAAGAGGGCGTCTCTTTTTTTGTTTTTGCCCCATCAGAAGAACCAAGCCATCTTCAGCAACTCACGACTCACGACTCACGACTCTCGACTCATGACTCATGACTCATGACTTCCCCCACTATGCCTCCACCTCCCACCCATCCCGCGCACGCCCTTAAACGGGCTTGTGTGGCCCTCCTGGACCTCCTCTACCCGCCTTCCTGCGCGTCCTGCGGGGCGGATGGGGCTTGGTGGTGCGCGAACTGCCGTCATGCCGTGGAGCGCGTGCCTCACGATCCCTGTCCGCGATGCCTCTCCATGGAGACGGATCACGATCGTGGATCATGCAAAGGGACGCTCCCATTCTCCGGCGTGGTCGCGACGGGCTTCTACCATTCGCCGCCGCTACGGAAAGCGATCGGCGATATCAAGTTCCGCGGCGTCACGGCTGTCCGCGACGACCTCGCCGCCTATCTCCGCGATGCGTTCGCCAATCGCCGCGAGACGCTCCCATGGGCGCGCGAGTACGCGCTCGCCGTCCAACCGCTCCCGCTTGCCCCCAGGCGCGAACGCGAGCGCGGGTTCAACCAGTCGCGTCTCATCGCGGAACTTATCGCCCCGATGGACGTCGCCGAAGATGGTCATGGATACGCCTGGCATCCGAACGCGCGGATGGTGACCGTCGTCACGCGGACATCGTCCGGCGTTCCGCAGGCGAACATCGAGGATCACTCGCTGCGGTCCGCGAACGTGACCGGGGATTTCGTCGCAATTGATCGGATCTCGCATCCCATCCTCCTCGTCGACGACGTCGTGACGACGGGCTCGACGGCGGGGGATGCGGCGAGGGCGCTTTTGAGGGCGGGGGCTCCGAGGGTCTATCTATTCGCGCTGGCGCTCGGGGCGTGAGCGGGATGAGGGAGGGAGGTCCGGAAGATCCGGGTCGCGGCAATGAAAAAGGACCACGGCGGTTACCATGGTCCTCGTTCGGAAGATCGTAAGAAAGGAATGTCCGTCCGTGGAAGATTCCCGGCCGGGTTTCCGAATTGCGTGCCGCTCCTCATGGTCTGTCGGCGACGCCCCAGTCCACGCTGAACACGTCGTACGTCGTAAGGTTCAAGGGGTCTTCGTTCGGAAACTGTCCAAGCGTGAGGAGTGCGTATTCGTATCCCGACATCGTAAAGATCCTCAGGATGGGCGTTTGCTCGGGTTCCGACGGATCGCCGCCGTAGCGGTCTCGCGCGACGTAGTGCCCTCCGTCTCTCGACCACGCGAGGAAGTCGTATCCGTCGGCGGTCGATTCCGTTTCTTTCACGCGGACGCGGCCCGCTGGAATGCCGGCGGTCGGCGTGAAGTAGAGTCGGTCTCCCTGCAACGCCAACAGGCTCTTGTCGAACCGCGGGACCATGCCCCAGAACGCGACCTTCGGATCAATGACCGTTTCGATATTCGATTCGACGTCGACGCAGTGGATGGTCCCGCCGGGCGTGAAGAGGACGTGCGTATTGTCGAGCCACATGAGGTACAGGCTCGAATCATCGGGCCCGACGCCCTTCGCGATCTGCCTGAAATTGCCGCCATCCGGATCAATCAGGTTGATGTAATACCGGGTTCCCCATTCGTTGTGCGTGAACGCGATCCATTTCTGGTCGGGGGACATGACGGGCTCGTGGTCGTACGTCCGATACGGACTCACGTGAAAGCGCGTTAGCGCGGAATCCGTGAGGTCGTACCGATATAGACCGTCGAAATAGCATCCGAACAGGATCGCGTTGCCGTCCGGGGTCCAGCTGATCTCATCGCCCTTGTAACAGCCCTGAAATTGGTGAAGCGTGTTGCCGTCGAGATCCGTAACGACGTACGTGTCCTCCGTTTCGGCATTCATGACCAGGGATGTCCCGTCAGGTGAGAGTTTGGCGCCCGAGAAGGCGTCGGTGCGGAGCTTCCTCAAACCGGAACCGTTCGCGTGAACGATCCATACCGTTGACGCCTGATCGCCGCTCGTCGCGAAGATGATATTCGTTGTCGCGATTTCGCCGTGAAGGTGATGGGGGGCGGGTGCGCAGCCCGAGAGCCCCGCGGCGAGACCGAGCACCATGGCCGCAACGAGAAAAACGCTGGATGTCGAAGTCATCTTCCTTTCCCCTCTTTGGTTGTAAATGTGCGTGTCGGTGTTGAACGGATGATTCGATGATATTCAGCATGCATGAACAAAGAGGCAATGTCAATCTGAAGCGGAATAAAAAACGTTATAAAGATGACATGGCCGCGCCACGTGAGTCCCCGCATGCGAGGTCACGTAAAGCGCAAAAGTGATTTGCTTGATGCGCCACGTGACACGTAAAAGCCCCCGCTCTGCGGGGGCTTTTACGTGGCGGTGTCAGCGGGTTAAGTACCCAACCAGTGTGGTGTGTTGAGAGCTTTTCTGAGGGTTTGGCCGAAGGCGGCTTTGAGGCAGGTGGGTCGGGGTCGGTTTTTCAGAATGAGACAAATGAGACACTTTTATGGGATTGAGACACGTGTCTCATATTCGCAATAACTTCGCGCGCATTAGCCTGTACGACATAGCCTCCGCGCTGACTAGATATTGCTTCGCGAGCGCAGGAATATCGGGGTTCTTCTTGAAATCTCGCTTGATGAATTCGGTGGGCATGAGTAACTCGCTTGAAAAGAGATTGGCTTCGGTTTCGTCGTGTGACTGATCCTCTGGTCGCTGGTTGCAGGCCTGTCCCATCAGAAGATGACCGATTTCATGCCCGATCGTAAAACGGCGTCGACACCACGGATGCTTGTCATTGTAGCCTATGACCGCATAATCCTTATCGACCTCGGCACAAACAACCAACAATCCTGAAATCTTTTCGGAAAAATCAGTAACACGAAGCAGAGTAATATCGCGCGACTTCTGAAGATGTTCCATGATCTGACGTAAAGACACCGGAGCATTCAGTACTCCGGCGTCTTTAATCAGAGATTTCGCTAAGATGATAGCCCGATTCTTATGAGGGCCAAGATCCGTCGATTCGATGTCAGGTGTCATTTTTATTTTTCTGTTTCGCGAGTTCCACAAAACGAAGAATGGCATCGCGATCAGACGTGCTCAAATCCTTGTCAGCTCGTAAGGCCACGGCCACATCGACCGTTCTCTTCACTTCCTCCCCGATAAAAAAACGAATGTCATGCTGGAGCGCGGATGCAATTTTTGCCAAATTCTCCACGGAGATCTTTCTTTCATCATTTTCAATCAACGAAATAGCCGTGGCAGACTCAAAATCAAGCAGCTTTGCGAGATCCATCTGAGACATGCCCGCCTCTTCTCGAGCTGCTTTAATACGACCGCCGATTGTTTTGGCTTGATTCTCCATATTTTTCATATTGGCATGATACAGTTATCAGAACGATTTGACAAGGATTCACCGTTTTGATAAATTGGCGTAAGCGTTTTGAAAACTAACCCTTAACCCTTTCAGCGCATATGCCCACTCATTATCCCGGCCCTTATGACTACGACCACAGTGTCGTGAGCAACTGGCAATCAACAAATATCGGTGTTTACTTCTGCGGATATCTTACCCCTTCAGGCAAGATCTTCCCACTGTACATCGGCCGCGCCGTCGGTGAAGGCGGAATCCGCGGCAGACTGCTCCAGCACCTTTTAGAGAGCAAGTGGCCGAACGTCACTCACTTCTGCTTCAGCGCCTGTAGCACTGAGCGTGAGGCGATCGACTTCGAGGCACAACAAATTGCGCTTTACCAACCTAAGCATAACATCCAAGGCAAATAATATGTCCAACCAACACGTTGTAAAGCGAGATGGTGAATGGGCTGTGCGCAAAGAACGCGCGACCCGTGACACCGCCCTGTTCGATACGCAGTCAGACGCGACGGAAGCGGCCAAGCAAATCGCCACCAACCAAGGGGGCGATGTGATCATCCATGATCGGCATGGCCTAATCCGCGAGCGGAATACCTACGGCAAACCTGACCCCTATCCACCCAAGGGATAGCCAGCGACAATATGAAAAACAAAATCACCCTTTACCTCACCGACATCGCTCTCCACCACCGTAATTTTCGTGAGGCGAAGACGCTGGAGAGGACTATTAAGCAAAATGGAAACGGACTCAAGCGAGGCCGAATCTATACGAATGATGCCCTGACGAAAACGCCGGACGGCCAATTTCAGTATGAAATCCGGCTTCCTGAAGAACTCCAGCGCCAGATCAATGCCGGTGAAGTCGAGGTTGAGTTCATGATGCCTGAAGGAGGGATCCCTATCTTCCTCGGTAAAGATGGAGTTGAGAAAGCAGCGCAATTGAAGAAAAAAGCGCGGCTGAAACTAGCACGCTCTGGTCAAACTTGGAAGAAGGTGTAAACTATAAGCAACAATTGAAGATCACAGGTGAGTACCGCGCTTCGTGCGCCATGCCCATCTCGTAGAGAAAGTCCGATTATCGACGTTCGTCGATTTTCGAGCCTTCACCACGAGGTGGGCTTTCTCGTTTTATTCACATACGTGGTCAAAAAACATATGCCCAAACTTCAATGGCATACAGAGAAGCGCGTGGTCTCAAAGCTCATCCCGAATGACAAAAACCCTCGGATCATGAGCCCAAAGCAGGTAGAGGATCTGAAAAAGAGCCTCAAGAAGTTCAATCTGGTAGAGATCCCTGTGATCGATACCGATAATCGGGTGCTCGCAGGCCACCAACGCCTCATGGTCTTGAAACTCCTTGGCCGCGAGAACGAAACGATCGAAGTTCGCGTACCAAGCCGCGAACTTACCGAAAAGGAATGCAAGCAGTATCTCCTCACGAGCAACCGCGTGCATGGCGACTGGGACTGGGAAAAGCTCGCTGCGAATTTCGAGATGGATACCATCCTTGAAAGCGGGTTCGACGATGCCGACCTATCCCACCTCTTCGACGATCTCGCGGTTGAGGATGATGAGTTCGACATCGAAAAAGAGTTGGAGAAGATCAAGAAGCCCAAGTCAAAGCTGGGTGATTTGTATCAGCTCGGCGGACATCGCTTAGTCTGTGGCGACAGCACGGACGCAAAGACTGTTCAGAGGCTTATGGCCAGCAAGAAAGCCCAGGTCATCTACACCGATCCCCCGTACAACATCTCGCTTGATTACAACAAAGGCATCGGAGGCAAAGGCCGATATGGCGGTACGGTGAATGATGCGAAGCCGGACGAGGAATATCGTGCGTTCCTTCATAAGGCGCTCACAAACGGCCTTGCAGCCTGCGAGAAGGACGTCCATGTCTTCACCTATTGTGACCAGCGATACATCTGGCTTCTCCAGACGCTATACGTCGAGTTAGGCATCGCGCCGAAGCGTGTCTGTCTATGGATTAAGAATAACAGCACGCCGACCCCGCAGATCGCATTTAACAAGCAATACGAACCCTGCGTCTACGGGACGATCGGGAGCCCATACCTTTCCGACAAAGTGTTGAACTTATCCGAATTGCTCAATAAAGAAATCGGGACGGGCAACCGCACGATCGAAGATATTCTCGACATGTTGGATATCTGGCTCGTGAAACGGTTGAGTGGAAGCGACTACGAGCATCCTACGGAAAAGCCGCCCATGCTTCACGAGAAGGCACTCCGCCGTTGCACGAAGCCCGGAGACGTTATCCTCGACCTCTTCGGAGGTTCGGGCAGCCTGCTCATCGCTTGTGAACAACTCAAACGCTCTGCGTATTTAGTCGAACGCGAGCCGGTTTTTGTCGATCTCATCATCCGCCGCTATGAAAAACTCACAGGCAAAAAAGCCAAGCAACTCAACTAAGCCAACGATCTGGGTTCTCGGCGACCATCGGCTTGCACAAGGTGATGCGCGTGATGTCGAGCTCATCAAAAAGCTGCTCGGGAACATGAAGGTCAACGCCATCGTGAGCGATCCACCGTATGGCGTGATGGTTGTCGAAAGCAAAATGGGCATCTCGCCGCTCAAAGCGCACAAGATCATTGCGAATGACGATATTTGCACTGACCCTGAGTACGCCGACTTCACGCTTGCATGGCTCGCTCCGGTCGTGCCTCGCCTCACGAAAAAAAACAGCATCTACATCTTCAACGCCGACAAGATGCTGTTTGCTTTGAAGGCAGGAATGGATCAAGCGGGCGTCCGCTTCTCCCAACTCATCATCTGGGTGAAGAATCATGCGATAGTCGGGCGCAAGGACTATCTGCCACAGCATGAGCTGATCGTCTTCGGTTGGTTCGGCACGCATACCTTCCGGCGGAGCAAGGATAAGTCTGTCATCTTCTATCCGAAGCCAAACAAGAGTCCGTTGCATCCGACGATGAAACCGATTGGCCTCATTAGTCGTCTCATCCTGAACTCGACTGAGATCGGCGACGTGGTGTATGACGGCTTCGGTGGAAGCGGTACAACTCTCATCGCCTGCGAACAGACGAAGCGTCGTTGCTTCATGGTTGAGCAAGATCCCGAGTACTGCCAGACCATCATCAAACGCTGGGAAGGAATGACGAAGCGTAAAGCCGAACGTCTATGAAAAAATCTGAACAAACAAAACAGTTGTTCTTGGAACAGCTGAAGAAAACACCAATCGTACAGATTGCCTGTGAAAAGCTCGGCGTGAGTCGCGCCTCTTTCTACCGTTGGCGATCGGAAGATGCCGCATTCGCGAAGCAGGCGGATGAGGCGACCCTTGAAGGACATCTACTTGTAAATGATCTCGCAGAATCCCAGCTCATCGGTGCAGTCAAAGACCGGAATCTTCAGGCGATCATGTATTGGTTAAAGCACCATCACAAAGATTATCGCAATCGACTCGAAATTGAAGGGACGCTGAATACCATCACTGAACTTTCGGACGAACAGAAAGAACTCGTAAAAAAAGCTCTCGAACTAACGGGAGTTAAATTCCAACCATATGACCAACAAGAACCAAAATCAGAATAGCGATGAGCTATTCGACGCAATCACGAAAGACCCGGCCGTTCGACGCACGGTCACGCGCGAGAGCCATGCGATGTTCTTCCCTATCTACCTCCGCCACTACATTGGATACCCAATGGCGGAATTCCAGAAGGACATTATCCGTACGACGGAAGATCGATCGAACCCACTCGCCTGCATTGTCGCATTCCGCGGATCAGCAAAATCAACGCTTGTCACTCTTTCGTACTCCATCTGGGCAGTGCTTGGCGTTCAGGCAAAGAAATTTGTACTGATCATTTGCCAGACGCAAGCTCAGGCACGGCAACACATGATGAACCTTCGCCGCGAACTTGAGCAGAACGCTCTTCTGAAAAGCGACCTCGGACCATTCAAGGAAGAATTTGGGTCTGGCGAATGGGCGATGTCATCCCTTGTATTCAAGAATACGGGTGCGCGAATTATGGTCGCGTCGATAGACCAGAGCATTCGTGGTGTTCGCCATTATCAACATCGTCCCGACCTCATCATTTTGGATGACATTGAGGATCTAAACTCAACGCGGACATTGGAGGGTCGAAATAAGACCTTCGAGTGGTTCACGCGCGAGATCATGCCGCTCGGTGATATCGGGACGCGTACCATCATGGTCGGTAACCTCCTGCACGAGGATTGTCTCATGATGCGTCTTCGCAGAAAGATTGAAGCAAAAGAACTCCGAGGTACGTTCCAATGGTTCCCGCTGATGGCGGAAGATGGTAGGTGCCTTTGGCCAGAAAAATTTGATACGCCTGAAAAAATTGAAAATCTTCGTCGAAGCGTCGCGAATGAACTTGCCTGGCAACAAGAATATCTGCTCACGATCGTTTCCGATTCAACACGAGTCATCTGGCCGGAGTGGATTCAATATTATGATGAGTTGCCGGATAAAATGATGAAAGCCCGTGATATTTTTGTTGGCGTAGACTTGGCCATCTCTCAGCGTGAAGAAGCTGACTGCACGGCCATGGTTACAGTGAAAATAGTTGGACATGGGGAGGAGCTGCGCGTATACGTCATGCCAAACCCCGTGAATAAACGGATGGGATTTCCTGAAACGATCCAGACGATAAAATCACTACATGACAGTTTACGAGTAAATGGCGGATATCCTGAATTCATCATTGAATCAAATGGTTTTCAGGAATTGTACGTCCAAGCGATGAGCAATACCGGCTGTACCGTGGAAGGCGTAAAACATACGAGCGACAAACGATCGCGCCTCGCGCTCGTGAGCCACCTGATCCAAAATGGAACGATCTTGTTTCCCAGGCAGGGCGCGGAAGATCTGATTACGCAGCTGACCGGATTCGGTATCGAACACCATGACGATCTGGCCGACGCTTTTAGCACGGCTGTCATGAAAGTTTCAAAGGCGCTTGAAAGCGATCGGAGCTTCGATTGTTGGCTGAAATGGTGCAGGGAAAATGGTGGGCCGTGGTTATAAAGACGGACTACGTGTTATCGCATGAACGATAGGACAAGGGAGCCCAATCCGACAAACGTGAAGATGAGAAATATACCTAGACACCCCGTACCTTTTACCAGGCGATCGGCACTAAACGATGTGCGGTTGTATATACGGTTATACGCCGCACGTCTGGCATTTGTGAACCATCCGAATCCACGCGGTGCTTTGAGCCCAAGATTGTTACGGATGATACGCTTCACAGAAAGCCTCGCGGCTATCCGACGGCGAATGGATGGTATGCGAAGGCCGAATTTCATGATTTTATTATAAGCCTCCTTCAGCCAAATCAACAGCGTCATTTTCATCTAGACCATCATCAACGAGTTCCTGCGCTCTTTCAGCCGTATCTTCATCAAGATCGTGTTCGACCATAAGTTCTTTTACCTCGTCATCAACTTCCGGATCTTGGTTCATACATGTTCTTAAACAAGATTTTTACTGTAGCAAATTTCATATAAATGTTTCCAAATTATATACATCGCGTACGTATCTCTTTCGCAATATTTTTTCAGATCTTCAGCGATTCTATTTTTTTCGTCTTCAGTGACATTGGTCGTCATAATTCTATTCCAACTTTGTGAAGCCGCGCCGCCCTCGTGTATTTTAAGATCGTTATAACTCAATTCCGGAGCAAAGACGGGCAAGACGTATTTGATAGATGTGCTACCCATGAATCCTTTGTGGACGTAGCGCTGCTTTTTAAAAATCTCCTCCAAGTCAAAAACTCTATCATTCACATTCTCAAGAAAAATTTTTGTCGATGATATTCTGTTTCCCAATTTTTCATTCACGCCACACTCAAAACTTTTATGCCAGACAATAACGCTTCCCACATCTCCGATATCACGTCGCAACGATCCAGCGAGGTCTGCGCTCGGATCGCTAGCTCCAGTAAAAAGAAATTGGCAATGCTTCGGTTGAGTGTTTGCCGCTTCTAAAACATGTAGCGAATACTGAAATGGTATTTGTTGATAAGGAGAAAAACCGTCGAAACGAGGGATAGCCGCTGGAAATGTTTCGTAGTCCAAAAAATAAAGCGGGAAGATCAATCCATCGATCTCCTTCTTGATTTCGGGTATCTTTTTTGTAATTTTATCGAGAATATGGGCGTTCACCTGATTTTGCTGGATGTCAGATAGCTTTATTTTTTCTGGAATCTCATGAAGATGAAAGATACTCATATCAACCAACTCAATCAGTTTCTTTTTGCTACTACCAATACGGGCAATATCATGAATGCCATACTCCGGGACTTGAGGATTCGAGTGACGGAATGTGGAGCAGTGATTCGACCGCCCCTTATAAATGCAACAACACGAACCCCTCGGTTCCGTCTCTTGAGAAAGATATTTTAACGCTTCCTCCATTTGAGCTGCGACTTCCTCACATAAATTTTCCACTTCAGTTGTCACATCTTCTACCTTGAAGAGCTTTTGAACATCCAATGATCCGGAGCGCACGTATTCAGAGTCAAGATGAATGAGATGTATACCCGTAATCTTAAGCCCTATCTTTCTCAACAAAACTACTTGAAAAGCCAGATCGTATAGATGCACTTTTTCATCAATGTCGCTGCTCGCTTTGACTTCAAAAATAGAGTAACTATTCGTGGTTGGTTCGAACTTCAAAATATCAACGGCAGCAAAGAAGCCATCTTGAAAAAAAGCCGGTTGAAACAGAATCGGTTCACGCTTCGATAGATAGTTATGGGTAAGGCGCTGCGCTTCGATGCCTCTTCCCTCAATTAAAACTCCTTCAGGAAAAAGCTTTCTTGCAACAAGCTCGACTTCATTGCCCGTTTCGATAATCACTTTTTCAAATTCTGATAATTCTGACTGAAAATACAGATCGGGTTTATTGATCTTGAACCAAGCGTTCTTTGGACATTCTCGATAGAGGATGTAGTCGGTTTTGGAGAGAGTAAAAGCCATCTTACGATGAATCAAGGGAATAAAAAGAAGCCCTACTCTTCTCTCAACGCCAAAACCTTATCAACCACATACCGTAGCATCTTCTTTTCGATGTAGTCATTTAATTCCTTGTTGTTGGCAAGCGTCTCGTACAGTTTTTTGTCTGTATCATATTTATCAAACACTTTGTTTTCAAACGGTTTGTGGAACCATCTACCTACCGCCTGCATAGAGCTGTTGTTATAAACAACATTTTGAGCTTCGGTATCGCTTACCAACTCCGCTCCGATGGAGTCGAGTGTCTTTTGTTGTTCTTCTCCAAAATCTAAGCCCCAGCGTTTATTTACATCACCAATAATCTGAGAAATTAAATCCTCTTTTTCTTCAAACGGAACACCGGGGACTATTTCTTCCTGATGTACATCACCCGTTTCCGGTGAAAGAGTAATACTTGATTGAAGCTTCCGAACGACCCGCACAGAATCCATGTCAACGTATTTCAGAATCTCTATGAGCGGCTTCTTTGGGTCTTTTGGCAATTTCTTCAGAAGATATTTCAAAAAAAGATACAGCTTTTCGTGAGATACTTCCGCGTACCCTACAACCTGCGCGAGATATGGATAGCGTTTCGTATAGACGTTACCGATTGAAAGAAATTCGCCGTATTTATCCTCGTCTACTGCATATCCATCGCTTCCATGAGGTAATTCATCAATAATTTTTCTTGCAATATCATCCAGAAATGCATTGGCCTTTTGGTGTATTTCTTCCGCATCAGGATCAATCAAACCGACAAAACCATCAAGCACATCATCACCAAAAGGATACACGGCAAAAAGCGCCCGTCGTAAATCGTTAAGCGCATTTATATCCGTTCCCTCAGAAATAATGGTGCTCACATAGTAAGGTTCAAACGCACGCTTGATGTCATCTATTTCGTTTACGAAATCAAGAACATACACCTGATCCTTGTCCCGCGCAGTTCGATTTAAACGAGAAAGGGTCTGCACTGCTCGTACTCCTGATAAATGCTTATCAACATACATCGCGCACAAGAATGGCTCATCAAATCCTGTTTGATATTTTTCAGCCACAATCAAGAAACGATAGTCAGCCTTTTTAAATTCTTTGTCGGTGACATCTTCCGGGACACCATTATTTATTGAAGTCTCCGTAAAAGGAACGCCATCTATATCAATAGATCCCGTAAATGCTGCCAATGTTTTATAAGGATAGTTATGTTTCTGTAGGTACCGATCTAAAGCCATTTTGTATCGTACGGCCGCTTCTCGCGATGAGGTCACGATCATTGCTTTCGATTCTCCGCGCAATAAGTCTCTAATGGTTTTTTCAAAATGCACCATGATCACGTCTATCTTTTGCTCTAAAGTTGTTTCGTGAAGATTAACGTGTCGCAAGATTGCGGAAAGCGCACGTGCGCGTGGCACGGTCGGGTCTTCGGACGCTTTCTTTAAAAGCTTAAAGTAAGTCTTGTACGTCGTGTAATTCGTGAGTACATCGAGAATGAATTTCTCTTCAGTTGCCTGCTTCATGGAATACAAGCTGAACGGCACAAAAGATCCATCGGACTGTTTCTGTCCAAAGCGCTCGAGTGTTTCGTGCTTCGGTGTCGCAGTAAACGCAAAGTAGCTTATATTCTTCGGTTGCTGGCGGCTGTTTACCTGCTCAAGGAGCCAATCCTCAGAACCCTCCGCGCTCAAACGATCTTGTACCGCTCGCGTGAGCTCGCCGGACTGCGAAGCATGGGCTTCGTCGACGATGAGGGCAAACTTCTTCGTAGAAAGCTGGTTGACCAGCCCATTAACAAACGGGAACTTTTGAATGGTCGTAGAAATAATCTGTGCACCACCCTCAAGAGCATCTTTCAATCGCACACCATCTTCACCGGCAGGAATAAATACCCCGGGGGTAGAAGACAACGCTCGGATTATCTCTCGGAGCATTTTGTCGAGCACGCGCCTATCAGTGAGTACAATCACCGCGTCATAGACACGTTCATTTTTATCATCAAAGAGGTTGATCAGACGGTGAGCAAGCCACGCAATGGTCAAACTCTTGCCGCTACCAGCACTGTGCTGTATGAGGTAGTTGGGACCGGTACCATTTTGGCGAGAGATATCGAGTAGATCTAGAACTGTGCGCCACTGCTGGTAGCGCGGAAATAGCTGAACTGGTTGTTTGTACTCTTTTCCTAAACGATCCTCGCGTACTTCCTCATAGGCGTGAGCGAAGAATTGAAGCAGATCAGCGAGAGATTCGGGTGACCATAGATTCTCCCAGACGTAGTGAGTCTTGTGCTTACCCTCTACCGGCGGATTGCCTGCACCAAGCTCGTATCCTTTATTAAATGGAAAAAAGAACGTTCGTTCGCTCTTGAGCTCGGTCGTCATGAACGCATCGCTCGTGTCCATCGCAAAGTGAACCATGCATCGTTTAAAGGTAAAAAGCTTTTCTTTTGGATCCCGGTCGGTTTGGTACTGGCGGATTGCGTGGTACACATTCTGCCCGGTCAGTTCGTTCTTGAGCTCGGTCGTGACAATCGGAATACCATTCACAAAGAGCACAGCATCAATTGATTGTTCCGTTGTCTGCGAAAACTTAACCTGCCGTGTGACAGAGAAGATGTTGGCCTTGAACCGCTCCTCGACGTCAGGATTTTCTGAATTCACTGGTCGGAAGTACATGAGGTCGAACTTTATCGGACCCTCCTCAACACCCTTTCGCAGGCAGTCGATAACACCGCGCTTGCTTATCTCGTCATCGATTCGACGTACAAGACGCGTCTCGAAAGTATCACCCGATACTTCCCTGAGTCTGGCGACTTTGTCAGCTTGCGTCTCGCGCAAGAATTCAAACAAAAGTGCAGTGTCAAAAGTAGTCGCTTTGTCGTAGTCAGTTTCGGCATCTCGTTTGCGAAAACCATGCAAGCGAGCAAGCTCTTTTTCGATGTGTTTCTCGAATTCAATCTCCTTTAAGTTTTGGTGGATGTTCGGCATATAGTTATATCTTAATCTTACCAGTCACGGCGGAATATATGAGAGATGCTCTGTATTTTTTAGTTACCGCAAATTTGGCCCCAACCTTTTCCTCAAAAAGTTGTATTTGCGACAGTGCCGAATCAAGAAAAGTAACTATTTTCTCCTGCTCATCAACTGACGGCACTAATACAGGAATATTAAGTAAATCCGCATAGTTCAAGGACGCCCTAACTCCCATGCCCATAAAATTATAAATGCCCTGAAGATACAAGCTGTAGTAGTAATAGTAGAAATATCGAGAATTTAGTTTCTTACTTGGCGATATTCTAATGTACGCGGAACTCATTATTCCTTTTTCGCTTACAATCCCCACCCTACTGGTTTGGTAATTTTCTAGGTCAATTAATTTGAAGACAAGATCGTTCGGATAAAATACTTGATATGTAGAATAATCTGCAGGCACAAGACTACGAGCCTCTAGATCTTCTTTGTGCATTACTCCGTTTAATGTTAGCGCTAGAATCAGTTCGCATCGCATATCGCTATTTAATTCCTTTTTGTGCCGAAACAGAAATTTACCTCGCTTAACATGCCAGTGATCAGGAATAGATCCGAGCCAATCGTAGAACCAAAGGAATTTCTCTTGGTCGCTTAGTGGCCATTGAGTTTTTTGCGGTACCGTTTTCATATCTGTAGAAGCTTATCGAGAGATTCTCGTAAATCCGTGGACATGTTCTTTATATCGTTTTTAATCAACTCCGGAGATTGCACTGGCATGAGTTCATAAAAGTAATAGGAGAACGGGATCTCGTAGCCAACAATGCCCACCTTGCCGTCTTTTTCATCACATACGCTCTCATCGACCCACGCATCAGATGCGTAAGGCAAAACCTCTTTCCTAAAATACTGACTAACATCCATGCCCCACGGCACACGTTCAAAATCCACTAGCTCGTTGTCGGCTTCTTGGTTGCCATCATTATCAAGACAGATCTCTGCTTCTTCGTCGCGCTCACCAATCTGTTGCCACACTGTCTTGAGCGTCTTCTTTGTAACCTTCAGGTCTCTCTTATTGAGCGCATCTTCGAGCATCTCCATAAACTTCGCACGAGAGATGAGTGCCTTGCCTCGCATAGCATCAAGTATTTCATAAATAGAGGCACGAAGCTCTTGCCATGCTTTATTTTCTGCGTCACCCTTCTCTCCGGCCTTCTTGCTTGGCACATCGTTGAGAAAGTCTTTGTGCTCCCTGAGCCGTATCATTGCCTCATCGGTAATATCAAATTTAAGGCGGAGTGGGCGCTGAATAGTGATCTGGCGATATGCAAAATCGGTTGAGTTAAATATCTTTACTTGTTCGGAGTTTTTGTTCTCCGTGTAGTGCACAAGAACTTCCTTTGCATTTTCATCACTTATCTCATGGCCTTTCTCCCCAAGATTCTTTCGCATCTGTGTGTAAATTGCACGTGCATCAATGAGCGATATCTTGCCTTTACGCTCAGCATTTTTCTTTGTGGAAAATATCCATATGTAGGTAACAATGCCCGTATTGAAGAACAGCTTTTCTGGAAGCGCGACGATAGTATCGAGAAAATCATTCTCTATAACCCACCGACGAATTTCGCTCTCTTCACTGCCCGCATCGCCCGTTGATAATGGTGAACCGTTGAAGACAACAGCCCCGTCTCCGCCACCTTCCTCTTTCGTCTTTAGCTTGGCAATCACATGTTGCATAAAGAGAAACTGAGCATCAGAGATACGTGGAATACCTGCGCCAAATCTACCGGTGAAGCCACGCTCTGCTTCGTTCTCAACAGCGGTTTTATCTTTTTCCCATGAGACTCCAAATGGAGGATTTGAAAGTACATAATCAAAACGCTGGCCGTGATGCTGGTCGTTCGAGAGTGTGCTGGCCTTGCTATGTTCCTTGTCGCCACCTTTTATGGAATCGATGTCTTCACCCTTGATAAGCATATCTGCCTTGCAGATGGCATAGGTAGTCGCATTCAGCTCCTGTCCGTAAAGGAATATCTTTGCATCCTTATTAAAGTGGGTCTGTATGTAATCCTTACTTACCGTGAGCATGCCTCCTGTACCGCAGGCTGGATCGTAGATCTCTTTGATCACGCCTGCCCTTGCAAGCTCTTTTTCCTCTCCAGCAAAAAGCAATGAGGTCATAAGGCGGACCACATCACGAGGAGTGTAGTGCTCTCCGGCAGTTTCATTTGACTGTTCAGCAAAGCGACGGATGAGGTCCTCGAAAGCAAGACCTATCACGTGGTTCTCTACCTTATCTGGATGGAGGTCGATTTTATTGAACTCCTTAAGAGCGAGATAGAGCAACTCCGACTCGTGGAGCTTGTCTAAGATTCTGTCGAACTCGAACTTCGCAAAGATTTCCTTCACATTGTCCGAAAAACCGTCAATGTATTTGCGCAGGTTGGGCGCGGCTTGTGTTGGTGCTTCGATGAGTTTCCGAAAGGTATAAGGAGAGGTGTTATAAAAATTGAAGCCGGTGGTGCGGTACAAAATATTGAGGTTGGTGACCTTCCCGTCGAGTTCATTAAATCGCTCGAGTGTCTTTTGCTTCGTCGGCTCAAGAGCGTCGTCGAGGCGCTTCAGGACCGTGAGCGGCAAAATAACATCCTGATATTGCTGGGGCTTAAAAGTACCGTGTAGATGGCCTGCAATGTTCCAGATCGTATTCGAAATTTCTCGATAGTTCGTTGCCATAATATTATGTATTTTTATTTAAAAATTTGGCGATATCCTCTTTCCGATAACGCCTGTCCTTGCGTGCGCCGAATCGTATCGCTTTGAAGAAACCGTTGTTGTCCCACTTCCTCAAAGTATTCGGATGGCAATTCAAAGCCTCACACGCCTGCTTGAGCGTGAGGAGTTCCGGCAGCTTTTCCAATGACGATTCGGATTTCATAGATCAACCTCACATAAGTTACTACACCGGACAACGAAGGTAAAGAGCCAAAGTATCGGTTGATTCGGACGCTTTTGGGACTATTGAGGCATCCTGGACGCCCCACCGCCCTAGCGTCATCAGTTGGTCGTATGATGACCAAATCCATGACAAGGCCGGAAGGGGCTCCCGACCGCACACAAATCGAACAGATTCCCAAAAAGGTGAAGTATTGCCTATATGCGAGAAAGAGCACCGAATCCGAAGAACGGCAGGTGCTATCCATTGATTCCCAAGTTAAGGAAATGCTCCAGCTAGCCGAAAGAGAGGGGCTAGATGTGGTCGAGATGCGACGTGAAAGCCATTCGGCAAAATCGACAGGCGAACGACCGGTGTATAACGAACTACTTGCAGATATTCGTCTCGGGAAATTCGGTGGCATCCTTACATGGGCACCCGATCGTCTAAGTAGAAACGCTGGAGACCTTGGCGCACTCGTCGATCTCATGGATCAAGGCCTCCTTCATGAGATCCGAACATACGGCCAAAAATTCACGAACATTCCAAATGAAAAGTTCATGCTGATGATTCTCGGATCAACGGCCAAACTGGAAAACGACCATCGAGGCGAAAACGTGAAGCGCGGACTTAGGACGAGGGCAGAAATGGGTTTATGGCCAGGAGTCGCACCTCTTGGGTACTTGAATCAAGGACGGATGGACAGAAAGTGCCAGATTCTCGTTGATCCTGTTCGCGCACCGATCATCAAACAGATATTTGAGAAGATGGGGTACGAGCTATGGAGTGGAAGAAAAATCTACAACTGGCTGAAGCACGATCTTAATTTCAAAACACGAGGCAACAAATCGCTCACGCTAAGCGGCCTTTATCGCATCATCGACAACCACATGTACTACGGCGTCTTTGAACGGCCGGTAAAAAGTGGAAATTGGTATGAGGGCAAACACACGCCGATCATTACAAAAGAGTTGTTTGATAAAGCCCAAGCCCAGCTCAAACGCGATCAGATTGTCAGGGAGAACAAAGAATTCGCTTTCACAAAACTGTTCACGTGCGGGCTCTGCGGATCGGGCATCAGCGCGGAAGAGAAGTACAAACAGCTCAAAGATGGAACGACTGCGAAGTACGTTTATTACGGATGTTCGCGGGCAAGGGATCGTGATTGTAAAAACCAATACATTCGAGAAGAAGATCTCATTATCCAGCTATTCAACATCATGGATCAAGTGAATATCAATGAACTCGGGATGCGCCACAAACTCGAAGAAGAAATAAAACGATTCGGGAAGTTCCAGAGCGTCGTTCTTGGCGGAAAAGGCAAGCAGGATCCGGCGGAAGCGGAGGTGAATATACGCACGTACGTGAAGTACCTGCTCAAGGAAGGAACCGTGACGGAGAAGCGGGAGCTACTGGGGAATTTGAGGAGTAGATTGGTGTACCAGGACAAGAAAATTAGCCTTCTTGAATACAACGAGCCCCAGAAGGAACAGGAATCAGTTACAGCCCTTTAACAATACTTGAAAATGCTTTTCTCATACGCTCGATACCATCGATAAGAAAGGCGTTCATTTTTTGATAATCCGACTCCTCGAACACACTGACTGCGTCTAATTGCCACTTGATGCGCGAGGTCACTTTGTCATCCATTCGCTCCCAAATCAGAGGGGCTCCAAATTCTTTTTCAATCGCTTCCTTTTGGGAGAGTAGGCTATCAAAAATCTTTTTATTTTCAGCTTTCGATCCACGATTAATATAGATCTCAGTACGAGCGTATGACCGAGTAACAACGACGTTCAGGCCAACACCGCTAAGACCGATCCCGAGCCCGATCCAGGCATCTTTACTTGAACTAATATTGCTACATGCAGAATCTCTCTTGCTGGCTTCTTTTAAGAACTGCGACCAGAATGCCTGTCGGATTGTATATCTTCCCTCTAAAACTTCTTGACTTTCAATCTCTTCACGATTTTTTAGAGCGACTTTAATAACATAGTCTTCAGCCTCTTTCATCGGGATAATCTGATCGCAATCAAGCAAAAGTTGATCTCCGAGCCCATACGGCGTTACCTTGAAGCACTGGATTTTGACACCAAAATTCAGAAGCCACAGAACCGTAGAGGTAACCTCTTTTCTGAATTCACCCGCGACGAGGATTATTCGCTGTGTCGTACCGATGCTCAATTTTTCCTCAAAGTCTTCGGTACCAAAAAAATCTTCAAGCTGCTTACTCGCGTCCTCTTCGATTCCTTGCTTCTGCAAGTAATCATTAAAGATATCAACGATTACTTTTGCGTTTAAACTCGAAAAGTAGGAAGCGTACTTAAGTGCCTGCCAAACTACGTCTCGACCAGTATCATCAAGTTTATTTTCAATAATCACGAGGTTGCCTTTCTTGTCTAAAGCTAAAAGGTCGAGGCGCTCGTGCGTGTCGTCGAAGTCAGAAAACTCTTTTTGGATAATCAAGAGCTCTTCACCGAGAGACTCGGGATTTTTAGCAATCCATTCTTGGAGATGCTGACGTTCTTTAAATCCCGCGGATTTAAAGGTGATCTCCTTGATAGGCTCGATAGCATTGTCCTTCTTGTTTATCAGATACATGTCTCAAAGTATGTATGACACGAACTCAGAAGGCAATACAAAGAGTCCAACCAAAACTGAAGCCTTTCAAGGCATTTGAAGAAATCCTTGACGAGTCGGGAGAATCGCGGCCTTGTTGGGTAGTAATACCTAAAACTATGAGCAATACCCTCGAACTCACGATCACGATTGAAAGCGTAAAGCTACCAAAGGGAACGGGCAACGAACCGTCAAAAATCGCCAAAATGCTGAAGGTTCCCATTGACTGGATTCTCGATGTAGCAATCTTTCGAGAAAAAGAAGGATTTGTTGGGATCATTAAACCCGCAAATCGCCGTTTGAACTTCTCGACGTTATTCAGAGAACTTAATTGTAGCTGGGCGGCTTTTCCAAGTCAGGAGGATTTGCATCAGTTTGGAACGATAAATCTCAAGAACCCTTTCGCTCTCGCAAGCAGACGGAGTGTTCGAATCGTTATTGATGCATGGATCCTCCAACAGCAACCAAAGACACTCGTCATCCCACTGGGTGATGACCGAGCGCTTAGCACATGCGTAACCGATCTTATGATTGGCACATCGGCGAAGGTATTGGGAGGGATTACTATATCTAATTGAACGTTACCCAAGAATTGTTCGAGAAAACGAAAGAATGGTTAGGAAATTGGAAGGGGTCATGCGTTTTAGAAAACCCTTATCTTTTTCTAGAAAAAGATAGGAACGCGTGCTAGGGTTCTAGGTGACTATGGAAACCATGCGTGAGATATTTTTGCCAAAACAATACTCTGTTCATGGAAAACTCAAAGGGAACAGTATTGAGCAGGTTTTACGTTCATCTAGCTCAGAACCTGTAAAAGCAGAGATCTACTCTAGGAGGACAGTGAGTGGTTTTCTCGTGACACGCTCTAATGAGGATAGAGTTTTAATAGTTAATAAGAAAATCAAACCCCCAAAAGGGATTAATGAAGTTTTGGTCGTTCCGAAAGGATCGATCTTTGACGATAGAGAAGATTTTCAGTCTGAACGTCTTCTTTCGCGTTGGATATCACCAAAGAGCTTAGCTCCTAATTCTAACGATTCATCATATTGGGCTAACTATTGTGATGATGTGAGGAGATCTTGGGAGGGGCAATTCTTATTTAAGGAAGAATCTCAAAACGGTGTGGGGGCTGGTTTACGTCCAGCTCAAACGGGCGCTATCTATGCAGTATTAGCCCATTGGAAAATAACACTTGATCCGGCTACCGTCGTGATGCCAACAGGAACTGGAAAAACTGAGACTATGTTAGCGCTTTTGGTGCACGAGCGCTTGCCCAGACTACTGGTAGTCGTACCAACTGATGCTCTCCGTGAGCAAATCTCTAACAAATTTAGAACCTTAGGGGTACTAAAGACTCTAAATATTGTTGGTCGGGACGCAAAGTACCCACTTGTTGGGACTCTCACGAAACGCCCATCTTCACCAGAAGATGTCGAAGAATACTTTTCAAGATGCAACGTAGTAGTCACTACGATGGCTATAGCTGGAAGCTGTAGCGAATCAGTGCAGGCCAAGATGGCAGAAAGCTGTAGCCATCTTTTTATAGACGAGGCACATCATGTGCCTGCTCCGTCTTGGGAAGCGTTTAGAAAAGCGTTTAAGACAAAACCAATCGTTCAATTTACTGCAACGCCATTTCGTACGGATGGGAAGCACATTGATGGAAAAGTTATTTTTAATTACCCTCTTCGAAAAGCTCAGGCAGAGGGCTATTTCAAGCCTATCAAGTTCCGTTCAATTAATGAGTTTAGTCCTCAGAGCGCTGACCGGCAGATTGCGAAAATAGCGTTAGAGCAACTTGACTTGGATCTGGCGGCAAATTTAGATCATATTTTGATGGCAAGGGCGTCGAGTATAGCTAGAGCAGGAGAGATCTATAAGATCTATCTTGAAAAAGCAGGGAATCATAACCCAATTATTATTCATAACAAGCTGACTCGCGCAAAACGTTTTGAGGCAATGCGCAAAATATCGCAGCGCGAAACGCGTGTAATTATTTGTGTACAGATGCTTGGCGAGGGGTTTGATCTACCCGAGCTGAAGATAGCCGCTCTTCATGATGTTCATAAAAGCCTTGCAATAACATTACAATTTACGGGACGCTTTACCAGAGTAAAAAATACGATAGGCGATGCTACCGTCGTGGCTAATATTGCCGCCCCCGGCGTTGAGGATAGCCTTTGCGATCTTTATGCAGAGGACGCAGATTGGAACTCTCTTCTGAGAGTCTTAAGTGAGGGCGCCACAGGTAAACAGATCAAAAAGACGGAGTTCATAAACAATTTTTCAGATGTTCCCACAGAGGTACCACTTCAAAATATCTTTCCAAAGATGAGTACAGTCGTTTACAAAACCAAATGCTCTAGATGGCAACCAGAAAAAGCATGTGATCAGTTGCACGGTGCACATCTTTTTGCCGGACCAACTATAAACCATACGAATAAAGTCGTTCTTTTTATAACCCGAGAGACCGAAGCAGTACCTTGGGGAGCTATAAAAGAGGTACACAATACCGAGTGGCAACTCTACCTTGCCCATTGGAATGAAGACTTACAACTGCTATTCATCAATAGTTCTAACAATGCCTCCTCACATGAGGAATTAGCCAAAGCAATTGCAGGTGACAACGTTGAACTCATACGAGGTGAGCAAGTTTTTAGGACTCTGCAAAGTATAAACTTTTTAATTTTGATGAATCTTGGCTTAAATCATGTGATTAGTCGTGCCATGAGATTCACCATGTACATGGGTGCCGATATCACATCTGCCTTGAAAGAGCCTGAACAGCAGAATAAAACAAAATCCAATCTTTTTGGTAGCGGCTTTGAGAATGGCCAAGAGGTGACGATCGGATGCTCCCGTAAAGGTAAAATATGGTCTTACAAGATTGCTTATGACATGGCTGATTGGGTTGAGTGGTGCAAGAATATAGGGACAAAGTTGGTAGATGAAACGATTACAACGGACTTGATTCTGAAGAATCTTATTTTGCCCGTAAAGATTACCGAGCGCCCCTCTTTGGTTCCTTTAACTATTGAATGGCCTGAGGATTTTTTGAGCGCCGAGCAACAATGTATTCAGATCGAAATTAATAGAAAATCGGCATATCTTTTTGAAACCGGATTAGATCTTATCGATAATACAAAAGAGGGTTCCTTAAAATTCCGCTTGTCCGTAGAGGATGAGACGGTGGATTATGAGGTAAAATTCGTAAACAACCGTGTAGAATATAAAGCAATTGATTCATCAGAAGCACTTGTTACGAAAGGGCGTAAAACAACAGTTCTTTCAGAGATATTCCAAAAAAGCTGGCCAATTATTCGCTTCGAGAATTGTGGATATTTGAATTATGACGAGCTCTGTATCCCGCCTTCAGTAACAGAGAGAGCGCCGTTCGACCATGCGCGAATACAGGTAGTAGATTGGAGTGGTGTAAATCTAGGTAAAGAGTCGCAAACTCACTCAAGGTATATCGATTCAATTCAGTACAGGGCAATCGAAATACTCTCTCAGAGTAATGAGTATCAGTATGATGTGATTTTTGATGATGATGGGAAAAATGAAATCGCAGATATCGTCGCTCTTAGAATCGATGGGGATAGGCTTCTTGTGCATTTATATCACTGCAAGTTTTCAAAGGAGCCTACTCCTGGAGCTCGTGTTGAGGATTTGTACGCCGTTTGTGGGCAAGCTCAGCGGTCAGTTTATTGGAAGAGCAGTGTAGGCAATATGATACAGCGGTTAAGATATAGAGAAGATGGATATTTTAAACGGCATTCAGTGTCGCGCTTTCAAAAAGGCGATCTAACAACTTTAGCTGAGATTGCACGTAAAGCTCCTTATCTAATCCCGGATTTTAAAGTAATCATTATTCAGCCTGGTCTTTCTAAGGCCGCTATTACGACTAATCAACTCGAACTTCTTGCGGCAACAGAAATGTACTTAAATGAAACTTACGCAGTTGATTTTGAGGTTATTGGAAGCTCTTAATTGCAAAAGTGGCTTAAAAGCATAAAACCGCCCTTTCGGGCGGTTTTATTGGTCACAATTGATACCGCGCAGACCTCGAACGTTTTGAGGCACTCGGGTCTGCCGATACTAAATTGTCATGGCGGAGAGAGTGAGATTCGAACTCACGAGCCCTTGCGGGCTGCCGGTTTTCAAGACCGGTGCCTTAAACCGCTCGGCCACCTCTCCATCTTGGATTGTGATGGAGCGAGAATAGCGTAAAACCGGGGAAGAATCAAGCCCCCGCATCGACGATTGACATCCTTGATGAGTTACGTCCAATTGAAAACGCACCGTGGAGGCGGTGCGGTTTCGTGAGAAGGATGTGGTCTCTCCGGACGCCGTTCGGGGCGATCGTGGATGCCGGAGGTGCGGGCTGACGTTGCCCTGTGGCGGCTCACGATCAGTTGTAGTGTACGATCACGCACAGGACCACAAAGATGATGAGTAATACGAGATTGCCGATGCCTTTCTGGATCCTCTTCTTCCTCATTTCTTCGGTCTCGTACGGCGCGCCTTTTTGGACGTCGGACCAGTACAGGCCGCAGTGGGGGCAGAGCTGCCCGGCGTGACTCGTGGACGGGACGTTCCTGTGACAGTGGCTGCAGAATAAATTGCTTTGCATGCGATCCTCCCGATGTTCCTACGGTCCCGAGCCGAATTGGGTTGGGCGTCCCCAGATCCTGTCGAACTGGATTTCGCCTTCGGCCGTGACGCGCGAGGCGCACGTGACCTCTTTGACGTTGTCTTCCTCGATGGCGCAGTTTGATTTTTCCCACCGTTCGTCTTCGCCCCAGCGCTCCCTTGGAAGGTATTTCCCCTCGAAGAAGAACCAGTACTTTCCCCGCGACCGCTCGACGGTAAGGAACGGATGACCCGATTCCCCGTAAAAGAAGGCGGGCTTGATCTTGCTGGCCGCCGGGCATCCGTCCGGCAGCGCTTTCTCCAGCGCTTCGAGCGTGTTCATCGCCTTCACGAGCGACGGGAGCCCGTTCGTCCGGAGATTGACATGGCAGACGGAACCGCGATTGTTGACTCCGGTGATGCGCTGCGAGTAGCACCCGAAGATCGCCGTGAGACAGAGCAGCGAAGCGATTGAGAGCAGCCTGACGGTGTTCATCATGTCCTCCTGAGGAAGATCTTGTTGTGCAATGAGCGCAAGGTGCCCGATGGGGGATGACGATACCCCCTTTTGGTCGATTCGTCAAGGCATTCATCATCGTCCATTATCGAAGATTCGTGACTCGTGACTCGTGACTCGTGACTCGTGACTTCTGGTTGTCTACGTTTCTCCGCGCCGGTATCTTCCTCCCATGAGCCGCTGGTCCGTCTACATCCTCCGTTGCGGGGACGGGAGCCTCTACACGGGGATTTCGACCGACGTCAACGCGCGCGTGAGGGCGCATAACGCGGGAAAGGGTGCGGCGTACACGCGCAGCCATCTCCCGGTGAAGCTCGCATGGGTCAGGAAGGTAAAATCCGAATCCGCCGCGCGAAAGAGGGAGGCGGCCATCAAGGCGATGGGGAAGCGGGAGAAGGAAAGGTTAATAGATGGTTAGATCGTTGGATGCGTTAGGGTCGGAGTTCTTTTTTTGTTTTTTCCGACTAACCATCTAACGATCCAGCCATCTATTCCCTGCCTGTTCGCTTTATGGTAGGGTCGCGGCGCACGAATCGTTCATTTTGGAGGACAACCGTTCCTTACAAAAATGACGAAATCTCCATACACCATAGGAAGGGAGACGGACCATGCTTACACGTTTCTTTCGTCGCTCCAGGGATGGGTTTGAGTGCGGATATTACGTGGAGACGAAGGAGCCGCTCGACGAGAGCGGCGTCAAGATTCTCCAATGGCTCGTGGCGGAAACGTTCGAGCCGGACCAAACGCGGCTCACGCCGTTTTTCGAAAATCGGCGCGCCATCAGGATCGGGCCCAGGCTGAGCGTGGAAACGCCGTTCTCTTCGAACGCCGTGGCGATCTGCCATGCCATCGGACTGACGGACGTCTCGAGGATCGAGCGATTCCAGCGGTCCATGATCTCCGACGATGTGACGGAGGAGGACGCAGTCCGCGCGTCCGGGCTGGATCCGATGACGCAGGAGGTCTACTGGTCTGACGTGACCGGATTCGATTTGGGGACAGCGCCCGCGAAGACGCGTACCGTCCCGGTACTCGAATACGGCGAAGATCCCCTCCGCGAGATCAATGCGGAACTCGGGTTGGGCATGGATGCCTGGGACGTGACGTACTACACCAATCTCTTCAGGAGCTGCGGGCGGAACCCCACGGACGTCGAACTCTTCCAGATCGGCAACGCAAACAGCGAGCACAGCCGTCACTGGTTCTTCAGAGGAAGGCTCGTCATCGACGGCGAGGAGATGCCGGAGTCCCTGTTCGACCTCATCCGTGCGCCGTTACTGGCGCTCGGGACGTCGAACAGTGTCCGTGCGTTCGACGATAATGCCGGCGCCATTCAGGGGCCGCTCGTCGAAGCGCTCGTCTCGGAATGTCCCGGGCGCCCGTCGCGGCTGATCCGGAGATCCGGGCGATGGCACATTACGTGCACGGCGGAAACGCATAACCATCCGACGCTCGTTGCCCCGTATCCCGGCGCAGAAACCGGCGCGGGGGGACGGATTCGGGATAATTCGGCCGCAGGGCGAGGCTCATTGCCGCTCGCCGGACTTGCCGGCTACTGCGTGGGCAATCTTTGCCTTCCGGACTTTCCCATCCCGGGCGAGGTCATGGGCGGAGAAGAGGTGGCGGGACATGCCACGCCGGTACGCATCCTCATTGAGGGAAGCAACGGCGTGTCCGATTACGGCAACCGGTTCGGCGAGCCGCTCATCGGCGGATTCACGAGGAGCTTCGGTCTCATCGTGGGCGGCGAACGACGTGAATTCCGTAAGCCGATTCTCTACAGCGGCGGCGTTGGGCGCATGCTGGATGTCCACGCCGAAAAGCGTCAACCGGAAACGGGGATGCTTATTATCCGCATCGGCGGACCTGCGTACCGGATCGGCGTCGGAGGCGGAAGCGCCTCAAGCATGATCAGCGGCGCGAACGAAGCGAAGCTTGACTTCGCGTCGGTCCAGCGCGGAAACGGAGAGATGGAGAACCGCGCCAATCGGGTGATCCGGGCGTGCGTCGAGATGGGGGAAACGAATCCCATCGAGAGCGTCCACGATCAGGGTGCCGGAGGTCCGAGCAACGTGCTCACCGAGCTCCTCGTGCCCGCGGGCGGAACGATCGACATCCGCAAGATCGTGTTAGGCGATCGGACGATGTCGGTCCTCGAAATCTGGAGCGCCGAGTTTCAGGAAGGGTACGGCTTGCTCATCAGGCCGGAGCGTCTCGAGGAGTTCAGGGCGATCTGCACGCGCGAACGCGTGAATTGCGAAGTCGTCGGTGAAATTACGGGCGACGGGCACGTCACGGTCATCGATTCGAGCGACGGGACAACCCCCGTCCGTCTCTTCGTCTGGACGACATCCTGACGAAGATGCCGCGGAAGACATTCAACCTCGAGCGTCTTCCGCGAACGCTTGAGCCGCTCGCCCTTCCGGGCGATCTGAGCATCGCGAGCGCGCTCGAACGCGTCTTCCGCCTGCCGCAGGTCTGCTCGAAAGGATTTCTCGTTCATAAGGTCGATCGAAGCGTCACGGGTCTCGTTGCGCGGCAACAGTGTTGCGGACCGGCGCAGATACCCGTCTCGGACGCTTCCGTCACCGCTGACGGATACTTCGGGCTCACCGGAGCGGCGTCGTCGATCGGCGAGAATCCCGCGAGGATACTTATTGATCCGGCGGCCGGTGCGCGCATGGCCGTGGGCGAGATGCTTACGAACCTGGCATCGGCGGCGATCAGCGACCTTGGCGATGTTCGGTGCCGGGCGAACTGGATGTGGCCGGCGAAACTGCCCGGCGAGGGCGCGCTGCTCTACGATGCCGCGTTCGCCATGAGCAAGATCATGATCGCGCTCGGCATGGCACCGGACGGGGGGAAAGACAGCAGTTCTATGGCGTCGAAGGTGAATGCGGAGCTCGTGAAGTCGCCTGGCGAGCTCGCCGTCCTCGGGTATGCGCCGGTGCCGGACATCACGAAGGTGATGACGCCGGACTTCAAGCGGCCCGGCCAGTCGATGATCGGATTCATCGACCTCGGGCGCGGAAAGAATCGCCTTGGCGGTTCAAGCCTCGCCCAGGCGTTCGGTCAGCTCGGCAACGAGTCGCCGGACGTGGACGACCCGAACCTCCTCAAGCGGACGTTCATTGCGATCCAGATGCTGATCAGGGAGGGCAGGATCCTCTCGCTCCACGATCGCAGCGATGGCGGGCTCATCACGACGATTGCCGAGATGTGCATGGCCGGAAACTGCGGCGCTGATATCCTCGTGGACCAAACGGATGCGATCAAGATCCTCTTCGCGGAAGAGCTCGGGCTCGCACTTGAGTTCGCGCCAGAGGATGAAGATGCAGTCTGGAAGACGCTCGGTGACGCGGAAGTCCCATTCACCGTCTTCGGATGGACGAG
This sequence comes from Candidatus Uhrbacteria bacterium, assembly GCA_963835915.1. Classification (GTDB taxonomy): domain Bacteria; phylum Patescibacteriota; class Patescibacteriia; order 2-12-FULL-60-25; family 2-12-FULL-60-25; genus 2-12-FULL-60-25. The sequence continues at coordinate 163,799 of CAWIHE010000001.1, forward strand.
CGCCAAACAGGCGCTCCTCATCAGACGTCCTCATGACGGGCGGCCGTTCTTCCGATGTCCGTTGCCAATCCTGCGTTCGTGGTGGGAAGCGACGAGCTTGCGCCTTGAGCTGTTCCAATCGGATCCGTCCACGGTGGCAGCCGAACGGCGATCGCACCAGCGCCTCGTCAGCCCCTCGTATCGGTTGACGTTCCGCACGGAGCCGACGTCCGAGAACGTCCTCACGTCTCCCAATCGTCCGCGCGTCGCCATCCTCCGTGAAGAGGGGACGAACGGCGATCGGGAAATGGCCGCGGCGTTTTTCAGCGCCGGGTGCGACCCGTTGGACGTCGCCATGAGCGACCTCCTTGCCGGGCGCGCCACCTTGGATACGTTCCGGGGCGTCGTGTTCTGCGGCGGATTCTCGTTCATGGACGTGCTCGACAGCGCGAAAGGCTGGGCCGGAGTCATCCGGTTCAACGAAACGCTCCGGGCGATGTTCGACCGGTTTTACGATCGGCCTGACACATTCTCTCTCGGCGTCTGCAATGGCTGCCAGCTCGATGGACTCCTCGGGTGGGTCCCGTGGCGCGGCATCGATGAACGGCTCCAGCCGAGGTTCATCCGGAACACGTCGGAGCGATTCGAGTCGCGATGGAGCTATGTGAAGGTCCTCGACAGTCCGTCGGTCCTCCTTCGCGGCATGGCCGGTTCGACGCTCGGCGTCTGGGTCGCGCATGGCGAAGGACGGCTGTATGTCCCGAATGCCGAGCTTCTCGAGGGCTTACGAGATCAGCAACTCGCGCCGCTCGCGTACGTCGATCCTGACGGGACGCCGACGGAGGCATATCCCTATAATCCGAACGGGTCTCCGCACGGGTTGACCGCGCTCTGCTCGCGGGACGGCCGTCATCTCGCGATGATGCCCCACCCCGAACGGGGCTTTAAGATTTGGCAGTGGCCCTGGAAGCCCGAAGGCTGGGACAACCCGGCGTTCGCGTCGCCATGGCTGCGGATGTTCCAGAACGCGCGCGAGTGGTGTCTGGAGAACGCTGTACATTGATCGTGTTACTTGCTTTGCCCCCGTCTGTTCCTAGGAATAGACGGGGGCGTTGCATTTTAGGGGATGGATGGTTAGATGGTTAGATCGTTAGGGTTGGAAATATTTTTTTTGATTTGGATTCGGACAGCCGAGAATCAAAGGAATTATTCCAACCCTAACGATCTAACCATCTAACGATCTATGCCCTTTCTCGATCAAAAAACCATCAGCGTTTCCGCGGATGGTCTTCTGAGGAGAGCGAATGTGCAACCTCCATCTCACCCTTTGGGGAACAACAGGCCGGCGATCCGTTTCGATTCTTCGAGGCAGCCGACCTCCGCGTCTCTGACGAGCGGCTCGGCGCGCTGCGAACTCGGAACCCCTCTATTGGCGAAGAACTGGAGGGTCTCGATTTGGACCTGATGCTCGAATGGGAGCGCACGCTGCTGGAGCGTGATCGGATCGTCATCGTCCAGAATCGGGATCGTCGCGGAGTGGATAACGGTCCCGCGGTCGAATTCCGCCGTCACATGGTGCGCGACGACCGTCGTCGTGTAGTCGCGGGTCGTTTGCCGCACGAAGAGCAGGCGTGCGCAGTGGACGCGGCGGCCGTACATGCCTTTCCCGCCAAAGTCCGGCCGTCCGGGATCAAGCGGGCCGGGGTGCTGGCTGATGATTCTGCCGGCATACGCCTCGATGACGTTCCGTGGCGTGAGCGGAAGCCACCCGTACTGGCCGATGAGGTCGATGCTGCGGCGCCGGCATTCGGCGAGGATTGACGCGCCGAAGGCATCAAGACTCATGAACGTCTTTCGTTCCAGGACGATGAGATCCCGTTCAGGTATCCGCAGGGCAGCCGCTTTGTCGAGGCCGCTGGCGTCCGGTCGGCTGGCGATGACGAGTGCGGGCTCGATGCCGGGCAAGCGATCGTCCCTCGTCGAGCGGATGATCTCGCGCATCGTCGTCCCGCCGCCGGAGATGAGCAGTGCGAGTCGAAGCTTCGAAGCTGACTCTGACATGGTTCCTCCTATTTCCAAGTTTCTTGTCTCAGAAGTTTACATCTGTGGGGTCGTTTGACCGATAGTGAGGGATTTTACGATCGGATTGCCGCTCACTTCTCCGTTCGCCTTGACGCGGGTGAGACATGTGACCATCGGTTCATCGCAATACCGTTTTCCCCAGTCCTCGCCCGCGCCCCACCACTCGCGAGGGAGGTTCCTCCCTTCGAACAGGAGTTGCAGCTTGTCAGTGCTAAGATGCAGCCTGTCAGTGCTAAGACTTTGTACGGAAAGATAAATTTTTTCCGATTCAGGATCGTAGAAATTCAAATGAATCCGCATGGGCTCATCGCACTGTGCCGGCCGATTCGTCAGCCAGAAATTCAGGATGCGCAGGCTTGATCTCGGGGAGGGTATTGAATCGGATTTGATCTGTATCCAACACCCCGTGTCTTCAATGGAGACGCCATCCGCTTGAATTCGGATTCTTTTACAACCGCCCGTTACCCCCATGACGAGAAGAAAGAGCGCGACTGATAGAACGATGTGTTTCATCGGATCTGCCTCCGTGTTGTTCAAATGTCGAAGAGCCTAGTTCCGCAAGCCAAGGCAGCTTACGGGATTCGGGGAAAAAGGCAATGATCAGGGAATAGGCGGTTCGGCGGTTCGGGAATCGTCAACGTAGGGGCGACCCATGGGTCGCCCCTACGTTGACCTCCAGTCACTATTCCCGAACCGCCCAATCCCTATTCCCTGAAAAACAAACTCCCGACATGGTGCGAAGACGCGCGAGGCGTCAACGGACCATGCCGGGGATTGAGGCTCCGCCGATCGGCGGGGCTGGTGACAAGAGGGGATCGGAGCGGTCTCAGAGGTCGTCGAGGAGAAAGTTGCCGTGGTCGAATTTCCAGCGAGTGGTCATCTGTTTGCCGTTCCTGAAACTGACGTTGATCCTCACTCCCCGTTTCTGGTCAAGGACGTCGTCGCCGGGCACGATGCGTTCGCATCGTTCCGTATCCGTGACGCCGCCCATTGACGTGAACGTGTTATGGATCACTTTGACGATGGCCAGCTGGATGGAGGCGTAGGGATTCGACCTGAATGTTCTGATCGCTTCGTCGAGCTGTTCTCCCTCGTACTTGCTGAACAACTCGGAGAGCGCGGAAATGACTTCTTTTCCGTGGTGGACGACCACGGAACTCGTGACGGTTTCTTCGAGCAGTTCGGACTGCAGGGTCGTCGAGAATTCGTTCACGAAGCGGTAGCACGTCGCTTCAAGCTGCGCCGTCATCCACGCGCGATCCAATCGGTGTTCGCGGGCGCGCTCGGCATGCTCGAGCGCCGTGCGGACGGCTTCGGCGGGGACGGCGACGCCGGCGTGTTCCCGATTCGAAATGTTGCCCATGACGATGCCGATGATCTGATTATTCCGATTGAGGAGCGGCCCGCCGCTTGTTCCGGGGTCGTTCGCGGCCGTATGGAGCACGTAGCAGCGGTCTCGCTGGCTCCCGATGAAGAACTGCCGTTCTTCAATGCAGGGGTTCGAAATCGTGCCGAGCGTGGTCTGAAAGACCATCTCCATGGAGTTGAAGGGATACCCGACCACGAAGACGTCCTGGCGCTCCTTGTACTCCGTCATTAGGTCGAGGTGGGGACGACGGAACGGCAATTCGACCACGGCGAGATCGTAGTCCCTGTCGACGTAATCAATCCTGCCCTGGAACGCCGACGCCCAGCCGTCAAAGGAGACCATCGGATCCTCGGAGAACGGGAGGACGTGGCGGCAGGTCACGAGAAGGGATCGTGAGTCGCCGCGGTCGGCAACGACAACGCCGCTTCCGTTCGCGTCCAATGCGGCGATGAGCGCGAGCGTCTGACGGATCGGCATGATCACCGATGCGTCATGATCGAACGCGAGATTCGCCAGGAACTTCCGGAACTCGAGTTGGGGCCGGCCTTTCAGGCTCGCCGTTGTTTCTTCCGCGTGGGCTGCGGACGTGGGATCGGGAAACGCGGCATGCGAAAAGGAACGGTGGCAGGCGGAAACGGACAGGATGGCGATGATGAAGAAGATGAGCGCGCGCACGTTTGCCATGGGACCTCTCTTGTCAAATGTACTTCCGGTGGAGCCGAAACTCGTGCGGATGAGTGTTGCACGAAACGGAGCCGGGGTCAACGCAAAACGCGTTATCAACACCCCGTCCATCGTGTGTCGATTTTTTGGCTTAACCCTGTAAAGAAATCATCCAAGAAGACAGCGGCCAACGTGTCTGGTATCTTCAATTTCGTATGAACATTCGATCATCAATCGTCATCATTGGAATCGCAATCGCGTCATGCTCAATCGCGCCGGCGGTCATCGCGGCGGATGCGCCCGTCACGAAGTGCGTGACGGCTTCAACGGAAGCGATGCACGCGGCGGCGACGGCGCAGATGCAGAAGGACATCGCCGCGCATCAGGCGGATGCGAAGGCGGCGGATGCGATCTCCGCGTACCGGAAAGATCTTGAAACGGCATGGGAGGCCATGGAGGCGCCGTACTGCGGGTACGGATCATCGGGCCCCGCCTCGGCCATCCATTCGTACCAGAAGAGCGTCGCCCGCATCCGCGCGGCATTCCTCGCGGAACTGAAAGGCGGCCCGAAGATGATTGCGCCGACGGTCGCGGTGCCCGCGGTCTCGCTCGGCGCTTCGGCATCCTCATCAAAGACGACGAAGACGCTTAAGAAGACGAAGATCGCATCAACGGCATCATCTCTCGTCCATTCGGGACTGCGGCGCGGGATGAGGTCCTCCGCCGTCACCGTGCTCCAGACGGCGCTCGCGAAGCATTTCGGTTCCGGTTCAGGGGTCGTCATCACGGGATATTTCGGATCGATCACGCAGAAATTCGTCACCACCTATCAGCTCGAAAAAGGAATCATCCCCTCGAAGTCGTCGCCCGCCGCCGGCCTCGTCGGGCCAAGAACAGCGGCGGCCCTCAACGGGCGGTAATAAGTCGTGAGTCGAGAGTCGTGAGTCGTGAGTTCGGATTTTATTCTTATTTTTTTACTCACGACTCACGACTCGTGACTCACGACTCATCCGCTGCTGGACAAATCCCCGGCGTTCGGTAAGGTACCTGCCATCTAAGTCATACCCAATTTCGTATGCATTCAAAGCGAATTTTGCTTCTGGCGTCGTGCTCAACGGTCGTCGCAGTCCTTTCCTTCGGGAGTCTTGCCTATGCGGCCCCGGATTACGGGACGCTCGCGAAAAACGCCTACGGCGACGACGCGTGCGCGACGATCCTCCAGTCCGCGGACCTGGGGGCGAACACCGTGAGCACGCCGGCCGTCTTCTCCGGCGTGAAGCCGAAGAATACCGCGTGCGTCCTCCTCCAATCATTCGTCCGGATGCCGGGCGCGAACATCGTCTCGCGCGATGTCGTCGCCACGTCAAGCGCGACGACGACAGACCCCCTGACGTTCGAGTCGAACACGCTGCCGTCCCTGCAGTCATCGAACGGTGAACGCGCGTCCATCGATCGCGTCCCGATGCTGCCCGTCTCCGCATCGGACGCGTACGTGCTGGCGACGGTCGATGGGAAGTGGCGCATCGTCTTTGACGGAAACCCGTACGATCTTAATTGGCAGCCCACGGCCATCTACATGAATCCGATCACGCATACGCCGTACGCGGTCGGCGCGAACGGGCATCTCTGGACGCCCACGTTCCAGGCCGCGTACCAGACATGGGATGCGCACGGGGAAGAGCCCTTTGTCCAGGCGATCGACTCGAAAGGGAACCTCCTCGTCACGTCGCTCGTCTACGACCGCCTGTATGACGTCTGGATCAACCAGCGCTACGTGGGCCGTTACAGCGACGTGGATCGCGACTTCTCGGTCGATTTTGCGGACCCGAAGTCATCGGACGCGTATTACCCCGGCTACGTGAAGACGTACTCGGACGCGCTTGCCTTCGACCAGAACGATCACCTCGTCGTCTACCGCCAGGAGGGGCGGGTGTTCACGCGGACGGCGTACGATCTGAAATAACTCGTGCATCCAAAAAGCCCCGTCATCGCGCGGACATCTGCGCGGTGGCGGGGTTTTGCAGTCGGTAAGCGGTGAGCGGTAAACGGTAAGCGGGTTTCCTTTGATTTTCCCGCTCGCCGTTTACCGCTTACCGCTTACCGGCATAAAAGAACGGCGCCGGCCAAAGGGGAGGCGGGCGCCGTGAGAAGTCGTTCAGACGCGTTTGTTTTTGAGGTCGTCGTCGGTGGCGAAGTGGTAGAGATCGTGCCGATCGACGATCGCGAGGAGGCGGGGTTTTAAGTCGGGATATCGAGACCACGCCGCGTCCAGTGAATCCACGATCCCACGTAGCCGCGTTGTTTCTTCAAATCCCTTCGACCACCGTGATCGCGTGAGTGGGATCTGTTCGTCGCACCACGACTCGATGGCGCTGACCGCGGCATCGGAGCGTGATGGGACCGATCCGGCGACTTCCCCTAAGAGACGGATATTTTTGGATCCGAGGATATCGTCCGCAACGCACTCGCGAACGGACGCCTCTTGGCAGCGCTTGAGTATGTCGAGCGCACCCATCCCTTTTGGTCCGATGACCAGACCCTCGGTCGGCGGCCCATCCACGAACGACTCCGTTTCGATCTTATTGTTCCATGAAAAGGCGAAAAAACGTCGCAACGCGCCGTCACGATGGATGCGCGAATGCACGATAATCTCAGCGAGATATTCCGGCGGAGTCCACGGGTAGCGTTCGGGTTTGTGCTCGAGAGCCTCGAAGAGGACGTCGACCGCGCGCGTCTTCGTTTCGGCGGAAGCGTGTTTCGCGACCGTGAAGATCTCTTCCGGCCTGGCGGTCGGATCGTTGAGGATCCGTTCCGCCGCCTCGTCCCGCCAGCGCGGAAAGAAGGAGACCATTTCCTTTCGGTGCGCGTTATGGTCGAGGAGGACTCGGGCGAACGCCGCGGCAACGGGCGAATCGTCATGTCCGTCTTTCGCCGTGACCTTGAGCAGATCGAGCAGGTCATCGTCGCTCAAATGCGGAACCAACACGGGCCAGAGCGAGGCAAATAATTCGTCGCCGGCAAGCCGAAGGGCTCTGGAAAGGGGCCGGTAGACGGGAGACGTGTAGTCTTCGCTGTCGTATTCTTCATCGAAGAACTCGAATAGCGGTTGCGCGGCTTCGGTGGTCTCGGATGAGGGTTGTTCGGAACACATGTTTTTTCTCCGTTTTTGAAAGTTTCCGGTTCGTCTGGATGCGTGAGCATCATACGGATATTGATGAGAACGTCAAGTCGATTGATCCCTGAGCCGGATAAGAAAAAGCGGCGCCGGCCAGAGGGTGGCGGGCGCCGCTTGTATCACAGGAGGAATCGATGGGGATTGTGGTCCCTAGAACGGCGACGCGCTTACAGCAGGCGGCCGTACGGCGCGAGGCCGTGCCGTTCCATGATTGCGTGGCACTGTTCTGCGATCAACGCTACTCGTCCGGCGGCATCGTTCAACGATCTTGCGGTGTGGGAGATCACTTGCCAGTCCGGACCGCTCCTCCACTGATTGAACGACCATTCATGCGTGACGGATCCGCGTTGTGGGCGCGTCGCGAGCCGCGGCGGCAGTTCTTGGTCGCACCACGAGGCGATCTGCTCCATGGCGCGTTTGCTGCGCGATGGGACGTATTCGGCAACGGCGAGCAAGAGATCGAACGGCTGTGGTTCGCTCAAGACGTGATCCGCGATCCGTTCGAGGACGACCGCGTCGGTGCCGCGGCAGAGGATGGCCTTTGCGGCGCTGTCTTTGACGCGGATGCGCACCGGCTTGCCGTCGATTTCATCCTGAACGTCCCACGGGATTGTGAGAAACTGTCGGATTGCGTCTTCTTGGTGGTTGCACGAAACGACGAGGATATCGGCGTAGTAGCCTTTGAGCCGGTATCTGTAGAGCGTCCCCGCTTCGGGCAGTTCGCGTGCGATGAACTCGTAGAGGAGGTCCGCGGCGCGCGCCTTCATGTCATCTGGCGCGTACTGAACCGCGGCATGGAGCTCGCCGTCCGATGCCTCCGGATCCTCGATGATGAGCCGGGCGGCTTCCGCGCGCCAGAAGGGGACGTGCTCGAGGATGACCTGGCGATCTTTGCGTTCGAAGAGCGTTTTGGCGAGCGCAGCGGACACATGGGAATGCTCATGCTCTTCCGCTTTGATCGCCAGAAGCAGACGGCGGATGCTCTCGTTCGGGAGGCTGGGGAGGAGTTCGGACCAGAGCCGCGCAAACGTTTCCTCGCTTACGCAGTGGAAGATGTCGAGCGCGGTTCTTCCCGGGTCGCCGGGGAAGAACGTGAGCATGAATCTGCCCGTTTCCGCAATTGCCGCGAGGGGTTGCTGCGTTGTCATGAGTTCTCCTGTTCTCGAAGGTCCATTCGGAGTTGCTGGATGGGGAAGTGGTACAGGAAAAAGGAGGGGGCGTCAAGGAGCGGGCGAGTAGGTAAGTATGCGAGTAGGCGAGTAGGTCGAAATGGATTTTCCGGCCTACTCGCCTACTCACCTACTTCCTACTCAACGATGACCTCCACATTCGCCGCATTCTTATCCGCGACGATGAAGATGGACGAGAGCGCGCCGATGAAGAGGACGATCGCGGCGATCACGAATACGCGGTCGTAGGCCATGATTTGGGCCTTGAGTTCGATGAGGCCGATGCCTTGGGCGAACTGCGCCTGGGTGGTCGCGCGGATCACGCTCGACTGCGCGATGTCCATCACGTTCGTTTTGAGCGCCGAGTTCAGGATCGTCGCGAACACGGAGATGCCGAACGCGCCGGAGATGTTGCGCGCGAGCGCGAGGATCGAGGAGGCGACGCCGATCTCCTCGGAGGGGACGGCGGAGGCGATCACGTTCGTCCGCTGGGCCATGCCCATGCCCATCCCGAACGCCATGATGACGACGGGGATGATGATGTCGAGCGGCCCGGAGCGCGGGTCGAGGAACGAGAAGAGGTACATGCCAATGGCCGAGATGAGCGTGCTCACGAGGATGACCCAGCGCGGTTCGACGCGCCCCGTGAGCATCCCGCCGATCGGCGACGCGATCATCATCGCGGCGGCCATGGGCATGAAGAGGTAGCCCGTTTCCGTGGCGTTGTACCCGAGGAACGTCTGGGCGAACACCGGGATGAGGAACATTGCGCCCATGAGCCCCATGAAGAGGATAAAATTGTTGATGAGCGTTTGCGTAAAGATGTTGATCTTGAAGAATTTGAAGTCGACGATCGGCTCCGGGTGGCTCCGCTCGACGAACCAGAAGATCACGGCAAAGAGGAGGATGGCGCCGTACGCGGCGAACGCGTTCGACGAGGTCCAGCCCCAGTCAATGCCGCGGTCAAGGACGAGGACGAGCGACGCGAGCGCGCCGCCGAGCGTGAGCGCCCCCCACCAGTCGAATTTCCGCGTTTTCTTCTCGGACGTTGACTCCTCGATGAACGCCATGGCCATGATCGCGCCGACGATGCCGACGGGGAGATTCACGAGGAACACGGCGCGCCAGCTGAACGCGTCGATGAGCGGCCCGCCGATGAGCGGGCCGAACACGGCCGCGGCCGCGAAGGACGAGGACCAGATCCCGAGCGCCTGCGCGCGTTCGCGCCCGGGCGGGAACGTCACGGCGAGGATCGCCATCGCGGTCGGGTAGTCCGCGGAGCTCGCGATCGCCTGAATGACGCGGAACACGATCATTGACGAGAGGTTCCAGGAGAGGCCGGCAAGGACCGAACCGAGGATGAAGATGGCGAAGCCCGTAAGGTAGACCTTCTTCCGGCCGATCGTGTCGCCGAGCTTCCCCCAGATCGGCACGAACACGGCGTTCGCGAGGATGTACGCCGTCGCGATCCACCCGGCCTCCGGCACGGTGATCTTGAAGTCCCCGATGATCTTCGGGAGCGCCAGGTTCACGATCGTCTGGTCGAGCCGCCCCAAAAACGTCCCGATGATGACCGTGACGAGGATGAGCCAGCGCAGGTTGGAGGCCGTTCTGGCGTTGGAGGGAACTTTGGGATCCATGGGTGCCTATTTCGTGGAGGAAGAAGTAAATAGTTAATAGTAAATAGTAAAAGTAAAAGTAATGGGTTCCGAACTCTTTACTATTAACTATTTACTAATTTTTCAAAATCGTCACCTTCGCCGACATCCCATTCCTCAGCTCGGGGTAGAGCGAGCGATCATACCTGATCGAGACGTCGAAGTCGCGCGTTTGGCGCTTGTCGGAGATGTTGAAGACGATGCCGGAATCGTGCGAGGTCGGGCTCACGTCGTCGACCGTGCCGTAGAACTTGCGTGAGCCGAAGGCGTCGACGGTGAACACGGCGCGCTGGCCGACCTGGATGTCCTGGAGGCCCTTGTCTTCGGCGATCGTGCCGATCACGCGGAGCTCTGTCGGATCGATAAGCGAAACGACGGCGTCGGTCGGCATGACGCGCTTGCCGATGTCCTTCGTCACGCCGATGACGAGCCCGCCGACCGTCGTTTTGATCTCCTGCGTGTCGACGCGCGCGACGACCGTATCGGGCGGCACGGTGTCGCCGACGTTCACGTAGACGTCCTCGAGCGTTCCCGGCGCCGACGGACCGAGCGCGATCTGCGGCGCGCTCACGACGGAGTCGTCGATCGTGACCTGGCTCGTCGCGGTCCGCCAGTACACGAGCCCGCCCGCGCCCGCGGCCATGAGGAGCGCAAGCACGACGATGGCGATGACGGTCCGTTTTTCCGCGCGGGAAATCTTTTTCTCTTCGGCGACGATTTTCTTTTCTTCGCTCTTGATTTCGCCGAGGATCTCCTCTTCTTTCTTCAGGATTGCTTCCTCGCGCGCGAGCGTCTTGTTTTCGTTGTTCGTAGTCATAGCGTTGATATTAGAACTGGATGATGCGATCACCCGCATTGAGTCCTGACGTCACTTCCCAGAAGCCGTCTCCGCTCCGGATGCCGACGCCGATTTCGACCTCCTTCGGCTTGCCGGACTCGCCGTCTTCAAGGACATACGTCTTCCCGTCGCGCTGGATGACGGACTGGACGGGAACGGCGACGACGTCCGTCTTCTCGGCCGTGACGATGTCCGCATTTGCCGTCATGCCGGGCTTGATCCGTTCGTCTTCCTTCGTGAACTGGATCGTGACGGTGTAGCCCGTCTGTCCGTTGACCGTCTTCGATGCCGGGTCGACCTTCACGACCGTCGCGTCGAACGTCGTATCCGTCCCGTACGCGTCAATCGTGACCGAGACGGGATTTCCGACCTTCACTTTGCTCACGTCCGTTTCCGGAAGGAGGAGGTCGGCCTGGAGGGCGTGGACGTTGATCACGGAGACGAGCGGAACGTTCGGGAGCGCCATGCCGCCGACCTTCCCGTCGACGCGGCTCACCGTCCCCGCGGTCGGGGAGCGGAGGATCGTCATGTCGTACGCGACCGAGGCCGCATTGAGCGCGGCGCGGAGCGGCTCAAGGTCCACGCTGCGGACGGGCTGCGTTTTCGTCTTCACGTTCGCCTGTGCCTGCGCGTACGCGGACTCCTTCAGTTTGATGAGCGCGTTCGCGGATGCGGTCGCGTTCGTCAGGTCGTGCTGGGCTTTTTCATACGCGATCTCAAGCGTCCCATAGCTGTTCTTCGCGTTCGTGATGGCCTGACTCGATGCGATGACGGCCGTTTCCTGCGCCGCAACGGAGCCGCGCGCACCTTGGATGGCCGCCTTCATCATGTTCAGGTTCGCTTGCGGGAGCGTCCCCCGGCGACGGTCGCGTTGAGCACGTCGGAGACCGTGGGGAGCATCGTCCCGACGGAACCGAGCGCTTTCTCGGCAATCGGGAACGCCGCGTCGATTTCGTCATGCGAGCTCGCCGTGGTGAGCGTCGCGATCGCGGCGTGCGCGGCCTGCACGTCCGTCTTCGTCTGCTTGTAGGCGTTCGTCGCAATCGGGAGTTTTGCGCTGTTCAGGACCGCGAGGACGGACTGGAACGAGAGGTTTGCGGAAATGTTATCGACGGCGAGGACGTTGTCGGCCTGCGTCATGGCATCATCGAGCTTCGGGAGCGTCGCCTGGAGCGTCGCGACGGCCGATTCGTACGCCTGCGACACCGACCTGGCTCCCTTCGCCGCCTTCGGCGAGTTTCAGGTTGTTCTGCGCCGTGTCGAGCGCGGACTGGGCGGTTGCGATCGTGCTCGCGGCGTCCGCCTTCGTCTTCTCGAGGTCGGCCTGCGCGGCGTCGGCCGCGGCCTGGGCCACGGCGATGTCCGCGGGCGTCGCGCCCGCGTTTTTCTGGTCGATCATCGCACGCGCCTGGGCGACCTGCGCGGCTTGGGCGGCGTTATCCAGCTCCATGAGCGGATCGCCCGTCTTTACAACGTCGTTGATCTTTACGTTCACGCGCGCGATGCGCCCGGCGGTCTGGAACGAGAGGTCGACGTTCTGCGAGGGGATGATCGCGCCGCTCGCACGGACCTCTTCGCGGAGCGTCCGCTTCTCGGCGGTCACGTACGTATACGGCGTCGTCTTCGGCTTCGTGCCGACGGTGAGCGCGGCCGCAATCGAGCCACCCATGATGAGGACGGCGGCGACGGTGAAGAGAATGGATTTCTTGGACATAGCGTGGTGAGTTGAAATTTGGGCTGAGAGGCTGAGGGGCTGAGAGGTCCAATCCGGACATCTCAGCCCCTCAGTCTCTTAGCCGCTTAGCCTTCTGACTGCGATGTGATGACGCGTTCAAGGATGCTTGCGAGATTTTTTCGGTCTTTCTTATTGAGGACGTCAAAGACGTGGTCAAAGCTCTTCGCGAGGAGGTTGAACCGCGCAGTGAGGAGCTTCCGGCCTTTTGGCGTGAGGACGAGCCGGAGGCGCGATGGTCGCGGGCGTCCTTGCGCTGGGTGACGAGCCCCTGCGCCGAGAGGCTCTTCACGAGCGCCGTCGTCGACGGCGGGGTGATCGCGAGATGCGACGCGAGGTCGCCGAGGTGCGGCTCGTGGCGCATGGTGAAGAGGAGCGCGTGGATTTGTATTTCCGAAAAGCAGGGCTTGATCGACGCGCATTTGATCTCGCCGCGCACGAGGTGGGCGAGGTGAAGGCAGAGCTTCGCAAGGCGCCTGGATTCAGCGGTCGTCATAGGAATTAGTTAGATAATCTAACTTTAGGCGGAAATCGTACGGGAGATAAGGATTTCTGTCAAGAGGGGGGTGGTCGGTTGAGTGGTTGAGTGGATGAGTGGGGGTTCGTTTTGGGCCCACTCATCCACTCATCCACTCAACTAAAAACAAAACGCCCCCGCGCGCGGCGGGGGCGTTCGTTTTGATTGAATGTTATTTAGGGAGGAACTGCAAGGCCGAATTCGCGACCGAGACGGCCGAGACCGAGGACGTCGGGACGAGAACCGGGGCAACGCTGCCGCCGGAGACGTTCAACCCGGCGAGCAGGTTGGTGGTCTGGGAGCCCGTCGTCTTGCAGACCTGTTTCTTCGTCTTCGCGTTCTTCGTGCACGTCTGCGTCGGCGAAACCTGCGAGGCGTTGGCCTCGACGCGGTCGACCGTTCCCTTCGTCAGGTTCACGTTGAAGATCATCCGGATGCCTGCGAGCTGCGTCCGCATGTCCGCGTACGACTTGCGGATCGCCGCGATCTTCGCCGCGCGCTGCTTGTCCTTCTTTGAAATCTTCGCGATGTCCTTGTTCATGAGCGTCGTGACGACCGTCGGCGAAATGCGCGCGCGGACGCGGACCATCTTGTCGCCGTTCTTCGCCGTCCAGCGCTTCTCAACGCCCGTGACCTGGACCGGCTTCTGTTTCAAGAGGTTCGCCGTCATCGCACCGAATCCCATGAAGCCGTTCATCGTTGCGGTGCAGGTGCTGCCGGCCATGGGGCAGATCTCCGCCGGATCAACCTTCACCCACGTCCCGACGGCCGCGTTCGGGTCAATGCCCTTCGCGGCCAGAACGGCGCGGACGGCGTTGCTCACGTCCTTTACGCGGACGTAGCCGATGCCGTTCACGATGCGGAACTCAATCGTTCCGGGATCCGTGATCGTCGGCATGGCGTTCGTCCCCGTCCCCTCGACCCGCTTCACGATGATCGTGCCGTCGGTATCGGGGATCGTTTGCCCCGCCCTCGGGAGCTTGCGGACCTTCGTGACGAGCGTGATCGCCGACGTACCGGTCGGCGCGCGCTTATTCACGGCGCGGTCGGTCTGGCTGACCTTCACGTCGCCGGAAACGAGCGCGGGCGTGGTGAGCCCCATGCTCGACAGGCCTGTATTGATGATTTGCTGCGGCGTCGCGGCAAGCGAGGCGGCTGGCAATGAAAGGGTGAGAATGGCGCCGAGGCCCACGGCACCACGCACCATAAGAGTTTTCATGGACATACGGGCAAGAGTATAGCACACGCTGGAGGGGGAGGGTAGTCATTGAAGGAAATTGGGAAGTGGGGAGTAGGGAGTGGGTGAGTGGGCCGGACGGACCAACTCGCCTAGCCATCTCCTTGCTTAACGTAAAAATCCTCCGCCATCGGCGGGGGATTTTTACGTGGCGCGACCGGGACGATTCGAACGTCCGACCTCTTCCTTCGCAGGGAAGCGCTCTATCCAGCTGAGCTACGGCCGCAGGTTGGATGGTGAGAACGGCGGTGAGTATAGCAGATTCGCTGAATTGGGCAAGTATCGGGGAAGCGGTATTTGACCGCCACGCTGAGCGAGTTTGTTTGAGGATGTTGAAGTTGGAAGCTCGAAGCTGGAAGCTGGGCAAGATATGACGTTGCCAGCTTCCAGCTTCGAGCTTCCAACTTCACGTTACTGCGCAAAGGGATCAATTTTGGAGACGAGGTTGCTAAATCTTCAAAATCTTACTCACAAGGTCGCTCAGATGCTCGTCGCGCAGTTCGAGGTCCTCCCGGACGTACCGGCGGAGGTGGTTGCGGATGGCGACCGGGTCCTGGTCGCCGAGGTAGATGCGGAAGCGCGGTTGGAGGATGCTCTTCGGCTCGACGTAGAGGATGCGGATGTGCGGCGGCTCGTAGATGATGGCAAACTCGTGGATGTCGTCGAACGGGATGAAGTCCCCGCGCCACACGATCCCGTTATGCCCGATCTGCGCAAGGACGCGCTTCGGCTTCTCGTTCCCCGCGATGACGAGGATGATCGCCATCAGGAGGATGATGAAGGCGAACAGAAAATTCGCCGTCCACACGGCGTACGCGACGAGCAGAACGGCGGCCGCGCTCATGACGATGTACCACCACTTCCCGCGGTCATGCCGGTCGAACTCTGGCGCTTCCCACACGAACGCGTCCTGCGCGTCGATGAGCTGTTCCTCGAATTCGGGGCTGTAGGCCATACGGGAGTATTGTAGCAGGGAAGTGGGGAGTAGGGAGTGGGGAGTGGGTTTTAGGGATGGAGGATGAGGGATGGGGGGGGGAGATTTGATTGGAGATGGAAATCATTAAACCTGGCCGTGCCATCCGAAACCCCCCGCCGTTAGGCGGGGGGTGAAGGGTGGCGGAGAGGGAGGGATTCGAACCCTCGCGGGACTTTTGATCCCCTAGGAGATTAGCAATCTCCCCCCTTCAGCCTCTTGGGTACCTCTCCGTGCGGTCTTCAATTGTGGCGCGGCGAAAGCGTAGCAATATCAGGACGCTTGGGCAAGCTGCTCATCCTGAATGTCGAAGGTCCTCGCGAATTTCGCCCAGTCCGGTCCCGAAAGTTTCCGTGCTTTTGCCATCGCGTCAACGAAAAGGGCCTTGCCGCGCTCCGCTTCCGCGTCGATGATGCCATTGATCGAGCGACCCCATTTGCGCGCGATCCGCTTGGCTCCGTCAAAATTCAACTGATGGCATTCAATGCGAATGATCTCCATCTTCGCATATTCGAGGAGATCCCGTTCTCTGCTTCCGTGATCCTGTTCCGGAAGTTTTGCACTGTCGACGATTTCATGAAGCTGTTTCAAGCCGGACTCCGGAGAGCGGCCGGCGTCGATGTCCGTAACGGCGGCGTAGGCAAGGGCTTCAATGTTGTGTTGAACTTCTCTCGACGTGAGCGGTTTTATCGGCGTCTCGGCCGATCGGGTTCTGATTTGCTTAATCTGCTCGATCTTCGGAAGCCGTTCACTCTTGGATTCGAGTTCCGTTGCCGTCTCGAACGCCTCGTCGTACATTCCGCGTTCCGCGAGGTATTTCGGCAAATCGAATTCGGCCGGATGCAGGGTTTTTGCCACAACCTTCGCCAAGTCGGCGCGACCGATGTTGACGAGCGAACGGGCGCGGACGGTCTGCCAGTACCCGCGCTCTTCCCGCGACGCGCTCGCGTCGGCCCCGGTGATTGCCTTCTTCAGCATTCTTCCGAGCTTCGGCGAATCCTTTTCCTGCGACGCAATGACGCGTTCGAGAATGCGCGAGCGAAGGTCCGATGCTTCACTCGTTTGAGGCAATTTGAATGCGACTTTTTTCGCTCTCACGATTTTTCCGTCCTTCAGCAGTTCATCGATGATGCCGCTATATGCCAAAGTGGCATTCCGCGCGCCCGTAATCTCATCCGCAAGTTCTTCGGCTTCTCGCAACCGGCCTTGTCGTGCGAGCGTGACGGCGACTTCTTCCATGCCATGTTCGAAGTCGTTGTCCCATCCGAGTGCGGTGCGTTTCGCGTGTTTACGCAGTCCGTCGATTCGGACCAGTGCTGAATCGAGCATCCCGAGTTTTGCTTCTGTGATGGCGAGTTCGATGGCGATATGGTTCTGATATCGTTGACTTTTTTCCAGATGAAGAAGTTCTTCGGTTTTCTCAAGATAGGGTTCCGCGCTTTTTCCCGCTTTTTGGGCTTCGATGGCGAGGGAGGTAAGTGCGGCCGCGTGGCGCCAAGAAGGGCCCTTCTCCATGATCTCGAGTAGGCTTTCGGCCTCTTTGATGCGGCCGACTTCCGCGTTGGCTCTGATCACATGTAGCGCTGTCACGTCCGAGCAGTCCTCCTCGGCGAGCGCGTCTTTCGTGCTTTCGTCGAGCAAACGGAGACCCGTTTGCATCTCATTGAAAACGGCCTCGGTTTTACGGGCGGGTCGTTCGGTTTTCGCTTGTCCCGGGAGTTCTCCGGAAGGTGTGCGTTCGAAGTTTTTCATATCGATAAAAGATAGGCGTAGATTACCGCGCCGTTGCGAACATGGCAAAACGGCGTATCTGACCTTATGCAAACACACAGAACGATGTTGACGGCATCGTCGTCGTGTGGTGACGTATCCGGCGACTGGAGGTGTACCTTGGACTCCGATCACATCAAGGCGTTTTTCAGGTTTCTGTCCCAGGGGTCGGCCATGCTCCGCCGCGTCAGGCGGTGGACGCACTACGAAGAGCTTCGCAATGGCGAACGCGAAACCGTTGAGACGCATTCGCTCACGACCGCATGGCTCGGCGCAGGGATGCTCGCCATTGAAATGAAGGCGGGCACGCACGCGCTGAACGCGTTCCGCATTCTCCTGGCGTGCGCCATCCACGACGTCCACGAAGGCAAAACGGGCGACGTGACGTACGACGTGAAAAACGATGCCCGCGTCAAAGCGGGTCTCAAGGAGATCGAGCACGAATTCGTCGACGGCATCTTCGGGGCGTTTCCCGACGCCATCCGGGACGCATTCCGGGATGCGACCGTCGTGGAAGACGAGGCGGAACGAACGCTCGACGGGCAATTCTTCAACGCGATCGAACGCCTGGGGTACATGGTGTTCGCCGTCCCGCAGGTGAAGAAGGGGCGGATGGGTTTCGTCCAGGTCTTCAGAAACCAGCACGCCCCGCTCCTTGCCTACGGAGAGCAATTCGAAAGCGTCAGGCTCATGTACGAGCCGTACCGCGCCTACGTTGAACAGACGATCCGAAAAATGGACGCCCTCGCCATCGTCGAAGACGACGCGTGAGCGCCGCACGCCATCTTCGCACCTCCTTCACGAAGCGCCCGCGCGGATTCTCCGCACGGGCGCCTTCTTATTATGTTTTTATGTTGAATTTAAGCCGCATCGTAACACATTCGCCACGTTGCGCCGGCTTTTCCCATTTTGTTTGCATTTTGAGAAAAACCAACGGCGTCTTTGATTGCTGATGCAATGTCCTTCTTTTTTTCCTCCCATTTTTCGAACGGATCCTCCTTCCAGCTCCAATTACCCCTGTGGTTAATATATTTTCGAAATCCTGAAAGGACCGGGTAGATGAAGCCGTCTGGATAACTGAATGAAGTATCGTCATTCAGGAAACGAAGCGGTTGTGGCACGGTGAGTTTCGTGACCCCCATTGTTTCCAAGCCACCAAATTTGCCGCCGATGTCGTTGTAGGCCAAAGGAAGGTCGCGGTAGATTGTGTCTCGAAGTTTGAGAATTTCTTCAAGAATTGGCGCCGCGCGCTCCAGAATTTCTTTTCGTGGCTTACCTTTTTCGTCAACATCAGCGTAATATTCGACGACGTAACCCTTTGATCGATAGGCATTGATGGGATGATTGTTTTTGTCGAATGCATCAAGGCTGAAGATATATGACAAGATTTCTCGAATTGAGATGTCTTTTCGTTTCCCATCCTCATCGAGTTCAAGTTCGGAATACGCGATCCGATCCTTATATCGATGATCCACGAGGACGTATTGAATGGGTTTATACGATTCTCGGAGATTCTCAAGGGAATGAGCTTGAGCCGCGCGTGATCGATTCCTCCCATCGACGATTGATACACGTTCATCCGTTTCGAGTTCGCCTACGATGCATTCAACTTTGACTTCTGCATCGATTGGACCATTCTTTAGGACTTCTTGAATTGCGGAGAAGGTGTGCCCTCCGTTCGCAATTCCGTGTTTTGATTTATCGGTAAATTCGACAACGACTTCGTTTGTTTTATTATCGAAGTCGACTTTTGGAGTAAGGATGGTAATGCCGAGATTACGAAAGATCATCTCCTCCGGCTGATTTGTGAGAGTCTCGACGATCGCATTGAAGACGTCCCCTCGTTTATTTGTATCACGAACATTAACCTCCCTCCATTCCTCCCAGTCAGCCGGAATATTCTTGATGGGAACCGTAAAAACACAGAGACGCCTCCCATCCTTTGATTCGAACTGATTTCGGAACGAACTTACATTGAATTTGTAGAACATAAATAAAAACGCTTAGGTTTAAGTAAGCGCTACAGATATGACTCCAAAGAATAAAGATTGGGCGGAGTTCGACCCATGATCTGTTTGCGAGAGAGTATTTCATCCCTACGCCCGTTAATACGGATTGGCAGCGCGCTCGGCTAGACCAACGTATTTATAGTATTCGAATCGTCTCCGAGCGTCAAGCATCTGTATCAGGCCAATACATCCTGGACTTCCCCTTGTTCCACTCCGTTAAGAATTGGATGGGTGATTGGAGCTTGAGGCTCCAGTGAGGTCTTTCCGCATTGTACCAAACGAGCCAGTCGAAGAGTCTCCGATTGAATAGACCAATATCGATCATCTCTCCCTTGTGGTAGTTGATGTATTCTTCCTGGATCGTCCGGTTGAACCTCTCGCAGTGGGCGTTCATCTTCGGGGTCTTCGGATACGTATGCCAATGGGTGAGGCAGAGACGCCGGAGCTCCTCATCGAAGTGCTTCATGAATTCAGACCCGTTGTCCGTCAGGATGTATTCGAGGCGATACGGAAAAAGCGCATGGATGACCTTGAAGAAGTCCGCTGCCGCTCTCGATGCATGGCTCGTGGTTGCGAATGCGAACGAGAAGCGCGAATAGACGTCCGTGAACGTGATGACGTACTTCCTGGCATAGTGGACGATGAGTTCGATCGTATCGAACGAGATGCAGTGTCCCGGATGGTCCGCTTTGAAGTGTTTTGGCTTTCTCAGGCGCTTTGCCCGTTGAATCGGGACGATCCTCCCGTTGTGGCGGACCTTCACGGGGAACGTCCGCATCTTGTCCGGCGCGTCCGCGATCAACCGTCCGATCGTTCGAGGTTTGGGACAGGAGAGCTTCTTGACCCCGCAGAACCGTTTGAGGAACACGTGGACCTTCTCTTTGCCGAGGTTTGGGTGCGCGGTGCGAAGCCGACGGATCTCTGAAAGGACGTCATCGGGCCAATCCCGATGACGGACCCGCTTTGGCCGCTTGGAGCCGGGGTTTAACGACTCCATGCGCCCCTCTCCTTTGCCCCGTGCCTTCTTCCATTCGAAAAGGGTGCTTCGACCGACGCCAAACGCTTCTCTCGTCGGTTCGAGACCGTGCTTCTCCCAAAACAGGAGGATCTTGGCTCTCCGTTTGGCTTCCTCGGTGACCATACGGAGATACCGTATGGCATAGTCGTTTAGCTTCCAGAACCCTTTGACGCAATACCCGAGCCTTTTGATCTGCATGTTCCTTGAGGGGGCAAGGAGTCCAGGATGTATCTGGCCTTATGCAGCATCCGCCTTGTGATTTGTCAAGTTTGCCACCACCCCCGCCTCCCGATACCATCCTCCCCATGCTCACGCCCGCCTCGGACGTCCGGGAGATTCCCGAGCTGAACGCCGCGCAGAAGCGGGCGATTAAAGTGTTTGATGCGAAGACGATCGGCGATCTCCTGAATATCGTTCCGCGGCGGTATGACGACTATTCGAAGACGACGCTCATCGCCCGCGCGCCCATCGGGGAGCCGGTCACGATGCGCGTACGCGTGGATACAGTCACGAAACAGCCGGGATTCCGTCGGCGGATCGTCATCATCCGCGCGAGCGTGTCGGACAAGAGCGGGAAGCTCCGCGTGATCTGGTTCAATCAGCCGTGGATCCTCGAGCAGATGAAGCCCGGATCCGAGATCTTCCTTTCAGGCGCGGTCACGCTCCAGAAACAATTCGGACGCCAGCTTGCGAATCCCATCTGGGAACCCGCGGATGATCCGACGATCGCCGGATCAGTCGCGCCCGTCTATCCATTGAGAGGATCAGTCGCGCAGAAGACGATGCGGGAGATGATGGCAGGCGTGATCGAGGGACTTGGTGATGTGCCGGATCCGTTGGATCGGGCGTCGGACGTCGTTGCGTCGGGCGTCGGTTCGGCCGACGCAACGACGCAACGACGCCCGACGCCCGTCCCGTCATTACGCGATGCCTACATCAAAATCCACCGCCCCTCATCCCTCGCCGACGCCGAAGAAGGGCGCAAACGTCTTGCCTTCGACGAGTTCCTCGCGTACCGCATCGCGCTCGGGCAGGTGAAGCGGGAGACGATTGAGCATGGGGGGCCGCGGATTCCGTTTGATGAGGCGTTTGCACGGCGGTTCGTCGGGGCGCTTCCGTTTACGATGACGGACGATCAGAAGCGCGCGGCGTGGGCATCATTCAAAGACATGGAAAAGGATGTGCCGATGCGGCGGCTGCTCCAGGGGGACGTGGGGAGCGGGAAAACGGTCGTCGCGGCGTTTTTGATGGCCATGGCGTGGCATGGGGAGGCGTCGGCCGTGATGATGGCACCGACCGAGATTTTGGCGAAACAGCACGCGGTCGCGCTTCGCCGGTTCCTCGCGGTCGCGTCCGGCGCGCCGATGATGCTGCTCACGTCCAGTGATAAGCGTTTGTGGGAAGGCGGGGAAGAGACGAAGCTCACGGCGTCGTCCGCGCGCGATCGTGTTGCGCTGGGAAGGATCGTTGTCGTCGGGACGCATGCGCTTTTGGAGAACGGGATGATCCCGCCGGATACGGCGTTTGTCGCCGTTGATGAGCAACATCGTTTTGGCGTGGCCCAGCGCGAGGCGCTTTCCGTGTCTCCGCGTCCTGACGGACTCGTCCCGCATCTCCTCTCGATGACCGCGACACCCATCCCTCGGTCGCTTGCGCTGACGCTCTACGGCGACCTTGACGTTTCGATCATCCGGCAGAAGCCGAAGGGGCGCGTCGCCATCAAAACACGCGTCGTCCAAGGGGAGGAACGGGAGGACGTGTTTGACGTCATCCGTCGCGAAGTGAAAGCGGGACGCCGGGCGTTCATCATCTGCCCGCTGATTGATGAATCAGACGTCCTTGGCGTGAAGTCTGCGACGGAAGAAGCAAAGCGGCTCGCATCAGGTCCGCTCGCGGGACTCCGCATCGGACTCCTGCATGGACGGATGAGTGCGGCGGATAAAGACGGGGTGATGAATACGTTCGTTGAAGGGCTCCTCGATGTCCTCGTCTCGACGACAGTCGTCGAAGTCGGCGTGGACGTGCCCGAAGCGACGGTCATACTCGTCGAAGCGGCGGACCGATTCGGACTCGCACAACTCCATCAACTCCGAGGGCGCGTCGGGAGATCGACGTATCCATCTTTCTGCTTCCTCGCGACGGATGCGGATGATGACGGGACATTCACGTCGCCGTTGAGCCGTCTGCGCGTCCTCGAACGGACGAACGACGGGTTCGTGATCGCCGAAGAAGATCTCAAGCGCCGTGGCGGAGGCAACCTCCTTGGCCTCGAACAAGCCGGCCGCGGCATCTTCCGCGTGGGCCGCGCCTCGGACGTCGACATGATGATCCTCGCGAAAGAGACGGCGGAGAAGATGCTGCGAGAGGATCCTGATCTCGCCCGGCATCCCGTCATCCGGGAGAGGGCGGAACGGATCAGGAAGACGAGCCATCAGGAGTGATGACCCTCCCCCAATCCCTCCCTTATCCTGAGACCCTCCCCCGGCCCCGCCCTTAGCAGGGCGGGGAGGTCTCAATTGAGATTCTTTTTAGAAAAACAGAAAGAGAACTCCCCTCCCCGCCAGGGGAGGGGCCGGGGGTGGGTCGTCAGGAAGCAGGGAGGGGCCGGGGGAGGGTGCATGCCAGAGAGAAGGGAGTTGACAAGCCCGCTTGTTCGTGATATATCTTCCGCACATCGGTGGCGCAAGGCTACGCAAAACTAAAGAAGGAGACCGGCATGGACTTTTGGCAACATCACGGATGGCTGTTCCTGTTCGGGTGCGCGTTTTTCCCGCGGATCACGACCCTGTTCTTTTCAGCCGTTTCGTTCGGGTTTTGGCACATCCTGGGCTGGATTTTCGCTCCGCACCTGCTCGTCGCGATTCTCGCGACGACGATCTACTGGCACGCCAACCCGGTACTCTGCGTCATCGCCTGGATATTCGCATTCGCTGGAACGAGCACGGAGGCGAAGACAACTAGCTCGGTAAGACGGAGAGTGTTCCGCTGACAACCCTTTCTACCCCGCAATCTGAAATATGGTTGCGGGGGTCTGCTTTATTTATACGCTCAATATTTTGAGACCTCTTCCTCGTTTCTAATGCCGTCATGTAAAAACCCTCTCGACAGGAAAGGGATCCCGCTTCGCAGGATGACAAATCATGCTTTTTTGCCATTGATCACTCGCGCTGAAAAAGTGGGCGCGATGAATCGCGCGCCCTACCGCGCCATCCCCCGATCAATCGCCTCTCTGATGGTCCCCGCCTCGATGATCGTCATCGTGCCCGGCCTCTTCACGTCCGACCCTCGCGGCAGAACGATCGTCGTGAACCCGTGGCGTTCGCATTCGCGGACGCGGGCGTCGGCGAAGGGCACGGGGCGAATCTCTCCGCCGAGGCCGACTTCGCCGACTGCGGCGGTCTTCGCATCAATGGTGATGTCCGAGGCCGCGGAGGCGACGGCGAGACAGATCGCGAGATCGGCCGCGGGTTCTCGCGCTTTGATTCCGCCGGCGGCGTTTGCGTAGACGTCTTTATCGAGGATGCGAACGCCGGCGCGACGCGCGAGGACGGCGAGGAGAAGTCCGAGGCGGCCGCTGTCGATTCCCGTCGCGTGACGGACGGGCGTCCCGTATCCCGCGGGGGAGACGAGGGCTTGGAGTTCGATGAGGAGTGGACGTCTACCCTCCAAGAGACAGGAGACGACGGAGCCGGGGACGGATGCCGCGCGATCTCTCAAGAGTTCTGCTGATGGGTCGTCGACGGGCATCATCCCGCTCTCCGTCATTGTGTAGACCGCGACTTCATCCGTCGGACCGAAACGATGCTTCATCGCGCGCAGCAATCGAAATCGTCTGTCCGCATCCCCTTCAAGCATCAACACCGTATCGACGAGGTGTTCGAGAAGGCGCGGGCCCGCGATATCGCCATCTTTATTGACCTGGCCGATGAGAATCACCGGCGCGTTCGATTGTTTTGCGGCTTCGGTGATGATGCCGGCGCACGCTTTCGTCTGCGAGATGCTCCCGGCGCCGCCGGGGAGATCCGGGGACTGCATCGCCTGGATCGAGTCGACGATCGTCAGATCCGGCTTCGCATCTCGGATCGTCGCCGCGACGACGTTCGCATCCGTCGCATCGAGGAACGTCAGCTTCTCGGGGATGTCGGTGCTCATCCGCTTCAGACGGAGCGCGACTTGGGAAGGGGATTCTTCTCCGGTTACGTAGAGGATCGACGATCCCGATTTCGCGAGCGCGATTGCGGCCTGCGCGAGGAGCGTCGATTTTCCCACGCCCGGCTCGCCGCCGACGAGCGTGACGCTCCCGGGGACGAATCCGCCGGCAAGGACGCGATCGAGGTCAACAAGACCTGATGGCCGTCGCGGCGCCGTCGACTCCGCATCCAGGTGCTTGAACGCCGAGATGCGCCCCGGCTTCGCCTCGACGCCTTTCTGGACGCGCGCGACGTCGTCAGACGAGGCTGTCTCTTCGGCGACCGTGCTCCATGCCCCGCATTCCGTACACCTCCCCATCCACCGCGAAAACTGCGCCCCGCAGTTGGAGCAGGCATAGACCGTCTTCGGGGGTTTGGGCATGCGGGAATCCTTGCAGGCGAAGGGAGAGAAGTCAACGAGTCATCGAGTCATCAAGTCAACGAGTATTGAACTGGTTGACTCGCTGACTTGATGACTCGATGACTCTTATTTGCAGTAGCTCGATTTGATCCGCGGGTACGCTTTAATGACGTAATTCGCAAAGTCATCCGTGATCATCCCGTAGCAGGTTTGCGTATCCGAACACTTGATGACGAATTCCGAGCGCGCATTCTGCGTGACCGGACATTTTGAGATATCAGCGGGACAGTTGTTTGATTTATTGGCAATCGCAACGAGGTGGGGGACGCAGGCATTCGCGAGCGCATCTGGCCCGGCATCGCTTATTTTGACGTTCGTCGTGATCTTGCACCCGGAATTCGACCGGTATGCGCTCATGCTTCCCGATCCCGCGCCGTACGATGCCGCCGCAAGGACCTCGTTATTCCCGGAACCTCGAATGACGCCGTACAGTATCCATGCGGCGACATAGCCCATCCCGCGGGGGTTCGTCATGAGCCACTGAACGCGCGCCGTGCGCTCATCGGGCGTCAGCGACCCTGTTTTTTGCGGGGGAGCGGGGTAGTCCGGATACAGTTCGCGAAGATGGGAGGCGAGTTTATAGGTCTCGCCCGTGCCCTCGGAGAGAATGGCGCCCGGCGAGATTTGGCAGTACCCGTACGACGTCGCTTTTTCCATCGGCTGTCCGCTCTGTTGGCCTGACCAGACGTATTTATAGCCGGTTTCATGCTCGCAGATGGCGAGGAGAAGGCAGGGATCAATCTTGCCGAAATCTTTTGCGCCCTGGAGGACGGCCGCCTCGGCTTGAGAAGGCGGAAGCGCGCCGGCCAGGATGTTGGCGTTAGAGCCTGGATTCACCGGTGCCGTTGCGTCGTAATTGCCGAGTTCTTCGATGGTGCGGATATCTTCGGGGATGATCGGACTCAGCGAAACAAGCGCCGGGTTGATCGTGCGGAGGATCATCGTGGCGGAGAGGACGAGGAGGAGGCCGACGACGGCGTCGATCATGACTTCTTTGCCGCGCGCCACGTCGCCGAGCGAGGAGCCCACGAGGTAACGGAACGCGCCGTAGATGAACATGATCGTTGCGGCAATCGCGGCGACCGAGATCATGTACCGGTACACGGCGACGATGTACGAGTTGAGCGCCTCGGTCATGTCCGCGGGCGGCGTGAATCCGGGGATGGGGACGTTCAGCGTGAAGGGAATCGGCGGGGGAGCCTTTGCGGTCGTCGGCGTCTTCGCGGCCGCCTGGCCCGCCTGGCTGAGCGCGCTCACGGGGGCCGCCAAACAGAGTCCGTTCTGCGGGATCGGCTTGCACTTCGTCGAGAGGTCGAGCTTCGCCTGGTCGCAGACCCACCCGTCCAGCTTCGCGGCCGCCGGGAGCGTCGTACAGTCGTCCGCTTTTGAAAGTTTCGTCTCGTCGAACGTCAGGCACATCTTCGCCGTTCCGCCCGGAGGCGTGCAGTTGCAGCAAATGTCCGCGGCGCGCGCGGGGAACGCGAAGACGATCAGCGCTAGTGTTCCTGCGAGGGGAAGAAAATTCCAAATTCCAAATTCCAAATTCCAAAATAAATTTTTTGGGATTTTGGATTTTGGATTTTGGATTTGGAGCTTCATCTCTAAGGACTTGTTGCGAGGTTTAAGTCTCGTCGGAAAATCGTGGCGAGCGTCGAAGCGTCCACGAAACCGACGAACGGGAAGCCGTCAACGAAGACCGTTGGGACCCCCTTCACGGCATGCTTCTGTGCGTCGATGACGTCCTCCTGGATGTGGAATGTGATCGCGGGGTCGCGCATGCACACGGTGAAGTCGCTCTCGTTCAGTCCGAGTTTCCGTACGAATTGGAGGACTTCGGCTTCATCGAAGGTTTTTCCCTGGGCGAAGATGAGGTTGTGCATCTCGCGGAACTTTTTCTGCTCGCCCGCGCATCGCGCGGCCGTGGCAAGCATCACGGCTTTTGAATGCTCCTGGATGAGCGGGAAGTCGCGCCAGACAATGCGGATGTCGGACGATCCGCCGGCGAGCTTCACGGCGTCCTGGAGCGCCGCGGCCTCCTGCCGCGAGGCGTCGCTCTGGAAGTCGCCGAACACGATGACCGTGACGGCGCTCGACGCGTTTCCCCAGAGGAGCGGATCCGCCGGACGGACGTCGGTCGGCGTTGGCGGGCCGTTCGGGATCTGCTGGTCCTCCGAGACGAGGTCGTTCGGCAGGAGATTCGTCGGGATGGGGAGCCCGGCGCGGAAGCGCGTCTTCGACTCATGCGCGACCTGCGTGAAATAGAACGTCGTCGCCCCGAGGAAGACGAGGGCGAGAACGAGGAGGATGACGAGGCGCTGACGATCCATGGCAGGGGGCAGGGTTTAGATGGTTAGATCGTTAGATGGTTAGGGTTGGAATGATTTTTTCTGACTAACCATCTAACCATCCAACCATCTATTCGCTAGTCCAGTTTGAATGAATAGAGCTTGCCCGTTGATGCATCCGTATAGAGCAACGCAGACCCGTCCTTCGTGACCACGGGCGATTTCACGCTCGGATTCCCGTCCGGTTTGCCGAGGTCCGTTTTCTGGCCGGTCTTCAGGTCGATCTTCACGATGCGGTCTTCGAGCGTCGTGAAGAGGTCGGGCTGGAGGCCCGCGCCCTGCGGGAGATTCTCCGGGACCGCGCAGTAGAGCGTGTCATCGTTCTGCCACGCGCATTTGTCCGCCCACGTTTGGAGTTCGAGCTTCACGCGGTTCGCATTGATGTTGTCCGGCGATCCGCCGGAGACCCAGAGTTCCGGCTTGTAGCCGTTGTCGACCGTCCATGCGCTGTACAGGATTTTCTGGCCCGACGGCGACCAGAGCGGCTGGAACCCCCGTCCCTCGACGACGAGCCCGCGGAAGTCCTCGTTGTTCTTTCCGATGAGGATGATCTGCTGGCGGTCGTACCCGAGCGCGTCGCCGGTTTCGGAGTAGGCGACGATCTGGTCGTTCCCCGTCCAGTCCGCGTGGACGAGATCGCCGTTGTCGCCGAGCGCCTGAACGGCCTGCGGATTCTTCCCGTTCGGATCGGCGATCACGAGGAAGCGCGATTCAGGGGAGACGGCCTCGCTCTTCGCGATAATGCTCTGGTCGTCCGTTGAGAAATTGAAATCGTCCCAGTGCGCGGGGAGCGTGGTCTGGGTTTTCGTCGTGAAGTCGTAGTGGATCTTCGAGCCGTCGGGGAACGTGAGGATGGCCTGGTCGCTCGTGTTGCCCCACGCAACGGATTCGACGTTCGGGAACGAGACGTCGCCGAGCGCGATGACGCGCCCGTCGGGGAGCGCGCGGTAGAATTTCCCGTCGACCGGATTGTAGAAGCGCGCGCCGTCGCCCTGCGCCGTTGGCGCGACCTGCTGGGAGACGCTCTCAACGAGGAGCGTGGTGCGCGGCTGGCCTGCCGCGCCCACGCCTGCGGCTCCGGGGACCGTTCCGGCCGCCGGAAGCGCGCCGGGCCCGCCCGCCCCTCCGATCTGCTGCGCCCCGCCGGCCCCCGCCGACGGCAGCGTGCCGCCGAGCGTTGACGTGGCTTCGCCGCCCGTCGTCGCTCCCGGCTGGACGGGCGCGGAGCGGAAAAACACGAAGTACAACCCGATCCCGATCCCGATGACGAGAAGCACGAAGAAGACGATGAAGAGGACGCGCTTCAGTCGGTCGGACATACGTGTGAGAGTATAGCGTGAAAGCGGGGGTTTTTCTATTTGGGCCAGCGAATGTACGAATGGGGCGAATCGGCAAATAGATATCAAAGAAATATTCGCCGATTCGCCCCATTCGTACATTCGCTGGCCCAAAGGTCCTATGAGAACAGCCCCGAAAACATCCCGTAGATGACGCTGAAAATGTCGAACTTCACGGAGGCGAGAGCGATGATGATGAGTACCGGGAGCATCATGGAGAAGAGCCCGACGGCAAAGAAGAGCGCGTCAAAGCTCCCGACCACCATGAGGAGGCCGACATCGGGTTTCGATGTTTTGTAGTAGAACGGGGGGAAATCGAGTTTTGATCCGACGACCTGCTTGATCGCCAGGATATTCGCATCGATGATGCCCGAGACGAACGTGACAACGGTCTCCGCCGTGAGCAGCTGGATCATGAGCCGTCCGTACTGGTAGAGTTTATGGATCTGCTCGCGCGCAGCTTCGGCGTTTTGGGCCGCACTCTTCACCGCCGTTTCGGCTTGTCTGCGGTCGGTTTCAAGGCGGACCTGCGTCTGTGCCGCCTGGATCTCGGCCTGCATGTTGAGTTGCTGTCTTTGGATCGACGCGGCTTCGGCAGGCGCGCCCGCTCCCGCGCGTGCCGGTCTCGTCGTTTCGCGTTCGACCTCTTCCATCGGCGCCTCTTCCGATAACGCAGGACCTTCTTCCGCCGGTGACCACTCCGGAGCAAATGCGCTGGCCGCCGTCCGAAGCATCTCTCCTTGGCGCCGCTGCTCCAGTTCTTCCCCCGATTCTTCCGGGAGCGCGTATGATCGTACCTTTGATTCGAGGAATGTGGGTTCGCCTTCAATGGGAAGATCGGCTGCGGGCGTCTCCTCCATGCCGCCTTCTTCATTCTGAAATCGATCCCGCACCTGATCCGCATGAAGCTGGATCGCCGTACTGATCGGCGGGGCGACGTGTTGGGGGCCGGCCGCGCCGCGGGGATGCGCGCGAGGCGTCGGGCGCTGGACGTTGGGAAGGATTGTTTGATTGCTGGATTGTTTGATTGTTCCGCCTTTTCCGACGGACTCGTGACTCCGAGCCGCGTTATCGTTTGCGGCCTGTTGGCGTCCCCCAAGGAAGGGGATCGCCCGCCCCCGTTCCGACTCGCTGACTCGTTGACTCGCTGACTTGTTGACTTTCTTCCGTGCGCCAACGCCCTGAAGCGCGCGCAGTGCACGCGAAGACGCCCGATCCTCCTCGGATTCGGGGTCAAGCTTCCGTGCCGGAAGCGCGGACATGTCTAAGATTGTAGCATGCAGGAGGCGACAGAGAGTCGTGGAGTCGTGTAGTCGTGCAGTCGTAAAGTCCGGAGTTCAAGACCGGCGTCCTCGCCAACGAAAAACCCCGAAGCCGGCGTGGACTTCGGGGTTCGGCTCCCGGCGTCTCCTCATGGCGTCTCTTTGTTGATCCACTCCTTATTGATCCACTTCTTATCGATTGCGTCTTCGAGATCAATGTGGAGGACGTGCGCGTTGACGATGGCCATGCCGACGACATCGGCCAGTTCTTTTGCAACCGCACGCTTTGAGATTTCCTCGGGAAGATGTTTTTCGGGGCGGCTTTTCTTCCGATGAATGAGGATGGCCTGGGCCAGTTCGCCGACTTCTTCGTAGAGTTTCAGGATCGCAAAATCTTCATCGATGCGGATGCCGAATTCTTCGCCGTACCGGAGGGCATTTTGGACGACTTTCTTTTGCAGATCTTCGAACTCCATATCAGACCGCCTTCAGTCCCTGCTTCGTCGCCTTGAGCCTGATCGTCTTCTTTGAGGGCTTATCGGCAAGGAGCCTCGCGATGAAGTCCGTGACTTCGCGTTCGACGACGCGGCGGGCGGCGCGGGCGCCTTCTTTTTCGGGCATGGGCCTATCGATCAACCAGTCGATGACGTCGTCTCCGGCCTCGCAGGCCACGCGCTGGGCGTCGGTTGCGCGCTTCAGGGCGTCGGTGAGCTCGCGTTTCACGATTTCGCGGAGATGCTCTTTCGCGAGCGGGCGGAAGATGATGATGCGGTCAAGGCGGTTCAGGAGTTCTGGGCGGAAGCGGTCGTCGATCTCGCGGCGGATGAGGTCCGAGACGTTCCGGTCATCGTCGCCGAAGCCCAGGGACTTGCGTCCGATCGAGTCGGATCCGACATTTGACGTCAGGACGACGTACGTCTGCCTGAAGGAGACCGGGCGTCCGGTTGCGTCCGTCACTTTTCCATCTTCGAGGATCTGGAGGAGGAGGTTGAGGACGTCCGCATGCGCTTTCTCGACTTCGTCGAAGCAGACCACGCAGTGGGGCTTCTTGCGGATGGAGTCCGTGAATGCGTTCCCATCCCTGTAGCCCACGTAGCCCGCGGGAGATCCGAGGATCTTCGATGCGCCGTACCCTTCGGCGAATTCCGACATGTCGATCTTCACGAGCGCGTCATCTCGGCCGAAGAGTTCGCGTGCGAGCGCGCGGGCGAGTTCGGTCTTCCCGATGCCTGACGGACCCGCGAAGAGGAATGACGCCTTTGGTCGTCTCGCATCCCCGAGTCCGAGCCGCGCTTTTCGGACGGCGTCCGACACGGACGCGATCGCATCATCCTGTCCGAAAATCCGTTCTTTCAGTCGCGCTTCAAGGTCGCGCATCCGTTCGCGTTCGGTCGCAAGCACGGTCGCGAGCGGGACGTTCGCCATGCGCGCCACGACGGCCGCGACGTCCTCCACGCGGACGCGGAGCGGGGCCGCCGCGCGCCGCGCGGCGAGCTCTGATTCGAGTTTTGCGCGCTGGTCCTCGAGCTTCGCTTCTTCGAGCCGGTAGGCCGAGGCCTCGGTCATCTGTTCGGCTTTGACGGCCGCTTCTTTCGCCGCGACGGTTTCCCCGCGCGCGAGTTCGAGTGTCCGCAGGCGCTCGATGACGTCGCGGTTCCGGCGCGCGGCAACGACCGACGCCGCGGATTCATCCAGGAGGTCGATCGCCTTGTCCGGAAATTTCCGATCCGTGAGGTAGCGTTCGGCAAGGGCGACCGTGGCATCCACGGCGTCGTTATCGTACGTCACCCCATGGTGCTCCGCGTATCGCGACCTGAGCCCTTCGAGCATCAACCGCGCGTCCGCGCACGTCGGTTCCTCCACGGCGACGGTCTGGAAGCGCCGTTCGAGCGCCGCGTCGGGTTCGATGTGCTTCTTGTACTCGCTCCACGTGGTCGCGCCGATGCACCGGATTTCGCCGCGCGCGAGCGCCGGCTTCAGGATGTTCGCCGCGTCGAGCGACCCCGACGTGGATCCCGCGCCCACGAGGTTGTGGACTTCGTCGATGAAAAGAATGACGTCCGGATCCGCTTTCGCTTCTTCAACGAGCTGTTTCAGCCGCGCCTCGAACTCGCCGCGGTACATTGTTCCGGCGACGGTCAGCGCGAGGTCCACGGAGCAGATCCGCTTCCCGTGGAGCGAATCCGGCACGTCGCCCGCGGCAATGCGCTGGGCGAGCCCTTCGACGATCGCCGTTTTGCCTACGCCCGGGTCGCCGAGGAGGACGGGGTTGTTCTTCGTCCGGCGGCAAAGGATTTCGATGACGCGGTCGAGCTCGCGGTCGCGCCCGATGACCGGATCGAGCAACGCGATGACATCGCGCCCGGTAAGCTCGCGCGCAAACGCGTCGAGCGCCGAGGGCGCGCGCCCGCGCATGTGCGCGTTCGGCGGCATCTTCTGGTTTGCGAGCGCTTCGATCTCTTCGTCGATGAACGGGAGCGGCGCGGCGACGTCCGGGAACTTCGACGTCGACGTGAGGACGGACTCGATCCGCTGCTTGAGCGATTCAACGTCCGCGCCGCACGATTTCAGGAATGCCTGGACGTCCGGAAGGTCGAGCGCAATGATCGCGCCCGCAAGGTGTTCGGTGCCGACGTACTTGTGTTCGTGGAGGTGCGCGGTCAGGATGGCGCGCTCAAGGATCCGTTTGACCGGCGACGAGAGGTCGGGCGTGACCGTTTCCCCTTTGGGATTCGGATCCGGCGTCCCGCGGAACGCCCGCTCCGCCGCGTCGAGCGAGACGTTCGACCGCGTAAAAATCTCCGCGCCGATCGATCCCTTCTCGCTCAAGAGCCCCACGATGAGATCCCCCGGCTCCACCAACTCGCGCCCCGCCTGCACCGCAAACGCGAGCGCCTTTTGGAGGGCCTCCTTCAGGTGCGTGGTGAAGCGTGAGATGAAGTCGGGCTCGATCATAGTTCGTTGCGTCGGGCGTCGTTGCGTCGGGCGTCGGCCGGCCGACGCAACGACGCCCGATCCCTCGGCGTTGCTCGGGA
This sequence comes from Candidatus Uhrbacteria bacterium, assembly GCA_963835915.1. Lineage (GTDB taxonomy): Bacteria > Patescibacteriota > Patescibacteriia > 2-12-FULL-60-25 > 2-12-FULL-60-25 > 2-12-FULL-60-25. The sequence goes on from CAWIHE010000001.1 coordinate 196,578, forward strand.
CAGGCTCCACGACGCAACGAATCCTAGAATTTCACCTGCACGTTCTCCCGTGCCGCCGCTTCGGCTTCGAAGAACTCCCGCTTTGAGAAGCCGAGCGTGTTTGCGACGATGTTGTTCGGGAAGACCATGATCTGCGTGTTGAAGTCGCGGACGTTGCCGTTGTAGAAGCGGCGTGCGGCCTGGATTTTGTCTTCGATGTCCGCGAGCGTCTTCTGGAGGTCAAGGAAGTTCACGTTCGCTTTGAGCTCCGGGTAGTTCTCCGCCACGGCGAAGAGCGACTTCAGCGTTCCGGCGAGCATGTTTTCCGCTTCGGCTTTCGCGCCCGGCGTCGTCGCGCCCATGGCGACCGACCGCGCCTTCGTGACTTCTTCGAACACGCTTGCTTCATGACTCGCGTACCCCTTCACCGTCTCAACGACGTTCGGGATGAGGTCATACCGGCGCTTCGTCTGCACGTCGATGTCCGACCATGCTTCGTCGACCTTCACCTTCATCCCGACGAGCCGGTTGTACACGGTCACGAGCCAGCCGACGACGATGACGACGATGATGAGGAGAATCCACAGAATAGGCATATGTCTTGGGGCGATGTTGCCCTTAATTAAAAATGATTATTGCTAAGTAAAGCGTACGGGAGAGCGGGGGATCCGTCAATTGATCGACAAGTGTTGTCTGCAAGGGGATTCATATGGAAGGAGATTGAAAAAGCCGCCAAATGGTTGGCGGCTTCGCTTGAGTGTAAAGGAGGACGCTGATCGACGGCGAGCTATTCGCCTGCGCCCAACCTCCGTAGTTCTTCTCTGACCTTCTGCATCCGCCGGGCCGCGTCATCCATATTCATCACGCGTTCACGCGCAAAGTCATTGGCATTCAGGTGAGGACGAAATTCCAGTTCGTCGGCGTAACACGAATGACTGATCGTCCGGAGACTCTCTTCGAGATCGTTCAGTCTCTGTTTCAGTTCCCTGATCTTTGTTTCCCTATCAATTTCTGCCATGTCGCATTAGCTCCTCTTTCATGTGGCGTCGAATGTGCTTGGGTGCTGACGTCAACATTCGTTATGCACCTTCTTGACGGAGGTGTCAACAATGGCGCCGCCTCCTTTGTGATTATTTCTCAAACAGCATCTTCAGCGCAATCAGAAGAAAAAAGACGGCGAAACATTTTTTGAGGACGTTCACGGGGAGCTTGAGCGCGTAGTGCGCGCCGATGAGGCCGCCGAGGACGAAGCCGAGCGCGATGCACGCGGCCATGGGGACGTTCACGTCGCCGTGCTTGTAGTACGTCCATGCGGCGAGGATGCCGATCGGCGGGATCATCGCGGCGAGCGTGGTCCCCTGGGCCTGGTGCTGATTCATCCCGAAGATGTAGATCATCGCCGGAATGAGGATCGACCCGCCGCCGATCCCGAAAAAGCCGCCGGCAACGCCGGCGACCAAGCCCATCAGGACGGAGATCGGCCACATGTGCGCCAAAGGTACTGGAATATCGGAACCGGAACAAGAGCGTTTCTAAATGTCGGAAGGAAAAACGACGGTTGACGTTGCGCTTAGGATTTGATAAAAGTCTCTCGTCCATCCCAAGGAGGTGCGTGATGGAAATTAAAACAACGGTTCAAGGCAGAACGGCCGTGCTCGCGATCAGTGGAGAGCTTGATGAGTTCACCGCGCCAGACCTGCGTCGGGAGTGCGACTGGATCGTGGCGTCAGTCAAGCCGAGCCGCCTCGTCCTTGATCTCAAGGATTTGAGCCTCATCAATTCCATCGGCGTCGGCGTCATCATAAGCCTCTTCAAAGCGAATCGCGCGAACGGAGGGGCGTTCGAAATGTCGGGCCTCCACGGCCAGCCCGAGATGATCTTCCAGGTACTGCGCCTTGATCAGGTTTTCGGAAGGAAGAAGACGGAAGAAGCGGCAGATCCTCCGGCGCCCGCCACCGCACCTTCACGCTAAACGAACATCCGGCCCGCACCGACGCAACGCATCCGGCACCCCGCCGAAGCCCGTCGTCTCGCGGCCGGATGTTTTGCGTTTTGAGAAATTTTTCGCCAAGGTCCAAAAGTAAATTTAGAGCATTTCAAAATCAGGGATATGTTCGAAACCCTCCTGATTTAGGTCCACAAAACGTTGATGGCACGAGGAACAGATCGGCGCGATGAACCAGCGGTCTTGCGGACCATGAAAAATCCTCCGGAACGCCTCGACAATCTTCGGTCGTTCCAGCGCGGAGATTGCGCCGACGTGGCACGCGGGGACGAGTGAGCGCATGCCATATCCCTCTACGAAGCGCACGGCGTCAGTGTTGCGTTTCCGGCTGCGGCTTCTCCACCAAACGACGGTCGGGAGAGATTGATTTTTCATAGAATGTTACCGGGGCGACAAACGGTTCATATCGCGACGACCCGCTTATCAGCAATCGGGCCAACTCCTGCGTCTGGAAGGCGATGACATCCGAAAGTTTCCGTTCGTATCCCTTCCAGAAAATGGGAACGTTCAGTTGCGCAAAGATCTCTCGGACGATTTTTTTCCGGCCATAGGGACTCATGGATTCCCGCTCATCCGCCCGGATGAAATCCCGCGGATTGAAAAGATCATTCGTGAACAAGGGAAGAACCGCGGCGTCGATCGCGGCGACGCGGAATTCCTCCACGAGATCCAAGACGAGCGAAGGCTTGCCGTACCGTTCCGAGTGGAGCATGCCGACGAACGGATCGAGTCCCGCGAACAGGATCGCCCGTTCCACCTCGTTATAGAGAATGCCATAGCCGTAGTTCAGCGCCGCGTTCACGCGATCTCCTCCCGCCTGGTCGCGCCCCGCCCCGCCGAACACGTGAGACCATGCTCCGGAAAAATACCGGTCCGCCGCATGGCCTTCGGCGCTCATGAGATCATTCACGGTTGTCGCGCGTATCGCCCGTTCCAGCGCTTCATGCATGCGCAACGGCGCATCCGTGTCACGCTGGAGCGCTTCCGCCATAGCAATCTGATTATTCATCTTTCCGAAGATGAATTGTCTGGCATACAAAAATGCGTCGCCCGTAAGAGCAACGCGGAATTGCGCATGCCGAACCTTTGTGGAGCCCGTGGGGGAGCTTGGTACGATGCGGGCTTCCGGTTTTCCAAATTGGCCGATAAATGAGATATCAACCCCGAATTTCATCGCCAGCCGCACCGCATCAGCCGAAATTGACGAACTCCCGATGATGAGAATGCGATCCAGGCGGCGGGCCGGATACCGATGAGGCGCTTCCTCGTGGGGGATCTCGACAACAATCTGCTCCCTCTGCCTCCGGATGCGAGTACCGAATGTGGTAATCAGCAAATCCATAAGCTTCATCAGACCCTAATATACTCAATTTGTCAAGGTTGACGGTGCAAAATAAAGTAGGCAAAAAAATTTAAGTGTGTTGAGCAAAATTATTCGGTCGCACAATGTGTCATTGTGCGACACCTACTGCAAC
>CAWIHE010000002.1:0-249827 GCA_963835915.1 Candidatus Uhrbacteria bacterium
CATGACGTTCGCCGCACCGGAGTTCGTGACCCAGATGTACGCCCCGTCAAAAGCGAGCTGCTGCGGGTTCGATCCCACGACCACGCCCACGTTCCCGGCGGAATCAAGGGAGACCGTCCCCGACGCGTTCCCGTACGCGAGCGAGGTGAGCGGATTCTGGAACCAGCGGTTCAACCCGTACGCGTCCACCCGCCCGTTCATCGTGATGGACGTCGAGGAGACGGTGAGGAAGGTGCCGGTCGACGCGATCAGATCGAGGTACGCGCGGGAGGCGTAGAGGTTCGTGCTCGTCGTGTTCGTCCCCGTCGCGTTGACCCACGTGATGTTCGTCGTATTGAACGTCCCCACGGTCATGCTCGTCACGTAGAGGTTCGTGCCGGTCGCGTTCGTGAACGAAAGATTCGATCCCGTCGCATTGATGAAGTTGATGTTGTTGATCGTCGAGGTGACGGCGGTGATGCCCGTCACGCTGATGGTCGACCCCGTCGCCCCATTGAAGAGCAGGTTCGAGGCGTAGAGGTTCGTCGTCGTCGCGTTCGTGCCGGTCGCGTTCACCCATGTGATGCCCGCCGTATTGAACGACTCCACGGTGAAGTTCGTGACGTAGAGGTTCGTGCCCGTCGCGTTCTCGAAGGAAAGCTCTGACCCCGTCGCGTTCGTGAAGTTGATGTTGGTGATCGTCCCCGTTGCCGCGGTGATGCCCGCCGTGAGGTTGAGATTCGACCCCGTCGCCCCGTTGAAGAGCAGGTTTGAGGCGTAGAGGTTCGTCGAGGTCGCGTTCACGGTGACGACGTTCGTCGTGGAGAGGTTCGTCGCGGTCACGTTCACCTCCGTCACGTTCGTCGCCGTGATGCTTGATGCGTTAAACGTCCCGGCGGTGAAATTCGCCACGTAAAGGTTCGTCCCCGACGCGTTCACGAACGAGAGCTGCATTCCATTCGCGCTCCAGAAGTCTAACTGCGTGATCATGGCAAAAGGCGTCAGGAGCCCGCCCGTCAGGTCGAGCGTTGATCCGAGGGCTCCGGTGAAATTGAGGTCGGTGATCGTCCCCGTCGCCGCCACGATGCCGTTCGTCAGGTAGAGGTTCGATCCGGTCGCGCCGTTGAAGAGGAGGTACGACGCGTAAAGGTTCGTCGCCGTCGCGTTCGTGGCATTGAGCGAAGCCGCGTTCAACGCGGTCGCGTAGAGGTTCGTGCTCGTCGTGTTCGTCCCGGTCGCGTTCGTCCACGCGAGGTTCGTCGCCGAGAGATTCGTGAAGATTCCGTTCTCCGCGATGATCGTGTCGACGTAGAGGTTCGATCCCGTCGCGTTCGTGAAGAGGAGCGTCGCGAGCGTGGAGGTCCCGTACACGGCGAGCGACGCGCTCGCGCCTTTCCCGATGTAGAGCGTGGACGCGGTCGAGCTCACCTCGAAGTAGAACGGCGCCGTGCTCGTCGCGGTCGATCCGATCACGACGTTCCGCGTGGACGTGGTCGGGTAGATGTACCCGGTCGTGATATCCGCCCACACGCTTCCCCCGCCTCCGCCGCCGCCGGAACAGTTCACGCCGGTCGAGAGGCAGACCGTCGTCCCGCCGATGAGCGTGTCCACGGGGAGGCGCGCCTGCGTGTTCACGTAGAGATTCGTCGAGGTCACCGAGACGCCGACGGCGTTCGCAAAGCCGATCAAGCTTGCGAACAGGTTCGTCGACGTCGTATTCGTGCCCGTCGCGTTCGTCCACGTGATATTCGTCGGTGAGAGCGTTCCCGTGATGAGCGTCGTGAAGTTGCCGGTCGTCGCGAAGATCGACGTGCCCGTGGCATTCGCGAAGAGGAGGTTCGTCGCGTAGAAATTCGTCGAGGTCGTGTTCGTCCCGGTCGCGCTGCTCCAGCTGATGAGTCCGTACCACGACGACGACGCGGACCCCGCGGGCCACGAGGTCCGGCAGTCCCCGGCGATGCAGAGGACGCTTGCATTCAACGTCGTGCCCGTCGCGTTCGCGAAGAGGAGCGTTGCCGCGTAGAGGTTCGTGGAGGTCGTATTCGTGCCCGTCGCGTTCGTCCAGTTGAGCCCGTTGAAGAACGAACCCGTCCCCGAGGCGTAGATGTTCGCCCAGGAGTTCGATGCGGAGCCGATGTTCCACGCGTTGTTCAGATCCGGCATGAGGTTCGCGTGGAGGAGCTCGTTGGCGCCCGTGCCGGAACCGCCGATCGCGGGGATCTTCGTGATGGTGCCGTCGCTGTAGTTCGCCACCCACACGTATGCGCCGTCGAAGGCGATGCTGATCGGACCGGACCCCACGCCCGACCCCGTGCCCTCCGTGGCCACGACGGCGTTCGTGCGGATGTCGATCTTCGAGACGGTGCCGGCGTCGTAATTCGCCGTCCACACGTACGTGCCGTCGAAGGCAATGCCGCTCGGACCCGCCCCCACGGTCGTCGTGGCGACGACCGTGTTCGTCTTCACGTCGATCTTCGAGACGGTACTTGAGCCGTAGTTCGTCACCCAGATGGAGGAGCCGTCGAAGACCAAGCCCTCCGGCCCCGTCCCCGCAGTCGACGTCGCAACGACGGCATTCGTGCGCACGTCGATCTTCGAGACGTTATTCGAGCCGTAGTTCGCCACCCAGATATAGCCCCCGTCGAACGCGACGCCGTCCGGACCCGCCCCCACGGGCGTCGTGGCGACGACCGTGTTCGTCCTCACGTCGATCTTCGAGACGTTGTTCGAGCCGTAGCTCGCCACCCACATGGAGGAGCCGTCAAAGGCGATGGCCTCCGGACCCGCCCCCACGGTCGTTGTGGCGACGACCGTGTTCGTCCTCACGTCGATCTTCGAGACGGTACTCGATCCGTAGTTCGTCACCCAGATGGAGGAGCCGTCAAAGGCGAGATTCCACGGAAGCGTCCCTCCCACGGGCACCGTGGCCACGACAGCATTCGTACGCACGTCGATCTTCGAGACGGTGTTGTCGTCGTAGTTCGCCGTCCACATGTCCGTGCCGTCGAAGGCGATGCCCCACGGACCCAACCCCACGGTCACGGCCACGTTTCCGCTCGCATCGCGGGCATACGTCCCGGACGCGCTCCCGAGCGAAACCTGCAGCACCGGATTCTGGAACCACCGGTTCAACCCGTACGCATCGACCCGCCCGTTCATCGTGATCGACGTCGAGGAGACGGTGAGGAACGTCCCGGTTGATGCGAGGAGATTGATGTATGCGGTCGATGCGTAGAGGTTTGTCCCCGTCGCGCCGTTGAAGAGCAGGTTCCACGCGTAGAGATTTGTCGACGTCGTGTTCGTCCCCGTCGCGTTGACCCACGTGATGCCCGTCGTGCTGATCATGCCGGCGGTGAAGCTCATGACGTAGAGATTCGATCCCGTCGCGTTCACGAACGAGAGCTGGGAGCCCGTCGCGTTCACGAAGTTGATGTTGGTAATCGTCGACGTGACGGCAGTGATGGCCGTCGCGTTGACGTTCGACCCCGTCGCGCCGTTGAAGAGCAGGTTCGAGGCGTACAGATTCGTCGTCGTCGCCGACGTGCCCACGGATGTCCCGTACGTGATCGAAGATGCGTAGAAATTCGTCGTCGTCGCGTTGACGAGGACCACGTTCGTGGCGTAGAGGTTCGTCGACGTCGTATTCGTCCCCGTCGCGCTCGTCCATGTGACGTTCGTCGCATTGAACGTCGACGCCGTGTAGTTCGTCACGGAGAGGTTCGTGCCCGTCGCGTTCGTGAAGTTCAGCGAGGTCGCCGTTGCGTTCGTGAAGATCGCATTCACGCCCGTGATCGTCCCCGACGCGTAGATGTTCGCCCACGAGTTCGATGCGGAGCCGATGTTCCACGCGTTGTTCAGGTCCGGCATGAGGTTCGCGTGGAGGAGGAAGTTCGAGCCGGTGCCGCCGCCGCCGATCGGGATCTTCGTGACGTCGTTCGTGTCGTAGTTCCCCACCCACATGGAGAGCCCGTCGAAGCCGAGGGCGTACGGACCGCCGGTCACCTGATACGTCGCGACGACGGCGTTCGTCCGGACGTCGATCTTCGAGATGGTGTTCGAGAAATAATTCGCCACCCACATGTCCGCGCCGTCAAACGCGAGGGTGTATGGACCCGACCCTACGGTCGTCGTCGCGACGACGGCGTTCGTCCGGATGTCGATCTTCGAGATGGTGTCCGCGCCGAGGTTCGACACCCACATGGAGGAGCCGTCGAAGGCGATGGCATAGGGATGCAATCCCACGGTCGTCGTGGCGACGACGGCGTTCGTCCGGACGTCGATCTTCGAGACGTTGTTCGTCGTGTTGTTCGTCACCCACAGGTATGCGCCGTCGAAGGCGGCGGAGATCGGGCCCGTCCCCACGGGGATCGTCGCGACGACCGCGTTCGTCCGGACGTCGATCTTCGAGACGTTGTTCGAATTGCCGTTCACGGCCCACATGTATGCGCCGTCGAACGCAATGCCGTACGGACCGAGTCCCACGGTCGTCGTCGCGACCTCCTGGTTCGTCCGGACGTCGATCTTCGAGGCGGTGCCCGAGCTGTAATTCACCGTCCACATGTACGTGCCGTCAAAAGCGATGGCGTACGGAGCCACCCCCACGGTCGTCGTAGCGACAACACGGTTCGTTCTGACGTCGATCTTTGAAACGGTATTTTCACCGCCGTTCGCAACCCACACGGACGCGCCGTCGAAGGCGATACCTTGCGGATTCCACCCCACGGCAATGCTCGTCGCGTTCGTCCCCAGACCCGTGAGCGACTGCTGGAGGAGCGGCGACTGGAACCACCGGTTCAGCCCGTACGCGTCCACGCGCCCGTTCATTGTGATCGACGTTGAGGAAACGACGAGGAATGTCCCGGTCGACGAGAGGACGTCGACGTACGCGCGCGACGCGTAGAGGTTCGTGCTCGTCGTGTTCGTGCCCGTCGCGTTCGTCCACGTGATGTTCGACGCCGTGAGGTTCGTGAAGATCGCGTTCAACGCGATGATCGTCGTGACGTAGAGGTTCGTGCCCGTCGCGTTCGTAAAGTTCACCGTCGCGAGCGTCGACGACCCGTACACGGCGAGGGACGCCGTCGCGCCTTTGCCGATGTAGAGCGTGGGCTCGGTCGAGCTCACCTCGAAGTAGAACGGGGCCGTGCTCGTCGTGCTGGATCCGATCGCGACGTTCCGCGTGGACGTGGCCGGGTAGATGTACCCGGTCGCGATGTCGGCCCATACGGTCCCTCCGCCTCCGCCGCCGCCGGCGCAATTCACGCCGGTCGAGAGGCAGACCGCCGTGCCGCCGATGAGCGTGTCCACGGGCAGGCGCGCCTGCGTGTTCACGTACAGGTTCGTCGAGGTCACCGTGACGCCGACGGCGTTCGCAAAGCCGATCAAGCTTGCGAACAGGTTCGTCGACGTCACGTTCACCGCGTTGAACGCGTCCGCATACAGGTTCGTTGAGGTCGTGTTTGTTCCGGTCGCGTTCGTCCACGTGATGTCCGTCGGAGAAAGCAGCCCCGTGATGAGCGTCGTGAAGTTGCCGGTCGTCGCGAAGATCGACGCGCCCGAGGCGTTCGTGAAGAGGAAATTCGTCGCGTAGAAATTCGTCGACGTCGTGTTCGTTCCCGTCGCGTTCGACCAATTGATCGGTCCGTACCAGGACGACGTCGCGCCCGAAGATGTCGAGCTTCCCGTCGGCCATGACGTCCGGCAGTCTCCGGCGATGCAGAGGACGTTCGCGTTCAACGTTGTGCCCGTTGCGTTCGAGAAGTTGAGCGTGGTCGCGTAGAGGTTTGTAGACGTCGTGTTCGTGAAGATCGCATTCACGCCCGTGATCGTCCCCGACGCGTAGATGTTCGCCCACGAGTTCGATGCGGAGCCGATGTTCCACGCGTTGTTCAGGTCCGGCATGAGGTTCGCGTGGAGGAGGAAATCCGATCCGGACATGCCGCCTCCCGCCGGGAACTTCATGACGCTGTTCGAGCCGTAGTTCGCCACCCACATGTTCGCGCCGTCAAAGGCCAAGGTGTCCGGCGTACTGCCGGTCGGGTACGTCATGACGAGCGCGTTCGTGCGGACGTCGATCTTCGAAACCGCGTCTGTACCCGAATACGAAAGCCACACGTACGACCCGTCGAAGGCGATCTTGTACGGGCCCGACCCCACGGTCGTCGTCGCGACGACGGCATCCGTACGGACGTCGATCTTCGACACGGTGTTGTCCGCGTTGTTCGTCACCCACACGTCGCTCCCGTCAAAGGCGACGGCGTACGGGAATGTTCCGACGGGAATCGTCGCGACCTCGGTGTTCGTCCGGATGTCGACTTTCGACACGGTATTGTCCCCATTGTTCACCACCCACAGGTACTCGCCGTCGAAGGCGATGTCGCTCGGGTACCATCCCACGGTCGTCGTCGCGACGACCTGATTCGTCCGGACGTCGATTTTTTGAACGGTGTTCAGATCGTAGTTCGCCTCCCAGAGGGACGCGCCGTCGAAGGCCATGCCCCACGGGCTCCCGTCCACGGTCGTCGTCGCGACGACCTGGTTCGTCCGGACGTCGATCTTCGAAACGGTGTCCGAGGTATAGTTTCCGGCCCAGACGTACGCGCCGTCGAACGCGAGATCGGTGGGATGCGATCCAACGCCCACCGTCGCGACGACTTGGTTCGTGCGGGCGTCGACCTTCGAGACGGTGGCCGACTTGTTGTTCGCGACCCACATGTTGACGCCGTCGAAGGCAAGGCCTTCCGGATGGGATCCCACGGCAATGCTCGTCGCGTTCGTCCCCAGACCCGTGAGCGACTGCTGGAGGAGCGGCGACTGGAACCACCGGTTCAGCCCGTACGCGTCCACGCGCCCGTTCATTGTGATCGACGTTGAGGAAACGACGAGGAATGTCCCGGTCGACGAGAGGACGTCGACGTACGCGCGCGACGCGTAGAGGTTCGTCCCCGTCGCCCCGTTGAAGAGCAGGTTCCACGCGTAGAGATTCGTCGACGTCGTATTCGTCCCCGTCGCATTGACCCACGTGATGTTCGTGGTGATGAGCGAAGCCGCGTTCAACGCGGTCACGTAGAGGTTCGTCCCCGTCGCGTTCGTGAACGAGAGCTGGGAACCCGTCGCGTTCACGAAGTTGATGTTGGCGATCGTCGATGTCACCGCCGTGAGGCCCGTCACGCTGATGTTCGATCCCGTCGCCCCGTTGAAGGCGAGGTTGGATGCGTAGAAATTCGTCGTCGTCGCGTTGACGAGGACCACGTTCGTTGCGTAGAGGTTCGTTGACGTCGTGTTCGTCCCCGTCGCGTTCGTCCACGTGACGTTCGTCGTCGAGAAGGTCCCCGTGATGAGCGTGTCGAAGATGCCGGTCGAGGCGTAGATCGACGTGCCCGTCGCGTTCGTGAAGTTGAGGGTCGAGACCGTGGATGATCCTGCGGCGAACGTTCCCGTGAGGTAGAGGGTCGTCCCCGTCGTATTCGTGATGACGGCGTTCGAGGCGTTCAGGTTCGAGATGGCGATCGAGATCCCCGTCGCGTGCGTGAAGTCGAGCGTCGTGACCGTGGACGATCCCGCGGAGAAATTGCCGGTGAGCGTGAGCGTCGTGCCCGTTGCGTTCGTGAACGTCTCGTTCCCGACCTGCGTCAATCCCGAAACGTAGAGCGAGGTCGACGTCGTGTTCGTGAGCGTCACGTACGTCGCGATGAGGTTCGTGACGTTCGCGGACGACCCGGTCGCGTTCGTGAAGCCGAGGCTCGTCGCGAAGAGATTCGTCGAGGTCGTGTTCGTTCCCGTTGCGTTCGTCCACGTGATGTTCTTCGCGCTGACATTTGTCGATGAGACAGACGTCGACGAGACCGACATCACGCTGATGTTTGATCCCGTCGCCCCGTTGAAGAGCAGGTTCGAGGCGTACAGATTCGTCGACGTCGCCGACGTGCCGACGGATGTCCCGTACGTGATCGAAGACGCGTAGATGTTCGTCGTCGTCGCGTTGACCATCACGGCGTTCGTCACGTAGAGGTTCGTCGAGGTCACCGAGACGCCGACGGCGTTCGCAAAGCCGATCAAGCTTGCGAACAGATTCGTCGACGTCGTATTCGTCCCCGTCGCGTTCACCCACGTGATGACCGTGGGCGTCAGCGTCCCCGCGATGAGATTCGTGAAGCTCGCGTTCGTCGCGAAGATCGACGTGCCGGTCCCGTTCGCGAAGATGAGATTCTGGAGCGTCGTCATCCCGCCGGCGTAGAGGTTCCCCGTCGTCGTCACGTTCCCCTGGCGCGACACCGTGAAGACGTCGCTCGTCCCGTTGTTCGCCTTGAGGAGGTAGTCGTACGCATTCGACGTCCCGGAGGTCGTGAGGAGGAGTGTCGTGCGGTCCGCCGTGGCGGAGTTCGCGTTCAGCTGTTCGAGCTTCAGGAGCTCTGTGCCGGACTCGACGCTCGATGCCGTCCGGTAGCCGTTCCACTCCATCGCGTTAAACGCCTGTGAGGCGGACGCGAACCGCTTCCGCGGGGTCATCTCCGAGTCGGATCCCACGGTGACCCCCAGGTAGATCGACGGCGAATTCCAGTCCACGCCGTCGAGCGAGTTCTGGGATCCCGACCCGAGGAGGACCGTGAACAGGCCTTCGCTCGTGACCTCAACGTTGACCGCCGCCGGGCTGTTAACCGAACCTGACGCCGTCCAGAGGCGCGTGCCCCCGGACTCGGAGTCGTACAGCGAGAACATCACGCTGTACGTCCCCGCAGGCACCGCGACCCCGAGTGGGGTCAAAAGCTTGCCCTGGTAGTTGATCTGCTCGTTTATGCCGGCCGCAGCAATGGCCCGATCTTGCCCTGCTGCGACGAACACACAAGCAAACACGACCACGGCGATGCAAACCGCGTGGATGAATTGTCTTATTTTGTTTACGTTTGGGGTTTGAGGTTTGGGGTTTGGGGTTTGGTGGGCGGGCCGGCCAAACGCCAAACCCCAAACCCCAAACACCAAAAACCCGAAGCCATTACTAAAGCTTTTTTTAAGATTAGACTCACGATGTGGCTGTTTTCTCAACACAAAACCAGCCCCAACCGGAAATGCACGGCACGCCGCGCCGGATTGAACCGACGGACGTTTTGAGCAATTCTAAACCTGCACTTTTAGCGCGCTGTTGTCCGCCGTGGCGGACTTTGCGCGCCTGTGCCGTGGATTGTTGAACGAGACTCGCTTAGACCAAGATCGGCTCTGTCGTCATCCGGCTCAACCTGGGAGACAGTGGTCCAAACAGTTCTGGGCTTGCACGTTTGGTTGGGTAGTTAGGCAAGCTAGTTTTCACTCGTCCATTGTTAATTATATATGTAATCCAAGATTTGCTTATCTAAGCCAAAAAATACGCTCCTAATCTGTGAATAACTCATCCACATAGTGAATAACGGTGGGTTTTTTAAAACAGAGTTCCGCAAATGACCGTTTTGGATCGAAAATAGAAAGAATTTTTCGATTTTCGGCTGACATCTATCCACCGAAAAAATTGACCCCTCAAAAACATTGAGGTTTTTGAATATTTTGAACACGCAAGAGCATTTTTAGTCAACTAAGACAGTCCAGTCTACGATCCTACGTTCATACAAAGGATCGTACGATCGTAGGATCGTGAGACCGTTCAAAAATCTAATTGAGACTATGTATGAAATTGTTTAAAAGTCGCAGTGTGGACAGAAGAGCATTCTCCGATTCTACAAATAGAGCCCTGTCTACAAGTCCTATATCCCTGGATAACATGAGCTGAACCTCCAGTTCTGATGCTGAGCCATACGCGATTCTGCAAAAACGTGCCATTTCCTTACTGCTATTCCTACGATAACCCTCCGCTATGTTCGATGGTATAGAAACGGACGCGCGTCGCATCTGAGAGGCAATTCCGAAGCGTTCATGTGATGGAAAACGCTCTGTTAAGAAGTATATTTCCTTGGCCAAACGATAGGATTCCCACCAAACGAACAAATTCTGGTATGAATAGGACATACCATCTATTTAGTGAGGCATTGAAGAGCTGACGTCAAGACTAACTAATTCCGCTTAATACAGCCAACTTACAAAACAATAACCCCAATCCGTTCTTACGGTCTTACGATCTTACGGTCTTACGATCGTACGATCGTAAGACCGTAAGATCCTTTCTATAAAAGAAAACCCCGGCTCTGTTCAGCCGGGATTTCTCTTTTATTCGTCTTCCGACGAATGGTCCACGTCGGAAAACCTGTTTGTTTACGCTTTCCGATGAATGGTCTTCATCAGAAAGCTGACCTGTGACGCCTTCTGATGAATGGTCTTTCATCAGAAGGCGTGTTTGTATGGCTAACTTCCAGTCTTCACCGGGATCGGGTCCCGCGTCATTGAGTTGACGGCGGTGCTCGAACTGTCCGAATTTGTCATGATGAGGCCTTCCGGCGTTGCCTGAACGAACCACGTAAACACCACATCGGCCGTCTGGGCATCCAGAAGGACAATGGAGAAGCCGGTATCCGATTCGCCTGTAATCCACCAATTCCCAGGGTTATTTGACGGAGTCGCAACGACCATCGGGTAGGCGCCGATCGTTGGGAATGCCACGTCCACGTGCTTGTCCCCTGCCGCAATCCTTGCGAAACCCTGGCGGAGGAATCCGCTTCCGGTCTGGACGACCGTCTGCGACGACGTCGCCCCGGCAAACCAGCGGATGCTCACCGTGGCCGCGATCGTCGTGGACGTCCCGCTCCCGTCAAAGTCCTCGTCCGCGATGCCGACGACCTGCCCCACATCCGTCGCCTTGATCGCGATTCCCGGCTTGTCCGAGCTCGTCAAGTAGTCTCCGACATGGATGGCCCCGTTCGAGACGCTGACTTTCGTCGCAACGCGTCCCGCAAAGGCGACCGGATACGTCTGCTCGCTCCCGTCGATGCCGGCCAGGAACGCCGGCTTATCCGAGACGACCCCGATGAGGCTGTCCTCGGTCGAGGTTGTGGCCTTCTTCACGTGCCCGGCGTGATCAACGTCCTGAACAACGACATCGCCCGGCTCCAGCGTCTCGTCAGACGGGTACATGACGGCATACGAGGTCCCTTCGGCGCCCCATCCCGCCGCATTCGTGAAGATGCGTCCGCCGGCCGTGCCGGTGGCGTCGATGAAGGAGATCGTGCCGGGGAGTAGGAAGTGGGGAGTGGGGAGTGGGGTCGGAGCGAGGGTGAGGGAGCCGGCGATTGAAAGATCCCCGTCTTGAGAGACGGTGAGTAGGGGCGACCCATGGGTCGCCCCTACGGGGGCACCCCACAACGTGAACTCCGACGACGTCGGTGAAACGACGACATTCTGGAAGGCAAAGCTCGACGTGATGACCGTCGACGACGCCTCGTCGTACGCCGATCCCTGGAAGGTGAAGAGCGGGCTCGAGACGAGCGTGGTCGTCGCGGAGGCGATCGTCGTTGAGGCGACCGTGAGGTCCGAGATGAGAACGTTGCCGTCATCGCCCGTCGCGAGGAGATCGCCGGCCCACCAGATCGGATTGACGTTTGCGATGATCGTGCCCGTACCGGTGATGAAGGATTCAAGGGCCGTGCCGATGACCATGCCGGGGCCCTTTGCGCGGACGGCCGTGCCGCCGTTCCCCATCATGAGCGTATCGCCGGCGATGATCGGGCCGGATAACGCATCGACGCGGACATGGAAGCTTCCTGCCATGCCGACGAGCGTCGAGGATGCGCCTGCCAGCGGGATATTGCCGATGACGGCCGCATCGTCCGATGCGATACCGATCGTTGTATTGCGGAGATCCGCGTCGCCGCGATGGACGGTGGATGATGTCGAACCGTCAATCGCGAGGACGTCGCCGATTATCGGCATCGTGCCGCTCACGGCGAGGTATTCGCCGTAGCCAGCGCCTGACGTCTCAAGCGCGCCCGTTGTCTTCAGACGTCCCGCGCATGTCACGGAGAATGCGGATGATCCGTTCTGGTCGAATTCCGCGATCAACGAGTCCGATGACGGACAGTTCTCGCTGTTCGCGTAGAAGATGCCGTGCGTGGTCGTTGCCGCGCTGTTCAGCTCGAACGTGCCCGTGCCGATGGCCGAGCCGAACCAGATCGCCGTGCTGGAAACCGCGGCGACTGTCAACGATGATCCGGATGCCGAGCCGAATGCGAGCACATCGAATGTCGACGAGACGGCGGTCACCGTCGACGCGACGAGCGTGGATCCCGTGGCGTTTGCGAATGTCAGCGCATTGACGATTGTCGTCGATGCGCTGATCGTCCCGCTGATGGAGAGGTTGCCGCCGGTCGCGTTTGCGAATGCGAGCGCGTTGACGTTCGTCGTCGAGGCGGTAATCGTCCCGTTGACGGTGAGACGGCCGCCGGTCGCGTTTGCGAAGGTCAGCGATGCGACGGTGGACGTCGATGCCGTGAGAGTCCCCGTGTTGAGGACCGTTCCCGTCGCGCTTGCGAACATGAGCGAGGTCACGGTCGCGCGCGATCCGACGGCTCCCGAGAACCCGAGGCTCGTCGCGAAGAGGTTCGTGGACGTTGCGTTCGCCGCGTTGAATGCGCTTGCATAGAGATTCGTCGAGGTCGTGTTCGTTCCGGTCGCGCTCGTCCAGCCGATCGACTGGTCGGTCGATGAGACTGCGCCGTTCTGTGTTGAGACGAAGAGATCGCCGCCCCACCACTGCGGAGTCACGTACGTCATGATCATCCCGCTCGACCCTTGTGCGAGCGCTTCCATGGCTTTCCCGACGATCATGCCCGGCCCGCTGGCCTTCACGGCCGTCCCGTTCCCGCCCATCATGAGCGGATCACCGATCGCGATCGCGTCGTTCGTCGCGTCGGCGTTCACCTTCAACTGGCCGAGCATGCCGACGAGCACGGCGTTTGGGTTGTTCTCAAGGACCGAATTCCCGATGAACGCGCCCTGGTTCGAGATGACGCCCACGGTCCCGTCGCGCGACTGCGCATCACCCCGTTTGACCGATGTCGCCGAGTCGGGATCGATCGCGACGAGGTCGCCGGGATGGAGCATGGCGGCGTCCTTCGACGGGAACCACTCGGCGTAGTCGGCCGGATTCGTCGTGACCCCGTAATCGGACGTGATCTGCCCGCTGCACCTGACCGTGGCGACGCGCGTGTCGCCCGTTGTCCCGAACACGGCAAGGTCGGTCGTGCCCGTCGTGCACCCGCCGCGGACTTCGAGGACGGCGTTCTGGTTGACCGCGTTGTTGTAGATGAACGTCGATGTCGCGTTCGTGCTCGAGGTGTACACGAACAGCCCGCCGCCGTAGTCGATCCCGCTCGCTTTCCCGGCCGCCGTGCTCGTCGCGATGACCGCCGCGAAGTTCGAGAACGCGCTGGTCTGAGAAGCTCTCGGCTGGGTACTCGTCCCGACGTAGAGGTAGCCGTTATTGTTCGCATCGTTCACGACGAGGTTCGAATTCTGCTCCGCCGACTCAATCGTGATGCCCGTGGACGACGGCACCGTCATCATGACCGTGGCATCCTGCCGTACCGCCTGCAGTTTCAACAGGGAACCGGCGGCAAACGTCCGGATGACCGTGACGCTTGCGCTCCCGCCCGAGTACCGGAGGGCGCTCGCAACGATGGTGCTGCGCGACCCCGGGATCTCGGTAAAGCCCGACTTCAGGGCGGTCTGATCCTCAACGAGACGCTGGGTGGTCGAGGCGGCGACCGCCGCGAGGGGGTTATACGTGCTGATGAAGTACGTTACGCGATACGTCCCCGCCGTCGCGATGGTGATCGTCGACGTTCCCTCCGTATGGGAGATCGCGCTGTTGAGCGGAAGCATGTAGTTCGTATCCAGCCGGATATCGGTTGACGAGGCGAACATGGGCAGCGCCGCCGACGTCGTCGCCTGAGCGATATTGATCAGGCCGGCGTTGTCATACGCGAAGAAGCTTGCGCCGGCGCCCGAACTCGCACCCGGGCAGTTCGTCCCGTCGGCAAGGCAGACCTTCTGCCCGTTGACATACGTGCTCGAGGAGAGCCAGGCGATCCCGGAAACGTTGAGGTTGGTCGTGGTCGCGCCGGTCGAGTTTGCGGAGAACGAGGACGTGCGGAGCGTGCTCGAGAAGAAGTCCGTCCCCGTCGCGTTGAAGTAGTTGATCGAAGTGTAGGTTCCGGACGCGGCCGCGATTCCGCCCGAGAGGTTGATGTTCGATCCCGTCGCGCCATTGAAGAGGAGGTACGTCGCGTACAGGTTCGTGCCGGTGGCGCTCGTCCACGTCATCGTCGTCGACGAGACCCCGCCCATGAAGATGGACGGCGTCGTCGTGGCCGTCACGGCGATTGATCCGTTCGAGATGATCCCTCCCATCCCGACCGTGAGCGCCCCGCCGATGTCGAGGCTGTTCCCCACGATGGCGTTCGCACCCACTTCGAGCGTCCCGACCTCCGCGCTGTTCGCAAGGAGCGAGGTCGTCTCCATGCCCGGAATCCAGTAGATCGTGAGGCCGTCGCTTTCCGTGGAGTAGAGGTAGCGGCCATTCACGAAGATCCCCTGGGCATACGCGCCGTTCGTCACCGTTGACGTCGCGACCATGATCGGATGCGTTGAGCTGGAAACGTCGTAGATGCTGTACGTCTGGTCCGTGCTGTTCGACATGTAGAGGTACTGGCCGGCAAGCACGAGCACGCCCTGGCCGTACGTCGTGTTCGCCCCGACGGGCATCGTCGCAACTTCAACCGGAGCCGCCGGGTTGGAGACGTCGAAGATGTTGAGGGTGTTGTTTCCGGTATCGTCGGCGTACGCGTACCTGCCCCGCACGGCCACGCTCGACATTTGGCTCCCGACGGATCCCGAGTCCCCGACCTGGATGGGGTGCGTGGGGTCCGAGACGTCCGTCACCGTGAAATTGCTCCACGTTCCGGCGTAGATGTACCGTCCGCTCACGGCCATGCCGGACACGTTCACGTTGCCGCCGCTCGTCGTCGCCACGATCCTCGGATGCAGGGGATCGGAGACGTCGACGGTTCGAATGGCAACGTCGCTGAAACACGACACGTACACGTAATGGCCTTGGACGACGATGCCCGGCCATATGCTTGAACTGCCCAAGCTGAGCGTCGACGCGACGACCGGCGCCTTGGGGTTCGACACGTCGACGATGACGAGCGACTCGTTGTCGAGCGTGACGTACGCGTACCGTCCGGACACGGCGAGCGAGTTCGGGACGTCCGCGAGCGCGACCGTGCCCACGAGCTTCGGATTCGCGATATCCTGGGCGTCGATGATCTTCAGCGCATTACTTGACCCCTGGGCCAGGTACACATACCGCCCGACGACGAACACCCGCTGCGACGTGCCGCCAAGCCCGGTCAGGGCGCCGACGTACGTGAGGGACGTCGTCGCGACGAGGAGGTTCGAGATGCTCCCGGAGACCGAGAGGTTCGAGAGTGAGAACTTCGTGCCCGTGCCGTTCGTGAACTGGAGGCTCGTGGCGAAGAGGTTCGTGCCGGTCGCGTTCGCGAAGAGGAGCCGCGTCGTCGAGGCCGTGCCCGAGACGTAGAGGCTCGTGGATGTCGTGTTCGTGCCCGTGGCGTTCGTCCACGTGATGCCGGTCGGCGTGAAGTTCGCCGCCCCGAGGTTCGTCGCGTAGAAGTTCGTCGTCGTGGCGCTCGTGCCCGTCGCGTACGTCCAGTTGATGCCATACAGGGTCGTGAGCGTCCCCGATGCGTAGATGTTCTTAAGCGATCCCGTCGCGCTCCCGAGGTTGTACGTGTTGTTCGCGGGCGGGAACTCGGCCGCGCCCCAGGTCATGCCGGTCACGTCTCCTCCCACGGGCCAGCTCGTAATACACGTACTCCCGGTTAGGCAGAAGGTTGTCGCGCGGATCGTCGAGGCGTAGATCGCGGTCCCCGTCGCGTTCGTAAACAGGAGACTTGTTGCGAAGAAGTTCGTCGTCGTGGCACTCGTCCCCGTGGCGTACGTCCAGTTGATGCCGAAGAATGTCGATCCCGTGCCTGATGCGTAGATATTCCGCCAGGATGCGGATGCGGAGCCGAGGTCGTACGTGTTGTTGACGAGACCCAGGGGGTAGATGGTCCCGAACTGGACGAGGCCGGAGACGTAGAGGTTGGAGCCGGTCGCATTCACGAAGGCGAGATTGTTGATGGTCCCCGTCGTAGCCGTGATCCCGCCCGTGAGACTGATGCTTGATCCCGTGGCTCCGGCGAAGAGGAGGTTCGAGACGTAGAAGTTCGTGGAGGTCGTGTTCGTGCCCGTCGCGTTCGTCCAGTTGATCCCGTTGAAGAACGAACCCGTGCCTGACGCGTAGACGTTCGCCCACGAGTTCGATGCGGACCCGAGGTCGTACGCATTGTTCGTATCCGGCAGAAGATTCACGTGGTAGAAGAGGTCCTTGCCGGAACTGGAGTCGAAGGCGAGGATCTTCGTGAGGTGCCCCCATCCCGGGACCCATACGTACGTGCCGTCGAACGCGAGGTGGCCGTCGACGATCGCGGAATAGGTCCCGACAACGGCGTTCGTCTGCACGTCGATCTCCGACACCGTATCGGCGCCCGTATTCGCGACCCACACGTGCCGGCCGTCGAATTCGAGTCCGTAGGGGCCCGTCCCCACGGCAATGGACGCGACCTCGCTCATGTTGCTCGGATCGAGCTTCCGGACACGGTTGTTGCTCGAATCCGCAACCCACAGGTACCGGCCGTCGTACGTAATGCCCGAGATGACGTAGCCCAGATCCGCGGTCGTCGAGACGAGGCTTTCCGTCGCGACGTCGATTTTGGCAATGGTGTGATCGTACTCTTCAGCCACCCACAGGTTCGTTCCGTCGAACGCGATTTCGTGCGGTTCGCCCGGCGGCGACATGGACACGGACGTGAGCACCTGCGACGACGTCACGCTCACTTTCGATACGCTGCCGTCGCCGGCCGTATTCGACACCCACAGGTACGTGCCGTCGAACACCGCGTCAAAGCTCGTCGCGCCGATCGTCGCCGTCGCGACGACGCGGTCAAGAATCGTGTCGACGGCATTGATCGTCGTGCCATACTGGTTGATCACCCAGACACGCCGTCCGTCATACGCGGCGGGGATGGCGCTGTACCCGGGCATGGTGAGCGGAATCGTCTTCAAGACCGTGTTCGTCCTGGGGTCGATCTTTGAGATCGAATTCGACGGATCGTCGGAGTTCGCCTTCCAGATGTAGGTGCCGTCAAAGAGGGCATCACCATACCCGCTCGGCGTGGCGATGTCCGTGACGACGCCGCCGAATGCCGTTGAGATGAGCGGGCTCTGGAACCAGCGGTTCAGGCCGAACGCATCGACCCGTCCCGTCAGCGTGATGCCGGTCGAGGAGACGGTGAGGAAGGTGCCGGTCGAGGAGATGAGATCGAAGTTCCCGCGGGAAACGTAGAGGTTCGACCCGGTCGCTCCGTTGAAGAGGAGGTTTGAGGCGTAGAGGTTCGTGGATGTCGTGTTCGTCCCCGTCGCGCTGCTCCACATGATCGGCCCGTACCACGAGGAAGTCGTGGACCCCACGGGCCAGGTCGTAATGCACGTCCCGCTCGTCAGGCAGATCGTCCCGAAGATGCCGGTCGCCGCGTACACCGAGGTGCCCGTCGCGTTCACGAAGGAAAGACTCGTTCCGGTCGCGCTCCAGAAGTTGAGTGAGTTGATGGTTCCCGTCGCCGCCGTGATGCCGTTCGTGATGTTGAGGTTGGATCCCGTGGCTCCGCTGAAGCCGAGGAGCGCGCCGTAAAGGTTGGTGGATGTCGTGTTCGTCCCCGTCGCGTTCGTCCACGTGATGTTCGTCGTCGAGAACGTCCCGGCGGTGAAGTTTGTCACGTAGAAGTTCGTCCCCGTCGCGTTCGTCCAGGTGAGCGTCGTCGCCGTCGCGTTCGTGAAGATCGCATTCGCGCCCGCGATCGTTCCCGACGCGTAGATGTTCGCCCACGAGTTCGATGCGGAGCCGAGGCTCCAGACGTTATTGAGGTCCGGCGCGAGGTTCGCGTGGAGATTGAAGTTGGCGCCGGTTCCGCCGCCACCTGCGGGGATCTTTGAAAGGCTGTTCGAACCGTAGTTCGCCACCCACATGAACGCGCCGTCAAACGCGATGCCATACGGCTGCGTCCCCACGGTCGATGTCGCGACGACCGCGTTCGTGCGGACGTCGATCTTCGAGACGGTATTGTCGCCGTAGTTCGTCGTCCACACATTCGAGCCGTCGAAGGCGATGCCATACGGTGAAGACTCCACGGCCACCGTGGCCACGACCGTATTCGTCCGGACGTCGATCTTCGAGACGCTGTTCGCGCCCTTATTCGCAACCCACATGTACGCGCCGTCAAAGGCGATGGCGTACGGCGTCGATCCAACGGTCGTCGTCGCGACGACCGAGTTCGTCCGAACGTCGATCTTCGAGACGGTGGATCCGCTGCCGCTGTTCGTCACCCACATGTACGCGCCGTCAAAAGCGATGCCCGTCGGGGCAACACCCACGGTCGTCGTTGCCACGACCGCGTTCGTGCGGACGTCGATCTTCGTGACGTTGTTTGCCCCGCCATTCGCCACCCACACGTATGCACCGTCGAAGGCGATGGCGTATGGGGTCGTCCCCACGGGCACGGTCGCAACGGTGGTGTTCGTCCTCACGTCGACCTTCGAGACGTTGGCCGACGTGTAGTTCGACACCCACATGTACGTGCCGTCGAAGGCCACGCCGTACGGGTTCGCTCCTACGGTCGCGGTTCCGACGATCGTGTTCGTGCGGACGTCGACCTTCGAGACGGAGGTCCCGCCGCCGCTGTTCGCGACCCAGATGTACGTCCCGTCGAAGGCCACGCTCTGCGGGGACGCGAATCCGTTCACGACAACGTTCCCTCCGGCATCGCGGTTGTACGTCCCGGACGCGCTCCCGAGCGAAACCTGCGTGATCGGATTCTGGAACCACCGGTTCAATCCATAGATATCCGCTCTCCCGTTCATCGTGATCGACGTCGAGGATACGGTGAGGAAGGTGCCCGTGGATGCGATGAGATCGGCGTACGTGATTGATGAGTAGAGGTTCGTCCCGGTCGCGTTCAGGAAGGAGAGGTTCGTCCCGGTCGCGTTCACGAAGTTGATGTTATTGATCGTGGATGAGACGGCGGTGATGCCCGTCACGTTGATGTTCGATCCCGTCGCTCCATTAAAGAGGAGGTTCGTCGCGTAGAGGTTCGTCGAGGTCGTGTTCGTCCCCGTCGCATACGTCCAGTTGATGCCGAAGAAGGTCGATCCCGTGCCTGATGCGTAGATATTCCGCCAGGATGCGGATGCGGAGCCGAGGTCGTACGTGTTGTTGACGAGACCCAGGGGGTAGATGGTCCCGAACTGGACGAGGCCGGAGACGTAGAGGTTGGAGCCCGTGGCGTTCGTGAAGCCGACCATATTGATCGTCCCCGTCGTCGCGATGAGACCCGTCACGTTGATGTTCGATCCGGTCGCCCCGTTAAACAGGAAGTTCATCGCGTAGAGGTTCGTCGAGGTCGTGTTCGTGCCGGTCGCGCTCGTCCAGGTGAGGCCGTTGAAGAACGACCCCGTGCCGCTCGCGTAGATGTTTGCCCACGAGTTCGAGGCGGAGCCGAGGTTCCATTGATTGTTCAGGTCCGGCATGAGGTTCGCGTGGAGGTTGTAATCCGTCCCGATGCCCGATCCGCCGAAGGCGGGGATCTTCGTGAGCGTGCTCGCGCCCGAATTAACGACCCAGACGTAGAACCCGTCGAAGGCGATCCCGTACGGGGCCGATCCCGCCGAGTACGTCTGGACCACGGCGTTCGTGCTCACGTCGATCTTCGAGGCGGTGTTCGATCCGTAGTTCGCGACCCACATGTATTTCCCGTCGAAGACGAGGCCGCGCGGCTGGATCCCAACCGTCGTCGTTGCCGTGACGGCGGCCGTGACGGCGTTGATCTTCGTCACGCTGTTGTTGGTGTAGTTCGAAACCCAGATGGAACTCCCGTCGAACGCAATCCCTTCCGGACTCGACCCGACCGGCACCGTCGCGACGACGGCGTTCGTTGAGACGCTGATCTTCGACACGGTATTCGACCCTTCGTTCACGGACCAGACGTACGTCCCGTCAAAGACCGTGCCGATCGGATTGCTCCCGACGGTCACATAGGCGTCCGTCGTCCCCGTTGCCGCATAGACTTTCGCAACCGTATTCGTCCCGTAGTCCGAAACCCAGAGGTACGTCCCGTCAAAGGCGAACGTCCCGCGCGGGGTACTCCCGGCCGTCGTCGTCGCGACGATCACGTTCGTGACGGGATTGATCCTCCAGATGTACGAATTGTTCACGCTCCCGGCCCAGACGGACGATCCGTCAAATCCGATGCCGCGGCCTTCTTCGCCGAGCCAGACGCCCGTGGCGTACGTATTCGTCCTCACGTCGACCTTCGACACGGACTTCCCGTTGTAGGACGTCATCCACATGCTCGTCCCGTCGAAGACGATCCAGTTCGGACCCGAATCAACGGTGGTCGTCGCCGCGCCATTCGTGATCCCGACGGCGGTGAGCGGATTCTGGAACCACCGGTTCAATCCGTACGCATCGACCCGCCCGTTCATCGTGATGGAGGTCGAGGAGACGGTGAGGAACGTGCCGGTCGAGGTAATGAAATCGAGATACGCGCGCTGGGCGTACAGGTTTGTGGAGGTCGTGTTCGTGCCGGTCGCATTGCTCCAATTGATGGGTCCGTACCATGAGGACGTTGATCCTCCCACGGGCCAGGTCGTGATGCACGTCCCGCTCGTGAGGCAAATCGTCCCGAAGATGCCGGTTGTCGCGTAGATCGCCGTGCCGGTCGCGTTCGTGAAGTTGATGAGGGTCGCGTAGAGGTTCGTCGATGTCGTGTTCGTCCCGGTCGCGTTCGTCCACGTGGCGCTCTGGAGGGAGGTCAGCCCGGTGATCGTCAATGCGCCTCCGAAGATCGTCCCGCTCGCGTAGACGTTCGCCCATGACGCGGATGGAGAGCCGAGGTCGTACCGATTGTTCGATGACGGGAGGATCGTCTGCATCGTGGACGTCCCCACGACGGCCAAGGGACCGTTCGAGAAGATTCCTCCGATGCCCACGGAGAGGGAGGATCCGATATTGAGACTCCCCGAGATCGTCCCGTTCGTCGTGACGTTGAGCGATCCGAGCTCCGCGCTCGCGGCGATGAGACTCGTCGTCTCAAGCCCTGGGATCTTGATGACCGAGAGGTTATTCGATCCGCTGTTCACGACGTACGCGTAGCTCCCCGAGATCGCGATGTCGTTCGGGTTCGTTCCGGCGGTCACGTTCTGGATGAGGATCGGGTTCGTCGAGCTCGTGACGTCGACGACCCCGATGCCGGCGTTGTAGTTCACGACGTAGAGGTACCGGCCGTCGATCGCGAGGTTCCACGGTTCGTTGAAGATCGCCTGGGTCGTCGTGACCACGGAGAGGGATGACGGATTCGAGACGTCGACGATCGAGATCGTCTTGTCCGTGCTGTTCGCGACGTACGCGTACCGCCCTTCGAGGACGACACCGACGGGGAAGTTCCCGACCGTGGCGCTCTGGAGGTACACGGGGTTCGTCGAGCTTGAGACGTCGACGACGGAGAGGGTCCCGCTGCTCGAGTTCGTGACGAACGCGTACCGGCCTTTCACGGCGATGTTTTGGGGGCCGAGCCGGCGCCCATCGAAAGGGTCCCGACGATGGACGGGGAATACGGGTTCGAGACGTCGAGGACGCGGATCTGGTTGTTCGTCTGGTCCGCAACGTAGATGACCTGGCCCTGGACAGCGAACCCGCCGCTCGAGATGCCGATCCCGATGTTCGTGGAGGAGGTGACGACGGGAGCCGATGGATTCGAGACGTCGACGATCGCGATCGTCGGGTTCACGGCTTCCGTCCCCAATGTCGAGACATATGCGTACCGGCCCTGGATGATGACGTATTCCGGATTGATCCCTCCCACGGCGACGTAGCCGACGGACTTCGGGAATGCGGGATCCGAGATGTCGTAGACGGTGAGGCGGTCGGTGCTGTAGTCGGTGATATAGGCGTACTTACCCTGGATGGCGACGCTCCGGGGCGTCGTGTTGAGGGAGGTTGTGGAGAGGGTCTGGAAGGAAGAATTGGAGGTAAGGATGTTGGTGATGTTCCCGTTCACGGCGAGCGATCCCTGCGACACGATGCCATTCTCGACGGTGAGTCCTCCATGGACCGAGAGGTTGCTCCCGACCATCGCTTCCCCGCGGACGTTCAGCGTGCCGGCTTCGAGCGAGTGCGCGAGGAGGGAGGATGTTTCGATGCCGGGAATGCTCATGGCGAGGAGGCTTCGCCCGTGGATGGCTAACAGGTTTCTTCCGATCACATTGATCGAACCGGTGCCCGCGCCGACAACCGTTGACGAGGCAACGAGGACGGGATGCGTCGAGCTTGAAATGTCGAAGGCGTTGACGCCGCCCTCAAATCCGCAATAGGCGTACCGTCCCGAAATCGCGATGTCATTCAGATTCGTGCCCGCGGTCGTCGTGGCGACCTGGACGACGCGCGCGGGATCCGTGGCATCAAGGACGGCAATCGCGTTTCCGGCTTTCTGCGTGACGTAGAGGTACCGCCCGGATGCGGCGATGAAATTCGGCTCAATCGCCGTCGAGAGTTTGCTCACGACGACCGGTGACGCCGGATTCGAGAGGTCGACGACCGATACGCCATATGCCCCGATCACTGATGCGATATACGCATATCGTCCGGACACGGTGATGCCTTCCGCGTACGGTCCGTCGACATCCACGTACCCGATGCGCTTCGGATGCACGGGATCCGAAAGGTCGAGGACGTACACGGCGCCCCCCTCCAGTTCCGTCACAAACGCAAGCGATCCCCGAATGACCATCCGGTCCGGACTGTGGAGCGCCATCGTCGCGATTTCGACCGGATGCAACGGATTCGAAATGTCGATCGTTGAAATGAAATTTTCCGGACTTCCATGGAGCGCATACGCATACTTCCCGTTGATCGTAAGGCTCCCGCCGGTCGACACGCCGCTGACCGAGCTCGTGGCGATCTCGACCGGATTCGCGGGATCCGAGATGTCGACGACGGAGATGAAGGGGGTGGCCGAGTCACCGTACCCGCCGTAGATGTACGCGTATGTCCCCTGGACTTTCATGCTCCACTGCCCGATGTGGTCCACGTAGAACGTATCCGAGATCTGCGTGAGCAACGATTCCGCCGTGATGAGGTTCGTGAGATTCCCCGTGACTGACAGGTTCGTCGCCGTCGCGTTCGTGAAGCTCGCGTTCGCGCCGAAGATCGTCCCCGACGCGTAGATGTTCCGCCACGATCCTGTCGCGGAGCCGAGGTCCCACGCGTTATTCACGTTCGGCACGGCGTTCGAACGGACCGTGAAGTCCAACGACCGCGTCGTCGAAACCGCTCCTTCAATGACGACCGCGCCCCACTCGTTCTCTCCGCCGAATCCGCCGAGCGCGACGTACCCGCTCGTCGACGGCGCGTATGTGCCGCTGCGTTCATGCCACGTGCTGTCAACGGTGCTCCAGGCGCGGAGCAGGGTCGAACTCGCCTGGAATTCAAAGTTGTACCAGTTATCCTTCACGAGATCCGGACTCACGAAGCCGTTATCGGCGCCGTCCACGACCCACTTTCCTCCGCCGTAGTTCCAGATGGCCGCGTACGTCGGATTCGCGTTCCAGGGACTCCCGGCCCACGCGGCATTCAGATTCGTGTAGATGTTGACGTGGTGCTCATTGTTGTGCGATACGGCGCTCGCCGTGATGTCCGATGCGGCGATCGGGAGCACCCACTTCATGCCGTGGATATCCGTCGACCCGCCCGTAATGTCGACGGTCGACGTTCCGCGCGTGAGCGTGGCGCCCGTGGTCGGCGTCCAGTCGAGGAGCTGACTCGCATCCGACCAGTCGTACGTCACGCGGACCGTTGTCGCGCTCGTCCAGACGACCGAAGCCGCATGCAATCCGAGCGTCGCGCTCGCGCCGCCGCCCTGCGTCCCCAAGCAATTCGTCCCGTCGGCGAGACACGCGCCCTGGCCGTTGATCGTCCCGGCGGTCAGGTTCGTCACGTAGAGACTCGATCCCGTCGCGTTCGTCCAGAGCATGTTCGCCCCCGCGATCGTCCCCGACGCATAGATATTCCTGAACGACGTCGACGCCGTGCCGAGATCGAACGTGTTGTTCTGGTCCGGCGAGATATTCGTGTGGACCGTGAAGTCGCCCGTTGTTCCGCCGCCGATGGGAATGCGCCGGAGGTAGCCGTTCCAGCCGCCGTAGCGGATCCAGATGTTCGACCCGTCGAAGGTCATGCTATTCGTATCCGGGAGACTGAACTGCTCAAGAACCGCATTCGTCTTCGGATCAATCTTCTCAAGGCCCTGGCCAAGCCGGACCCAGATCGACGTCCCGTCGAACAGCACTTCAACCGGAAGCCCGAGGGCGGAAGCCGGAAGCGTGGACACGACGGCCCCGGTCTGTGCGTTGTACTTCACGACCGAAGCGGTTTGATTGTAATAATCTGCAACCCAGATCGATGTCCCGTCAAAGGCGGCGTCGATCGGCTGGACTGAGCCGCCGTAGCTCCCGATGAGCGCGCGCGTGGCCGCATCAATCTTCAAAACGGTTCCGCCGGACATGGCCGTCGTCCACATGTACGTCCCGTCGAACGTAATACCCGTCGGATTCCCGGGTGCGGTCGTCGTCGCGACGAGCGCGAGCGTATTCGGATTCACGATCGAGATGAAATCTCCGGTGCTCGTGTTTGCGCACGTTGCCCAGAGGGATGTTCCATCGTACGCGAGATCACTGAACTGGCTGACGGCGATCGCCGTCGTCGATGCAACGATGGTATTCGACCGCACGTCGATCTTCATGATACGCGGCGGCGTCCCCGCCGTTGCGAGACCCCAAAGGTACGTGCCATCGAAGAGGAACTTCGTCGGATAATCCGTCACCGCGATGCTCGCGACCACGGCACCCGTCCGAATGTCGAGCTTTTGGAGCTCCGACCCATAGGAAATCCAAAGATAGGTGCCGTCAAATCCGAGCGCATAGACCCCGGAAAGTCCCGTCGTCGTGGCCGCCAGTTGTAAGAGCGCGGGAATCTGGAACCACCGGTTCAACCCGTACGCATCCACCCGCCCGTTCATCGTGATCGACGTCGAGGAGACGGTGAGGAAGGTTCCGGTAGATGAGATGACGTCGAACGCTCCGCGCGAGGCGTAGAGGTTCGTCCCCGTCGCGTTCGTCCACGTGAGCCCGGTCACGACCCCCGTCGTTGCCGTGAAGCCCATGCCGAACGACGGCGTCGACGTTGCGAGCGATCCCGCGTTGATGACCTGCGTGAGCTGGGGAATGAATCCGCCTCCTCCCGTTGGCCAGCTCGTAATGCACGTGTCGCCCGTCAGGCAGATCGTCCCGAAGACGCCGGTCGAAGCATAGATCGCGGTGCCGGTGGCATTCGTAAAGCCGAGCGTCGTCGCCGTCGCATTCGTGAAGATCGCGTTCACGCCCGCGATCGTCCCGGACGCGTAGATGTTCGCCCAGGAGTTGGATGCGGAGCCGAGGTTGTACGCGTTGTTTACATCCGGCATGAGGTTCGCGTGGAGGAGGAAGTCGGCGCCCGTAGAACCGCCGCCCGTCGGAAGCTTCGTCACCGTATTCGACCCGTAGTTCACCACCCACATGTTCACGCCGTCGAACATGAGGTTCCCCGGGTTTAATCCGACGGTCGACGTCGCAACCACGGCATTCGTCCGCGGGTCGATCTTCGACACGTAGTTCGACCCGTTGTTCGCGACCCAGACATACTCCCCGTCGTATGCGAGCCCGTTCGGGTTCGGGCCCACGGGGATCGTCGCGACCACGGCGTTCGCCTTCGGATCGACTTTCTTCACGACATTCGCGGTTCCGTCATCCATGGCAACCCAAATGGCGCTCCCGTCAAAGAAGATGCTGCCATAATCGTGGCCGTCTCCGATTGCCACCATCGCGACGACGGCGTTCGTACGGATATCGACCTTGTTCAAATTTCCCGAGCTGAACGTCGCGACCCACACGTACGAACCGTCGAACGTAATCGCCGTCGGATATGTCTCGACCGTGGTTGTCGCGACGACTTGATTTGAAATGACATCGACTTTCTCAACGGATCCGATGCTGCTGTCCAGTGTGACCCAGAGATATCGTCCGTCGAATGCGAGAAAGCGCGGACCGTATGAAACGGGCACCGTCGCGACAACGGCATTCGTCCGGACGTCGATCTTCGAAAGGTTATTATCGCTAAAATTCCCGACCCAGAGGTACGTTCCGTCGAACGCGGCGCCGTATGGGTTGGTTCCGAGCGTTGTCGTCGCGACAACGGCATTCGTCCGCGTATCGATCTTCGAGATGCTGTTGCCGTCCCACGAGTTATTGACGACCCAAACATTGTTGCCGTCGAATGCCATTCCGCGCTGACCCGACCCGCGCGGGTAACCGGGTCCAACCGGAATCGACGTTGCGCTTGTCCCAAGCCCCGTGAGCGCGCGCGCCGTCATCGGCTCCTGGAACCACCGGTTCAACCCGTACGCATCAACGCGCCCGTTCATCTCGATGGCCGTCGACGAGACGGTGAGGAAGGTCGAGGTCGATGCGAGGACGTCGACGGAGGCGCGCGAGGCGTAGAGGTTCGTCCCGGTCGCGTTCGTCCACGTGAGTCCCGTGATAACCCCCGTCGTCGCCGTGAAGCCCATGTCGAACGACGGCGTTGAGGTTGCCGACGATCCGGCGTTGATGACCTGCGTGAGCTGGGGGATAAATCCGCCGCCTCCCGTCGGCCAACTCGTAATGCACGTGTCCCCCGTCAGGCAGATCGTGCCGAAGATGCCGGTCGAGACGTAGATCGAGGTGCCTGTCGCGTTCGTGAAGTTCACGGTCGCGAGCGTCGATGATCCGTACACTTGGAGTCCGGCGGACGCGCCTTTGCCGATGATGAGCAGCGGGGTCGCTGCCGCATTCACATCGAACACGAACGGCGCGGTCGTCGTGGCGCCGGATCCGATGGCGACGCTGCGGGACGAGGTCGCCGGGTAGATATATCCGCTCGCAACGTCCGTCCACGTGGTCCCTCCGCCCCCGACGCCGGCCGGACAGTTCGTGTTGTCGGAGAGACAGACGGTCTTCCCGCCGATGAGCGTATCCGACGGGAGCCGCGCCTGCGTGTTCACGTACAGGTTCGTCGAGGTTGCCGTGACGCCCTGGGCGTTCGCAAAGTTGAGGTTCGATGCAAAGAAATTCGTCGAGGTCGTATTCGTCCCGGTCGCGTTCATCCAGTTGATGCCCTGGAAATACGAGGCCGTCCCCGACGCGTAGACGTTCGACCACGAGTTGGATGCGGAGCCGAGGTTCCAATAGTTATTCGTGTCCGGCGCGAGGTTCGCATGGAGGAGGAAATTCGCGCCGGTGCCTGAGCCGCCCGCGGGGATTTTTGTGACGTCGTTCGACACGGAACTGATCACCCACATGGAGGAGCCGTCGAAGGCGATGTTGCGCGGGTTCGACCCCGTGGGATACGTCGCGACGACCGCGTTTGTCCTCACGTCGATTTTCGTGACGCTGTTCTCCACGGCGTTCACCACCCACATGGAGGAGCCGTCGAAGGCGATGCCCCACGGATGCGGCACCGGGATCGTGGCGACGACCTGGTTCGTCTGCGCGTCGATCTTCATGACATTGTTCGAGTCGGAGTTCGTCACCCACACGTACGCGCCGTCGAACGCCGCGAACCGCGGGTTCGCTCCGACCGTCGTCGTGGCGACGACGGCATTCGTCCGGGGATCGATCTTGAAGATGGTGCTTGAACCGTAGCTCGCCACCCACATGTATGAGCCGTCGAAGGTCATCCCTTCCGGGAGCGATCCCACGGTCGTCGTGGCGACGACGGCGTTCGTGCCGATATCGACCTTCGAGACGCTGTTCGAATTGAAGTTCGCCACCCACATGGAGGAGCCGTCGAAGGCGATGTTGAGCGTGTTCCACCCAATGGTCGTCGTCGCGACGATCTGATTCGTGCGGACGTCAATCTTGTTGATGCTCGTTCCCGTATCGTCGTTCGTCACCCACAGGTACGTCCCATCGAAGGCGGCCTCGCTCGTCGCGCCCGGAACCGGCACGGTGGCGACGATCCGGTTCGTCCGCGTGTCGATCTTCGTCGCGATGCCGACGGTGCCGGTCGCGCCCATCACCCACATGGAGGAGCCGTCGAACGCGATGCCGGACACCGGTGAAGATCCCACCGCAATGCTCGTCGCATTGTTCCCAAAACCCATGAGCGACTGCGCGAGAAGCGGACTCTGAAACCAGCGATTCAATCCATACGCGTCAACGCGCCCGTTCATCGTGATGGACGTCGAGGAGACGGTGAGGAAGGTTCCGGTCGACGTGAGGAAGTCGACGTACGCGCGCTGGGCGTAGAGGTTCGTCGAGGTCGTATTCGTCCCCGTCGCGTTCGTCCATGTGATGCCCGTTGCGCTCAACGCGATCGTCGTGAGGTTTGTGATGATCCCGTTCGCCGCGATGAGCGACGACGCGTAGAGACTTGATCCCGTCGCGTTCGTAAACGAGAGCTGCGTGCCCGTCGCGTTCACGAAGTTGACGTTGGTGATCGTCGACGTCACGGCGGTGATGCCCGTCGCGTTGACGGTCGACCCCGTCGCCCCGCTGAAGAGCAGGTTCGACGCGTAGAAGTTCGTCGAGGTCGTGTTCGTTCCCGTCGCGCTCGTCCACGTGACCCCGTGGAGCGTGGACGATCCGGAGACGTTGAGCATGCCGCCGTTGAGCGTCCCGCTCGCGTAGACGTTTGCGCCTGTGTAGAACCCTCCGCTCGACGACGCGACGCCGACGATCTCGAGCGGGTAGTTCGGAGCCGACGTGCCGATCCCGACGTTGCCCGACACGGCGAGCCCGTTCGCGGGAGGCGTGAAGTTGGAAATGTCGTAGCCGATGGTCTCGCCTCCGCTCCCAACGTTGAACCGGCCGCCGATGGAGAGGAAGTCGGACACGCTCGCAAGGTCCCAGCAGATGTTGTTGTTGTACGCACCGCAGGTCCGAATGGAGTGCACGGTCTTCGACGGGTAATCCGCCGGCCACCCGAACAGCAGTTTCGGTCCGCCGCCCCCGATGTCGAAGAGCGCGCCGGGGCTTCCGGCCGACGCCAAGCCGGTATAGGTGTTCGTGACGGCAAAACTGGTCGTCGTGAGGTACGCACCGGGGGTCGATTGCTTCTCGAGTTGCGCGCCCCAAAGCACGATGCCCGTTCCCGCACCTGTCTCGATCCTGAACGTCGCCGTTCCGATTGATCCGGCGCTGAACGCCTGCGTGACCCAGACCCTCTGCCATGACGTCGTGACCGTCACCGGCGAAGCGGTGCCCGTTTCATTGCCCGAGCTGATGCGCAGGTTCACGGTCGAGGTCCCGGCGGTCGTCTTCAGCCAGACCGAGCCGGTCCACGTCGACGAGATCGTGGCCGGAGATCCGGATGCGGCCTGGATCACGCCGTCGGTCGCCGCCGATCCGCCCGTCGTGACCGTATCGGCGGTTAAGAGTCCGCTCGGCGACGCCTGGCCGTTCGCCGTCACCGCGATCCCGTTCTCCTTCGTCCACGCGGCGTTGTCGAACGCTTCGGTCCACGTCAGGTAATTTTCGAACCGGCCGAAGCCGCCGTACGGGCTCGTGATCCCGCCGCCGTTCAGCAGGATGTTCCCGCCGTCGGCGAACGTGAGCGCCTGCGCCGGCGTCGACGTTCCCGTGCCGATCGTCATCGCGCCCTGGACGAAGAGGTTCGTCCCCGTCGCATTCAAGAAATTGAGATTCGTGATCGTTCCCGTCGACGCGACGAGCCCGCCCGTGATGTTCACGTTCGACCCCGTCGCCCCGTTGAAGAGCAGGTTCGAGGCGTACAGATTCGTCGACGTCGTGTTCGTGCCCGTCGCGTTCGTCCAGGTGATGCCCGTCGCATTGAGCATCCCCGCGGTGAAGGTTGTGATGTAGAGATTTGAGCCGGTCGCATTCGTGAATTGGAGGTTCGTCGCGTAAACATTCGTCGAGGTCGTGTTCGTCCCCGTCGCATTCACCCACGTGAGACCGTTCAGCGTCGACGAGCCGGAGATGCTCAGCGCCCCGCCGTTCAGCGTTCCGCTCGCGTAGATGCTCGCGGGCGTGTAGAAGCCGCCGCTTGATGAGACGACGCCGATGATCTCAACCGGATAGTTCGGCGTCGACGTCCCGAAGCCGACGTATCCCGCGAAGTATGAACGGTCCGTTGAGCTCGCCTGGTAGAGCGCCCACTTGTTCAGGATCGTCCCGCCACCGGGCGGCGACTGCGAATCAATGTACACGCCGTAGAGATTGTCGATCGTGCCCGCGTTCATGAACGGCGTCGCGGCCTTGATGTTGTACGCATTCGTGATGACGCCTCCTGCGTTAAAGTTGATGATGTCGCCGTACACGCCGACCGCATTCGTCACAACGCCCGTCGAATTGTTTCGCGACGCGCCGACTACGCCATACCCGCGAAGAATCGTTCCCGTTCCGCTGTTGCGCGACTGACCCACGACGCCCTGGCTGTCGTTCACGACGCCGGACGACGCGTTCTCCGCGCGCCCCCACGTCCCGACCACGTTCTCGAGCGTCGAGATACCGCTGTTCCGCCCGATGTTGAACGAGCCGACCACGTAGTATCCCGAGTTCGTCGGCACGCTCGCGATGTAATCCGCCGTGGCAAATGCCGCATAGTAACTCGCCGACGATGAAAGTCCCGAGGGATTGATGACGAGCGTGTCGTTGATGCCGATCGCGGAACCGGCGATGAGATCCGTGGACGTCGAAACGGCGAGCGTCGTGACCGAGAGCATTGACCCCGATGCCGTCCCGAATCCAAGATTCGACGCGAAGAGGTTCGTGCTCGTCGTGTTCGTCCCCGTCGCGTTCACCCACGTAATGTTCGTTGGAGCGAGCGTCGTGGCCGTGAGCGTCCCGAAACTTCCGTTCGTGGCGTAGAGCGATGCGCCTGTCGCATTCGTGAACACGAGATTCTGGAGCGACGCCGTCCCTCCGGCGTAGAAACTTCCCGTCGTCGTCACGTTCCCCTGGCGCGAGATCGTAAAGACGTCGCTCGTCCCGTTGTTCGCCTTGAGGAGGTAGTCATAGAGGTTCGACGTGCCGGAGGTCGTGAGGAGGAGCGTCGTGCGGTCGGACGTCGCGACGTCCGCGGATAGCTGGGAGAGCTTGAGGAGTTCTGACCCCGACTGGATGCTCGTCGCGGTCCGGTACCCGTTCCACTCCGCGGCATTGAACGCCTGGGGTGCGGCGACGAGCCGTTTCCTCGGGGACATCTCCGAGTCGGATCCTACGGTGACGCCGAGGTAGATCGAGTCAGAATTCCAATCGACGTTGTCGAGAGAGTTCTGGGAACCCGATCCGAGGAGGACGGTGAACAGGCCCTCGCTCGTCACTTCGACGTTCACGGCGGTCGGACTCGCGAGCGATCCGCCAGCGGTCCAGATGCGCGAGCCCCCGGATTCCGCATCATACAGCGAAAATACGACGCTATAGGTGCCAGCGGGGACAGCTGCCCCCAAGGGCGTTAACAGCTTGCCTTGGTAGTTAATCTGCTCTGCGATGCCATTCGCTGCGAGGGCTTGGTCTTTCCCCGCAGGAATTGCTAAACAAAGCAAAATCCCGACCACTGCAAGTGTGGTTTTGAAGATGTTTCTAGTGACCTTTTGGCAATTCGAAACCCTTGGGTTCATGGAACCGCAATTGGGTCGGGAAGCGGCAAATGATGTGCGCGTGCGGAACCGTAAGAACGGCGTATCGCAACACCGCGCAACAAAGCGCTTTCCGAACCTCTCCCTCCGGAGGGAATCCGGCGGGCGTACGTCAATATCCGCTACGTAGAAGCGTAGCTTTTCACGGCGGAGACGTTCGATATCCGAACGGATTCGCCTTTGACGTCTTCTTTGGTTTGAGCCAAAGGCTCATCAGCCTCTGGCCGAGTTCGACGGACGTCTCCCTTAGGCCAAGACCATTCTGCGCGCTCTATAGCTTTCGCAGTGGCCCAAGATTTCTTTCCGTCACTATATATTATAGACGATTACTAACTTCCGCCGTGTTGAGCGAATAGGTGGGTGGATAAGGTGGGGAAAAAGCTTATGTGAGAGCAAGCAAGCGATGGAGATAAGCTCGATATGCTGACGAGTCCGTTGTCCGTAGTCCGTTGTCCGTTGGAAGATGGGCCCTTCGGGCAACGGACTACGGACAACGGACTACGGATATGGCTAAAAGCCTCAATGTAGCCAAATACTGAAGTGTTGACTAATAAACACATATGCTTCACTAAATGGATCATATGTCATATCAAGACCTCAATGTCTGGAAAGAGTCTTATCGGCTCGCAAAAGAAGTATATCTCTTAACTGAGCGATTTCCATCTCATGAACGGTTTGGGATAGTCGCACAAATGCGCCGTGCCGCAATTTCGATCCCGTCAAACATTGCGGAAGGGTATCGAAGGCGTAACGCAAAAGAAATAATCCATTTTTGTCGGATCGCATACGGTTCAGCGTCCGAGCTCGAAGTCCAACTGACACTTTCAAGAGATGTCGGCCTTGCGCCCGAGACCGACTTTGCTAATGCGGAGAATGCTCTTCAAGCATCGCTTCGACTCCTTAATGGCTTTACCGCAAGTCTCGAAAGACAGATAAAGGTCCGTTGTCCGTAGTCCGCTGTTCTTAGGAATATCCGGACTACGGACAACGGACTACGGACAACGGACTCTGCTTCACTTCTTCGTCTCAACCTTACTCACCAACGGCGAGACTTCCTCCGCCGCCGCGCTCTCCTTCGCTTTCTTCGCAAGCGGGATCTCCTTATCGACCACGCCCTCGCCCTTCGTGAGGTCCATGTCCGGCAGCTTGTTCGGGTCATAGCCCTTCGCTTCGCCGGTCAGGTAGAAGATATTTTTCCCGACGAGGAAGCCGTAGCGGCCGCGGGAGTCCGTGATCTGCGTTTCGAGGAGCTTGTTGAACTTCGCATCGAAGATGCGGACGACCGCGCGCGGGAGCGGCTTCATCGTGAGCGCGTCGTAGACCTTGCCGAGCTTCTTCGGCTTTTCGGGGATGGAGAGGCGTCGGAACAGGACGTACACAAGGACCTGGACGCCAACGAAGATCCCCATGAAGACCGACGGGGCGAAGAGGAACGAAACGCCCGCGATGACCACGCCGGAGATCGCGACGCCGTGCTGGAACTTCCGGAGCGCCCTCCGGAAGATGATCTTCCGCGGCGTTTCTTCCGCGGCGACGGGATCGACGGGAATGTTGTAGGAGATCGTCGTGTCTTCCTTGATCTCGAACACGTCGCCGTGGTAGAGGCTCGTGTAGTCGATGTCGGTCTGCGCGTCCTTCAGGTACGCGGACGGGAACGTGAAGTTCGGTTTCACGGCCTCGATCCGGTACGTCCCCGGTTTCGCGGTCATGATATAGCGCCCGTGCTTGTCCGTGACGCGCGTCTGGACCGTGAGCCCGCTTTGCGCATGGATGAGACGGACGATCGCAAGGTCAATCGGGCGCTTCGTCAGCGCGTCGTAGACCGTGCCGTACGCTTTCCGTTTGCGTCGCCAGAAGAGGAGGATCGGCTGGGTGAAGAGGTACTGGAGGTAGGTGAGGAGGTTGAAGATGCTGAACGCGCTCGCGGCGTTCACGACCGTCACCGTAACGGCGGTCGGCGGGACGACCGTCTTCGTGACCTGCTGGACGACGGGCGACGCGATCACGTTCTGTTGGAACCGCTTCACTTCGTACGCCACGTTCGCGCCGATGTTCTGGACGACGGCGACGGCTTTTTGGCCCGGCGTCGACGTTGACGCGAGGATATTGCCGATGCCTTCCGCGATGCTCGTCGGGATCTTGATGATCGGGATCTTCTCGTTGAAGACGTTTCCATCGACGTACACGGGCTGCGTTGAGGCGTTGTCATATCCCTGCTTCTCGACTTCGGCGTAGTACCGCCCGGGCGGGACTTCGAACACGTACCGCCCGTTCCAATCCGTCGTCAGTGGATTCAGTTCGCCGTACGGGCTCCCGTCGAAGAGCGACCACCCGCCGCCGGTCTCGCGGTACAGGCGGACGATCGCGCCCGGGACGGGCGTTTCCGACGCACTGACGACCTGGCGCTCAACGACGGAACCGCTCCCCTGGACCTTGATGTCGACCAGTTTCTCGGCGACGCGCCCGTCCGTGAATACGGCCTGCGCTTTCGTCGTGTACGTCCCGGG
The DNA here is from genome assembly GCA_963835915.1 of Candidatus Uhrbacteria bacterium. GTDB lineage: Bacteria > Patescibacteriota > Patescibacteriia > 2-12-FULL-60-25 > 2-12-FULL-60-25 > 2-12-FULL-60-25. The sequence continues at coordinate 34,307 of CAWIHE010000002.1, forward strand.
CGCGGACGGCGTCTCGAACGTGCCGACGTACGCGTTCGATGCCGAATCGTATGCGAGATTGAACGTGGAATTCCCGAGGATGTACGCGACGATCTCGGCAGTCCCGTTCATCGACGCGGCGGGCACGCTCACCGTGACCGTTGAATTCGCGCGCATGCCGACCGCGCCTTCCGCATTGGCGGCGAGCGGAAGCGTTCCGTTCGCGCCGATGAAGTTGACCGTGATCGTCGCCGAGGGCGTGGGCGGCGTCGACGTGACGCCGGGACCCGGGATGACCGGGGGCGTTACGGGCGTGGGCGGCGTCGGTGGCGGAGGCGTCGGAGGGGGCGTCGGAGGAGGTGTGGGCGGAGGCGTCGGAGGGGGCGTCGGAGGAGGTGTGGGCGGCGTCGTGGTCGGCGTCGGAGGAGGAGGCGTTGGCGGCCCGGCGGGCGTTGCGGAGGCGAGCGCGCCCGACGCGTAATTTCCCGCTGTGTCGTACGCGAACGCGCCGTAATCGTACGTCGTCCCGTTCACGACGTTCGTGTCGACGAAGGACGTTCCGGATCCGTTATAGACGAGATCGCCGTCCGTCGCGTTCGTCGGAAACCGGTCGGTCCGGCGGACGATGCGGACGCCGGCGAAGTCCGCGTCCGGCGGATTCGTCCACGTGAGCGTCACGAATCCGTCGCCGGGCGTCGCCGTCAACGTCACGTTTGCGGGCGGCGTGGTGTCCGGCGCGGTCGTGAACGTGTAATCGCCGGAGACCGCCGTGTTCCCGCGCGCGTCTGACGACGTGACGCGGAAGTGGTACGTCGTATTCGGCGTGAGCCCCGCGACCGGCATGGCGTGCGACGTGACGAGCGACCCGTCGGAGGAATGCGAGCCGTACGCCGCGGTCAGGCCGTAGTCGAGGATCGACGTGGCCGGCTCATCCGTCGTCCAGAGGATGATCGCGCCCGTGTCTGTGATGTTCGCCGCGTGCGGGTTCGAAATGACGGGCGGCGTGGTGTCGCACGCGGTCGCAAACGTGTACCCGCCCGACGACGCCGTATTCCCCGATCCGTCCGTTGAATTCACGCGGAAATAATACGTTGCACAGGAGATGAGTCCGGAAAGATCGATCGCGTGCTGCGTCACGGCCGTGGCGTCGGCGACCGTCCCGGACGCGTATGCCATCGTGTTCCCGTAGTCGACCGCGGACGTTGAGAACTCGTCGGTCTGCCATACGATCCGCGCGCTCGTGTCGGTGATGTTCGTCGCGGTCACGCCCATGATCACGGGCGGCGTGGTGTCCGACGGCGTCCCGTGCCCGTTGTCGCCCCCGCCGGGCGGAGGAGGCGGCGGCGGGTAGGACGCCGTCACGCTCCACCTGGTTGTTCCCGACGACCGCGATGCCCATGGTGCCCGCGTCGCCGAACGTCCCGTCGAACGAGATGACGTAGTTGTTCGCCGACGAAGGATTCACGATCCGGTGAATGCCGCCGGCCGTGTTCGTCCCGATGAGCACGCGGACCGTGCTGCTCGGCGCGACTTCACCCGCCCCCGCGTCCGACGGCGCCGTGAACGTGATCGTCTGCCCGGAGACCGACGCGCCCCAGACCCCCGCGCCCGGCGCCGCCGCGAGCGTCGTGGGATATTCATACCCCGTCGTGGTCCCGTGGAAAAAGTCGATGTCGTTGATCGTGACCGCCGAGAGGTCGAACCCCTGGAACGTCAGTTGGACGTTGTCCGTCGGCGCGTCCACGCCGGTCGGCGTGACGAACGTAATGAGGTGGTTCGTCGACGCGCTCACAAGCGGGTCGTCGAGGTTGTCGCTCATGAAGACGAGCGCCGCCGAGCGTGACGATGGGATCGCGATCACGAATCCGACGATGGCGATCAGAGCGAATGTGATGATGGAGAGGATGGGTTTGGGGTTTGGGGTCTGGGGTTTGGTCAATCCAAACCCCAAATCCCAAACCCCATCGCGTTCAACGCGACCAAACCTCTTTCGGATTTCTAAGCGTAATCGTGACCAGGAAAAACGTTTCATGGAGATAGACTAACGTCTCGCCTTCCGAAGCGCCGCCCGGATGAGCATCTTGTTGTAGACCATAATGAGGACGATGAGGACGATGAGAAGGCCTGCAGCGATCGCGATGAGGTGCCATGGGATGATCCAGAACGAAACGGCGGCGCGTTCGAGCGGCGTCTTCATGGGGCCGTACGTGGCGTCGACGCGCGCCGTGTATTTGCCGAACCCGAAGTTCTTCCATTCGTTCGCGGCTTCGGCAAAAAATCCTCCCTTCGCGATCGGCGCGGACGCGTCCCATCCGGCCCCGAAGCGGCGGATGCTCGCGGGAAGAACGGCGCCGTTGTTCGGGTTCGCCGGGATCTTCGCGACGACGCTCCCAACCATGTTCGTGATGACGATCTGTCCCGCCGGACGTTCATGGACGCTCCCCGTGTTCTTCACGCGGAGCTCGAACGCGACCGGCCGCCGATTCACCGTCGACGGTCCGATGACGCGGAACGATTCGACGTTCAATGATTCGCGGATATTGCCCGGCACGCGGACGAGGAGGAGCACGCCGACCTGCTCGGCCACGCCCACGCCGGAGCCGTTCCCGACCGTTCCGCCCGCGCGCCCGAAGAAGATCGTCGCGTAGTGCCCGCCGGGTTCCGCGTCGTTCGGCACGGTGATGAGGAACGGAAACGTTCGTGACTGGTTCGGATCCAGCGTCACGGTCGGCTGGTCCGTGCGGATCCACGACGCGAGGCCCGTCGGCTTTGCTTCCGGGACGTACGTCTGCCCGCCGTCTTCGCCGTTCGCGATGAAGTTCTCGACCGAGAGCGTAAACGTCTCCCGTTCGCCCGTGTCGTTGATGAGCGTGACCTTGTCCTGCACGCTCGCGCCCGGCGCAATCGTGTAATCCAGCACGACCGGCGACACGGTGATCGCGGAGGCGGGATGCCACGGCATCACGATGAGCGCGGCGAGCGTCGCGAGGACGAGGAGCTTCAGAGGAGGGCGGGACATCATAGAGAGGATGGGTTCGATGGTTACTTGGCTTCATGGCTACGTTCTGACGGGCGATTGCTTTATGGAGCCATGTCGCCATGACGCCATACAGCCATCATCTAATACGAACCCGTCACCCGGTACGTCACCGTCTGCGTATAGAACCCGTACGGCGTCCCCGCGCCGACCGACGCGCCGTGCACGACGAGCGATGTCGTCGTCGGGCTTGGCGCGGCGAGCGCGTTGAAGGGGGCGCTGTACGTGAGGACGGTCGTGGCGGACGTGAAATCGAGCGGCGTTGAATCCTGGTTGAACGTGAGCGACGCGTCTTCCGCGGCGCCCGCTTCGACCGCCAGCGCGTCGAAGTTGTTCGCGCCGACCCGCCCGCCGCTCGCCGCGCCGTCGAAGAACGCCATCCCGTACGCCTCGGTTCCGGTCGCGAACGGAATGTCGTTCGTGATCGCCGTCATGGTCGCGGACCCGTTCACGTTGAATTCGCCGTTCGGCTGGAGCGTGGTCGTAAACCCGTTCCCCGCGTTCGTCGCGATGCGGAGCCGGTATGAACAGAAGCTGACCTGATTCAAGGCAAGGGTGCCGAACGAACAGACGTTCGTATTCCCCGTATCCGTCGCGTTCCGAATCGTGAACGAGAGCGATGACGGGATGTGCGCCGTGACGGTCACCTCGTTCGAACCGAGGATGCTGTAGAGCGACGCGCCGAAGTCCGTCGCCGTAAACAGCGTCGTCGACGACGTCGCCTTCATGGCGATGAGGTAATTCGACGTCGTCGAGTTCTCGAATTGGTACCGAAGACAGAGCGACCCCGTTGTTCCGGTGGCCGCGCTCTTCGTGAGCGTATAGACGGCGCTGCTCGTTGTGAACGACCCGAATGATCCGTCACCCGATGAGACGAATTGCGTATCCGGCGTTGAACAATCTGAAATCGTCGACGTCGCATCCGGCGAAAGTGAAAACGTGATCTGCGTCCCCGTCACGTACACGCCCGACGTCGTCCATGACGCCGTCACTTCCGTGGTCCCGCCGGGTCCGCCGTCCGCCACGCCCGATCCGTCCGAGAGCGACACCGTAACGCCGGACGCATCCGCACGAAAAAAACAAAAGAGCACGACCGTCGCCGCAACGATTGTCAGCATCATTCCGTACGTCAGATACTTCGACATTTGGCCTACGAATTTACGAATAAGGCGAATCGGCGAATACGGATGAGTGGGTTCATGATCAGCACGTGCGTTCTTTCGTCATTCGCCGATTCGCCTTATTCGTAAATTCGTAGAACGACTAGAAGTTCCCCGTCAGCCTGTACACGACCGTCTGCGAATAGTCCCCCGTCGGCGTTGACGGGCTCACGGCGAGCTTGTACACGACCGCGATCCGATCGTCGCTCCCCGCGGACGAGGATTGCTGGACGGTCAGCGGCGATGCGACCGGAATCGCAACGTCAGCGCCCCCGCCGGACGCGAGCGAGCCGACCGCTTCGATGCCGTACTCCTCGGATCCCATCGTCACGACTCCATCCGACACGCTCTGTATGATGTTCGCGCCTGACCGAAAATAATCCGTACCTTGGACCGTCACAGTATACCCGTTCGATGCGTTCGATACGACGTCCGTTGCCGTGATCGACGTGTTCTCCGTCACGATCGACTGCATGCCGAGATCCGCGGTGGATCCTTCCAGGCGATAGGCGTAATCATCGCCCCCTGATGGGACTGCCGAGATTGACCCCGGCTCGCCCGCCCACGCATCCACCGTGATCGTGGACCCGTTGATCGCCGTAATCTTCCCGACCGCGACGAGCTGGGCGAACCCCTGATTCTCAACGATCGCGATGTAATCGCCAACTGCGAACATGGTCGACGTCGTCGCATCGACCGTGTGTCCGCCTGAAGAAAAATTCGTCCACGTCGAGTACAGCGTATTCTGCTGGGTCCCGATATGGAACGTCAGGTACGGGGCCGCTGCGCCGGCAACGCGATACCCTGCGCTGATCTCGTAGTTCGTACTCGTGCTGATCCCGGTCGCGTGCTCGCCGATCGTATCGCGCATGAGGTAGTTGGATGACGTCGATATGTCCGTCCCCCCGACATTAATGGAATCCCAATTAATCAAATAATTCGTGCTCGTCATCGCAAAACACGCGAGCGGAAGGCCCAAAAAAACGGCGAATAGAGCAAGAATCCGCTTTTTCACGGCATTAATTATAGCATGCTATATAAGGATGAAGGAAGGTTCGTAAAATGGTATGAATTGGAAGTTAGAAGTTTGAAGTTAGAAGTTAGGGTAATCAGATCCAACCCAAACTTCTAACTTCAAACTTCTAACTTCTTACTTCACATAGGGGCGCACTGGCATGCGTCCCTATGAAGATGAGATGGATGGGCGTCAGCAGCTACTGAATATGAACAGGGTAGAGCCGACGTATGATGGTAAAGGGCGGATATTGGCACGTGATCCGTTGCGGTTCAGCATTCGATCCCTCTCTCTCGTCTGGGATCTGAAGTCTGTGACCTTCGCGATCGAACCGCTGCCGTTCTTACGAACTCTTGGGATTCTCCATGACATGATGCTTCTCCTGGATTGTTTCACGTGAAACATTACGTATTTGATGCTGGATGAAAGAGGAGTGAAAGCGAATATCATTCAACCAAATCCACCGTCCATATAGTTAGTCTCGCACTTCAAAAGAGCTGTCAAGTGGATATCTATTTGGCTAAAATAAGCTAAATTCTATGTTTCACGTGAAGCAATGTCGATACTGATAGAGCGAGGGGCCTCTCGGAAAGAAAGTGGCTCATTTGCTTTCAAAGAAATCTTCTGCCAGATCCGCTTTTAAGAAATCTCTCTCTTCCTAATGCGTCCATCTTATGAAGATATGCCACGTAGTAAATGAGATCAAGGGGACGACGAAAGTGTGTTGATGCATTCATTCCAAAATTATGCTCTGCTAGTCGTCTGTCGACGTCCATTGAATATCCGATATACCAGCCACCATCTATCTGGCTTTCTAGGATGTATACGTAATGCATATTCAACATTCAGTCTCATCCAATTCCAACTCTGTCAATATCAAATATTTTCCTCAACTAAGCGGCCGCGCCACGTGAACGACGGCGAACTCTGTGCCATGGAGGCCGCGTAAAGGCCGACACGACGTCGGCCCACGCGGAACGTAAAAGCGAAGCGCTCTACGTTCCGCGGCACGTAAAAACGACGGGTAAGCCGTCGTTTTTACGTGGTGGACCAAATGGGATTTGAACCCATGACCTCTGCAATGCGAATGCAGCGCTCTAGCCAGCTGAGCTATTGGCCCCTAGTGGAATTTAGAATTTGGAATTTAGAATTTGGAATTTAGAATCTGTCGGCAAGCTAGCCGTCAACATTCCAAATTCCGAATTCCAAATTCTGAAGATTGTTTCACGTGAAACAATCTCGGAAATGAAAACTGGAGCTTCTTTCACTCCAAATTCCAAATTCCAAATTCCAAATTCCTCCTGTATGGCGTCCCCGGAGGGAATCGAACCCCCACCAAGGGCTTAGGACGCCCCTGTTCTATCCATTAAACTACGGGGACAGGAAGCGTCGTAAAATGCCTATCTTTCATTCCTTCCTTTTCTTTCCGTGTGAAACGAGCGGCATGATCATAGGTGATTTTCCGGGGTTCGTCAAAGTAAGCATTTAATGGGGCGTCCATCACAACGATGCACCTAAAGTAAGATAAATTTGACTTAGGCTCAAAATCCTGGTAATCTATTAGCGTCGCCTTCAAAAAGCGACAACTATCAGGCCCAAGCGCAAGCAAAGGCCTTTTAGATTACTTCAACGTTTTCGTGCGGCAGGCCTGAACGCCTGACTGCAGACTCGAATAACCGCCAAACATCGTTCCGGCGACCGTGTTGACTCGCGCCGCTATGTCCTGTACATTCCTCCTAACCATTTATGCCAACGAAGCATGCCGCGATAAAGGACCTCCGCAAGAGCGTGAAGCGGAACTTGCGGAACACCCGAATCAAGACGCACGTCAAACAGCTCCTCCGGAAATCGAAAGAGCTCCTCGCAAAGGGGGATGTTGCAGGCGCGAAAAAGGAAGCCGTCAAATTTCAGCAAATTGCGGATAAAGCCACGAAGATCGGCGCGATGAGCATCAACGCGGCAAAACGAAGGAAGTCGCTTATCATGAAGGCGATCTCGCGAGCAGAGAAGAAATAGTGAAGAGTGAAGAGTTAATTAGTAAATAGTAAGTAGTAAATAGTAAAAACCGTCCCTGATCAGGACGTTTTTTTACTACTTACTACTTACTACTTACTATTTTCTTATAGCTCTTAACTCATTACTACCCCAAACTACCCCAAAGCGTCCAATGCCTCTCCGGGCGTCGCATACCCCGTCCGCGACCAGACAAATGCGGTGACGAGATGCGCGAATCGGGCCGATGGGTCGTCGATCTTCATCCTGGAAAGCTTTTGCGCGACGTAGGGGTGGATGCCCTCACGATGGCCGCTCATCACGAGCGCCATTGATCTCGCCTGGTTCGGGAGTTGGGCGATGACGCCGGCGTCATCGCCGAACAAACGGGACAGGGATCGGCGCCTTGGCGTCTTCATGAGATAGGAATCGAGGACGTCGTAGACGGAGATATCGCGGGACCGGTCGCCGTCGATCGCGGCGCCGGCTTTGACTTTGATGCATTCTGTGGCGAAATGCCACGAATCGCCATTCGAACGGTCGATGAGCGCGGCGACCGCTCGTGCGTCAGTGATGCCGATGGATGCCGCGTGATCGCGCGCCCACTTCGCAAACGGTCCCTGCTCGAGCGTCGGAAAATCGTATTGGTAGAACTTCGGCAGCGTCGAGAACCCTTTGAGTTCCTTCGCCGTGAGCGCGCCCTCTTCGAGCGTCACGACGATCGTCATCTCGACGTCGCGGGCGAGCGATTTCAGGATCGCCTCGCGCTTCGCCTTCGGGCACGACGAGACGAGCCGGTCAATGCGGATGAAGCGCCTCATCGAAAAGAGAGACCCGCCCGCCGTCATCGCGAGGAACTGCTCGACGCCGTCCGCACCCATGGGCAAGCGCTCGACGGACCGGCCCTCGCGGTCGTACTTCTCGCAGTACGCGCGCTCAAGCTCGCGCGCCTTCTCGAGCGCGCGGTATGAATCCTGGCCGCTGACGATGATGAGCATCTTTAGAGACAAACATTCCTTCGAAGCCCAACAATACAGCAATACAACAATAGAACAATTCTTTACTCTAAACGGATTGTTGTATTGTTATATTGCTGTATTGCTGCGGAACCTCCTGCCTGCCTGCCAGAATCCTCCCGCAATTGAGAGGGGAGTGCAAGCCCGTATCTTCCACGATGACACGACTCGTGTTAGGGTGGTTAGCGGCCATCAAAAAGGAGAGACGGATGGATCACAGCGAACCTTCCCAAACATCGGAACGTCACAGCGACGTCTATCCCCGGTGCGATCGGCGCGAACGGGAGGAGCCTGATCCTGCGCCGCCAAACGGCGAGACAACGCTCATCCCGTTGCCGCCGCCCATGGCCGGCATCGTCATTGCCATCGGCGGATTCGCCCTCGCGATCGTCCTCCCGACCGAGTGGTCGGTGTGGGTCGGATCCTTCGCGTTCATCCTTGGGATCTTTACGGCAATAACCCTGAAATCAATCGGGAATGTCGAAAAGCGCTGCGGCATCGTGCGGCGCGGATGCTGGTGGCGCCCGTGGAAAGACGTGTGAGGGATGGACGCTCAACGCCCGTCTCCCGCACCGTGGCGTGACGAGGTTCGGCCGCTTGGTCGGACCTCTTTTGTTAGGATCGTGGATCGTAGGATCGTAGATCGTGGACCTAACGAGCGCGCTCTTGAGCGGTCCACGATCCACGATCCTCCCTGTTTGACAAACCCCCAAGTCAGGCGTTTGCTATATGTAGTGGACCTTAGACAATTCAGCGCTTCCCTTACGCCAGACCCGAGGGACATCTTAAGCGAGGAACATGATTTCTCGCGCAACATCAACCGTCTCCACGTGACGGAAAGGCGTGCATGCCATGAAACAATGGATCAAACTCGCGGTTCTTTCTCTTTTCATTGTCGCCGCGGCCTCATGCGGCGGCGACAGCAACAGCAGCGGCGCCTGCAAACCCGGCGTCGTTGCGATTCCCGGCTTCACCTGCACCACGACCTGCCAGAACGGCTCGACCGTCACGGCGTGCCAGAACACCCAACCCGACAGCGGAACCGTCTGTACGCCGGGCAAGAAGAGCGTCTGCTACGACGCCTGGGACCAGAGCTTCGTCGGCGGCCACTGCCTCGTCAACATGACGTGCCTCCCGAACGGCACCTGGGGCGAGTGCGACGTGACGCGCGGGTGTGCGACCACGTCGGGCGCGGGCGGAACGACGGGTAGTCCGCAAACGGGTGGAGTAACAACCACGGGAGGATTCCCTGCGACGGGCGGATCTCCAACCGGTGGAATACCGACTGGTGGAACGCTCAACTGCGCGAGCGGCTTCACGGCCTGCGGCGGCGTCTGTAAGAATCTTCAGACAGACCTTGCTAATTGCGGGGCGTGCGGCAGCGTTTGCCCTTATAGCTTGTGCGTGGGCGGCGTGTGCTGCGGAGGCGGTCCGGTCGGAGACTGCAACGGGAAATGCGTCAATGTTCTGAATGATCCGAATAACTGCGGCTCATGCGGACACGTCTGCACCGGCGGCAAGATCTGTGATGGGTTCCAGTGCTGGTGCCCTCCTTCGTTAAGTGACTGTAATGGGATCTGCGTCGACATCTTCTCTGACAACCGGAATTGCGGCCCGTGCGGCCATGTCTGTCCAACGGGCACAACCTGCTCCAACGCGGCATGCGTCGCGGCTTCCGGAACGGGCGGAACATCGTCAACGGGCGGCAGATCATCGACCGGAGGATCTCCAACCGGAGGAAGAGCAACAGGCGGAACCGCACCCGTCTGCGCAATCGGCGAAACGCTCTGCGGCTCGACGTGTGCATACCTATTCTCGGATGCAAACAATTGCGGCGCATGCGGGAATGTCTGTCCGAGCGCGCCTCACGGCATCATCTACTGCCTCAGCGGCACCTGTCGGATCGGTTCCTGCACAGACGGGTATCAGGATTGTAACGGCACCCCCGATCCAAACGGCCTTGGTATGCTCATCGATGCCGATGGCTGCGAAACGAATCTCTACAATAATCCCAATCACTGCGGGAGTTGCTCAACGACGTGCCCCGCAGGAACAACGTGCTCCGCATGGAGTTGCATTCCGTCCGGCGGTTCACCGTCGACGGGGGGCGCTCCCGGTACTGGCGGAACGGCGACGGGCGGAACTCCAACCGGAGGAGTCGCAACCGGCGGAACGCTCAACTGCTCCAGCGGCCTCACGGCATGCGGGAGCGTCTGCGCGGACCTCCAAACGGATGTCTCAAATTGCCAATACTGCGGCCACATCTGTTTTACCGGTCCGTACGGATCACGTTCGTGCAGTGGCGGATCTTGCATACTCACGTGTGAACCAGGGCACGCGGATTGCAACAGGAACGTGGTGGATGGCTGTGAAATCTCATTGCCAAACGACGTCCTTAACTGCGGCGCGTGCGGCAACGCGTGTCCTACGGGAGCCTCGTGCACCAACGGAACGTGCCAATCACCCTGTACGAGCGGCCAAACGTCTTGCAGCGGAACATGCGTGGACCTGCAGACGAACTCGTCGAACTGCGGCGCATGCGGGAATGCATGCCCGGCGGGGGATGCGTGCACAAACGGTGCGTGCAAACCCACGGGATATGCATTCGGCGCATGTAAGGAAAACGCCATATGGTTCGGTGGGCTCGACTCTGCGTGGTGCGGAACGAACCTCGAGGATGGGACTGCGACCACGACGGCATCGCTGAGCACGATCACGACTTGCATTTCTTCATACCCAGCGAATATGGCCGGATCCGTGTTGACCATGACATTCGACTACTTGGCGAGCGCGAGCTCCTGCGAATCTCTGCCGGAACTCACGGTAATCGGAATAACGGCCTTCACATTCCCTTCATGTTCAGTATACGGGACGGCTTCGCTGACCTTCGCGCTCCCCCCGGGGCAGGCTAACTTTGATTTGGAACTCTACTCCGGCCCCTGGTGCGCAAGCGTTCGCGTGACGAGCATCACCAAAGCCTGACCACCCTCACAACGCGCTGAATCGAAAACGGCCCTGTGGGACGGACATCCTCGGATGACCCGTCCCGCAGCGCCGGGCGGACCCTTGCTCATGGGCCCGCTTTTTAATTTGTTGACCCACGGTACTCACGGTGGAATGAATCGTTGATGAATTCACGGCCGGTTGGCCAATCCCGCCCAGACCGTTATCCTTTACTCACCTATGCCCGAACGATCGCCGCGCCTCCACCTCATGAATGTCCAAGAACCCGATGTACGGAAGGATATTAAAGAAGCCGTTCTCGATGATTTTCCGCTGCCGTTTCCCGAAGACTTGAGGAAACGGGAACTCGTGCCGACGGCGGAAGAAATTCGGACGATGACGCATTGCGACGAAGCGCTCATCGACGTCGTACGAAGTCTCGATCTCGGAGCCCCTGATCCGTTTCCAATTGAACGGGTCCATTTCTTGCCGCCCACTGATCCGGTCTGGGAGACGGTTTCCGAACCGGACCTGAACATCAACGGATTCAACATTCACGGACACGTCGGGCTGAAACGCGAACCGGTCGCGGAACTCGCCTTCAAAGCATGCCATGAACTCGGCCATGCCCACTCGCGCCATTCATTTTCCGTGCGCGAAACATCCCGTGAAGAAAAAACGGTAAGCTATCGTCAACGGCACGAAGGCATGCAGTTCATCCCCGACCGCGAGACGAATGCGCGGGTGAGTCGGTTCTGGGGATTCAACGAAGGAACCGTCGAACAGCTCGCGCGCGCCGTTCGAACGCAACTCGTCAAACGACACGGTTCCGATTTCTCGGAGGAAGAAAAGCGCCTGCTGACCGAGGGCTTCGCCTATCCGTTCCATCTTCAAATCGTTCTCGGCACCATCGTCGAACTCCGGAAGCATGACGATCTTTCATTAAAAGAGTCTTGGCGGATGCTCGTCAACGATCTTCTCGAAGGCACCTATGAATTCATCAAAAAGCTCGACCGGGCGCATCCCGGCGCGGCAAAAATTTTGGCCGCAATGGGACCAAAAGATGACGATGCCTTGAACGCGGCGATTGCGATGGGAGAGAAATATCAATCCATCGCGAAAATGAAGTTCGACCGAGGATGATAAACCGATCGCAACGCGATTTGATGGAATCACGTCTCTAAAAGGGGCGCGGAAACCGCGCCCCTACTCTTGACTCACGACTCACGACTCACGACCGCACGACTGGCCTCATCTCCTCCCAATTCTTCCCCCGCTTCGCGTCAACGACGATCGGGCATCCGATCTTCTCGATGTGTTCCATAACGTCTTTGACGTACGTCGCGACGTTGGAGATCTCTGAAGAGGGGACTTCGAAGAGGAGTTCGTCGTGGACCTGGAGGAGCATCCTCGCGTCCGCGCAGACCTTCGGGAGCCCTTTCGCGACTTCGATCATTGCGAGTTTGAGGAGGTCCGCGGATGTCCCCTGGACGGGCATGTTGATGGCCATCCGCTCCGCGGCCGCGCGGACGGGTTGGACGCCGCTCAAGATGTCGGGAGTGGGACGGCGGCGGCCGAAGAGCGTCTCCACGTACCCGCGCTCGCGCGCGAGCGCCTTCGTCGTCTCGAGAAACTCTTTGATGCCCGTGTACGTCTCGAAGTACTTCGCGATGAATTCCTTTGCCTCCGCAAACGGGATCCCGGCGGACACGGCGAGCCCCTGCGGGCCCTGCCCGTAGATAATCCCGAAGTTGATCGCCTTTGCCGCGCGCCGCTGTTCCTTCGTGACCGCGGCCGGATCAATTCCCCAAATCGCCGCTGCCGTGGACGTGTGGATGTCTGCCCCGCTCTCGAACGCCGCGAGCATATTCTTGTCCTTCGCGAGCGCGGCGACGACACGCAACTCAATCTGGGAGTAATCACAGCTCAAGAGCTCCAAGTCATCGCTCGCGATGAAGGCGCGACGGATCTTCTTCCCAAGGTCGGATCGGACGGGGATGTTCTGAAGGTTCGGATCGGAGGATGAGAGCCGTCCCGTCGACGCGATCGCCTGGTTGAACGTCGTATGCACCCGTCCCTCCTTGTCCGCCTGAGTCGGCAGGGTTTCGACGTACGTCGACAAGAGTTTCGCGATTTCCCGGTGGTCGCCGATCAGCGCGATGATTGGATGCGCCCCATCGAGCTTCTCGAGCTCGGATGCCGCGGTAGAGTATCCGGTCTTCCCGCGCTTGATGCCTTTTGACGGGAGCTTCAGCTCATCGAAGAGGATCGTCGCAAGCTGGGACGGCGATCCGGGATTGAATGGATGGCCCACGGCCTTTTCCATCTCCGCCTCCAGCTTCGCCTTCACCGCTTGCATCTCCTTTGAGAGTTTGGCGAGGTAGGGGATATCGATGCAGATGCCCGTGCGCTCCATCTTGCGTAGAATCGGCGTGAGCGGAAGTTCGAACCGCTCCATGAACGCCGTCATTCCCTCGGGATCCATCTTCGCGCGCTGGCGGTCCGCAATCTCCCTGATGATCGCCGCAACGTCGCAAGCGCGATCGACGTCCAGCGGAAGTTCCTTCCCCAACTCTTGGAGCGCAAGCGCATCAAGATCGTATGACCGTTCACCCGCGGAAAGGAGATACGCCGCGAGAAGTGTGTCGTGAGAGACAGCGCCGAGGTCAATCCCAACCGACTCAAGTTCACGCATCAGCGACTTCGCGTCATGGCAGACGATGGAGCGACCCAAGAGGGCGGTGACATCCTTCTTGCTCTTCTTGACCTCCGAGAAGGGGATCGCCGCGCACGCCTTTTCATCCGCCACAACAAGCGACGCCTCCGCAGACCCGAACAGCGAGTCCTGCGGCGCCCGCATGACGTGGAGAACGATGCGATCGCCCTTGATCTCGGAGGGGTTGGATGAGTCGGCTTTTTTAGATGAGGGCCGACTGGGCCGGTTGGGCCGACTGGGTAGACTCGAATCTTGACCAGTCGGCCCAGTCGGTCCAGTCGGCCCTCCCTTTCCCGCATCAAAACGCGCAATGAGAGATCGAAATCCGTATTTACCCGCGAGTTCCACGAAGCGCTCCCGATCCGCCACGGCCCGAAGATCGTTGAAGCTCTCTTTGATGGGGACATCCGTCTTCACGGTCACGAGATCGAGCGCCTGCCTCCCATCCGCCTCTCCCTCGATGAGCTTCTTCCGCATGCCTTCCTTGATCGCGCTCTTCTTGTCTTTCGCCGCCTTGAAGATCTTGTCGAGATTTCCGTACGCCTGGATCAATTCCGTCGCGCCTTTGTCGCCGATCCCTTTGATGCCTGGGATGTTGTCCGACGGATCGCCTTTGATGGCCTTCCAGTCGATCATCTGATCCGGCGCGATGCCGTATTCTTCTTTGATGGCGTCCGCGTCATAGACCTTCGTCTCCGAGACGCCTTTCTTGAATGCGATAACGTGGATGTGGTCGTTCACGAGCTGGAGCGTGTCCCGGTCCCCGGTCACGATGCGGACATCGTATCCCTCATTGACCCCGCGGACCGCAAGCGTGGCGATCAAATCGTCCGCCTCATACCCATCCATCTCGATCGACGCGATGCCAATCGCCTCGAGGACCTCTTGCGCAACCGGAATCTGATCGTAGAGTTCCTGCTCTTTCTCCTCCCGCTGGGCCTTATAGTCCTCAAACTTCTCGTGCCGGAACGTCGGCGCCGCGGTATCCCAGCACGCGATGAAGAGATCCGGCGATTCCTCCTTCTGCATCTTGAGCGCCACCGACGCCATCCCGTACGCCGCATTGACGATCATGCCCGAGGGAGACGTCAACGGCGGAATCGCATGCCAGGCGCGGTGCAGGAGGGCATTCGCGTCCAGGAGGAAGAGGGTGGGACGGGCGTGGGGCATGAGGGAGATGGTAGCAGGAGCAGGGAGGAAGGGGGAGGGATGGGGGGCGAGGACCGACTGGGCCGACTGGGAATGAAAACCGACTGGAAACTATTTTCCCAGTCGGCCCAGTCGGCCCTCCTCCCCCTTCTTCCTATCTGAGCGCTTCCAAGTACGCCTTTGGATTGTTCGCGATGATGATATCTATGCCAAACCGGTCCAGGCGTACGGCTCGTCTGCGGGAGCTTCGGATGCCCATGGGTTCCCAGGCGATCGTCTCGAAGCCGAGCTCCTTCGTCTTCTTCGTGCGCAGTTCCGTCCAGCCGTTGATTGAGCAGCCGATGCCGGTGACGCCGAGTTCGCGGGCGCGGTCCACGAAGCGCGACCAGAAGATGGGCCAGTGTTTCACGAGGAGGAACCGCTTCATGTCCGGGAGATCTTTCAGCGCCTGCGCCGCAACGTCTTCATGGAACGTGGAGAGGAGCGACCGCGCGCGAAGTCCGGCGCTCGTATTGAGCTTCCGCTTCACGGCCTCGAACGCCTCCGGATCCTTGACCTCAAAATCAATCCGCACGGGTTCAGGCACGACGCACGTGACGTCATCAAGCAGCGGGATGCTCGTCCCGTTCCGAAGCTCGATATCCGCGATCTCGTGGTACGTCAGTGCCTCGACGCGCCGACTGTCCCCGGCAATGCGCCGGAAATCCGCGTCGTGCATGACGATCGCTTTTTCGTCGCGGGTCATGCGGACGTCAAGCTCAATCCCGTCGATCCCGAGTTCGACGGCGGCTTTGAACGCTTCCACGGAATTCTCGTCCGCGACCCCCCGCTTTCGGACACCCCGATGGGCGAAGATGAGCATGGGGGAGATGGTAGCGCGCGGCGAAATGGGAGTCGAGAGAGGAAGGATTGTTTGATTGCTGCCGTGTTCGAGCTTGACGAGGCGCCAAATCCCTGCTTACCTGTCGTCACGAATCAAAACAAACTCCGGAAGGAGGATCGCGTGAACATTCGACAACTCAAGCATCATGCCGGTACCGCGCATGCCGCTCTGATATTGGCCGACATCGGGCGGCTCCCGAAAACGTTTCTTCAGGAATTGCCCTTCAGCGCCCTTAAGGATGTGTTCCGAACCGCACTCGAGATGAAGAATCCTCTCGCAAATCAAGCTTTTCTGGCAATGGCCAGGAGTGCGAATTCGCTCGAATCGTACCTCATCGTGTATGAGAACGCGCCTAAGGGCAGCCCCGCTGCGCTCGCGGCGTTCGAATCTGCGATTGCCAAAGCGGCGAACTTCGAAGATTGGAAAAAGATCCTGCCATATGGGATCAGCAACGGAAGTGAACAGGTCGTCATTCAGGGAATGCTCCAAACAGCGAAAACGACCTCCCATTGGATCACGTTCTATACCCAGTTCCCAAGTTATCCCGCTGTATTACAATACATGGTCTTGCTCGCAAAGACAGAGGACGACTGGTATTCGATCCGCGACGCCACGGCGAAAAGCGCCCCGGATGTCGCGGAACGCGCGATTCGAAACATGCGCAATCGCTACAAAGGAACCGTTCTCCTTTCTGCGAACAAAGAGCGAATCCAGGAACGGATTGCCCGTGAGATCATCAAAAATCCGCATTCGGAAGACGAGCTCATCGAGGCGCAGTGCATCGCGCGCAGGAAAGCCAGCGAAGACCCTGGGTGGGAGCGGGTCGCCAGAAACGGATTCCGAAAGCTGGTCCGAGGCGCGTCATTCGAACTTCTCCTCGGTATTGAGCGCAATACCGAGAACCCCTGGGAGCGAGGTGTTGTTCTCAGGCGATTGGAATGCGAGGCGAAATCCTTTGCCGGTCTCCTCCGATTCCTCGAAAATCTTTGCGAGAGGGTCTATCGTTCTCAAACAGCCGAGCAAGAGGTGATCCAACGCTGTGAACGCCGCCTTCTGAACAAAACGAAAACGGCGCGAACGCTCGGTTCCATCCTGAAACGAAAAGATTGCTGGATGAGCAAAACGCTAAGAGAAGGCGCGTACCGCAAACTCGTGAAGCTGGCTGCGAAATCCTCATAATGAGAATCTCCTCTCTTCTTACCCCCCTCCCGCAATCTCGCCGGAGGGGGTTTGAATTTTAAAGAGGGCGCGGAAACCGCGCCCCTCCTCGTGACTCGCGACTTACGACTCACGACTAAAAATACCCGCACGTCACGTAATCAAAATAGGCCTGATAAAAATTCGGCGCGTTCAGCCAGAGGCAGCTGCATCCGGAGCCGCTGAACTTCTGCGCCGGCCGCGTGTCCGTCTCGAGTTTCGTGATCGCGAGCAGGTACATGGAATTCTGCTGGTTCGTGCAGTTCCCGCCCTGGTAGAGGTACGTCGACGGCTCCGTGAAGTACACGTACGAGGAGACGCCGGCGCCCCCGGGATCACCGTTGAACCCGGCGGGCGTGTTCAACGGATCGACCGGGACCTTCCCAATTCCCTTCCCGACCAAAAAACTCATGAACCCGCCGCCTGCGGTATTCGTGGAGAGGTCCCACCAGCCGTCCCAAAAACCCGGCGACACGTTGGACCGCCCATAGGCCGCCGGACCCGGCGGCGCGCCATACTCCTGGATGTACTCGTCGAGCGCCTTCTGGATCGTTCTGATATCCGCAATCCGCTTGGAATCACGCGCGCTTTTTCGCGCGTTCGAGAACGCAATGACAGACATCGTCGCGAGCAGGCCGATGATCGCGACGACAACGAGGAGCTCGATGAGGGTGAAGGCGTTCCGCCTTCTTCCGCGGGCCGTTGCCATGCCGATCATTATATCCCCGAATCGCCGCTGATCCGAATGGCGCTTGCGCGGGATCAAAAGAGGTATTACCGTTCTCTCTGAACAGCCGCCCTTTCTACCACCAACCCAGGGAGCCGACCGATGTCCGAAGAGCTGGATCGAATGATCGCGGAATACGAAGACGACATGAAGCCCGAACGGATCGAGGCGCTCGCCGATCGCTGTCTCCGCGAGAGCGTCGTGCGGCGAGACGGCAAACACCGAACGTTCGAAGAGATCTACGCGGAACCCGGCAGAGCCGAAGAGCTGGACGCAATGAAAGCGCGGCTGATCTCGGAATATACGGCGCTCCGCAGAGAAAGCCTCGATCGTATGAAGCGCATCCGCGAGGAATCGCGCATGCCGCCTGAAGAGCGGCCCGCCTCCGGCGCGTGACGACGCCCAACCCAACCAAGAAGGGGAGGTTCTGATGGATGACAAATCCGATGACAGCCGAAGGCTGCGCGCATACCTCGCCGGCAAGATGACCGCCATGGAGCTCATCAGCAAACCGTTGACCATGAACGTCGCGCCGCCGCCAACGCCGCGGAGAGGCTCTCGGTCAACGCACCTCTCGATGCGGCCGCGGAAGGCCCCTCGACGCGCCTACGTCGGCCGATCGACATGACCGTGAGTCACACGAAGTCCGCACGTCGTGACGACGATGCCCCGCCCCGCCGCATCCCACCCTCACCGCCGACGCCCCACGCAGGGACGTCGGCGGATTCTTTTAGATGCGTGAATGCGTCGGGGGTCAGCGCAACAAAAGAAGAGGCCTTGCTCAAGAGTCGAGCAAGGCCGAGTGGCAGCAAAGGATCATTCGACGGCTTCGTATCGCCCTGTAAGAATTCGCAGCCTCTGTTCGCGGGTAAGCGTCTTCACGGTCAACCCGTTCACTTCAACGACTTCCCAGCCCTTTCTCGCCTGCTCTTCCGTCAGGCGAACGCCGTTCAATTCCGTACAATGCGGCTTCTTCGGCTTATCACGTCTAAATCCGAACATCATGACTCCTCCGTTGCTTGATTGGCGTATAGACGAGACAACGGACTCCGTTCAGCGTCGCCACTTTCCATCCGAGTTCTTTCCATCCCGGCGGAAGCGTAACGACTCTTCGAGGGATGTGAACTTTTTTCTTTGTCATCATTCTCCATCTCCCGCGTCCGGAGCAAGGACGCGCCTCAAGCGTTCGGAGCGGAGCGTTTTCACCGTCGTTCCATTCAGCGTCTCAATGCGCCATCCCTCCGCTCTCTCCTCATCGCTCAACGCGAGTCGTGATGACGGGCTCGAGTGGACGGACTCGCCAGCCGTTGAAGTAGGATTTGGCTTTCTCACTTCTTCCATTGGTTACCTCCGGTATGAAGTTGGTCCAGAGCTTTAGCCGCAGCGAAGCCATTCATCTGCACCGAATCCCTGCGAGCGGCGGAGCAGTTCGTTGAACGCTTCAAGCTCTTCGATGACCTGCTGTCGAGCTTCGGCTTCGATGGATTCCTGCTCCTTCGGATCCGAGAGACGGGCGGCCGTCGCACGAAACGAGGCAAGTGCCTCTTCCTTGGTTTTTGGATGATCCGCTGCTGGCGACTCAAGGGGCGTTCTTTCTTTTTCCACGGTGCACTCCTACGAGGACTAATGTAGCACTCCGATCAGGACGGCGTCTATTGATAACATAATAAAGTCTCCGAAGCGTCGGTCCGACCGACGCAACGACGCCCGACGCCCGACGCAACGAAAATCGATCCCCGAAGGGATCGATTTTCCTGGAGGCGTGGGCGGGAATCGGACCCGCGAATACAGGTTTTGCAGACCCGTGCCTTACCACTTGGCTACCACGCCATGGTTCCGCGGCTTGATGGTCCGGCGCGGTGATGGTAACCGTAGGAGGAAAAAAAGGGAATAGGCGGTTCGGCGGTTCGGGAATAGGCATTGGAGAAATTATTCCAACGACTATTCCCGAACCGCCGAACCGCCTATTCCCTACCTACGGCGTCGCCGCCGTGCTCGTCGTCCCCCTGAAGTCGATCTTCTTCGGCGAGACGATCACCGAGATCGCGTCCCCGCGGATCGTCTGGCCGTTGCCGTTCGTCGCTTCGGCGTGGAGCGTGTAGTTGCCCACGTTCGCAATGTAGTTCCAGATGAATTTGACCGGGCTCGACGCGGGCTTGATTTCAGAGCCGATGAGATTGACGTCGCCGGTCGGCGTTTCGAGGTAGAGATCCACGCGCTGGATGTCGGTCGTGTCGCTCAAATTGACGCTGACTGTTTTGGGGAACGCGTCCATCGTCACCGTGTCGCCGGGATGCGGATCCGTGATGCTGATCCCCGTGGACGCGGCGTCGGCGAGGAGGTTGATCGTGACCTTCGCCTCCCCCTTGTTCCCGACGTCGTCGCGCGCGTCGATGAGGAGGTCCTGGAACCCTTTGTTGATCGCGTTCGGGACCGTCGCCTGGATCGTCCAGCGACCGTCCGGCCCCGCGGCGTACGACGCGCCGAGGACGTACCCGTTCATGACCGCTTTCACGGACTGGATTGATCGCGATGCCGAGACGTCCGCCGTGACCGTGAACGTCCGGGATTCGATGCGGTCCTGGTCCTGCGGGGACGTGATGTTCACCATCGGGATGTTGTCCTTCGTGTGGACGTCGTCGTATGCGGTCGGCGGCGTCGATGTGGCGTTCCACCCCGACTTGTCGACCCATGCCTTCACGCCGGCCTCCCATCCCGCAAACTGCGGATCGTTCCCGGGATTCGTCGGCGGCGGACCGGTTGGATCATTCTTGTCGACGTAGTAGAGGATGCTGTGCGGATCAAGGAAGGTCTGCTCCTGGATGTCTTCCGGCGGCGTCGTTTCGACGGCGAGTTTCCCGGTGACCGAATCGATTTTGACGACCTTCTCGAATGCGGTCCCGAGGAGTGCGGGCTTCGTGACCGTCGGTGGCGCGGGCGGCGTGAATTGCTCGACGGGCGCCCCCTGGAGCGCGTTCTTCATGAACTGATGCCAGATCGGCGCGGCGGTCATGGACCCGTCGGCCCCGTGCTTCATCGCCGTATTGTCGTTGTTCCCGGCCCACACGCCCGCCGCGAGCGACGGCGTGTAGCCCATGAGCCACGCGTCGCGGTAGTCATTCGTGGTGCCGCTCTTCGCCGCAACCGGTCGACCGGGAAGCGTAAGCGCGCTCCCGGCGCCGAAGATGAACGCGCGCGAACCGTCGTCCGAGAGCACGTTCGAGATGAGCCGCGAGATCTGCGGATCAAAGACCTTCGTCCCGTCATCCGGCTTCCACTCTTCAAGAACCGTACCGTCCGACTTTTCGACTTTGAGGATCGACACGGGCTTGTGGTACACGCCTTCGTTCGCGAAGGTCGCGTACGCGCCGACGTGATCGATCAATTTGACCTCGCCGCCGCCGAGCACGAGCGAGAGCCCGAACCGCGAGCGGTCCGCGAACGTGGTGTACCCCATTTGCTCCGCGAGATTGAGCACGCGGTCCACGCCCGCAAGGTAGAGCATCTCGACGGCCGGGATGTTCAGCGACCCCTGGAGCGCCTGCCGGATCGAGACCGGTCCGTAGTTCTGGCCGCTGTAGTTGTTCGGGCTGTACTGCTGGCCGTTGTTCGACCCGAAGTTCGTCTTCACGTCCCAGAGCTTCGTCTGCGGGAGGTACCCCATCATGAATCCGGTCGCGTATACGACGGGCTTGAAGCTCGACCCCGGCTGGCGCGGCCGGAGCGCCACGTTCACCTGTCCGTCATGCGCGTCGTCGAAGAAGTCGTGCGAGCCGACCATGGCGAGGATGTTCCCGTTCTTCGGGTCTTCCGCGACGAGCGCCGCGTTCGTGAACCCGTACTTCGCGCCGTTCTTGGTCACGCCGTCACCGACGGCCGTCTCCGCTTTCTGCTGAAGATCCCAATCAAGCGACGTCGTGACTTTGAGCCCGCCCTGTTCGACTTCGCGCTGGCCGTATTCCTGGACGAGTTCCTCGCGGACCATCATGACGAAGTGCGGGGCCTTGATGTTGCCGACCTGCTTCGGAATGAGCTTCTTCAGCGTGTCGACCTTCTTTGCCTCGTTCGCCTGATCCTGCGTGATGTACTTCTGCTGGGCCATGAGATCGAGGATGAGGTGCTGGCGCGCCACGAGCGCGTCTCGGTTGTCGCCGCTCGACCCTTCGCCGTAGGGATTGAAGTAATCCGGCCGCTGGGGGAGCGCCGCGAGGAGCGCTGATTCGTCGAGCGTGAGATCCTTTGATGATTTTCCAAAATATCCCTGCGATGCGGACTCCACGCCGTAGAGCATGCTCCCGTAGGGAACCTCGTTCAGGTACATCTGGAGGATCTGGTCCTTTGAATACTTCTGCTCGATCTGGAGCGAGAGGATAATCTCCTTCAGCTTGCGCGTGATCGAGCGCTCGTTCGTAAGGATCGCGTTCTTCACGAACTGCTGCGTGAGCGTGGACGTCGCCTGCACGCGCTGCATCTTCAAGACGCTCATGATCGCCGCGCGGATAAGCCCGCGCCAGTAGATGCCGTGATGATTATAAAAATCCTTGTCCTCGACCGCGATCGTCGCCCACTTCATGGTGTCCGGAATGTCCCCGATCTGCACGAGCGTCCGCTTCTCATCGCCATGGAGTTCGTAGAGGAGCGTTTGCCCGGTCTTGTCGTAGATCTTCGTGGACTGCGCCACATCCCGCCCAATGAGCGCGTTCGGACTCGGCAGGTCGCGCCCGAGCCACGCGAACGCGATCGCGATCACGAAGAATCCTACGACCGCGACGATGCCGATCACAATCCCGGCCGCTTTCGCGAGCGCGAGGAGCTGGCGGCGGCGCCCTTCCTTTACGTACGACTTCGAGTCGGTTTCTTGGAGGTGCTTGATGGGCATAGGGACGGAAAGCGGGAAGCGGCGAACGGGAAGCGGGACTGCCCGTGGAGCGCCCTACTTACCGCTTCCCGCTCGCCGCTTCCCGGCTGAAACCCATTGTACATCGTTTGGGGGTTTGGTCTAGGAGGGGAAGAAGAAGGCTTTGAAGCTGAGGGGGCTAAGAGGCTGAGGGAAGAAGGGGGCGAAGCCGGGTGGACTTGACGGATTAGTAAAAATCTGGTATGTTGATTTGTCCAAGATTTCTAAGGAAGGAGCGAATCATGGAAAAAGGACGGTTTCTTGCAAGTGGAGAGCTGATCGAATTACTCAAGTCCGATGTTTGTGCATTCAACAAGTATCGTGAGGAATATGAAGGACTCCTCATGATCAATGATGCGGACCTTGCCGAGGCAGACCTCTTTGGGGCAAACCTCGCTCACATGAGTCTCGCCGGGGCAAACCTTAAGAAGGCGAAATTGATCGGGGTAAATCTCACCGGCACGAACCTTGAGAACGCAAACTTAGATGACGCGCTTCTCGCCGACGCGATTCTCGACGGAGCGTGCCTTACTTCAACGCGCATGGTCGGGGCTCGCCTCATGAGGGCGAACCTCACAAAGGCCGATTTCACCCATGCCAGCCTCGTTGATGCGGACTTGACGTGGGCGAATCTTGCTGGGGCGAATTTCATGTGGACGAACCTCGCCAGAGCGGATCTCTCAAAAGCAGACCTGACCGGCACTCAATATCTCGAGCTCGCAACTCTTGTCGGCATCAAGTGGTTGGGCTGCAAGGGCGTTCGACGGGAGATCGTCCAGGCGTCGATGCTCCTCACGCAGGCGACCATCAAGTTTGCCGAAGAGTAGGACCTTTCCCCCTCACACAAGCCGCATCTGACCCCCTTGGGTTGGGTGCGGCGGTTGTTTTTCTACTGACGGCCCGCGCGGCCCCTCGCCCCGCCTCCGGGGCCATACCTCAAACAGACCCCACCCCCAACCCCTCCCCTGACGGGGAGGGGAGTTATGCACGGCATTAAATAGATTTTGCTTTCTAAAGCCCAATTAATTGGGATTGACGTTGTGTCCGATAGCCATTACTGAATGGATGATATGAGTGATCCCTATGAGTTCGACGATGGTTTCTTTGATGATCCTAAGTTTTTCCCATACTTCACGGGTCTGACTGACCGAGCCCGGTATCTGAGAAGGCACATGACGCGCGCTGAGCGGCTTGTTTGGGAAGCTGTCCGCGACAGGCGATTCATGGGATTGAAATTTCGCCGACAAAAGCCGCTCCTTTGGTTTATCGCCGACTTTTACTGTGCCGAGCTGAAACTCGTCATCGAAATCGACGGTGGCGTACACAACGACACGCAAGCATACGACGAGACGCGCACAGAAGAGCTCGGCAAGTTCGGTGTGACGGTATTTCGCTTCACCAATGAAGAAATCCTGAATGACCTGCCCGGCGTTCTGCGACAGATATCAGTACAAATCCATTCAATATTCCCCAATAACCCCTTCACACCCAATCAAAAAAGACCTCCCCTCCCCGTCAGGGGAGGGGCCGGGGGTGGGGTCTTGTTTGAGAAAAGGCCTGGGAGTGGGGTCTGAACGGTGAGAGAGGGGACTGGGGAGGGTTTTTTGGAGGGGTAATCGCCCCCCTCATCCCCCCTCTTTTTCCGTCCCGCTTACCGCTCGCCGCTTCCCGCTTACCGGCCTGGACAAAATTTGACACCTTCCCCGCCCGCCACCCCCCACCCTTGCTCGCTTCCAGCCCCCATGCTGACATGGTGCCCCCGGGTGTAATTCTAGCCCAAAAAAGAGGGTCTTAGTTAACATAAAATCGCTCAATCTAGCTGAAATATCGACCTCAGCCCCTTGACGGAAAGGTCAAAATATGGTAAGTTGGTTTTTCATTTGGTGTAAAGCCAAATGGACGACCAAGCCCTTATGACTGTTAATTCGCTCCGAAAATCCATCCCGACCCAGAACCTGAAGAAGGTCATGGCCATTGCGCTCCTCGTCGCGGTCTCGCTTTCGACGATTCCCGTTAAAAGCGCCCTTGCTGACGTGAACGCGGCCACCACGACCATCTCCGGTGCCGACGCCCTTGCCTACGTCGTCTCGGCCGCCCGGGAGATGTCCAAGGCCGCCCCGATCTCACAGGAGACGGCTGCCCCGACGTCGACGGAAACGGAAGTCGCCCAGGCCCCGCGCGTCACGGTCATCCGGAAGTACCCGGCCGTGTCCATGACGGCCTACACCTCCCGCGCCGCGGAAACGGATTCAACGCCGTTCACCACGGCCGACGGATCCCATGTCCGGGACGGCATCGTTGCCTGCAACTTCCTCCCGTTCGGAACGAAAGTCCGCATCCCGAAGCTCTTCGGGGATAAGGTCTTCGAGGTCCATGATCGCATGAACCAGCGCTACTCCTACAAGATGGACTTCTGGATGGAGGAACTCGGCGACGCCCGCCAGTTCGGCGTCCGCCACGCGGACATCGAAATCGTCCAGGTTGAAAATCCGGCCGCCCCGAATGACGTCGCGACGCTTGTGAACTAAATCGAAAGACATTAATCAAACAAAAATACCCTGCGCGAGCGGGGTGTTTTTGATTTAAGGTGAGAGGATGGTTAGATCGTTAGATGGTTAGATGATTAGGGGTTGGGATAATTCCTTTTGATTCTCGGTTGCTCAATCAGAAAATCAAAGAAAATATTTCCAACCCCTAACCATCTAACGATCTAACCATCCTTCCTCTCCTCACTGTCTGATCGGCATCACGAGATACCGATACGCCTCGTCCCCCCCTCCGGGAGGACGATCGCGGCGCTCATCGAGTCGTTCATGAGGAGTTTGACCTTCGGGGCCGTCATCGCGGCGAGGCCGTCCGAGAGGTATCTGAAGTTGAGCGTCAACGCAACGTCGTCGCCGGTGAGTTCCGCCGGGATGGAGGCGGACGTCTTCCCCGTGCCCTGGTCCGCGGATGAGACCGTGAGCGTCCCGTCTGATGGCTTCACATTGAAGTGGACGTCGTAGAGCCCCTGGCGCGCGAAGAGGGATGCGGCTTTGACCGCTTTTTGGAGTTCGTTCCGGTCAACGGCGGCCGTCGTCTTGAAGTTGTCGGGGATAATTTGGAGGTAATCTGGGAACGAGCCCTCGATGAGACGCGAGATGAGCTCCGTATTCCCATAGGTGACGACGAGTTGGTTCTCGGTCGTCTGCCACTCGGCCTCTTCGGGCACGCCGAGTTCGTCTTTTGTTGATCCGAGGATGCGCGAGAGCTCGATCATGGTCCTGGAGGGGACGATCATCTTTGATTCACGGACGCCGGCGATGCCCGAGAGGACGCGCTCGGCCAGACGGTAGCTGTCCGTCGCCACGAATGCGACCGTGGATGCACCGAAGGATCCGCCGAAGAAGCACGCGACACCGGAAAGCTCGGGGCGGGATTCCGACACGGACACGGAGAAGGCAACCTGCCCAATTGTCTTGCGAAGATCACTGGCTTTGAATTTCACCCCGTTTGATTTGACGAGTTTTGGAATGAGTGGGAATTCCTGCGCCGGAAGTCCGCGGATGACCGTCTCTTGTCCCGCGGCCGTGACCTTTAATCCCTCCTCAATCAACTCAAGATCGACTTTCCCTTGAGGAAGAAGGGAGACGAAGTCCATAAACAATTTCGCCGGCACTGTATATTCCCCATCCGCGTCCGCCTTTCCACGCACAAGCGTACTCACCGCCAATTCGAGGTTTGTCGCGGAGAGCTTCATATTCCCATTCTCCGTCTTCAATAACACATTCCCCAACACCGGGAGATTCAAACTCTTCCCCGTGATATGACTCACAATCGTCAACCCCTGGACGAGATTTTCTTGGGTGCATGCGAATTTCATATCTGGATATAAATATGTAAGAACCAGGAGGAGTAATAGTAGGGAGGGGGATGGGGGGGATAGGTTCTAAAAGAGGGGGTAGTTGTTGGATTGTTGGGTTGTTTGGTTGTTGATGGGGGTGGGGATGGCGGGGGGGATGGAGGAGGGATTGGGGGGATGGGAATTGTTGATTTTGGAGATGTCTACATCCTTATTGTTGTTATCCAGATGGGGTGTGGGCGAATCAGGTTATGAGTAATAGTAGGTAGTAAATAGTTGCACTCCGGGTGCTATCCGT
The DNA here is from genome assembly GCA_963835915.1 of Candidatus Uhrbacteria bacterium. Taxonomy (GTDB): domain Bacteria; phylum Patescibacteriota; class Patescibacteriia; order 2-12-FULL-60-25; family 2-12-FULL-60-25; genus 2-12-FULL-60-25. The sequence continues at coordinate 61,157 of CAWIHE010000002.1, forward strand.
ACTATTAACTATTAACTATTAACTATTTACTATTTCTCACTGTACATCCGCTCCCGGATCGCAACGAGATCCTGCCGGAGCTGCTCATCCCGCTTTTGGAGTTCGCCGATCTTCGAGCAGGCGTGCATGGCTGTGGTGTGGTCACGGTCGCCGAGGTGGGAGCCGATGGAGGGGTAGGAGCACTTCCCGTCTTCACGGAGGAGGAACATGGCGATCTGGCGCGGGAACGCGAAGCGTTTTTCGCGGCTCTTCCCGAGGAGGTCGTCCATGGAGAGGTCGAAGTAGGAGACGATGATCTCAAGGAGTTTGCGCGGCGTCACGCTCCGTTTCGGGACCGATGGGAGGAAGCTCTGGAGGAGCGTCTGCACGGTCTCCTGCGTCGGAGGGATGTTTTTAAATTGATGGTAGGCGATGATCTTGTTCAGTGCCCCCTCAAGCTCGCGGACGTTTGATTTGATGGCCCCGGCGACGAGTCGCAAAATCTCACTCGGGATGCCGAAGTTTTTCGCGGCACACTTCGCTTCAAGGATGGCGATCCGCGTTTCGAAGTCCGGCATGGAGACGTCCGTGATCATGCCCCACTCGAACCGGGAGAGGAGTCGGCTCTCGAGCGAGGGGATCTCCTTCGGCGACCGGTCGCTTGCCACAACGATCTGCTTGTTCGCCTGGTGGAGCGCGTTGAAGGTATGGAAAAACTCTTCCTGCGTCGTCTGTTTGCCGGCGATGAACTGGATGTCGTCGATCAAAAGGACGTCGACGTTGTCGCGGTACCGGTTTTTGAAGTCGCCCGCCTTCCCGATGCGGATGGCCTGGATGAATTCGTTCGTGAAGCGCTCGCTCGTGACATACCGAACCACGGCGTTCGGCCGCGTCTTCGTGATGTGGTGGCCGATCGCCTGGAGGAGGTGCGTTTTTCCGAGTCCGGCGCCGCCGTAGACGAAGAACGGGTTGTACGCCTCGCCCGGCGTCGTCGCCGTCGCCATTGCCGCCGCGTGCGCGAGCTCGTTCCCTTTGCCGACGATGAACGAATCGAACGTGTAGCGCGGGTTCAGTCCCACGTCGTCCGCCGACGGGGTCGGTCCTGACGCGGAATCGTACGAGCGCGAATCATCGCGCACGTACGAGGAGTTCACCGGCGCGCGGTCCCGTTCCGTGACGACGGAAAAATCCGCGGACACCGACTCCGGCATCACGGACGGCCGCATCTCCACGCGGTACGTGGCCTCACGGACCTCGTTCGAGGTCGCGTGGCGGAGCGCTTTCACGATCGCGTCGTGGTATTTCTTTTCAAGCCACGCCTTTGTAAAGGTATTCGGGACCGAAATGATCGCCCGCCCGTTTTCAATGGACGAGACCGAGGTGTTTTTAAACCAGGTCGTGAAATTCGCCTTTGAGAGGGTGAGTTCGAGCTCGCCGAGCGCGGCGAGCCACATGGCCTGAAGGTCCATAGGTTGGCGAGGATGAAAGAGGTTGGTAAGCGGTGAGTGGTGAGCGGGAAGTGGGGATGATTGAAGAGGCGATGAGAACAATATCAACAGCCGCGCACAGAGACGTCAATGTTATCCACCGAGTGTAAAGGGGTGGGGATAGGTATGGGGAGGGTAAGCGGCGAGCGGGAAGCGGGAAGCGGGACGGAAAGGGGGAGGGATGATGGGGGAAGGGGGGAAGAACGAAAAGAGAGCCAGGCGGGCTCTCTTTGAGGTGTGTGTGGGTAAGAAGCTATTCCTTCGACAGCGTTATTTTTTCCTCCGTCTCCCATCCATTATCCGGTCCGTCCGTCGTGAACTTAAAGATGAAGTGCCAAACATCGTCCTCAATCCAGTCATCCACAACGTCGCAGACCTTGGGCTCGAAGTGACGCCACGTCCCGGGGGTCTTTTTGATGTGGTCGGCCGCACGGAGGCGCAGTTCGATGGGGACCTCTTCCTGACCCATGACGACCAACTGGACCATCTTCTCCCGGCAGAGATTCTCACGTTCATCCTGCGACATCTTCTCAGGACTTTCGACGTGTTCTACGGGACCCTCTTGTTTGAGTTCTTGTTCGGCCTCGCGCTTTTCCTCAAGAGGACCGGTTTCAGTGGAGGGGAATTTCGGTTCGGCGGACATAGGGTTGAGGCGAGTGGTTGACGGAGGACGTCAAAACTGTACGCGGGTTCGAGGGGGACGTCAAAAGGGCGATGAGTGATTAGGCAAACATCGTTGCGAAAACAACCATTTTGTCATCCTGCGAAGCGGGATCCCTTTCTGGAGTAGTGCATGGTTCATGAGGCGATCCTTCGTTGAGGGCAGAGGGTCTTGAAGATCGTTTTTAAGGTTCATCACTCATTTTTGATGTACTGAGAATGCTGAACGCACTCAACTGGAAAGGGATCCCGCTTCGCAGGATGACAAAGTGGAGGCGATCCTTAAGATGGGATTTGAATGCCGACGTGAATCCCTGGTACTTCTTATGGCTCGTTAACTACCCTCATGACAGAAGATGCGCTACGATCATGTTCTATGTATCTCAAGAAATTCCTCCGCCCTGGATTCATCGCCTTCCTGACGGCGGCGATCATCATCTCGATTCTCACGCTGTTCGCCTACGTCGCGGTCCAGCAGGATCTCCGGCTCTCGGCGAACGACCCGCAGATTCAGATCGCGGAGGACGCGGCGGTCGCGATCTCGAACGGGGAAGCCCTGCCATACGAAATGCCGACGAGCACGCAGGCTGACCTCACGAAGACGCTTTCAACGGTTGCGATCATCTTTGACGACGCGGGGAAGTCGGTCTACTCGTCCGCGCAGATCGACGGGGCCACGCCGATCCCGCCGAACGGCGTCTTTGATGACACACGGAAGAACAATGAGGACCGGATCACGTGGCAGCCGAAGCCCGGCGTCCGCCTTGCGGCCGTCGTCATGCGCGTCACGGGAAAAAATGCCGGGTTCGTCGTCATCGCCCGCTCGCTCCGCGAGGTCGAGAAGCGCGTCGACGTGATCACAAAGCTCCTCGCGATCGCCTGGGCGGGAGCGATCATCGTGTTGATTGCAGGGTCGGTCGCGATTGGCTGGAAGCGGAAAAGTTTGTAGTTTGTAGTTTGTAGTTCGTGGAGTCTCTGTCAGGCGTCAGGCGCTTGATCGAGGCTCCATTTTGGATTTCAGGAAACAGGGTGAGCGACTACCAACTACCAACTACAAACTCACCCACCTTGACTCCGCCCCCCTCCCCATGGTACGACCCTCACCACTCGCACCATCACTCTCAACAAACAACGGAGGACAGACATGTCCGAAGATTGGGTCGACCTCATGGCGCTCGGCGCCGAGTGGAGCGACCGAACGCGGACGCTCCAGGTCTTTCAGTGTTTCCTCTGCGGCGCATATACAAACCTCATCGAGCCGTATCCGATGCCGAACTGCGTGTGTCCTCATCGGGCAAAAGCCTGGCATGACGAGATCAAGACGATCTGGCAATCGCTCTGCGATCCGGCGCTCCCCGCTGAAGAGCGACGGGCCCGCATCGTTGCGATTAATGGCATCCTCGCCGTGCACGCGCATCCCGACGACGTCGAAGGCAGAGCCGACCGTTTACGGCTCTACCATTTCGGTCTCTACCCGGATCCGTGCAAAGGAAGCGAAAACGGATGCGTCTACTTCCACTTTGGTTTCTACCCCGCGTTCTCACGCGAGCGCAAGTGGTACATCCCCGAGGATCCTCAACCGTAAGAGCGAGAACGTGCATCGGCACGGGCTCGCTCTTTTTAGATGAGTGGAGCGTAGAGAGTGGAGAGTGGAATTTTCTTTGATTTTCCACTCTCAACTCTCCACTCTCCTCATCCATCGGGTATACTGCTCCCATATGGATTCCATCCTCTCTGTCGTGGCCGCATTCCTCGCCGCGATCACGCCCGCCGCATCCGCGGCCAATTCAGGTCCCACGATCAGTTCCGTAAGCTATCCCGCGAGCGTCTCGGCGAACGCGCCAGTCACCCTTTCCGCATCCATCACGTCGGCCGTCGGCGCGGCGTCGTGCAATCTTTACGTGGACAGCGACGACAAGGGCGCGATGACGGTCTCGTCCGGACGGGCGAGCGCGTCCTACACGTTCCCGCGCGGCGGCGTCTTCACGGTCTTCGTGTTCTGCCGGGACCAGAAGGGCATCTCGTCCGGTCCGCCCACGTCCGTCTACGCCCAGGGCTCGATCGTAGACCAGCCGACGTACGGAGGAGATCAGCCGTCATCACCGCCGGCACAAGAATCGCCGAAGAACCCCGAAGCGGCGGCCGCACCCTCATCGACGTCGACGGAGGCGACGCCCGGGAGTCTCATCAAGCTGGGGTGCCCGGCGAACGCGGCGGCGGATGACGCCTGCAAAGCCGTCTACTACTACGGGACCGACGGGAAACGGCACGCATTCCCGAATTCAAAGGCGTACTTCACGTGGTATGCGAACTTCGACGGCGTGACGACGGTCGACGCGGCCACGCTCGGCGCGATCCCGTTCGGGAAGAACGTGACGTACCGGCCCGGCATCCGCATGGTGAAATTCCAGAAGCTGAATAACGTCTACGCCGTCTCGAAAGGCGGCGTCCTCCGCTGGGTCGCGTCAGAGGATGTCGCGCGCGCCCTCTACGGCGACAATTGGAACACGAACGTCGACGACGTCGCGGACACCTTCTTCTCGAATTACACGTTCGGCCCGGACATCACGAACGCGGCCACGTACACGGTGACCACGGAATCCGCCGCGGCCACGACGATCGACCAGAGTTTGTAGGGGCGCGCCGACGCGCCCAGTCGTGAGTTATGAGTCGTGAGTCGCGAGGTTCCGTTCCGCAGACTCCCCAAAACGATATGCTGAAATCAGAAAAAATGATCAGGATCGGTTTCATCTTTTTTGGGACGCTCCTGATCTTCACCGGCGCGTTTAAGTTTTTGGAAGCATACCACCTCATCGGCTACATCGCCGTGCCGCAGTACTGGATTAACGTGACGCATGACGCGAGCGGCGTTCTGATCATCCTGCTGTTCCTCCTGAATGCGGCGGTTAAGAACATCCGCGTGCCCGCGGGATGGTCTTCCGCAATCAAAGAAAAGAAATTTTTGGGCTTTCACGTCACGAGCTGGCTGGTCGCGATTGCGATCCTAGCCGTTGGCGCGGCAGGCGTCTATTCCGTACAGACGTTCCTACAATCCCGGTCAATCAAGCAATTGGCACCCAGCGAAGTCACGGAGTATCAGGGGAAGAAATTGTCCCCAATCGCCGACATTCAGGACAATGCGATCAACGGCACGCAGCACATCGACGTCGGCACGTACGCGCTGAACATTTATGGCCTCGTCGACGCGCCGCAGGCGTATACGTACGATCAGGTGCTCCATTTCCAAAAATATCAGAAGGTCGTCGAACTGGATTGCGTCGAGGGCTGGAAGGCGAACATCTTATGGGAAGGCGTTCTCGTGAAAGACCTGCTCGCGACCGCCCGCGTGAAGCCCCAGGCGAAGACGGTCATCTTTTATGCGAGCGACGGGTATACGACGTCGCTGCCGCTTGATTATATCGAGAACAACAACATCCTCTTGGCCTATAAAATGAACAACGTCGTGATCCCGCCCGAAAAAGGGTTTCCCTTCCAGCTCGTCGCCGAGCAGAAGTGGGGCTACAAGTGGATTAAATGGATTACGAAGATCGAACTGTCAGATGATACCAACTATCAAGGTACTTGGGAGAAGGCGGGCTACAGCAACAGCGCCGACGTGAGCGGACCGAAAATGGCGAAATAATTAACGGATACCCATCCGCTGATCAAGATTTCGTAGGGGCGACCCATGGGTCGCCCCTACGAAATCTTCGTGGGTCCATACCCCGCCGCGTCCGCCTTTGGCGGGAGTACACCAGAGCGGATTCACACCCTTGCTTTTATTACCCTATATGGTAAGCCAATGCGCGTACCTTCAACGCCCTCAACGGCGGAGGAGTTGATCATGCAGTTTCGTCACCTCTCCTTGATGAGCATCTTTGGTATCGCGGCCTTTGCATCCTTCACAACGACGGCGCGCGCGGAGCCGGCGGAGTCCAGGCCGACGTTCGCCTTCAGTCCGTTCCGTTTCCATGCCGGCTTTGAGGGCGCCATCATTTACAAGATTCCGAAGCCCGTCCGGGAGGTCTCCTCATACAATGGGACGCCCGTCCGTCTCAGCGATCCGACGGGCGGCGCGCTGCCCGTCTTCGGGTACGGGTTCGGGATCGACGTGAAACGGCGATTCGATATCTGGCTCGACGCGTTCTATGACATGACCCATTCCGGAGGCAATCGGGGGACATGGAGCGAAGCCGGCGGATTCAACGGATCGGACGATTACGTCGGTTATGAGTTTTCCGGATGGCACGCCGACATCACCGGATCGTACCGGTTCTTCAAGCTCTTCTATGCGGATGCCGGCGTCCGTTACCAGTTCTTCGTGTTGAAGGGCGGCGTGGACGCCTACTCCACATTCAGGCCGCAGACGCGCACCGAGTTTCCGCTCATGCAGCCGGTGTTCGGACTAAGCAATCGTTTCTGCGGTTCGAATCCGGATGAAAAATACACGGACTACCCGAACTGCGAAGTGGCGCTCGCCGTTTCCCCGTCCGTCACCCATGCCCACGATCAGGCGCAAATGACCATGGTCCAGCTCATGTTCCGCACCACGCTCTTTACGACAACATGGTAGCGCTCGTCGCATCATCAAAGCGCCTCGCCCCGACAATCTCGACGGGATGAGGCGCTTTTTGAAATAAAAATTCGATTCGATGACAGCCTCTTCATCCGACTCACGACTCCCCCCTCGCCTTCATCAAAAACCGCACGTACCGGATCTCCTCATACGTATACTCATCTCCAAGCTTCGTGCGCGCGGGCGCGAGGAACTCTCCGCCCGTTGCCCGGAGCGCGGCGGCGATGCGGTCGAAGCGTTCCTGGGGGGTGAAGGAGAGATGCGCGACCTCGACGGGCATCCCCAGATCGCGGGCGCGCTCAATGTGATCGATGATCGTGCCGACGTTGAGATTCCGCAGTTTTGCGATCTCGCCGAGCTTCTTTTGATTCTTGAGGAGTCCCAGCGTCGTCAGGATCGTGTCTGAGACGGCGCGTCGTGTGCGTGCGCGGATAGGCGGGGGCTCGGGCATCCGTTCCTCGATGTTTTTCTCCGCGGCGTAGGCGCGGATCTCGTTCAGGAAGATCTCGCCGTACTGCGCGAGCTTTTCCCTGCCGACGCCGAAGATGCGGGCCATGCTCTCCATCTGCTGCGGGTAGGCGCGCGACATTTCCTGAAGCGTCCGGTCGCCGAAGATGACGTACGGCGGAACGCCTTGCGATTCCGCGAGTCCGCGTCTCACGATGCGGAGCTTCTCGAACAGCTCGCGATCAAATTCCGCGACGGTCGTCTCCGTTTCCCGCGCAGGCCGCCGTCGTTCGCGCGGCGGAAGACAGATGTCGCATCCATTACACGGACCCCCGATCCATTCCTCGCCGAAATACCGGAGGAGCGTCGCGCGGCGGCAGGATGTCTGCTCGCAGTAGCTCATCATGTCCCGAAGCTGGCGCCACGCGCGCGCCCGCTCGTTCGGGTCTTCCATCTCTCGGATGAACATCTCCTGCTTGAACCGGTCGCCTGCGGAAAACATCAAGAGACAATCGCTCGGCAATCCGTCGCGTCCCGCGCGGCCCGTCTCTTGGTAGTAGCCTTCGATGGATTTGGGGAGGTCCATATGGACGACGAGGCGGACGTCCGGCTTGTCGATGCCCATGCCGAACGCGATCGTCGCGACGATGACCGGAGCCTGGTCGCGGATGAACTGTTCCTGGACGCGTGTCCGCTCTTGAGCCGACAGTCCCGCGTGATACGCGAGCGCGTTGATCCCATTCGCGCGGAGGTCTGCCGCAGTCTTATCCGTCCCTTTGCGCGAGAAACAGTAGACGATGACGGCTTGACTCGGACGCTCGCGGATCTCGTCGAACAGCGCATCAAACGCGTTTTTCTTCGGCTGGACGCGGTACGTCAAATTCGGACGATTGAAGCTTGATTGGAAGACGCGCCCGCGTTCAAGTCCCAACTGTTTGACGATGTCCTCGCGTACGCGTGCGTTCGCGGTTGCCGTGAGCGCGATGACCGGAGTGTCGGGAAATATCTCCCGGAGAAGGATCAGGTTGCGGTAATCGGGACGAAAATCATGGCCCCATTCCGAGATGCAGTGCGCTTCGTCGATCGCGATGAGCGAGATGCGGAGCTTCCGGAGAACATCCTGGACCGGCGGCATCGCGAGACGCTCGGGGGCGAGGTAGAGGAGCTTCAACTCACCGCGGATCGCCATCTGCTCGACGCGCATCATCTCGCGCGGCGGGAGCGAGCTGTTCATGAACGCCGCACTGATGCCGTTCGCGCGGAGCGCGTCCACCTGATCCTTCATGAGCGCGATGAGCGGCGAGATGACGACCGTCAATCCCGGGAACTTCAGCGCCGGCAGCTGGAAACAGAGCGACTTCCCGCCCCCGGTCGGCATCAACACGAGCGCGTCCCGTCCCGACGTACACCAATCAATCACCTCCTGCTGGAGCGGGCGGAATTCATCATAGCCGAAATGTTTTTTGAGGAGGTCGAGCATGGGGTGAGTCGGTATGGTGCGCCGGGGGCACGGGAATGGGAAGGTGTCCAGTCTATGATCACGGCGATTGCCTAATCGGAGAAGCTGGAAGCTGGAAGCTAGAAGCTGGCGCAATCGATATCCATCAGCTTCCAGATTCCAGCTTCCAGCTTCTCCGTAAAGCCGATGACCATCATCACATCAAAAGACTCCCAAGTCGACGCTAGAACTCCACCGTGAGCGGCGACCCCAGCCCCGTCACGTAATCATAGTGCCGACGAGCATCACAATAGTACGTGCAATCCCCGTTGCTCCCGCTCGTGATGTCGCGGAAGAACGTCCCGTTGGCCGTCGAGGCTTTGTCCGCGTAGATCTGCGCGAGCGAGACGGTGTGGCCGAGCGCGTGGATGGCGGCCCACTGCGGCGCGCCGGCGCTCGTGCCGCCGAGGACGATCCAGCCTTTCGTCTTTGCCGTGAGCTTTTTCGCCGTGCTCCGGAACACGGAGAATCCGGTCGCCGGATCCGCGTTGAACGAGACGTCCGGGACGGCGCGCATCTTCTTTGCGCGCGGGATGGAGTACTCCGTCTGATACGCGGGCTGTGCCTCGTACGCGCTCACGCCCCCACCGCTTCCGCTCCACGCGGTCTCACGGACTTTGCCCGTCGACGAAGTGACCACGAGTGACGTTCCACCGACGGAGATGACATTCTTCGAGACCGCGGGCCAGCTCACGCCGGTCCCGTTGTCGCCCGATGACGCGAAGAACGCTTTGTTCGCCGCGGCGAAGTGCGCATCCAGCGCCGTCTCGCCGGGAAATTCCATCCCGCCCCAGCTCATCGAAACGGAGACGACGTCCTTTCGCGATGCCGCGTAGTCAACGGCGGCGATGAGATCCGTTCCGCTTCCTGATTTCGACTCGACGAGCAGGATCTTCGCCTGCGGCGCGATCGCGTGCGCCCACTCGACGTCGAGCGACGTCTCGTAGCTCCAGTTCGCGTTCTGCTTAATGCCCGCGGTCATCTTATGTTTCTCAAAACACCCGTTTGCCGTGGTACACGCCGGGAGATTGAACTGTTTACTGAACACGCCCAGATCGCGCTCGATGTTCGCATCGTCGAATGCGTCGATGATCGCGATCGTTCCCGTCCCGCCGTCCGCGGGGAGCTTGTACGCGGCCTTGATCTGCGCCGGCGTCATCCCGCGCGGGAGCGCCGTCACGGTCCCCATCATATGGACCGGCGGATGCCCCTTGAACGTCGAGAGCCGCGGCGCGGCAAGCGCGGGCATCACGGGGCCGAGGATGAAGAGGAGGGACGCGAGTAAGAAATATCGGACACGGTGGAAAAGAGGCATAGGCCTTTATGAAAAAAATGAGTTAAACAATGAAACAATGGAACAATGAAGCAATCCTTTTAGTTGAGCGGATTGTTCCATTGTTTCATTGTTGAAAATGATGACCTCGTAGCTCTATTCAGTCTCATGGATCGGGATGGCGCGTCAAGGGGGAAAGAAGCGCTTAACATCCAATAGAAAATCAGCGGTGGATATCTCGATGGTTGAGCAGATGAGTGGATGAGTAGATGAGTGGGCATCAAAGGAATCCCACTCATCCACTCATCCACTCAACCAAAACGCCGCCTGCGGGAGAACCGGCAGGCGGCGGGAGAAGGGGCGTAGCTAAGGCAGTGGAGACGAGCCGGAGCTCTTAATCGACCCCTGCATTCTTTTTTTGAGGCGGAGTCTCAGATGGGGCGCGATTATCGGCGAAGGATCTGCGGCTCGGCTATTCCTGGAACGAGATATTCATACGTCCAGTCCGCGGACCCCCCGTGATCCATGTCGAGATCGCTGTGGGGGGTTTCGGACATGTCGGACCAGAGAAAGGCGGCGCCGTACAGGTCCCAACCGGTTCCGACGCGAACGTCGTACAGCGGCGCGTCCGGATGGCTCGACGCGAGGAAGAGCGAACCGGTAATGGTGGTCTGATTTTTGGGATCAGAGCTGATGTTCATCGTGAACGCGTCTCCCAGAGCGGAACCAGAGATGGTCGCGTGAATGGTATAGACCGCTTTGCCCTCGATGGGGATGATTTCTTCGTTCGCGAAGATCACGTGAATGTCCCCCCGTGTCATGCTCCCGGCAATCGTCTGAACGATATCCGGACCGTCGAACATGAACGCCGAAAACATGTCGGATGGCAGATCGGTGCCGTCGCGCCTCACACGGATATCCGAAACGGTGAACGCTCCTTGCCGCGTGTACCACAGCTGGAGCTGCTTCAGCGCCATTGAGCCCGGACCAATCACAGCCGCCTGAAATTGGTAGAGCTCACGTTCGCCGTCATCGAGAACGTCACTCGCGAGCGGAATCCTGAGCACGAATGGTTCGGATTTGCGTATGACGAGTTGCGGCGTTTCGTGCGCGGGGATGTTGATGATCTGGCCGCCTTTCGTTGAAACCGTGACGAGCCGGAAGCGTGGCGTGTGACCGCTGCGCGGAACGCCGTGCCATGCGCCGTTAACCGAACTCGACGGAACGGGGATCGCGACGTGTGCCGCGAGATCCAAAACCCCTGTCGTTCCCGGCGTGAGCACGAGCTGTGCTCGTACGAAATGGAAACAGGCGACGCTGTCGTGGATGTCCGCTTCGGACGAGGCGACGCTGTCGCCCTTCGTGTACGACGCGAGCATGAACGCATCGACATCCGCCATATCCCCATCGGGATCGTCCTGCGCGACGCATGCGCCTGTGACGGCGGGAGGAGAACCGTCTGAATCCACAGTGAACGTATAGTCCGCGAAGCACCAGTATTTCTCGGTTTGCGCAACGATTTGCGTCGATGGCATTGTTGCGGGAACGACGTGAAGCGTCGCTTCCTGCGCAACAGGGCTCGAACCGCCCTGATTCGCCAGGCCCGCTTCCCCGCTCATGCCGCTTCCTCCAAAGGTTCGTCCGCCCGATGGTGTGGCGCCGATGCCGTCGGACCCCCCGACTTCATTCGGCTGGGCCGGAATCTCGAATGCGCATGCTGAAACAGCAATTGCCGCCAGCATTCCAAAAGAATGAAGAAATGACTTCATGCGTAACTCTCTTTCGTTGTTGTCGAGTGTGCAATTTTCGTTTATGCAATAGCATTATTTTTCGGATTTGTCAAGAACCAAGGTTAAAAACGCCGCCTGCGGGAGAACCGGCAGGCGGCGGGAGAAGGGCGGGAACTGGCTCATGCGGGGGAGGCGACTCGGAATTCCGCCTCGATCATGCGGACCTGCTCTTCGATGGCGGCGGTATACCTCGGGCACGTGATCCTTGCGATCGGGAGGACGTGCGTGCGCGTCTCGGCGACGTATCGGCGTTTTCGCTGGGGCGAGAACGGCGCGCAGGTGATCAGGTTGTCCAAGCGGTCCGCGAGTTTGACGACACGGAGCCGCCGGTCGGCCTCTTTGATCGCGCGGTAGTAGTCCTCCGTGTCCTTCTTCGCGCGCGCAATGATCTGTCCGCTGATGGGGTCGAACGTGGGGATGGTGCGCGAAAGGGTGCGGACCCATTCCCACGTTTCCGGGGCGAAGAGATTCACGATGACCTGGAGGGGCGTGTACGTGTCCTCAACGATGTCGTGGAGGAGCCCGGCGATGACGGTGGGCGTTTCCTGGTACCCGTACTCGACGAGATTCATGGCGACGCGCCGCGGGTGGTCGAAGTAGCGCTCGCCGTCGTCGCGCGCCTGCGTCTGGTGGGCGCCCTTCGCGAGCCAGTAGGCGATTTGAATCTGCTCGATCTCTTCTGCGGTGCGGTGCCGAATAGTGTGAAAGAACGCTTCGCGGTCCATGGAGCACCTCGTTTCGAAACTGGATGTCGTATGGTGTTCTTAGCAAAAATGATCGGGAATGTCAACGGGGTGCGTTAAACGCACTGGTGCATTCTTGGTTGATAGCGGGTTCGATTTGATACGAGGTTAAGCCCTGAATTTGCATTGAAGATCAAAATACCGCTTGAAATGGGGCATGTACAAGCCAACATGTCCGTATTGTCGTGCGAGAAAAATCGTTCGATTTGGCCACCCGAGATGGAGGTGTAAACGGTGCAAACGGACATTCCGTTTGAAGCGAAAGGACCTCCGTGACCGCGCGGCGATCGCGGGGTACGTCCTCGATCGATCGACGTATCGGAGACTCGGCGTCCGTTGGAACGTGGATCACACGACCGCTATTCGAAGAGTCCAGCGCGCGCTTAAGAGACGACGACCGCTCCTCCTGCGGACAGAACGTTCCCTCCACGCATGCGATGGCATCGTCATCCTCGACGGGAAGCACGCGCCCGTGAACGGGAAGCTCCACACCCTCTTCGTCGCCTGGGACCGGGGTCTCGGTCTGCCGATCCACTTCATCCTCGCGGAGGGAGGAGAGAAGGAGCTCTGGTACTGGAAGATGACGACGGACCTGAAATACGTCGGATACGCCCCAAAGGGCTTTGTTTCCGATGGAATCTCGACGTTGAAGGAATACCTCTCCGAGGCCTTCCACGACCTCCCCCATCAGCGGTGCACGGTCCACGTCTTCCTCGCGGCCAGAGCCAAGCTCGGAGGCGGGAGGAAGACGAATGAGCGGATGGATACATTCATCGAATCGATCCGGCGCATCCTTTGGTCAGGGTCTCTGGTCCGTGCGAAGAGGAGATGGTTCAGACTCTGGAAGAGATCCGACCTCACGAAAAAAAAGCGTGCCGTTCTCGAATTCATTTGGCCCGCCCTCCCGGAGTGCTTCGTGTGCAGAGACCCTCGCTGGAGGCATCTTAGTCTTCCCCGATCATCCAACGCCATCGAGAACGTCATGGGACAGATCGAGGCGAGATTGAAAACGAGGCGAGGGACAAAGTCGCTCGCCTCGACACAGCTCCTCGTGAACGAACTCCTGCTTCAAATCAGACGACAGACCATCAACCAATAGTGCACCAGTGCCGCGTTAAAATACCGTAGGGGCGAGACCCAGCCTCGCCCCTACGGTACGGTCTCAATCCTGGATATACTGCACTCTCCCCACCTCCCCCGTATCCAATCTCACCTTGATGCCGCGCGGGTGGACGGCGATGTTCGTCAAAATGTCTTTCACGATGCCCTGCGTGGCCTTCCCCGTTTTCTGGTCCTCTTTCTTCACGATGTAGACGACGAGGCCGGGATGGATGTTTTTGCGGAGCGTGCCGTCCATAAAAATAGATTATTATCCTCCGCAAACGATGTCCGCTTGCTTCAATTTGGACACGAGGACAAGGCGAACGGCGAGAAGATCCACAACCGGCGAAATTTCTTTGGCTAGTGTGTGGTCGTATTTTTTAGGAGATCCGAAACCGGTGATCTGGGGGTCGTGAGGGGCGTTCGATAAGACGTATCCTGCTGAAATGTCGGAACAGGGACCCGGGGTTCCCGGAGGATTTTCGTCTACGATGACGTGATTTGAATACGGAGGATCAACGTCTGAGGTGACGGGAAAGAACGCGACCTGCCCGGGCAGAAGATAAAGGTGACGGAGGGTTCCGGATCCCTCGACGCTGGATTTGAGCCAATGTGGCGTATCGTTAATGATCAGGTACAGGCGGTAGTTCGAATAAAAAAGTCCGATGATCTCGATGCAAAACAGGACGATGATGAACGTTCTCCAGCGGCGCTTCCTTTTGGTCTCCATATTCCCGTTTGGCTTGGTGAGGACGAAATCGCGCTTACTTCTGCGTGGCATTGAGTTCTTCGGGGATCGTCGATGTGGGGGTGATCCTCATCCACTCGTTGCTGATTTGCGTCATGGTATCCACCCGCCGGTCGACCATTGATTTGAATTGGCCGATGCGGACGCCGACGAAAAAAATGGCGACGAAGAGGATGAACGCGATGACCTCCGAGTACCATGTGACTTTGGTCCACTCGATGTCCATAGGATGAATTGCGAATTGGCGAATTGCGAATTGGCGAATTACTCCCTTAGATTCCAATTCGCTAATTCGTCAATTCGCTAATCGCTTAGTTCGCCGGCACTGGACCGTCCCGTTCGGACCGGGGATCTCGTTGGACTTCTGCTTCTGTTCGCCGAGCCACATGCCCAGGAGAAAGACGGACACGAAGAGGATGATCGCAATGATCTGCGAATACCACGTGACTTTGTTCCAAAGGATTTTCATACGGGGACAGTATACCAGCCGCGCGACCGGATCCGTGAGTTGCCTAGAACCCACAAATTCTATACAATTTAGAGGATTTTTATGCGCGAATCCGTTATTCCGCACGCGCCGTCCCAAAAGACGCCCGAGCGCGGGGATCGGGAGCGTCCGGAGGACCTCTATGACGAGACGCTGAATCGCCTTGCGCGCGGCGTGATCTATAATGAGGAGAAGCTCGACGCGGTGACGCTCGAACGCCGGATCCGCGACGCCATGCGAATTCCAAAGTTCGAGCAGATTGAGCAGGTCATCCACGGCTTTGAGTCCTGCCTGTACCTGCTGAAGGGCATTGAGGCGCATGAACGCGCGAACGCATTTCAAAACGACGACTGGCAGGCCGCGCTCGCGCGCGAGGGGGGAGCGCCGGAGACGCTGACGCGCGGGGACGTGGCGGACACATTCGATCATTTTCGGTTCAAGGGCAACCTCGTGAGCGCCGAGAGTGCCGCGCTCGAACACTATCAGCGGCTCTTAGGGCTGGGCGGGAACACGGAGATCCGATTGGACGAGAAGATTTCCATTGAGCGGTCGGACATCGAAGTGCTCGTGAACGACCTCCGGACGCGCATGACGGAGCGAAACCCCGACGACGAGGAGCGCCGCGGCGCGCTCGAGGCGCTCGACCGCGAACTCGCGGAGATCGCCGATGGGATTCCTGACGATCAGCGCGGGAAAAGATTCGAGATTGAGGAGATGTACCTGCTTCGCCGTCTCACCCATGCGGCCGATACGGGGCATCTCGCGTCCATCGGCCACGGAACGCCGCGCGAGGATCTGCGCCGCGATCGCGGATCCGTCGACATCACGGTGACGGCGGCCGGCGACGTTATCCCGCTTCAGGTGAAGACGTTCAAGCGCAAGGTGAGCAGGGAGACGCGCGAAAAGCAGAACAAGATCATCGAGGAAGCGCGTCGGCGGCTTGAGGGGTCGCCAACGCATCTCGTCGTCCTCTGGGCCGAGGACGTGCAGGATGCGTACGATCGGGCGCTTCGCCATCCGGCACACGAGCGGACGAGCCTCGAGGACAAGTACGCGGCGCTTCAGCCGATCACGGACTCGCTGGACGAGGACGAGCGGCACCGCCTCTTGGCGCTCACCGGGCTCACGGAAAAGGACTTCAAAGCCGAGCGCGCGGACTTTGAACGGAAGCAGGCGGAGATCCAGGAAGTTTTTGCAAAATCGAAGTCCCGGAAAGAAGAAGAGGATCGGCGCATCGCCGACGTCGAGGAACAGCGAAGGCGGGAAGAGGAGGACCGGATCGCTAAGGCGCAAGCGAAGCTCGATGAGGACAGGCGGCGTCATGAGGAGGCACGCGCGGCGGCCGACGAAGAGCATCAGAAGAGGGCGAAAGCGGCGCAGGAAAAGATTATCCCTGTCGCGACATTGATGGAAAAGACGGCAGAGGCGGAGAGACTGAAGGCGGAACAGGAGGCGAGAGAAGCGGAGGAAGAACGGAAGCGGAAAAGGAAGGAGGAGATCGGCGCCAAACGGAAAGCGACGATTGAACGGAAAAAGATGGAGGAGGCGAAGGTCTGGAAGCCGAAGAGCCTCGTGGGGCTCTGCAACGTGACCGTCCTCAAAAACCTCGGGCTGTTGCAGGCCGACTGGTCGGGCGACGTGCCGGCCTACTCGGCGGCAAAGAAACGTTTTTTCCGTCTCTTCGCCGCGCTGAAAAAGGGGGAGACCGAGGGATCGGAGTTCAGCAAGCCGAACGCCTACTTCTCCGAGGTCTTCCCGTCAGAGGAGATCCTCCGATCGCCGTCTGCGGATGACATCGATCGCTGGCGGTCGATGGGTATCGGTTCGAGAATGGATGTTGCCGCGGAGTAGATCCGCAATCCGTCTTCCGTATAAACAAATCCCCCGGATACCCGGGGGATGTTTGTCTGCTTAATCCCGACTCACTTCGCTTTCCGCATCAGGTGGAATTCCCCTTTGAGCTCCCCGTACCCGGGCATCTTCACGCTCATGGATCCGCTCATGATATCGGTCGTGTACGTGCCGCGCATGGCGTACGTAACGCCTGCCGTCGTCACGGTGCCGAAGTCGAGCGCGCTTGAGCTCACGCGGATCGTGATGGGCCGGTAGCCCGTATCGGGATAGCAGTTGCTGGTCGTAATGGGAGGGATCTTCGGGGCCGTCGCAACGGCGGTCGCGCACATGTTCACGTACCGGATCTTTCCGGACGCGATGCCGTTTTTTACGGAATCAATGACGAGTTCCATGTCCCCGTTTTCATTGACCGTCGTGATCGCGGGACCGGTCGTGAATTTCCCATAGACCTGCATCCCTTTCTTCGAGAGCGATGAGACCCAGGTCCCCCGGAGGTCGCGCGCGGGCGAGAGACTGCCGATGAGCGGAGCGGGCACGACGATGGACTTCATCTTATCGTCGATGGCATTGGGCGGCATCGGCTTCGGCGGCATGCTCTGGTAGACCGCCGCGGCCCCGACGGCGGCGGCCGCCACGGCGAGGACCGGCCAGAACTTGTTGATGTTCGCGTGGAGGTTGAGGTTATTGGCCATATGGGGTGAATGGTGTTTTATTGAACCTTCGTTATGATTTTCGCATCAGGTGGAATTCCCCTTTCATCGTCCCGTACCCGGGGTAGTCCACGGTCATGGAACCGGTCATGATGTCTTCCGTATACGTGCCGCGCATGGCATAGGTCACGCCCTGCGTCACGAAGGTGCCGAAGTCGAGCTGGGCTCCGCTCACGCGGATCGTCATCGGCCGGTACCCCGTATCGTCAAAGCATTTTTTAACCGTAATGGCTTTGATCTTCGGAGCCGTCGTCACGGAGGTCGCGCACATGTTCGTGTACCGGATTTTTCCCGATGCGGTGTTGTCGGTGACGGTATCGATGACGAATTCCATGTCCCCATCCTCGTAGATCGTCGTGATGGCGGGGCCGGTCGTGAATTTCCCGTAGACCTGCATCCCCTTCTTCGACAGCGCAGACGCCCAGGTCCCCCGGAGATCGCGGACGGCCGGGCCGCCGATGAGCGGCGGCTTGGGCGTGATGATGGAATTCATCTTATCGTCGACGAACCGGAACATGATCGGCAGCGAGGGCGCGTTCTGGATGGCCGCCGCGGCCCCAATGGCAACGGCCGCCACGGCGAGGACCGGCCAGAACTTGTTGATGTTCGCGTGGAGGTTGAGGTTTTTGGCCATATGGGGTGAATGGTGTTTTATTGAACCTTCGTTATGATTTTCGCATCAGGTGGAATTCTCCTTTGAGGACTCCGTACGCGGGGAGGGTCATCGTCATGGTTCCGGACATGAGGTCGGTCGTGTAGTTGCCTTTCATGGTAAACGTGGCGCCCGACGTCGTGATCGTGCCGAAGTCGAGCGCGCTTGAGCTCACGCGGATCGCGACCGGCTGATATCCCGTATCGCCGGAGCACTGTTGTCGGCTGATGGACGGAAGATTCGGAACCGTCACCTCGACGGTGGCGCACAAGTTCGTATAGCGGATCTTTCCATGCGCGACGTTGTTCGTGACGGAATCGATGACGAGTTCCATGTCTCCGTCTTCATAGACCATCGTCGTTCCGCCGGCGGTCGCGAGCTTCCCATAGACCTGCAATCCCTTCCGCGACAACGACGAGGACCAGGTCCCCTTGAGATCGCGGGCGGGCGAGAGGCTGCTCGTGAGCGAAGACTTGGGCGTCACGATGGACTTGATCTTCGAATTGATGAGCTTGGTCGGCACTGGCTTCTTGGATTTCGTGGTCGCTGTGGTCGTTGGGAGCGGCGCATGTTGGATGATCGCCGCCGTCCCGACGGCGAGGGCGGCGATGGCCATGATCGGCCAGAAGAAGTTGATGTTCGCGGGCGGAGTGGGGTTGGCGGCCATATGAGTGGATCAGTGCCGATTATTGAACCTTCGTCAGCGTGAACGTCCCGGTGCCGGGCTGCATGTTTTCGATCTGGCCCGAGAATGAGTCGCCTTCGAGCGAGGGGAGGAGGAGCTGGAAGGCGAGTCCTCGTCCGCCCACGCCGTCGCTTGTCGGCGTCTCCCATCCGCCGGGGTAGATGGCGCTCGATTCGTCGGCGACGGTGATGAAGACGACCGCGGCCGATTCGCGGGAGTACCACGTTCCCTGGCTGTTGTTGATCGTGACCTCGATCGGAACGTTGCTGCTGCTTCCGCCGACGAGATGACAATGGCTTTGTTCATCATCCGCTTGCTGCACTGCGACGGTTTCGGATCCGGACGCCGTACCCGTTCCGCGGTGGGTATAGGACTCTTGATTGTTCTGATGCTTCACGGCTTCGGCCATCGTTTCCGGGATCGTGAACGTGAAGGTCACCTGCCCGGTCATGTACCCGTCTTGGGGATAGCAGACGTCATTCTCTTCGTTCGAGCAGTTGCAGCGATTGGTCGTCGTGATCGTGCCCTGCCACGTTTCGGACGTGACTTTGTCTTTCACGTCGAACGCGACGTCGCCGCACTTTTCCGTCTTCGTCGCGTCCGTCACGCACAGGCGGAAGGCGAAGTGCCCTTTGGCCTTCGGCGCGCCCGTGAGGTGCGCTTCCGATCCGACGGTCGTGATCTGCATTCCGAACGGCATCGGCCCGCTCGCGGCCTGGGTTGCGAACCGGTACGGCGGCATGCCGCCGGCCGCCGTTGCGATCGTCACGTCAGCCGACTCGCCGACGGTCAGATCAGGAGGATTCGTCACGGCGATGCTCGGCGGGGCCGGCTTGACCGTGATGGAAAACTTCGCGGTCTTCACGGTCTTTTTCTTGTCTTTCACCTGGACGACGAAGGGAGCGAAGACTTTTTTCGTGACGCCCGAGGGGAGGATGCTCGTCCCCGAGATGACGCCGTCCGGGCTCAACGTAAATCCGTCCGGCAGTTTTCCGCTCTTCACGGACCAGACGAGCGGAGGCGTGCCCCCGATGGCGATCAGTTTGAACGTGGCCGGCGCGCCCGATGTCCAGGCCGGGAGGCTCGCGGTCGTGATGCGCAGGACCGCGGGCTTGGACGCGGCCGTCACGGCCTGGATGCCTACGGACGCGACGGCGATGATGATGGCTGCGGCAACGGGGTACACGCCGTGCCTCGTGATGTTGAACATACGGATGAAATAGGGTTGGATGTGGAAAAAGACACGTTCGTGCCAAGCCGACGGACCATCGCGCGAGCGGCTACGTGTGAATGATACTCTCTTTTTGAAACCAAAACACCTCCGTTGATGTATCATGTGGCCATGCTTTCACAGCGCCATCCGATGCTCTATCGCGTCGCCGTTGCCGGACACCGGGCGAAACGTCACGTCGTTTCTTCATTTCGCCAGGTGCGTTTTGCGAAGCGCATCGAATTCGAGCCGCTTCCGTACCGTTTGTTCCGCCATACGTCACTTCTCTTGCGCCGGTTGGGCGATGCGGACATGCGGCTGCAGCACAATAAGATCAAAAACCTGCGCATCGCGGCAAAGCGGATCAACGGCATTCTCATCCGTCCGGGAGAGATGTTCTCTTTCTGGAAGCTCACCGGAAAGCCGTCGGCGCGAAAAGGATATGTCGAGGGGATGCTCCTTAAAAACGGCGACGTCAAGGCCGGCGTCGGCGGCGGGCTCTGCCAGCTCGCCAATCTCCTCCACTGGATGACGCTCCATTCCCCGATGAACGTGACCGAGCGGTTCCATCATAGCTTCGACGCGTTTCCCGATTCCGGCCGCGTGCTCCCATTCGGCTCCGGGGCGACGATTTTTTACAACTACGTCGATCTCCAATTCAAAAACTCGACGCCGTATACGTTTCAGATGCTCGTCTGGCTGACGAAGGACCATCTCTGCGGCGAGATCCGTTCCGATCGCGAGTATCCGTTGCGGTACCACGTCTTCGAACGCGATCACGCCTTCATCTACCACATGAACGAGAGGGCGTACTATCGCTCGAACGCCATTTGCCGCGAAACGCGCAAACTAAAAACGGGAAAAATCACGCGCGGGGAAACGCTCTACGAGAATTATTCGAGGATGAAATACGCGCCCCCGAAAGGGGCAAAAGTAAAACGGGTGCGGAAGTAGGGCGACGTCACCGTTTTACGGATGTCATCCGATGGACCTTACCGATCTTGCCAGATTCCTAAAAATCGGCTATAGTCTCGCCATCCTTCGCCCCGCGGACGGGGCCTCGGATGGCGCGCCAAGGAAATTGGAGGCGTCCGCAGCCAAGCCATGGTGGCCATGGTGTAGAGGCAACACAGCGGGTTGTGGTCCCGTTATCATGGGTTCGATTCCCATTGGCCACCCCACCAACATCCGACCCGTAAGGGGTCGGATTTTGGTGTATTTTTTTTATTGACAGCGCGGTCCACTATGGTAGGTTATGCGAATTCCATATGGTCAGAATCCTCGCGTTTCCCGCCCGCCACCCCTACACGAGCAAATTGAATTCCGGACAGATTGCATACGTCAATCCCGATACGGATTATTTTCAGAGTCGGGAGACGAGCAGCGAAGCATTTCTTGAACAGCACCACCCATCGGCAAGTTATGACCTGGTGCATATCCATTTTTCATTCGATCGCCTTCCGTTGGCGGATCTCTCGAACCTCGTCGCGTACTTCAAAAAGAAAAAGAAAAAAATCGTATGGACGTGCCACGGTATTGAAAGTCAGCGGCTAAAAAATTTCGGCCAAGGGAAATATCAGGAACTCTTGTTTCATACTGCCGATAAAATTCTGACCCTGACGAGCGGGTTCAAAGAACGGATTGAAGCCACGCTCGGTCCCCATCCGAGCGGCATTGATGTGATTCCGTGCGGGTATATGGCCTCGCCCGCAGACGTCCGGCGATTCTACGATCCCTTAAAAAAACGCAGAGAAGAAATCGTGTATCTCGTCGGTGAATTCCGGGAAAACAAAGAATATCTCCAATCGATCGTGAACATCCTTCAGTGCCGCGAACTCAACAACGTCAGACTGATCGTGGTGTTCAAGCCGTTGAACCTGTATGAAGATTCGGACGGCGCCGCCATTGATGCGCGGAAGTTGTGGTTTTGGCAAATCATCCAACACCCGCGGGTCACGATGATTTCAGCACCCGAAATCTCGAATGACGACCTGACGGAAATATTTTGCCGCGCTCATACGTGCGTGTTGCCCTATACATGGGGGTCCCATAGCGGGCAACTCGAACTCGGACGCGACTGCGGTTGTCACGTTGTCGTTGCCAATGTGGGTTACTATAAAGAACAATGGGACCGGGCGATCGTTTACGGCCAAGGCGTCTATCCGCCCGATGCAAAGTCCTTCACGGAAGGAGTCATCCTTGCGCAACAGCGAGCGCCTCTCACCCCCGACTTCGAGGAACGGGCGGATGAGGCAAGACGCATCTTGGAACGGCATCACGCCGTGTACGCGCAACTGCTGGCCGAGCGCTAATACGAACGGGCAAAGATAACGCGCTGTTTTGAAGATTTTTTGCTGTAGATGCACGTCCCCGGAGTATCCGGCTGGTCGAATGGAAGGCAGCGGATCGTCGCTTTGGTCTCTTCCTTGATCTTTTTTTCCACTGCGTCCTCTCCGCACCAGTGGGCGAGGACGAATTTGCCCGCATCAAGCGCGTCGACGAAATCTTTCCAGGAATCAGCCTCGACGATTCTGCCGTCCCGGAAGCAAACCGCTTTTTCGTACAACGCGCTCTGGATGGCCTGAAGGAGGCTCATCACCTCGGATTCAACCTTGTGATCCGGAATGCTCAAGTGCTCACCGGTGTCCCTCCGCACGATCACGACGTTGCCCTCCCGGACGTCGCGCGGTCCGATTTCAATCCGCAAGGGGACGCCTTTTCGTTCCCATTCGTAATATTTTTCTCCCGGTCGGATATCGCGCGCATCGTATTTTACGGAACAGCCTACCGCCTTCAATCGCTCGCACAGGCCTTGAGCTTTTTGCAGCGTGACGGATTTGGTCTCTTCGTCTTTCCAGATCGGCACGATCACAACCTTGAGCGGGGCGATATTCGGCGGCAGCACCAAGCCGGTATCGTCGCCGTGCGTCATGATGAGCCCTCCGATCACGCGCGTACTCAACCCCCAGCTCGTCTGGTAGACAAAATCCGTGGTGTTCTGCTCATTCGTAAACGAGAGATCGAACGCCTTTGCAAAATTTTGCCCCAGATTGTGCGAGGTGGCGAATTGGAGGGCTTTGCCGTCCTGCATCATGGCTTCGGCGGTGTACGTGCGGAAGGCTCCCGCGAATGTTTCCGATTTGCTCTTCACTCCTGGAATCACCGGAATGGCCAGGACGTCCTTGGCGAAATCCGCATACATCTGCAGCATCATCCGAGCACGTTCATCGGCTTCATCGGCGGAGCCGTGCGCGGTATGGCCTTCCTGCCATAAGAATTCGGTTGTCCGAAGAAACAGCCGCGGACGCATCTCCCAGCGGACCACGTTCGCCCACTGGTTGATCAAGATAGGGAGGTCGCGATGCGAATGGATCCAGCGCGAAAATGCATCGTAGATGATCGTTTCGGACGTGGGACGGATGACCAGGGCCTCCTGAAGTTTTTCGCCGCCCGCATAGGTGACAACGGCGACTTCGGGGGAAAAACCTTCAACGTGCTCCGCTTCCTTTTTGAGGAATTTTTCGGGGATGAGAAGGGGGAAATACGCGTTTTCCACGCCTCGTTTTTTGATCCGTTCATCCAGATCGCGTTGAATGTTTTCCCAAATCGCATACCCGTACGGCTTGATGATCATCGAGCCGCGGACGACCCCGTGCTCGGCCAAGTCGGCCGCCTCGATGACGTCCTGGTACCACTGCGCAAAGTCGCTTGCGCGCGCGGTGATTATTTTTTTCTCATCTTCTGCGTATTTCATGGGTCGGCTGTTGATGTCGTTTTGGGTTCGAAGACCTGTATGCGGCGTTCTCCCGTTGATCGGATAAAGTCATTCACTTCAGAGTCCCACAGAAGGCCCGTTTTTTCAGATATTGCCGCAATTTTCGTATTCCATTGGCAGGCGGCGGACGACAGGCGTTCGGCATAGCTTGCATCAAAATGGCAAAAAATGGAATAGCCTCCCAAAAATCCGAGCCCTCGGGCGTCCGAATCTGCCGGGCCGCGTTTCTCGTCCCCGGTCACGTCAATTCGCTGGCCGAAGATAACGGCACCCGAGCTGCCCCCGTAGACGATTCCGCCGTGCTTTATGTATTCCGCCAGCGGCGCGTCAATGTTAAAACGACGCAGCTCGCGCATCAACCGATAGGTGCTGCTCGCGCCTCCAATGTACACACCGTCAAAGTTCTCCGTTGAAAGCTGTTCGGCCTTATGTGCCAAATGCACCCACATACGGATTGTGAGCGGGACGGCCGCGTGGCGCGCCAGCGTGGCGTGCAGCCACTCAAAGCAGCCGTCATAACCGGCATACCCGCGGATGAGTCCGACCGGAATATAGAGGATGCGGGGCCCGGGAAGACGTTGGACGAATACGCGATCAATCTCCGTGCTGTCTTCGGCATCTCCACCGCCGGATAAAAAAATTATTCCCATAGCGTTAACAGATTCGTATCTTCCGCTTGATCAATGATGTGGTAATGGATGGAATTTTTTTGATCTCTTTCCTGACAAGCGCCTCAAGTTCGAGTTTGCGCTTGAATGATCGGGGAACGGTAACGGCAATAACCCATGGATCCAGCAACGCTCTGCCGCTTTGGCTTACCATTCCGACCCGATTTGGGATGTTGAACGTCTGATGGATGCGTTGCGCGATCCGGCTTGCACAGAGGTAATACAGCTTTCCGATGTGATAAACCGGATTCTTTCCGGCGGCGCCTTCCATGCTCATCGGCTGGAACGGGGAGATTACGCCATTGATCCGATTTCCGCGGCCCACCAACCCCTCATCGCCGCTTTCGATGGAAGATCCGATGGCCGTGAGATAATATTCGCCCTTCTTCGCGTCATCCCGCGTATTGATCGAGATGCCCGGATTCGTGATGCCGAATTTTTTCGCAATGCGCCGTATCTCCATACGCGCCGTTTCAAGGTTGCGAACGTACGCCCTTTCAGAGAAGACGCTATCCGCGATCTGGGGAACGCACAGCGTTATGGCGTAGTGTCCGCCCTTTCGATACCCCATCAGTTTGATGTCGGTGCCGATCCAGGGATGCCGCTTCTGAAAGCGGTCGGAAGTGAGTGTCCGTTCGATGTCCAAAATGAATCGTTCGAGGGTTGAGTGGGGGGCGTAGCCGACCCCGATGGAAGTATCGTTCGCGAGCAAACGCTTGAGTTCCGGAATATCGCCCAGACCTCTTGGTTCAAACCAATGACCGCGTGCACTTGCATCCGATTGATGCGCAAGGGTTTTTCCGGGACTGCTTTGCGTGCTGAGATTATATTAAAAAATGATGTCGCGATTCACCCGAAGGCGAGGCAGTTTGTGCTTCATAAATTCTTTCGTCCATCGTTTGAGCAGTTTCTCTACCGGGATCGATCTCGTTCCGAATGTGGTCGACGCGCGGCCATTGAGGAGAACTCGAACGGGCTTCGTGAGCCTCCCCTTTCCAAACGTCACGCTCGACGCACCGCCCAAGAGACCGATTTTATCAAAATTATGATGCAGGACCGCGCCGAACCTTCGTTTCGTATACTCGGAATATTTGGCGGAAAGATATTCCGCCAGTCCGTCGGCCAAGGTGTCGGGATGCCCCTGGCCTTTCCGTTCAACAAATTCAAATGGCATTGGCTCGGGGTTCATTCCTGCGATGACGATTTCCATAAAATGAATTCGAATATATCAAGAATCGGCCAAATAATCAAGATGGGTTCATGAGCGTTCTTGTCAAAGGTGCGATCCTCATTCCCACAGAAGGAAAAATACAGAGCTCCTGACAGGTCGTCGGCCAGTCCAGAGTTCTAAAGTCGTCAACGAACCCACCCCATCCCCCGTCGCGACGCTGACGCGTCGCTTTGGGGGACCAGGTCCCCATCCAACGCAGCACGTCCATCGTGTTGAGAGGGAGGGGGATGCCCCCCGAAGCTCACCCGTAGCTCGCGCAGCGAGCGCCCGGGTGAGCGAAGGGGGGCTTTGTTTAGTAAAGAATTTGCTCTTGACGATACGATCGGATGATGAGACTGAATGTATCCTATGCACGTCGCCTACATCATCCAGAGCTGCGTCGATGGAAGCTACTACTTCGGTTCTACGTCTAACCTGAAGAGACGAATCCACATCCACAATGAAGGCGGATCTCCATATACGTCAAAATATCGACCATGGAAGCTGATATGGTTCGCCGGATTTCCGTCTAAAAAACGCGCTGAAGAATTTGAACATTTTCTCAAAACAGGATCGGGGTATGCATTTTCGAGAAAGAGACTGTTATAGCCGTTGGGAATGAATGAAAGCTGATGTTCAAATCAAAAGCGGCCAGGAAGTATTCCTGACCGCCGAGTGAAGTGACGGGCATTCACGCAAGCCCTTGTCGCGAGCATTCGATCCGGATGATTACCCCCGCGGCTCTGCCGCGAATTTATCGTCGCCCCGTCAGCATCTGGCGAGGCGTCACGTCCATGTAGAGATGCCGCTTTTTCGGAACGGCGAGGACCGCGTGATTCGCCCCGTGCCAGGCGATCATGTCCTTAATCGTCATGCACGCGAGGTCTCCGCCTCTTCCGCATATGGAGAGGAAGCGGCCGTAGCCGAGGCAGACCGAGGCATCGCGGAAGGACGGTTGTCGCCGGTCATCGCGACGCATGAGGAAGACGATCTGTCCGGCCTTGAGCCGGCGGGGAAGATGCCGAAGACGGTAGAATCCGCAGAGCCATCGGACGCGATGCCGCGGGATCCCGGAGACGTGATTCACGAAATCGAGACAGTTGAACCGGCGTTTCGGTTTTGGATAGTGCGTGTTCAGGAAATGGACGATTGCCGCGCGGAGCTTGGGTGAAAGGCGGAGTCGTACCATCTTCCTGCTTGGTGAGAATGCGACGACGATCTCCACATCGTCGACCTTCTGCGGACCGAGCGGTCTGCAGCGGCCGAGTGGAATGACTTCCTCGCCGCGAACGGCGACGATCGGAAACCCCTGAAAGGGAGGCCCGTCGTCGATTTGTTTTGCGGCCTTCTGTTTGATCGGTCCAATGACGAGGGTGAGCATGCGAGCCTCCTTTCGCCTGCAGGTTCATTACCGGAAAACGGGATGCGCGTCAAGCGTTCGGTAAGACCCGCCCGTATGCGGGGATACCGCGTTGTTTTATCCAGTTATTCCGGGCATCCTTGATGCCGTCATTTATCACCCGTTCATTTCATCGCTCGTTTGGCTTCATTCATTTTTGCTTTTGCCTTGAGAATTCGTCGTATCACCGTTGCCGGCGCTTTTTGGTCGAACCTGATTTGGATGGTTTTACTTCCGGTCGCGTACCCCTTTCGTTCAAGCATGTCGCGGTCTTTCTTTTGGAGTGCGAACGCCAAGCCAAAACTCACGTGGTTCTTGAACGCGGCAAATCCGGCAAGAACACCGTGATATTTGTAGAATGGAATGCCCCAACTGATCCCTTCTTCCGCGTTTGGAATCGTCGATGTGATGATGCTCCGGATCTCTTTGAGTTTCGGACGGGCTGCTCTGTCTGAGCTCGCAATGTACGCATCAACGTTATTTGCACTGTAGTTTTTCATATGGGTGAGGCGAGGTGGCGTCTATTCACATCATACGCAGAAGATTGAGGAATGGGCAAGACGGGTCGGAACATCCATCGTCGATGATGCCCCCATCGAAAAACACGCTCCTCAACGGAGAGTGTTTTGCGATGGGGAAAACATTGTTTTACTGAAGCGTAAGCATCTTCACGATCCCCTCAAACCCGCTCATGTCCCGTGCCTCGTTGTAGTCAAAACACTGCGCGGCGGGGTTCGGGTAGTTCTCACAGACCACGGAGTGGACGACGAACTGGAAGACGACCGTTTCATCGCCGACGGTCAGCGCGTATGCTTTTACGTTGTACCGGTTTCCGGCACCGGCATCCGTCGTCGTCGTGACGCAGAACGTCTGATTATTGATCGTCGCGTTGCTCTTGTTCGGCGAGATGCCGTTCTCCCATCCCGTCCCCGAGAAATAGCATCCGCTCATCCGCGGATCATCCTTCGCGACGAGGTAGATTTCAAGCGTGCGCCCCGGCGCGAACTTCGTTCCCGGATTCACGACGGCCGTGCCGAGGTCGATCACGCCGAGCGCGTTTCCGGCCGATCCGTCCGTGCCGATGATCGTCCCGGACGCAGAGAAGCTAAACGCGGGTTTTCCGGTGAATTCAAAGGAGGATGTTCCCGGTGCGGACCCCGGGCCGACCATCGAGAATGTCGGCGCCGTTGACGTCGGTGTCGGCGTGACGACCGGCGGCGGCATGGACCCGCCGACCGGCGGTGACGATGGCGCCGGCGTCAACGCGTATCTCACCGCGACGATTGCCGCGGCGGCGAGCGCGAGGATGAGGAGGACGAGAACGATGAGGCGGGTTTTGGATGACGGTTCCATATCTAGAGTGAACATAACAAGGATTGGGAGGGAGGGCAAGCGATGGGGAAGTGCGTAGGTGCGTAAGTGCGTAGGTCAGACGTTCGGACCTACGCACTTACGCACCTACGCACATACGCACCTTGAAAAAGAAGAGCGCGCGCTCAACGAAGAGCGCGCGCAGGCGAGGAAGGGCGTCGTGCCGTCATGGCGCGTGAGTGGCGTTCGCGCGTTCGGCCGCGCGATGCTCATCGATCCCGTACTTCATGAGGAGGATGACGGCGATGACGGCGAGGAAGACGTATCCAGCGGCGCGGATTTTTCGCGCAGTTGATTTCTCCCTTGGACCCAAACGAACCGGTTTTCCGTGAATGACCACATGCTCCATGCATCACTCCGTTTGTTCAGCGTATTGGCGGGTGCGTAACGTGCCGCGGGTGTTGTAGCGGGATGGAGGGGAGAGGTCAAGGTAGAACAGGTGCGTAGGTGCGTAGGTGCGTAGGTCTGAATGTCCGACCTACGGACTTACGGACCCAAAACAAAACGCACCCGCTTTTCGGCAGGTGCTTCCATCGCGATGAAAATCATTCCTTCCCCACAATCTTCCCTCGCGCGAACGCCCACGACGTGATTGACATGCCGTCCCAGATTCTCCCGTCCGCGATGGCTGTATCGATTTCGTCCGGCGTCATGGAGAGCGTTTCGAATTCCTCGGTCTCGTCCATGTGCTGTTCCGTGGTGTGCAGGTTCCGCGCGATGAAGACATGCGAGATTTCGTCCGTATCGCCGTTCAATGGCGCATAGGTGCCGACGTGCTCGAGGTCGCCCGCCATTCCCGCTTCCTCCGCGAGTTCGGCGCGCGCCAGCTCCTCCGGCGTTCCGACGTTCCGCCAGCCGCCTTCGCCGTCGGGTTCGCGCTTTGCGCCGCCGCTTGGGAACTCAATGCTCTCGCGATCGAAGAGGTAGCGATATTGATTCAGGAGGATGATCTTCCCGTCATCCCTGACCGGAATGATCATCGCGCTGTGCGCTTTTGCGATGAACAGATATTCGCCCTCGAATCCATTCGGCAGGCGAAATTGATCATGGTAGATATCGCGGAATTTCGTTGAGATGACGCGTTTGCGCGAGAGTCGCGTCCAGCGGGGGAGCATAGTGAGAAGAGCGTACAGGCCTTTAAACAATCAAGCAATCCAACAATCAAACAATCCGATCAGCTGACCGGATTGTTTGATTGTTGGATTGCTTGATTGTTACACGGCCCCATCCTTCCTCCCGCTCCGTTCGAACGCCCGCAGGATCTCAAGCGGCACGGCGAAGACGACCGTGTTCGACTGGTCGGACGAGATGTCGTTGATCGAGTTCAGCGTGCGGAGGTGGAGCGCGCCCGGGGCGGCCGAGAGGATGTCCGCGGCTTTGCGGAGGTTTTCGGCGGCGATGACCTCGCCCTCGGAGCTGATGATGACCGCGCGGCGCTCGCGTTCGGCTTCGGCCTGCTTCGCGATGGTCCGCTTCATGTTGTCCGGGAGCGTGATGTCTTTCAGTTCGACGGCGAGGATGTCGAGGCCCCAGTTCAGCGCGTCCTTCTCAATGATGTCGCGGATGCGTACGGATGCCTGGTCGCGCTGGGAGAGGAGTTCGTCGAGGAGGAGCTGGCCGACGACGTTCCGCATCGTCGTCTGCGCGAGCTGGTTCACGGCGTAAAAGAAGTTCTCGACTTCGAGCACGGCCTTCCCCGAGTCGATGACGCGGTAGTAGAGGACGGCGTTGATTTTGCAGCTCACGTTGTCGCGCGTGATTGCCTCCTGGTCCGCCACGTCAACGGCCTTCGTGCGGATGTCGACCTTCCGCATCGATTGGAAGATCGGGAACACGAGCGTCCAGCCCGGGTCCGCGAGCTTCGTGAACTTGCCGAGCGCAAAGCGCACGCCGCGCTCGTACTGGTCGATCTGCTTGATTGAAATGAGGATGATGAGGACCGCGAAGGCGATCACGTAATAGAGGAATTCCATATGAGGGAACCGTACTCCGGACCGGCGGGGACGTCCAGTCAGAGATCGGGAGCGACAACAATCAAGCAATCCAACAATCAAACAATCCGGTCAGATGGGAGGATTGTTTGATTGTTGGATTGCTTGATTGTTTTTTCGGCCTGCCGTGTCGCGTCAAAAAGAAGAACCCCCGGAGCGCCTTGCGCCGGAGGTTTGGGGAGAAGAAGAGAGGTGCCGGTGGGGATCACGGACGCGTCAACGCCTTTTGAGTGAAGCGTTGTCGCCAACGCGGGATGTGGCAGTTGGAGCACATGAGTCCGCCTCCGCGCCGTACGATCTTGTACTCGTAGGAGCCGCAGAAATTGCACTGCTCGAAATCCGTCTCGTCATCTTTGCAGGTCTCGTAGCAGTGCTCGCAGATTGCGCCCTGTCGTTTTCGCGAGAAATACTTTTTTCCCGTGAACGGGGTTCCGCAGTCCGCGCATTTGGGTTCTTTCGCGTTCGCGATCGAGCACGGACTGCACCTCGGCTTGTTCTGCGCGTCGCGGTCACAGATGTCGCGGACGTTGCCGCAGGTGCCGCAGGCAATTTGCCGGACGTGTTCCTCCGCGCAGGGCGTGCAGAGCGGAGCGTCGGTGATGAAGCCATGGTCCGGATTCGCGGCGTTTCCACAGAGGACGCAAGATGTGATCGCGAGCGGCGTGATGCGGCCGTTCTTGTGGATGGCGGTCGCGAAGCGCTTGCGGAATTCCGCAAGCGTCCCATCGTTCGGGATCCAGACGTCGGCTTCGAGCGGGAGGAGGACCTGATCGCTCTCGATCGCGTACTCGGCGATCTGCGCGTACGGTGTTCCGTTTTGCTTGCCGGTACTGGCGTTCGCGAGCGCCGTACCGCCGTGCGCGTTGAACAGGGACTCCCGAAGTCCGTACGGCGTCAGGATGGAGACGATGTGCACCGGCGCGCCGTTTTCCTTGAGGAGACGGAGCGTCCCGCGTCCGCGGATCCCGTCGATGATCATCGGGCCATGGCGGCCTTGGCGCCGGAGCAGTCCACTGAGGGCGTGCAGGAACGCCTTTGGACGTTCGCAGTCCACGCGCGCCGCTTCCGGATAGGGGAGGCGGTCGTTCGTGTCGTCGCACCATGCGACGACCTGATCCTCATCGTCGAAATCCGTTTCGCCTTCATTGTTGTCCGCTTCCGCATCTTCGGCAGACGCCTCGTCGGCGTCCGCGTCGTCGGGTTCCGCCTCCGGCGCTTTGGCGGCCGTCGGCTCTTCGTCCGGCGCGTCGAGGACGTGCGGTTTTTGGATGAGGGCGATCCGGCCGATCTCTTCGGCCGTGACGACGGTGCCGCCGAGTCGTCGGGCAAGTTCGTTTGCGGCCGTTGATTTTCCCGAGAACGGCGATCCGCAGACGCAGTAGATGGAACGTGTCGGCTTCATGTGGCACCTCTTCTTCAAGGGTGAAAGGACGCGGGAGGATTGAACGTTGGAATGGGAGGAATGTCAAGCGCAGGGAGAGTCATCAAGTCATCCAGTCATCAAGTCATCGAGTAGAGAGCTAGATGACTCGATGACTGGATGACTTGATGACTAAACAAGAGGCCCGCTCTGGATCGTGAGGATCCGTTGCGGGCCGTTTTGGAGGAGGACGCGGGGAGAGGGCGTCAGGGAGGAGTATCGCGGCCGAAGATCGCCGCCATGCGCCGCTCATGCTGTTTCGCGGCTTCTTCCGCTTCGCCGAGGAATGAATCGATGACGGGCGTCTTTGTGATCCGGCCGGCTTTGAGTTCGAGGTTGATCTCGTCCGCGTCAATGGCGATGCGCGCATCGCGAAACGTCGTGATCATCCGGTCGAGCGTATCGGGATCCGGAGTCATGGCGAGGATTTCGTCGCGCATCGGTTGGATCTGCGCTCGTCCCAGCGTCAATTCGAGCGGAGTGAGATCATAATCGTCGTCATCCTCGATCGAGAGCTTCCGATCCGCGGCATACCAGCATGCCGAGAGTATTCCGGGATTGACCTCTTGGATTCGCTGGAGGAACTGCATCCCATACCAGGAACGGATGAGGAGGTGCGGATCGCCCATCCCCCAAAAGAATCTGATGA
The DNA here is from genome assembly GCA_963835915.1 of Candidatus Uhrbacteria bacterium. Classification (GTDB taxonomy): domain Bacteria; phylum Patescibacteriota; class Patescibacteriia; order 2-12-FULL-60-25; family 2-12-FULL-60-25; genus 2-12-FULL-60-25. The sequence goes on from CAWIHE010000002.1 coordinate 93,540, forward strand.
CCGTTCCTTCGGGAAACATCAGGCCGATGCCCATCTCGGAATCCGGATTCGGCGTTGCGCCCACGAACGGGATGAGCATTTGGTAGGACGGACCGACTTTCTTTTCCGACGGCGTGCCCTTCAGCGCGATGACATGGTCCATGCGTCTCTCCTTGTGAGGGTGCGTGGCTTAAGGATTACTCCTGCCAGAGGAGGAGGTCAAGCGGGAGGCTGAGAGGTTGAGAAGCTGAGAAGCTGAGGGGGTTTGGAAGTTGAGACGACCACTTTTTTTCACTTTCCCGAACGACCCCGTCCGACGGGGTCGGAGGGATCCCTTTGAAGCAGGCTGGGGACAAAGAAGAAATCCACAGAATAGAAAGATCGCTGAAGAGAGCGATATTCTCGTCCGTTGACAGCATCCTCTGAATGCATCACTGAATGGGTATATGCCCATCGAAGAAGCTTACGTGTACATCATGGCGAGCATCTCCGGCACCATCTATGTCGGTTCAACGACCGACATCGAAGGACGAGTCCGGATGCATAAGGCAAATACCTTGCCGGGGTTCTCCTCCAAATACCGATGCCACAAGCTCGTCTATTACGAGAAATTTGCCGCGCTCGACGAGGCGCGGGCCCGTGAATACCAAATCAAGGGATGGCGGCGTGAGAAGAAGGAGAACATCATCAGGAAGCAAAATCCAACATGGTGTGACCTTTCTCGTTTTTGGGATGCTCACTCATGAGGTTCCTCCTTACCTCCGGCCTGCTTCTAAGGGATCCCTCGTCGCAGACTCCTCGGGAAAGTGAAAAAATAAGTTGCTCGTCCGCAAAAAAAGAGCGGCTCGCTGCGGATCCTGTGGGAGGATCCGCGGCGAGCCGCGTGGTGAAAGGGATGGGAGATCATCGAGCCTGTGCTCGACGATGCTCACGCACGAGGTGTGACGCTCAATTGCCGGGAGGCGTGACGTCGACGGGGACGTCGCTGGGCGTGGTCGTCCCGTTGCCGAGCTGGCCGACGACGTTGGTTCCCCAGCACTTGATCGGTCCGGAGACGAGCTTCGCGCAGGCGAATCCGAATCCGCCGGTGATGTGGTCCACGTCCGACGGGTCGATGCCCGGAACGGAACTTGGCGGGACGAGCGGGGGAGGCCCATCGTCATCCGGGATGCAGAAGACGGTGTTGTCGCCCAGGAGCACGCACACGCCGCCCGCATCGGGCATGAAGTCGACGGCTCCGGATTCGAGTCCGGGGACCGGAGTCGGGACCAACGTCCAGGGGACATCGGATCCGAGACCAAGACAGTTGCTGTCGTTCTTCCCCCAGCAATGAACCGCGTCGCCGATGATCGCGCATGCGTGGCTGTGGCAGGCGCAGACCTTCTTCGGGGTCTTGCATCCGCCATCCGTTGCGCCCCACGGGCACGATCCGCCGCCATCCGTCGAGGGCTTGCCGCCACCGGAGCACGAGTGCGTTCCGCCGGTTGTGATGGACGACGTTCCGCCTCTGGAGCAAACGTGCGCGCCGCCGGTTCCGGTGGAGGTCGATCCGCCGTTCGATGACGACGGTGTTCCGCCAAGCGCGCTCGAGCTGTGTCCGCCCGTGTCGGTTGATGGAGACCCTCCGGCACCTGCGGTCGCGACCGCCGTGCCTCCGTTGTTCGCCGATGGAGATCCGCCGTTCGTCGATGATGGAGATCCGCCGAGCACGCCGGAAGTTGATCCTCCGGTATCGGCGGTTGACGGAGATCCTCCGCTGCCCGTCGATGTCGATCCACCCGCCGACGTTCCAGTCGTGCCGCCGGTATCGGTCGTCGATACTGATCCTCCATTTCCCGTCGTCGGAGATCCGCCTGCTGACGAGGATGGCGATCCGCCAAGGTCGCCGGACGATGATCCGCCGGTGTCAGTCGTTGACGTGGATCCTCCGGTCTCGCCGGACGTTGATCCGCCGGTTGATGCCGAGGTCGATCCTCCGGCACCGGCGGTCGCGACCGCCGTGCCTCCGGTGTCGGTCGTCGATGTTGATCCGCCGGTTGATGATCCTGTCGTCCCACCGGTGTCGGTGGTGGACGGTGATCCGCCGGTGCCGTTGGAGGTTGATCCGCCGGTATCGCCGGAGTTTGATCCGCCGAGTCCGGATGCTCCTCCGTTGTCCGGGGGCTGGCCCGTGTCGCCTCCGGATCCGCCGGTTTCCGAGCCGGGTTCTCCTCCGGTGTCCGTGCCGGGTTCGCCGCCGTTGTCCGACGTGCTTCCTCCGGTCGCGGCGACGCCCGTCTCCGAGCCGCCGGTCACCGTTCCGGTGTCCGTGCCGGCCGTTCCGGCAGTCTGTCGGGGTCCGTTGTGCACCTTGGTGGTATCTCCGCACCCGAAACAGATGACTGCGGCGAGTACTGAGATGAAAGAGAGCCGTTTCTTCTGGAACTTCCGCTGATATGCCATGGCGTTGCTCCTCGTCGATCGCTCAATGAGCGTGGAATGGGAACTTCATAAGTGAAAGGACGGTCCTAAGCTTCCAATCGCGCCGAAAGGATAGCTGTTTTCGGGGTATCCGGCAAGGGGAAGCTAAAAGAAAAACGGCGTCCAGTATTGGCTGGACGCCGTTCCTCTCCCTTGAGGGGTGAGGTGAGGAGGGGGACGCGGGTCGATTTACAGCCGCGGGTTGGTGATCCTGCGCGCTTTTTCCGCGGCGATGCCGGTGTAGGTGGAGGGATCCGAGAGGATCTTCCGTTGGCGCGGCGTCATCCGTTCGATGTAGGGGCGCAGCTCCTCGTCTTCGAGCGCGACGTCTTCGAGCGGCCGCCGCATGCGCTGGGCCAGGAGCGTGAGCGTCCGCACTTTCTCGTGCGCATCGGGATGGCCGAACGCGGCGAGGATGATGTAGAGCGGCTCGGCAACGACGAGCCCTTGCTGCATCGCGAGGTTCCGTTCAAGGCTGTCGCGGTCGACGGTGAGTTTGCGCATCGTCCTCGTGAGCCGTTTCGCCATGGAGATGACGTATGCGATCGTTTCTCCGTACGTTCGTCCGGATGAGGAATTCGTCAAATCGCGCTGGTGCTCGCTGATCTGGTCCATGAAGACCGTCATGATGCGGCCGACGACGATCCGCCACATGCTCTTCACGTTCTCGAAGTTGATCGGGTTCCGTTTCTGCGGCATCGTCGACGACCCGACCTGATCGGCGCCGAACGCTTCGCCGACTTCCCCGATTTCCGTCCGCTGGAGGTGGCGCATGTCGTCCGCGAGATTCGCGAGGATGCCGGCCGCGATCGTGACTTCCGCCATGAGCCGGATGAGCACCTCGGGCGGCACGATCTGCGTGGAGTGCCGCGCGGGCCGAAGGCCGAGCTCGGCGAGCACGTCCCGCTCGAACGCTTCGGGATCGTCGAAAAAGAGCGACGAGGCATTGTATGCGCCGACGGCTCCGGAGAATTTGCCCGGCAGCCTTGTTGCGTACGCATGCAGCACGCCGATGCTTTCGCCGAGGCGGCAGGCGTATCCGGCGATCGCGAAGCCGAACGTGATCGGGACGGCGTGCTGGCCGTGCGTCCGTCCGACCTGCACCGTGTCAGCCTCCCGATGTGCGATCTCGTTCAGAACGGCTCCCAGCGCTTCGAGCGCCGGAATGAGCGCGCGCTGGACCGCCTCCGTGTAGCGCAGGGCGTTCGCCGTGTCGACGATGTCGTACGACGTTGCCGTCATGTGGACGAACGGCTTCGCGGCGTCGCTCACGCGATTGCGGATGCAGTTCACGAGCGCGCGGATGTCGTGCTTGATCCGGTCTTCTTCCGCGTAGACCTCCTCGACCGTCACGCTCCTGCACGCCGCCTCGATTTCCGCAGCGGCCGCTTGCGGGCAGATCCCGCGATTCGCGAGCGCCCGGATGAGCGCGAGTTCCACGCGGAGCTTGTAGCCGATGAATGCGCGCTCGGAAAGGTATGTGGCGACCTCCGGATCCGCATAGCGGTAGTCGATCGGCGCAATGCCGTCGAATCTGGGGTCCCTGTCGGTTCCGTGTTGATCCTCCATCTGGTCCTTCCTTTCGAATGTCCGTTCCGGATCACCCTGTTTGCGCGGGAGACCGTAACAGGGAACGGGATGCGCGTAAAGATCGGGCTCCGCAGCCATGTAGCCATATCGCCATGAAACCATCCTTCAGATCGAAGGATGGTTTCATGGCGATATGGCTACATGGTTATCTCTGCCTGTCGTCCCTGCCTATCCGACCTGCGCGAACAACACGACGTCGTTCTTCCCGTACGCCTTCGCGCACTTCGGGCACGTCGTGTACCAGACGTAGATCTTCTTCGCCGTCTTCCCTTTGGACGCGACGTACGCGGTCATCTCGTTGATCCACGTTCCGACATTCTTATACTCGCCTTCGTAGACCTTCGTGAGGAACGTCCCCGAGAGCGTCGCCATCTTCGCGTCCGGGACCGTCACCTTCACGTCGATGTAGACGTCCGCGCCCCACGGCGACGTTTCGTCCGAAAGCATGATCTGCGGCGCGGCCTCAGCGCCGGCCTTCTTGATGAGCGCCATGTTCTTCGTCATGACCGCGCCCATGTTGAGCGGGATATGGAAGAAGCTCGTCACATGGTCTTTCACGAACATCTTGTTCGTCCACGTGACCTCCTTCTCCTGCCACGGCTCGGGATCAAACGGCTCGCAACACCCCGTCGGCGTAACGGTTTTCTCGATGATTGCGGTGTCCATAGAAAAAAGTGAGGGATTGAAATGATGGGGGAAGGATAACACGGAGAGAGAGGGAGTCCAGAGGAGGGCTAAAAAAATTGAGTGTGCGCAGATTGCTCTACGCACACTCTCGATTCGCTGGTTGTCTGAACTTCAGGCGGAGTGTGCCGCGCGCTGTTGGCGTTCCGCGATCCTGCGGAGCCTTTCTTCGTGCCGTTGGGCTTCGATGTGCCATGCGATTTCGGGTTCCTGGCCGAACACGTGGCCGTTCGCCTGCAGGAAATCCACCATTTTTCGAGTCAGCGGGATATCCGTGCTGCCGCGAGTCTTATTGTCCGTGTACCGGAGGCCGCATCCGTAGCAACTGGAGAGACCCAGACCTCCACCGCAGTGCGCACAGTTGAACTCCGTGCCGCCCCCTCGATAACCCTTCAACTCGTAATGAACGTGTTTGTCGAGCGTCATTTCGGTGACCGCCTCGTCGATGAGTATCGATAGCGGTTGGGTGGGACTGTCGAGGAGGTCACCCAGTTTGCGGTCGAAGCAGACGTATAGCATCGCCTTCGTTTTCGGATAGCCGCTCGGAGTGAGGTCGGTAGGATCCTGGATGATGAACTCGCTCACGTCCGTCCATGCATCGATGATGAGCTCATCGTCCCAGACGCGCTCGGCATACGCGATCGCCTCAGCCATGTGCTTGTAGCCGGTACAGGTGTTGCCATGGGACTGTCCATCTGCGTATGACCGGGGCGTCCGGCTGGCGAAAAGGTATGTCAGTTGCGGGGGATATGGCTGCGGACCGGACTCGTGCAACGGATCGATGAACGCGTCGGTGAACGAAACGATCTGAAACGCTCCACGGATCCGGAGCGGAGGACAGGCCATATAACCTTTCTCGCCGCCCGTAAACGCCGCGATCGCCTGCTCCCTCGTGAGGTGCGGGCAAAGCGCCGCCATGTCATCTTCCGTCGGGTTCTCGATCGGAAGCCGACCCAGCGCCGCGCGGTATCCTTCTTTCTTTTGATTCATGTTCGCTCTCCTCTTGGTGAGATGTTTTGGCCTTGTGTTCGATGTGAACAGCGCGGTGCGGACCTGAAAAGGTCGTCACGGCGCTGTTCACGAGGGAACCGGAAAAGCGTCAGCTTTCTGAAGTTCAGACTGTGAAAGGACTGGATGGGGTTTATACTCTATTTTATTGAATATGTCAAGTTTGTTGGATAGATGGGGCTGAAAAACCGAGAAGATTATTAAGAGAAAGTGAATCAAATCAGACTTGACAAGTTTGCTTGATTGTGCTATATTCGGCGGTCTCTTGAATGGGAACGTGTGACTCAATTCCGCGTTCCGTTCAGAGCAATCCGCAACTTCATCAATCTCCGATCCCATCAGGAGGAACCATGAAAAGGTCAAATCGCCGTCGCCTGCATCTTCTAACGCCCAGAGAGATGAGTGACGAGGCCGATCGCGCGCGTACGCGCCGCCGCCAAGCGGCACGGCAGCGTTCGGCGCCGCCGCCGCCCACTCACACGACGTACCCGCTGACGGACGTCATGGACACGAGTTACGTGCTCATGAACGTCCCGTCGACGATGTTCCTCAACTAGGCCGACCGTCATCGCCGCCGCCACCGCCGCAGGTCTCCCACGACCGCGGCGTTTTCTTTTTTTGCGAGAAGGAAGCGGGCTTGCCAAATCGCCAAATTTGTGGTCTATTGCCCCCGTCATTCGCGCACTTTTCCAACAGATCGGAGTGGACGCCATGGCAGAAAACACGGCCGTGTACGCCGGGTCGTTTGATCCGCCGACGAACGGGCACCTCTGGATGATCAGACAGGGCGCGCGCCTCTTCGACCATTTGACGGTCGCAATCGGCGTGAATCCCGAAAAGCGCTGCATGTTCACCGTTCAAGAGCGGATCGACATGCTCGCGCAATTCACGCGCCAATTCAGCAATGTCGTGGTGACCGGCTTCACGAATCAGTTTCTCATCGCGTATGCGGACCTCCTGGGCGCGCAGTTTATTCTTCGCGGCATCCGGAACGAGAGCGACTTCGGGTACGAACGCGCGATGAGGAACATCAACGGCGACCAGAACGACCGGATCTCGACGGTGTTCCTCATGCCGCCCCGCGGCATCGCCGACGTGAGTTCGAGCATGGTCAAAGGACTCATCGGACCTGAAGGGTGGGAGGACGTCGTGAAGCGCTACGTCCCGGAATACGTCTTCGAGAAGTTGAAGGAGGCCCACCGTGCAACATCGTCTTGAGCTCCGCTGGATCACGCTCTGGTCCCGGCTCGAAGCCGCCGGCGATCCGCGTCCGGTCTTCAAGGATCTTGTCCGCCGCTACGGCGAGCCGCACCGGGCGTATCACACGCTCGAGCACATCGACCACGGTCTCCGTGAGTTCGATCGGATCGCATCCTATGCGATCAATCCGGAAGTCGTCGAGTACACGTTCTGGTTCCACGACGCGGCGAAGACCGAAGAGGAGAGCGCGGCGCTCGCCGTAGCAGCCGCGAAGAACGCCCGCCTCTCAACGTCGTTCGGTGCCCGTGTGCGTGTCCTCGTCCTCGCGACACGCCACGATTCCGTCGTCGGGGGTCCGGACGCGTGGGTCATCAGCGACGCCGACCTTTCGATCCTCGGCCAGCCCGAGCCGGCGTTCGACGAGTACGAGCGGCGGATCTATGAGGAGTACGTCGTCCGCGGCGGCATCCCCGAACGCGAATTCGCCGAGAAGCGTTCGGCGATCATCCGGTCGTTCCTCGAACGGAAGATCATCTTCCACACGGCGCTCTTCCACGGCGAGTACGACGGCCCCGCACGCCGCAACCTCCGGCGCTCGCTCGAGAAGCTCGCGCACCTTGTCAGCGCCGCGTGAATCAAAACGCCCGCAGGACCAACTCGGTTCTGCGGGCTCACGTTTTATCAAGGATGGCAGCGTCGCCGAATGGCATTTCTATTCCGAAGCCATCGACTCCTCAATCGCCGTCCGCCGCTCCTCCTGACGCGGCGTCCGTTTCTTCACCGGATTGGAGTAGGCGAACCCTCCAATGGGCTCATCCATCAGCTTCAAGCGCAACTCTCCCTCACGCGTATCAAGCGCATCAATTTGAGCGAGCAATTCCGCGTACGGAGCGCCATGCGTTTTCTGAAAAGGAATCGCGGAGAGTTTGCGCCGCGCGGCACCGCTCCGCGTCGTGATGTCGTCGAGTTCGACCCGCAGTGCGTCATATTTCGCGCGTTCTCGTTCCTGGCGGCCTTCCAGTTTGTTCGCGACGCGGACCTTCGTGCCGTGGTAGCCTCCGGGATGATATTCGTCGGAGGCCCGTTCCTCCATGATCGGCGTGACGCGCGCGTGGCCTTTTTGAAACGGAAGCGAATGATCGCCCTCCGGAAGGATGACGATGACTTCCGCCGCGCGGCGAAGCTCGCGCAAAGAGACGTCGGAAACGGGTTTCGTGTTCGCCCTGATGAATCCGTCGATCGTCTCCAGATCCTTGATTTCGCCATTGACGATGCGCTGGTAGGTGACGATCGCTTCCTGATCGAGGAGGAGGCAGTCGAACGTTTCCCCCGATCGTTTCAGGTCTTCGAGAAAATCGACGCCGCGAATCCGAAGAAGCCGGGTTTTCCCTTTGAGAAGCGCATACTCCATCGCCATGTCTTTTTGCGTCGTGAAAAAGAGCGCGCGAGAGAGCTGCGGGATGTTCGTCCGCGTGTCGCGATACGAGCGCGGTTGGAGCCGGTTGAGCCGCGAGATCGGCGCGACGCGGTAGAGGGAAAACGACTCGAGTCCCTGCTCAATCTTGCTCTTGCCGAGGAACTCGGCCTTGCGCGTTCGCGCTTCCGCGACGTCCGGGGATTCGTGCTTCATGCCGTTCAGTATAGACTACGGCGTCGCCGAATTACACAGGGCCCTCAGCCATCTCGATTCTACAGGCGGATTTTTTTGGCGGGGGAGGGCGGGGAGAGGACTTTGAAGAAAGAAGGCCCAGGAAACGGTAGGGGCACGCCGTCGGCGTGCCCCTTAAAGAGGATGGAAATCAAAGAATGATCAAGCGACCGATTTGTTATCCTGCGAAGCGAAAAAAGAGCAGTTTCAAGACATGCTCAGGTCAGTTGAAGTTACCGTTCGACGAGGTTGCCCTCGGGGTCGATGTGGAGCTTCATGAGGGCTTTTTTGATGAGCGTAACTTCGTACTCGATCGCCTCCTCGTAAGTTTTGAACTTCCCGGAACGGACATCACCGAGCAAATCCTCATAGCATCCCCGCACGAAGATGAGCGCGCCATTCACGGCGTTTTGATTGAATCCACTTGGCGGCATGATGAGTCTCCTTGTTCTATTGGGTACGGTACTTATTAAATATTTTCATGATTTGGCGTTACGCGTAACAAAAATAATGAAACGCCGCGCGGGCGTCTAAAAGGACGGAAGATATAAGGGAAATCGGCGCGTGAAATGTTGTCCGTTTTTTTACAACATCTTTACCGTTTGAAGGGTTTTCCGAGTTCCCACATCGTGTTGAACATGAGGCGATACGATTGCGCCAATACGGCACTTTCCACCCACATGGCCATTTCATCGTAAAAAGAGACGACGAGAACGGTATTGTTGAAAACGTCGATATTTACTTTGAGCGCAAAATGCTGGAGCCATCTGGTCTCTCGTTTATAGTGCGTATCGTATTCGGCGGTTTTGCGCGCGGCGTCGGAATGGTGAACGAGCATCCGGCTTTTTGAGTCGTGTTTGATGAATTTCTTGTTCCATTTGTCCCAATACGATTCCGAAAAAAACGCGAAAATGTCATCGATCGAACCGGCGAATGACAAGACTTCAGTGTTCTTCGACGCGTCGAGTTCGTCCTCATACGCTTCGTGTATTTTGGCCATCCCTTCGAAATACTTCACCACGACCTTGTTTTTCTTCGGTACCGCAAGAGCTTCGAATTGCGGCAACATCCCCGACAACTTCGACAGGGTCGCTTCCGTTTCACTGATTTTTTTCTTCCCTACTTTTACGAGCTTGGAAGGATCCGCCGCGATATATTTTCTCCGCTGCCTTCTCGTGACTTCGTACATTCCAAGCTCAACCAATTTTTCCGCTTCTTCGTAAATACGCTGACGGTTCATTTTCGTCATTCTCGACAATTCCAAAACGGACAACGTGCCGTGCTTCAATGAAGTCAAATACAACACCGCTTGGATCCTGCTCAATCCAAGCTCCATTAAGATATCCAGCTGTTTTTCGGCGAAAAGATTCTTCATCGTGACATTCAGCGTATCTCATAAAGAGAAAATCTTCAATAAAAAGAGAAAAGCCGCCTCAAGGTGAGCGCGGCTCTTCAGTAGTGGAGACGCCGGGAATCGAACCCGGGTCCGCAAAGGGTCGAACGGTCCTTCGTTCACGTGCGTAGTCCCGATATCCCTCGGAACTGGGTTCGCAGATTCGGCTGCGACCTATGCTCGTGTATTTTCGATCGCGTTATACGAGACATCCTTACGCGACCACAGCCATTGTGGTTTGCGCCTTGCCCTCTACCATGACGATCTTGAGGGAAGACGCCGCCGCCGAAGCAGCGGAGGGGGTTTGTATTAAGCCGCAGGTAAATGCGGTGCTCTTTTTTTAACGCGGATTGAGCGCCGCGGCACGCAGAATACGTTGTTGCCTCCACGTCGAAACCTGTCGTCCCCGGAATGCGGTTATGCGGTTAAGCGGTTGTGCGGTTCTGACAATCGATCAACGATGCGTTCGTTGCGTCGGGCGTCGTTGCGTCGGGCGTCGGCCGAACCGACGCAACGACGCCCGACTCCCGACGCAACGAAGCAGATCGCGGATCGAAGAGTCAGCCGGAACCGCATCGAGGGTGATGCGGCTCCGGTATTGAAAAGCGCCTGTGCGGCGCGCGTCGTCAGCCGAACAGCAGTCGAAGAATCGAGTGCGTGATCACGGCCTGCGGGTTCGAGCCGTGTTCCGCTTCGATCTGCGCCAGATCTTCTTCGATCGTCCGTCGGGGTCTCGGCGCGTCGTACTCCGGCGTCTCGCGTCCCGTGCGGCACCACGGCTGGAGCCCCATCTTCGCGAACTCGACGACGTCCTGCCGGAGCGTCTCCAGAAAACAGTCCGCGTGCGCCATCCCCGCTCCGATCGTGTCGAGGTGCGACTCGTACGGAGCGGAGTACGCCACGCCGCGCGGAACGTCTTTCCCGCAGACGCGGCAGAACTCTTCGGTGAACGCGAGCTGGACCGTTTCGATCCTCGGCTCGACGAAGGCGAGCAGGCACGCCGGACTGCAGAAGATCTCGTCGCCTTCGTGCGACGTCCAAAGCAAGTCGCACGCGAGGTCGCCGTTCGGCCCGATCAGGACGAACGCGTTTCCCCGTTTCCTCGGCGTGTGACAGTGGGTACATTCGTTCATGGTGGACCTCTTCGGTTGTAAGGTTGCATAACGACCTTCGGCGTCGCGATCGATTGGTCGATCACAGCGCCGAGAGTTGTCCGGAGCGCCGTCGATGGGAATCGAGGGCGCTCCGGGGAAACTACGCGCGGGCGACTCGGTTCCTCCCTGCCGGAAAAGGAATCTTGAGCACCCGGTTCAGCTGACGCTCCGTCAACTGACCGACGTGTCTGCGTACGAGCAGTGCCCGTTCACTCCATGTCCGCTTGGCGTCGCTGGGGAGCATGAGCGGGATCTCGGCGATGAGAACGACGTTCCGGCAGGACACGCATTTGCCGACATGCGCCGCCAGAAAGGCTTGCGCGTGCTCGTCCGATTTCGGATCCAGCAGGTAGACGCGCGAGAGCGCGCAGGGCAGCCACTGGTCGAAGCCGGGGAATGCCAAATCAGTTTCCGCCTCGCTGATCTGCATTTGAAGATCGAACCACGCAAGGCAGGGGCGGCAGGTTTCGTAGTGCCGTTCCCATTCTGCGCAGGGATCCTCGTTGCAGGACGTGTCCATGAGGCGAACCGTTTCCCGTTGAAATGCATTACAGTCCATGATGTCGACCTCGGAGTTTTGATTGTTGAAGAATGGAGAAACATTTCGGTCTCCCCCTCTCATCGCATCGACGCGATCGATATGAAGAGAGGAGGTCCGAATCGCGAGCGCGAGTCGGACTCCGAAGTAGCTCGCAGGCCCCATCCACTCAGTGCGACCGGAATGGATGAGTGCTTCAGCGGTTTTGAAGATGGAGTCGCATCCATCTTGCTCTTATGGTCTGTATCCTAAGAGCCCGCTTCCGCTCACAAGTCCGACCAAATTGGGCCGTCCTCGTGGTGCCCCCAGACCCGCCGCGTCCGACAGGGGGAGCCGCCTTGCACGTCCACTCGTTGCGGCACGTGCTTGGCGATCTGGATGTGTCCTGCGTCCACCCAGACATCGTCATCGCTCCATGGCTGAAGCGATCGCGGCGTCTGGGCGGCATTGCTTTCAATGTGCGTCCTCCTCTTCTACGGTTGAGCGGTGCGCGGCACGCGGATGCGCGGCGCGTTCGACCGGGGAAGAGGAGGTCCGACGATGAAGAGATCATCGTCGGACTCCGAAAAGCGTTGCGAATCCGAGGCGTGTCAGAAGACTGCTGACAGGCGCGTACGGTGCGAAGACGGGTCAGACTCCTTGCTTGCGGGAATCCGTTCGAACAAACACCCCATGTCTCCGCTTCGCCGGTCCAGATTTGTCTCGGCGATGCTCTGTGAGAGCGTGTACGCATCCATGCGTACGCGGTCGAGGTTCCAAGGCCTCGCCGATGCCGCTCGGGGTCACAACCCCGCAGAGCCAATCTCTTGGATGGTTCGCGGCCACCCAAAATGCTTTCAAGATGCGCAGGTCTGACGCATGTTCGTGCGATCGAACATGAGCCAGTGCCTTGAGAGGCGGGTACGGCTCGCAAACCGTCCGTCTTTAGTTTCATGTTTCCTCTCAAGACTCCGCTTGTCCGTCGGTGACGAGGGTCCGAAGGAACCAGACGCCGTGCCGTGCGGAGGCGGATTGCCCTGACGCTTCCGTGCCGTGCCAATAGGAACGGAAGCGCCTGGCGTTTTGGATGTGTCCTGCGCCCACCCAAACATCGTCATCGCTCATCGCATGAAGAGATCGCGGCGTTTGGGTGGTGCTGTTTCAAAAGGGCGTTCCTCCTCTTCTGCGGTTGAGCGGCGCGCTCGACTGAAGGAGAGGAGGTCCGACGATGAAGAGATCAGTGTCGGACTCCGAAGTTGTGCGCAGGTCTGACTTTGTTCCGTGCAACCGAAACTGATCAGTGCAAAACGGTTGAGTGGTGAGTTGCATCATCACCCGGCTTCATGAGCCCCGTTTCGCTCCACTGGTCCATTAGGGAAGGCCTCAAGACAGTCGCCGAAGCGCCGCCAAGAGGCGCCACCTTTCTCCGTCCAGTGGTGCCGATTGCTCGGCGCCGATGAATTCGTCGGCTTTATCTGGATGTGTCCTGCGCCCACCCAGACTCCCTTCTTGATCCCGGTATCGAGATCCAGAAGGGAGCCTGGGGCGGCATAAAAGGTACGCCAGCTATTTTTAGCTCCCTTTGAGACGGCGATTCTCGGGAATCGTCAGCTCGAGAGGAGCCGCGAGCCGTCGTTGATGGTGGACAACGATGCTCGCGGGGTGGAGAACGGGTGGCCGCATGGAAATGCGAGATCAGGCTTCAATCAGGGCTGACGATTCACGGCTCAAGCTCAGTGCTTAGGTCTTACCGCTGCGCGGCTAAACCTTGACGGCTTTGAATCGGTGTCATCATCGGGCACGGGATCGAATTACGGCTTTTGGCCATATATCCTTGCGCATGCACATCGCGTTTCTCGTCGTTGCCGACGAAGATTCGCGAGCCGCATGCGTTCGGACCTGATCGCGTCATCTCAACATGTGGCCACCACAAGGGGTTAGGTGGCGGGCGGCGTATCCGGCGTGAGCCGAATCCGCGTCCGGTGGTTTGCCGCCTCGACGAGGTCGTTCAACTCCTCGAACCGGAGCCGAAGTTGCTCGATTTGGGCGACACGCTCGGGCTCCGTGAGGCACGATTCGTACGTGACCTCGCGTTGCTTCCGAACGTTGCGACCGGTGTCCTCGTCGAAGTCGATTTCGGAATGGCGTTCCGAACCCGACTTGAGTTGGAGACCCGAGAGCCAGGCAATTTCCGCCTTGCACTCCTGGAGGCGACGGATCGCCTCGGAGAGCGTGACGGCGCGGTCGCCCCACGTGACCTCGGTCGTGGCGTTCGCGTTGGCGACCGCGGACTCGAGGCGGATGAGGGTTTCCCGCGCCTGCCCGATTTCCGTGCGCGTGGCACTGAAATCGAACGACGGTTTTTTGCCGGCCTCGTAGCTGACGACGGCGCTTGCGCGCGCGGTCAACTCGGCCAGGCGGCCCTTTTGCCGTTTGATGGCGCGGAGGGCCTGGGAGACGGTGGAGGGGGTGGCGGCGGTGGCAGTTGCGGGGGATGACATGGGTCACCTCTTTGGTTGAAAGGTTCAGGGTTGGAGAGACGTCTGATGAAGAGCCGGAGGAGGTAGCGGCTTGGATCTGCGGAAGGGTTGAACTCTTCGGTCCAAACGTCTCATCTCCCTCGATTACTCTCTCCCCTTAATCGAGGCGGATGAGACGTCTGATTCAGGTCTCGTTGTCGAACGATGAACTTTATAACACATACCAAAATATTTGTCAAGAGGGACTTAACATTATATTAGCTATTTAGCTAATTTTAGATAAAATATAAGTAAAATGGAAGTAGATATTTATAGAATATTCAGGCACCTAAAACTCTAAAAATTAACCAGGGATGTCCACGATCGTAAACCGGGCCTTGACAATAAAATTGGGTCAGTATATAAAGTGGGTACGTTCGCTTAGCTTTCGCACGTTCAAACCGCCAAAAGCCACCCCTCCCCCGCACCCCAATTGCTTATCTTTCTGTTTGCCACTGTCTGTTGTCTTCGACCGCAGAGAACAAGAACCGAAAGGAGGATCTTATGGAGCCAACACCGATTATCTCGGATACAGCTCAGAAGATCTAGCGGCGTAATCTGCGGAAGGAGGTTCCCATGGCAAGCGGCGGCTAGGGCTTCGGCCCGCTCAAAACCTCAGGATGGCCTGAGGTTTTTTGCTTAATAAAGAGAAGTCCGTTGTCCGTGGTCCATAGTCCGTGGTTCGGATCTCCCTACGGACCACGAACCACGGACGACGGACCCTTGCCTGCCCTCTTGACAAGATTCCCGTTTTCGGCTAGAGTGTCGCCACGCAACTTCAACTGTCAGCCCACCACCGCAACCAGCACTCCACCGCGCAGTCCAATACACGCTGTCGCAGTCAAGCAAGAAGCCGAGTTTACACGATCATGTTCTCTCGCATCGGCCAGAGGATAAAGCGTGAATCAACCCGGATCTGCGAAGGAGGAGCGCTATGTCTATAGGTAGCGGCGGCGGCGGCCCCCCGAAGTAGGGCTGACCCCTGAACCCCAGGAACTCAAGTTTCCTGGGGTTTCGCCATTTAGGGCACAGAGCACAGAGCACCGGGCATAGGGATCTTCCCTGTGCCCGGTGCTCTGTGCTCTGTGCCCTATTTCTTCATGTACTCTTCCCACCCTTCGCCTCGCTTCAGCGGATACTCGGACGCGCCTTTCCATGCAAAATCGAAGAGCGTCCTGAACGTATCCGCGACTTCTTCGCTTTCAATGACGACGCCGACGAGTTTTCCTTTGTAGGTCACGATCGCGAGCTTGTTTCCGTACGCGATGAAGTCGCCGGTGAACGGAAATTTTTCCGTCGGAAGGATCCTCGCTTCCACGCCTCTCCGGACCACGCGGACGTCGCCGGAGATGAGCGCGCGCCCTTTGCTCTGTAGTTTCGAGAGGTACGTTTGGAGGCCGGCGAGCTCTTCGCTTGAAAAGACCGTCCCGAGCGCGTCGACGTTCACGATCTCCGTGGTGCTTTCCGGTTTTGTCTCCGCGAGGTCGTTCAAAATCATCTTCAATCCATCCAGCCCTTCATAGAATTTCACGAGCGGGCGGTCCCCGTGCTGGAGGAATTTGAGATCGTCCATCAGCGACGAGATCTTTTCGACTTTCGACTGGAGTCCCTGGACCTGGATCTGCCCGAAGCTCAAGAGCTTCTCCGGCGCTTCGGCCGTGTAGACTTTTCGCTTCCCGCGGAGCGTGGCCGTGATGAGGCCTTTCTGCATCAACTGCTCGATCGCGTCGTACGTCGCGGGCCGCGAAAACCCGGACCGTTTCACGAGCACCTGCGCGGGCGCGGAGCCGACCTCGAGGTTCGTGAGGTAGACTTTCGCCTCGCTCTCGTTCAAACCGATCGAGTGGAGGAGTTGGACGAAGTCGGGCATACGTGGATGAGGGTAGGATACAGGAAGAGGAGGGGGAGGGGGAAACGGCAACAATCCAGCAATCAAACAATCGCGTTAAACGCGACAATCAAGCAATCCGGTCAGTGCAAGAGATTGTTTGATTGTTTGATTGCTGTCTCTTCCTGACGCAATGCAAATGCCGCGCCCGGAGGTTGAGCGCGGCTTCGAGGGAGAGGGTGAACGGACGGCGGTGTCCGCGTCACGCTCTTGGTTTGATGCTGCGAAGGAACGGGATCTTCCGCACGCCGTGCTTTTCACGATCGTGGGCGTAGGGGCAAATGCCGCCGGCCGGTTTGATGATATGTTGGCAGCGGTCGCAGACTTCGACCGTATCGACGACGGCGATGTCCGGATCGATGATCGCACCCGAGCAGGGCGGGATGAGTTCGTGCCGGTCCCCATCAACCTGGTCGTATTCGAAGTAGTGGTAGGCCCCTTGTTCGGCGAATGCGCCATACCGGCGGATGCCGCATGCCGTGCACGTCATGAAGTGCGTTTCCTTGCAGACGGGGCACTCTTTCGGCTCAGCGCCCCACCTATGCGAATCGTAGGCGAACAGGATGTTTGCGTAGGTGGATTCGAACGCCATCGCGCAATCCTCCTCCCGGATGTTTCGGAGATGGTTTGAAGGTAGGGTGTCTGTATCACGGAACGGGGAACGCGTCAATCTAAAACCCCCGGCCGCGCGATGCGGGGCCGGGGGTGAGAACGGATCTGACGGGGAACGGCGGCACGCGCCGGGTCAGAGCGGAACGTCCGGTATCGGCTTCGGTCCGTTCGCGACTTCTTCCAGCATGAGGTTGACCATGGGGTCATCCATGTCCTGCGGCCGGATCTCCATGCCTTCTTGAGCCCCTGATCCCCGCGGCGGGTATGCGCATTCGAAGCCGTGCGCGAGCAGTCCCAGCAGTCGCTTCGTCGCTTCGTGCAGTCTGGCTGCCTGCATCCCGACGACCAGGAAGAGCTCGTCTGTGCTGCCGCGATCGTAGGCCCGCACCGCGTCAACGGCTGCTTTGGATGTCTGTTCCCAGCTGCGATCGGACGCCGCGGCGTTCGCAAGGAAGCGGCCCGCGTTCCATTCCTGTGCCGTAATTTCGAAGAGGTAGTACACCTTCGAGAACTCCGGACAGATGGAGCGGGCTCCGTCGATGCCCAGAATGCCGAATCCGGACCACGCCATGATCGACCGCGTAAAAACGACGGCTGACGCATTTTGGATCATCGCGCGGGCAACGTCGCGCGCCGAATACGTGTTGAGATTTTCCTTGCCTATGAAGAGACGCGAGGCGAACGAGGACGAAAAGGCGCCGCGGCTTCCTTCAATGTCTTCATACGGGTTGATCCGGCCGTACGCGTCCGTGACGAGGTAGCCCCCGTATTTTTCGATGAGCGCGCGGACGTCCTCCCATTTGTACGCGCAGGGCGGGTTCGGGCGCGAGAGGACGAGCTGTTTTGCCTCGTTGAATTTTTTCGCCGTCGCCGGATCGCTGATCGGACGGACGGGGGCCTTCATCAGCATGGCGATGTGGGCGGCATTGCTCGCCTCTTCGTGAAACTCCGTGCGGTACGCCGCCGTCATTTTTTTCGGCTTCGCATACGCCTTGAGCGCGATTCCTCCGTCTTCAACGTCCTTCCGGACGACTGACGTTCGGTCGAGATGAGCGGGCGCCGCGCGGCAGGTTCCGGGAACGGCCGATGACGAGGGCATTGGAAGAACGGGATCATCGTCTTCCTTTGCAACCGGCGGATGTCGTTTGGGCGGATCATCCGTCACGACGGGCGGCGGCGGGGGCGACGGGACCATATTCGAGTCCTCGGGAGCCAATCGTTTGAAGACGAACGGGACGATGATGAAGACGCCGGCGACGATGACCGCGAACAGGAGCAGGGCTTTCAATGCTTTCATGGGCCTTCCTTTCCCTGTCAGTATGGATATGTGAGGGTGCGTGGCCGCATTCTAGGCACGGAACGGGGGAACGGGCAAGCGGGGGAAGGGGTCAGAGAATCGGCATTTGGATAACAAGAGGCCCGCGTCGAGATCGGCGCGGGCCGTACGGTTCGTGAGAAGACTGCGGCGAATTATTTCGGAACGCTCATAATCCCGGAAGAACTGCCGTAGTAGATGACGTTATCGCCAACGAACAGGTCGGTGCCCTGGATGTCCGTTGCAATCGGGTAGAAATTCTTGCCCGAGAGGGAGCCTTTCATAAGAGCTGTGTTTAGACCCCCGTCACTTTCGGTGATCAGGGCGATCCAGTAGATGCTGTCGCTCGTTATCTTCATCGCATTGACGGGATTAGCCGATTGCCAGAAGAGCTGCGAGCCGCCGCTGCCATCGGGCGCGATGCGCTCCAGGTTCGTTTCCCCGGAGGATGTTGCTCCTGGTGTCATCTGCGTATAGAAGAGATCATTTTCGCCGACGGCGAGGAGGAGGTTGACGGAGGCTCCCATATCCAGCTCCTTTAAAATCGTCGTCGTGCTCGCTCCGGTTTTTGGCGCACGGACGAGATAAAACCTATTCCCTCCGCCGTAACTGCTGGAGCAGACTTGCACCAAGTAGATGAAATCGGCATCGAGGACGAACGAATTGTTCATCGAGCACGAAAGCGATGTCGCGCTCTGGTTCGGGACAACCGTTTCGATCACGGAGGTCGTTTTATTGATCCGTTTCTCGCTGCCGTCCCCCGAGGCGTAGTAAACGTAATCGGCATCCTGCGCGAGTTTGCTCGAGGCGTGCGTATCCAGGGTTGTCGACGTCTGGAACGACGAATCGGTGCGAACGAGATTTCCATCCAAGCTCAGGTAGACGCCGGATGAATCGGCCGCGATCCCGTAAGGATAGGTAGGCCGTTGCGTCAATACGGCACCGGTTGCGAGCGTGATCCATCCCAACTGACCATCCAGGCCGGAAACAATCCAGTAGAGGTTTGGACCGTCAGATGCGAATTGGAGCGGGGCAATGGAGTTCGACCCGCCGACATGCTGCGGAGTGCAGAGGCCGTTCGTGCACCCGTCTCCCCCGCACGTGCGGCCGCACCATCCGCAGTTCGGTTCGGCGGTGAGGTCCGTTTCGCACCCGTCCGACGGATCGCCGTTGCAGTCGGCTTTGAGCGCGGGACAGGCGAATCCGCAAACGCCGTTCGTGCACGTCGCGGTGATTCCGCCCGGACAAGCATTGTCGCACACTCCGCAGTTTTTGACGTCGGTTTTTACAGCGGTGCAGATGTCAGCGTTCGGACCGCAAAATATCCCATTGCACGTCCCCAAGCTGCCGTCGATCAATGAAGAGCTGCCCCCGGTTCCCGTACCGCCCGTATTCATGATCGCCACCGATCCGCCGTAACTCGCATCCGGCCTCGTCGGCGATCCGCCGATACCGGCATCGGTCAGAGAAGCGCCGCCGCCGTTCGCGCCATTCGCAGATCCGCCCTTCGCGCCCTGCGATGATCCTGCCGCCGCGCCTTGTCCAGATCCGGCATTCGGCGCGTCGCCCGATCCCGTGCCACCCGTGGTTCCGCAGTTGAGGCAGGCCGTCACAGTCGACGTTCCATTACCGCCCCCGCCTCCGCAATTCGCGCAAAGCGCGGCGCACACCAAGCATCCCAACACGCCAAAACAGCTGAATCGTGCCATATTTCCCTCGTTGTTGACCCTTTGTAAAGGTACGTTGATGTAAGAATTCTCTCTAATTTGGAGCTTACTAATGATTGGCGGAATATTCAAGGGTGCACGACGGCATCGTCCGCGCCAATAAAATGCGGCCCGGTTCCAAGGAGGAACCAGGCCGCACGTCGTTCGAAAAAGGGTCAGCGCGCATTCGCTGCTGGCTAGCCGCACACGCCCTTGTTGCAGGGGACGTTGGGAAGGCACGTGTTGCCGCACGTCCCACAGTTACGCCAGTCCGTCTGGAGGTCGCCGCACTGCTGGCCGCAGACCGTCAGGGGGCATGTACATTGGGAGTCGACACAGTTCATGTATGCATCACAATGGATCCCGCAAGTGCCACAGTCGTAGACATACATTGAGTCTCCTTGCTTCATGCGTCCCGTCGCAAGGTTCGCGCACCAAACGGTCGTCGGGACGCTTGCGTCTTGGCACAACGTGAGTCCCGAGGCGCATCCGCATGCACCATTGACGCAGATCGTGCCGCTTTGACATTTCGTTCCGCATGAACCGCAGTTGTTCGAGTCGGTGAGGAGCCCATCCGCATCTTGGTCGATAATCCCGTTGCAGTTGTTGTCCTTCCCGTCGCAGACTTCGACAGCTCCCGGATGGACGTTCGCGTTGCTGTCATCGCAGTCATCGCCTCCGCAAATCTGCGGAGCGTGGCCGTCGCCGTCCTTGTCGAGGAGGTCGAACGTGCAGACCGAGCTGGCGGCTTCGCACTTGATGTTCGCCTTGCAGGCGTCATCCTTCCACGCGGCGACGCACTGGTCCGCGGTCGCGCACGCCGGGGCCGCGACGCACCCCTGGTCCAGCGTGCAGTACTGGCCCGCCGGGCAGGCCGTGGCTCCCGTGCGCGGGCCGATCGCGTGCTGGCACTTGCCGACAACGCAGGAATCAACCGTGCAGGAGAAGCCGTCGTCGCAAGACGTCGGGCAGTCCGAAGATCCGGCTGCGCCGGCCATCGCGGATCCTGCGGCGTTGCCGTTTGCTCCGGCTCCTCCGCAATTGAGGCAAGCCTGTACACTCGACGTTCCGTCGCTGCCTCCGCCTCCGCAATTCGCGCAAAGCGCGGCGCACACCAAGCATCCCAACACGCCAAAACAGCTGAATCGTGCCATATTTCCCTCGTTGTTGACCCTTTGTAAAGGTACGTTGATGTAAGAATTCTCTCTAATTTGGAGCTTACTAACGATTGGCGGAATAATCAAGGGGTCGAATGGGGAATGGATCGTTAGATGGTTAGATCGTTAGGGTTGGAAAAATTCCTTTGATTCTCGTCCGCCCAATCACAAATCAAAGAAAATAACTCCAACCCTAACGATCTAACCATCTATTCTAAACAAAAAGCGGCGCCGGTTTCTTCAACCTGGCGCCGCGAAAGGATCACGAGCGTGATCAAGCGCTACCGCACGCCCAGTGTCTCGCCGCCGTACTCGAGGCCGAGCGGTTTGATGACGACCTTCTTCTCATCGCTCGCCTCGACGTGGCCGGCGACGAACGCGTTGAGGTGATCCGGAAAATCTTCCGAAAGCATGATTGTACGAAGCGCTTTTTCCGCTTGTTCTTGTGGGACGATGAGGGCGAATCCGACTCCCATGTTGAAGTTCGCGTATGCCTCGCGATCGTCGATCGGACCGTGCTTCTGCATGAAGGGGAAGATCGCCGGCATCCCCGGCATCTCATCAATGACGTACGCGAACGACTGCGGCGCGCGCATGAGTTTGCGCCAGCCATGTCCCGTGACGTTGATGGCGTAGTGGATGTCCACTTCGCTGTTTTGGCACGCACGGATCGCGGGGACGTAGATTGGCGTGGGATCGAGGAGCGTTTCTCCGTACGTCCGGCCGCCGGGGAGCCTCGTCGCGTACCCGCCGGGGAGCGACTCGGCGATTTTCCGTGCCATCGTGAGGCCGTTTGCCATGATGCCGCCGCTCTCGATAAAGATGATCGCGTCTCCAGCCTGGATGTTCCCCATGATTCGTCGAGACTTCGGGCGGATGATGCCGATTGCCGAACCGCTCAAGACGACCGTGCTGGGAACGATGATGCCTTTGAGCGTCGGCGTTTCGCCCGGACCCCACGCGCATTTTGAGAGATTGCACGCGCGCGTCCATCCGCGGATAAGATTCTGGCATCTCTTTTCATCATCGAACCAATCTGATGTTCCGACGGCGAGGTGCATGGCGACCGAGAGCGGCATGGCGCCGACGGTGATCATGTCGTTCACGATCATCGCGACCGTATCCTGCGCGATGGAATCATCGAATGTCGGTCCGTCCGGGAAGAGCTCGTGCATCGCATCCGCGACGAGATTCTTCGTGCCGAGCCCTTCCTCGACGTGCGCGAGGTATTCATCGTCCCGCTCGATGAGATAGGCGCTCTCGCCGCGGCTCGATTCGTCTTCCCGCATGATCCAGAGTTGAAGGTTGACCGCCGTTGTGCGCGCCGCGCGCTGTGCCGCGCGCTTGAACGGGTCCATCGCGTCGTAGTCCACGCCGACGTTCGCGTACGTCATGCCTTGTTCCGCCATGATTTCCTCTTGTTCTGTTGAAGGTGAAGGTGCTCGTTGCCCGCGCATCTTACTCAGAAAGGAGAATTTCGCAAGCCGGAGGGAATCCGGTGGCCATCGTCGATATTGACGGATATTCCGTCCGCGCGTATACCGATAGGGAGGTCAGCGCACGTTGACAACGAAACAAAGGGAGTGCGTCAGAGGAAGGAATCAAACATGGCGAGCGAAAAAGTGAAGCCCTGGGAGGTCTTGGTCGCGTGGCTGGCGATCGGAGTGATTAGCGGGGGATGCTATCTCTTATTCACCTCGCAGTGCACGGTCGTGCATGCCGTCGTCCTCAAAAATAGCACGATACGGCAATATCCGAACGGAAAAAGTTGCGGTGAGCGATTCATCATCGGGAAGCCGGAGGAATGGGAGAAAAAAGAAGTCTGCTATGACTCAAAGGGTGAGTTCATCACTGATCCGAAGCCGATTCGTCACGATCAAGAGCTGTGGCGCAATCCGCGTGAGAATTGGGTCCCGGACAATATCGGCCGGTAGTCGTCATCCTCGTAATTTTAAAAAAGGACTTGGGGAAAGATTTTGCGTGAGAAGGAGCACCCATGGAAAATGCGATGGAACTGATTGCGTCGGCCGCAGTCGAGCATCACTGGCTGGTTCCGGCGATCATCGGACTGATTCTGCTCTTGATTCTCGTTGCCTCTCTGTGGCGCACGTCGAATCAGAAAATGAAGAAGGTGAAGGAAGCGATGAAGGACCCCGTCGCTCCGCCGGTCGAGCAGAAGCCGAGTCCGCCTGCGGTTGCTGCGCCGATTGCGGCAAGCGTGGTGAACGAGACTCCAACGAGCGACGATAGCGGCACCTCTTCTTCCAATGACGACTCCGATTATCCCGGCCCCGGAGATTACGGACCGAGCCCCGGATATGGCGGCATGGGCGGTCCCTGACAGGGCGACGTGCTAGCAGAACCTTTTATCTCTATGTAAACGCCGAAGACCACGTGTCTCCGGCGTTTTCAGTTTTTTTTGGAACGCCGCGCCACATGGCGCGATTGCCATGACGCCCGATTCCCGTTATGATCCGGGACGAGCCAGAGCCGATCACGATCCAACTCGTGACTCGTGACTGGCGCGAAGCGCCCCCAGCCCCGGTAGCTCAATTGGATAGAGCAGTGGCGTTCTAAGCCAACGGTTGTGGGTTCAAGTCCTACCCGGGGCGCCATCCTTCACCCCCGCCGCAACGGCGGGGGTTTCGGATGGCACGGCCGCTGGCTTCGAATATCAAAGAAAAATATTCCAACCCTAACGATCTAACCATCTAACGATCCAAACTCTAAAAGAAAGAAGCGGATCCCTCAGTAAGGATCCGCTCCCGTCGATGCGCGATGCGTCAGAGCACCGCGCTACTTCTTCTTCGGCGGCGATGCGCGCTTCGGCTTGTCGCACATCCCGACGTCGTTGCAGACGCACGTGCCGTTTTTGCACAGCTCGTACTTGCCGCAGACGCGCCCGCAGCGGCCGCAGTTGCTTGCATCCAGACGGAGATCGAATGCGTCATTCGGTGTTCCGCAGGCCGAATAGTGGTCGTCCCCGCATGCGCCGTTCGTGCATGCGAGCTGGACGTCCCGATCTCCCGCTTTGATGGATTGGCAGACGTGCCCGCACCTCCCGCAGTTTTGGGGCGTTCGGATATCCGTTTCGCAGCCGGACATGTCGTCGCAGTCGGCCCAGCCGGGTTCGCATTTGTCGCGGACGCATTTTCCGCGTTCGCACCTCACGTTGATCGCGTGGAACGTGGAGCACGCGAATCCGCACTCGCCGCAATTGTTGACGTCGGTCTTACGGTTGCCGCACGTCGTACCGACGTTCGCATCGGTCTCCTGTGGAGCGTTCTGATCGCCGCCGTCCGTTTTGGCCACCTCAAGGGTGACCGTCGGAATGGTGTTCTCGGCTGACGCCAAATGTCCATTCACGGCGGCGTCCGCCGTAACGTCCGCGTTGTTGGCCTGGACGGGCTCGCGCGCCGGAACCATGTCCGGGCCGCCACAGATGCCGAGGATGCACGCGCGCGGGGCGTCGCACATTTTTCCGCACGCGCCGCAGTTGTTGAAGTCGGCCTGAACGTCCACGCAATGAGGTCCGCAGCGCATGTATCCGATGGCGCACGGCGTGTTCATGTCCGCATGTGAGTGCGTGCCACCGGACGCCGATCTGCACCCCACGGCCGCAGCCATGGAGCAGAGCGAAATCTGCACGAACCATCCGAATCCGTTTCCACTGATCATCTCAAGACTCCTTCCCGTCTCGGTTCAGTTCAAACGCGGAATGTCCGCGTCCCCGGCACCTCTCCGACGTTTCTTCCGAGGATAAGAACGTCATTCGTTTTAAAAGGTGCCGGGCATTATGAAACTCCTATTTTCGAGTATTGTCAAGGTTTGAAGGCAGGGAGAATTGATCAGGCAGGGGATGGATCGTGGGATCGTTAGATCGTTAGATGGTTAGGGGTTGGAGTTATTTTCTTTGATTATCGGATCGAGTTGCCGAGAATCAAAAGGGATTATTCCCCGCCAAAGGCGGGTGCGCTTTTGGCGCTCAACCCCTAACCATCTAACCATCTAACGATCCTTGCTTTACCAAAAGAATAGACGGCCTCACAGGGTGAGACCGTCTCTCGGAGGAGCGCGCAAGGCGCCGGTTCAGTGCGGCGTCGCGTCGTCGGACGCGTCGTTCGTTCCGGCGTCGCGAGTGTCCGGGTCGCCGGGGGAGGGGCCGTAGATGCTGCAGGCCCCGCCGGCGCCGAGCGGCTGCCACGAGGTGCCGTCGCCGCCGTCGCTGCCGCAGGCCGCGGTGAGGGATCCGGCAACGGCTGCCGGAATGATGAGCGAGGAGAGGATCCTCATCCGGAGTCGGATTGCCATGGAACACGACCGTGGGTTGTGGCGCGGATGCGCGGTTGAAGGGGAAGGTCCTCCTTTATTGATAACGCTCCCGGAGATGGACGTCAAATCGGCCGGGAAGCGGCGGATGGGAAGCGAGAAGCGGTAAACGGGAAGCGGGTTTTCTTTCATGTCCCGCTTCCCGTCCGCAAAAAGAAGAAGACGACTCCGGATGGAATCGTCTCTCGTCGAGGCGGGGGCGTTGGTCAGTGCGTCGTCGCTTCCTCGGGAGCGCCGTCCGTTCCTGCGTCGCTGCGGGTTGCCGGGTCGTCCGGGGAGGGGCCGTAAATGCTGCAGGCGCCGCCGGCCCCGAGCTGTTGCCACGAGGTGCCGTCGCTGCCGTCATCGCCGCCGCAGGCCGCGGTGAGGAGTCCGGCAACGGCTGCCGGAAGGATGAGCGAGCCGAACATCATCGTCCGAAGCGTTGCCATGGATCACGACCTTTCGGTTGTGGCGCGGATGCGCGGTGGTGGGAAAACGTGCGGGCTCTAGAGATACCGCATACCGGGAAAAATGTCAAGTCTGGGTTGGATCGTTGGATGGTTAGGGGTTGAGCGCCAAAGGCGCACCCGCCTTTGGCGGGGAATAATCCTTTGATTCTCGGCTGCTCGATCCAAAATGAACTGCCCCGCCGCAAGCGGCGGGGTATGGACCCATGAAGATTTCGTAGGGGCGACCCATGGGTCGCCCCTACGAAATCTTGATTAAAGAAAATAACTCCAACCCTAACGATCTAACCATCTAACGAGCTAAGCCCCTTTCTTCTCCGCCGCCTTCCCATTCCCCGCCATCCACTCCTTCAACGCCGCCATCTCCGCTTTCGTCCGCTTCTCCGTTGCGCTTACGATTTTGATCTTCTCCCAGTTCGCGAGGATGATGATGAGCTTGATGAACGCGATCGTGAGGACCGTGCTCAAGGCGATGTAGAACGATTCGAGGAGGCCGATGTGCGGGAGGGACGTGAAGTAGCCCGCGAGTTGCGGCGGGAGCATCGTCGCGATCGACGGGAGCATGGAGCCGGAAGCGGTGGACGTGGACCCGTTCGTCTTGCTCATCGTCGTATTGATGAGCTGGAGGAAGTCGAGCATCATGCCGCCGCCCCATGCAATGGCGAATGACGCGCCGCCGGTTACGATGAGCAGCTGGATCGTGCTCCACGGGTGCCACGACAGCTTCTTCAATTCTTCCCCGGTTCGGAGGAGATCATGCTTCCGCCGTTCAATCTCCACCTCGTAGAGTTCCTTCGCACGCTCGGGAATCCGCTCCGCGAGGTCGGCAATGCCGAGGAGGCCGGGGAGGCAGGACTCTCGGTTGGTGGGAGTGGGAGATTTTGAGGGGGGCATAGGGAAGTCGTGAGTCGTGAGTCGTGAGTCGTGAGTTTCGGATTCCTTTTTTTCATTCTTACTCACGACTCGTGACTCACGACTCACGACTGCTCTTCCTCCCGCTGCACCCCATGATACGCCTTATGGACATCGCGTAGCTGCTGGTTCGTCACATGCGTGTAGATCTGCGTCGTCGTGATGCTCGAGTGGCCGAGCATCGCTTGCACGGAACGGATGTCCGCGCCGTTCATCAAGAGGTCGGTCGCGAACGAGTGGCGGAGCGTGTGCGGACTCACATGCTTCGTGATGCCGGCCATGACCGCGTAGCGCTGGACGAGCCGTTCGATGGAGCGCGGCGTGAGCGCGCCGATGTCCTCGTCTGCTTTCTCGCGGGACGCGGAGCGGTTCGCGCGGTCGTGGCGGACGAACATGAACGGCGCCTTATCATCACGCGCCTCAAGGTACGACCGGATCGCATGCTTCGCTTGATTGGAGAGGAAGACCACGCGCGTCTTGTCGCCCTTCCCGCGGACCGTGAACTCGTCGCGCTCAAGATTGACCTGGTCGATCTTCAGCGTCGCGAGCTCGGAGACGCGCATCCCCGTCGAAAAGAAGAGTTCAAGGATCGCGCGGTCGCGGAGCTTGATGATCTGCGGGGAGTCCGTCTGCTCCGGGGCTTCGAGGAGCCGAGAGAGGTCGGCGGATTCGAGGAAGGAAACGTCGCGCGTTCCCTGCTTCGCGAGTTCGATTTTTTCGGCCGCGAGCGTCTTCACGTCGATCTTCGCGAGGTACTTCAGGAACGTCCGGAGCGCGATGAGATGATAATTTTGCGTCGTCTTCTTCAGCGTCCCGCCGCGCCCGTCCTCGTGCCGGTTGAGGAAGAGCCGGTACTGGCGGATCATCTCGGCCGTGAGCTCCTTCGCGTCCGGATCCTTCGCCCAATCAAAAAACCGCTGGAGGTAGAACTCGTAATTCCGGATCGTCATCTGCGACCGCCCGCGTTCGATCTCAAGATGCTCGAGGAATCGGCGGAGATAAGAGGAGAGCTTCATTCAGAGGGAATTCTATCAGATGCGTCGAAAAATATCGTGCCTCCCACAACCCCCTCGCTCTCAACCGACAGCCCCCGGCCCCCCTCTCTATCCTGCGACCCACCCCCGGCCCCGCCCTTGGCAGGGCGGGGAGTTCTCATTGAGTTTTGCTTTTAAGAAATCAGGTAGAGGTCCCCCCGCCCTGCCAAGGGCGGGGCCGGGGGTGGGTCCCAGGATAGAGGAGAAGGGCCGGGGGTGGGGTGTCGGAAAAAAGGAGGGGTCGGCGGTGGGTCGTCGGTTCAGCAAGAGGTCGGTGGCGAGTCGTCGGAGGATAGGATCATGCATTGACGCTCTCCCCATCTCCGCGTACATTTCCCGTGCCCTTTTCTTCTAAAGATATGGAGGCTGTCATGTGCCGAACGCTCCGATTGGTTCCGCGTTCGCCGTCGAATGTCCGCAGCATGCCGATGTGCCCGATTTGCGGGGGTGTGTCCGGCGAGATTCACCCGCTCTGCAGCCGGGTGTTCAGCCGGAAAGAGGCCTGCCGCGATGACTTCCGCCAGGCGCTCCGTTCGCTCGCGCGCCGCGACAGGGACGCACTCTGTTCCGAGTACGATGCCGCGAACACCGTTCAGCGCATGATCAGGGTGCTCACGTCCGCGCTTCGCATCGTCGATTCGGGAGAAGCGCCGTATGCGCGGGGAACGCTCGATCTGATCAAGCTCGAATTCGACCTCATTGAAAATCCGGACCTCCCGTCCGCCGGTTGAGTCTTCGCCTCCATGTCCGATCACGCCCCGAATCCGCATTCAAGCGGAGGAGGGGCTTTTTGATTGACGCCCTCCCATCATCCTGATTAGATGGTCCCACCCACCGGACCTTAGAAAGGAGGGACTCCCATGATCGTCGTCACGATCAGAGGCCTGCCTTCGCAGGTCGCCTTCGAAAACCGCAACCGGATCGCCGAGTACGTTCGGGACGCGTTCTCGCACGTCCAAGGGCTCGACATCACTCGAGATGACATCTACGTTTCGATGCCGCTCGAAATTTTTCCGCTCGGCCTGAACGAGACGGTACTCGTCGAGATCACCGGGCTCACAAGCCTCCAGCTTCGCGTTGAGGCGATGAAAGAAGAATTGAGACTGGCCATCTGGGTTCAGTTCCGCACATTCCTGAAAGAGAAGATTCTGGAATGCGAATCGCTCGCGTTCGTCTTCCGCACCCACGAGGATTTCGACATCGTCCCGCTGAAAGGCGCACCTCCGGCGAACTCGGTGCCGCCGTGACGCCCATCTCCTTCAAAACGCCTCGCTCTCGTCGACTGCCCTGCGGCACGGATGAGAGCGAGGCGTCTTCGTTTGGTTCGAGTGGATGAGTGGATGAGTAGGGCCATCTTTAGCGTCCCACTCATCCACTCATCCACTTAACCACCTTGACGCCCCCCGCTCTTCCTGTTACCTTCCCCCCACAATAACTCACTACGTCCATCCGGTCTCTGACTGGGTGGTCGCGAATCCGGGAGCTGGCTCTGACGCCTGATTCATCCTTAGATAGGATCATGCGCACGGAGTCAGACCCCGACGAGCAGACATGCTCACGCCACAGCAGAAGAAGCGCATCATCGAGAAGTACAAGGTCCACGAGACCGACACGGGTTCCCCGCAGGTCCAGATCGCCATCCTCACGGCGGAGATCAAAGACCTCACGGAGCACCTCCGGGCGCACAAAAAGGACTTCTCCTCGCGCCGCGGACTCCTCAAAAAAGTCAGCGAACGCCGGAAGCTCATGAAGTATCTGAAGCGCGAAGACCCGAAAGCGTACGACGATTTGATGGCCAATTTGAAGGTGTAGGGGCGAGGCCCGGCCTCGCCCGTACGATGGTGGGGTCTCCCCGCCCGAGCGGACTCCCACTAGAGCGGGGGTTCGTTTTAATTTTGCGGGCTTGACGATCGGGCCGAAATCCGTAAGATTCCGATACGGTAAACGGTAAAAGGATGTGTCATGAAAACAAAAAAGCCCAGCAAGATGCTCATTCGACAGTGGAATGCACTTCTCAGGAGCGAACCCGGACCCGGAATTGTGGACTTTCTCGCAATCCAAAAGGGAGTACCCGCCCTCGCCGAGCGCGCCTGCCGGCAGATCGCCTCATGCCTTTCCGGAATGCCGCTGGATTATTACGAAAAGGTCGCCCGCGAATCAACGCATCAGAAAACCGTCCGAACGGCGTGCCGGATTCTCATGGCGGCGACCGAGGGCTGCAAAGATCTCGATCGAAAAGCACATATCGCGGTCCTCATCGCCGAGAAATCCGACGAGCCGGCGGTTGCGAGGCGGGCCTTCGAAGATCTGATCGGAACCGGAAAATGGACCGTCGGCATGTTGTCGAGCGTCGTGCGCCACTCGCCTCGTGCAAGCGTCCGAAGACGGGCGGAGCAGGAGCTCAATACCGTGTTCTCGGAAAAGCCCGAGTACTGGGTGACGCTTCTTTGCGATGATGACCCGGTACTTCGCCAAATGGCAGTACGAACCTGCATCAAGAATAATCTCTTCGAGAAAATTCCAACGGATGCACTCCTCACCTATGTCAAACGTTACTCGGATTCCTCCATTCCTGCCATTTTGGCGTGTCTTGACGGTCGGGAAATCGAGAATATCGAGTTCCATCATATCCTCAGAGGCGAATCGTCGGACGCGCGGGTTCAGAATTGGGCCGCGCGCCGAGTCGCCACAAGCTCTCCCGATGGTCGGTACCTGAAGGCGGCTTTCGCGGCTGACCGTGAACTGATCGAGGAAGCTTTCGCTATCATCTTGGAGAGCACTGATCCACCCGATGATCTTGAAGAGGTTGTGTATCGCGCGAAATACGTCTCGACGAGCGAGCGAGCCCTTGCGGAAATCATCTCGCGGCTTAAGCAGGGGGTTCGAGAAAAAGGATTGAACCCGCAACTACTCATTCGTATCATGAAGCGGTCGAGGTGTTTGAACAACCAAATCCTGGCACGTCGGGCACTCAAACAGTTCTTTTCAAATACGACGGCTGCGTGCATGCACGCTCTTCTTTCAACGGGACCGCGCTGATCGGCCGCTCCTGCCAAATGTCGACGGACTCTCTCTCTGGGGAGAGTCCGTTTTGCATTGACAAAACAACATGTTTCAGTATAATCGCCTTACTTCACAATCAACGAAAGGAACGGACGATGGCAGGACTGTTCACCGTTATCTCCGGCGTCCTCATGATTGCGTCAATCGCGATCTACCTCGTGAGGCTCTTTCGCGGAGTCACCACGCTGAACCCCGTGACGTGGGTGATCAACGCGATCGCGATGACGCTCAATAATTTAACGTTTAACGACATCGTCAGAGGCAACGCCTTCGAGAACGTCCCTGGGTTGCTCGTGAATGCCTCGTTCTTTTTGATCGTCGCTCATGCGTTCATCAAAGGACATGCGAAGCTCGTCCGCGGAGACGTCTACGTCTTCATCCTCGCGGCCGCAATCGGCATGGTCTGGTGGATTTCCGGAGACGCCTTTATCGCGAACGTCGCGCTCCAGGTCATCTTCCTCATCTCGTTCTGGCCGACCTTCATCGGCCTCCTCGAAGGCCGGCTCCGCGACCACCCGATCCCGTGGCTGCTCGCCGTCGCGAGCTATGGCTTCCAGATCCTGACGATCGTCACGAATCGTCCGGACTGGACGTGGCACTCCCTCGTCTTCCCGGTCGTGAACGGCCTCTTCGGCAACGGCTCCATCGCCTTCGCGGCCTGGCGCCGGAATATCCAGCTTCAGGCTCAAGCGGTCCCTTCGCCGTCATGACCCCGATCGCATCTTCCTCTCCCCGCCGCGCGGACCGTCTTCGGACGATTCGCCCGGTGGGATTCTTTTTGGGCAATAAATTCTAGACGAGCGGCTTCGAGCGGTTATCGATGATTTCAGTAGCGTATAAACCCCATTGGACCCTCTGACGGGGCTGGATGGGGCGTTTATTAAAAAGAATATAGCGGAAATATTTCTTTATTGCAAATCAGATTCAAGAGTCCATCCCTTGTCTCCAAGCCCATTCAAATAAGGCACGGTATGTCTTTACGACTTCTTCGCTTTCAATGATGATAACGAATTCGTTGTCTTTCAGTGAAAAAATAACAAGCTTATTTTCGAAGATGAGGTTGTCGGAGAGCCCAAATTCGAAATCGTTCGGCAGAATACGGACGAAATGATTCTTACCTCTCAGCCTTTTTGTCTCATCCGACCAGCGCTTCCCCCACTCATCTCCATAATTGAGTTCCCTGATTTTCGGATTTTTTAACTCCCGCAACAATTTTTTGAATTCAGTCAGCGCCTCGGGGACGAATTCATGTATCGCTCCGATGCGCGCGAACCACAGCGCTTCTTTTTGATTGCTTAATGAATGAAAGACTTCGCGATAGAGCGACTTGATTCCCTCAATCCCTTCGAAAACTTGGATCTTCGGTTTTGTGGTAGGCGTATTATAGAGCGCAACAATTTCCGGCAAAGCCGTTTCAATTTGATGCGCCCGGAATCGAGCGACTTCGAGAAGCCGACGCGGATGCACCGCCGAGTACGCCTTCCTTTTCTTTTTTTGTATTTCGGATATGAACCCGTGCGTCAAAAGCGTTTCGACGACGAGGTACGTCGTCGAACGTTTAAGGCCGGCGTTTCGGGCCAAGTCGGTCATCGACGCCTCTCCCAACCGAAGCAATGTCAGATAAACGGAGATTCCTTTTTCATCCAATCCGCCGTATTTCAATGCGGTATTGATGTCCATTCGAAGAGCGTATTCCGCTAAAGAATTTATGTCAATATTTTTGACGAAATTTTTGAACAATTATGGAATTTCATTCTATTTAGCGCAAAATTCGGATTCTATATAGGAATATGCATTGACGTATGGGCTGTGGTGTTTAGAATAGCGCTAAAAGGTCGAGTATTTCAGTCTTAAAAACCGCAAAGCGTATACGTCTATGCCCAAAGGATATAACGACAAAGCAATTGCCGGCGCACTCATGTTCATCGAGGGTTGTTTTGAAGTCGTCATGAACGAAATCAAAAAAGGAAAAACGCCGGTGCAGGCATTCCAGGAGGAGCTTGATGAAATCCGTCAAAAACTCGAAGCAGATAAAGTAAAGGAATTAGATCTAGCATAAAGCTTAATAAACACCTCTAGAACGAGGTGTTTTTTAAATAAAATCAAAGAAAATATTCCAACCCTAACCATCTAACGATCTAACCATCCATACCTTACCCCCTCCCCCATGCACCATTCCCCGACCCCCCTCCGTACTACAAACATGCGCAGATGACCCCTCTAAAGCGTCATATGCGCGGCATCCAAGGCCTCGCGGAGCGGGGCCTTATGCCTTGACAAGCGGCCCAAAAAGTGATACCTTAACAATTCCCAGAGGCGTTTCTCATGCTCGCAGCGTAGATTTTTCTTACCGTGAGCCCTTTAATCCAAATCACCCGCCTTCGGGAGCCATTTATGATCAAGCGACCAGACCAGCGTGTTGCCGTGCTCATCGACACGCAGAACATGTACCACAGCGCCAAGCACCTCTTCGGCGCGCACTTGAATTTCCGCAAGCTCGTCGAGACGATCGTCGAAGACCGGCCGCTCACGCGGGCCATCGCGTACGTCGCGACCTCGAAGACCGGCGAAGAGCGCGGATTCTTCGATGCGCTTATCGCATCGGGCATTGAGGTGAAGACGAAGGACCTCATCGAGTTTTCGAGCGGCGAACGGAAAGCGGACTGGGATGTCGGCATCACCGTCGATGCCGTGAAGCTCATGCCGCGCGTCGACGTGCTCATCCTCGTCTCCGGCGACGGCGACTTCGTGCCGCTCGTCCAGTTCCTCCAAAACAACGGCATCCAGGTCGAAGTTGCGGCCTTCGGCGAATCCACGTCAAAGAACCTCCGCGAGGCCTGCGACATCTACTTCGACATCTCCCAGCACGCGGAAGAACTCCTCCTCATGGCCAAAGGCCGCGTGAAGCGCGCCGCGGACGAGGGGATGGAGGCTGACCTCCCTGACGATGAGGATCAAAGCAAAGGGAAGGGGAGGAAGGTTCGGATTACGACGTGAGGGGAAAAGGGAAAAGGGAAAATGGGATTGAGTCCCATTTTTCTTTATCTCTCGATTCTTTTTTCACTTTCCCGAGGAGGCCCGTCTGACGGGCCGACGAGGGATCCCTTTCGTCAGGAAGATGGCTCCGGCTTCGCCCATGCGAGATCGAAGGCCATTCGCATCATTCCCGCAATCATTTCATCTTCGATGATGACGCCAATGAGAGTATTCTCATGAAAATTGATGATCGAGACCTTCCGTTTGCCATAGATCGTGATGTCGGCTTTGAAAGGGAACTTCTCACGCGGAACGAATTTTGATCTGATGAGCACCCGTTTCGAGGCGCCGGCGTAAATTTCCTTGTTATACGATTTGCTGAATTCGGATTCCGGAAAAAAAGCCCTCGTCGTAATGCCGATTTTTTCCTTCTTTTTCACGTAATTCGAAACGAACGTCTTCGGTAGCATCTTCATGAGGTCTTCGACGTTGCTGTAGCTCAGCATTTCATACGGTTCCGTTTCGGCCACGTGCTCACTGTAGATGTCAAGAATGCCCTCAAGCCCCTCAAAAAAATGCACACGAGGTTTATTGGGAAGAAAAGAGAATAGGCCTTGCAGTTCAGGTAGAATTTTTTTTGCGTTTTCGTATCGTTCTTCTGCTGAAGCAATCTGTTTTTTTGCCAAGGCTTGGATGTGAATTGGATCTTCGATTTGGTAGCACTTCTTTTTTCCTCGTTCGAGCTCCGTCATAAGCCCTTTAAGGCGAAGGTCATCAAGAATTTTATAAACCGTACTGCGGTTCAACTTTGTGCGTTCAGAAATTTTCGAGGGAAAGGCAACGCCCATCTCTAAAACCGCCGCGTATACCGTCGCTGATTTGTCCGGCATGCCAACGGAACGAAGCTTTGCCAAGAGGGTCGTCTCCATATTGTTTTTAAGTATATACGATTGTACCAATTTTGTCAATGATTACGAACAAAATATTTTCAATTGTATAAATATAGCTGAATAAAGCAAAATCTATATAATATTATTGGTAATTATGATTGACATAAAACAATATTTATGATATTTTTAACCGTTCAAGAATGAACGACGTTCTTGAAACAACGAACATTCCATGTCGAGGATGCTATGAAAAAACAAAATGCAAATGACAAACAAATCACACCTTCCTCTTCCGGTTCCGAAGAGCCAACCTCAAAATCGGACCAGCCACGACCGTTCTGGTGTGCATTCTGTGGGTCTTCGGACGAAAAGTCTCATAGAGGGAAAGACTGCTGGGCTGAGCATTGGAAACGCTTCCTTGAGGGCTTCGATGATTAGGGCTTCGATGAACGCGGCAAGGCGGCTCGTCCCGGAGCATAAATACATTCAGCCGGTCCGCGTCATGACCGGCCACCGCCTCGGCGCCTCGATGATGAATTGGGGCGCATTTCTTTATGAGCCGAACTTTTCATATGGAAAACTGTATTTTAAGTTCGAGCCGTAACTTTTAGTAGGCCAAATCATATGAAAAGGAAGAGGTCTAGGTATTCGCGACCCGGCGTTTGACGCCGATCCAATCCTGCGTTACTCTGGAGTAACACTTATGCCGACATCGAAAACGCGCATCAACCTGACCGTGTCATCGGAGATGGAGCGGCAGCTTCGGCGGCTTGCGAAATTGAAATCGCTGCCCGTGACGACGGTCGCGTTTGATCTGCTTCGGCAGGCGCTGGAGATTGAAGAAGACGACGCGCTCCTCCGCATTGCGACGGAACGGGAGAAACAACGAGGGCCCTTTGTTTCTCACGCCAAGGCATGGGGGTAGCTTATGAGATCCGGTACCACCCGAAGGTGGTCCATGACGACATCCCCGCGATGAGCGGGGAATGGCGGGCTCGCGTGAAAGCATCCATTGAACAAAAACTGGCGGTCGAGCCCGAGTTGTTCGGGATCCCGCTTCGCCGATCGCTCAAAGGGCATCGGAAGCTCCGCGTCGGCGATTATCGCGTCGTTTTTCGAATCGAAGGGAAGACGGTCTACGTCATTGCGATTCTCCATCGTTCCGTCGTCTATCAGATGATCCCCCGACGGACAATGTAGGGTTTTGGGGTTTGGGGTTTGGGTTTTGGGTTTTGGCCGGATCGGACCAAAACCCAAACGCCAAACCCCAAACCCCCGCCCCTTTTCAAATACTGGGGTTTCCATTAGGATAGACATACTTATTCCTATCACTCTCTAAAGCGTTCTCCGCCAGACACTGATCTGCTCTGTGAGCGGATTGAGTCTGCCGGAGAGCACCCCTCTCCACATATGGAAGGACAACAAGAATATTCCATTGAGTTCGCGGGCCGGACGCTCACGTTCGGCGTTGGCGTGCTCGCCCAGCAGGCGAGCGGCTCGGTCACCGTGCGCTATGGCGACACAGTCGTCCTCGCGACCGCGATGATGGGCAACGAACGGACGGGCATCGATTTCTTCCCGCTCTCCGTGGACTTCGAAGAGCGGATGTACGCCGCCGGGCGCATCAAAGGATCCCGCTTCATCAAGCGCGAAGGGCGTCCGACCGATGAAGCCGTGCTCTCTGGCCGGCTCATCGACCGCGCGATCCGACCGCTCTTCGACGATACGATCCGCCGCGAGGTCCACGTCGTGGCGACGGTGTTTTCGCATGACCACGAGAATGATGCGGACGTGCCGGGTCTCATCGGCGCGTCGGCCGCGCTCATGATTTCGGACATCCCGTGGGACGGTCCCATCGCCGCGGTCCGCATCGGCCGCGTGAATGGCGAGTGGATCGTCATGCCCACGTACGAACAGACGGAAAAAGGCGACCTCGACCTCGTCGTTGCGGGCACGCGCGACAAGACCCTGATGGTAGAAGCCGGCGCGAAAGAGATTCCGGAAGAGGACATGCTCGCCGCGATGAAGCTCGCGCTTGAGTCCCTCGGACCCGTCATCGACCTCATCAATAAACTAAAGGACCTCCATGGGAAAGCGAAGTGGAATCCGGAGGCCGAAGGGACGGACGAGCAGCGCGCTGACCGCGTTCGTCTCGCGGCATTGAAGAAGCGCGCGCAGGAAGTCGCGCACGCGCTCGCGCCCGAACTCATGTGGGCGAAGCCGTTGATCGCCAAAGCGGACCGCAAAGGGGCGTACAGCGCGTTCAAGGAGCGGATCGCCGCCGCGCTGAAAGCCGAAGGCGCGAGCGATGCGGACTGCCTGAAGGCTGCCGAATGGACGAAGGACCTTGTGAACGGCGAAGTGACGCGCGCCCTCATCGAGGAAGGGAAGCGCGTGGACGCGCGCCGCGTCACGGAGATCCGCCCGCTGAAATCGATGGTCGACATTATGCCGCGGACGCACGGGAGCGCGGTCTTCAACCGCGGGGAGACGCAGGTTCTCTCGACCGTCACGCTCGGGAGCCCGGGCATGGAGCAGACGCTCGACACCATGGAATTCCAGACCACGAAGCGCTACTTCCACCACTACAACTTCCCGGATTACTCCGTGGGCGAAGTGAAGCCGAACCGCGGGATGAACCGCCGCGAGATCGGGCACGGCGCGCTCGCCGAGCGCGCGATCCTCGCCGTCCTCCCGGACAAGGAGTCGTTCCCGTACACGATCCGCGTGGTCTCCGAAGTCCTCGGGTCGAACGGGTCGAGTTCGATGGCCTCGACGTGCGGCTCCACGCTCGCGCTCATGGATGCGGGCGTCCCGCTCAAGGCGCCGGTCGCCGGCGTTGCGATGGGCATCGCGCTCGATGAGGCGAGCCAGAAATACCGGATCGTCACGGACCTGCAGGACATGGAGGACGGGGACGGTGGCATGGACTTCAAGATTACGGGCACGGCAAAGGGCATTACGGCCGTGCAGATGGATACGAAAACGCTCGGACTCCCCTGGAACGCCGTCGTTGAGACGTTCGGCCAGGCGCGCGAAGGCCGCATGGAAGTCCTCGCGAACATGAAGGCGGCCATCCCCGAGCCGCGCGCCGAGCTCTCGAAGTGGGCGCCGCGGATCGAGAGCCTCCGCATTAACCCGGACAAGATCCGCGACGTCATCGGGCCGGGCGGGAAGATGATCAACGAGATCATCGCGGCAACGAAGACCGAAATCGACATCGAAGACGACGGGCTCGTCATGATCACGGCCGTGAATCCGGACGGCATGAAGCGCGCCGTCGAGTGGATTAAGCAGCTCACGCGCGAGGTCAAGGTCGGCGAGATCTTCACCGGCCCGGTCGTCCGCCTCATGGACTTCGGCGCGTTCGTCGAGATCCTCCCAAAGCAGGACGGCATGGTCCACATCTCCGAACTCGCGCCCGAACGCGTGAATACGGTGGAAGACGTCGTGAAAGTCGGTGATATCGTGACCGTCAAAGTGATCGAGATCGACTCCATGGGGCGCATTAACCTCTCCATGAAGCGCGCACGGCCCGACTGGGTCGACAACGGCGAACCCGTTGAACGCCGCGGCCCGCGCCCGGAACGCAGAGGCGGAGGCGGGTTTGATCGGAGAGGCCCGCCTCGCGGAGGGCCTCGTCGCCACTAAAAGAGAAGGGGTTTGGGGTTTGGATTTTGGGGTTTGGTCCGGCCAAACCCCAAAATCCAAACCCCAAACCCTGTTTATCGCATGGAATCCGTCATCATTGACGCAACTCCGAAGGGAAGCGCGATTCTCGCCTACGGCAAAGCGCCAGAATCGCGTTTTCGAATTGCGTATCTCGTCGCCGGCATCACCGCGGCCGTCATCGTGATCGGCGTCGTCATCGTCGCGTTGACGCTCCGCACGATTCCACTTCCGGCACACCGGCTCATCACGATCGTCGCGGTCCCCGCGAAGATGAATCGCGCGCTCGCGACGGATGCGATTTCGGACCTCCCGCCCTCATGGCGGAACGCCATCCGCTCGGAGAAGACGACGCCCGCGATTTTCGGGATCGCGCTTGATGATAAGGGATCGCCGTACACGTTCGCGCTCGTCTTCGGGTCCGTCGGCGGCCAGCCGGAATCCCGCGTCATCCACGAATCATTCCGGACGCTCCTCGTTGATGCGACGAGCACGGGCATCATCCGCGTCGGAACCGCGTCGCTCCTCCCGCTGGCGTTCGATCTCCGCCAGGCGGACGCCTCCTGGGTCATCGGCGGTCAGGAACTTCGTGCGTTCATCGGGACCGCGGACGCGTCGTCAACGCCGACGGCGGGTGGAGACATCCGCGGCCGATGGATCAACGGCCGCGGCGAGCTCGACCTCTCATCCAAGGACGCTGGAACGACGGCGGATGACGGTTCCCCCTTCTTCGTCGTCCTCGGCGGTGATCCCAATGGGAGCGAAATTGTAAAGTCTGCCTTTACATCACAAGGCATCGATATCCGCGGAATCGCAACGCCACTCTCGAACGTATCCCTCTCCGGGGCGTCCAGTCAGACGATCCGGGCCGGATTTTCCTCTCCACTGACCCCCGGCGAGGCCAGCGCGGTCCGCGTCGCGTTCGGTGAGACGATGTCCCGCCAGTACAACCTCGCGGACGCAACCCAGGTCGAGGAACTCATCGCCCCCACGTCCACGGCCGGGAGCTTTCAGTCATTCTCCCGTTCCAGCGCATCAGACTCCGCGCCTGAAATAGTTCAAAAACCCAATCTTTGCGATGGAAATCTCATTCTCCGCTTGGATGGTGTCATGCTCTCGAATACGCTGGACGCCGTGGGTATCCCTCAATCGCTGTCGGGTGACATCAAAGCGTTCGTGATGACGCAAGTAGAGGGAAAGACGCTGGTTTGTTTAGGGAAATAGTCTCGGTTTGCGGGTCAGGGGAAATGGGTCAGGGGTCATGGCCGGACTTTTCCTGACCCATGATCCTTGTCCCCCGATCCTGATTTTTTGTTTACACATACCGAGCATATTGATATCGTTCATGTTGGGGAAATAAATATGAAACACAAATTCGAGAAACTTGGCGAAAAACCGATCCAGGCGCCGTCGCGCCGGAAAGTCCGACTTCCCCGAGGGCTCCATCCGGCAACGCGCGCATTGCTCGAGAGCGAGGATGCGAGACGGATGGAGTCCATCATGCATGAAATGTCCGGAGGCGGACCGGATGTTATGAGCGCGATGGAAAAAGAGATGGAATCTCCGGAATATCAAATCGCGGCAGCAAGGGAAGAGCTTGAAGACGCCAGACGCGCAATCGAGAGCGGCAAAGACGCGATAGTCGAATTGAGCGGACTCGAAATGAAGCTTGTCACATTTCATTCGATTAAGCCCGAACAAATCGAACACGGCTTCACGATGGAGAAATTTCTCGAGCTCAAGAGGCGGTCAGCGCTAAATACAGCTAAAAAAGGGCTTGAGAGTGCCCGCGAAAAGAAGGAAGATCCCATGCGGATTTCGTTCCTTGTATCGGATCTGCGGAGTGCGCGTGAGGCTGGCATCGGTCTGGAGGAGATCGAACCCGGGCTCACCGAAGATAAGCTGGCCGTAGAGTTTGGGCCCGATTTTCTTGAGAATATTCGTGAACGACCACAAAAAGAGGGACTTTTCTCCCGTCTGTTTAAAAAACGGCGCTAATCTCACACGAAGAAGCTCCCAACTCCACAAGGGGAGCTTTTTGTCTGATTCGATGGCTTTTCTTCGTTCCTTTTTCGGACAAGGTTAGCGTCTTCCTATTGCTGCGGACTTCAGCTTTATCCCCACCCCTGTTGATAACCGTGGATAACATTTCAATAAAGCCATAAAAATAGCCTCAACAGACAGGAATTGCTCAAGTCGCCGTTTTCCCATATAATATACACATGGACTTTAGGGAGCCGACGCCTTGAACCAAGACGCGGCTTATTGGCAGCGATTAAGCTCGGAACACGCGCGCCCTGGAACGCCTTCTGGCCGACCGGGGAAACGATCGTTGCTAAGGGCACCTTCCAACTGCAGAGGGACGGCGGACCATCCTGTTCAATGGGACGCCGATCCATGCTTCGACTCGTTTCTTGTCCCCGCTTGGGGCGAAGAAACCAAAAAACAAAACCCAAAAGTCACTTGGGCATCCCGACATCAATCAACAGAAAATAACATACCGGGCTCTGCCGGAAACGGGTCGAAACAGCAGTACCTTCTCCAGTTCAGTTCCTCACTAACTCGGCACAACATATCGGCCGAACGCGCACGCGTTGAGCGATGATCCATTCCGCTCCGCAACACACGCATTCACCGATCCTACGCTGAGCTAAGGGGCATCACCGCCATCCATTCTTTAATGAGGGCGTCGAGATGCCCCTTTAAAATTGTGCCGGTAAGTGGCGAACGGTAAGCGGTAAGCGGGGAAGAAGTTCCTGCGCACCATTTACCGATTCCCACGTTTTATCAGCCAGACTTGACAAATTACACTTTTTTGGGTATGCTCGCCTGTCTTTCAAAACTCAACTTCAACATCAAGAAAGCGAGGCTTCGTCATGAAACTCGTCGACAACGACAAAGCTTGGGACATCGTCCAAAAACACGTCCTCGAAGGGACGACGAGCGAGATTGAAGGCTTGACCGGGCTCGAAGGCGTCACCGTCAAAGACGGGCAGTGGGTTTGCCTTTTCGCCTCGATGGATTTCGTGAAAAGAATCCATCGCGCCGTGGAAATTGGCGGAAATCCCATCGCCGTCGAACTGCACGAGTTCACGTATCCCGTCGAGAGCTTCGGAAGGGATCGCGTGCTTCGGGGGGCGCTGTACGTTTCCGACCGGCCCTTTGCGGTCCTCTACGAAGTTCGTGCCATCGAATACACCGCGTTCGAACGGATCGCGGTCGCCCAACGCTTTGAAGCCAGCTGCTTGCTGGATGAGGAATGGGACACGTTCTCCGTTGACGACCACGAGAACGTTAGGGTATTCGACAAGACGCGATGGATCCGTTTGACG
This sequence comes from Candidatus Uhrbacteria bacterium, assembly GCA_963835915.1. Classification (GTDB taxonomy): domain Bacteria; phylum Patescibacteriota; class Patescibacteriia; order 2-12-FULL-60-25; family 2-12-FULL-60-25; genus 2-12-FULL-60-25. The sequence goes on from CAWIHE010000002.1 coordinate 135,024, forward strand.
TATGCCATCAACGGACCCGGGGTAACGGCTGGCGACGTTCTCGACCGCTATCTGCCGTTCATGAGCGGGCATGCGATCATCTCCCACGGAGAAGAGCCGTGGATCGAGCAGGAGCTTGATGACGACGACAACGTCATCCGCGAGCAGAGCGGTTATTCCCGATCTGATCCCGAGGCCTTTTTTTGCTTGTTCGAGTCACAGGAAGAAATGGAGATGTTCGAAAAAGGTCTTTGCAGTGTCTGGCTTCCCCGTTCAGAGATCCTTCTCATCAAAGAGCTCATACGCTTCGGCGTCAACGGTCCGCTCTGTCCTCATTAAACTGTACCGCCTTGTTCATTCATCCGCTTCCGAACACCCGACGCCCCGTCCGCATCTCCGCATCTCGTGGAGTCTCGCGGCGGGGCGTCTCTGTTTGGAATAGACAATTAGGCAGTTAGGCAATCATCCATGATTTCCTAACTGTCTAACTGTCTAATTGCCTAACCGTCTTCTCTAAAAAGAGCGGCCTTGCTCCTTTTCCCGAACACCGTTAAGCTGTTTTTAGACCGATTCTCGATAGAGCACCTCGTTTCATACGCAACAAAAGGAAAGAAAATATGCACTTTTCAAACTGGATGATCGCCTTGGTTGCCGTTCTCATCTCGGGTTGCACCACGAACGCGCAGGATGGACAAGACGCTGGCGCCGGGTCGGGATCGTCACTCGCGCCGTTCCACTTTACGTGCCCGTCGTGCGCCGAGAGCGCGACCTGGACCTCGTACGGGAGCTACGTCTTCGATGACGTCGGAGACGACTCCACGGCCCGCGACCTCGTGAGCGAGTGCGGGTGGCAGGTCGACGGAACCCACAACGGAGGGTATGGCAACACCCTTCAAGTCGGCGCATGCGGCGCCGACGGTCTAAGCGTCATCTTCACCTGGGCGTACAACGGGTTCACCGCGTATCGCGTGATCGACGGATGGACGGGAACCGCGGGTGCGGGTATCGGACTGGGATCCGGACTCGACGCGTTCCTTGCGGCATATCCCGCGTTCTACCAGGTCACGCCGGAACTCTATATGAAGGCCGCCGGCGAAGGCGGCGCGGGCAGCGCGCCGGTGAAGGCTCGTTTCGATGCCAATCAGCAGCTCGTTGAGCTCGTTGTCGGAGACTACTACCAGCCGTAGTCGGCTCTTTCCCGCATTTCCCCCTCCCGCGAACGCGTTGGAGGGGGTTTGCATTTTGGAACTTGCCCATTTGGGCGATCCCCGATATGCTGTTCCCTACGGTCGGCCTGCACGACACGCAGGTTCGGACCCAAACGATATGGCACTCAACCAAGAATTCCTCGATCAGATGAAAAAGCGGCTCGAAGACGAGCAGGCACGGCTTGAACGCGACCTCGCGGATATCGGGACGAAAGATGCGGCCCTTCGGGACCGGTATGACGTCATCTACCCGGAGTCCGGAGGGAACTCGGACGATGACAACGCCGTTGAAGTCTCCGAGTATACCGACGAACTCTCCCTGAAGACGCGGCTTGAGAACGAACTCCGCGACACGAAGTCCGCGCTCCGGGCCATGGCAAAAGGGAAGTACGGCATGTGCAAGTACTGCGGAAAGGAAATCGACGAAAAGCGGCTCGAGGCGCGACCGGCAAGCTCGTCGTGCATCGCGTGCAAAAAGGCGCTGACCCAGGAGATGTAAGGACCGGCTCCCATGCATCCGAAATTGAAAATCGCCATCGTCGGCTCCGTGCCGGGGATGGCGTTTTTGGTTGACCGCCTCACGAAGATCTTCGCACGCGGACTCGTCGTGACGACGGGGACGCCGCTGCGGACCGGGATCATCGACACGGTCGTCCATGAGAACCACGGGATCGTTGCAAATCTGCCGGTCCCGATCCCCGTCATCATCGCGACGACGATCGTGATTCTCCTCGTCATCATCGCGGCATGGGTCGTCGCGCTCGCCGGCCGGCATCTCGCGGAAGCCGTCGCGCTCGGCCTCATCATCGGCGCCGCGGCATCGAACCTGATGGATCGGATGCTGTACGGGTTCGTCTATGATTGGATCCTCCTCTTCGGGAGAAGCGCGGTGAATGCGGCGGACATCCTCATCGTGATGGGGGCGGTCTTGTACTTGGTGGAAGTTGGGCGGCGAAAGAACGTCGTAAGTATTGATGGGGGGAGGGAATAGGCGGTTCGGCGGTTAGGGATTAGGGTTGGAGTTTTTTTTGACTATTCCCGAACCGCCGAACCGCCTATTCCCTAAAAAACAATCCCGCCCCGATAACGATCGGAGCGGGCGTTGAGACGGAAGGTCTGGCGAAGCGCTTCAGAGCGGCCTTACGCTTCGGACGAATGCTCTGTCCTCCGCGGAGTACGGGTGCTCTCTGACGAATTGGAGGACGTCGTGGACGAGTTGGCGTGCGCCCTGGTTTCCGGTCGTGATTTCCGGATCCGCATCGAATCCCGACCTGGTCCCTTTTTGAAGGACGTAGCGGGTGCAGTTCCCTTTTGCGGTGAAGTGGTACTGCGCAACGACCTGCTCATCGCGGGGCCGGACCACGTGGATGACGAGAAACGGTACGGCGTTCGGGTCGGGGTCGTGCGGAGCCGCGACGACGATCGGTTCAAACGGCTTCGTTTTCTTCCCGAGCTGTTCGGCGACGGCCGCGTTCAACGTACGAAGATCGGCGAGAAATTGTGCGAGTCCTATTCGGGTACTGACTTCTGCCCTCGGCAGGCGAATGACCAACATTCTTTTCCTCCTTGGCACGTAAGGCACCTTAGGGAATATCTCCGAAAAAAGCAAGGGGGCGATGGCGGGCGATCCATTCAAACAAATCCGCCCCGATGGCTGTCGGGGCGGGGAGCGGAATTGGGGGAGACGAGACGGATGGTGATCATCCGATGACGAGCGTGCTGACGAATTCGCGGATGCGCTGGGGCGCGGTCACGGCTTCGAGGAGGATAACGTTCGCGTGCTCGACGAGCTCCTTTGCGGCAAAGAGCCACCGGAGCGTCCGATCCACAGGCTGCTGGAGCGGCGAGATGCCGGACGCGCTGACGGTCGAGTGGTCGCGGATGTCGCACAATCCGCCGTCCATGAAACTATAGACGGCCACCTCGAGATGGTCGCGCGGCCGGGTGAGGCCCACGATGAGCGGGATCTTTGGAAGCGTCCGGCTCAATTCAAGGGGCCGATCCGTCTTCTTCCCGTAGAGAGCGGATAAGAGCAGGACCGCGCGGTCGTTGTATGTACCGAGGTCCTGTTCCAGCAGCGTCATCGACTCAAGGTCCCCCGGCTTCGGCAGGTGAATGTGCATGGCCTTCCTCCTTTCGTGCCGCCCGTAACCTTAGGAGAGGTTGGGCGGATTGGCAAGCGCGTCCGCGGCACGCGGTTATGCGGGTTGGCGGGAGTGCGGTTCTATTCTTCCCGTCTAACCGCATAACCGCTCCGCATAACTGAATCGAAAATGCCGGAAACCCGCGTTGGGTTTCCGGCTTCAGAGGACGATGGACGACTTTCAGGCGTCGAAATCGGTGGACCGTGATAGGAGTTTAACTCCCAGTCGTCGGAGGCCATCGATCGCATGGACCGGCTCCATGATGAGCGCGTGCAGCCGCTCCCTGAGTTCGCGGACGGCTCCCGACCAGCTTTCTGTTCTTGGCTGCTCTTGCTGTTCTCCTGGTGTCCGAATGGTGCAAAGACAAGTGCCATCTTTGAGAAATCGATACTCAGCGACCGTTTGACCATCCTGCGGCCTGTTGACCGTCACAAGGAGCAACCTATCATCAATGTCATTAGGTATGAACTTGTTGCTGACGATGAGTCGGCTGTATCCGTGACTGCCAAAAAAGGTAAAGAGGAGCGGCTCGGCGGCTTCCAGAAAGTGCTTTAGGTCTTGATCCAGAACGTCGAGTGTTACGGCATCTTTTGGATGGGGGGTTCGAATGTTCATCTGATTCCTCCTGATTCTTGTGCGGTGAAACGTTATCTCAAATGCGATGGAATGCGCAATGCCGGAAATCCGCGGCGGATTCCGGAGCGCTGCGATATCGTGGAGATGATAGACCCCGCCGGTGAGACTGCCGGCGGGGATGGTGCGGACGATACGCTTACAGCGTCATGACGCGTCGGGCGCGATCGGGTTTTCTTCCGCGTCTTGCCGGGGAGATGAAGACGTAATTCGGCGGCGGCGTATCCTCGTGCTCCGGGAGGCGGGCTTCTTCGAGGCGATGGAGGAGCTCGTGGATATGTCCGCCGAGCCGCGCGAAGTCCGCGAGGGCGCGGAGCGGATTGTTGAGGGCGTCTCCGATATCATCGAGGATGCACTCCGCGAGCTGCTCCCAGTCCATCGATATGACCGGTCCGGGGATGGTCCCGTTGAACGTCTGCCGCGTCCCTTCGTCATCGGTGAAACGGTAGACGGCGATTTCCACGCCATCGGATGGTCGCGAGATGACCACGCGGAGACGTTCCGTCGTCGGCGTCCCCGGGTGGACGAACGTCGTGCTGATGACGTCGTGGGCGGATGACCCCCAGACTTCTGCGGCGAGCACCGAAAGGATGGTGCGCTGGAGAACGTTGAGACTTTCGTGGAACGCTTTCAGGGAATCGGGGTTGCCATTGGTCGGAAGGGTTAAAGTCCAGTCGTATGGATTCATTCCTCCGGTGATTCGATTGCGGAGGGATCATAGGGGGGATCGGGGGGTTTGGCAAGAAGGGGAGGGGGAGGTGTGAAGGGGGAGGGAAGGATGGTTAGATCGTTAGATGGTTAGGGCCCTAACCATCTATTCATCTGTGCTCAAAAAAATAAACCCGCCGGTAATCGAGTTCCGGCGGGGCGTTGAGGCTGTTGGGTCTGCGGGCGTTTCAAAAGAGTTCTACGCCCTCGATGAACGTTGGATCTGCAAGGCGGTCCGGAGGTTCTTGTATGATGTCCAGGATCTGATTGACGAGTAAGCGGGCGCCTTCGTTTCTGTGTGTTTCTCGCTGCACGATGAATTTTGTTTTTGTTCTCTTCTTAAGGACACAGACGGTGCACTTCCCGTTCGTATGAAAGTGGTACTGTGCGACGACCTGTCCGTTTCTCGGCCAGACGACGTGGATGACAAGAAAATGGCGAGTACCCAGCGGAGTGTGAGGAGGCGAGATGAGACGGATCGGTGACTCTTCGCGGCGATCTTTCCTCACGCTCAGGCGGGCAATTTCGTTATCGAGTTGGTGAAGGTCCATGTAAAATCGCGTGAGTCCCCGTGAAACGCTTGATCCATTCTTCGGAAGGTGGATGTTTATGTAGGTCCTACGGGCTGGGAATCCGAAATGTCTTGGCATCTGAAACTCCAATGTGCTGGAGGCATCCTAACGGGGATCGTGGGGTTGGGCAAGATTGGGAGGGGAGGGAGATGAGGGCCGACTGGGCCGACTGGGGATGATCTGCGCCGGCCCAGTCGGCCCTCATCTCCCAGTCGGCCCAATCTCATCCACACCCCCAAAATTTCTCCGCTCTACAAAGCCCCCATCAAGCCGCTTGCCTCCATCGCCAACCCGTGAGACTAACTGTAAGCATGTCCACAAAAACGCTCACGGGGTCGATCGTGGGACTCAACGCCGAGCTCGTGGAGGTCGAGGCGGATGCGCGCGGGCTGCTCACGCGATTTTTCGTCGTCGGGCTTCCGGACTCCATGGTCCAGGAGGCGCGGGAGCGCGTGAAGAGCGCGCTCAAGCACTCGGGGCTTACGTTCCCGCGCGGGACGATCGTCATCAATCTCGCGCCGGCGGATCTCCGCAAGTTCGGGACCCTCTACGATCTCCCGATCGCGATCGCGATCGCCGCGCATGAGACGGCGATTGATGTCTCCAGGTTCGAATCGACGTTCTTCGCGGGCGAGCTTGCACTCGACGGGCTCATCCGTCCCGTGAACGGGGCGCTCTCGCTTGCCGCGCTTGCGGCAAAGCTCGGCATGCGCGATCTCATCGTGCCGAAAGCGAACGCGCCCGAGGCGGCGCTCGTTCCGGGCATCACCGTCTACGGAGCGGAGCGCCTCCTCGACGTCATCGCGCATCTTCGGGGAGAGGACGTCCTTCAAGAAGAGCCGACGCGGAGGATCGAAGTCAGCGATGCGAAAGTCCCGCTCTTTGATTTCGGGTCCGTACGCGGGCAGGAGGCGGCGAAGCGCGCAGTCGAGATCGCGGCCGCGGGGAATCACAACGTGCTGATGCAAGGACCGCCCGGGAGCGGGAAGACGCTCCTCGCGAAATGCTACCCCTCCATCCTCCCGCCGATGGAGCCGTCCGAGGTCCTCGAAGTGACGAGGATCTGGAGCGTCGCGGGATTGCTGAACGCGAAAGAGGGATACATGTCCGAGCGGCCGTTCCGCACGCCGCATCACACGGCATCCGGCGTCTCGCTCGTCGGAGGCGGCGCGATCCCGAAGCCGGGCGAGATCTCGCTCGCGCATCGCGGCGTCCTCTTCTTGGATGAGTTCCCGGAATTCGCGCGGCCCGTCCTTGAAAACCTCCGCCAGCCGCTTGAAGACGGCATCGTCACGGTGACGCGCGTCCAGCAGACGGTCACGTACCCCGCGCGGTTCAACCTCGTCGCCGCGATGAACCCCTGTCCCTGCGGCTACGCGACGGATCCGGATCGCGAGTGTACGTGCTCGCCGATGCAGGTCTCCTCGTATAAGAAGCGCCTCTCCGGTCCGCTTCTCGACCGGATCGACCTCGCGATCGAAGTTCCGAAAGTGCCGACGGAGAAGTTGATGTCGCTCGACGAAGGGGAGCGGTCCTCATCCATCCGCGAGCGCGTGGTCCGCGCCCGCGCGCACCAGCTCGCGCGGACGGAAATCACGGGCGTCCTCACGAACAGCGAGTTGAGTTCCGAGTCGATCCGGAAACACATCCGATTAACGGATGACGCGTCCCGCCTCATCGAGCGCGCGGTCCGCCACTACGACCTCTCGGCCCGCGGCTACTACCGCACGCTCAAAGTCGCGCGCACGATCGCGGACCTTTCGGACGCGGAGGTCGTCGAGCAATCTCATGTGGCGGAGGCGCTCCAGTATCGGCAGCGGGTGGAATGAGGATGAGGATGGTTAGATCGTTAGATGGTTAGGGGTTGGAATAATTCCTTTGATTCTCGGCAGCCCGAAACAGTAATCAAAGAAAATAACTCCAACCCCTAACCATCTAACGATCTAACCATCCTTCCCTCCCATTTTCCTAAGGAATCCCACCCATATTGACGCCCCCTCCGATCGCTGATAACGTGGCCAGACCCAATCGAAGGCTGTGGACAAGCGCGGCGGCCGGAGAACGCCGCGCAAACCATTCTACGATTAAACGTCGACATCATACCCGCTCACCGCTTCCGCGGATCGGCCTCATCGCCGTCCGCGGGGCGAGGCATATCGTCTTCGCCGCCGCCGCGGTCATCTCGCGCGTCGCGGTCGTTTTTGGCGTCATCATTTCGCGCGGCATCCTCCTCCCGATCTATCGGATGGCAACGGCGTTTCGTCTTCGCGTCGACCGGCTCGCGTCTCCGGCGCGGAATTTTTTCGTCTCGTTCCTCACGAACCGGTACCTCTTCCACGTGATGATCGTCGCGATCGCGATCGTCACGGTCACGTCGAACCTCGCGGCGCGCCAGGCGCGCGCGCAGGACGTGGGCGAGACGAGCATCCTCTACGGCATGGCCGCGGACCAGTCGAACCGGACGACCGTGGAGAACGGGGGGCCCGGCGCGCTCGTCCCGGACTCGCGGTATACGGGGTCGTCCTCGCTCGTCGCGTCCGCGGACATTGACTTCGATTACGGCAATGCCGCTTCGCCGGACGTTATCCCGCAGGCCATCCCCGATGCGATCGCACCGGCAAATCTCGTTCCAAGCGTATCGACGGGAGAGCCCGCAGCTCCCAGCGTCCAGCGGACGGAAACGGTGAACTACGTCGTGAAGGACGGCGATACGCTCGCCGCGATCGCCCAGCGCATGGGCGTGGACGTCGGGACGATCCTGTGGGCGAACGGCCGCACGGCCACGCAGTACATCCGTCCGGGCGACACGCTCCGCATCCCGCCCGTCTCCGGCGTCCTCGTCACCGTGAAGAAAGGGGACACGCTCCTCTCGCTCGCGAACACGTACGGTTCCGACGTCCAGCAGGTCATTGACGTGAACCGCCTGAACGCGGAACAGGCGCTTCCGATCGGCGCGGAGATCGTCCTTCCGGGCGGTATGCCTCCCGCGGCCGTCCCGCCGTCGCGCTACGTTGCACCGCGCGCGGGATCCACGACGAATCCGCCGGAGAGCGGACGTCCCGAGCCCGTCCCCGTCATCACGCAGCGGCCGCCCGATGCGGACACCTCGAACGCGGCCGTTGGCAAGCTCCTTTGGCCGACGAGCGGACACTCAATTACGCAGTACTACTCGTGGCACCACACGGGCCTCGACATCGACGGCGATTTTTCAAGCCCGATCTACGCGGCCCATGACGGCGTCGTGACGACGGCCGGCTGGAACAATGGCGGGTACGGGCTCATGATCCTCATCCAGGGGAACGGCGTGATGACGCGGTACGGCCACACGTCGAAGATGTTCGTGAAAGCCGGCGACGTCGTGAAGAAAGGGCAGACGATCGCGATGATGGGATCGACCGGCCACTCGACCGGCTCCCACCTCCACTTCGAGGTCTACATCAACGGCGTGCGGACGAATCCGCTGACGTACTTGAAGTGAGAAGTCGTGAGTCGTGAGTCACGAGTCGTGAGTATGAAAAAGAGAACGTCCGGCATCTGGACGGTTCTTTTGAATTTGAGAGCGTTGGATGTCAGTCCGATTCGTTCTCACGACTCACGACTCGTGACTCACGACTTCCCTCACGACTCGTCTTGACCACCTCTCCGATATCCTGTACCTTCCACCCACTATGCAAGCTCCCACGATCGAACGGCTCCCGGGCCAGCTCGTGAAACTCAAATTTACGGTTTCGCCGGACGAGGCGCGGCCGTACCTTGAGGAAACGGCGCGCGCGCTTCAGGAGTCAAAGCCGATTCCGGGATTCCGTCCGGGGAAGGCGTCGTACGCCGACGTCGTGAAGCAATTCGGCGAGATGAAGATTTGGGAGACGGCGCTCGAGCGCATCGTCCGTGCCGTGTACGTCCACGCGATCCTTGAGAACGACCTCGACACGATCGGATCCCCGGCGATCGACGTGACGAAGCTTGTGCCGGGGAACCCCATCGAATTCACGGTGACCGCCCCGCTTTCCCCGTCCGTGGAACGCGTCGTGGACTATTCGAAGCCGATCGTCGACTTTACGCCGCGCGCCGTTACGGAGGAGGACGTCGACCACGCGCTTACGGATCTCCGGCGCATGCAGCGGAAGGAAGTCCGGTCGACCGAGCCCGCGACGAAAGAGGACCTCGTCATCATCGATCTTGAGATGAAGAAGGATCACGTCATCCTCGAGGGCGGGACGGCGAACGGCTATCGCGTCTATCTCGCGGAAGACCAGTACATCCCCGGGTTCTCCGACAAGCTCGTCGGCGTAAAGGAAGGGGAGGAGCGGACGTTTACGCTCCCGTTCCCGAAAGAGCACTTCCAGAAGCACCTCGCCGGCAAGGAAGTCGACTTTACGGCGAAGACGAACCAGATTTTCAGGATCGAACTGCCCGAGCTCGATGACGCGTTCGCGAAGTCGCTCGGCCAGGAGAACGTCGCCGCGCTCCGCGTGATCATCAGGCGGAACCTCGAACTCGAAGAGAGTGAGCGCGCAAAGCAGGCCGCGGAGATCGCACTCCTCGAGAAGCTCGTCGACGGCGCATCCTTCTCGGACGTCCCGGAGATCCTCATCAACGACGAAATCCGGAAGATGGTCCGCGAACTTGAGTCCGCGATCGAGGAACGCGGCATGAAGGTCGACGACTACCTCGCGTCGCTCAAGAAATCCAAAGATGAACTCAAGCTCGAATTCGTCCCGCAGGCGATCCGCCGCATCAAAACGGCGACGCTCGTGAAAGACGTCGCAAAGCGCGAGAAGATCACGGTCCCCGAAGAGGAGCTTGATGCCGAGATCGACCGGATCCTCGGCGGTCTCCGCACGGACGACAAGGATGCGCGCGAGCGCGTGTCATCCGCGGAATACCGCGAGTACGTCGCGATCATGCTGCGGAATCGGAAGACGATTGAGCTTTTGAGGAAGCAGGGGATTAAGGGATGGCCGACGGATGAGGAGGAAGAAGTCGTGAGTCGTGAGTCGGGAGTCGTGAGTGATGACGGACACGGGCACGAGCACCATCATCACGATCATGAGGGGCCGTGCGATCATGAGCACGACCACGGGTAATTGAATTGCAATGAAAAAATCGTAGGGGCGACCCATGGGTCGCCCCTACTGGGTGCGCCTTTTTGAATGCGACAAACAACCGTTTTGTCATCCAGAGGAGCCGACGAGTCCGCGAGGAGGCGACGTGGGGATCCCTTTCCAACGAGAAGAATTACTCTGGGAAAGGGATTCCCACGGTCGCCCCGCGGCGGGGCTCCCTCTGAATGACAAAGCGGTGGTTTTTCGTCTCGATGGAAACGTACCACCTTCAGTGACTCGTGACTCGTGATTGCTCCGTGGTATGATGATCCCCATGGAACCTCGACGCATTCCCTCCTCCCACCGCCGTCTCCTCGCGATCGCCGTCAAAGCAGTCCATGCTGGGGAGCGCGCGGCGCTTGCGCATTTTGATCATGAGCGGATGGCGGCGTCCGCATATAAGAAGCATCGGGAGATCGTGACGAAAGGGGATACGGCATCGAACAAGGCAATCATCGCCGTCTTGAAGAAGCTCACGCCGACGATCCCGATCTGTTCGGAGGAGGGGGCGGACATCAAGGCGGACCGGCTCGCGAAGATTGATGTCGCCTGGGTGCTCGATCCGATCGACGGGACATCGAACTATTCGGTACGGCTTCCGCTGTGGGGCATCTCGCTCGCACTCGTTTCACACGGCGTGCCGATCGTCGGCGTCATCGCGCTTCCGAGCATCAACCAGCTCTACACGGCGGTTCGCGAAGGCGGGGCGTGGATGGGGAGGCGGCGCCTTTCCGTTTCGCGCACGAAACAACTCCGCGATGCCGTCGCCTTGATGTGTTACGGGTACCTGGATGCCGAGCGCCGCCGCGGGATGAGCATCTCGGACCGGTTCACGCCGCACGTGCACGTCGCGCGGCGGCTCGGCGCGGCGGTTGTCGAATCTACGTGGGTTGCGAGCGGACGCGCGGACTTCTCAATCTTGAACGGCGTCCACCCATGGGACGTTGCCGCGGGCGCGCTCATTGTGCGCGAGGCGGGTGGGAGGGTTATCACGCTCAACGGACGCGAATGGACGATCTTGGATAAAGACATCATTTTCACGACGCCGTTCTTGGCTCCCAAGGTCTTGCGGATCCTTCGAAGCCGATGAGCCAACGGGGTAGCTGGAAGCTAGAAGTTGGAAGCTGACTTTTTGAGAAGGTCCTTCATCACGAGCAGCTTCCAGCTTCCAGATTCCAGCTTCTACTCCTATGCGTCTCACCATCAAAGTCTCCCCGAACGCCTCAAAAACGGAGATCGCCTCGCGCGATGGCGGCGTGCTCCGTATCAAACTCGCCGCGCCGCCGGTCGACGGGAAAGCGAACGAAAAACTCATCGAGTTCCTCTCGGACGAATTCGACGTCCCGAAGTCTTCCATCCGCATCGTGAGCGGCGCGACGGGGAAGGTGAAGGTTGTGGAGCTTCCAGGATAGAAACATGGGGGAGGGATGAAGGATGAGGGGGAAAAACTCCCCCCTCATCCTTCATCCCTCCCCCATTTTATTATTTCACCGGATCCATTCCTCCCTTCGCCCACGGATTGCATCGCAATACTCTCCAGATCGCCATCGGGATCCCTCTCACGACTCCGTACTTCCCGATTGCCTGATGCGCGTACTCGCTGCATGACGGATAAAACCGGCACACCGGCTGGCGGAAGATCTTCGAGACGATGCCGTGGTCCGGAGAGAGTGTTTTTTGATAAAGGCGAATCAGCGCCTGGATGAGACGCCGCGGTATTTTGACGATGGATTCCTTCATGGATGTGGGGTTTGGGGTTTGGTATTTGGGTTTTGGTATGAAAAAAACCAACCACCAAAACCCAAACCCTAAACCCCTTTCTCAGGATACCTCGGCTCAAGCGACGACCGCTTCGGCGGACGCTGGACGCCCGTCGCCTTCGCGTACGCGATCTCGCCCCGGCGGCTGCGCGGGGACTTTGGCGGGCGGGACATCGGACGTTCCAACTCTTTCGGCATCTTCTCAAGGAGGTGCTTGATCGATTCGCGCATCTCCGCGAAGTTCGCGGTGAGGACTTCGGGGCGGCCGACAAAAATTAAATCATACCCGTCCGGGACCGACGCGAGGAACGGGCGGAACGCCTCGCGCATCCGGCGGCGGACGCGGTTCCTAAGGACGGCCTTCTTGAACATCTTCCCCGACGCGACGAATCCGATCTTCGACGGCTTCGACCCGCTCTTCCAGCCGCGCAGGATGCAGAACGGCCCATAGAGCGGCCTCCCCTTTGCGGAGAGCCGCGCGAAGTCCCGTTCGTGACGGAGTCTGTACTTTTTCGGGAGCATGGATGTCTGAATAGGTTAGCGCAGAAACGGTTGGCCTACGAATTTACGAATAGGGCGAATCGGCGAATGATTACCTGTTTGGTATTCGCCGATTCGCCCTATTCGTAAATTCGTAGGCCAATATTACCGGGCTTTCTTCACTGTGAGACTCTTCCGTCCTTTCGTTCGGCGGCGGGAGAGGACCTGCTTTCCCTGGCGCGTGCTCATGCGTGAGCGGAACCCGTGGACGCGCGCGCGATGGCGCTTCTTCGGCTGGTACGTTCGTTTCGTGGACATATCGTGGGTGCATGATGACATTTATCTGAAAAATGATCAAGTCTCGTTTACGGGGGTAAATAAATTCCAAATTTCAAATACCAAATTCCAAATAATTCTTTGGAATTTGTGCTCCAGAGGCGCATCCGCCTTTGGCGGAGAATTTTGGATTTGGAATTTTTTGACCTTTTTCATATCCAGAAATGGCAAACCACCCGGAAGGGTGGTTGCGAGAGAGGGCGTCTGGATGGGATCTGGATCATGCCGTGGCGGGGACGAGGAGGGCGGCGGCTTCTTTGAGGAACGCGTGGATGTCGGCAGAGGTGCATGGTCCTTCCGAAACGTGCCCGTAGAGCGGTGCGCTGTTCGGCTCATGCGATCCGAGGATCGTTTTCGAGATCGACCACGTATTTTCGCGCGCGAGGTAGACGCCGTCGATGCTCGTGTATCCGTCGTCTTTCTTTACGTAGAATTGGATCCACGCGGACACGGTGTAGGTCATCCCCAAGGATGTACACTGCGGATTGAAGGTGAAGATCCAGCTCAACTCATACGGGCCGCGGATGGCCATAGAGCGAAACGAGAGCCGGCCGACGTCATTGAGGACCGGGCCGGTAAAATTGACGGCTACGCTGGTCGCCTGAACGCCGTATTCCCAAAGCGTCCGTTCGATGGCTTCGATCTGTGCGATGGCGGCCGGCGCGTGGGCGAGCTCTTTGAGCGCAATGTGCATGATGTTCCTCCGCAGAGCATCTAACCTTGAGACGGTTCACGTGTCAATGATTGATTGGATGGTTGGATGGATAGATGGTTGGATGGTTAGGGTTGGAGTTATTTTTTTTGATTTGGGATATGAATAGCCGAGAATCAAAAGGAATTTTTCCAATCCTAACCATCCAACCATCTATCCATCCATACCCTGATTCTTTTGACGTCATCCCTCGAACCGCGTACCTTTTTAGCCATTGAGACCTATGGCGACGCAACCCACGGAGCATCCCGAGAACGAGCCCGCGCGGACGTACGTGGATGTATTGATCATCATCAATCTCATCCTCCTGTTCGCGCTCTCGATCGTCCTCCTCGGGCGGAGCATTGTGCAGGATCGGATCAACGGGCAGCTCGTCGCCCAGCACCATGCGCGGGAGATCATGAATTACGTGGCTCCGAAATCGACGTATCGCCGCGCGCCGACGTCAACGGCCGTGTACGTCCAGCCGTGGATGACGTTCGACTACGTCAACAACGTATTTGGTTTGCCGCCGCCGTACCTGAAGGACGCCTTCGACATCCGGGACGCGGACTATCCGAACATCTCCATCGCGCATCACGCGCGGTCCATCGGCGCGAACCCCGCCGACCTCGCGAACGAGGTCAACGCGGCGGTCCGGAGAGCGCTCACCGCACCGACATCAACGGCGCCGATCATCAAATGAATCCGATCATGAAGTTCCACTCCACCACATCAACAATCAAACAATCCAACAATCCGAAACATTGATCGGATTGTTAGATTGTTTGATTGTTGGTTCATTCGAGAGCCTTCGCCTTCCTGACGCATGAACGCCTTTATCCAGTGGCTGCTCACGGTCGTCCTGCTCTACAAGTATGCCGCCATTTTTGGCATCCTTATTTTCGGCGGGTTCATCACGCCGTACCCGGCGGGCATCGTCATCGTCGCAGCTGCGTTCTTTGCGACGCAGGGGTACTTGAGTCTTCCGCTCGTCCTCGGGAGCGCCATCCTCGGGAGTATTGTCGGCGATCAAGCCGGGTACTGGCTCTCGCGAAAATACGGGGAGGCGATTTTAAACCGCATCGGCCTTCACCGCGCCATCACGTCACCGCAATTCAAGTCGTTCGAGGCGCACTTGGCCGCGCATCCGACGGCGACGATTTTCCTCAGCCGTTTTTCGTTCACGCAGGTCGTGAATATCCTCGCCGGGATCGCAAAAGTGCCGTACCGGAAGTTCTTCGTTGTGAGCGTGATCGGCGAAATCCTCGATGTCGTCTTCCTCGTCGTCTGCGGCATCCTCTTTGGCGGAAGCTGGGCCGTCCTCATCCGCCTCCTCGGCATCTTCGGCGCGAGCGCGACGATCCTCCTCGTCCTCGTCATCCTTCTCGCCTGGAAACAGCCGATCCGCCACGCAATCGAGCGCCGCAGGAGAAGTCGTGAGTCGTGAGTCGTGAGTTTCGAACGCATCTCCAAAGATGGGGATGTCTCTTTATGTCCGTCTCATAGTCTTACTCACGACTCACGACTCACGACTCACGACTTTTCTCGAGGTATTGACACCCCGTCCGTTCTGGCGTACAGAAGAGGGGCTCTTTTCACCCAGGAGGGTGTTATGGAAGAAAAACAATCAAAGACCCCTGAGGGGGAGATCGTCTTGCGGGATCTCGGGTTGATCCTTAACGAATTTCGGCGGTTGGGGCTTGATGCGGACGCCATCCGCGCGTCATTCGATCCGACGGATGGCGAGCTGTTCAGGCGGCTGATGCAGGTCGCGGATGCGGTGGACACGAAGAAGATGAACTCGACGATGCTCGTCTGGAGGTGCCTCCTGCTCACGGTGAGCGGCAATCCGAACAAGGGGGATCGGAGGTTCCGCTACGAGGCTCTCGTTGCCGCCGTACAACACCGCGCATCGGAGCCGGACGAGCTCACAATGGCGAACGAGCTTCTTCTCAAGGTGAACGCCCTCCTCATCGGCACGGGTCTCCCCTTTGTCTACGTGACGGCTCCGCCTCTCTGACGGAGCGTGAGGTCTGACTTGCCCTCGGAAATTTTCCGAGGGCTTGTTCATTAAGTGAGTCGAATAGTCGAATAGTCGGGTAGTCGAATAGTATGATCAGATACTATTCGACTACCCGACTATTCGACTCACTACGCAAGCGCAATCGACGCAATCGTCGCGATTCCTACAACGGCCATCACGGCGACGACGAGCCACCCGAGGGCGGTCATGATTTTTCCGTTTGCCCAATGGCCCATCACGTGGCGGTCCGACGAAAGTTTGACGATGAAGAAGAGGATGATCGGCGCGACGATGCCGTTCAGGACGGCGGCGTAGAGGAGCGCCTTGATCGGGTCGAGGCCGACGAAGTTGAGGATGAACCCGATGATCATCGAAATCGTAATGACGCCGTAAAAGGCTTCGGCTTCTTTCAGCTTGCGGTAGAGGCCGAACTTCCACCCCAAGCTTTCAGAGATCGCATAGCTCGCGCTTCCGGCGAGGACGGGGATTGCGAGGAAGCCCACGCCGAGCACGCCGACCGTGAAGAGGAGCGATGCGTACGGACCGGCGAACGGCCTCAAGGCGGACGCGGCTTGGGCGGCGGTTCCGATGTTCGTCACGCCGTGCTGGAAGAGCACGCCCGCGCACGTCACGATGATGAAGAACATGACGGCGTTCGAAAAGAACATGCCCGTCCACACGTCGATGCGCATCTTGGTGATGTCCGCGGCTTCCGCCTTGAAGCGCCGGAGGCGGAGCGTACGCAGTCCCCGGAGGATCCGCTCTTCGACTTCCTGGGACGTCTGCCAGAAGAAGAGGTAGGGCGAGATCGTCGTGCCGAAGATGGCGCAGACGAGGATGATCTCCTCTTTCGAGGATGCGATGGCAGGGATAAATGTGGCGTGGAGCGCGGCACCCCAATCGATTGACGTCATCATCGCGGAAAGGACGTACGCGAGGAGGACGAGCGCGAGGTATTTCAGGAACTTCGCGTAGCGGGCGTACGTCGTGAAGATCTGGAGCAAAAGACTCGTGGCGGCGAACGCGAAGAGGAGGACCCATGATGGAACCTGCGGCGCGATGAGCCGCGTCGATTCCGACATCGCGCCCAGGTCCGCGCCGATGTTGAAGCTGTTCGCGACGAGGAGGAGGACGGCGCAGGCGTAGAGCGCGCCTTTCGGAAAATGGCGTCGGATGTTCGCCGCAAGCCCCTGGCCCGTGACGAGCCCGATGCGCGCACACATCTCCTGGATCAGGGCCATGAGCGGAAACGAGAACGGGGCGAGCCAGAGGAATTTGTATCCGTACTGCGCGCCCGTCTGTGAGTATGTCGCGATCCCCGAGGGATCATCGTCCGCGGCGCCCGTCGTAAGTCCGGGTCCGAGCGTATTCCAATACTCCTCCGCTTTTCGGAACGGGGCTTTGCTGATGATCGCGCGTTCGGCCCTCCCCGCCGCTTCAATCGTATCTTCCAGCGCGACGGCCGGCGCTTCGGCGATCCGCTCCATGAGCTTCTTCGCCATGTGGGACGTTTCTATTGTATCAGGTGCGGGGGAAAGACGGGTTGCGACGATCCATCGGAGATTGAAGGTAAACGGTAAGCGGTAAGCGGGAAGCGGGGAACTCGATCATCATCTCGTTCGCCGCTCGCCACCGCTTCCCGTCTTGACGTCTTCGTCACATTCCTGTGAGATGCGCGCGAACGGACCTTTCAGATAAGGAGCGTGTCGTGAAGAACGATGATCCTGAAATGATGGAGATCAAAGACCGCGATGGGGCACGGGCCGTCCTCGACATGTTTCGGGCGCTCCGGCGAACCGTGCACGACGGTACGCTGCGACGCCGTCCGCAGACGCAGATCTCCGATCTTTGGGCCGATATCGAAGGCGTCGCGTCCACGGACGCCGTGAAACAGATGGCGTCGCTCGCGCTCCCATGCGAGTCTCCGGATTCGATCAGGGACATGCTCCTCGGTACGCTCATCGATCGCGAGGAGTACGAGTGGCTTCTCGAGCACGTTCCTGAACGCGCCGAGGAGATCATCGGATGGATGCTTTTCGACGGTAAGGCGAATGACGTGTTCGGAATCCTGCTGATCCATCGCTACACGCGCATCCCTGAGATGCGCGACAGGACCGAGCGCGTGCTCACCGAGATGCTCGACCGATGTTCTTCCGAACTCGTGTGGCGCATCTTCGACCGTTGTCCGCAGGGCGAGACCCGCTCGCACATCGCCTACCTTCTGCTTCAGGACGACCAGCCGCTCGAGATCGCCGCGTGCATCTTCGTCCGCACGGGCTCCGAATTCTGCCGGTTGCTCGCCTGGGAACAGATCGCGGAGCGATGCCGAACCGCCGCAATGGCCGCGGATGAGACGTCGGTCGTCGCGAAGGCGCTCCTCCATCGGATGCGAGGGGCATACCCGGCGTACGCCGAGTGCATCGCCGCGCTCCAGACCGAACTTGGATTCCTCCCATGAGACTCGCAGACGAACGGCGCCGACATCTTGGTCGGCGCCGGTTTTATTTAAGAGGACGGTAAGCGGTAAACGGTAAGCGGCGAGCGGGATCTGTCCCCCCGCTTCCCGCTCGCCGCTTACCGCTTCCCTCTGCGGGGGCGTCCATCTTGAGTAAAACCCCAAAATATGCAACGATCAACTCAATATGGCAGGAATCTCGCTGAAGCCATTCCGCCAGACCCCCGGCCTCTGTGGGCCGGCGAGTTTGAAGATTGCGCTCTCGGCGTTCGGCATCGACAAGACGGAAGAGGAACTCGCCCGTCACGCGCGCGCATCGCAGGATCGCGGGACGGATCATGCGGGATTGGCCGAGGCAGCGAGGATCATCGGCGTTCTCGCGCACGAGCGATCGAATGCGTCGATGGACGACGTGAGGGTGTTTCTCCTTCAAGGGATACCCGTCATCGTCGGGTTCTGGGACGAAGGCGAAACGGGCGACGACCATTACGCCGTCGCGTTTGACGTTGATGAGGAGCACATCTTTTTGATGGACCCGCAGCGCGACGGCGGCATCCGCGTCATGCCGATCGAGGACTTCGAATCCGTCTGGTTCGACCTTGACGGCCCGGAGAACGTGAGAGTCGAGCGGTGGATGATGGGGATCGAGGAAGGGGTTTAGATCGTTGGATCGTTAGATGGTTGGTCGGAGAGAATATCAAAGAAAAACCCTAACGATCTAACCATCTAACGATCGATACCCTCATTCGAAAAATCGCCTATCCGCCTCCTATCCTGTGGTGTACGATGACCTACAAACCCTCACCCCTATGCCTAAACACCACCCCTACCTGTTCGTCGCGTTTGCCTCGAGCGGGATCGTCATGGTCATGCTCGCGCTCGCGTTCGCGTACGTCCCGCATCCGGGCGTGATGAATTTTCGGCGCGCCGCCCCGTCCGCGAAGCCGCACGTTGTGGCGCTCGCCACGAACGCGTTCGGGTCGCTTGCGGATGCGACCGCCGGGGCAACGAACGCGGCGGCGGGCGGAACGGTGCAAGCCGCGGCTCGCGATATGGCATCGACATCCAACGGATCCGAAGGCGCTCTGGCCGCGCCCACGCCGGCGACTCCTCCCGTCGCCGGAGGCGGAACGGTCTCGACGATGACGGCGACCGCAAACGGAAAGAAAGTGATGCCAAACGTGATCGTCGGCGGACCCGTGATGCCTCCGTATCAACCGGTGACATACAAGTACGTCTACAAGGGCGATCCGATCCAGGCGCCGGCGCCGCAGATGGACGTGTACCGCCACAAGGCGATGAGCTCGCTCACGGACGCGCCGGCGGGCGTGCTCCAGAGCGCCGGACTCGGTTCGATTGATCTCGGTTCGTTCAGTTCCGTGAAGATGCAGAACGTCACGTTCGTCGAGGACCGCGATAATGGGTACGTCATCACGACGGATTTCCAGAACGGGACGGTCTCGATCAACCAGAACTGGGACCGGATGACGAATAATCCGTACCTCTGCGTGAAAGGCGTCTGCCCGACCGTCGAGCCGCTCACGGCGGACAAGGTTCCGGCGGACGATGTCCTGGTCCGCACGGCGAACGACTTCCTCTCGTCGCACGGCGTTGATGCGTCACTCTATGGGACGCCCGTCGTCGACCACTCCTGGCGGGTGTACGCGATGGGCGGTGGCGTCGAGGTCATGAATGGGGTCGCCGTTCCCGATGCGGCGCCCGCGCCTGCCGCCACGAAGGACATTGCCCCATCCGTGATGCCGATCCGCGCGCCGGACCAGATCTCGATCGTCTACCCGTACCTCGTGGACGGACAGGAAGTCGTCTCCACGAACGGCGATCCGATCGGCATGAACGTCTCGGTGAACATCCGCGACAAGAGCGTTGCGGGCGTCTACGGCATCGCGCTCCAGTCGTACGAGAAGTCGTCGTACGCGACGGAACAGGACATGTCGTGGATCATGACGTTCGTCGAGCGCGGCGGCGTGTACGGGTATACGGATCCGAACGCGAAGGCGGTCGACGTTGAACTCGGGAAACCGTCCGTCGAACTCGCATCCTTCGGACGCCAGACGGCCGATGGGACTTGGGAGGATCTCTACGTCCCGTCGCTCGTGTTCCCGGTCGTCAAAAAACCGGCCGACGCCTCATGGCTCCAGAACAGCGTCGTCGTTCCGCTCATCAAAGATCTCCTCCAGGAACCGAATCAGCCCGTTCCCGTCCCGCTCATGAAAGCGGGCGTCGGAGGAGGGTCGACCGGTTCGAGCGGGAGCGCGGGCGTAGTAACTCCGGAGGTTCAAGTCGCGCCGGCGTCGGCGAAGAGGTAAGAATGGATGGTTAGATGGATAGATCGTTGGATGGTTAGGGATTTGAAGGATCGACTCCGCGGCTGCGGAGTCGATTTCTTTTCCGCTCCGATACCACTATCATACGTTCGTATGAAATACCGTTCAGCCGGACTCGTACTCCTCATCCTCGCGATCGCATCAGCCGCGGCATACGTTGCACTTCACCGTTCGCCGAAACCGACGGTATCCGCGACGCCGGTCGCAACCCCTGCGCCGGCGCTGGAACCCGTACGTCTCGAAACGGCGTACGAACGGAGCACGTCGACCGGGCTCGTGATCAACATCGCGTATCCGAACCTCGTCGGCGGCGAAACGGACCGCGTTGCCGCGTTCAACGACGCCGTTCATCGCGACATGGATCTCCATCTCGGCGAAGTTACGAGCGCCCGGGCGGAACTCGACGCGAATCCGCCGGAAGGCGCGCCGGACTGGGGCCTCTATCTCTCGTCGGACGTTCGGACGCCGCTCAAGACCGCGCATCTCGTCTCGACGATCGTCACATGGCAGGAATTCACGGGCGGTGCGCATCCGAACAGCTTCTATTCGACGTACGCGTTCGATCTCGATCAGGATAAGCTCCTCACGATCTTTGATTGCTTCATGCCGGGGACGCCATCGACGACCGCGCTCGGCGCGCTTTCCATGCTGACGCGCGCGGATCTCATGTCGCGCGCGGACATGGACAAACTATTCATTGATGACGGGACGGCGCCGACCGCGGACAACTTCAAAGAGTTCGCGCTGACGCCGGACGGCCTCCTCATCCTCTTTCCGCCGTACCAGGTCGCCCCGTACGCCGACGGTCCGCAGGAGGTTATGATTCCATGGGACAAGCTCTCGTCGCTGAACGAGGACCTCGTCAAAGAATGACGGGGATGGCGTGAGGATTGTTTCATTGTTTCATTGTTTCATGGCATTGATCCCGATCCCGTAGCAATGAAACAATGAAGCCATGAAACAATTGTTGAAATCAAAACCCCCGCCTGTGACGGCGGGGGTTTGGATGATGTGTTATTCGCAAACCCGCTTCAGCTGGAACACGTGCTCGCACGGGTGGTCGAAGTACTGCGCGATGAGCAGCGCAAGCGAGAGCGAGGGGACGTAGTCGCCTTTCTCCATCGAGCAGATCGTCTGGCGGCTCACGCCGACCGACTTCGCAAGCTGTTCCTGCGTGATTTTCTTTTCCTGCCGCAGGTTGCGGAGGCAGTTGTAGACCGTGTGAGTTTGGGCCATATCGTTTATACATGCAAAGGATACCAGACCTTGGGAGATTGGTCAAGAGTGGTTTACAGAAAGGGCGAAATAGTGGCTTAATGGAGCGTAGAATTTGAATTACGATCAGTCGATAAGTCGATAAGTCGATGAGTCGTATAGTATTGTTCTTTAGACTGATCTACTCATCGACTACTAAAAAGCGCCGACCTGACCCAAGTAGGGCGAGGTCGGCGCAGGACGTCGGACGATCGCATCCGTTACGGAATGAATCCGAATCGGACGACCGTGTCGCTGTGGTCGAGGACGCTGAACGTGAAGCCGGTGGACGCGGAAATGAGTTTGGCCAGATTGACGGCGCTCTCAAGGGGAATCGTCTCCGACGACGCGACGGGAATGGAGAAGTGGGTCGAGGTCCACCTCCCGCCGGCATCTTTGAGCGAGAGGATTCCGTGCGGCCCTTCGACCTCGATGGAGCGGGCTCTCACGATGAGCGTGAATCCCTCGCCCGGATCGAAACGGCGCTTGCCCATGAAGAGTTCGAACGGGCCCGAGACATTTCCCTTATCCATGGCGGATCCTCCGGTCATCCGGGGCCGCAACGTCGCCGCTCATCGTCCCGTCTCGCGCGGCATGACGAGCCTGAAGATGTGGAATCCCGGCAGCTTCGGGCCCGGCGATTCCGGAACGAGGTCAAATCCGGTCAGGATGCTGACGAGATACGCAATGGCAGCCGGATGCGTGTCATGGCTGAATCCGATGAGTCCCATGCCGATTGAGACATGTTGGGCATGGACCGAGTTAACGTCGAGATCGAAGTTGAATACCTCGCTCCATTTCCTTCTGAAGCACATGACGTTGCCCGGATCCAGAACGAGCAGATCGCCCTCTTGCAGTTCTGCGGGTTGTTCACGGAGTTTGAGTGAAGCGCGAATGGGACCCGACGTGAGGCGTCTTGCTGGTGCGATTGGACTCATGACCTTGCCACTTTCGGCATGACGATCAGGAAGGTAGCCCATCCTTTGTCGCTCGGGCGTCGCAGGCGGATGGCGTCGAAGGAAAAGCGCCGCGCGATTTTGACGGCGATTGTTCGCGCGCCTTCCTCGGTGCGCGGACCGCCTTCGAGGATGAGCGTCTGGTAGATTCCGCCCATGCCGCAAGGGCAGATGACGAAAAGCGTTTGTTCATCATCCCTCACGAACTGGCATTCATTGGACGTGCGAGGGATGCGGGACGGCTCGCTCTTGGAGAGCCGAAGGAGTGTATCGTCGTCCAGCGCGATCCGGATGCGAAGGTGATCGCCGAGGGTGAGTTCCGTCGGTTCGTCCCTGCGCCCAATGCAGAGCGAAAAGTCCGGGATTGCGACAAGCGGTTCTTCGTTCGGTGCGGTTGTGACGGTGCAGGGACACGTTGAAGGTTCCACGCGATGCTCCTTTCTGTCGTTTGAAAAAAACGACCGCGTTGGCCACGTCATATCATGGAGTCGGGCGGTGCGTCAACGAGTCGTCCGGTTAGATGACAGGGGAAGTTAGAAGTTTGAAGTTAGAAGTTGGGGTCGGATCGGATCTACCCTAACTTCTAACTTCAAACTTCTAACTTCCCCATCTAGCCCTTGAGAAACCTCTTTAAGATATCGACCGTCTTCACCTGCATGAGATCCTTCGTGACGCGCGCGCGGATGCGGCTGCGGACCTCGCGGGGGAGCTTCGTCTCAAGGAGGTGGTCGATCGCCGGAGGCGCGGCGATGAAGATGTGGGCGGCGTGGCCGTCGCGGATCAACGTCGAGATGCGGTCCGAGACGAGCGTGACGAACCGTTTCTTGCGGGAATCATCGTTGATGTTGCCCGGCAGTCCGCCGGCACGTCCGGAACTCGACGAGAAGCTCTTTTCCCGATCGCGTTTGATCTCGTGTGGGACTTCAATGCCGTCGAGCTCTTCGAGCGAGTCGCCGCCCGCGAGAAAGAATTTCGCTTTCTCGGAGTCGCAGACGATGAGGAGCGTGGGTTCGGGGAAGCGCTGGAGGGACGATGGGATTTTCATATTGGTTCGGCGAATTGAAGATTGGGCCTACGAATTTACGAATAGGGCGAATCGGCGAATGTACGAATAAGACAAAGAGCTACAGGATCACCATTCGTAATTCGCCGATTCGTGAGCTCATTCGTAAATTCGTAGGCCAACGGAATTACTTTTCAGCGTATGCATCGCTGCTCACAAGCGGCACGAGCGCGGTGTACGGCGCGCTTGCGCCCGAGGCGTACGTGACGCGGCCGGTCGCGACGAGCGCGGGGATGAAGAACGTGCGAAGCGTGCTGCTCACGTCGGCGTCGTGGCGGTAAAGCGCGTACGTGAAGTTCGAAAAATCAACGCGGTCGTCGGCGGAAAGCCCGCCTGTGCCGCGGATGCCGCCCGCGCGGAGTTCGTTCGTGATGTCATCCTGCGATTTCACGGGGTAATTCGATCGATCAAGCTCGCGCGGAAGTTCGACGAAGCCGGACTCGACCGTATTCGTGTCCGGGCGGACCACGAATTCCGCGATGGCCGCATTGCTCGCCGCCGTGTAGACGGGCTGGCCGTCTTCTTCCATCTGGAAGCGGACGAGGATGCGCGCGGGGAATTCCGGCGTGACACAGGCGACCGTCGAGGCGGACGGGAGGGCCGGGAACGGCGGCGCGACGTTCGGTTTCGCGGCGATGCCGCGGATGACGTCGAGCGACGCGGCGCTCATGCAGCGTTTCGCGTCCGTTTCGGTTTTCCACCAGGACGTCCACGAGAACACGGTTGCCGGCGCGCCCCACGATTCGTCCGCGAGCCCGCGGTCTTTCGCGAACGCGTACGCGATGCGCTCCGCGGCGCCTTCATCCTGGAGCGTCGTCGTTGTGAGCGTCCCCGTGGCCGTAAGGAGATTGAACGAGAGCCGGTTCGTTTCCGCATCGAACGTCCAGTCGACCTGCTGGTCGTCGCGCCACTGGACCTGCGCGCGTTCGGCGACCGGCATGGCACGCAGCGCGCCCGCGGGAATGCGGAGCGCGGTCGTGATGTTTTCGAGGAACGACGGATCCGGAAGCGTCGGCTCGCGGCGAAGGACCGTCGCCTCCGTGAGCGGCGTCGGCAGGTTCGTACTCCATGCGATCTGCGCCCCGGTCGACGCCGTCGTCGCTTTCGGTGCAAGGCCCGGAATCTTCCCGAACCCATTCCGGAACTCGACGTACCCTTCCGGCGACGGCATCCCGAGCGGCTCGGGGTTCGAGGATTTCGGAATAGGCTGGACGCAGCCCGCGGCAAGGAGGGTGCTCAGCATCATCGCGATGATGATCTTCGATCTCATGCGGGTATGATAGCAGGACGGGGCAGGGTTGACATTCAGATGCAATTAGTTTAACTTAAGATTAACCTCATCATCGTCTATGGACCACATCGTCGGGCTCAAAGAATTCCGTGAAAATCTCGGAAAATACGAGCGTCGGATCCGGGAAGGGCAAAGCTTCGTCATTATGAAACGCTCAAAGCCGATTTTTAATGTCTCTCCCGTTGATGACGGACAATGGGAGACGGTCATTGATTTTACGCGATTCCGTAAAGGCGGGATCACCGCGCAGGAACTGCTCGCAAAGCTGAAGACGATCTAGGTATGGGCGACCGGATCGGGAAGATCCTGAAAACGTTGCCCGAAAAGCAGCGTAAACAGCTCATCGCGATCATGGAGTTGATCATCGCGGGGAAATTTTTCGGGATGGACATGAAAAAACTCAAAGGGCATCCGGATGCGTATCGCGTCCGGAAGGGCGACTTCAGGATGATCTTTACCATGCCTCGCCACGGTGATATCCGCATCATCGCCATCGAACGCCGGACGGATACGACGTACGGAAGAATATAAAAGAAACGGGCTGAATAGAAAGAGTCCCTCCACGGAAGCGGAGGGACTCGAGATCGGATCGTAACCGGATCAATGATCATGGCGGTTGAAGCAGAGCTCGCGGAGTTCGGCCGTTTCGAACGGTTTGTGGATGCTGTGTTCGCCCAGTGGTGCGTTGTCGAACGCGGTCTGGAGAATGTGGATCGGGTCGCCATGGGAAACGAAGAGAATGTGCTCGCGGGTAAGCGTCCGTTCGAGGTCATACACGAGGCCCGTGACCCGCTCTAAAACGTCATCGGCGCTCTCGATGTGATCGTTGGGTTCGGGCCGGTGCGGCCATTTCGCGTCCAACCCCCATACGATCTGATAATTCGATGCGTCTTTCCCTTCGTACGCTCCGAAAAAGCGCTCACGAAGCTGTGGCGTATGCTCAAGGCGTTTTGCGCGGAGAAGCGTTTGTGCGATTGCCGCCGTCTCGGACGTCCGCTTGAAGTCGGAGGAGTAGATGATGCAGTTGCCGGACAGGCAGCCGCGAATGCTCCCCCGGATGGCGGCCATGACCGATGAGCGGACTTCCTGTTCGCCTCGTTCCGTCAGTCCGTAGCCGCTGATCCCGGCTTCCGGATCGCTGATGATGATGCCCTGCGCGTTGGCCTGGCTATGCCCGTGGCGCAGGGCGAAGTATCGGTTGTTGAGCCGGAAAAAGTTTTGAAGGTGGTTCATGGCACGCGGGAAACGTAGCATCTTTAGATGAATTGTCAATGAGTTTTCCTGGGGCTGAGAGCTTAGGGCTTAGAGCTGAGGGCCAAACAAGAATATTTCTGGCCCTTAGCTCTAAGCCCTAAGCTCTCAGCCTTTCCAAAGACTTGTTGACGACTCTCCCGCCTCCGTCTATATTCCTACCCACAAGCTAGGAATATGAACGGCTTCTTTCGCGTCACGGAACGGCTCCACCTCGCGTTTATCGTGATGACGGAACTGGGGCGTCTGCCAAAGGGGAAACGTGCGACGCTGAAAGGCATCGCGCGGTCGATCGGCATTAAGGACGGCTACCTCGAAGAAGTCGCGTCCGCGCTGAAAGCGGCGAAGCTCATCAAAGGACGGACAGGACGGAGCGGAGGGTATCAGCTCGCGAAGCCCAAGAAGGCCATCAAGTTGAGCGAGATCGTGACGGCCATCGAAGGTCCGGTCGAACTCGTTGCCTGCCACGGCGCGGGATGCGTTCTGTCGAACCGGTGCGCGTCGAAGTCGGTCTGGTCGATTCTGAGGGAGGATCTGATGAGGTCGTTGAAGAAACGAACGCTTGCAGATGTGGCTTAGACGATGAAGATGAGTCAAAAAAGAAAAAGCATCTCTTTGTCATCCTGCGAAGCGGGATCCCTTTCCGGACGCAGATGCTCTGTGGATGCAAAGAATCGAAAATATACAGCAGGTCTATAGAATGCATCATCAAGACCATCTCCTCTTTTCGGCCGTCGGCGCCATGGATGCAATCCCGTGGCTGGAAAGGGATCCCGCTTCGCAGGATGACAAAACGATGGTTTATGCGATTCGATGGAGCCGATCCAACATGAGAACGTCCGCGTTAATGAGATAACGACCCATGAAATCCATTTACCTCGACCACGCCGCCACGACTCCGGTGGATCCGCGCGTCCTGAAAACGATGCGGCCGTTTTTCGATGCGACGTTCGGCAACCCTTCATCCTTCCATGCGGATGGGCTGGCGGCGGAGCGCGCGGTCATGGCGGCGCGGGAGACGGTCGCGCGGATCCTCCATGCGCATGCGGACGAGATCATCTTTACGTCCGGGGGCACGGAGTCGGATAATCTCGCGCTCGTCGGCGCGATCAATGCGCATCGAAGTCACGGCAATCACGTCATCTGCTCCGCGATTGAGCATCACGCCGTCCTCGAACCGCTTCAGCATCTCGCGAAGAAGGGCGATATCACGCTGACGATTATCCCCGTTGACGGCTTCGGCCGCGTGGACGCGAAAGCGGTCGCGCGCGCGATCACGCCCGGGACGATTCTCGTCTCGATCATGCACGCGAACAACGAGATCGGGACGATCCAGCCAATTGCGGATATCGGGCGTGCGATCCTCAAGTGGCGGAAGGAGCACGGCGGCATCTATCCTCTCTATCACTCGGACGCATGCCAGACGGCAGGGACGCTCGATCTCGACGTGACGAAATTCCACACGGACCTCCTCTCGCTGACGGCGCAGAAATTCTACGGGCCGAAAGGCGCCGGCGTCCTCTTCGTCCGCCGCGGACTCGTCATCGAACCGATCATCCGGGGCGGTGGGCAGGAACGGGGATTGCGGTCAGGGACGGAGAACGTGCCGGGCATCGTGGGGCTCGCGAAGGCGCTCGAGATGGCAGACGCGCATCGCGAAAAAGAGAACGCACGCCTTATCGTGCTCCGCGACCGCCTCATCAACGGACTCCTCAAACTCCCAAAGACGCGCCTGAACGGCCATCCCGTCGAGCGCCTCCCGAACAACGTCAACGTCTCATTCTTGGATGCCGAAGGAGAGGCGATGGTCCTCTACCTCGACGCGAAAGGCATCCGCGCCTCCACGGGTTCCGCCTGCGCCTCCAAATCCCTCGACCCCTCGCACGTCATCCTCGCGACCGGCCTCTCCTACGAAGCCGCGCACGGGAGCGTCCGGTTCACGCTCGGGCGATCGACGACGCGGGAAGAGATCGATTTCGTCTTGAAGCAGATGCCCTCAATCGTGAAAATGCTTCGGTCCATGAGTCCGGTGAAGCTGGATGTGAGCCAGTTTAAATGATGGTTGACGGGCGTCGTTGCGTCGTTGCGTCGGGCGTCGGCCGGACGGACCGACGCAACGACGCCCGACGCCCGACGCAACGAATATGCCCGACGTCCAATCAAATGACCGCTCCCAATCCTGGTTCTACTCTCCCGAAGTGAAGGAGCATTTTTTCCATCCGAAAAACTTCATGACGGATGAGATCCTTCCGTCCTATGCAGATGCCGCGCTCGGGCTTGTCGGGTCGCCGGCGTGCGGGGACATGATGAAAGTGTGGCTCGTCGTCGATCCCGCGTCGGAGCGCATCACGGATTTGAAATGGCAGACGTTCGGATGCGCAAGCGCGATCGCGTCGACCTCGATGATGTCCGTTATCGTCACGGAGAACGGGGGGATGACGCTTGAAGATGCGCGCGCGCTCCGGCCGCAGGATATCCTTGACCGTCTCGGCGGGCTTCCGGCGCGGAAGATCCACTGCTCCGTCCTCGGCGACAAAGCGCTCCGCGCCGCGATCAATGATTACTATCGGCGGACGAATCAGCCGGAGAAGATCGAAGTCGAACACGGCCGCATCATCGATTCCGTCCTCAAGGTGACGGACAAAGACATCGAAGACGCCGTCCTCGACGGCGCGCGGACCATCGAAGACGTCCAGGCGAAGACGAAAGTCGGCACCGGAGATCCGTCGTGCCTGCCGGAGGTGGAGCAGTTGGTGAGGTTCTATATGGAGAAGTATTACGGGGCAGGGGTGTAGGGGCGCGATTCAACGCGCCCGCCGTCCGTTGCATCGCGGACGCCCTTTTTATTTTCCCGAACGACAACCGTCTGCGGTCGGAGGAGGGATCCCTTTCACCCATGGTGCCGCCAGACTCCCTCACAAAAGGGATCCCTCCGACCCCGTCGGACGGGGTCGTTCGGGAAAGTGAAATATAGAGATGATTTGGACAATGGGGTCTGAAGCGAAGTTTGGTAAGGTGACTTGACATAATATGAAAAATATGCTATTCTTATTTAGTCCCTTAGATAATGCTCAATTGAGCAAAATTGCGGCTTACTTATCGGAAGAATCGGCAAGCCTTAGGCTCTGACATGGTGTTGGAGTGAGAGGTAGGCCAGAAATTGAGGTTGTCATGGCAAGAAACAAGAGTCAGTTCCTTTCGGCGTTCGGCACGGCGTTCGAGGTGTGGAAGGCGATCGTGGACGCGGTTCTCTCGCAAGGAGGTTCTGACGAACACATCCGCTCCCTGATCGGGGACAAGGCGCGGCTCGCGTCCATCGCGGCCGTCATCGTCGGCACCGGGATTTCCGAATTGCCTCCCGATCACTGCCGCGCCTACGTCGACTACGCCCCGCTCCGGTCCCGGTCCGAACTCGAGAAGGATTTCTCGGGCGAAGGCAGCGTCTCCGTCGTTTTCGACGGTCGACCGTGGGAGAAGCACGACAAATGCGAGGGTATGGACGAGACGCCCGGTGAGCGTGACTTCTTCGTGAAGCACTTCAACCGCGGAATCGAAAGTGAGGACGCCATTGTCGAGATGGATAAGCAGGGCTACCGCCCCGCGACCCACTTGGAGGCCATCGCTTTCGCGAAGGCACACCCTGAGTTCCAGAGGCAGTTCTGGATCGTCGCCCTCGGCTCGTTCGCCTTGCTCGACGACCGCCGCCGCGTTGCGGTGCTGGGCGCGGGTGGTGGCAGGCGCGTCCTGGACGGCGGCTGGTTCGGCGGCGGGTGGCGCGCCGGCGGCCGGTTCCTGTTCGTCCGCAAGTAAGCACTTGGGCCCTTGGTCACTTAGCCCTTAATAAGGTTCTGTGACGCTTGGGCCATTTGCTCTGGCCCTGTCCGGTGCGCGAAATCCAAAACTTGGATTCTCGTGCGCTGGGCAGGGTCGCTTTTATTTTGTACAATCCCACTCGGATAGTAGACGAAACAGTTCGTGGCCAAGGCCACGGACGGTCGAAATCTGAACGGGATCGTTTGCCCGTTCCCTAATAAACAGGGAGAGAGCGCAGCAAGAGCTCCGCCGCTTACGAGCGGTGGGGGAATGCAACGACCCGTTCCCAAACCATGAAGATACTTGGTATCGGAAGCCAGCGGGCTTAACGCCCCGCATAAAATTCAGTCCCGCCTCTCTCGTGAAAGGCGGGACAGTGATCCGGACGGCTGCCGATACGTTCCAGTGGGGCTCGTTCGCCATGAACGACGACAACCGCAACGTTGCGGTGCTGAACGCGGATGGTGACAGACGCATCCTGAACGACAACTGGTTCGACAACAGGTGGAACGCCGACAATCGGTTCTTGTTCGTCCGTAACTCTCTTCATGCAAAAAGCCCCGTTCGCTTCAGGCGGGCGGGGCTTTGCATTCCATATGTTTCATCCAACCTCCGATCATTTTTCCTATTTCGACCAGCGGCGGAGTCATCGCGGCGTATCGTTTATGGTCCAGACATTTCAATTCCCATGCGACTTGCACGAAATATTTGAGCAGATCGAGCCGTGCACTTGCGGCAAAGATGTACTTGATCTTTTCATCCCGAGCGCCGTATCCCGCAAGAAACAGCGACTCAATCAGTTCGGTAAACAGTCGATCGATTTTTTCTCCAAGCGTGTATTTGGACAGGCGCGGGAATCCCTGATGAAAAACGTGCCACAGCTTGTACGCCTCAAGCGTTTTTTGAAGCACCGGCGGCTGATTTGACTGGAATCCCTGCGGGGGGGGGGTATCATAGGTGAAAATGTTTTATGAAGCTTTGTCCCGTTACGCTGGAGGATGTCGCTTCACTTGATAATCTCTGCGAAGCATGGGAAGAGTTTATCCGGGGAAAGCGGAATAAGGAAGACGTCCAAGCGTTCACGCGGAATCTCGCGGATGAGATCGTGTCGTTGCACGAAGATCTCCTCTCCGGCGCATATCGACACGGGTCCTATATTCACTTTCGCATCTGCGATCCGAAGCCCCGCGACATCCATAAAGCCTCGGTGAGGGATCGTTTGCTCCATCACGCATTGCACCGCAAGCTCGATCCGTTCTACGACCGCCTGTTCATCGCGGATTCGTTTTCGTGTCGAACGGGCAAAGGCGTTCACGCGGCGCTGGATCGGTTTCGGAGCATGGCAAGGGAGGCATCGAGGAATCATACGCGGACGTGCTGGGTATTGAAATGTGACATCAGGAAGTTTTTCGCGAGCATTGATCATGAAATTTTGCTTGAGATCCTCGCCGAACGCATTACGGATCAGCGGCTTCTTAATCTTCTCGCACGGATCGTCGGGAGCTTTGAAGTCGCACAAGGCAAAGCCTGCCCCGAGCCCTTCGGCTTCGCTCAGGGTAGACTCCGTCGCGGGGGCATCCCGCTGGGGAATCTTACGTCTCAACTGTTTGCGAACGTCTACCTGAACGAGCTGGATCAGTTCATAAAACGGTTCCTGCGAGCAGAGTACTTCATCCGTTATGCCGATGATTTCATCATTTTGTCGTCCGATAAAGAACGGTTGATCTCTTTTCTTCCTTTGATTCAATTATTTCTTCGAGATCGGCTCCGTCTTCTGCTCCATCCGAATAAGGTCTTCCTCCAAACCGTCGGAAGAGGAGTGGACTTCTTGGGGTGGGTGCATTTTCCACGTCACCGCGTTCCGCGGACGGCAACGAAGAGGCGGATGTTCAAACGGACGTGGATGAATCCGGCGAACGAAACGCTCCAATCATATCTCGGCTGCTTGAGCCACGGGGACGCGTATGAGGCGCGGATGGAATTGATGAACGCGCATTGGCTTATGGGGGAGTGAGGAGGCGGGATGGCATAGGCGTCCTTTTCACTTTCCCGAATGACGACCGTCTGCGGTCGGAGGAGGGACCCCTTTCACCCATGGTGCCGCCAGACTCCATCACAAAAGGGATCCCTCCGACCCCGTCGGATGGGGTCGTTCGGGAAAGTGAAAGAGAAAGCGATCAAATAATCCGCTTGCCTCCTCGCGTTCTCTCATGCGATGATCCCACAATCCTATGGATAAGCCCCTCAAAATCTCGAAGATCATCATCGACCGCGATGCGTGCATCGGCGCGGCGCCGTGCGTGACGATCGCGCCGGGCGTGTTCCAGCTTGATAAGGACAACAAGGCGTATGTCGTGGACCAGAACGCCGCGGACGGCGATACGATCCTCCTCGCGGCGCAGTCCTGTCCCGTGCAGGCGATCAGGGTCTTCGATGATCAAGGGCGGCAGGTGTATCCCTAGATAGGGTATAGATGGTTAGATCGTTAGATGGTTAGGGGTTGGAATAATTCCTTTTGATTCTCGGCTGCTCAATTCAATAATCAAAGAAAATAACTCCAACCCCTAACCATCTAACCATCTAACGATCCAAACCCAGCAAAAACAAAGAACCCGCCATCTCGCGATGACGGGGTCTAAGTTTTTGAGGGAGAGAAGGAGCGCTACCGTTTCGGACCGGTCGGTCCCTTTGTCGTCACGATGACGGCGGGACGGCGCGGTCGGTTCGGGTAAAGAGGCAGATTTCCCGCCTCCGGGATGCCGGCGATCGTGCTGATCCCCCGATGGACGGGCGGACGCGCGGTCGGCTGTCCGCCGGTGAACGGGGAGATCGATCCGTCATACCCCATCGTCGTGCGGTTTTCATCCCTTGAATCCGCAGGCGGTTCTTCTTCCGCCCACCGTTCCACCTCCGTGTCCGGGAGTTCCTGGATGTCGGCCTCGTCAAGCATTTCGACGGGCGGCTCTCCGACTTCTGCGCCGGTGAGTTCGATGCCGATGATCTCGATGTCCGGCGGGGCATCGGCCTCGTCGGCGTCCGCGGATTCGACGACGATGTCCGCGGCCGGCGGCGGTTCGGGTTTTGCCGGACCGTGAGGAAGGGCGTCGGTGATGCCCGTATCCGGTTCATCTTCATCGTCATCCACCGCGTCTTGGAGCGGATGTTCGGAGATGAGGACTTCCCGCTGCTGCTCGCGGAAGAGTTTGAGGCTTCGGAGCGAGTCGCGGAGTTCGTCGTTTTCCTTTGTGTACACTTCAATCCCGCTCTCGAGGGCTTTGACGTATTGGTCTTTCCGCGCCAGTTCTGCGGTGAGATCCGCAAGGCTCCGTTCAGCGGCAGCCGTGCGCGCCCGTTCGTGCGCGAGCTGACGTTCGAGATAATCCACCTCGAATCGGTATTCGGCGACGAGCCTCGCGGGCTCGCTCTCCGAGCAGAACGACGAGATGGTCGAGAGCGCCTTTCGGGTCATGCCATAGAGGTGGCGGAGGATTTTGACGGCAACGGGGATCGTCTTCGTGAAGTTCAGATCGATCGGATAGACGACCGTTGGCTCTTGCGCGATGAGGTAGGTCGGCGCGGTCGTCTCGCTTCCTCCCTCGAAGAGCCCCTGGAGGAATGCGATCGTGCCCATGCCGTATTCCGCGAGGTGCGTGAGCCGCGAACTGCGGCTGTCAAATAGGATCAGTTCCTGGAGCTCGCCCTCGACGACCAGGAAAGCGCGTCCGGTCGAAACGCGGTCGCCCTGCGACGTGAGGGAATCGCCCTTGGCGAGTTCGATCGGCTGGATGCCTTCGGAGATGAGCCGGACGACGAGTGACTGGGTTCGCTCGCGGCGCACTCGCGCCACGGCGATCGGCGTGACGGAGCCGAGCTTTGCGGCGGAGTTCTGTTCCATGGTTCCTCTTTTGTTGTGAAGGAATTGAGAAAAAGGTGCGTGAAGGAACGTTCTAACATGGCATGTTTCGGTGCGCCTGTCAATGCCGAATCGGGGACGCCCGCATTCTATCCTCATTGTGCCGGGGTCCACCGAAAGACCCCCGACCTGCATACACTGCTCCCGTATGCAAGGACGCCCTTTAACATGCCTCGAACGGTCTCAGATCGAGTTTCGGCTGAAGGCACATTGCTCCATCCGCCAGATCGCACGAGACCTTCAACGGCAGCATCGGGTCATCCAGTATGAGATCGGCCGACACCGTTCCCGGGATGGAACCTATTCCGCCGTGAGCGCCCAGCGATGGGCGGATCGAACGAGAGAGCGACGGAGAGATCGGAAGCGAAAACTCGATATGGACGACGACCTTCGGGAACACGTCATCTCCGAGCTCAGACGAGGGCAGAGCCCCGATGTCATCGCCGGACGCCTCCGATACGACCCTCCTCCTCACCTTCAAGGCAAAACGATTTCCCACGAAGCCATCTATGACTGGATCCAGACGGGAGAAGGGCGGTACCTCGGACTCCATCAATTTCTCCTCTCAGGAAGACCGAGAAGGCAGAGGCGGCATGGAAGGAAGAAAACGAAAAACCCATATTCCAGAGCGTATTTCCATCCATGAGAGGCCGGAAGGGATCGAGGATCGAAAAGAGATCGGTCACTGGGAAACGGACAGTATGGTCTTTAAGCGGCAGCGGGAGAGACTGTCCGTCCAAATAGAAAGAAAGGCGAGGTATGTGGCCATACATCGCCTTTCGGGACGGATCCGCGGAAGAGACGGAACGCGCGCTCACGGAGAGCATCGAATCCCTGCCTCAACCGCTCTGGAAAACGATCACCTTCGACAATGGAGGCGAAGGGGCGAATCACGGGAGGCTCCGAGAGACATTCAATCTTCAGACCTACTTCTGTGACCCATACGCATCTTACCAGAAAGGAGGGGTCGAGAACGCTAACCGGATCATCCGGCGGTATCTCCCGAGGGGGACTGACATGAGCACGATCACCCAGAAAGACATCTATGCCATTCAAGAACGGATCAACTCAACCCCCAGGAAGGTCCTCGGCTACAAGACCCCGAAGGAAGTCCTGGCAGAGGCCTCAGGATGAGGGGTGGCACAATCTAAGGTTGAATTTTCCACGCACTGGTGCATTCTTGGTTGATAGCCGGTCCAATTTGATACGAGGTTAAGCCCTGAATTTGCATTGAAGATCAAAATACCGCTTGAAATGAGGCATGTACAAGCCAACATGTCCGTATTGTCATGCGAGAAAAATCGTTCGATTTGGCCACCCAAGATGGAGGTGCAAGCGGTGCAAACGGACATTCCGTTTAAAGCGAAGAGATCTCCGTGACCGCGCGGCAATCGCGGGGTACGTCTTGGACCGATCGACGTATCGACGACTTGGTGTCCGTTGGAACGTCGACCACACGACGGCCATTCGAAGAGTCCAACGCGCACTCAAGAGACGACGACCACTCCTCCTGCGAACAAAGCAATCCCTTCCCTCGTGTGACGGCATCGTCATCCTCGACGGGAAGCACGCTCCCGTGAACGGGGAGCTCCACACCCTCTTCGTCGCCTGGGACCGGGGACTGGGACTGCCCATCCATTTCATCCTCGCAAAGGGAGGAGAGAAGGAGCTTTGGTACTGGAAGATGATGACGGACCTGAAGCATATCGGATATGTCCCAAAAGGCTTTGTTTCCGATGGGATTTCGACGTTGAAGGAATACCTCTCCGAGGCCTTCCCTGACCTCCCCCATCAACGATGCACGGTCCACGTCTTCCTTGCGGCGAGAGCCAAGCTCGGAGGCGGGAGGAAGACGAGTGAGCGGATGGATACATTCATCGAATCGATCCAACGCATCCTCTGGTCAGGGTCTCTGGTCCGTGCGAAGAGGAGATGGTTCAGACTCTGGAAGAGACCCGACCTCACGAAAAAAGAGCGTGCCGTTCTCGAATTCATTTGGCCTGCCCTTCCGGAGTGCTTCGTGTGCAGAGACCTTCGCTGGAGGCACCTTAACCTTCCCCGATCATCCAATGCCATCGAGAACGTCATGGGCCAGATCGAGGCGAGATTGAAAACGAGGCGAGGGACAAAATCCCTCGCCTCGACACAGCTCCTCGTGAACGAACTTCTACTTCAAATCAGACGACAGACCATCAACCAAGAATGCACCAGTGCCATCGGGGATGGTTAGATCGTTAGATCGTTAGATGGTTGGTCTGAAAGAAATCAAAGGAAATCATTCCAACCCTAACGATCTAACCATCTAACGATCCAAACGTCGGAGGAGAACGATCCTCCTTGCCACCTTCTGTCCTTGCCGATGGTACACGAGCGGCGCATTCGTCTCATCCCATCCCTCCAGCGGATTCACGATGCGGTAGCCGAGTTTGTGGAGATCGCCATCAAGCCCGACGCGAGAGAGGCCGTTGTCCGTTTTGAAGGACGGCCAGACGCCGATGATGCGGCCGCCGGGTTTGAGGATTGCCTTCCAGTCCTTGAGCGACGCGCGCCAGAGGTCTTCGATGTCGCGCTTCGTCTTCTCGATCGCGTTCTGCGATTCGTGTCCGCGGAGCGGCGGTCCAAGCGTCCCTTCGGTGATGATCGCGTCGACACTCGCTTTCGGGATCTTCGTCGAGATCCGTCTTGCATCGCAGACGAATGTCTTGAATCCCGACGCCGCTTTGCGATTGACGATGCCGCGCGTCGTGAGCCACTGGTTGTTTTTCTCCGTCGTTGCGACCTGCTTCGCGTCAATATCACTTCCGATGATCGACGTCGCGTTGGATGCGATGCGCTGCTTCCATCAGGATCGTCCCATTCCCGCAGAACGGATCAAGGATCGTCGCGCCATCGTTGATCCGCGCGAGGTTCACCATCATGCGCGCGAGCTTCGGCGGGAGCATGCCCGCGCGGTCGTCGCGCGCCGGGCGCCCGTAATCGCGCTCGCTCCACGCGTCCGCATCCTGCACGTGCGTGGTCTTCCCGATGTGCCCCACATTCCCGCCGATGATGACGACGATGTCGGCGCCCTTCGAGGTCAGCTTCAGTTTTGCGACGGCGGCGGGAGAAAGCTCCTTGGATTCATCGCTCGTCACCCAGCGGCTCGAGATGCCGCGCGTTTTGAGCTCGCGCTTCACTTCCATCGCGATCCGCTTCGTCCGTTCCGCCGATCCCGATCCCCCGACGATCGTGAGACCGAAGTCGATATTCGTTGCGTCGGGCGTCGGGCGTCGTTGCGTCGGTTCAACCGATGCCTGAGAGTCCATGAGTATCTCCGTGATCTTCTTCCCTTCCAGCCGTTCCGTCTCAATCTTTCCGACGATGTTGCCGAGCTTCACCGTCCCTCCGAGGATCTCCATCAACCGCGCTCCATCCCAATCAGGATCATCAACGATCGCGCACGCGCCGACCGCCATCGGGGGAGCGAGATCGGGTTTGATCGCGCGGAATTCCGCGAGCGAAAGCCGCGGGTGCGTGCCGAAGGAGAGGAAGTGGGGCATGTGATGGACAGTGTATCAGTCGTGAGTCGTGAGTCGAGAGTCATGGGGAAGTCGTGAGTCGTGAGTCGTGAGTCGAGAGTAAGAATTATAGGAAATCCGAAATCACGACTCACGACTCACGACTCACGATTTTCCGCTCAACATAGACAAAATTCCCATCCTCGCGCCATCCCACACCCAAGCAGAAGACCCTCTGATATTGGCCAATCCCAGGAAAAAATGGTACATGGAAAGTGAGTGCGGACCCGCCTCCTTACCAAAGGAGACGGGGGAGCGCCGCACGGGCTTTGACAAGTGAAGAGCAGAGGTAACGAAAGGAGCAGGGTATGACAATCAAACGGGCGTTGCTGGCGCTCATTGCGGTCGTCTTTGTGATGGTCGCGAGGAGCTCGCCGGCACTGGCACAGGGCGAACATCCGTACATCGAGGGGATGGATTATAAGGTCGTGACGTGCGCACCGGGAGTCGAGGGCACGTGCTTCAAGATCCTGAAGTCACGGGACATCGCGGGCACGTCCGCGTTCGCGCGCGAATTCGATACGACGCCGCAGAAGATCCGGGCCGACAATCCGACGACGACGATTCCGGTCTGCTGCAGCAAACCGGGGCGGTGCGACATGCTGCGCCTGCCGGGTCTGCAAACGCGGACCACGAACGACCACTGGAGACTCAATTGTCCGGATGAGACGAAGCAGGCCGTCGTCATCGTTCCGGGGGAGACGATCGTCCTCTCCGGAAAGCAGCGGCTCACGTTCAACCAAAAGTTCTCGCTACTGAACCGGATGGAGACAACGCCGGACGTGCAAGATGTCGCCGACGCCGCCAAGAAGCTCGCGGCGAACGTGAAAGACAATCAGCGCATCGTCGTTCTGCCGCCCCCTCCGTCTGAATCCAAGGAACCAGGCCGGCCCGCGGAGCCGCTGGAAACTCCGGATCTTGTCCCGCTTCCGCCCCCGCCGTATCTGACCCAAGGAGAAAACGTGGCCATGATCATTGCGCTTATCAGTCTCGGAATCATCGCAGGGCTTGTCTTCATGGTCGTCTGTGAGCGCCGCAAGCGGCTGGCCGCGGAGCGGAAGCACGCCGAGTCGGCCGATGCGGCAGACAGCCGGCACAGTGCATGGGCTCGCGCGCAGCAGGACGTCATCGAAGGGCTTCAGGCGGAACGCGATCTCCTGAACACCCAACTCGAAACGGTCCTGGAGAGCGGCGTGAAGATCGTCGGCGCGGCCGCGAACAATCCCGCGATGGGCTTGGGCGCCCGCGTCGGACTGTTCGTCAATGCGACGTATTCGGCGCTCGACGCGCTCCATGACGCCGCGGCGCACGCGAAGACGAATCCGGCGAACGGCATCGGAGCAACGCTCAATGCGGTCGTCGCGTCGAACCGGCTTCTTGACACGACGAACGAAGAGCTCGCCAAGACGAAACGTCGGCTGGAGCTGCTCTGTGGAGAGCTCGATGAAGGCCTTCGCATGCTCTATGGACGGTTCATGGATCGGACGTGTCTCACGCTCGCATCGGGCGCCGTGCGCCGCGCGGTCGACGAACTCGCAAACGCGATCCATCGGTCGATCCGGTCGCTTGCCGTTATCGCGTCCGGGGAAGATGCCGGACGCGAGATGTCGTCGTTCGATCTCTCCGATCTTGCCCGCGTCACGGACGAGCTTGCCGCGCTGGATACGGAGCTCGCCGGGTACTGCGGCGACGAAGCGCCGCCGGGGCTCGTCGGGAAGGGGCGTGTCATCACGGAAGGCCAGAAAGGCACCGTCGCGACCTACCGAGACGAGATCTCGAAACAGGCGAGGGAAATCGGCCTGCTGAGGCACCACAACCACCGACTGGAGGCGGAACTCGCACGTTGCAGAGACGACGATCCGCCGGATGACGGTTCGGACGGGAGTCCGAGAACAATGAGGCCGTCAGACCTCCCCGTTCCCCCGTCGCCCGACGATTCCGCGGAAGCGAAGTGGTCGGTCATCGGGACGATGAGCGCGGATTTCGTCCGCGCGGTGCGCCTCGTCGCCCAGCGCGACCATAAGCGCTCGACGGGCAATCAGCCGATCTACCAGATCGAGATCAAGCGCCCCGAACACTTCTTCGCGCTGCAGTGCGTCTTCGGAGTCCTGCGCAGTCTGTACGCGTTCCTCCCGGAAGTGAACGGCTCGCCGGTCCACGGTTCGCGCCCGTTCCTTGATCTCGTCAGAACGGACGACGAGTCCAGGGCGATCCAGGCCCACCTCACGAGCTGCATCACCATCCCGCCGCCCGCGGGGTCGGATTTCGACCCCAATTCCGTCGCGCTCGCGCACGGATAAAAACATTCCTCTGCTCCATTCGGGGTCCCGGGCTGCTCCCCCGGGATCCCGCCTCTGCCCGTCGCGCGATTGCGATGACAGGCAACGAGGCGAATTCGCACTCTCCAGATATCCATCCGGGGATCCGCCTCGCGCGCGACCCCCTTCCCCGCCGCGGCGGGGATAAAATCCAATCGCGTTTAACGCGACCATCGCTCCTTCCACCATCCGGGGATCCGCTTCGCGCGCGACCCCTTTCCCCGCCGCGGCGGGGATAAATCCTATAGAAGACGCCCTCGAGACTCGGCTTTGCCGACGTCCGGGGCGTTTTTTCGATAGAGTATGGATGGTTAGATCGTTAGATGGTTAGGGTTGGAATTATTTGTTTGATGGGAGTGGATCAATGGGGGTTGGAGGGATAATGAACTGCCCCGCCGCAAGCGGCGGGGCATGGACCCACGAAGATTTCGTAGGGGCGACCCATGGGTCGCCCCTACGAAATCTTGATAAAGAAAATAACTCCAACCCTAACCATCTAACGATCTAACCATCCATATCTCTGTTCCCCCTTGACGTCATCCATAATCCATACTACCCTCACGCTACTTAAATCTCACCTTGCAGCCGGCCATACTTCGATGTCCATCAAGGGGATGCTCCGGAGCCGCGGATCACCCGGTCCCAGGCCGCCGGAGCCGTGCTGCACCAGTCATGAACGAGTACGAACTCATGTACATCGTCCCGACCTCTTTTACGGAAGAGGAACTCGGGACGGTGGAAGCCCACGTCGCGGAGGTCATTGCGAAGCACGGGGGCTCGCTCATCCGGACGAACCGGCTGGGCAAACTCCGTTTCGCCTACCCGATCCGCCACGAGCGATTCGGGCACTACGTGTTGGCGCGGTTCAGCGCCGAGCGCGCGGCTATGGCCCAGATCGAAGCGGGGCTCCGTTTGAACCAGAAGGAGATCCTCCGCCACCTCATCCTCGGCGCGGATGAGGTCGGGGAAGGGAAGTTCGACCTCGTCCAGTTCCAGGAGGTCACGGTCGAAGGCGGGGAGCGCCGCCGCCGCATGGCTCCGAAGGCCGGCGAACGGCCGGAGGACAAGGCGCGCGAGGAGAAGGAGATGAAGGAAGGCGTCGCGGCCCTTGAGGAAGGGAAAGCCGGCGCGACCGCCGAGATCGAGACCCTTTCGGCCGAGGACCTTGAGAAGAAGATCTCCGAAGCCCTGTTCACGGAGGGCGAGGCGCCTGCCGAAGGGACCGAAGGAAAGGAAGAAAAAGCGTAACGAAGCGAAGGAATTATCCCCTTGACACAGGAAAAAGACGTGTCATTCTGGATGGTAACCCCGTTGTTGAAAAATCATTCCAGTTCGGGCGTCGGGAGTCGTTGCGTCGTTGAAGTCGGAAAGAGCCGACGGAACGACGCCCGACGCAACGACCGCCCGACGCAACCAACCTATGATGAGTCTCAACCGTGCCCAGATCATCGGGAACGTGACCCGCGACCCGGAAACGCGCTCAATCGCGAGCGGCCAGAGCGTGTCGAACTTCTCCGTCGCCACGAGCTACACGTGGACGGATGCCCAGGGGCAGAAGCAGGAGCGCACCGAGTTCCACGACATCGTGTCCTGGGGAAAACTCGCGGAAATCTGCGGCCAGTACTTGGCGAAAGGGCGCCGCGTGTACGTCGAGGGCCGCCTCCAGACGCGCGAGTGGGAAACCCCCGAAGGCCAGAAGCGCCGCCGGACCGAAATCGTCGCCGACAACGTGATCATGCTCGACCGTCCGCCCGGATCGCACCCGGCATCGCAGGCCGCGCCCGCCGCGGCTCCCGAAGCCGCGCCAGCGGCTCCCGCCCCCGCGGAGAAATCCATGGGCGACCAGGAGATCCGCGTCGAAGACATTCCATTCTAATCTAATTCGGGCGTCGGACGTCGTTGCGTCGTTGCGTCGGTCCGGCCGACGCAACGACGTCCGACGCAACGACGCAACGAAAACCAAGCCATCACCAAGGCCGCATGTGGCGATTCGACTCACATAAAAAGTTGGATCCCATCTCACGCAGGCCATCGTGACCCCCCATTATGGCTCCTCGCAGAGAGAAAGCCGAACCCCATCAGTGTTACTTCTGCAAAGTGAACCTGAAGACGATCGACTACAAGGACACGAACACGCTCCGGCGGTACCTCTCGAGCTTCGGGAAGATCGTCGCCCGGAAGCGTTCGGGCGTGTGCCAGTGGCACCAGCGCAAGCTCGCGAACGCGATCAAGCGCGCGCGCTTCATGGGATTGCTCCCGTACACGGTCCAGTAATCGTGAAGGCCCCCGGTGATGAATCGGGGGCCTCTCGATAAATGTTTGATTGTTAGATTGTTTGATTGTTGTTATGGAGAAAAAATTTCTTGCCCTGCGAGACATTGATGCCTATCGGGTGTCACCCTGCCTTTCGAATGAGATATGGTCGATCGTGCATTCCTGGGATTTTTTTGCGCGAGACACCGTTGGAAAGCAGTTCGTGAGATCGGCTGATTCCATTTCCGCGAATATTGCGGAAGGATTTGGGCGTTATCACAAACGTGACAAGATTCATTTTTATCACTATGCGTATGGTTCCGTGAAGGAATCTTTGGATTGGGTTCTGAAGGCTCGGATGAGAGGTCTGATTACACAAGATGAGTATGAGCATTTTATGTGTATTCTTCAGGGATTGCCTTCTGCATTGCATCGCTTGATCAATTTTACTCAGACGAAGTTAAGGGTTTAACAATTAAGCGATCAAACAATCTGTATGGATATCAAGCTACTCAAATTTCGAAGCAACGTGATTAAGTCGATCCGTCGCTTCCTCGACGATCGAGGCTACATCGAGATGCACACGCCCCGTCTCATCGGACTTCCCGGACAAGAGCCGTACCTCGAACCCTTTTGGACATCCGTCACAGCCCCAAACCTTCCGCAACAATCAAACAATCAAACAATCAAACAATTCCCCGCCGCGCTCATCACGAGCCCCGAGTACGCGATGAAGCGCCTCCTCGCCGAAGGATTCGAAAAGATTTACGACCTCGGTCCATGTTTTCGCAACAACGAACCCTGGGACGGCACGCACGACCCTGATTTTTTGATGATCGAATGGTATCGAAAGGATGCGGACCTCGCGTCGCTGATGGACGAAACGGAAAAGATGGTGAGGGAAGTGGCGAGTGGGGAGTGGGAAGTGGGAAATCAGAGCGATCCCACTCCCCACTTCCAACTCCCCACTTCCCAATTTCGCCGCCTGACCTGCGAAGAAGCTTGGACGTCGACCATCAACATCAATCTCGCCCCGCTCGTCAACGACCGCGATGCGATGGCAGAGCTCTGCCGTGCGCGCGGACAGACGGTCTCCGACGGCGATACGTGGGACGATCTCTACTACAAGATTTTTTTGACGGAGATCGAGCCGAAGATCTCGATCGAGCCGACGTTCCTGTACCGGTATCCGATTTCGATGGCGGCGCTCGCGAAACCGTGCACGGGCGATCCGCGGTTCGCGAACCGCGTTGAGCTCTACATGAACGGACTCGAACTCGCGAACGGATTCGAGGAGCTCACGGACGCGGACGAACAGCGGCGGCGTTTCATCGAAGATCAAAAGCTCCGTCAATCCCTCGGAAAGCGGACATGGCCGCTCGACGAGCGCTTCCTCGCCGCGCTCCCAAAGATCGGCCGGGCCTCGGGCATCGCCTTCGGCGTGGACCGGTTCGTGATGCTCCTTGCGGGGGCGAAATCCATCAACGACGTGATTCCGTTTCCGGCGAGGGAGCGGTTTGATGGAGAAGGGACGGGATCGTAAACAATCAAACAATCAAGCAATCAAACAATCCTGGTCATCTGTAAGGGATTGTTTGATTGTTTGATTGTTTGATTGTTTGATTGTTGCCCATCGCCAATTTTT
Organism: Candidatus Uhrbacteria bacterium; assembly: GCA_963835915.1. GTDB lineage: Bacteria > Patescibacteriota > Patescibacteriia > 2-12-FULL-60-25 > 2-12-FULL-60-25 > 2-12-FULL-60-25. Next base: position 178,780 of record CAWIHE010000002.1, read on the forward strand.
CGCGCCTATCCTATGATAGGGGCCTATGCCATCACATGAGCCAGCCCCGAAGCACCTGCCGTGGAAAGGGCTCGGGAAGCTCCATTCGGTGAAGGGCGGCGCCGAGGAGATTGAAGAAGTGACGCGGAAACACGTCATTGAGGGAGGACAAGCGGCCGAGGAAGAGACCAACCGGCCGATCCCATTGAAGAAGAGAAAGCGGACCGAGAATGAGGCCGCGCGTGAAGGCTGGCGCGTGGGCGCGGTCGCCGAGGTTGAGGCGCAAATTTCCGGGTGGCAGAAAAAGATCAAAACGATCGAGGGGCGGCTGAAGGAGACGAATATCGGGAAGCGGGCGCTGCGCCTGCGCCAGACCGGGACGGAGACGGAGGACGACATGCGGCAGCGCGCAATCCGCGAGCGCGACGAGCTTGAGCAGGAGGAGATTGATCTTAGGGAGAACGTGAAGAATGTCCAGCACGGCCTGCGTCAGCTCGAACGGGGCGACGTGCCGAACGACGGCTTTATGGGGGCGCTCAAGGAGATGTCGGAACAGCGTTACCGCGCGATGAACGACGCGCGTTCCGTTTTGGATGACGAGCGTTCGCCGGTCGATCGCGGGGTCCGCGAACAGAATCTCGCCAACGCCGTCAAGAGCCTGTCGCACATCGACGACATGCGCGCCCATGCCTACGAGATCATCGATACGAAGCGGCGCGACGCGGACGAGGAATTGCCGGAGATCGATGTCAATGACGAGCCGACGGTAAAACTTCCGCACGACGCGGCCGTATGACGTCGGAGACGCCGCGCCGGTCCGCGGACAAGCCGCCGCTGGATCCGAGGAAAACGGTCTACGGATCGCCTGAATTGGGGTATACGCACGATCGGAGCAAGTGGGTCTTGCGTGAGGACGCCGACGCCGTTCCGCAGGGCGCGGCCATTGGAACGCCCGAGCAGGTCGTGGCCGGCGAAATTCGGTTGCGCTCGGACGAGCTGGCGCGCGAGATGCACGTGGCGGGGAAAGGCGAACATGTGGAGCTTGCCGCGCTGGCGGAGACGCATGAAAACGCACACCAAGGGGCGCGGGTCTTGGAGGACCTGCGCGAACGCGTCGCGAACGCGAAGGCCGCGGTTGATCGCGCCGAAGGAGAGATTGAACTCCTCCGGGAGGGCCAACGGGCATTGCGGGAGAAGCGCCCGCCGCCGCCGGAGTTCATGGCCTGCGTTGAGAAGATGGAGGCGGAAGCCGCCGGACGGCTCAGCCGGGCATTCGAGAGCGCGTCAACGCATCGCGGCTCGTTGGGCCACGAGCGCGAACTGCAGGATGCCAGAAACCGGATGGCATCGATCGCCGGCCTGAAAGAACGTATCCAGGAATTGGGGCGCGGGAGCGGGAGGGGGAGGGGACAACGGTAGGATAGGTGCGTAGGTGTGTAGGTCAGAAAAAATCAGACCTACGCACCTACGCACTTACGCACCTTCCGTTCTACGGTTGACATCATCAAATAGACGATGGTACACCGTCAGCGCGCACATTCGACGCGTCCAACTCGTACACGGAAAGGAACGGGGAAGATGACGTACGCCGACATCGTGAAAACGCTCCAGCTCAACGTGAGGTTCCTTGACGATCACCTCCCTATCGCCGCGAGAAGGCTACGGGAGGCGGCGCTCGCATTGAACGGCCAGACGCCGGGCGTTTGTCCGTCCGAGCTCAACGATTGCATTCGTTGGGCCAACAACGTGGCCCTGTTAGGTTCCACCAGCCACAGTCTGGTTGACGCCAGGCGCGCCGCCAAATCCGCATACGGCACGGAACGCGCTCCGGAAACGATTGTCTCCGCGTCCGTCCTCAGGTATCTGCTCGTTGAATGGATCGCGGGGCTGTTGTCGCGGGATGATGTTTCCCTGGATAAGGAACAGCTCGCGCTCCTCGCCGCAGATGCGAAGGCCGTCCTCGCCGGAATGGACGGCATTGACTGGATGCAGCTTTCCGCCAAAACGAGAACGCGCCTCGGCTTGCACCGGCGCGAGGCGGCGTAACGCGATTCAGCATCACTCGTAAGATTTGCGTCCCCCTGTCCGCTTGGATGGAGGGACGCTTTCATTTTGGATCGTGGATCGTAGGATCGTAGATCGTGGACCGGAGCGCGTTCCCGAGCGGTCCACGATCTACGATCCTACGAACCTTCCCGTTATCTTGACGCGAATTTCCTAGTCAAAGCGAGCTTGATAGGATATTAATCTATGTCATTCGAACGCCCCACACTGAATGCCGAACGCGATCCCGTTTTTGAGCACTTGGATATCAAGATGATGGAGCGTCGCGAACAGCTATTAGATCAGGTCAGAAATGCTCTGACCCTTCTGCGAAGGCCACAGGAAAGGCTTTTATCGCATCCAACGACCGGAAGCGATCAGTCACGGCATGATGTCGAATCGGCAGCGGTTACTGGGCGAGAAGATTTGTTTTCAGAATCTCAACGAAAAGACAGCGAGGCCGTCTGGATATGGCACGGTCTCATGGATCTCCGCGACGGGCTTATACCTCCCCCGGAATTTTTGGAGATCGTTAAACATTGTCGGGACGAAATTGCTCAGGAACTTCAGCGTTTAACGGACCTTCCCCCTCAAGGAATGGTACATCGAAAGAAATGGCATGAAGAGGTCCAGACGAGCTTATCGACGTACGACGAAGTTTTGGCCAGATACGCAGGAAGCGGATCAAATCGGGGAACGAAGGCCGGGAAGTCGTGAGGTTGATTAGAGAAAGTGAAAGAAAAGCTCAGCGATAGGATAGGTGCGTAAGTGCGTAGGTGCGTAAGTGCGCAGGTCAGACATTCCGACCTACGCACCTACGCACCTACACACTTACGCACCTTCTCCTTTATCTTGACGAGATTGCCTCTTTGACGCACACTCTCGCCATCTATGGCATCTCCCAACGACATCAAGAAGGGCACGGTCGTTCTCCATAACGGGGAACCGTGGATCGTGATCGAATTCCAGCACATCAACCCCGGCAAGGGGGCGGCGTTCGTGCGGACGCGGATCAAGAACGTCCGCGGCGGAAAAACGCTCGAGCAGACGTACAAAGTCTCCGAGTCAATCGAGATCTCCGAGGTTGAGTTCAAGAACATGCAGTACCTCTACAACGACGACAGCGGATTCCACTTCATGGACCCGGACACGTACGATCAGCACTCCATGTCGCGCGAGGACGTAGGCGACGAGGGCAAATACCTCCAGGACGGCATGAAGGTCCTCTTGAGCTTCTACGAAGGCCGCCCGATTGCCATCCAGCTCCCGAAGAAGATGACGTTCACGATCACCGAGACCATGCCGGCCGTGAAAGGCGACACGGCGAGCGGGAACGTCACGAAAGAGGCGAAAACCGATGCCGGCTTCACCATCCGCGTCCCTATCTTCTTGAACCAAGGCGAGAAGGTCGTCGTGAACACGGAGACGGGGGAGTACGTTGAAAGAGCATAGCCATCAAAGCAATCTCGTGCGTCAATCAATCCGGTCAGATGATCGGGTTGTTTTTTTGGAAAATGGAAAATGGAAAATGGAAAATGGTTCGGCCGGATCCGATCTGTCCATTTTCCATTTTCCCTTTTCCAATTTCCAACCTTGTCCACTAAAGGCCTTTCCGACGGCGCCAAACTTTCTCCCAACCGCGTGCTATACTCCAACTATTCCCCGGAGGGGCTATGGCAAAACGAATCGCGAGGGGCACCGCGCCGAAGGCGAAGGCGTCTGCGGACGGGATTGATTTTGCGTCCCCGGCGGACATGAAGATTTCGGAACGGATGGGGCTCTGCCGTCCGTTCACGTCGTCCGTGCCGGCCCCGCTCCTCGTCCTCGACGCGGCGGGCCGCGTCCTCTCCGCGTCCGAAGCCGTGAGTGACATCCTTGGCCGCCCGCTCTCGGAGATCATCGGCGCGACGATCGGCGCGCTCCTCGGCGCTGACGCGAAAGACGCATCGTGCACGCCGGCATTTTTTGCGGAGGCGATCAAAAAATCGAACATCTCGACGTGCACGGCCGCCATGAAAGGCGCGGATGGGGAGATGAGGGAGATCGAGATCACGGCGAAGCGGTTCGCCGGCGACGCGGAGCGGCTCCTCTTCGTGTCGCTTCGCGACGTTACGTCCGTGGAGAGCGCCGAGCGCGACTTCAAGGAGTGCGACGAGAAGTACCGCGCGCTCTTTCAGAACCTGAACCGCGGGATCGCCATCTACGAAGCGATCGACGAGGGCAAGGATTTCATCATCAAGGATTTCAACCATCCGGCGGAGCTCATGGAACGCGTGAAGCGCGACGACATCGTGGGGAAGCCGGTGACGAAGGTCTTCCCGGGCGTGGAGGAGCTCGGACTCCTCGACGTCCTCCGGCGCGTCTGGAAGACGGGAAAAGCCGAGCACCACGCGCCGGCCGTGTACGAAGACAAGCGGCTCGGGCGCTCGTGGCGGAAGAACGACGTCTTCAAGCTCTCGACCGGCGAAGTCGTCTCCGTGTACGTGGACGTCACGGACCGCATGGAAACGCTCCGGAAGCTCGAGGAGAGCGAGGTGCGGTACCGCGCGCTCTTCGAGAACATGCGGAGCGGCGTCGCGGTCTACGAAGCGATCGATGAGGGCAAGGATTTCATTATCAAGGAATTCAACGAGGCGGCGGAGCGGAGCGACAAGGTGAAGCGCAAGGAAATCATCGGGAAGCCGGTCACGAAAGTGTTCCCGGGCGCGGACAAGATCGGATTCATGGACGTGCTTCGGCGCGTGTGGACGAAGGGGAAACCGGAGTACTTCCCGCCCACGCTCTACAAGGATTCGCGGATCGGGACGGTCTGGTGGGAGGATTACGTGTACAAGCTCCCCACGGGCGAACTCGTCGCGACGTTCGAGAACGTCACGGAGAAGATGAAGGCCGGCGAGGATCTCCGGAAGTCGGTCGCGCAGGTCATTGCGGAACGGGATAAGATCGACACGATCGTCCAGAGCATCGCGGACGCCGTGTTCGTGGTCGACAAGGAGGACAAGATCATCCTTTTCAACGAGGCGGCAGCCGACATTACGGGCGTCGCGGCCGCGGAGGCGATCGGGAAAAAATGTGATGACATCTTTTCGTTCGTCTCGGGCGAGCCGGAGAAGCGCGCGGATGCATTTATCCGGGCGGCGCACGAAACGGGCGTTCCCGCGTCCGCGTCGGGCGACGTGGTCCTCGTGAGCAAGGACGGGCGCAGGATTCCGGTCTCGCCGAGCGCGTCGCCGCTCAAGTCCGCGGAGGGCGTGGCGGGCGCTGTCGTGGTATTCCGCGACGTCACGGCCGAGCGCGAAGCGGACAAAGTGAAGGCCGAGTTCGCCTCCATCACCTCGCGCCAGATCCGGACGCCGCTGGCGGACATCCGGTGGTACCTTGATCTCCTCCTCAAAGGGAAGGCGGGCGAGGTGCCGATGAAGGCGAAAGAGCACATCGAGCAGATCAACGCGATGAACGAACGGATGATCCGGATCACCGACGAGCTCCTCGCCGTGACGAAGCGCGAAACGGGGCCCGGCGCGGCGAAGACGACCGACAGCGTGGACGTCACGGAGATCCTGCGAGGCGTCATCAACGAGAACATCGACCTCATCCGCGGGAACCGCGTGAGCGTGGAGCTCTGTGAGGCGCTCCCGAAGAAGCTCTACCTCCGCGTGGACCCGAAAGCGATCCGCGCGATCTTCCGCCACCTCGTCTCGAACGCGCTGAAGTACTCGAAGCCGAGCGGGAAGGTCGAGATCTGCTTCGACGGGAGCCGGAAAGACGCGCTCCTCTTCTCGATCAAGGATTACGGGTACGGCATCCCGGCGCGCCAGCAGTCGCGCGTGTTCGAGCGGTTCTTCCGCGCGGACAACGTGCTCACGAAGTTTCCCGAAGGGACGGGGTTGGGCCTCGCCGGCGCGAAGAGCACGGTCGAAGCGCTCGGCGGAAAAATCTGGTACACGTCCATCGAAAACGTCGGCACCACGTTCTACTTCACGCTCCCGAAGATGATGCTCCCGGGGAAGCGCGTCCGCGGACAAACGGAACGATCAGAGACATTTGAGAAGCCGGAGACGGCGCGGCAGGAGGGGTGGGCGGATGCGGATTAGGTGGAAAATGGAAAAGGGAAAATGGAAAATGGTTCGGCCGGATCCGATCCGTCCATTTTCCCTTTTCACTTTTCCATTTTCCACCTTTTTGCGCTATGATACTCCTCGATATGAAGCGCCTCGCTCTCGGCCTCGCCCTTGCCGCGCTCCTCCTTGGCGCGGGGTGCACGCCATCGAAAGTCGCCGTTGTCCATACGGCCACGATGCCGCGCGTCGAGCAGAAGGCGCCCCCGGCTCCGCCGCCGAACGTCCCGCTGCCAACGCCGGTGAAGCCGGAGTGAGAGTCGAGTAGTCGATAGTCGATTAGTCGAAGAGTCTCGGAATGAGGCTCATTTTTGTTTCCGGTGAATATTTTTAAGTGAGGGTCTCCCTCTCCCCCTAGGTCCCTCGACTCGCCCCCCTTCGCCCCGCCGATGGCGGGGCTATGGGGGACTCGCTCGGGATGACGAAGGATTGGAAGAATCCTTATTCTCCCCAGGTCCCTCGACTCCGCCGTCGCAGACGGCGGCTCCGCTCGGGATGACGTTGGGTTTTTTAGAGAAGGCGCCCGCCTTCGGCGGGCGGGCATGGAGCGAGTTATGTTTTAGTATGTGCCTCGTAAATAAATCCACGCCGAAGGCGTGCCTTTTTAAATAAACCCCGTCATCCCGAGCGAGCCCCGCACCGGGGCGAGTTGAGGGACCTAGGGAGAGACGATGCGACTGAATAAGATGCGGTTTAGATGGGCGCGGTGCACGTCATCCGGTTGCGCGCTTCCCCTTCACATGCTTGAAGTACTCGACCTGCCGCAGGCGCCGCTTCGCCTCTTCTTTCGTGTCGTACGTCCCGAAACTCCGTCCCGTCTGCTCGGAGACGACCTTCCACTTCCTCCCGACTTTCACGATCATGGCTGGAGTATACCAAAGGCCGTTAATGAGCGTCGACGCCTTCCATTGTTCGGAAGAGGGAGACTTCTCGAATAGTCGATGAGTCGATTAGTCGATGAGTCTCAGACTGAAACTCATCGACTAATCGACTCATCGACTATCGACTACTCGACTTCATTTCCCTGATTGACAGCTGCAAGAAGTACCCCACGATGATGAACGTCGCAATCGGAGAGACCCAGCTTGGGACTTCGATGCCGAAGGCTTCGAGGAGCATGAAGAAGCCAAGGGCGAAGATCGAGTACATCGCGCCGTTCTTGATGTAGGCGTACTTCTTGATCCGCGCGATGTTCCCGACCGTGATCTGGCGGAGGATGAACGCGCCCAGCCCATTGCCGATGATGATGAGCGGGACCGAGAGTGTGAACGCGAACGCGCCCAGGACCCCGTCGAACGAGAACGTCGCGTCGATGACTTCAAGGTAGATGATCTTGCTGATGTCCGTGAGTCCCGAGGCGCCTTTCATGAGCTTCCGCTCGCTCTTCTCCGCGTTCTGCTTGAACCCGTGCGTGAGGAAGAACGTCGTGGATCCCACGACCGCGCCGAACGCCATGACCGGTTCGACCTGGAGCGAGAACCACACGATGAAGCAGAGGAGCATCGAGGAGACCGTGTAGAACCACACGCCGTTCTCGACGAAAAACTTTTCGCCGATGACGCCGAAGTTCTTCTCTTCAAGGAAGAGCCAGTGGAAGAAGAGGAGGAAGAGGAACGTCCCGCCGCCGGCAAGGAGGATCGGCTTCGCGGCCTCGACGGCGTGGAGAACGTTCGGGTCGCTTGAGAACGTCGCCATGAACGCGCCGATCGGCCCGAGTCCGGGCGTGGCCGCCCACACAATGGCCCACGGGAGGAGTCCCCGGATCGCGACGACGGCGAAGAGGAGCCCCCAGCTCAAAAACCAGTGCCGCGCGCGCTTCGACATGGTCGAAAGGACTTCGGCGTTCACGATCGCGTTGTCCACGCTGCTCACCATCTCGAAGAGGCAGAGGCCGCCGACGGTGAGGACGAGGGAGAAGAGGTTCATATCAGGAAGAAGTATAACAGGATGGAGGGGCGCGTTGCATGCGCGGGCCGGGGAATGGATGGTCGGATCGTTAGATGGTTAGGGGTTGGAATTGTTTCTTTGATTTTTTATGACAAATCAAAGGAACCCCTAACCATCTAACCATCCAACGATCTAACCATCTAAAAAGCCGCGGGACGATGGGGGTCGTCTCGCGGCGGGAGCGTGGAGAGAAGAGATTTAGATGAGCCGTTGGGTGCGAAGAGCTTCGAGGATTGTCCGGATCGCCGAGAGGACCTGCCCGTCATTCTTGATGAGGTCGGGTCGCTTAAACCTGCTTTTGATGCTGAAGAGGAAGGGCGTATTCTCCTCGGCCCAGCGATTGATGCCGAGCTCCATAACATTTGACGTACGTTCGATGTATTTCTCGTTGTCTTTTCGCCTGAACCGGATGCGTTCGTCCGTTTCTTGATCGGAGCCGCTTTCCACGCCATCCCAATCATCAGGAGGGATGAGCTCAAAGGCGGTATTGAATGCCCAGCTGGAGTGATATTTGATGTGCACGGAGAGAGAGGCAATATCCAGTTCGCTCAAGGAGATGCGGAGTTCGGGATCCCGACTTCGACGCAAATTCCATGAGATCATGACACCGATCATGAGGCCGCGAAGGTGGACCTCGTGCTTGTCCCGTCCTTCGGGAAAATCCGGTACGATTCCGAACGATGTGAGGAGTTGTAGGATCTGAGCTCGCTTCCTGTCCGGTGGGGTCGTTTTCAAAGGTTCGCGTTTCATCGTACTCCCTCGATTCGTTTGTGCTGTTTCCTTATCAAGAAATGCCCTCCTTGTCAAGGGGATTTTCCCGCTCCCAATCGCTCCCTCGATAAAAAACCGCGGGACGAGTGGGAGTCGTCCCGCGGCCGGGAGTTGGGGAAAGAGAGGTGAGAGGCGGACTTACGTGGTCGATGGCGGTTCGCGGAAGACGCCGGACCAGCGCAAGGCTCTCGGGTGATTGCCTGGTGGCTGAAAATGGGAGATTTCCACACGCGTGAGCGGTTTCCCCGCTTTCATCTTGAGATAATCAATCGCGTCCGGTGTTTCGGGTGTTGGCTTGAAGTCAAACCATCCTTCGCGTGGATTTGATTCTCCTTCGACGAAGATTTTTGCTTTGTATCTGCCCTCCCGCTGATAGCGTCGCTTTCTGCCGCGACGTTTGATGCCGCCCTCGAAAACCGTTCCGTCCAAGAGCTGGATGGTGACTTTCTCTCGGCGTCCTGCGAGGAATTCCTGGAAGGTTTGGACCGCTTCCACTATCCACGCGTCGCCCTCTTCGAGGGGTTTGGGCGGCTCGCCGCGTTCGTCCGTCCAGGTGGTGCCGTCGTCCCAGTGGACGACGCGGATGGAGACGTCTTCCGCTTCCGAGCGATATCCTCGGCGCCTCTCCACGATGGTGCGCATGGTTCCCATGCACGTCTTGATCGTCGGGAATCCGCCGGAGCGGACCACGAAGCGTCGGCCCGGGATGTACACGGGATCGTCGACGAAGTGTTCGGGGAACGCGTAGTCGCCGACGAGGAGCTGGTGGCCGACGGCGAAGAACCAGGGCTGGAGATGCCCGCACGGGACTCGTCGGATGAAGCCATCCAGCGTAGGGAAGACCTTTCCCGTCTGTCCCGCTGCGCTCCAACAGCGTTCGTACGCGTTGAGCGCGTCGACGAGCGTTTGCCATTCGGTAAACGCGTAGCCGTCGGAGGTATTGTACTCGTACACAACGAATCCGCAGCGCCCGTCCGGGGGATTGGGAATCTCTAGGACCTCGATGTATCCGCCGCCACCCGGGTTCCCGCCGCCGGCGTACTTGTGCTGTTTCAGGTCGTACCGCGAATATCCGCCGTACGATCCGTGCGTGACCGAACAGCCGGTTTCGGCGACCTGGAGTTTGCGTACGTGCTCTTTCACGAACTGCGCCACCTGCTCGGTCTCGCCGGAGGGGCACTCGAACTGGATGCACTGCCCGACGGCCGTATGCGTTTCGCTGTGCTGATAGCTATCGAACCGCTCGTCCATGATGGACCCTCTCTTTCATTCTCAAAGGTTCGCCGACAAATCTCATCAGCGCGGAGAGGGGCTGTCGAGCAAAGGGTGTGGATAATTGGGTCGATTTCTGGTTAGAGTTGGGGATAACTTACATTGTATGCTTTCTAATTATTTTCTATAATGGAATTATGATTACCAAAAAGCAGAAGCAGGTCCTTGATTATATAAAAGGATATCAGGCCAAACATGACTATGCCCCCTCTCTTGAAGAAATCAAGCGTAAATTTAGGCTTGCTTCTGTTTCTACTGCCCACTATTACATAAAAAAACTGCAGGAAGCCGGACAGCTCAAAAAAGAATTTAATCAGCCGCGCGCTGTTTCAACAATTGAAAAAAAGCAAACCATAGAAATACCAATTGTGGGGGCAATCGCCGCCGGACAGCCCATTGAGGCGATTGAGGTACCGGATGAAACCATAACCATCACCAAAGATGAAATAAGCAAACAAGGAAAACACTACGCTTTGCGCGTGCAGGGCAACAGCATGATCGAGGAAGGTATTTTTGACGGCGATATTGTTGTTATCCGAAAACAAGAAGTGGCGGAAAACGGGCAAACCGTAGTGGCGATTATTGATGATAACGAGGCGACGCTCAAAAAACTGTATCGAGAAAAAGGAAAGTTTCGACTTCAGCCCGCAAATCCAACACTTTTTCCGATTTATCGTGACGAAGTGGAAGTGCGAGGTGTTGTTGTAAAAATAATCCGAAATTTTGAATCACAAGTAGATAAACAACGATCAAACGAAAAATATACTCGTCGCATAGATTACTCGTGGGATTATCGGGGAGAAAATACCAAAACATACACTCATGGGATACATACCTATCCCGCAATGTTTATTCCGCAAGTCGCCCGCAGATTGCTAGAAACATATAGTAAAGAGGGTGATACGATTTGTGATATTTTTTGCGGCTCCGGCACGGCTCTTGTCGAAAGCAAGATTTTAGGTAGAAATGCTTATGGTATTGATCTAAATCCGTTGGCAATTTTTCTTGGCAAAAGCAAAAACGACGCCAATTAATCCACAAAAATTAACAAAAGAATATTTTGCCCTTCTTGACAGAGTAGAAAAAATAAAAGATAACTGAGATTAAAAAACCCAATTTTAAAAATATTGATTTTTGGTTCAAAGATAAAGCAATAATCAAACTGGCAAAACTTAAAAAGGCGATACAGGAAATAAAAGATAAAGCGATTGCGAAATTTCTTAATGGTCGCTTTCAGTGAAACTGTTCGTTATGCCTCAAACACAAAAACCGGCGAATTCAAATTAGTAAGGATTAAAGGAGAGAAATTGGAGAAACATGATCCCGACGTATTTGGTGATTTTTCGCAAAAAAGCGGAAGCAAACATTGCTGGGCATGGCGAATTTTACAAAGATAGCAAAAAGGGACACATTGGACAAAAATCATTTATGGAGATTCATCAAAAGACAATGGCATAAAGGAAAATTCCATTGATTGCATTATTACTTCGCCGCCATACGGCGATAGCCGAACAACCGTCGCTTATGGTCAATTTTCTCGCCTTTCTGCTCAATGGATTGATATTTTTGATGATCCAAACGAGGCTTCCGGCGTTGATAATGAATTGCTTGGCGGTAGAGCCACTAAAAACCTTAACTCATGCACTTTCATCAAATTATCTCAATGATTCACTCGATAAAATTGCCAAACAAGACGTGAGTCGCGCGCAAAGATGTTTTGAGTTTTTATATTGGATTAAATGATTGCTTAAAACAAGCGCATGAAATTCTTAAACCAAAAAAATATTTTTGTCTTGTTGATTGGCAATCGACTGGTAAAACAAGTCCGAATTCCTACCGATTTTATTATTGCCGAATTAGGCAGAGAAAATCGGCTTTACTTGTGAAGATATTTTTGTCCGCAATATCCCCGGCAAGAGAATGCCAATTAAAAATTCTCCGACAAATATTGTTGGCGCGCTTGAGGAAACAATGAACAAGGAAAGTATCGTTGTTCTGCGAAAAAATTAAATAAGTTTGATCTTTTTCTCAAAGCAGTTGTAAAGTTGTTTTATCTTTACCCTAAAACCCGTCCCATGATTTCGCACGGATCCGAGAGGTCGGTAATACATCCTAAAATCCACCACGATAGCGTCCTTTTTGACCATGCTTTTGAAATGTTCAAAATCAAAACCCTCTAAAAAGTACGCTTCATTGAAATGAAAAAGCTCGCTCCCATTTTTAATTTTTGTATCAGCGAAAACATAAACGAGGGCAGGCAATTTTGATTCAAATTTTTTCTCTAAATAATCCAGTGCCCAAAAAATATTCAACCTTTTCCCTTTACCAATGACACGAACTTTATCTTTCTCGACCTTTAGCTTCAATCCTTGGTTGTTGTATCGTTTGCAGGAGAGGGTGCTATGCAATTCTTTTGGCCGACCATTCTCCCTTTTGGAATACCCGAAGTTATCAAGCAACATTCGGTCCCTATCGCCGCCCTTCGGCTGTGGCTCCAATGTGAAAAGGGTTAGCATGGACAGCGCGTTTTTTCTATACGCTTTAAGTTCGGCTATTTCTCCAATATCGGGGAGTGGAATATTGTTCTCTCTGATCTGGAGTAAATCTTCCAGCGTTTTGCCAATCCCGGTGTCCCCAATTCGGTGAGTTTTAACAAATCCAAGTTTCTTTATCGCGCTTAACTTTTTTTTGAGTTCACGAAGTGTCATATTAACTTAAAAAGTAATCAACCGGCTTTTTGTAGATTCTTGCATATTCTTTCAGCGCGACGACATCAATTCGTCTCTGTACCGCCTCTACTTTTGAGACATGGGATTGTGTTTTGCCGAGAAGTTTTGCCGCCTTCATTTGGTCTAAGCCTGCCTCTTGGCGGGCTTTTTTCAACCGCTCGACAGCGTATTTGTGGTCTTTTGAATAAATTGTTTTGGCCATACCTATTGATATATCATAATATTCCATTGTGTTATATTCCAAATTGTCATATCATAATATGAGTAGTTTTTCCATCTGGCCCGCTCACCGGGAAGGTGGGGCGAAAGCGAAAAATGTAATCGTCGCCAAAATAATTCCATTAAAGCGAGAGCGCGGTGAAAGGAAGTCGTGTGGAGAATTCCGCCGCGTAGAGCGCCCACAGGAGCGAAGCGGAGGCGGGCTAGGATCCCTCAAAATGTTTTGCACTAAGTTTAGAATATCCCATTAAAATCATATCCCGACGCGCGTCGGGATTTTTCAGTGGTCGGGGAGAGACCCGAACTCTCAATGGGTTTTCACCGCCTGGACCTTCAGGCTTTCCAGCGGGATGCCCTGGTACTGCCGTTTGCTGATCTCTTTGTCTTCAGACAACACGGTCACGTCGAATCCCGCGCCTTTGATGGCGTTCAGATAGTCGTCTTTGAGCAGGGCGCCGCCGACGCAACCGGCGACGAGGCCTTCGTTGTTCCGCTGGGCTTCGGTCAGCTCCGCAAGGAGGATGATATCCGAAACGAACATCCGGCCGCCGGGTTTCAGGGTCCGGTAGGCCTCCTTGAACGCGTTCGGCTTGTCCGGAACAAGGTTGATGACGCAGTTGCTGATGACCACGTCGACCGACGCGTCGTCGACCGGCAGCTGTTCGATCTCGCCCAGCCGGAACTCCACGTTTGCGTACCCGTATTTCTCCGCGTTCGCCTTCGCTTTTTGGATCATTTCTTCGGTCATGTCCACGCCGATGACGCGGCCCTGTTCGCCGACCTTCTTTGCCGCCAGGAAACAATCGAATCCCGCGCCGGACCCGAGATCAAGGACAACATCGCCCGGCTTGATCTCGCCGAGCGCGGTCGGATTGCCGCACCCGAGTCCGAGGTTCGCATCCGAAACGGACGCGATCTCTTCATCGGAGTAGCCGATGCTTTTGGAAATTTTGACATCGTCGTTGGAATGGCATCCGCACCGACTGCACCCGCGGCTCTGTGCCGCGATTTCGCCATACGTTTTCTTAACGACGTTTTTGAGGTGGTCATCATTCATAGATCGAATGGAGTTTGGATGGTTAGATCGTTAGATGGTTAGGGTTGGATTTTTTTGAACAAAAAAAGGGCGCGCGATGTTACTCGTCCCCCTGGGAGATACCAGAATTCTTTCGCCGCCAATCTATAACCTTATTAAATTCTCTTACTTCTCTAATATGTAATTTGCGGGCTTCCTTATCAATGATATTTGCACGTACGAGCAAATCATAAGTTTCATCACGTTCAGCGTCTGAATAAACCGGCTCGATATAGCGTTCAATCTTCCTTACCACATCACGCGCACATCCAACAGAATCTGTACCAGAAATTTTGAGCTTATCAGCATCAGGAAAAGCAATCAAAGAAATAATTGATTTTTTTAGACGCTGTGATCCCAGCAAATCTTCAATCGCTTTTCTGTGTGCAAAATTCTGCCTCAATGGATTATAAAATGTATTATGATGGCGAAATATAACCTGCGTCCAACGCTCTTGATTTGCGTTTCCGAAAATCCAACCCTCGAGTGCTTTGGTTTCAATACAGAATATTCCATAATTCGAAACTACGATATGGTCAATCTGCGTTGCGTGAGTATTTCCTTTAGATGGCAACATTATGTCATTGAGGATTTTGTAATGAGCAGGGTCTAGTTTATGTAGTTTTTTAGAAACAAATTTTTCTCCGCTTAGACCACGCAATCTAGCAAACAAACGATCTATCCAGTCAGATAATTTCCATAAGAGAAAAAGAGCTACGGCAAATACGACAAGCTCAAATAAAATGATTGTTGGCATAACTTACACTATTTTTCTCCACCTGGCTCGCGATTTTTTTGGTGGGCGGGGAGAGACTCGAACTCTCAATGGGTTTCCCCGCTAGCTCCTAAGGCTAGTGCGTCTACCAATTTCGCCACCCGCCCGGGGGGGGTCAGCGAATTTACGAATAGGGCGAATCGGCGAATGCTCTTAAGGCAATTATTCGCCGATTCGGGAGCTCATTCGTACATTCGCTGGCCTAGCGAGTCTACGTCCAACCCCGTATGTCGGCAAGGGTTGACAGGGGCGCCGATCTCGGGTATAAGGGAAGCAGGACATTGAAACGAGGTTACCCATGGAAGCCATCGAATTGCCGTCCGACAATACCCGTCGGAACACTCGTGGCCTATCGATCAGGTTCGTTCCGTACGGAGACCGGGGGATCCGCATGAATATCCAAGCCCCCTTCAAGCGGCTTGCGCCCGGCGACTTCGTCGGTCAGCGCGCAATGCTCCTCCTCGTCAGGGACGGACAGCCCCACCGGCTCCTGCCCTGCACGATCTGTCCGCCCGAGGGCGATGTGAAGAGCGGCATCGAATACCGCTTCATCATCCAGCTCGACGAACCCCATCGCTTCGACGAACTCGAATGCTCCGGCATGTGGTCGAGGATCCGAGAAATTTCCTTCAGGTCCGGCCCCTATCGAGATCAGCGCATCGATAACCTCACCTTCATCGGCTCGCGCGAGTCGTGACCCCGTCACGCTCCCGCGATCCCTCTCGAACGAAGAAGACCTCCCCCTTGGAGGTCTTCATCTGTTTTATGGGCTCGTAATTTTTAGATGATGTCCATGACGGCGAGCGTCTTGTCATCGTCGTAATTTTTCGCGGCGGTTTTTTCAACGGCGGAGACTTCGATTGCCGTTTCGATTTGATCCGTCGGAGCGACCCCATCCTTGCGTCCAAGGTAGGTCGCCAGGCGCTTCGGATCGACCTTCCCGTCTTCGTCCCGGATTTTATCCGTGATGCCGTCGGTCGCCATGATGAGGCGCGAACCGGGTTCGATATCCAGTATCGTGAGCGTCGCGTTCGCCTTGGCCAGATCACCGCCGATCCCGCTCAAGATCGCGGCGGAGATGTAGCGGTAGTCAAAGGGGATTTTTCCTTCCATCCCGTATTTTTTCATGTCAAAAGATTCCTTTTCTTCCGGATGATGCGCAAGGTAGGTCGCTCGTTCCGGCGTGAGCCGTCCATCGTCCAAGAGATCGTTGAGGAGCGAGTCTTCACGCGTCACCTGAACGACCTCGCCGTTCGGGCGCTGGATGAACGCCATGCTGTCGCCGACGTTCGCGATGATGAGATGGTTCCCGTGCCGGACGGCGACGCATGCCGTTGTCTGGCCGTTCGTCTTTTTTACGTTCCCCTGCGCTTCGCGGAGCGTCTCGACGAGCGCGGCGGCTTTTCGCGCGGCTTCCGGATCGGACGCGAGGAGTCCTTTGACGGCTTTCGCCGCCCCGGCCGGATTCTTCGTCAAAAAGACATCTTGCTGGGAGCTCACGTTCGGATCGATATCCAAAATCTTGGTCCCGTTCAAAATCCCTTCGGCCGCCGTTTTCGTCATCCCGTCGAGGATGGGTCCGAACTGATCGGTGATCGTCGCCGAGAGCACGCGGCTCGCGCGCGCGGCGGGATTGAGGCCTTTCACGTCGCCACCGAGATCGCGGCTCGAACCGATGCCGTCGGCAACGCCGACAATGCCGTGCTCCGGAACGGCAACGAGGTAGTCTTCGCTGACTTTGGCTTCGTATTTATTCCTCATGCCGACGAATACGCGCGCACCCTCGAACCCTTCAATCTCCGTCGCTTCGATTTCCGTCTTCGAGGCCTCCAAATCAAATACTTCTTCAGGAGAAGAGACCGTCCCTTCAACGTCGATCTCTTCCGCGGCTTCCGACGCGTTCGGACGTTTGATCTTCACGTCCGACGGCTCGGTCCAGACATCCTTGATATCCGCTTCCGTCACGTCTTCGATGGCATCAACGCGCGATGCGAGTCCGTTGTCGTTCACGGGCTTCTCGTTCTTCGGCTTTGACGTCGGTCGCGGCGCTTTATGGACGGGCTCGGGATGCTTGATGTTCATAGCGGCATTGCCTTCGAAGGGCATATTCGTGTTGGTGAGAGCGTATCAGGTTTTTGGGGGATTGTCAAGTTGTTTAGGCACGGGCGTGGTTGCGTGGTTGCGTGGTTGCGTAGGAAAAATCCGAACCTACGCAACCACGCCCTTACGCAACCACGCCCCTACTTATGATATTCCGCCCCCCGCTCAATCATCTTCGCCCTATAAATCTGCTCCATCAGCATCACGCGCGCCAATCCATGCGGGAACGTCATCGGGCCGAATGAGAGGGTCGTGCGCGCTTTCGAGAGCACCTCGTCACCCAGCCCCCACGATCCGCCGATAAGGAAGACGACCTGGCTTGAGGAAGATGCCCAGGACTCCAGCTGTTTCGAGAATTTTTCCGAGGTCAGAATAATCCCTCCCTTATCGAGCGCCACGATATGCGAGCCCTCGGGGATTCCTTTGAGGAGCGAGAGTGCTTCGTTTTCTTTCGTTTTTTCCTCGTCCGGCTTATCAGAGCCGCCGTGGCCCTCGGGGAGTTCGGTGATTTCGATGCCGCCAAAGCCTTGGAGGCGCGTCTCGTACATGTGGACAGCTTCCTTCTGCCAGGGCTCTGGCAGCTTGCCGATGGCGCGGATTTGGAGCTTTTTCATGCGTTTTTTGGGGGTTGTTCGGCCCAGCATAGCATCCTTGAGGCCTCACTTGACAGGAGATCCAAACTTGATTATTATGTGCCCACTTTGAGTATCACGTCCCCTGATCCGGACTTCGGTCCGATGGGGACCTCTGGCTCGCCTAAACCACTCTATGTTCAACCCGAACATCCACGGCTAAGCGACCAGAGCACCAACATGAGTGCGCGCTTGGCCAACCGGTCAAGCGATTTGTTTTCTAGGGCAGGACCTTCAATCAGAGAAAGGCATCCGGTAGAACAGCCATGAAGCCATGCAACCATGGAGCCGTTCCGGATGGTTTCATGGCAACATGGTTACATGGCTGCACATACGAGACGGTTAGCTGATTGATCCCCCGCCTCCGGCGGAGAATCAGCCAGTCGATCGCCTCGACACGGCACTCGCGAGTGCCGTGCCCTCGGCGAGCGGCAGAGCGGAACTTCGACAACGGAAGATCAGAACGTCATACGTACAGAGCATCAGGCCAGCGAATTTACGAATAGGGCGAATCGGCGAATGTCGGATCATCGATTCGATATTCAACCATTTCCCGTTCGTCATTCGTTGCACTGAATGCAATTGCAATTAAACTGTAAGCAGAAATAACGTACACAGCGCCCGGCCCATTGCGAGTCTACGGATAGACGGATCACGAATAGAAGTATTCGTCGATTCGCCCCATTCGTACATTCGCTGACCAGACTCATGACAATTTGCTGTCGTGATTCCGGATGGCCGAGGCACGTAAGGGCGTACGGAGGATGGCTTGGTATGGAGAAGCCGATGAAGGACGTGGCAGCCTGCGATAAGCCCCGGGGAGGTGGCAAGCAACCTTTGATCCGAGGATGTCCGAATGGGGAAACCCATGACGGTAAACCCGTCATACGGCGCACTGAATAAAATAGGTGCGTGCGTGGGAACCTGGTGAAGTGAAACATCTCAGTAGCCAGAGGAAAAGACAACAACAAGTATTGCTGACTTCTTATCCGGCATGAGCGTTGCAAAACGATCATGAAGGATGAGTTGTCAGCCCGATTCCGTGAGTAGTGGCGAGCGAAAGCGGACGAGCCCAAACAGTATGTGTGGATCCATCGTACCGAGTTGGACGCAAGTTTGACCGCGGACAATGGAGATGAGCTTAGGCTGACGCATGTATTGAGTTGAGGACTGACAAGGAGGGACCCTAAGAGCCCTCATGGTGAGAGCAAATCTTTAGCCGAATCGGCTGGAAAGCCGGACAATATAAGGTGATAGTCCTGTAGGCGAAAAAGAACTGCCCACCACGTCATGATCCAAAGTACGACGGAACTCGTGAAATTCCGTCGGAAGCAGCCGTGACGATGCGGCAAGGCTAAATACTTCTCCTGACCGATAGTGAACAAGTACAGTGATGGAAAGCTGAAAAGCAGCCCGGAAGGGCAATGAAATAGTATCTGAAACCGTACGCTTACAGAGAGGTGGAGCCCGTACTCCACACCAGACGTTTCAACATTTGGGCCAGCGAATGTACGAATAGGGCGAATCGGCGAATATCGAAGAAAAATCTTCGACATTCGCCGATTCGTGAGCCCATTCGTATATTCGCGGGCCCAATGCGTGGAGCTTCTCGTGTGGAGTATGAGTGACACCGTTCCTATTGAAGAATGAGCCAACGAGTGTGCCGTATGTCGCCGGTTAAGTCCCTGCGGGGACGGAGCCAAAGTGAAAGCGAGTCTTAAAAGGGCGACCCAAATGGTGGCATGCGCACAACCCGAAACCCGGTGATCTAGCCATGGCCAGGATGAAGGCGGCTAAAAAACCGCTGGAGGTCCGAACCCACAAGCTGTGCAACACTTGGAGATGAGCTGTGGTTAGCGGAGAAATTCCAATCGAACTGGGTAATAGCTGGTTCTCCCCGAAATAGATTTTGGGCTAGCGTCAGTTCAAAGCATGACGGGGGTAGAGCACTGAAAGGGGGTACGGGCGCAAGCTTAGTACTCCCTAACCAAACTCCGAATACCGTCATGTGTTCCTGGCAGTCAGTCTCTGGGGGCTAAGCTCCAGTGGACAAAAGGGAAACAGCCCTTGATCGCAGATTAAGGTCCCTAAATCAACGCTAAGTGTGAAAGGCGGTGAGACGGCTTATACAACCAGGAGGTTGGCTTAGAAGCAGCCATCCTTTAAAGAAAGCGTAACAGCTCACTGGTCAAGCTATCTTGCGCCGAAAACTTACCGGGGCTTAAGCGTTGTACCGAAGTCGCGGATGTCGCCCCGCCTTTGGCGGGGGACGTGGTAGGGGAGCGTTCGTAACGCACTGAAGCGGGAGCGGAAGCGACCGTGGAGTGTTGCGAAGTGAGAATGTTGGCATAAGTAGCAAAAAGACGGGTGAGAATCCCGTCCACCGTAAACCCAAGGTTTCCTGGGCAACGCGAATCGTCCCTGGGTTAGTCGGGCCTAAGGCGAGGCCGAAAGGCGTAGTCGATGGACAGCAGGTTAATATTCCTGCACCGCCCATGCGTTTCAATGGAGTGACGCATTCTTGCACGTTTCGAGATTCCCGGAATGAATCTTCGTGCGCGAAGGGGTGCCGCATAGGAAAATCCGTGCGGCATAAGCCTCGTTGCGACCGCGATTCCGGCGCAAGCTGGGAAAGGAAACGGAATGGAGTGTCGAGAAAACCTTCTAGAGTCAACGCATGAGCGCCCGTACCGCAAACCGACACAGGTGGGTGGGCATGAGTGTGCTAAGGTGTACGAGAGAACCCGCGTTTAGGAACTCGGCAAAATAGCGGCCGTAACTTCGGGATAAGGCCTACCAGCCTCTCTTTCAGCCCTTTTAGGCGAAAGAGTATGGCCAGACGCAGAATCGGTGTGGACCTCGTGGAAGGGCGTGGCGGATTTATCCGACCGCTCTTCCGGAACCCTCCTCTGCGTCGGCCACCAAATGACGGGTCTTGGAAGCTGTGCAAAAGCAGCACCGCGAAGAATACAGATTACGGGTTGCGCCGGTTTTCATACCGGTTCCGTATTAGTCTCTAAGCGATGCTGGACGGATCAACGAAAGACGATTCGCCAAAGAACCATAGAGGGAAGGGGGAGAATGTTAGCAACCCTCCAAAAAAGCGCTCCGAGTTCCACGAGAACGGAGAGAGAGCCCCCTGCACAGCTTCCAAGGCCCCGATGTCTCACTTCCCCTCCTGCAACGATCTCGCAGGAGGGCTGAAAGAGAGGCTGGTCGCAGCGAAAGACAACAACCGACTGTTTACCAAAAACACAGCTCTCTGCAAAACCGCAAGGTGACATATAGGGAGTGATGCCTGGCCAGTGTCAGAACGTTAAGCGGAGGGGTCATCCCCGCCTTTGGCGGGGGGCAGCCCTGAAGTCAAGCGCTGATGAACGCCGGCGATAACTATAATCGTTGACTCGCTACCCTCCGAGCATTCGGAGTAAAGAGTTAGGGCGATTACAAAATCCGACCAAATGCTGGAACCTCTGCGCATGCCACGGTACCTATTTAGGTGACAATCCGTGGCCGACGCCACCGCCGAACGGCGGGGCAAGCAGACAATCAGCAGGAAAGACTGTCGATGTCGTTAAACTCTCATGAGTATGAAGCAGAACTACTACTATGAGTTGAAACGACTCAAGGGGAAGTACCTCCACTATTTTCTCGCTGGATTCGTGGACGGCGAAGGGAGCTTCAACGTTTCCATCGTTCCGCACCCGACGGCGAGACATGGGTGGATCATCAACACGAGATTCCAGGTCTATCAGCACGAAAAACATCCCGAGATTCTCGAGTTGTTCCAAGAGCTGTTCAGATCGGGATCGATTCGGAAAAAATCAGGAAGCAATGTCCTTGTGTTCGAGATCGCGAGCAGGCCGACGCTGGAAGAAAAGGTCATTCCATTCTTCCGACGGTATCCGCTCGCAACGAAGCGAGAGGCGTTTGAGAAATTCAGACGCATCATTGAAATGATGGGCAGGAAAGAGCACCTCACGGACGAGGGCTTCCGGCGCATCGTTCGACTCGCGTACGACATGAATCAGCAGGGCAAAGGACGAAAATGGTCGATCGACCGCATCCTCAATCAATCGACTTCGACAGAATCCTCAGAGACTACACGTCGGATTCCGCCAAAGGCGGAAAAGATATAGTCCATGCACCGTAGCGATACGGTGGGCGCATAGCCTAAGGTAGCGAAATTCCTTGTCGGGTGAGTTCCGACCCGCACGAATGGCATAACGACTTGAGGACTGTCTCAACGAGGGACTCGGCGAAATTGCAAGAGGAGTGAAGATGCTCTGTACCCGCAGCTAGACGAAAAGACCCCGTGAAGCTTTACTACAACTTGATATTGGGTTACGGCTTGCTCATGTTCAGCATAGGTGGGAGCCTTCGGGCACCAATGAGATACCACCCTTAGTCTGTTTTAATTCTAATTCTGGTCCGTTAATCCGGATCAGGAGACAGTATCTGGTGGGTAGTTTGACTGGGGCGGTTGCCTCCCAAAAGGTAACGGAGGCGTTTACAAAGGTCGGCTAGGTCCGGATGGAAATCGGACTGATACGTGCAAAGGCATAAGCCAGCTTAACTGCAAGACCTACAAGCCGAGCAGTTGCGAAAGCAGGACTTAGTGATCCGACCGTACGATATAGGACGGCGGAAGCTCAACGGATAAAAGCTACTCCGGGGATAACAGGCTGATCTCGCCCAAGAGTCCACATCGACGGGGAGGTTTGGCACCTCGATGTCGGCTCATCGCATCCTGGGGCTGGAGAAGGTCCCAAGGGTTTGGCTGTTCGCCAATTAAAGCGGTACGCGAGCTGGGTTCAGAACGTCGTGAGACAGTTCGGTCTCCTATCTACTGCGGGCGTGGAAACTTGAGGAGGCGCTTTCTCTAGTACGAGAGGACCGGGAAGGACGAACCTCTGGTGTACCAGTTGTCCTACCAAGGGCATCGCTGGGTAGCTACGTTCGGTTTGGATAAACGCTGAAAGCATCTAAGCGTGAAGCTGTCTCCAAGATTAGGATTCAATTAGGGCCCTGCGAGACTACGAGGTTGATAGGCCGCAGGTGTAAGGCGAGTGATCGCTTCAGCCGAGCGGTACTAATAGCCCAATGCCTCGGCCATCCGGAATGGATGGCGAGCGCGCGAGTGTACGAAATAGAAATTGCGTTCAGGGAAAACATGCTCTGTACGTATGACGATCTGATCAATTTGGCCTACGAATTTACGAATAGGGCGAATCAGCGAATACATTTCGAGCGAGGCATTCGCCGATTCGCGTCATTCGTAAATTCGTAGGCCCAAAGGACTTCATCGTCTTGGTGCTTGCAGCAACGGGGTCACACCTGTTCCCATCCCGAACACAGCAGTTAAGCCCGTTAGCAGCGATGGTACTTGGACCCAACCCGGTCCCGGAAGAGTAGCCCAGCGCCAGGACAATGCAGTTCTTGGTACCTACGAATGGTACGAATTGAAGACGAATGCAGATGAATGGATGAAGAAGATCCCCGCGATGGCGGGGATTTTTATAACTTTGAGAAGCGGAGCCGCTCTCCAAGGGGCTATTTTGCGATTGCGTTGAACAGATACCCCGTAAACACGATGCCCAGTCCCACGACGGACGCGAAGATGACAATGAGCTTCATCTTCATGACGCGTTTTAGGATCATGAACTCCGGCAAGGATAATGCCGTGACCGCCATCATGAAGGCGAGCGCGGTTCCCATGGCGACTCCTTTTTCCGTGAGCGCGCCCATGAGCGGGATGACTCCCGCGGCGTTGGAATATAACGGGATGCCGATGATTACGGCCAAGGGGACCGCGTACCACGTATCGGCTCCGGCGTATTTTGCCAGTAAATCAGCGGGGACATAGCCGTGGATCCATGCGCCGATGCCGATTCCGATGAGGATGTACGGCCACACTTTTTTGAGAATATCCAGCGTGTACTCCTTGGCGTACGCGATCCTCTGCGTTCCGTTCATCTTCGGAATATCCACGCCGTTCTTCGCGCTCTTGAATACGAACGGTTCCACGAGATTCTCAATATTCATCTTGCCGATGACGATCCCTGAAATAATCGCGATCGCCAACCCGGTCAGAATATAGATCAGCGCGATCTTCCAACCGAAAAGACCAAAAAGCAAAATAAGCGCGACCTCGTTGATCATGGGCGACGCGACCAGGAATGAAAAGGTCGCGCCCAAGGGTACGCCCGCTTGGACGAATCCTAGAAAAAGCGGCACTGCTGAACAGGAGCAGAATGGGATTGCAATTCCAAACACGGCGGCTAAAACGTTCCCGAGATACGGATTCCGCCGTGAGAGAATCGCGCGCATTTTTTCTGGGGGCAGGTATGAACGGATGAGCGAAACGGCGAAAATGATCACCGAGAGCAGGATGAGAAGCTTGATCGAGTCAAAAATGAAAAAGATGACGGCCTCGGAGAGGAGCGATTTCGGGGCGAGTCTGAAGATGTCATTCGCCAGCCAAATTGCCAGCAGTTTTACCGGAGAAAATACGTCCATAGCGTCAGCACTTTCCTCCGCAAGGGCACCCCGATGATTTCAATTCAGCTCCGCCCTGGCAGATCGCCTTTTTGATCTCTTCGACATCGGGCACGTACCCGACGATGGCGAGCTTCCCATTTACGGTGAGGACGGGACTTTGCATGACTCCGAGCTCGATGAGTCGTTCGACATCCGTGACGTATTCCACGTCCGTATCCAAGCCGAGATCTTTGGCGGCTTGTACGGTTCGTTCATGAAGTCGCTTGCATGAAGGGCAGCCTGAACCGATTACCTGAATGTTCGGGACGTTTGACGTTGTCATATGGCGAAGATGTGATTAAGCAATGAACGAAGCTTCTTCATATTCGTCGGATCGACGGTGTAATAGACTCTTTGTCCCGACTTCCGTGATTTGATTAATTCCGCATTTTTCAGGATTTTCAGATGATGAGATGCCAGATTTTGAGGGATGCGAAGATTCGGCAAGATTTCGCAGACGCATCGCTCTCCCTGATTCAGCATGCAGAGGATCGTGAGGCGGTGTTCGTCCGAGGCCGCCTTAAGCAGTGCGGAGCAGTCGCCCATCATTTTCGCCGATATTCTGCATCGGTGCTTCTTCATGCCGCAGAGTATATCAACGTTGGTTGATATGATCAATAGCGTAAAAGCTCCCTCACAGGAGCTTCGCCGCCGGGTGTGAGGGTCGGTAAGGAAAGTGAAATGAATTATCTTCTTACTCTCCAACTTCTAACGCAACGGATATGCTCACATCCGTATGCCGACCACGTACGTCCGCCTGACGGACGAAGACCGAGAAGAGATCAGTCGAGGCCTGTTCGCCGATGAGTCCTACACGGACATCGCCAGACGTCTAGAACGGCCGGTGAGCACGATATCCCGTACCGTCGAGTCAAATGGAGGTCGCGAGGCATACCGAGCCCAGAGCGCCGCGAGACGGGCGCGGCGAAACGCTTCGTCCCGCCACCGTGGTCGCTACAGGCTCGATGAGCGTCCGATGCTTCGGGAGTACGTCATCCGCCATCTCACGGATCGCTGGTCGCCCGATCAAATCGCCAGAACGCTTCGCATGGAATATCCTGAGGACGAGGCTATGCGGATATCCCCTGAAGCGATCTACGAATACATCTACGTCCTCCCGAGAGGCGAGCTCAAACGGACGCTTGTGAAAGGACTGAGGCAGGAACGGAAGTATCGGCGCAAACGAAAGACGCCCGTTCAGAAAGAACAGGAATCTCGTGGAAAAATCGCTGATATGCTCTCCATCGAGGAACGGCCGAAAGAAGTCGCGGACCGCATCATCCCGGGCCACTGGGAAGGAGACCTCATCATCGGCAAGTACAGACGATCAGCCATCGGTACGCTCGTGGAACGCACGACCCGCTACACGATCATCGTTCCCCTCGCGGCAAAGGATGCGGAGACCGTTAGAAAGACATACGCAAAAGAGATTCAGACGTTGCCGGATGAACTCAAAAAGACGCTCACGTACGATCAGGGCAAGGAGATGAGCGAGCATGCAAAATTCACGCTCTCGACCGGCATGAAGGTCTACTTCGCCCATCCTGGAAGTCCGTGGGAGCGTGGAACGAATGAAAATACGAACGGATTGATTCGCCAGTACTTCCCAAAGGGCACCGACTTCCGTGTCATCCCGGCATCGGAGATCAAGCGCGTCCAACATTCGCTAAACGGACGACCGAGGAAGTCTCTGGGCTACTGGACTCCACGAGAAAGATTTAACGAACTCGTTGCGTTAAAAGTTGGAAACTAAGTTTGAAACAAGTGTTGGTGCATGTTAGGGCGGGGTACGAGCGGTGTATACTGACATTTCTCCACTTATTATGACGAACAACAGATTTGACTCGTTTGCCGCCATCGTGGCTGTGATATGTTCTCTGGCGGCTATTGTGATTGCGCTTTCTGAATCCTACGTGCTTTCAAAGATCGTCTTGCCACGTGTGGCTTCGCCCACAGTAACTTTACCTCGGCCTACGCAAGGGTCGATCGCGGATGTCTCTAAGGTCGTTTACGACGCAAAGATAACGATTCCGGGCACAGGCGTGACGGTTTCCTATCCAAAGCAGGGGTACAATGGAAAGGGGGTAAGGATTGGGAAGAGCAAGGAGTCGGCGCTCATGGTCTACGACAAAATTGCAAATCTTTATGTGTTATCAAAGCCCTACGATATTCCGTACATTAGCGTTGACGTATTCAAGCTTGGAAACGAAAAGACATTGGACGATGTCATTGCATATATTACGCGCGAACAAATGCCCAATGTCCCAGGCAGCCGCTATCAGACCATAGATGGACGGAGATACTATCTGGTTCCGGAATTTGAAGGTAATCCCATTTATTCGGCATATACGATCGCGAATGGGAGGCTTGTAAATATCATTCTTCAGGGAGGATTTATAATGGAACAGGATGACGCCACGCCGGAGCTGCTTGTGCAGGTGCTTAAACATATTGATTACTCCTGCAAGGGCGACTGCTCGTCGAATGCGGATCCGGTTATTGATATGGGAAAGCAGGGGGAGGAATGATCAAGAGGCATCAAATGAAAACCCGCACCCCTCTCCCTAGCCCGCAGAGGTGCGGGTTCGGGCGGGGTGCGGGAGAGGGCGTCAGCCTTCGAGGGACGGCCGTTCGAGGCCGAACAGGCCGATGAGCGTCTCGCAGAAGCACTCGATGGCAACGCCGTCTCGGCTGTCGCAGATGATCGACGGTTCGAGAATGCGGATGACGATCGGCGTTCCGGTGGAGTTCGGCCAGACGTACGCATAGGCGAGAATCTTTCGCTTCTCGTCTTGAGACGGGCCTTCGCTCTTCAGAACGGCGCTGAGCGCGCAGGCCGGAGGATCCTCGTCATTGAGCTTCGGTCCCGAGGGATGGGGCTGGATCGTGAGCTCGATGCACAGATCGGACTTGATTTCCGAGGCATTGCGCGCGAGCGTCACGCTGATGTCGACGAGATCTTCGAGATCTTCCTGATCTTCGAGGACGTGCGGATTGATGATGTGAAGGTGGACGTTCACGCGTTCCTCCTCGCGATTTCGTCTAATCCCAGTGTGGCGCGTGCGGGCACGGGCAATCCGTGCGGATAGACGAGGATCTGGACGAGCCGTTCGCAGATGGTGTCGATCACGCGATCCGGCGGCCCTTCGGCGATGACGCCCGGCTGTTTCTTGATCTGTCCGATGACATGGCCATCGTCGTCGAGGTAAAACAGGCCATCGGTCGTGCGACTGTCGATTGAGCGGGTCGCGGCGAAGAAGAAGCGGGGTGACAGGCGCCCGTCCCACATGGGATCTAAGCCGACCGGCGGCCGGATGGTGAGTTCGATCTCGTGATCGATCCGGAGCGGGCGAAGGCGCTCGTCGAGCGCAACGCCGAGACTCACGGCAAGATCGAGCCCGCCAGTGGCGCGAATGACGTCCGGTTGGTGGATGTGAAGGACCGTTTTCATCAGTCTTCTCCTTGTTTGACGCAGTCAGAGATTACCGCAACCGGCAAATTCGTCAATGTTTGGGCCAAACGCGCCAAAAAGAGAGGATACGTTCATCGGCGTTTCATTTTTTGTCTGACGGTTTCTGAAAAGAAATCATTTCAATTCAGGCGAACGCAATAACTCTCGCCCGCTCTCGAATCGCGCAGAGGTGCAGGTTTTGGATGGGGTGCGGAGGGATGTTTTTACTGCGAGACTATGAAGTACAAAGCTATAAAAACTAAAATGATGATGACAAAAATGACCGGTCCCGGCCGTACGGGCCCATATTTCGTTTCTTCGACGACTGCGGGAGCGGGAACTTTAACTCTCCTGCCTCGGAAAATCTGCTTTCGCTTCACGATGAGCATGATGATGAAAAAGGTCACGCTGAAGCCGATGGCGAAGTTCATCGCATCCCGATCAACCTGTTCGGGCGTTTTCTTTTCCCACCAGCGATCGATTTTTGATGAATCGTACGGCTTCGGATCGCTCGGGAGGCCTCCGTGCTTGATGTAGGTGGACTGGCCGCCTTCGACCTGGACCGATTTTTTGGCGTTTAAGTCGGTGACGAGCAATGATCCTTCAATGACGGTAACCGTGGTGCCGGCTTTATCGGTATCCACCAAAAACTCCGTCCCCGTGATGCCCAAGACCGCGTCGCGCGTTTTTACTTTGCGGCACTCCTGTCTGGCCAGCGCTTGCCCGACGATGCATTTTCCGTCATGGAACGGCTTCCACATGTACCGGTAGCGGCCGAACACGCTTTGGACTTCGTAATCCGAGACCGGCGTAAACGTGGAGTTGGCGTCGATTTGGATCTTCGAGCCGTCTGGCATCTGAAGCTCGATCCGCTCGTTGTCGCCGGATTGGATCGGTTTGCCGTGTGGCAGGGTGTCATACTGAAGCTCTTTCAGCTGAAAAGAAACAGGCGTCACGAGTTTGGGAATCGTCGTTGTTTGAGGCTGCTTCGGCTGATTTGGCTGCGGCTGCTGCGGTTGCAGCAATGTCGGAATTTGCGAGATGACGTGGCACTGCGGAGCCATGACCTGTCCAATCTTGGAACCGGTAATTTCCGCGCAAAATTTATTCCCCGTAATAAACGCATGGACATACATGAAGCCCGACTCGTTATCGCCGGTTCTCACCAAGCAGTCTGTTGACAAGTCCCTGACGACCGAATAACCCGTTTGACGACGATATTCCTGACAAAGCGCATGAGGCACGTCGTAGCCGCTGAAATTCTGGGCGCTGGCACGGCCCACGAATAAAAATAATGCCGGAAACACGACAGCGGTGAAAAAGATCGCTTTCTCGACGAGTCCGAATCTATACCGGACGAATTCCTTAAAGCTCATATTCATAAAATGTTTTTCGGAACGCGAGATCGTCGAAATGTTACGAAATGATCAGAAAATGATAGCAAAGTTGGAACGCCGTGACGAGGCGCGGTTCTGGTGAGGCGCGGAGGGATGTTATACTTCGGGCATATGTATACGAAGCGCATCCCTTTGATCTTCGCGGCATCTTCCGCGTGTCTCGTGATCATCATCGCCGGGTTCTCCGTGCAGGCGGGGGCGAAAGAGATGGTGAGGATTTCGCTGAAGAAAGCGTTTAGCTTTGCCCGGCCGACGAATCCGCCGGGGGGAAAAGTCGGGACTACGTACGCGGCGTATTCGTTCTGCACGCCGGCGGCGGCAACGGGGTTGTTCTGCGGGAAGGTCCTGCCGAAGAACGGGCATACGGCGAATCCGACGGGAGGGACGCCGAATTATACGTTTTCATCGGGGCCGGGGATCCCGTTTGGGTTGCGGCTGAACCTGAACGGAACGCTTTCCGGCAAGCCAACGAAAGAAGGGACGTATACGTTTAAGATTTGCGCGAAAGACCGCGTCGGGAAGCAGAAATGCTACGACGGGATCAGGATCGTGATCGATAAGAAAGACGAGGAAAAGCAAGTCCAGAGTTCAATCGCGCATCCGCAGGCGGACATCGAGATCACGGAGAACAAGGCGAACCTGCTGACCGCGATGGACCTGATCGATACGGTCAGCCAGGATCAGTTCAACGCCTCGTTCGGCAAGGCGGTCCGCGACTTTTCGATCAACGCGGGCGGGATGCTCACGCCCAAACCGCGGCAAGGTCAAAATCAAGTGCACTGGTGTTTTGAAACGAAGAATTGCGGCGGCGCATGCGGGCTCTGCTTCGGACCCGAGTGGACGCTCAACAATCCGATCGGCGAAGAAGTCCGCTTGAGCCTCTACGGCCTCACGTACGACCCGGCGTCGGATAAGACGACCTTTAAACTGGGCGTGATGAGCGGCGATCTCACGGGATTCAGGCACGCCTCGGTCAAATCGACAACGGTCCTGCCCGGCGGCGGCCTTTCAGCGGTGATCCACCTTGATTACATGGACATTTCGGATAAAGGGACCTTCGTGAAAGACATGCCCGACTTCACGATCACGATCGGCGGCACGCGGACCATCTCCCAGGATGAAGCGAAGGCGCTCCAGGCGGACGGGAGCTTGGAGACGATCTCGTTCTAACAAAATCTGCAAACGAAAAACCGCACCCCTCGGAAGCCGCGGGGTGCGGTTTCGGTTGGGGTGCGGGCGGAGTGAGGCGTGCGTCAGCGGGGATGGAGACATGGAAGCTCCCGGTATTGCACGGTGAGTTCACGCCATGCGGCGGCGACCTCTGTTGACGAGACGGGCTGCCTGTCCTCGAGGAGGACGGGTTCCGGAAGAAATGCGTGATGGCCGAACGCGTGAAGAGCGAACACGGGAGTTGCCAGGCCCGAACCTTCGAGATGGACCGGCTGAAAGAAGGCGCAGATCTTCGTCCAGGTGACGATCGGGGCTCCTTTCTCCTCGCGGGTGACGCTTGCCAGGAATTCGTACTCGCCCCACATCGTCCAGAGCATCCGTGGCGCGGTGCCGTACAGCAATTGAAGGAAGATGCCCGAGGCGGTCCGATGATCGTACGGATTGACGTTCGTATCGCGGCGATCGGCGCATTTGAATCCGGTCGCCTCAAGTTCCTTCACGATGAAGTCAGCGACCTTTCGAACCTGGCAATAGCTCTGGAAGTCTCGCAGCGTCTCTGTTCTCTCCACGATGTTCTCCTGTTGTGAAGTTCCGATCCGGATGACGAGTGTTGCATGTTTACTAAGAATCGCCGATCCCGTCAAGTCGATGACAACGAAAAACCGCACCCCTCGGAAGCCGCGGGGTGCGGTTTCCTTGCAGGGTGCGGCGTTGAGTGACGGAGGCTATTCCTCCTCGGGAGCGTAGAAGATGGCGATGGCGCGGCGATAGGCCTGCCGGCCGTCTTGCTCCAAGCGCCTGTTTTCATCCGGAATCACCTCGAAACAGGTGACCGCGCTGACGAAGGCTTGAGGCACTTGTGCGAGGACTTCCGCCTCGGAGGGCAGGAAATTGCTCTGGATCGTGGTCAGGATGTTGGCACGAGCCACTTCTCGGAGACCGCTCGCGGGCTTGGAAGGCCTGCGCGTGACGAAGGTCTTGCGAGGATCGCTTCGCGTCGTAGCCTGAAGGTAGTAGAGATCGTCTACCACGGGATTCCGTCCGAGTTCGTAGCTGTTCACGAGACTCGGTGAGCTGTGAGTGCCGACGTTCTTGAACCGCATGAGCGGGACGATCTTTAGGCACAGCCAGGTGAGACGTCTGTCACCGATTTGAGGAATTCGGTAAGTGGCCATGATGCCTCCCGTGAAAGGTTAACAAGGAGAATTCAATGAAAGAGTGCGGATTTCGGTATCCTTGCCATGCCGAAACTGAGGCGAATATTTCACATAAGTGACTTTTCGTCAAGGTCTACAGGTCTAAAAAATCGCACCCCTCGGAAGCCGCTGGGTGCGGTTTCGTGCGGGGTGCGTGGGAGTGGAGGGGTCAGCGAGTGGCCCATCCGTAGCGGCGCGCGTGTTCTTCCCAAGAAGCCATGGCGACTTCGTACGTGGCAAAGTGCGAGGGGCGGAGCTCTTCCGGTTCCGGGAGCTTGAGTGAGTTGATCTGGTTGATGGCGAAGATTTGGCCTGGGAATCTCGACTCCGGCTGCGTTTCCGGCACGTAGGGTACGGCCCGAAGACGGTTGATGAGCAGGGCCATGATGAGGTTCCAGGGTCCGTTGCTCACGCCACCGAAGAAGGCGTAATCGCCCCACGGCGTCCAGATGCTCTGCGGCTTGCCGAGGACGGTCTCCAGGTAGAGACCGCTCGCGGTCTGCCTTTGGCGGGGGTTTACGGGGAGCGTCCGCCGATCGGCGTACGAGATGCTCTCGGCCTTTGCGGCATCCACGATCATGTTCGCGATTCGCATTACGTTGCAAAAGAGGTCGTAATCGTCGAGGCGGGACGTTTTGGCCACGGTTTGCTCCTTTTTAGCGTTCCAAGGTTCGTTGTGGCCTAGGTATACGATAGATCGTGAAGTCGGTCAATGTAGTTTTTAGGGCACAGGGCACAGAGCACAGGGCACAGGGCAGAAAGACATAGAGATGCATTTCAACCCCTGTGCTCTGTGCCTTGTGCTCTGTGCTCTAACCTCTAAACAAAGCGGAGAGCTGATTTGCTCAATACACCCTTTTTGCCACATAAACGCCTGTCAAATCTCTAATCTTAGCGCCGTTTCGTGTTGATAACCTGCTTCGGCTGGAAATCATCGAAATCTACCAGAACAGCACGATTGCAAATATCGTCAAACAGGGGATTGATTGTGGATAAGAAGAATTCAAACGTTAGAATTTCTTTGAAATTGATCATTATTGCCCTTGATCGTTCTCATATTTGCTGATAAACCATTATTTGTACTTTAGAGAAATAATAACTTTGCTTTGTTGAGCCAGAATATACTTCTTGGCATTTGGTCGTGTATATAATTTTGGCTAAATATAGAGAAAAGAGGCGAAAAATGCTTGGCGAAGGGATGAAATCAGAAGGTTTGGACTCGGATCTGATCGCTTTGTGGGAGAGGGCTAGAAAATACGCTAAAAGGGTCATTACGCCGATGAGAGCCGTGGGGTGGGCGTTGATCTCCAAGGCGGCAAAGCCCACAAGGGAAGAGATCGAGCGGATGGTCTTCCGGGACTGGCTGGCGTACCAGTGGCGCCTCGACTCTCCGTTCGTGGACTTCGCGAGCCCGGCCCTCATCCTGAAGCCGGGCACCCAGCTTCCCCCTGACCACTACATCGTCCGGGTTGCATACGGCCCGCTCCCAGGGTTCGAGTCTCTCCAGAGACAGTTCGAGGAGAACGTCTCCGAAGCCTTTGACGGACGTCCTTGGGAGATCGACGACGTCTGCGCCGGCATCTCGACAGTCCCGGGGAGGCGTCTCTTCTGGGATGTCGATCCGCCGACGTATATCGGCCGGGACCAGATCAGCCTGTCCGAGTGGGCAGCGCTTCAGCGGTCACCGATCGCCCCGTTCGGTTGGCGCCACGCCACCCACACCGAAGCGTACGAGTTCCTGTCTGCGACACTGAAGAAGGAATTCTCTCCACGATGTAGGGTCGCCATGGGCGACCAAGGATACACGGCGACGAACAACGTCTACTTCGCCGCGTTCTCGTACGACCACGCCGGCATCCTCGAGCACGTCGTCTGGAGCGAGGAGCGCGGGGACTGGAGGTTCGAAGACGCCCGTTTCCTCCTCGTCGCCAAGCGCCCCGGCGAGACGTACGACGGCGTCACTGTTGCCGACTAACGTCAGATCGCTCTGACCCATATCCGCCCCGCGTCGCTCACTCCTCCGAGCGATCCGCGGGGCGTTTCAATTTCAGGAACAAGAATTCGAATCAAAAGTCACGCATCACATTCAATCAATATCGCCGGGGCCTTCAGTGAACACGGATTTGGTTCATCAGTTAGAGCACAGGGCACAGAGCACAGAGCACAGGGGGGAATGAGACAGATTTCTTTCAGATTCAGATCGTCATCAAAAGATCTACGACTTATCACAATTTCCGTTCGTCGATCTTCGCCCTCCTGTGCTCTGTGCCCTGTGCCCTTACCCCAAAAATAATAGCGCCCTCAAAACCATCCAGATTCCCTCACCACACCCGCCCTCAACCCGAGACAAAAAACGACCCCGAAATGTAGAGTCTCGGGAGTCGCTTTGTCCCCGGTTGCCCGGGTTTGTTTTTGTTTGACCTCATCGTTTGTTTGAGAGGTCCTTTTATTTTTCCGGGGAGACCAGAAGTGGTGGGTGGGATCTATAAGGTGCGATCACTGGTCTCTTTCCCTGAATCCATCATACCAGCAATCCGACCATGGAGAACAATTTGGATGATTATCGCGTAACGACGCGGAGAATCGGATTGCGTTGTGTGTGGATAAGCCTCTGGAGCCCCAAAACGGCTCTCTCTGACGGCTGACGTCCGTCTTGCGACTCCGACTCCCATCAAGAGCCGTCGTCCATCCTTGATGGCGGATGGGGCTCTGTCCGGGACGGGCATGGGTCGATCATGATGACCGCCTCGGACAATCGTTCGTAGGAGACCGGGCACCAGGGCGCGAAGTCTGTCGTCCGGGTGGAGGTCGGGTCTGGGTCCGCCTTCAGCACGATCTTGATCGGCCTGACCATGCGGACAGTGATCTTTGATCGGCCAGCTTCTCAAAATTCAGATTTCTTGTCTTTTTGGCCCAATATTTGAAATTAGAAATATATAGGGTTTTTGAACACGAATCCTTTTTGGCCCTTTAGGCCGCGAGACTGGCTCCAGCCGCTACGAACAAAACCTCAATCACATAGAGGTTGGGTGTCCTTAGGATCCTGATCAATGGATCAGCTTCGTAGTTCAGTCTCGTTGATCTAAAAGATTCCGTCATACTAACTCGTTGGGTTCCATGATTTCATATACGCATCTCAACAAAGCCAAATCATCTAAAATTCAATTTGTGAACTAGATGTTGATAACATTTCGTCAAACGAGAACAGTGGAAGATTGAAAATAGAAAATAGAAATTGGAATACAGCTATCTAAAGCCTTTTTCCATTTTCCATTTTCCAATTTCCATCATCATGTGTGATATACTTTGCATACACTGAATGATATGCCACCAAAAACGCAGCCAATCGGAAAATATCCGTACCCGTCGACCGTCGACATCAAACCGGCGTCGTCGCCGGTCAGGCGGTATCTCCTTCTGATCGTGCTTGTGGTGATGGCGATTGCGGCTTCCTACCTGCTTATTTCACGTTTTGGATCAAAAGCTCCCGCATCCGCACCGATTGATACGGGGAGAGTCCAGGTGGCCGCACCCCAGCCGGATGCGAACCTGTCGATCGTGGATCGCGTAAAGCGCCATATTTACGTCACAAGCGACAGTCAGCCTACGGTCTGGACGATCACGAACCTGGACCTCGTGAAACCGCAGAACCCCATCCTCTTTAAGGATGCGGAGCTTGGCGACTACCTCGTGGCCTGGAGCGACAAGGCCGTGGTCTATTCGCCGACCAAGGACAGGATCGTCGGCATGCTCATGACCGCGCCGGGGAAGGACGCAACGATCGAGGAGCCCGTGCAGACGACCTCCACGGCCGCAGCACCGTCGCAGACACCGCCAGCGACCACGACAACGGAGCAGACGGTGCCGTCAGCCACGGCCGTCCACGTTGAGATCAGGAACGCCTCCGGGGTCACGGGAGCGGCGAAAAAGCTCAAGACAACGCTGACGGCAGATGGTTTGATGGTCGATAAAGTCGGAGACGCGGCCATCAAGCGGACGGGGACGATCGTCGTCGACCTCACGGGCGGATCCGCGGCTGACGCGGTCTCGAAGGTGGCCAGTGAGACGGGAGGGACGGTCGTGACGGCCGTACCCGATGGGGAGCCGGCGTCGACAGCGGGGATACTCGTGTTGATTGGGAGATAAAACAAGGAATTTAGAGAAGACGGGGTAGCCCCGTCTTTTTGAATACTGTCAGCGCTTTGCTCTGCTCAGGTCCCTCAACTCGCCCCGGTGTGGGGCTCGCTCGGGATGACGGGGCGATTTAAAGAGGGCGCGCCTGCGGCGCGTTATTGTATGCGTATTCCAACAAATAATTCATTTGTGCACGGCCGCCGAGGTTGTGTCCTGAATAAGCGACGTCTCGTCATCCCGAGCGACCGAGTCCCCGTAGCCCCGCCATCGGCGGGGCGAAGGGGGGCGAGGGAGTCGAGGGACCTGGGAAGAGACGATCTGATTAGCGAGAGGAACTGCGTCTTCATCCCCGGTCTGCTTCAAAGGGATCCCTCCGACCCCGTCGGACGAGGTCGTTCGGGAAATTGAAATGGAAGCAAAGGATTCTATTGCCCGCGATGCCTCTCACGGGCTACCATCACCTCTCATGAGACTCATCGCCGACCTCCACCTGCACTCGAAATACTCGCGGGCGTGCTCGAAGGAGCTGACTCTGCCGAATATCGGGAAGGCGTGCGAGCGGAAGGGGATCCAGCTCGTCGGGACGTCGGATTTTACGCATCCCGCGTGGAGATCACACATCAGCGAGGAGCTGGAAGAGGCCGGAAACGGTGTCTTTGCACTCAAAGGCGACCGAAGTCTTACGCGGTTCATCCTCTCGACCGAGGTCTCCTGCATCTACAAGCGGGACGGGAAGACGCGGCGCGTGCATCACGTGATTTTGATGCCGGATCTCGTGTCCGTCGATCGTTGGATTTCGGCCTTGGAGAAGCGCGGCGTCAATCTTAAAGCCGACGGGCGGCCGATTATGGGAATCGACTCGGAGATCCTCCTCAAGATGGTCCTCGACGCCTCGCCGGACGCGCTCCTCATCCCCGCGCACGCATGGACGCCGTGGTTTGCCGTCTTTGGATCGCAATCAGGATTTGATACGCTGGAGCAATGTTTCGGAGAGATGACGAAGCACGTCCATGCGATTGAGACCGGACTTTCGTCCGATCCGCCGATGAATCGGCGTCTCTCCGCGCTTGATTCGATCTTCCTCGTCTCAAATTCGGATGCGCACTCGCTCGATAAGCTCGGACGCGAAGCGAATGTGTTTGAGATGGATGTCCCCTCGTATCGCGAACTGCGGAGGATCTTCGTCGAACGCAACCGATCAAAGTTCATCGAGACGATTGAGTTTTTTCCCGAAGAAGGGAAGTATCACGCTGACGGTCACGCGGCATGCAAATTTTCGTCAGAGCCGAAAGAGACGAAGCGCATCAAAGGCATCTGCCCCGTCTGCGGCAAGCCGCTGACGGTCGGCGTCCTCAATCGCGTTGACGGGTTAGCGGACCGATCAAGCGATGATCCGTTCCCGTCATCGGCCGTCCCGTACCGTTACATCATCCCGCTCGCGGAGCTCGTCGGGAGCGTGGTCGGGACGGCGCCGGCTTCCAAGAAGGTCAAAGCGATCGTCGATCGGCTCTTAAGCGACGGGAGGTCGGAATTCGGCGTTTTATTGGATATTTCCATCGAAAATCTGCGGTCCATTGCCCCGGCAGGCATCCCGGAAGCCATCCTCACCATGCGCGAAGGCCGCGTGACGCGCGTGGCGGGGTATGACGGGGTCTATGGGACGATCAGGGTCGAGGTCCCGGCGAAGCCCATGCAGTCCTCGCTTCTTTGAGAGCCATCAAAGAGAGTAACAATGAAACAATGGAGCAATGAAACAATACTCGTAATTGTTTCATTGCTCCATTGTTTCATTGTTCGCTCTAGACGAGCGCTCGTCATAATTGAAAAATACTCCCCTCACAGGGAGTATTTTTCTCATGGAAACGACGAAGGTTATTTCTTCCCCTTCTTCCCCTTCTTCGCTTTCTTCGCGGCCTTTCGCTTCTTTGCCATGGAAAATCACCTCCTTCTATTTGGGTTAGTGTGAATCGCGTGCGACGTTTTAGATGAGTGCGTACGCAACCCGATTACGAGACGTAGTATAGCATGAAAAAGACGCGTCAAGAAGAATTCCGCCTTGAGCACGCCGTCGAGTCAACGCACGCAAGAGAGGAATATTTTCGTGATCAACGATCGTGATGACGATGAGAATCAAAACGCGGAGATCACGCGTCACGCATTGACGCTCATGAATGACGATGGTCCAAATCGTCGTTTTTTCTCTCAATATTGATAAAAATGATCGTTCAAAATGGATTTGTGAAACGAAAACGAGTTGCGAGATGATGATCGTCGCCATCAAAGACGCTGGAGGAGATGGGCATTCGCACGAGAGATTCTCGATCACGTTTCGCGCCAACGAAGAATCCGTTTTTGCTCAAGGTGTGGATAACTTTTACGTGCGAGCGATGAAAACGATGGAATTCTTTCTCGCGAGGAATCCGTCGCTGATGAGGCGATCGACGATCGCGCGCATCCATTTCGCATCGCGTGCGCGATCGAACGTCTCATCAACACGCGGACCGATCATCTTCTCATTGACGCGACGAATGTCCCGCACGAGCGCGAGGATGCGCCCGCGGTAGATGCGATCAGGGAGACGCTTGCCTTCGTGGATGCGTTCCTTTTGTCGCGTCGTCCGTCGTCCGTCGTCCGTAGGGGCGCGATTCATCGCGCCCTCTTGTTGTGTAAAATATTTCTTCGATCGACATCCGTTGCGAAGGGGGCATGATGCGCATCGCGGATGCTTGGAGGTGCAAACGGCGGATCCAAAATCCATCAACGCAAACGTGATGGTCCACAGTCCCCTCGTAGGGGCGGGGTTCCCCCGCCCTCGCTCATCCGCGTCCCCGAACGGCTTGAGGATCCCCATCACGCGGTCATCATCCCGCCCCGTCGGATACGGGATCCCGAGCCAGATCCGGCCGATAACACGGCGGACGTTCGTGTCGATGGCGGGGACGAAGATCCGCTTCGTGAAGCTAAAAACGGCGGCGGAGGCATAAGGGCCCATGCCGGGCAGGGCGCGCCATCCATCCAATGTTTTTGGGATCCCTTTTGAGACGACGATCCGCGCGGCGTCGCGGGCGTAGAGCGCGCGTCGGTTGTAGCCGAGTCCGGCCCACGCGCGGACGAGCGCGTCCGTTTTCGCGCGCGAGCGATTGCCACGTCGGAAATTGTTTGAGCCAGCGATCGTAAAACGGAATCACGCGCTCAACCTGCGTCTGCTGGAGCATCGCTTCGCTGATATAGATCGCGTACGGATCGCGCGTGCGACGCCACGGGAGCGCGTGGCGGCCGTGGTTGGCGTACCAGCGCATGAGGTTGGTTTGTGGTTTGTAGTTTGTAGTTTGTGGAGAAGACAGACGATGTTGATGTATTTGAATAACATCGTTTGACGTTTGCATTTTCTTTAATCGCGTATGCGGCTGAGCGCCAGACATATTGTCACGCACGGGATTCATTGTTTGTCAGTCAACTCAAAAATCTCCTTTCACAAACCACCAACCACAAACTACAAACCATTAATCAGCGCCGAACGCGAGCGAGCCGAGCAGTTTCTCCGCCCCAGTCTTTCCAAGTGCGGGAATATTTTTGAGGTAGATGAGTTCCATCTTTTCTCCGCCGGAACGGCGCGCGAGGACGTAGACCGTTCTGCCGTCCGCGTATGAGATTCCTTTTTTGCCGGCCACGAGCTGGTCGTCAATGACGTACGCGACATCCGTGCTCGACGCGACGTCCGCGAGGAACTCCTGCTCTTTCACGTCATCATACGGGAGGACCTGGAACCAGATGTCGCCGCGCGCGTACGGGTCCGAGGATGTCGGCGACGTCATGACGCGGAGCCCGTCTCCGGTGTCGGATTCAACCGCGGCCGTCTTCGGGATGAACACGCTCACGTGCTGGGGGACGGAGACGACGGCCGTCCATGCGAGGAGCTCCCGCGAACCGGTCTTCGGCAGCGTGACCGCCGTGGACATCAGTTGTTGCTCCTCTTTTAAGGACGTGACGAGCTTCTGTGCCTTATCAACCTCCGCATTCGCATCGTTCACGCGCGCGTTCGCCTCGTCCGCGAGCTTCTGCTTGTCCGCCTCGGCCTGCGCCGCCTGTGCTTTTGCGGTTTCAAGGTCCGTCGCGAGCACGTGCCGGTCCTTGTTCGCCAGGACGTAAAACGGAACCACGCCGATGCCGACTGCAAACGCGCCCAGGAGCACGAAAAGGAAGACGGAGGAGGCGCGGTTCATAGCGGGGTCAGTATAGGTAGGGAGGAAGGGGGAGGGAAGTGGAGAAAGGGGTTTGGGGTTTGGAAGTTGGGGTTTGGCCGGCCAAACCCCAACTTCCAAACCCCAAACCCCTTAAACTTAAGAAAGAAATGACGCGAGTTTTTGCTTCGATTCCTCGTCATACCGGAGCGTCAGGATGGCGAGCATCACCTCCGTCTGCCGCATCCCGCCCTTGAGCGAGAGGCGGACGGCCTCATCGAACGGCGTCGGCTTGAGGGTGATCTTCTCGCCCGCGTCGAGCGTCTGCGCGCGGCCGTTTTTGAGGTCCGTCGCGAGGTAGATGAACGCCGAGAAGCGCGCGGAGCCCGTAAAATTGTTTTGCTTGTAGAGTTCGAGCTTGCCGATGTCGTATCCCGTCTCCTCGAGGAACTCGCGCCGCGCTGATTCTTCCGGCGATTCGTCCGGCTCGATGATGCCGCCGGGGACGTCGATAAAGCTCCCGTCGCGGCCGGACTGCATCTGCTCG
Organism: Candidatus Uhrbacteria bacterium; assembly: GCA_963835915.1. GTDB lineage: Bacteria > Patescibacteriota > Patescibacteriia > 2-12-FULL-60-25 > 2-12-FULL-60-25 > 2-12-FULL-60-25. The sequence goes on from CAWIHE010000002.1 coordinate 219,056, forward strand.
GTGAGGAGGATCGTCTCCGGATCAAGGAACGCGATGACGGACGCGTGGTCTTTTCGCGTCGAACATTCGAACGTCTGCTTCGTCCCGTCGAACAGCTCCTGCTCCCACTGCCACACGTCGTGCCGCACGCCGTGGAAGACGTTCTTCGAGCCGGGCTGGAGGGTGTAGGGCATACTATTTTTTACCCTTCCGTTCAAGCTGATAGAGTGAAAATCCGAGAGGACGGGGCCTCGTTCCCTTTGTTACAATCCAGGAATCTTTCTCACCGTCGTGGGTTTCCAATGACTCCTCCTGCTTCGCGACGGATCCGTTAGGCCTGATATGAATTCCTTTCATGCACGCCATGATATCCCAGTCTCCCGTGTCTGCCTCTTCCTTCTTTGCTCTTCCTGAAAAATGCGATACCGGTTGCCATCTCTCCCATTTTTCTATCTCTCGCAATTTCTCGGAGGCAAATTTTAAATCTTGCATTTGTCTTCTTAGCGGGAGTACAACCTCTTCAAGAAAACGTGACCATTCTTCACGATCATCGCTTTCGATAAGATTTAAATCAGGATTTACAGCATCGCATGTTCGGATGACATTTTCCAAATCTTCCCGATATCGCGTCATATCTCCACGAGAGAGACCTCGTTCGAACGGATGAATACTGATGCGGATTCCGTCATCCCGTGGGCCTTTTCCGCTAATGCCCCCATGTTCTTTGTAAAGTCTCTGCCGTTCCTCCGCGAAGGGGCGAATAGCCCGTATGATTTTTTCCGCTGCGCGCTGACTGATATGATCATTTTTCGGCCAACCCGCCGTCGTGATGCTTATGCTTTCCGTGACGGGCATATGTGCCAAGAAGACATCGCCGTAATCGGCGGGCGTCCCATCTTCATGAAGGAAAGAAGTATCCCGATAGTCAAATGGATCACTATCGTTATAATGACATAGATATTGCGGTTTTTCTTTTTGAAACGGGCTCAGCTCAACAAAGTCTCTGGTGATGCGTTTGCGGTGCGGAAGATACGGCTTCACGATCTCCGCATCCTCCAATAATTTTGCTTCTTCCCGGAAACGGGAACGGGCCGACTCGTACAATTTGAGCGCTTCTACTCGAACGGCCGCGCGTTCTCTCGCCTGTTCTTCAGAATCATTCTTTCGGGCATAGGCATAAATACCATCGACGAGATATTGATAATCATCAGCGTCGTTTATTTCCGATAAATATGGGTGAAGGGCGAAAATCCTCTCTTTTAGCGAATTCCATGCTCCCTTAGGAGAATTATTTCGAAGAAAGCCACTGACTTTTCCCCTCCAGTCTTCAAAAAGCTTGGCTTGCTCGCCTTGGTTCTTCTTCAATTCCTCAGCGATCTTCAGGACCGCCGCGAATGGCATATGCTCCACGCGCTTCCCGGCATCCGCGGCACAGTGCTCGCAGTGATGGCGGCATCCTTTCGAAACCTGAACGCAGGCAAGATTCGGACCGAAGGTGATTAGTTCCTGTTCACGGGTCAGATCGAAATCCTTAAACAGTTCAAGCTTCGGATGTTCGACTGTCGGCAGTTCCTCTTTCAGTGATTCCAGCGGCTTCAGGTCGCCTTCTTCAAAGTGCTTGATTGCCATCTCCGTTTTTTTGCAGAGCAATTCACCCTGTTCGGAAAGCGGATACCGATTTTTCAAAAATGCTCGGGCGATTTTCAGTTCGAGCCGCCGCTCGTGTTCGATCGAGGATTCGTCTGTTTCGGCGGGCTGCTCGACAACTGGCAAGTGGAATCGTTCTGACATATTGGAGAAATCGTATCGCGGTAGTATTTGCGGAACAAGGCGATGGATGAGAGATTCGCTCTTTAGCTTGCAGGCTTATTTGGCTTTCTTAAAGCCAAATAAGCCAGCAAGTCGAAAAGCGGGAAATTCAACCTTAGATTGTGCCACCCCTCATCCTGAGGCCTCTGCCAGGACTTCCTTCGGGGTCTTGTAGCCGAGGACCTTCCTCGGGGTTGAGTTGATCTTCTCTTGGATCGCATAGAGGTCACGTTGGGTGATACGACTCATATCCGTCTCTCTCGGGAGGTACCGTCGGATGATCCGGTTCGCGTTCTCGACCCCTCCTTTCTGGTATGATGCATACGGATCACAGAAGTAGGTCTTGAGATCAAACCGGTCTCTCACCTTCCCGTGATTCGCCCCTTCGCTCCCATTGTCGAAGGTGATCGTTTTAAAGAGCGGCTGAGGCAGGGATTCGATGCTGCGCGCGAGAGCGCGTTCCGTCTCTTCCGCGGATCCGTCCGAAAGGCGATGTATGGCCACATACCTCGCCTTTCTCTCATATTGGACGGAGATCCTCGTCCGTTGCTTTTTAAAGACCACGCTATCTGATTCCCAATGTCCAAGCTCGTTCCGTTCCTCGATTCCTTCCGGCCTCTCATGGATCGAAATACGCTCTGGAATATGGATTTTTCGTTTCTTCCGTCCATGCCGCTCCTGTCGTTTCGGTCTTCCTGAGCAGAGAAACCCATGGAGTCCCAAGTACCGTCCTTCGCCGATCTGGAGCCACTGGTAGATGGCTTCGTGCGAAATCATTTTTCCTTGAAGGTGCGGGGGCGGGTCGTATCGCAGGCGTCCGGCAATGACATCGGGGCTCTGCCGTCGTTTCAGCTCGGAGACGACGTGTTCCCGAAGCTCGTCGTCGATATCGAGTTTTCGCCTTCGTTTTCTCCGCTTCTCTTTCATCCGATCCGCGAGGGTTTGGGCGAAGACGGCCGAATACGTTCCATCGGGCATCGAGCGTTCCTTGATCTCGTATTGGATGACCCGATGGCTCCGTTTGAGGTCACGGGCGATCCTGCGGCCGGAGAGGTGGGCCTTCAACCGGAACTCAATCTGAGATCGATCAAGGCATGTTAAAGGACGTCCTTGCATACGGGAGCAGTGTATGCAGATCGGGAGTCCTCCGCCCTGCCCCGGCACAATGAGGATAGAATGCGGGAGCCTGTCATATCATCTTGACATACCGTGAGGCATGCTATAGTTTAAATGGACTATGAACGGACTCAAAACCACGCTCCTCCTCGGCGTGCTCTCGGGCATCTTCCTTGCGATCGGGTACGCGTACGGCGGGCAAGGCGGGATCGAGATCGCGCTCGGCTTTGCCGTCGTCATGAACGCCGTCTCGTACTGGTTCTCGGACAAGATCGTGCTCGCGATGTACCGCGCGAAAGAGATCACGCCCGATGCGGCGCCGGGGCTTGCGCGCGTCGTTGCCGACGTCGCCTCGCGCGCGGGCATCCCGACGCCGAAGCTCTACCTCATTGATCTGCCGGCGCCAAATGCGTTCGCGACCGGCCGCAATCCGTCGCACGCCGCCGTTGCCGTCTCGTCGAGCCTCCTCAACCTCCTGAACGAGAACGAACTCCGCGCCGTCATCGCGCATGAGATGGGGCACGTGCTGAACCATGACATCCTGGTCTCGTCCGTCGCGGCGACGATCGCCTCGGCCGTCTCCAGCCTCGCGCACATCCTCCAGTGGGGCATGATCCTCGGTGGCGGATCGTCGCGGGACCGCAACGGGAGCAACCCGCTCGCCATGCTCGCGCTCATCATCTTGACGCCCATCATCGCGCTCATCATCCAGCTCGCCATCTCGCGCACGCGCGAGTACGGCGCGGACGCGGCGAGCGCGCGCCTCACGGGCGCGCCCCTCGACCTCGCGAGCGCCTTAAAAAAGCTCGAATTCGCCTCCCAGCGCATGCCGTTCATGGGAACGCCCCGCCAGCAGACCACGGCCTCGCTCTTCATCGTCAATCCGTTCCGCGGCACGCTCTCACGTCTCTTTTCTACACATCCGCCGCTTGACGACCGGATCGCGAGGTTGGAGGAGATGGCCCGTGGCGTTAGATAGACAGCAGGATCGGCGAAGGTTAAGAAAATTCCAAATTCAAAATTCCAAATTCCAAAATAATCCTCTGGTATTTGGGATTTGGGATTTTTTAATCCACTCTTAACTTCACCACAACAATTTAAAATTCATCGCACCCCCACTCGCATCCTTTACGTGTTGATGGAAGTACGATGCGGATGTTGGTCTGCAATTTTTCACGTAGTCCGCTTTCTCGCTCAAGCCTGTTTCCGCCGTTCCGAAATCGGCGATGCTGTTCAGGATTTTTCCGTTGAAATCGTAGTAGACGTACACGCACTGTTTCTGAAGGCACGTCTTTTTTTCGAAAACGATCTGCAGGCCCTGGACCGTATCGCAGGTCTGGTACGTCGATTGCTCATCAATGGCCTGCGATGCGCTTTGGGAAGTCACGCGCCCGCGTCCGCCGAAGACCATCGCGATCACGATGATGACCGAACCCGCGACGGCGACGATCACCCATGGGGAAAGGGGCCATTTCATGCGGGAAGTATAGTCGAATAGTCGAGTAGTCGAATAGTAATGATGAGCCCTCCACAAAGAGACTCATCGACTATTCGACTCTCTTGACGCCTCCCGCCCCCATCCGCTATCCTTCCCTCATGGTCAGCAATCGGTCGATGCGTAAGCTTATTAGCTCCATTGTTGCTTGGGGCCGTTTGTAGATTTCCGAATTCGTCGAATTCTCCAAACGGCCCACTGGAAACGGTGGAGCTTTTCTTTTTAGAGGCACCTTCACACCCTGAAGACGAGAACACACGGAGGAACACATGACCGAGACAAATTTGGAATTGAACGATCCCTTGCTCGAGTACTGGAAAACGAAATGGCCGAGGGTGGCCGAGCAGGTCACGAAATTCATGGCCGGGCTCCGCCAGTGGAACGGCGAACTCGGGCCGCCCGTTCAGGATTTGGGCGTCCGCGTGGCAAACGCGTTCCCCTGGCTCTGGAGTCCGTCCGTTTACGCCGTATTCGAGGCGGGCGTCTTGCCCATCTCGATGAAGGCCGTCGATTTTCCCCGCATCGCGTGCGTCACGCCCGCGATGCTGCCGGAAGTGATGAGTCATGACTGCACGTGGCTCGTCGACGCCCTCACGGAGCGCGCTGACGTCGAACTTGAGGAGGTTCCGGACCCCATCGAGAGTGAGCGGCTGAAGCGGAAGCGGAGGGGATCGGGCTTGCTGGCGTCCGTCGAGGTCCTCTGCGATTCATTTTCGGTGGAACTCGATAACTGCTCGTGGATTTGGGGCAAGCATCAGCCCGCGTTCGAAGCATGGTGGCGCTTCCGCCATCTGCCGCGTCTCGCGGAAGTCGACTCCACGCTCCGCGAAGCGCTCTGGACGCGCCTCGAGCGCACGATCGCGCTTGCGGTCATCCTGATCACGCAACGCCGCCGCGTCCAGTCGGATGCGATCGCCGCCGCGACGTTCTGGAAGGAGACGGGCAATTTCCCGTTCGCCATCCGAGGGTCCGGCACAGGCCGCACGCTCCTCGTTCTCGTCAAAGGCGCGGTGACATCGTAGTCATCCGCCAATCTCGTTGCTCCTGCCGCACGTCGGGTTCTCCCTGGCGTGCGGCTTTCTTTTTAGGGAATAGGCGGTTAGGCGGTTCGGGAATAGGCATTGGAGAAATTATTCCAATGCCTATTCCCGATTCCCGAACCGCCTATTCCCTATCCTGACACCCTGAACCATAGCGGCTTCGGCTTCCCTTGACGTCTCCCGCCTCTTCCGGTTATCCTCTCTCGTATGGAAAATAGTCGGCAGATCATCGCCATTTTCCGCCCCATTATTACAGGGGGCCGTTTGTAGATGTTACGATATCGTAGTCTTCAAACGGCCCGCTGGAATGTGGGCCTTTTCTTATCCCGAACCTTCACATCGTTCATCACGAAGATACGGAGGTCACAGATGACCAGCTCTGAATCTCAACTCGTGTCGCCGAAGCGCTGTGCGGAAACGCCGCGCGAGGATCCGGTCGCGCTCGTCATGCGGGCGCTCGGTCTTTCGGAATCCGAACGGGACAAGGCCATCGCGATCGTCGAGGGCCGGATCACGTACCACAGTCCGCTCGCCGGGCACTGGGTGGGCATTCAGAACGGAGACGAGATCGCGCAATGGATGGCGTCCTGGATCTCCTGGACCGGTGAACTTATGCCGCGGCGCAAGGGCCTCGGCGCCGAGATCGCCGAGGCGTTCCCGTTCCTCTGGTATGAGGATGCGGATCAGGTCACGTTCCCGAAGATCGCCTGCGTCACGCCGGCCGCCCTCTCGGGGAAGCCGCTCCGAGTCCCCGATTCATTTGCGGGTGCGCTCGCTGCGTATTTCACGGACATCCTTGCCCGCGAGCGCGATCGGATCGCGCCGATACTGCGCCGGCTGGTTCCCTCGGGGAACGAAACCGAGAAAGAGAGAACTGAGCAGCAGATTGCCGAGATGACGGTACTCACCCTGCCATGCGATCGAAATCTCTGGGGTCCGGAATCGTTTGCCTCCATGCCCGCCCCGCGGATTTCCGGGGAGCCGCCCACGGACGCGCGCGTGTGCCGATGGCGATGGATGGGGTTCTCCCACCTCTCCGCGGAACTCGGCGCGTGGCACGCGGCCGCATGGGCTGAATTCCAGCGGACGCTCGAAATGGCCGTCGTCCTTCGCTCCCGCCGCAAGCCGGGAGAACGTCACGGGGTCACGGATCTGGCCCATCGCGCCGCCATGTTCTGGCGCAGGGGGAACTTCCCGCTGCTCCTGACCGGAAGCGGCAGCGACCGCACCCTCTACGTCCTCGTGAAGCCGACCGTCGCGAATTGATCGCTCAGTCAGCAGTTCGTTGCTATCGCCGCACGCGGGGTTCTTCCCTGGCGTGCGGCTTCTTCTTAGGATGAGGATGGTTAGATCGTTAGATGGTTGGGGTTGGAAATATTTTCTTTGATTTTTGGATCGAGCTGCCGAGAATCAAAAGGAATCATTCCAACCCCTAACCATCCAACGATCCAACCATCCTTCCCCATCAAAGCGCCTGCAGCTCCTCCGCCGAAACGTGCTTGAAGTGGCTCTCGCTCAGGCGGAATGTGACCGGGTTGCATTTCTGTTCCGCGATCATCGAGTGGCGGGAGAGGCTGAACAGGTTGCGGATGCCGTTCGCGATGGCCGCGTCCTCGATGACGATGGCGTGCATTTTTCCGGTGAAGTCGAACAGGATGACTTTGTCGCGGATGAGCAGGATCTGGCTGCTGAAGCCCCACATTGATTTCGGGAGCACGTACCGCTCGGCGCGGATGCCCGCGTCCGGGAGGTAGAGTTCGCCGGTATAGAACCCGAGCGAGGTCGCCTGGCGGCTGCCCGCGTCTTTGCGCATGCCCTGGAGCTCTTCCGTTTTGATGACCTTGCGCATCGTCACGCTGTCGAGCATTTCGCAGACCTGGAGTTCGTCCATTTTCAGGACTTCCTCATGGATCGCGCGGATCCCTTCTTTCCCTTCGTACATCCGGACGACCGGACGGTCGCCGCCGGTCCGGAGTTCGAGTTCGGGGAGCGCGTCCTCCAGGTCTTTCACGCGTCCCGAGATCTCCATCTCGTGCCGCTTCGCGTACGCGATGAGCTTCTGCGGCGGTTCGGCGATGAACGTGTTCGCGCCCTCGCGTTCCACGCTCGTCATGAGCCCGCGGTCCGTGAGCGAATCAATCGCCGTGTACGTGGCCTGCCGCGAGAGGCCGGTCGCGCTTGAGAGCTGGCTCGCGGTCTGCGGCCCGGCCTCAAGCGCCGCGAGGTACGTCTTAACCTCGCTGTCGACGAATCCGATCGAGCGGAGGAGGTGGGAGATGTCGGGCATAGGAGGGGGGCGTAAGGGCGTGAGGGCGTGAGGGTGTGGGGGCGTTGGTGTAGGGGCGGGGTTCCCCCGCCCTCTCAGCAAGGTGGAGGGATGAGGCTCGCCTGTAACGCTTTGCGAAGCGATGCGGGCAGAGATGGAGGGGGCACAAAAAAAGAAGGCCGAGCCCTCCATGTAGATGTGAATTGTCGTTTTTTCGGCTGTTTTCCCCCGACGTCCCTTTACATAACCATCTTAACCCCCGCCAGCGTTTTGGCAAGCGCGAGCGCTTCCTGTCTCGTCGTGAGGCGTCCCGCGTCCCTGTCGCCCTCAATCTCCGCGATGATGCGGCCGATCTTCGGGCCTTGGGTCACGCCGAGGCGGATCAGGTCTTTGCCGGTCACCAGCGTCCACTTCGCCTCGTTGATGAGGTTGTGTTTGCGGACGACGCGATCGAGTTTCACGACGATCTCTTTCGCCATCTTTTTTGAATCCCATCCCGTCACGCCGAGCGTGTCCGCGGCGCTCATGGCGAGGTAGGCCTTCCAGGAGATCGGCGCGATATCGCGGATCAATTTGCGAAGTGCGTTCGCGATCGTCCGTTCATCGGCATCGCGGCGGTTGATGATGCCGAGGATCGTACCGCCATGGCGATGGTAGCGCGTCATTGTGACGACCATCCGGTCGATCTCGTCGCCGAATGCGAATCGTTCCATGAATGACGCGGCGGGACCGACGCCGGCCGCCGGATGGTCCGGGTATCCGCCGGGGAGATCGCCGACGAGCTTCCACTTCGCAACGGCTTTCCCGAGGTCGTGGCAGACGGCCGCGAGCATGAGCATCACCTTCTCATCTTCGTTGATGTTCCACTTCGGATCGCGGATGATGTCCGCCATTGCGTCGATGACGAGCATGGTGTGCGCCCACGCCGTTCCTTCGCGGTGCGCGCCCGTGTTATGGACGACGTTCGCGAGCGCGTGGAGTTCGGGGAAATCGCGTTCCGAAAGACCGATGATCTTCGCAAGCTCGAATCCGATCGAAGGACGATCTGCGAGGAGCAATTTCCGCATCTCTTCCGTGATCCGTTCTTTCGGAAGCTCGTCCGTCGCTCCATCCTTCACCATCTTCCGCAAAAGTGCCGTCGTCTTCGGGTCCGTCTCCAACCCGAACCGCGCCGCGAACTGGATCGCACGGTACACGCGCAGGGGATCGTCCCCAAACGTCTTCGGATCCACGATGCGGAGCGTGTGCGCCTTCAGATCATCCATCCCGTGATACGGATCAACGATCTCTCCCGTCAGCGGATCCAAGAGCATCGCGTTCATCGTGAAATCTCTGCGGCGCGCGGCATCTTTGATCTTCATCTTGGGATCGCCGTGGATGGAGAAGCCTTTGTGGCCCTTCGAGACTTTGGACTCGCGGCGGGGGATGGAGACGTCGAGGGTTGGGAAGTGGGGAGTGGGGAGTGGGGAGTGGGTTTTCTTTGATTTTTCTTTCTCCAGCGCCACCTTAAATACGCCGAATGCCTTCCCCGTCACGCTGACTCTCTTCGTGAAGAGCTTCTTCAGCATCCGCTCAAGTTTTTTCGCATCAACGCCGTAGGCTTCGAGGTCGGCGTCCTTTGGATGGCGCTTGAGAACGAGATCACGAACGAAGCCACCCACCAGAAGGGCGTGAGGGCGTGAGGGCGTGAGGGCGTGTTTTATTCTTCCTGTGCCCCGTGCCCCCCGGAGCCTTGGCAAAGGGGGGTGCCCTGTGCTCTGAACAGCGACCGCGATCTTCCGCACGGCCTGCATCAGCGCCCGATCCTGGGTCTTCAGTATCGATGGGGGAATCCGTGTTGGCATGGGGAGAATGGTAGCAGAGGGGTCCGTAGCATCGGTAGGGGTCCCGCCAACGGCGGGACCCGCTTGAGAGGGAGGGTTGCATCAATAACAACATGCGACTCTTTGTCATCCTGCGAAGCGGGATCCCTTTCCTTAACGAGAGATCAGAAAGAAGCAAAGACGATCAAGGGGAGAAAGCGGTCATGGAGAATCCGAAACGAATGTAAATATGAGCGCGATGATGGTCCTCCGGTGGCTGGAAAGGGATCCCGCTTCGCAGGATGAAAAACGATTTATTTGCTTATTTAAGTGAAAAAATTGGATAAGTGAAGGAAAGGTATTGACAAGTTGACTTGATTGTGCTATATTCTTACTTCTCATGGTGCGGAACGTGTGGCTCAACGGGCTCCAGGTTCCGCGCGATGAGAAGAACAAATTGAACAGAAAAGGAGATACGCATTCATGTTGTTTGCACAATTGGTCGATGAGCCAACACATCCGAGCGTAGTGAACCATTTCGTGCTGGATGCCAGTGTGAGCGCTGTTCCGCTCGCGCCGAGGCACGAGCCGATGGGAGACCCCCTGGAGTTCCACGACCTCGAGCCCGAGAAGGAGCTCAACTTCGACCTCGACTAGGGCGGCTTAGCCGCCTCGACACCACCACCGCAGGACGTCCAATTTGGATGGCCGCGGTGTTTTGTTTGTGGCGCGTTCGGTGGGAAAGGGATTCCTCGCTCCGCTCGGAATGACAAAAATGGTTTTTTGCGTTTTGATGAACGACCGTCGCATGACGCGGACGATCATTTCAAAAGGGGCGGGGGAACCCCGCCCCTACACGGGCCCAATTTTTTACCGGATTTCTGCCTTGAATTTGTCCTTCATCTTCAACCCAATCCTCTCCATCAACCCATCGACTTCCTCCGTGGTCAGCGTTTTTTCGCGCGAGGAGAATGTCAGGTGGATGGCGAGGGACTTTTTGCCGGAGGGGACCCCTTTGCCTTCGTACGTGTCGAACCACTCAACCGTCTGCACGATCGGGTCGATCTCTTTGATCGTCCGCGCGACGTCGCCATACGCAACGTTATGAGGGACAACGATGGCGAGGTCGCGTTTTGAGTCCGGGAAGGACGACGGGGCATCGTACGCGTTCGCGGTTTTTGCGAGCGCGAAGACTTCCTCCAGCGGGCACTCGACGAGCGCAAGGCGCCCCTCGATTTTGAAGTTCGCCCGAATCCGCGGATCGACTTCGCCAACGGTCGCAAGCAGTTTTTCGCCCGCAAACGCCTGCACCGACCGCCCCGTATGCCAGAATCCCTGCTCCGAAATCCGCCTCCAGCTCACGCCGCGGATTCCAAGCTCATCAAGCAGATGCTCGACGAATCCTTTCGCGATCTTCCAACTCTCCTCTCCTTCCAATATCGCGCACGCCATCTGCAGCTGCTCATCCGGCAGATCTTTCCACTCGCTTCCCGTCCGCGCCTTCCCGCTTCCCGCTCGCCGCTTCCCGCTTCCCCTATTGATATAGATATTAGCCACCTCAAATACCCTCTGCTCCTTTGACCTCTCCACGTTCTCCGAGACAACCTGAAGCATCGACGGCAGGAGCGACGTCCGCATGTACGTGAATTCTTCCGAGAGGGGATTCTGGACTTTCAGGCAGACGGCTGGATTGAAGTCCGCCTTGCTGTAGAGATCCTCGGAGACGAAGGAGTAGGAGTACGCCTCGGTGAGGCCTGCACCTTTTGCGATGACTTTCACCTTGTCCTCCCAGAACAACTCCGCATCCGGCGCGCGCGGCGGAAGATCGCCGACGGGAAGGCGTGCCGGGATGTTGCCGTAGCCGTAGACGCGCGCGATTTCTTCCGTGAGATCCACGGAGGCCTCGATATCGTGATCGCGCCACCAGGGGACCGTCGCGGTCATCGTCTTTCCTTTGACGGTGACTTTGAATCCAAGGTCTTTCAGGATCTTCGCCTGCTTTGCGAGCGGAATCTCAACGCCGATGCGCGCCGCGACGTCCTCCGCGCTGATCGAGAAGGCACGCGCTTTGTAGGCCCCCGCGCGGACATCAACCGCCGGGCCTGCGACTTCGCCGCCGCAGAGGTCGAGCGTGAGCTCGATGGCGCGCGCCATCGCAGGCGGGACGGATTCCGTTGAGAGTCCTTTCTCGAACAGGAGCTGGGAATCCGAGTAGAGGTTGAGCCGCCGCGCCGTCCGTCGCACGGACACCGGATCAAACGTCGCGCATTCAAAGATGATATCCATCGTAGAATCGTCCACGCCCGTCGCTTCGCCTCCCATTACGCCCGCGACCGCAATCGGCCGCTTCACGTCCGCGATGACGAGCGATTTCTCATCCAGATCGTATGTCTTCCCATCAAGCGCCTTGATTTTCTCGCCTTTCTTCGCGAGCCGGACGTGAATCTCCGCGCCCTTGGCCCCATGCGCCATCTTCTTCACGTCAAACACGTGCATCGGCTGTGCCGACTCCGTGAGAACGTAGTTCGTAATGTCGACGAGCGTAGAAATCGGCCGGTGCCCGGCTGACATCAGTCTCTGCTTCATCCACCACGGGGACTGCCCGTTCGTCACGCCGTTGATGCGGACCGCCATGTAGCGGGGGCAGAGTTTTTTGTCGTGGACGGTGACGGTGGGTGAGTGGATGAGTGGATGAGTGGATGAGTGGGATCCGGATTTTGATTTCGGACTCACGACTCGTGACTCACGACTCACGACTAGCATCCTGCGTCCAAGAATCGCACTCGCCTCTCTCGCTATGCCGATCATTCCCATCGCATCCACGCGATTTGCTGTGACTTCGATGTCCATCACGACGTCGCCCGTCAGTCCGAGTGCATCCGCAAGCGGCGTGCCGGGCTTGACCGTCATCGAGGGGAGGGCTTTGCCGAGGTCGAGGATTTCGCGGTCCGCGTGCGGGAAGGCGTCAAAGAGGCCGATTTCATTGGCCGAACAGATCATGCCTTCGCTTTTTACGCCGCGGATCTCCGCGGGCTTGAGCTCGATGAGATCACCTTCGCCGTGCCATCTCACTTTCGCGCCCACGACCGCGACCGCGACCCACTGTCCGTCTACAAGATTCGTCCCGCCGCACACAAGATCAATCGATCGCTTGCCGATGTCGACCGTGACGAGCTTCAGCTTATCCGCGTTCGGATGCGGCTTGATCGCCTTGATCCGCCCGACAACGACCTTCTCCAAATCCGCATCCCTCGGCACGATCTTCTCGACCGCCGGTCCGGAAAGCGATATCCGCTTCGCAAACTCATCCGGCGTGATCTTGGAGAGATCAACGTAGTCGCGGAGCCAGGAGTAGGAGACGAGGGAATTCATATTTTTCGTTGCGTCGGGCGTCGTTGCGTCGGGCGTCGGCCGGATTGCGTCTACCGACGCAACGACGCCCGACGCCCGACGCAACGCTTAATCAGAATTGTTTCAAGAACCGAAGGTCGTTCTTATACAGCACCCTGATATCATCCAGCTTCACGCCGCTCTTCATCATCCATGTCCGTTCGAGGCCCCAGCCGAAGGCGAAGCCGTTGACCTTCTTCGGATCAAGCTTTGCGGCTTTGAGGACGTTCGGGTGGACCATGCCGGCGCCGCCGAGTTCGAGCCATCCGCGCTTGCATACGCGGCACTTCTGGCGGTCCGCGCCGACGCCCGTCCCGCCGCACACGCCGCAGGAGATGTCGACCTCAAACGACGGTTCGGTGAAGCGGAAGTGGTGCGGGCGGAGGCGCGTGACGCGGTCCGGACCGAAGAACGCGCGCACGAAATAATCGAAAACGCCGCGGAGATCCGCGATCGAGACGTTCGTGTCCACGTAGAGCCCTTCGAACTGGTGGAACATCGGCACGTGCGTCACGTCGATCTGCCGGCGGTAGCACTTCGCGATGTTGATCATGCGCACCGGAAGCTCGTGCCGCTCAAGCTCGCGCACGTGCGCGTTCGACGTGTGGGGCGTGAGCACCATCTTTCCCATCTTCGACTCCGGCGCGTCCAGAAAAAACGTTTCCCACTCGTCGCGCGCAGGATGATCCTTCGGGAGGTTCAGCGATTCAAACGCGTACCAGTCCCAATCGACTTCCGGATGCCGTACGCGGGCAAATCCGATCCGGTTGAATATTTCCACGATCTCCATCGTCGCCTGCGTCATCGGATGGAGATGCCCTTCGGGCGGACGGATGCCGGGCTCGGTCACGTCCACGCGCTCTGTCTCTCCGACGGCGGACGCCGCGGCGGATGAGAGTCGTTCTCGCGCGGCCGCGATCCATCCTTCGGCTTCTGCTTTGATCTCGTTCGCACGCGTCCCCACGACCTTCCGTTCGTCCGCGGGGATGCCGCCCAGCTGGCGCAAAACGTTCGTCAGTTCGCCCTTTCGCCCAAGAAACGCCGTCTCGATCTCATCGAGTTTTGCGAGGCCATCAACCTTGCCGAGCGCCTTCTCCAGGCCATCTCGAAGCGCTTCAAGTTTGTCGGTCAGCATAACGGTACTATCTTACAGGAAAATGGGGGGAATGACAGGGGATGGACAGAGCACAGGGCACCCTTCGACTTCGCTCAGGGCAGGCGCCGCACGGGGCACGGGGAATGGAAGAAGGGGAAGGAGGGCCGACTGGGCCGACTGGGTCTGCTGGTGGAGAAATATGAAGAGCGGAAAAAGATATGTCTAAGTGCCTTGACATTTCTTCGGTTTTGGTGTATGGTAATTCCTTCGCTCTTTTGGCATTCGAACCAAGGCTCTATAGAGCTAAATCCAAAGCAAAGAAAGAGGCAAATCATGCCCAAGACCGCATTCTTTTCGGCTACGGCTCAGATTCGTTCGATCCTCGAGGCGCTTGATCTCGTGGCTCCCAAGTACGAAGGCGATCAGGGCCACGACATCGACGACCCGAGCTGGGGAGTGGTTCTTCGAAAGCGTCCGTGGCGTCTGGAGTACAGCGAGTATCTGGGACAGGAAGGTCGGACGTACTCGTTGTCGCTCCATGCGTACGATACGCGGCTTTTCAGCTTTTTCTCCCCATGTGCTGACGGGAAGGGGAACAACAACGGCACTGATGCTTGGCGCGTATCGATGATCTCTTTCGATGAGGTTCTCGATCGTGCGGGCCTCAATGATGCGATGCTGTGTGTTCAGCGCGAAGCTTGGGAGGATCTCAATGATTACCTTTTGGAGGCGAAAGGTCCTTATCGTGTGTTTGATCTTCGCCACAACTTCCCTGATAACGAGCGGCAGACGGTCAGCTCACCGTACATGCTCGGTCTCATTACGCGGATCCTTAACTGGTTCGCGCAACAGCCCTACCAGAGCCAACGGGCGGCGTAAGCCACCGTCTCGCAGGCACGGCAGTCGAGACTGCCGTGCCGCAGCACCCGCGCTGCGGCGAAGAGCATCCTGCTCCTCGTTGCAGCCGGGTGTTTTTCGTTATTGAGGACGTGCTCCCGGCTCCGTCTATATCCTGCGACCCCACCCGGCCCCTCCCCGGCCCCTCCGCTATCCCGGCGACCCACCCCCGGCCCCTCCCCGGCCCCTCCGCTATCCCGGCGACCCACCCCCGGCCCCGCCCTTAGCAGGGCGGGGAGTTCTCGATCCTGATTTTCTTTCGTGTATAGAAATCGACGGAGACATCCACGATGACACCGAAGAATATGATCGCGTCCGTTCAGGTGAACTCAATACATTCGGAATCTCCGTCATCCGCTATTCAGACGACAACATCGTCAGCAATCTTATTGGCGTCCTCAAAGATCTAGAACACCGAGTAGAGAACCTATAAGAGAACTCCCCGCCCTGCTAAGGGCGGGGCCGGGGGTGGGTCGCAGGATAGAGGTGGGGCCGGGCGCGTGCGTATCGGGCGCGCGCGGCGCGCCCCTATTTCATCTGCTCAATCGTCTGCGCGGCGTATTCGATCTGCTGTTCGACGTCGCCCTGCGACGGGTCGAGGACGTACGCGAACGGCATGTCGAGTTTTGCGTGGAGCGGCTTCCGGCGTTCGTAGTTTGCCACGGCTTCCTTCTCGTTGTTGAAGAGCATGCCGTACCCGAGGTGGTGGAATTTTTTCAGGATGTATTCTTCCGGCGGATTGATGTGGATCCAGACGACCTGCACGTGGAACGTCCGCTCCTGCTCGTCGATGAACGGCTTCATCGATCCGACGCAATCGACGTCAAGGCCGATGCTGTACCCATCCTGGAGGAACTGGCCGACCACGCCGTGCGCGATCGAGAGCGTCTGCGTGTAGTTGAATCCGCTCGCCTTGAGGAGCATGCGGATCTTGTTCAGCGAGATCCGGATGAGCCCGAGCCGCGTGCAGAGCGGCTTCATGACCGTGGTCTTCCCCGAGCCGACGATGCCGACCGGGCAGAGGAGGATCTGCGGCTTCCGCTTTTCCTGCGGGACTTCGACGGTCCGCAAAAACTGCTCGCGGATCTTCGCGATGTCTTCGTACGTGGGGCTTTTCCCTTCATGCTGCTCCCCTTCGGGATCCACATTCGGGTCAATGGCGGAGGTGGGATTTGTGGCCATAGGATTTGGTCGCGTTAAACGCGATGGGTCGCGATGAACGCGATGGGGGAAGTATATGGAATGGGAGCGGATGGGGGAAGCGATTACGGCAAGGGGGAAGGGGGAGGTGGAAGCCGTGAGTCGTGAGTCCCCCCGAGTGCATTCGGGGCAGGCTCCCGTCGTGAGTTCGGATTTTCCTTTGATTCTTCACTCACGACTCTCGACTCTCGACTCACGACTTTCCTAGACATATCCATCCCCCACAGCTCGCGCTGCGTGTGGTAGACGACGACGGCGAGGCCGATGAGCGATCCGCCGAGGACGTACGGGAGCGTTGCGGCGAGGTACGTTTTTCCGAAGATGAGGAGGAGCGTGTTGATGACGATGAAGAGGAGGCGGATTTCCGTGGGGCCGATGCCGAAGAACGTGATGCGGAAGCGGTCCGACGCGGAGACGGCGAGGTACGCGCTCACCATGAACGCGCCGAAGAGCGCGAGGATGAAGAAGTGGAGGAACTTCGACGTATCGGGGAGGAGGACCATGTAGCCGATGAGGATCGTGCAGAGAAAGATGTAATCGAGGAAATGGTCCATGTAGTAGCCCCAGCGGACAAGTCCTTCTTTGCGGAGACGACCGAGCGATCCGTCCAGCGTATCCGTCATCCATTGGAGGATGATCATCGCGGTGATGCCCCACAGCCACTCGTCGTCCAGCTTTGCGAGAAAACTAAACCCGACGATCGCAATGCTGATCGGGATCGTGGCGAGCGTGAGGTGGTAGCTCTTAATCCACGGCGGAATCCGCACAACGGCCCAGTTGATGAAGCGCTGTTCCGGCCCGTGAAACAGGGAGGTTCCGACCTTCGTATCGCCCGGGAAGGGTTTGGGGTCCATGGAGTTAGTGTGCGGGGGGACGGGGGGATTGGTCAAATGGGAAGGTTCGTAGGATCGTAGATTGGAGGATCGTAAGATCGTAAGATCGTAGGACCGCTCACGTCCGGTCTTACGATCCTACGATCTTACGATCCTAAAGAGATGCCATGGACATCTCCTCTGCATCTGCTAAGGTTTCGCCGCGCTCCACCCATTGGGCGCAGGAGGAATTCCTTTGACAACGCAACATATCCATCGGTTTCCGTGGGGTTCCGGCGACGACGCCCAGGTCTGGATCGTCCATTTCGGGTCAAAATCCACGCCGCTCATCGCGCAGCTCTGCCGGGAGATCGGACTGAAGAGCCGCGTGATCAATTCTGAAGAACTCTTGAGCGTATGGGACACTACTCCTGTCGGCCAACCGCGATTGGTTATTCTCTCGGGCGGAAATCAGAGCGTATTTGACCGTACCGCGCCGAGACTCGATTACCTTCTCTATAAGGAGATGAGGCCTTGTACAACTATTCTCGGCATTTGCTACGGCGCGCAGTTGCTGGCCGAACTCGAAAACGGCATCGTCGAACGGGCGAAGAAGCCCGAATTCGGCGAGGTGCGCGTGACGTGCCAGGGATTCGGGGAGTATCGGGGCGGCATGGCCGTCATGAATCATCGCGACGAGATCGTCGTGCTTCCGGAAAAATGGAACGTCATCGCATCGACGGAGCGGTGCGCCAACGCGTTCGTCAGATCATCGTTTCATGACGTTTTCGCGGTCCAGTTTCATCCGGAAATGGATCACACCGAAAACGGAGAAGCAATTCTTCGGCACATCGCGTTCGACGTCGCGGAATGTAAGCCGGATTATCATTTCGACCCGCACCAATTCATCACCGAGGCACGGACATGGCTCAGCGAGACGTGTCCGAACATCCATCTGATCTGCGGACTCTCGGGCGGCGTCGATTCGTCGGTCGTGTTCCAGCTCTCTAGAGGAACCGGGCGGCAGACGCTCCTTCGCGGCATGTACGTGGATACGGGTTGGATGCGCGACGGTGAACTTGATGAGATCCGGGAAATCTTCGGCGACGAGGATGTCCTATATGTGGACGCCGCGGACCGATTTCACGGTCGGATCGAGGCGGTTCGTTATCCGACCGAACAGAGTCCCGTCGATTGTGAGGGGGTGTATTACGAAGCCGTGCGGAGAGCGATTGGCGGATGTTTTATCGACGTGTTCGCCGAGGAAACGAATCGATTTCTGGATAACGTGCTCCCGTCCCAATCGGCGGAAGAGCAGACGCCCGAACGCCGCGATGTCTTCGCGCTCCTCCAGGGGACGAATGCGTCGGACATCATCGAATCCGAGACCGGACTCAAGGCGCACCACAACGTCGGCGGTCTTCCCGATGTCCTCCAGGTCGAAATCGTCGAGCCGCTCGCCGGCCTCTACAAGTTCGAGATCCGCGAACTCGCCAAAGCGCTCGAACTTCCCGACGAGATCGTCTACAGGCAGCCGTTCCCGGGGCCCGGTCTCGCGCTCCGCACGTGGGGGAAGCTCTCGCGCGATCTTGCCCCGCCGCTCCAAGCGGCGAACCGCATTCTCGAAGAGGTCGTGCGGAAACACTACCCGGATCCGCAGACGCGTCCATGCCAGTACTACGTTGCGCTCGACCCTTCTTCGAGCGTCGGGCTTATGGGCGACGCGCGCGTCAACGGATTAGGGTGGAAAATACGCATGGTCAAAGCGAACAAACGCGAGAGCTACAGCACGCTCGATATCTTCGAGCCGAGTTGGGCCTTTCTGCGTGAAATTACGGCTCGCCTGACCACAGAAATAGCCATGCCTGACGGAACTCCGTTCGATCGCGTCTATTACGAAATCACGGGCAAGCCGCCCTCGACGACCGAACCGCACTGACGCACGTTCCCTTCCGCACTCGAAACGAATCCGCACCCTTGGCGATCGTTGGGGGTGCGGATTTTGTTTTAGGGATGAGGGGGCGAGGGCCGACTAGGCCGACTCGTTGGGCTCTTCCCAGTCGGCCCAGTCGGCCCTCCTAACTCCATGGAGATTGACGATCTTCGGAATCACCCGTAACGTGCCATCTGCTGAGGTTTTATCGCACATTTCAAGGAGGTTGCCCCCGTGAAACGGCATCGCGTGCTCATGGTCCCGAGTTGGCAATTACTGCCTGTCGACCGGCTCTCGCCCGACGACACTGAAATCGTCTGCCGCGCCGCGCTCGAGCTCTGGGAGAACAGGCTGTTCGATACGCTGCTCCTCTGCGGCGGCCGATTTCTCCCGCGCTCCGTTCAAACGCGTCCGTCGTCCGACCTCATGCGCGAATGGTTCATCGCGCGCGGGGTCCCGGAGAATGCGATCCTCTGCGAACGCGAGTCGCTCGACACGTACGACAATCTCCGGTACGGACTCGGCGTCCTGCGGCAGAACGGCATCATGATGCCGGACATCCTCGTGTGCACGCAGTGGCAGCACGCGATCCGCATCTGGATGACGTTCAATCGCGCGCATCAGGTTGATGTCGCCCTTTGGCCGCTGACGTTTTCGCTTTCGAGGGTGCAAACACTCTGGCAGTGGTTCTGCGTGTTCTACCACTGGATCGATCGCGACGGCAGCGGATTTCTCGCACGTTGGATGCGCGCGCGCCGTCGACGGGCCACGCGCATCTAATCATCTTCCTCGATTTTCTTCGCAAGCCGGCCCTCGGGTCGGTTTTCGAATAAAAGAAAACGCCCCGGCCGAGTTTGGCCGGGGCGTTAAGATTAAGCGAATACATCCCCTCCTTCCCCCCATTCCCCCATGTCCCCTCTGTGGCGCCAGAATTCCCCCGAATCGAATCGGCCGATCGTATCGAGAACGGTCACGTTCTTTTCACACCCGCGGACCGGTGCATCCAGCGAGATCGTTTTCAGTTTTTGCGCCACGAAGAAGAGCGATTTCCAAAGGTAACGGAGAAATTGAGCCCTCCCTTCCTCCTGAAAGAAGTAGATGCATCTCCGAAGCTTATCCATCGCCATTTCGTTGCCGCCAGACAGGCTGCTCAGGTGTTTTTCCGTCATGCTCCAGTGATCTATCAATGGTGAGACGAGTTCGATGAGGCGTTCTTCCGCGTCCGCATTTCCTCGCCTCGCCAGCCGGATCAGTTCGCGACAGATCGTGTCGCGATGCGCCATATCCTTATCATTCGTCGCCGTGATGAAGGTATAGAGTTTGTTGGCGTGTTTTTGAATGACGGTCCGAACTTCCTCTTCATTGCGATACGTTGTTGCCGGAAAACAGCGTTCCAGGCTTTTTCGTTGCCGCCACAAGCCCCGATACGGTTCTCGGAGAATCCCCACGACGCGACTCCAGTCCGGCTTCCCCGCTTCGTTTCTGATCCAATATCGCAGCCGACCGCACAATGAAGGTACGTGTCGCTGGATCCAGACCGGTCCGAGCGGGTTTGGCTTCTGCTGTTCGATCACGTTTTCGAGTTCTTGAACGCAGCCCTCTAACGTTGTCCGCCTTCTGCCGCGACAACAAAGGACCTGAGCATTCCAAGTTCGCGTTCGCGGCGCGCCATCGTTTTTTTCGATCCGATCCAACCGCCACCCAATCGGCCGGCCGTACCATCTCCATCTCGAGCGCCAGGGATCTCCAAGATGCTCAAGAACGAGATTCCAGCCGGGTGAATCGTTCGCGATTTTTAGGCAACGGCGTAATCTCCGATACAGTGCATCGTCGTGCAAGCGAATCCAGCTTGCCGAAAAATAATCCGGAGACGACGTCTCGAGGAGTATTTTGAGATTCGTCGTCTCGAACTCCAACGGACGGCCTGCGGCGTCTCTGCGCCGTTGCCACCTCGTCCGCCATTCGGGATCGAGAAGATCGATCAAGATACGCCAATCAAGCATCCGTTTTTTCATGCGCAAGAGAGGTCGTGCCCGCTGGTAGAGTCGGATATCGCGCTCTTCCAGCCACTTCGGTCCGAACGATTTGGGATTTTCGCGTTCGAGAAGGCTCGTAACGTCTCTCACGACGGTCTTCAGTCGATGGTCCGTATTCGACCCCTGCTCGGGTTTCGTGTTCATCCATAGGCGCTGCCATTCGGGACGCATCAACGAGATCAACCGTTTCCATTCGATTTTTCCGTTCTCGCGAGGCAGCTTCACCTTTAAGCGGGCATAAAGAGCGCCGTCATTCTGATCAATCCAATACGGAGAGAAGTAGTCTGGACGCTTGCGCTTGAGAAGTCTCTCGACCGCCCTCGCTTCTTGCTTCAAGGACAGGCCCTTGCGTTGAGTCTGGTAATGCCATCTTGATCGCCACCGGCCGGGGAGGCATGCGACGAGATCGTTCCATCCGTTCCCATTCAATCGACGGTAAATCCGACTATAGACACCATGACTCGTGCGCTGAATCCACTCCGGTCCGAAATGATCCGGATTGTTTTTACGGAGGATGGCGACAAGCGTCGGAACTTCTTTTTCCAGCGCGCTGATGCGGCGTTTCATTGGAGCGCCTTTGGACGCCTTCCTCTGGAGAGGCCGACGTTGTAAAGCCGAATGAGTCCGGCTTGCGCTTCTTTAAGGACGTCCTCCTTCAGTTCTCCCGTCATCCAGTCGAATACGTCGGGATTCGGCAATCGTCCTCCCCGATTGTTGAAATCGAAGACGAATTTCTTGAAGGCGAACGGCTTCTTGAGTTTTACCGTAAATCGTCCGGGCATTCCGTAGCATTTGATGCGTCCATGAAGGACCATTCCGTGATGCTCGGCCTGTATCCGACGATTAACAGTGTCTGCCCGCAGATTAACCGCCGTGTACCGTTCCCGAGCCTTTCGGAGACGGTCTCGATGATGTGTTCGGCACGCCTCTTCCGCGAACGCTCTGATGGCGAATTCTCCCTGGGCCTGAACGTCCTTTGGAACGAGCCCGATATCTCCGCTGAAGAGAGCTTCAATGTCTTCACAAAAACGCATGAGACCGCAGAGATCTTCTTTGTCGTCTCTGTCGTCGTCGTATGCGTCGTACGTTGCGCCGATTCGTCCATGTATTTCATAGATGCGGATCTTCATGGGCTTTCTCCTTGGTAATTGGTTACCCCGCCCGACGCAGATGCCGGACCGGTTTCCCGCTCATCGCCTCGTTCTGATCAATGACTGACTGCCGGTACATGCGGAGCGCGTTAATGCCCGCTTCGAATTGTGCGTCGTTGAGACGCGACAGAACGTCAGCGGCGCTGATGAGTTCGTCGCGCCGTCCGATTCTGTGGAATACGGCGCACGCATCCATCTGCCCTTGGGACCATCGGTGGGCCATCATGACGTCTTCTCCTTTGTTCGGTTGTCGAAGGTGATAGCTCCACGATACGGCACCCCGGATATCTATCCAACAAAAAGCGACGATTAGAGTCCAATGGATGGAATAGTTGCTTAAAACAGGCATTTTTGGTAGGATAAATTTGTCGAAAAAAGTCGACAAAGAGTTTACGTGTTGGCGGGTTTGCGGGTTAGCGTGTCCGCTAACTCGCAAACCCGTAAACTCGCCAACTCTCTATGACCTCCACCCTCCTCGCCTGGCTCGTCTCCACGGGCCTCGACGAACATCGTGCCGCGATCTACCTCGCGGCGCTTTCGCGCGGCGAAGCGACGGCCGCGGAACTCGCGAAAGACCTGAAGATGACGCGGACGACGATGTACGACAATCTCCGCATCCTTGAAGAACGCGGATACGTGCGCACGGTGCGTCACGGGAAACGGAAGACGTTCGTCGCGCTCCAGCCGAAGGAACTCGCACGGCGGATTGATGAGCAGCGGGATCGATTGAAAGATTTGCTCCCGGATTTTCTTTCGCTCGCCGCGGGATCCTCATCCTTCTCGTTCGCGCAGACGTTTGCCGGCCAATATGCTTCGCGGGAAGTCTTTGAAGATATTTTGCAGCACGCGGACGGGGAATATGCGTACTTCAGCGCGCCAGGCGAGACGATCCGCACCGTTGATAGGCGATTTATGGAGGCGTGGATAAAGCGCCGAGTCGCAAAGAAAATCAAAAGCCGATCGCTCCGCGTAAAGACGAAAGCAGCTCCATCAATGTCAATCTTTACGGAAGAAGCGCCGTACTTGCGGCAGATCCGTTATCTCCCGGCGTATGTCGATCTCAAATGTTCGATCTACCTCTATGACAATCGGATCGGCGTCATTAGCACGAGCAAAGAAGGGGCCGCGTATATCATCCATTCGCCGGACCTCGCGTTCAGCATGAAACAGCTGTTTGAGTTTTTGTGGGGGTTGGGGGTGAGAGGGTGAGCAGGGGGAGGGAGAAGGGGAAGAGGGCCGACTGGGCCGACTGGGGGGACGAATAAATCTTGCTTGCGAGAATAAAAATAATGACCCGCGCGCCGAAAGGATTCGGACGCGCGGGTCGGTGATCGTGAGACGATGGTGCGGTTACGCTGCGCTCGCGGTGCGATAGCAGTGCCGCAGGTAGTTCAGGCACTGCGGGCAGAACGGGCCGCGTTCGAGGCGGTCGCGCGTGAGGATGTCCCACCTGTGAGGGTTTGCCTCCTGGCGCATGATGCAGGCGTTCGTACAATGCGGCCCGAGATTTTCGGCGACGTTGGTCCGCCCATCGGGGACGAGCCCAAGGACATGGCCGAACTCGTGCATGACCGAGGTCATGAAGAGATCTTCCGGGTCCAGGTCGGGCGCGCGGTAATCGGCGAATCGGAAGTATGAAACGACGCATCCGAGTCCGGGTTCAGCCTCGCCGATGATGTAGTTTAGGCGGTGCCCGGGTCTGGGGTGGGCATCATCCGCGATCAGCAGGATGTCGTAGTGCGGAAGACTCCGTTGCCACGGCTCCCGGAAGAACGCCTCAATGATCGGTCCCGTATAGACCTGGCCGCGCGGCGATCGGCCGGCTTGCCGGATGTACCATTCCGTACTTTGGTACTCAACGAGGCGATTTCCGTCGAGCGCCTTCTCTGTGAGCCAGTAACCAAAGTCTCGCACAGGCATGATGTCGGGATGCGCGATTTCCGCCAGGACGAGCCGGACGGCTTCGACCGCGGCGGAACGCATTGTTTCCGTTACGTTCTTATCGCAACAGATGTTGACGGGTTTGAGAAAGGACACGAGAGATACTCCGTTGGTTGAGCCGCAGACAATTATGCGGACCGGCGAAGATAGCACGGATCTTGTTAAATGTCAAGCCACACATGACAAATTTGTCGTTCCATCATTGATGCCTCTTTTGCGACCAACGTCCGACGATTCGACCTGCGCGACGGTCCTTCAGCGCAAGCGCGCGGACCTGCCATTTTTTTCGCTTGACGCATGTTCGCCTCCGGCGTACACCGTTGCCCAACGCCCACCCATCGGATGGGCCGGGGGTACGGCGGTCGCGACCGCCGTACCGGGGAGAGAAAGAAAGGGTGCCATGGGAAGAGGAAGACAGAAATCATATGGGAACTGGAGGCCTGACGTCGGCGTGTTGTACATTCGAACGCAACACGCGGCGCCGCACGTCGGCGGCTCCACGGAGGAGCTCATCGTCTTCACCGACGCTGGGGATCCGGCCGTCTATCAGCTTCTGCTCCTTCGCGTCAGTTCGAGAACGGTCCAGCCGGATGCGAACGCCGCGGAACGAACGGGTCCGGTGAACGAACGTCTCCGCACGACGAAAGACGGAAGCGTGATCGTCTTTGCCGACGCGAAGGTTCAGGACATCACACGGCTGTTCCGGCTGTGGGATGCGGAATCACCTGCGATTTATGATTGGGTGCGCGGCTTCAGGCGCCGCAAGTCCGTCCTTTCCGAGGATGCGCAGGAAGATCTCATCTCCGCGTACCATGCCCTGCGGAATCACCGCCATGAGTAGGCAGCTCAACCCGCTTCCGGCCATCCCGATTTCATCGGGTTCTCGGCCGGGGCGGGTCTTGCGTAATAGAGTCATCAAGTCATCGAGTAAAGGACTTGATGACTCAATGACTCAATGACTCGATGACTCTTCCTCGAATGAGATGCATCCGCATCAAACTGATGACGCGCGATGCCGCGATTGACGTGCGCATCAAAAGCTGGTACATCATATCCGCTGAATCAGGCCATCGAACAAGTCAGGAAAGGAGCACCTTCCATAGAGAGAACAGACAGGATGAAGAGCTGCACGGCGTACTACGAGATGAATTGTCCGGTCAACTACGATGCAAGCTTCGACGTTACGGATCGGATTACGCCAAAGCATCCGCACGAAGGGGATACCTATCATCTCGCATTCATCCTTGCGGGCGAATCCCAGGAGAGCTATGAGGTTGTCCTCGCGTATACCCCTGCGGAGAGCAGCAGCTGGTCATCGAATGCGCTTCGCGATGTCGGGGAACTCCGGTCCGGCACCCCGTCGCATCCGGAAGCGAAGTACGAGGTATGGAGTCGCGACTTCCTCTTCATGTTGTCGCTCTACAGGTTCACCCGTGAATCGTACCTTGCCCTCGTCGAAGAGTGCCTCGAGCTGCTCAAGCCGACGGCGAGCGAACAGACGCCGCCGGATGCGGCATGAACGTCCGCTTCGATTCCGCATCTCTCCATCAGATCCGCGCCGATCTTGGCGCGTTGAGCCGAAAAGGCCAGTGAAGACACCTCTCGTCTTCGCTGGCCTCTTTTGATTCTTGGATCGGCCGCGATCATTCTTGCCGAAGATCGGATGGCGCACGTTCGTAGCCCCCGGCGTCGAGCGTCCTTCTTCGTCCGCCGCGGCGGACTTCGGAGGACCATTCTTCGCTTGCCATTTAGGCGCTCATCTCATCGAGATTGGCCGCGCCATCCGAAGCTCCCCCGGCGTCGAGCCGGGGGAGCGTAGGATGGTGGACCACTCTGTGGGAAGTACGAACTGACGAAAGACTACGGAGCTTCACGAATCGGGCCAAAAAGCACCTACAACTCAAACCGACAGGACCATGATTCATTCGGTTCTGGGTCACAACGACGATTACACCCGTCTCCATCTGATGCATTGCCGTCGTCGCAACCTTCGCCCAGTTCGATTTTTCCGTTCCCGCAAACGCCTGTCGTACACGTATTCCCTTCACACCGTTGATCTTTCGCACAGTCCGCGCTCGTGTTGCAGAAAGGGCCGAAGCGTGGGAGATAGCCATTGACGCATGGATCGCGATCGCGATTTGAGGACGTCATGAAAAACAGTAATGCGATCCCTGCGAAAAGGACGGCAAAGAGCACAGAAAATGTTTTGAGTATAGGACGCATATCTAGCTCAAAATAGTAACCGAAAAACTTCAAAAAAGCTCGAATTGTCAACTTGTTCAGTAAACAAAACGCCACTCTGTCTAATGAGTGGTGTTTTGTGGTGGACCGTGCCGGATTTGAACCGGACGAATGCGGACATCACGTGTCCGGATAGGGAAGACGTGAGATACACCGCGTAAACAAACGGCTCAACTGAGCGAGCTGACAACGAGTCGACCGTCCAGCGCGTCCATCGAGGTCGGAACGCGCGACAGAGTCTGGTCACCGAAATGGTCACCAGCTAGGATGCCATGGGATCCCGCCGAGAGCACCGTTCCGCGAGGAGCGGTGGCGGGATTCCGCTTCATACTTTCGTTAGGCGATCCGTTGCCAACGTTTGAATGCTTTGACATCCGAAGCATTCAAATCAAACCATTCGCCCCCTTTTCGTTTTGATGCGAACCGCTTGTGCCAGTATGCTTCGACCCCGCTTGGATCATCCGTCTTGATGGAGTGAATGAGATTCGGCTGTTCAGGGAGCTGAACGCGCAATTCTTGTCCGCGTCGAACCGTATCTTTCGTCTTGCCGATCTTGTAATATCGGCCGGACCTGAAGAGATACACCTCGCCAATCTGAGTTATGCCATCGGCGTCAGTTTGAGTTCGGTTGTCCGTTTTCAGAATCGGTTCGGATAGCGCAATGACGTCGCCGTAATTGCCTCGAATTTCGCAAAAGGCGATGAGTTTGGTGGCGAGATCGTGTTTCGAACCGAGACGGCAGAAGGTCTTCTTGTCGGGCAATTCGGGATCGTCTTGTCTTTCTATGCCTATTTCGCGATATGTTGGAAATCTTTTGAGCCTGCGGGCTATGTTAGCGACTTTTCTGAGTAGAAAGTCGTCATCATAGGCGCCTTGCAGTTGGTTCGGAGCAAACCCGGCGTCTTTCTGGGCGTCTCCGAAACGAGCCCAATACTTCATCCAACTTTTTAGCCCAGTCTCGCGTTTGAATCGCTGTTCGCCCAAAGGCCGTCCACCGTTCTGCTTCGCCGTCCGTCGGATGGCTTCGAGGATTTCCTCCTTTTCGTGCGACATATATCGTGTTTACGAGAACAGCTCGACGTACCTCTTGTAGAGGTATTTCCGATCTCGCTGTTTTCCGGTCATTTCGACAAGGATGCCGGTGTCGATAAACCGCTCGATGAGTCGGTTGACCGATGCTTTGGACGCGAGCTTCGTGATCGACTCGACTTGCTTCGCATTCACGACAGGCTGGGCATACAGCCGATCGAGAAGACGGCGCGCGGTCGGCGTGGCCTTCCCGAAGAATGAAATGGTCTCCAGATCCTTCTCACGAAGCTCCGTAATCTTCTTCGCCGTCTCCAGGGCCTCGTCTGCCACGACCTTCACGCCTTCGAGAAAGAATTTGAGCCAGGACTCGACTCCATTTTCGGAAAACCGGTATGCATTGAGGCGGTCGTAGTAGGCGGTACGATGGCGTTTGAAGAACTCGGAGAGATAGAGGAGCGGCTTCGGCAGGATCCCGGCTTCACAGAGGAGGAGCGTGATGAGAAGCCGTCCCGTTCTTCCATTTCCGTCGAGGAAGGGGTGGATTGTCTCGAATTGCGCGTGGAGGAGACCGGTCTTGATGAGGACCGGCATCCGCTCCTTCGCGTGGATGAATTTCTCGAGATCCGAAAGAGCCGACTTCATATCGGGAACCGGCGGCGGAACGAACGTTGCCGTCGCGATTGACGGGCCGCCGATCCAGTTTTGAGTCGTTCGAAATTCTCCCGGCGAGCGGTGCTGTCCGCGGACTCCGTGGAGCAACCGCTCATGGATCTCGCGCATGAGTCGGAGCGACAACGGGAACGTCTTCAGTCGTTCGAGGCCGTAGTTCATCGCCTTGATGTAGTTCCGGATTTCATCGATGTCGGATGGCGCGTCTTCGCTCGGCTCCGCTTGGGCTTTCACGTAATCTATGAGCGTCGCCTGCGTGCCTTCGATCTGGCTTGAGAGCGTGGCTTCCTTGTTGACGTACATTAGAATGAAGAAGTCGACGTCCGGCACGAGACGGGAGATATCCTTCAATCCTCCGATGGCGATATCGGCCTGTGAGAGAAGATAGAGAAGGTCAGCATCCCAATTCAGCGAAGACTCCGGAGGGAATCCCGCTGGGATGAATGCGCTGTGTCCGCCGGGTTGCCGGCGATACACCCCCGTCGTGCTCATAAGGAAGGTGAACTAGGCGAATTAGCTAGTTCACTTTAACACATTAAACTGAACTAGTAAAGAGTGCTGGTTCAGCTTGCTGCTCTTCAGCTTCTTTCCTCCCGATCCTCAGCAGGGAGAATGACGACAAGATCGTCTTCGATGTCCAAGTTGTATGCAGAAGCGATGATGGCGAGGTGAACGCCGAAGACTCCTCGGAGTTCGCCGATCGCGCTATTGAAGACCCAGCTCGCCCAATGGCCGCGGTGCGAGCCAAATTCGATGATATCTCTATCTTGAACGGC
Source organism: Candidatus Uhrbacteria bacterium (assembly GCA_963835915.1). Lineage (GTDB taxonomy): Bacteria > Patescibacteriota > Patescibacteriia > 2-12-FULL-60-25 > 2-12-FULL-60-25 > 2-12-FULL-60-25. Next base: position 247,734 of record CAWIHE010000002.1, read on the forward strand.
ATCGAGAAACTTCCGACAAGCCGCCCGCATGGCCCTAAGGGCGTGTTCGAGGTGCTCGTTGTTCGTTTGGCTGATTTGATCGGTGAGGAACCGACGTATCTCGATGACCGACTGAACACAGTAATGAGGGATCTCCATTTCGCTGGGAACATAGAGCACTCGCCGATCCTCCATGAACGTGATGACGCGCTTGGCAATGTCGGCCGAGGTGTTCTCCGAGTTCCACGATGCGCCGAGTACCGGCGTAGAGATGCCGGTGATGCGCTTGGCGATTTCTTTGGCTTTCATATCTTTAGAAGCGGTCGAGGCCCGGTCTTCGCTATCCGAAGTGCATGATGCGCTGTCGTTCGAGAAATTCGTCCAGATCCGATTTCCTGATCCTGATCGATCGTCGGATTTTGTAGTGGGAGATGTCCCGGCGGACGAGCATCTCGTAGACGGCGCTTCGACCGATCCTAAGGATATCACCGACCTCCTTCGGTGTCAGGAACGGGTCATCGCACGCCGCGCTCGGTTTCGTCGAGGCAGCCTTCATATCGAGGGATCAAGAGAGCTTGCCGGAGGGGAGCGTCGGCGACAAGCGTCGTCCGGTGATCATATTCTTGTACCGTCCCATGCCGATGTTCGCGCAGAGTTTGGTCACCAGGTGGACACCAGCGATTTTGTGATCGCTCAGTTTTGCTCACGTGAGCTCCGATTTTCGCCGACACAGTGTCGGAGCTCTCCCGATTCGGATGTCCTGACAGGACGGGCAAAACCGATCAAGCTGGATGTCTGCCGTGTACATACAAAACAGACAGGCTGATCCTGTCTGTCTTGTTGGTGGACCGTGCCGGATTTGAACCGGCGACCCCCGCGTTGCAAACGCGGTGCTCTAGCCAGCTGAGCTAACGGCCCGTTCTCGTTGCGTCGGGCGTCGGGCGTCGGTCCGGCCGACGCAACGACGCCCGACGCCCGACGCAACGATTCCGCCATTCTGCCCATGTTGAGCGAAAAGGTCAAACCTCGCGGGGAAGGCCCGCATTCTATCCTCATTGTGCCGGGGCAGGGCGGAGGACTCCCGATCTGCATACACTGCTCCCGTATGCAAGGACGTCCTTTAACATGCCTTGATCGATCTCAGATTGAGTTCCGGTTGAAGGCCCACCTCTCCGGCCGCAGGATCGCCCGTGACCTCAAACGGAGCCATCGGGTCATCCAATACGAGATCAAGGAACGCTCGATGCCCGATGGAACGTATTCGGCCGTCTTCGCCCAAACCCTCGCGGATCGGATGAAAGAGAAGCGGAGAAAACGAAGGCGAAAACTCGATATCGACGACGAGCTTCGGGAACACGTCGTCTCCGAGCTGAAACGACGGCAGAGCCCCGATGTCATTGCCGGACGCCTGCGATACGACCCGCCCCCGCACCTTCAAGGAAAAATGATTTCGCACGAAGCCATCTACCAGTGGCTCCAGATCGGCGAAGGACGGTACTTGGGACTCCATGGGTTTCTCTGCTCAGGAAGACCGAAACGACAGGAGCGGCATGGACGGAAGAAACGAAAAATCCATATTCCAGAGCGTATTTCGATCCATGAGAGGCCGGAAGGAATCGAGGAACGGAACGAGCTTGGACATTGGGAATCAGATAGCGTGGTCTTTAAAAAGCAACGGACGAGGATCTCCGTCCAATATGAGAGAAAGGCGAGGTATGTGGCCATACATCGCCTTTCGGACGGATCCGCGGAAGAGACGGAACGCGCTCTCGCGCGCAGCATCGAATCCCTGCCTCAGCCGCTCTTTAAAACGATCACCTTCGACAATGGGAGCGAAGGGGCGAATCACGGGAAGGTGAGAGACCGGTTTGATCTCAAGACCTACTTCTGTGATCCGTATGCATCATACCAGAAAGGAGGGGTCGAGAACGCGAACCGGATCATCCGACGGTACCTCCCGAGAGAGACGGATATGAGTCGTATCACCCAACGTGACCTCTATGCGATCCAAGAGAAGATCAACTCAACCCCGAGGAAGGTCCTCGGCTACAAGACCCCGAAGGAAGTCCTGGCAGAGGCCTCAGGATGAGGGGTGGCACAATCTAAGGTTGAATT
>CAWIHE010000003.1:0-89995 GCA_963835915.1 Candidatus Uhrbacteria bacterium
GTTGCAGTAGGTGTCGCACAATGACACCTTGTGCGACCGCGAAATTTTGCTCAATACAGCTTCAATAAAATTGATCGGCGTGCACAAATTGATCAAATCACGAACCAACAAACTTGACATTCCCCGCCCTTTCCTGTATTCTGTTCTCGTACGTGGCAGTCCTTCGCGATACTCCGAAGCCATTCGGGTGATCACGAAGGATACGAATCCCTCGAATATCGAGAGGATATCCCGCCAAATCGTGTACCCGCCAAAGGCGGGCAAGAATGCGAAGACAGACGGGACAGCATCGTTTTCCGCTTAATGAAGCGTTTTCTCATTGGAGACGCCATGAACTGAAGAATTGTGACGTCCGCATTTTTCGCGGATCGTTATCGCATTCTTCCAAGACATCGGATTCCAAAGAAAACAGAATTCCTGAGAAGCCATCTCGCGCAGTCGGCGCTCTGTCGACGGCTAAGAGCTTAGGGCTTAAAGCAGAGGGCCGGATCGTGATCCGGCCAAATGCCAAAACCCAAACGCCAATCGCCAATCCGATGCTCTCGCATCTCGATCAAGGCAACGGCGACAGGCTGATCAGGACAACCTAAATCAAGTCACTATGACACCACAACCAAACACGGGTGGCGGAGGCCCTTCGGGGAACCGACCGCAGAACCCGCAGCACCGGCGATGGAATCGCCGGAACCAGCCGCATCGCCATGACGGGCGACCGGGCGGTTTTGTCGCGCCGAAGGCGGCGCGCACGCCGCTCATGCTCCAGCAGGCGGCGCGCCATGCCGCGCCGGCGCCGCATCCGCATCCGTCCCTCGCGCGGACGGCGGCCATCCCTCTTAAGGAAGGATTCAAACGCGAAGAGCACGGTCACAAACCCGAGCGCCGCAAGAAAGGCGCGCGCTTCGGATTGCGCGACAAGTTCCAGAAACTCCCGCGCATGTCCGCGTTCCGGAACGCGCCACACCTCAAAACCGGCACGGACGCCGACAAGCTCGAAGGCGACAAGCGCCTGAAGATCATGGTCCTGGGCGGCAACGAGGAAGTCGGGCGCAACTGCACGCTCCTCGAATTCGGCAACGACATCATCATCATCGACCTCGGGCTCCAGTTCCCGGACGAAGACATGCCGGGCGTGGACTACATCATCCCGAACCTCTCGGTCGTGAAGGGGAAGGAGAAGAACATCCGCGGCGTGATCATCACGCACGCCCACTACGACCACATCGGCGCGATCTCGCACGTCGCGTCGAAGATCGGGAATCCGCCGATCTTCGCGACGGACCTGTCGTGCGGCATCATCAACAAGCGCCACCAGGACCACCGCGACAAGCCGGCGCTGAACCTCCGGTCGATCAAGTACAACGACGTCCTCCGGCTCGGCTCCTTCACCGTCGAATTCTTCGGCGTCGCACACTCGATCCCCTCGGCGATCGGCCTCATCATCAACACGCCGTGCGGCACGGTCGTCCACACGGGCGACTTCAAGCTCGACGCGGGCGAGAACGCGCAGTCGCTCCAGGAGACGGAGAAAATCAAAGCGCTCGGGAAACGGAAAGTCCTTGCGCTCATGGCCGACTCGACGAACGCGAGCCAGCCGGGCCGCCAGCTCGGAGAACACGAGATCCAGACGAACATCGACGACATCATCGCGAACGCGTCCGGCCGCCTCATCATCGGGACGTTCGCCTCGATGATCTCCCGCATCCAGCAGATCATCCACGCGTGCGAGCGGCACGGGCGGAAAGTCGCCGTGGAGGGCTTCTCGATGAAATCGAACATCGCAATCGCGCAGGAACTCGGGTACGTGAAGGTCCAGCGCGGCACGCTCATCGACGCGAAGGAAGCCGTGAAGCTCCCGAAGGAAAAAGTCGCGATCGTCTGCACGGGCGCGCAGGGCGAAGAGCGCGCGGTCCTCATGCGGATCGCGAACCGCGAGCACCCGTTCCTCGCGATCGAGCCGGGCGATACGGTCGTCTTCTCAAGCTCCGTGATCCCGGGAAACGAACGGATGGTCCAGCGCGTGAAAGACACGCTCTGCCGCGAAGGGGCGAACGTCATCCACTACAAGATGATGGACATCCACGCGGGCGGACACGCAAAGCAGGAAGACCTGTCCGAGCTCCTCGAGTGGATCAAGCCGAAGTACCTCATCCCGATCGAAGGGAACTACTCGTTCCTCGTGGACCACGCGAATCTCGCGCACAAACACGGGTTCCCCATGGACCACGTCTTCATCGCGGACAACGGACAGGTCATTGAATTCGACCTCAAAGGGAACGGCGTGCTCACGAACAAGAAAGTGCCCACGGAGTACGTGTTCGTTGACGGCCTTGGCGTGGGCGATACGAACCAGATCGTGCTCCGCGACCGGCAGGAGCTCGCCGGCGACGGGATTGTCATCGTCGTCGCCGTGATCGAAGAGAAGACGGGCAGCTGCCTTGCGCTCCCGGACATCATTTCGCGCGGGTTCATCTTCATGAAGGATTCGCAGGAGCTCATCCAGCAGGCGCGCCGGTTCGCGGCGAAGATCCTGAAAGACGATGACCCGCGGAGCGCGGCGAATCCGACCTACTTGAAGGAGAAGCTTCGCGACGACCTCGGCGAATTCTTCTACAAGAAGACGGAACGGAGGCCGATGATTCTGCCGGTCATCGTGGAAGTGTAATGGGAAGGGAATAGGCGGTTAGGCGGTTCGGGAATCGTCAAAGGAAATACTCCAATGACTATTCCCTATTCCCGAACCGCCTATTCCCTAACAAACAGGCTCCGTTCATCGCGGGGCCTGTGTTGATGTTGAAGGGTGGTTCTCCGTTACGGAGCTCCGACGCTTCCTCCCTGCGGCGTCGCGGTCGGCGCGACATCCGGCGCGGGCGTCGGCGCGGCGGGCGGAACGATCGCCTGCGCTTCGAACGAGGCGAGCTTCGCCTGGATCGCGTCGAGCTTCGCGTTGATGCCGCCCGTTGAGACCACGAGGACGCTCTGCTTCGGCGCGAGGAACTGGACGGAGAGGAGGAGGAAGCCGGCCGCGTTCAGGATGAGGAGCGCCACGATGAGCGACATGAGCGCCTGGTTCGCCGACAGCGGCGGCGCCGGCATGCGCGCGGGCGAGGGCGGGCGCGGAGGCGACGACGGCATCCGGGCGGGCGGAGGAGAACTTGGGGAACCTTGGAATGGGGGCATAGACGTGTAAAGAAAAATTAATGCTGATGGGAGTATATCACAGTTGATGATATTGTTTCATGGCTGCATGGCTGCATGGCTGCATGGCTGCATGGCTGCATGGCTGCATGGCTGCATGGAATAATCGCACACTTCGAGCGTAGCCATGAAACCATGAAGCCATGCAACAATTCAACAATCAAACAATCCGATCTGATGATCGGATTGGTTATTTTCGCGATTTGCTCTATATGGACTTCGCCCCTCCGACCTGTCCGTCGTTCCAGAATCCCGCAACATCGAGCGTGAACCACTCCTCGGTATCGCTCACGGGGTCGAACATGAGCGAGACGCCGTCGTCCGTGAAGAGTTCCGTGGCATGCATCTGCGTTTGGAGCTGCGTGACGACCGGGTCCTTGCCGTCGGCGAGCTTCACGAGCGTGACGGTCGCCCAGAGCGTGTTCGCATCCATCCCCTGGATCCGATCCCACGTGACGTACGTCCGGAGTTCCACGCCGCCGACCTTCTTCACCATGACGGCTGACGTTTTTTTCGTGAGCGTAAAGATGTTGTTGTCGACCTTCTTCAGCGGACCGAGCTTTGATTCGAACGCGGCGACGAACGCCTGCGGGTCGACGATCGTCCCGGCCGCGCACACCGGCGCCGCGGGACACGCCGGAGCCGGCGCGACCTCGTGGTTCTCAAACGCGCGCATCACGAGCATGGTCGACACCACGGAGAATCCGACGATGAGCACCGCCAGGATGAGCAGCGTGAGGTACTGCGGCTTCGAATACTCGCGATCTTCTTCCGGGATTCCGATGGGAGGCATAGGGCTTGATGGCTGACGAGTATCATATCATGAGAGATGATTCCGATCATCGAGACGGGCTTGAGACGGTGGGACGATTTGCGCGTTTGCGGGTTAGCGGGTTGACGAGTTAAATAACGCGCAAACCCGCTAACCCGCAAACGCGCAAAACTCCCCGACTAGCTCAATTCGGCCAAACCCCCTACAATCTCCCGCATATGACCGACCTCTGCTTTTCCGGCATCCAGCCCTCGAACGTCCTCCATATCGGCAACTACATCGGCGCAATCAAACAGTGGGTCGACATCCAGAAGCGGTACCCCTGCTTCTACTGCGTCGTAGACCTCCACGCGATCACGGTCCCGCAGAAGCCCGAGGATCTCCGACGGAATTCCCAGCTCCTCACGGCCACATACCTCGCGTGCGGGCTTGATCCGAAGCGCTCAAAGATCTTCCTCCAGAGCGAGGTCGCCGAACACGCGGAGCTCGCGTGGATTTTAGGGACCATCGCGAAGATGGCGGAGCTCGAACGGATGACGCAGTATAAGGATAAGGCCCTGAAGCGCGGCGAAAACGTCGGCGTCGGCCTCTTCACATATCCCGTCTTGATGGCGGCGGACATCCTCCTCTACGACACGACCGTCGTCCCGGTCGGCGAGGACCAGCTCCAGCACGTCGAACTCGCACGCGTCCTTGCGCGGCGGTTCAACCAGACGTTCAACGATGAGACGTTCGTCATCCCGAAGCCGCTGATTCAGGAAGCCGGCGCGCGCGTCATGGGACTCGACGATCCGAAAGTGAAGATGAGCAAGAGCGCATCATCATCCCTCAACTACATCGCGTTGACGGATTCCGACGACGAGATCGCGAAGAAGATCAAAAAAGCCGTTACGGATTCCGGCTCGGAGGTCATCTACGACGAGACGAAACGTCCCGCCGTCTCGAACCTGATGACGATCTACCACCACGCGACCGGAAAGAAGATGAAAGATATCGAAGCGGAATTCAACGGGAAGGGATACGGCGCCTTCAAGACCGCGCTCGCGGACGCCGTCATCGCGATGGTCAAGCCGATCCGCGGGAAGATCGAAACGTATCTCAAAAATCCAGCCCAGCTCAACGCGATTCTTGATGAGGGACGGGACTACGCTAAAAAGATGGCGGGGAAGAAGATGGAGGTCGTGAGGGAGAAGGTGGGGTTGGGACGGGCGTGATGGCGGATTTTCTTTTTGAGACATGCAGCATAGAACCAAAAACCGTCGTTTTGTCATCCTGCGAAGCGGGATCCCTTTCCAACCGAATATTTTTTTTGAAATGACGACGCTGGATATCGAATAAGATCTCCGAAGTGCTTCTCCATCATTGAGCCATCCTCTGCGAATACAGACTCATTAAGCACGGAAAGGGATCCCGCTTCGCAGGATGACAAATCGGGCCGTGTCGGGATTACAAATGTCTTTTTTTGATGTAAATCAAATCCATCTACGGGGCACGATTCATCGCGCCCCTACGGCACGGCGGTCGCGACCGCCGTGCCAACGCGAATACACGCACCCGCAATACTCCTGCCGGTAAATGCCTGCGGCCACGGCGCGGCGCTGGGATTCGTCCTCTCCCCCGCCCTTCCTCCAGTCGCGATCTAAAAACGGGATTCCGTGGATGTCCGAGAGCGATCTCCCGACGGCGTGAACCTGATTGATGTCCTTCCGCCGACTCACGCTGATCGTCGTCGCGACGACATCGAAGCCGTTCTTTTTTGCATACTGAAACGCGGATGCGAGGCGGTGCGAGATGCACTTCCGGCAGCGCTCGCCATTCTCACGTTCGCGCGCGTGGCCACGGACGGCGCGATACCAGTCGACGGGCTCCTGCGGGACGAGGATGAACGGGAGTCCGTACTTCTCCGCCATCGTCCGTGCGGCGGATGCGCGACGATCAAACTCCTCCCGCGGCGCGATGTTCGGGTTGTCGTAATAGATCGTGACGTCGAACTCCTGACGCAGGATGTCCGGCACGTACGCGGAACAGACGCCGCAGCAGGCGTGGAGGAGGAGTTTTGGGTGGGGTGCGGCGGTATCCATACCTTTGAGAGTTGATCTACCTTATCAAAAGTCGTGAGTCGAGAGTCGTGAGTCGTGAGTACGGATTTCCTCTTATTCTTACTCACGACTCATCACTCACGACTCACGACTACTTCCTCGTCCAAATCCACGTCCCATCCCAATTCGATGGAGGCGGGTGCGAGGCGAATTCCGTCGCGTGCGCGGAGAGGACCTGCATGGCGGCATCCTCGGGATATTTCGTTGAGTACGCTTCAACGGCGTTGAGGACGTCGTCAAACTTTCGCGCGAAGTAGAGATCGAGCGCGGATTCGTACGCCTCGGCGCGTTCGCGGTCCTCGGACGAGACGCTGTCCTCGCGCGCGAAGACTTCGTAGATGGTGACCGTCTTCTGCTTCCCTTTGACCGCCACGCGATCGAGCTTCCGCGCGAAGATGGCGTCGCCCGCCGCGATCCTCGTCGCTTCGGAGACGATGATCTCCGTGCGGTACTCTTTTGTGAGCCCTTCTAGGCGCGACGCAAGGTTCACGCTGTCGCCGATGACCGTGTAGTCCGTGTGGACTTCCCCGCCCATGTTCCCGACGACCATGTCCCCCGTGTTGATGCCGATCCCGATGCGGAACGTGTGCGACCCGAAGACATGCTTCGCGTTCATCCCGCGGAGCGCGTCGCGCATGGCGAGCGCGGCGAGGCATGCATGGCGCGCGTGGTCCGGCTGGTCGAGCGGCGCGTTCCAGAACGCCATGACCGCGTCGCCGACGTACTTGTCGAGGACGCCGACGTGCTCGAAGATGATGTCCGTCATCCGTCCGAGGTACGCGTTCAGGTAGCGGACGAGCTCTTCCGGCGGCGTCGCCTCGGAGATCGCCGTGAAGCCGCGGATATCCGAGAAGAGGACCGTCATTTCGCGGCGCTCGCCCCCCAGACGGAGGCGGTCGGGATTGCGCAGGATCTCGTCGACGATCGCCGGGCTCACGTACCGCGTGAGGAGGCCCTTCATCCACCGTCGGTGGCGCTCCGCGGCGATCCGGCGTTCGAGCGTAACGCCCCCGTACACGAGGATGATGGCGAGTGTTGGCCAGAACACGTCGATGATCGTCCCGCGGTCGAACGCAATCGACGCGACGACGACGATTGCGATCCACGCGATGATGGCCGCGGCCGCGCTCCAGCGCTGGCGCGTGCGCGGGATGATCCAGCCGAACGCGAGGCCGATGGCGACGAGGAGGAGCGCGAGCGCCCACGGCGGGATCGGCGCGAGCCAGTCGCGTTTCAACAGCGTGTCGAGGAGCGACGCGTGGATTTCGACGCCCGGCATCGGGACGCCGTCGGACGTCGGGACGAGATACTCGTCGTGGAGGTCCGTCGCCGTGCTCCCGACGAGGACGATCTTGTTGCGGACGATCGAGAGGTCCGCGCGTCCCGAGAGGACGTCCGCCGCGGAGATCGTGGGGAACGTGCCGTGCGGCGGCCCGTCGAACCGCACGACGATCCGGTTCCCGACGTCGAGCGGCGCGCCGCCGAGGTTCGGCGTCCGGTCCGCGAGCGCGGCCATCACGTTCGCGAACGAGGGAATCCCGTTTGCACCCGAGCGGTCGGCCACGCTGATCGGGACGCGCCGGACCACGCCGTCCGCGTCCGGCGGCATGTTCGTGTGCCCGAGCGCCGTCGCCGCGTGCGCGAGGTCCGGAATCGGGCGGAGCGTGCGCTCCGCGTCGTACGCGAGCGTCCCGTCCGCGCGCTCGTCGAGCTTGAGCTCAATGGGCAAGGCGAACCGGTGCGCGGACGCGATGGCTTCCGCGAGATCGCCGTCATTCTTCGCGTCCTGGGCTTCAGAAAAATTGACGTCGTATGCAATCACGCTCGCACCCGCGTTCGTGAGCTTCCGGATAAGGTCGGCGTGCACCGACCGATCCCACGGCCATCGGCCGACCGACGAGATGCTCGCATCATCAATCGCGACGATAAGGATCGAGGGATCCGGCGCCCTGTTCGTAAAGAACCGGTCCGTCACGCGCGCGCTCCACGACGAAAACACGCCCGCCGTCGCAGCGAGCGCGCAGAGGACACCGATCACTCCTCCGATGAAGAGCGGACGGAGCAGTCCCCCGCGCTCGGCATGCTGATCGTCCCTCCGCTCTCTCATACAAGACACGAGCGTCAAAAAATTCCAAATTCCAAATTCCAAATTCCAAAGAATTTTTTTTGGGATTTGGGATTTGGGATTTGGAATTTCATTACCTCGTGACACTTCATGGTGTTGACGTTGCCGAACCTCCGCCCGACCCTCCCCCGCCGCCGCTCGACGGCGTTCCGGTTCCCGTAGCCCCCGAGCCGCCCGACGGAGACGCGACGGGAGCCGACGATGCCGAATTCAAATAGGGTGCCGTGACCGTAATGACGTACGACGCCGTGACCGTTTTGCCGTTCTCCGTGTAGGACGCCGTCACGGTCGCCGTTCCGGGATCCGTCGCCATGTAGGATGCGCCGGTGAACGACCCCGGCGAGCCCGGGGTGAGCGTAAACGTCACGCTCGGCGTCACGGTCTTCGCGTGGCTGTCGCTGTAGTGGGCCGTCACGTCGAAAAGCGTGGCTTGCCCGTGGACGAGCGATGATCCGTTCGAGCTCGTCATGGAGATTGACGTGGGAACCGCGACGCTGTTCACCGTGATCGTCAGGGACGACGTGAGCGTCCGTTGGTCCGGTGTCACGTACGTCGCCCGGAGCATGGTCGAAGCCGGCCTTCGCGCCCGTCACTTCGAGGCCGTTCACGTGGGCGATGCCGTCGTCGTCGGCCGTGATGGTCGTGTTCGCGGAGACGTCGGAGGAGCTCCCATTGCGGAGCACGGCGCGCACGTGGAACTGCGCCATCTTCCCGACGTCAACCGTCATGGGCGTCATCGTGAGGAAGATCGAGAGGACGTCCGAGCCGGATGCGGTCGACGAGGCAACGCCGGATGTCGTGGACGTTGCGGATCCCGGGGGGATGACCTCGGTTGACGTGGCGAAGCCGGCGGCGGCGGCCGCGTTCAACGCGGTCCGCGCGGCGGCGGCGCGCGCCTGCAGGGCCGCGATCTTCCCTTCGATCGCGCGGCGGTCCTCGGCCGTGAATCCGGTCATGAGCGGCGCGGATTCGCGGACGACGTTCGCAATGCCGCTCGTCGCGCCATCGAGCGCGATCCCCGCCTCCTCGAGCGAGTTCGCGGCGATGTACCGCTCCGCTTCGTCGAGCCGGTCCTCGACGGCGAGCAGGCGCGCGAAGATGCCGGACGACGCCTTCGGGTCCGTCACGGCGTCCGTGAGCGACTCGACGCGCTGGCGGAACGGGAAGACCGGCGAGTTCACGTCCGCAAGCTCGACGATCGGCGCGATGGCCGCGAGCGCGCGCTGCATCCGGAGGCGGTCGTCCGCGCTCGTCGACTGCGACTTCATCTCGTTCTCGAGCCGCGCGAATTCCTGCGCGGCCTGGCCCGACTTCCCCTCGTTCACGAGCGCCATGATCTGCCCGAGCCTGCGCTCGACGTACCGGTCCGCAAGCTGGCCGCGCGACGCGCTGGGGGCGACGGCAAGGTGGACGCGTTGCGAGAGCGACGCGATGCTCGCGAGGGCGCTCCCGGGCGCGACGCCGTCGAGCGCCTTCAGTTCCGCCGTCCGCGAGGACACGACGCGCGCGTCAAACGCGGCGTCGGCCGCGACGTTCGTTGAATACCACTCCGCATTCCGGTCCTCGGCCGTGAGCGCGCGCCGTTCGAGCGCGCGTCCGCTCGGGGAGTACGTCGCCGCGCTCCCGGCGGCGACCACGTCGGTCGTCGTCGCGGCCATGGCGACCGGCACGATGTCGACGGCCGAATCGCTCACGGCGACCGTGGTCCCCGTTGCCGACGTCTGAACGTCGAATGCCGTCCCGCGGACCGTCGCGACGACGGCGGACGTCTTCACGGCGTACGAACTCCCAAGGTCGAAGAAGCGGAGGACGCGCGTCCACACGCGGCCCATCGCAAGCGAGAGCTGGACGTCGACGCCGGACTGGATGTCGAGCATGGCCCTTGTCAGCGTGACGTCCGAATTCGAATCAAGGCGGCTCTCCGCTTCGTCCGCCACCACGATCGTGGCGCGGCCGGCGCCATCCGTCTTCACGCTCCATCCCTCGCCGATGACCATCCCGTCCGTTGCGGACGTCCATACGCTCCCGCCCGGTTCGCGCACCGTCACGCCCGGCGATCCGACGCGGAGCGTGATCTGCCGCGGCGGCACCGGCGGAAGCGTCCCAAGCGACCAGAACCACCATGAGAATCCGCCGATGACGAGGATGACAATGACGGCGATGAAGAGGAGCTTCTTCATAGAATTGATCCATGGTAGCACATGGAAGGGGTATGGATGGATAGATGGTTAGATCGTTAAGGGTCGGAATTATTTGTTTCCGACTAACCATCTAACGATCTATCCATCCATACCCTGCCAGACTTGACATTTTGCCAAATTTACGTTACGCTCCTCCTGTTCGGGTCAGACAGACGATCGCCCCCCGAAGCTTTAGCGAAGGGGGGAGGAAAGTCCGAACACCGTTCATTGGAGCAATCCAAATGATCACGGAGAGCCGCTAACGGCGGCCGGGATACGGCGACAGGAACGAACGGACACGTGGGACGTACATCAAACCTTGATCTCCGTCGGAGCTTTTGCCCGCGACACGCCGCTCACGCGGTGAGAGACCAATGCCGATACGTCCCGCGCCCAGACGTTCCATCGTAAACCCAGGGAAAGTGCCACAGAGACAATACTGATCAATCGCAAGATTGATTCAAGGTGAAAAGTGAGATGGTATGGCGATATCGAAAGATGCCGCTGTTACATCTCTCACGCGCTGGCAACAGCGCGGCGCGGCAAACCCTCTCCGGTGCAAGAGCAAGAGTCCCCCTTCGTCCCGCCATAGGCGTGACTTCGGGGGACGACTGGTCGCTCGCCCGAGCCTGCCAGCAATGACAGGCCCAGACAGATGATCGTCGCTTCAACGCAAAGGCTTCGGCCTTCGCGAAGAGGAACAAAATTCGGCTTACCGTCTGGTCCGAACAACAGAGAAGCCCCTGCGCGATGCAGGGGCTTCTCTTTGGTTACGTTTTGGCCAGCGAATTTACGAATAGGGCGAATCGGCGAATACCGCTTTCGGATGCGATACACTTCCGGAACGACGATGGCTTCCCGAATCTATTCGCCGATTCGCCCTATTCGTAAATTCGCTGGCCAATAGATGACAAATCCCCCATTTTGAGTGTATACTTGGATGGATTTTATGGCCGACGTCGCCTACTACATTCCGATGCGCGACGATTTCAAGGACGGCGATCCCATCCTTGTTGATTTGAATTCTGACGGGAGCGCAAACCTGTCGCGCCTGCCTGAAGACATCCGGAAGGAGCTTCAGGATTTCGGGTTTCAGAATCCGCTCCACTCGCTTTTCGTCATGCCCGCCGACGGGAAAACGTTCATCAATGCGCTCCTCGAATCGCGGAATCCGTATTTTCGATTCAGGAAGACGCGCAATCCTGAATCCTAATATGCGGCGACCTTCCATTGAGCGCGCCGTCGCCGCGCATCCCGAATCGCCTGAACGCGATCTCCGTAAATGCGATCAGGAAGAATATGATCGGCGCATCGAGGCCATCGAACCCGTAGAGTATCTCTTGGCGAACGCCCGGCACTTCGAACGGATGCATGAAAAGGGATCCCGACTCGCGGAGGATTACCTGCGGATCTACCAGCGCGATCCCGCGGCCATGCAGCAGATCGAAACGATCGAACAACTCAAGCAAGGACGCGTCGTTCCCACGAGAGAGCAGGTCGGAAAACCGGGGAGGAACCAATCGGTCATCCCGTGCGTCATTGAGACTCCGGACCGGGAAACGATCCTTGCGTACATGAAGACGATGTTTTGCAGCGCACAGTTCTTCCTTGAAGAAAAAAAGGGCCGATTTTTCCGCGTGCGCTCGGCGTTCGACGGACGGCGGATGTCGCGCACGCTCGAACCTGCCGATGCGGAAGAGGATACCGGCATGCCCGTCGACGGGATTCGTCGCAATATCGAGTTAACGGACGAGCACGAGCAGTTCCTTTCGGACGTGTACGGGATTGACGCCTCGCGCCTCCGGGTCATGAAAAACCCGTTCGGCCTGTTCTCGGTGGATTCGCAGCAGGAATCGGGATCCGTCGTGGCGTCCTACTGGCTGAAAGCGCTCATGTTCCCGAAAAATCCCGGCGTCATTCCCGAAACGGTCTTCCGGAACGCGAACGGCGTCCCCGTGACCCTCCAGCGCGGCGTTGGGCGGACCGGAATGCCCGGCGGGCATTTTTTCGACCTGTACGCGCGAGGGAACCGGCATCCGCTCGCGACGCCGCTCGCACAGGTTGCGGGGATGCAGTGGAGCAACAAGGACGCGGACGGGACGTCAAACAACATGGCGCTCCTTTCCGATACGGCGTACAGCATCGACAACGGGAGTGCGTTCATGCACTCCAGTCCGAAGGACACATCGGATGCGGATGCGCATTTCGCAACGCACTTCGGGACCAAACAGTTTTCATGCGCCTGGGAAATCACCCGCGACATTGGAGCGGACCTCCCGGAAGAGGACCGCCGGCACTTCAAGGAAATCATCGCGGACTACAACACCTACCATCTGATCAGGAGCGGAGCCATCCCCAAAGAGAAGGCGGCCCTGTACCCCGACCACGTCCGGAACGGCCTTGTGGCGAAGCTGCTCGTTTCCATCGTCCGGCTTGCGCATGAACGCGTCGATGAAGAAGGCCGGGTGATCCCCGAAACCCGCAAGGTCGCGGAAAAAGAACTGGCGTTCCTCATCGCGCGACTGGATTACCTCGCCGAGTTCGGCCACCCGCCGAACGACGAACGCTTCTATAACGTCCGGGGATACAAGGAAAAATACGGCTCCAGGGTCGCCGATCACGTCCCCTCAACGCCCCCGCCGCCCCCGAAACGAAAACCGCCGCCGCCGTCGCAGCGCGTCATTGAGGCGCGGGCTTGACAAAAAGCGCATTTTCTCCTAGGGTCCCTCGTCAGGGCTGAGAAGTTTAAAGTTAGAAGTTTGAAGTTAGGGTCGGATCCGAACCCTAGCTTCAAACTTCTAACTTCAAACTTCCATTCACTGCATCCGGAGGTTCGAGATGTCCCACCGGCTCACGACGCTCATTCTCATCACCGCCCTCGCCTTGATCGCCTGCTCCGCCTGCGCCGTCCCCGCGACGCCGCGCACGCCCGCCGAGTCGATCGGATCGTCATCCGGTTCCCCGCTCGCCGCTTCCCGCTCGCCGCTTCCCGGCCCCGCGCACCTCGTCTGCGAACCGCTCGCGTTCGTGAATCTCCCGCCTTCGCCATGCGCGGGAACGAATGCCGCGGATCCCGCGTTCAATGCCGGAGGGTCCTGCGTCTGCCGGAACACGGATTACGCCGCGGTCCCGAACGGACTCGGCAAGACGTGCGTCCATCGGAACGTGATCCTCGCGAAGCTCTCGATCTACGCGGATCTCATGCAGGCAAGCGGCGTGCCGGATCCGTCCGACCGCGACGGGTTCGATTTCGCCGCCGACTGGTCGGACCGCGACGCCATCGTGTGGATCAAGGTCGGCGCGATCATGCAGTTCAAGCATGACGCGCAATCGCTCCTCCGCGACGGAAGTCGGCTCTCGCAATGCAAGTTCGAGCGCCGCCTTGTCCCCCTCCAGCGCGCCGCGATGACGTTCCTCAAGGAACGGTCGCCCAAACAGTGCATCGCGATCGTCCCAAAAGGGAGTAGCGGTCCGAGCGCGTGATCCTTGATCTCCATCGAACCTCCGCAGCTCCGCGCCGACTCTCCTTGTGACAGGGGGTCGGCGCTTTTCATTGGTTGAGTGGATGAGTGGATGAGTGGGATTCCTTTAGATGCCCCACTCATCCACTCATCCACTCATCCAATGATGTCGCTTTGTTTTTCCAACGTGCTATTATTGAATAGGCATGCGCAGAAAGTTCGACCTGACCTTCGCCGCGCTCCAGCTCCCGCTGGATGCCGCCGCGCTCATCGGCGCCGCCTTGGCGGCGTACACGGCGCGCTACAACCCGGCGTTCATTGAGGCCCGGCCGCTCTTCACGCAGATCGACTTCGAGCGGTACCTCGCGACGTCGATCTTTTTTGCGCTCGTTTGGATCGTTATCTTCGCCGTCGCCGGCCTCTACACGGTCCGCCAGCGCCGCGCGTGGGCGGAGATGGCGCGCGTCGTCGTGGGCTGTACGGCAGGGACGGCGATTCTCATCGCGAGCGTGTTCTTCCAGCGCGATCTCACGACGTCGCGGTTCATCGTCATTGCCGTGTGGGCGCTCTCAATCCTCTTCGTTGGATTTGAACGGCTTCTCCTCCGCATGATCCGCCACGAACTGCTCCGCGGGGGGTTCGGGCACCACCGCATCGTCATCCTCGGGCGCGGACGCGCGGCGGACGCGCTCGCGGACCTCTACAAAAATACACCGATCCTCGGCTTCACGGTCATCCGGAGGTTCCAAGGGTGGTCGGAACAGACGCGGCATGACTTGGATCGACTTGCCCGGAACGGCCGCGTGGACGAGATCCTCCTTGCCGATCCCGAACTCCCGAAGGACGATGCGCTCGATTTGATCGCATTCGCGGAAGAGCGCCACGTCGCGTTCAAGTACCTCGCCGACCTCTTCGCCGCGCGCTTCGGCAACATCGAAGTGACGACGAACGGCGGCATCCCGATCATCGAAGCGAAACGGACGCGGCTCGACGGCTGGGGAAGGATCTTCAAACGCGCGTTCGATATCGTCGTGTCGCTCGTCCTCATCATCCTCACGTCGCCGTTCATGATCCTCGCCGCGATTCTCATCAAACTCACGTCCGAAGGGCCGATCTTCTACGGACCGCGATCGGACGAGAAGCCGGCGGAACGCATCGGCGAAGGCGGCGCACCGTTCCGCTATTTCAAATTCAGGACGATGTATAAGAATGTCGACAAGCTCCATAACGATCCGAAGTTCGTCAAAGAGTACGGGAGCCTGCGCGAGGGTCCGTTGATGAAGATCAGACGCGATCCGCGCGTGACGCCTGTCGGCAGGTTTCTCCGTGCGACGTCGATCGACGAACTCCCCGAGCTCTTCCTCGTCCTCCGCGGACACATGAGTCTCGTCGGACCGCGCCCGCACCGTCCGGATGAAGTGAGCCATTACAAATCGCACCACCGCCGCGTCCTCGCGATCAAACCCGGCATCACCGGCATGGCGCAGATCTCCGGCCGCGCGGACCTCGACTTCGAAGACGAAGTCAAACTCGACACGTGGTACATCGAACACTGGTCGCCGGCGCTGGATCTCTGGATCCTCTTGAAGACGCCAGGGGCGGTTGTTGCAGGGAAGGGAGCATACTAGCAGGTGCGTAAGTGCGTAAGTGCGTAAGTGCGTAGGTCGGATTTTCTGACCTACGCACCCTTCGGATGCCTCAGGGCAGGCTCTACGCACTTACGAACCTACGCACCTTCTTCTTGACTTTTTGCCCGTTTTTTGCTAAACCAGTCCCATCCTCAAAGGTATGCAGGCGCCTCGGAGACGCTCATCAACAACGAATGCCTGCGCAAAGGAGAGTGCCGTGGCGCTCGAAATCGTCAAATACGGTGATCCTGGTCTTCGTCGGATTGCACGGAAGCTGACTCTGAAAGAAATCCGCAGCGATGAGATCAAACAACTCGTCATCGACCTGCGCGACCTCATGCGCAACGGCAATGGCGTCGGTCTCGCTGCGCCGCAGGTCGGGCGCGGCATTCAGATCATCGTCACAGAGGTACGAGACGAGCAATTGGAGCAGATACCGATAGAGATGCGCGCCAAAAAGGGCATGGTCCCCATCCCCTTCCAGGCGCTCTTCAATCCCTGCTACGAGATCCATGACCGGACGGAACTCTACTACCCGGAAGGGTGCTTGAGCTACCCGGGATTCATGGGGCCCGTCCCACGCGCCAAAACCGTCTACGTTCGCGCGCTGAACGAACATGGCTTAGAGGTGAAATTTTTTGCGACTGATTGGCACGCCCGCGTCATCCAGCATGAAATCGATCACCTCTACGGGATCCTCTACACCGACAGTGTTCCCGCAGGCATGCTCCTGCCCGTCGAGGAAGCCCGCACGAAATACGGCAATCTCACGTCCGACGAAATCGTTGCGCTCATCCCGCCGAAATCATCGGAAGCCCGCGCCTCCTCCGTCCCCCCGACGCTGCAAACCGGATCCAGCCCGAACGCCGCGTCGATGGATCCCGAGGGCTGATCGTTCCTTCCGCGTTCTCAAATAGTCCCCGCCGATTGATGCGCATGCGTCTCCGGCGGGGCATTAATTTAGGTGCGTAGGTGCGTAGGCTCGTAGGTCGGATTTTCTGGCCTACGCACGTACGCACCTACGAACCTACGCACCTACCCGTCTCCCTTTACCCTCTACCTCATTTCTGTTACGTTTTGGCCACCTTCGACATCTAAAGAGAAGGAAAAGGAGGAAATCATGGACGCGACCAAGTCCGTCCGCCAACCGTCTATCCCTGAAGAGGTGGACGCGGAGGTGGAGCGGGCTTGCAGACGGTCCGCCTCCCGCCTCACAAAGACACGCATCAACGGGAAAAAGAACGGCGCGGGTCAGGATCGCCCTCCGGACGAACCCCGCGTCGAGACATATGCCGTCATGCCCGCGTTCCTCTTCGCTGAACGCCATGCGGCCTTTCTCGCCGCAACCGGCAACGAACGGCGGAACATCCTGAATGAGATCGTCATCGGAAACATGAGACTTGTGTTCTATTGGGCACACCGGTATTTGAGTTCCGGCGTTCCCCTAAACGATCTTGCGCAAGAAGGCGCGATCGGACTCACGACGGCGATCGTCAAGTTCACGCCATCGCGCGAGACCCAGCTTTCAACGTACGCCACGTGGTGGATCCGACAGGCCCTGCAGCGCTGCGTCGCAAATGACCACCTGCGCCGCGGACACCGGATTCCGATCCATCTCCTTGAGGGCCTGAAAAAAATCCGAAAAGCGAGGCGCATCTTCGCCGAGCGGACCGGGAACCGGGCGAATGCCTACGAAACGTACCTCGTCGTCAAAGAGCTTGAGGAGAAACGCCGGGCCGAGGTGGAGGCAAGAGGGCAAAAGGTCAGTAAACTCAGCTTCCCCGCCGTTGTCAGGCTCTTCATGTTTCAGGAAACAACGGCGACGAGCCTTGATGCGTTCGTCGGAGAAGATCGGAACAGCACGATGCATGAGCGTGTCAGGAGCCGCGCCATGAGCGCTTCTACGGCGCTCGAAACCTCAAGACTGGACGAGCTGTGCCGCGGACTGATCCGACGCGGATTCTCGCGGCTCTCGGAACGGGAAGCGATCATCCTTCGGCTCCGGCTGGGGCTTGGTCAGGCGACCGGCCTCACGCTGGAAAACGTCGGCGATCGTTTCAACGTGTCGAGAGAACGCATCCGCCAGATCGAAGCGAGGGCGATCAGAAGATTCTGCAGGGCGACGGGTCTGACCAGAAAACAGTTCGCCAAGCTCATCGACGCAAACGAAGAGCTTGAAACGCTGATGGCGTCCTTGTGATGCCGCGGGAAACGGGACGGACGCCGACGATATCAAACGACTTGGCTTATTTCCGCATTCACCGAACGGGTCCGGCCACCAACAAGAAAGGAGAATCGGACCATGACCTTCTGCAGCGCGGCCGGATGCGATATTCCGGAAGATCTTTGCGACTCGAGCCAGACCGATCGAAGATTCTGTTTCGGATGCACGGGGGAACACCGTCTCTGCCTGAAGTGCCGCATCACAAGAGGCGTCGTGGACGGCGAGCACGGCCACTGTGCGTCGTGCGCGGCGACCCTCTCTCCGGAGCCCCCCGAAATAACGAGGAGGGACTCCGGATCGGAGCGATCACTGGAGCACGACGACCTCGTCACCCAGATCACGCGACGACGGCGGGATCTCATCGTCCTCGGGCGAAGGGACCCCTCGTCGGCAGGACCGACGAAGTACGTGCGGCGCGACGTTGCCGGCAAACCCGCGCAATTGCCGCAGCTCTTCGAGCTCCTCCTTGAGCACGCGTTCAGGCGGCCGAACGGCCTGTACTACATTTCCGCGCCCGCGCGCACGCTCGCCGTGCGCGCGGAACTGTCGGACGAAGAAGCCGCACCGGCCCTCGACGCGATCATTGAGAAGGAAGGCTGCCGCCATGAGGGCGACCTGCTGATCCTCGACGCCGAACGCTTCGGGGCGCGCATCGCCGAAGCGAAAAAGAGAGTCAAGACCCACGCCTACGGACGAGACAACCCGGGACGGGAATCCGACTCCGCGTGGGAGGATGCACGGTACGCCGTCAAACCGTACGCCGCCGCCGCTGCGCTGCTCATCGAGAGCGCAACCATCGACGACGGGGCGCCCTCCGTCCGCGACGCGTCGGCGCTCCTGCGCCGACGCCTCGGGATCAGCATCCACGTTGCGCGCGGCATCCTCATGCGATTCATCGCAAACGGAAGCATCGCGAAAAAAGACGACTTCAGCGTCATCACGATCAACGCCGATGCCCTGCGCGATGAGAAAGATGAAGAGCCGAAAGCGAGGTGCACGGCCCTGGCGGAAAGACCGCACAACGGCAAACCGGCGTCCGCCTCATTCGGGCAAAAGCTGAATGGGACGGGCAGACGACAAGCGCGAACCCACGCCACATCGACCGGCAAACCCGCGTTTCCCTTGAACGAGGATGGAACCGCGCTGATCGACGGCGAAGCGTACGGCTCGCGAAAGGCGCTCGTGCGTCTCTATGGGAGGAGCGCGACATCCATCAGAAAAAGCAACGATCACGCGATCCGAGTGCGCTTCGCGCGGCCGCCCGACGGCCGAAAAGGCTGCAGGGTCTACTGCATCAGCGACATGGAGCGCGCAGGAGCGGCGTTACGGACGACGAATGTCCGGAAAGCGCGGACCGTCAGCGCACCGATCATCGAACAGACGCTCCTCTTGAACGAAGAGGGAATCGCTCAACTCGACGGCGAAGCGTACGGCTCGCGGAACGTCCTCGTCCGCCTGTTCGGACGCAACGAAAAATGCATCCGAGGAAGCGGAACGGAATCCATTCGAACACGTTTCGCACGGACGCCCGACGGCCGAAAGGGTCGCACGGTCTACTGCATCAGCGACATGGAGCGCGCGGGAGCGGCGTTGCCGACGGCGAAGAGGAGAGGCCATCCGCGGACGATCAACGGACAGACCCGCGAACAGCTGCCCTGCCTGAACGAACAGGGAATCGTCCAGCTGGACGGCATGGCATACGGCTCACCAGACGCGCTCGCACGCATATTCGGACGCGACGAAGCGCGAATCAGGCAAAGCGACGAGCAAGCCGTCAGAAAGCGTTTCGTGAGGACGCGTGAAGGAAAACGCTGCGCGGCATACTGCATCGGTGATATGGATCGCGCGGCTGCGGTATTCAAACGGCGTTTCAAGTACACCCAATTCCACAACGGAAGAGAGTGGGTCTCTCCCCAGTTCTTCTTCAACCGCTTCGGCTTGTCCGACACGCTCGAACGGTATGAACGGGTTGAACGGTCCGGCTTCCCCGACATCCTGCGGATGTACCGGGGCGAGCCGCGCCACCTGTACCTGTACGCCGACCTTAGCGGACTGTTTGCGAACGATCTGCATCCCCAGGTGACGAGCGAGCTATCGGCTTCATTGGAGCAAGCGGGCCAGCAGGCCAGCGGGCCAGCTGATATGCAGACTAGCGGGCCAGCAGACCAGCGGGCCAGCGGGGTCGACGATCTACCCAAGAGAGACGTGGAACAGCATCCGGCTCCACCGCAAACGAAGCCGAACGGCAGATCACGGACCGGGATTGAAAGCCGGTCCCCGGCGGAGCGTCCCGCGCGCACTGCCGCTTCCTCCGGCCGCACATTGAAACCGGAGAAAACCGCCGTCCGCCAAAAGTTTGGCGCGATTGCGAGCTCCATTGCCCGCTTAAGAAACGCGCTGAAATAGCGGGGCATTAACACGAACCGTTTCCGTCAGACGTGAGGGCGTTCCAATTGGAACGCCCTCCTCTTTTTTATGCATTGACGCCCTAAGCGATGTCTGGTTACCTAGAGCCTGGCCAAACCGAAGGATTCATACAGGAGGTATTCGGAATGCCAAAACGCAAGAAACGCCCCTTGGCAACAAGCATTCGAGCCGTCGAGGATCTCGCCCGCTGGAACGGCCTCGAACGGGTTCTCCAGGAGGACCTCCTCGCGGTCGTCCGTCACGCCAGAATGACGGACAGGGTCTTCGCCGTCCTCGGGAAAGTCCAGAGCGTCTTCGAGACAGCGGATCTCTCGCTCGACGACGAGGCCGATCTCAGCCGTGCGCCCAAACGCCGGACGAGAAAGAAGAGCGCCAAGGGCGCCGAACTCGACGAGAACATCCTCGCCGTTCTCCGGGAAAAGGGCGAGCTCAAAGCCGCGGAACTCCGTGCCGCCGTCGGATACGTGGAAGACGCCAAACGAGCGACGTTCTACAAGCACGCCACGGGACTCTGCGAAGCCGGATTGATCAAACGGAAGGGCAAGTCGCGCGCATCGTCCTACGTGATCACCGCGAAAGGCAGGAAGTAGTCCCCTTTCCACCTCGTTCCCCCTCCCGGCGCTTAGAGCGCCACGACACCGGTACGGCATTCGCGAATGCCGTACCACTGCCCCGCCGATTGATGCGTCTGCATCTCCGGCGGGGCTTTTTGGTTGAGTGGATGAGTAGATGCGTGGGATTCCTTTGATGCCCACTCATCCACTCATCCACTCAACCACTCATCCATTTTGACCGTCCCCCTCATTTCTGTTACGTTCTGGCCACCTTCGACATCTGAACAAGGAGGAGAGGAACCATGGACGCGACCGAGTCCGAATTCCTGCCGTATGACCCCGAAGAGTGGGTCGGGTCGGTGGATCGGGCTCTCGCACGTTCCACGTCCCGCCAAAAAGCGCGCGAGCCGAACGCCGACGGCGCAGAAGCGGATCCGCATCCGTACGTTTCGTCTTCGCTCGCCGACCCGTTCCCGATCATGCCCGAATCGGATTTCCTCAAGCGCTTAAGTGCGTATCGCGGAACGACAGACCATGGCATCCGACGGGCGATCATGGACGAAATGATCAGGGGCAACATGTGGATGGTCTTTACCATTGCCCAACGATACAAGACGTACGGAGTCCCGTTTTTCGAGCTTGTCCAAGAGGGCAGGATCGGATTGATGAAGGCGATCATCAAATTCAATCCGGGCGACGGCACCCAGCTCGTCACCTATGCCCAGTTCTGGATCAGAGCGTACATCAGCACGCTGGTCCATGATCACCACACGCGAGGGTCCAATATTCCCATCCGCAAGATGAGGGAGATAAAGCTGGTCCGCAGGTTGCGGCGCGTTTTCGAAACGATCCATGGGCGCATGCCGAACCCTTACGAAACGTACCTCCTGGTCAAAGCGGATGAGGAACAACGCCGACCCGATCTGGAGGCGCGCGGTCTCACCGTCAAAGAACTCAGCTTCCCAACCGTCGTCCGCCACTGCAAATTTCAGGATGACGCCCGGATCGCCAACTTGGATGATTACCGGTACGACGACAGTCCCCGCACTCGGCGTGACAGCATTCCGAATGGCGCAATCCCGGACGGAGAAACGGCGCTTTTGTCCGCCGAACTTGACGAGACGCTTCAGGAAATCATCCGGATCGGTTTAGCTTCGCTGGATCGGAGAGAGCTGTACGTCCTTCGGAAACGACTGGAACTGGATGAAGAGAACGTCGTTTCGTTGGCAGAAGTCGGCAGGCGATTACGCGTATCGAGAGAACGCGCCCGCCAGCTCGAGATAAGAGCGATTAGGAAATTCTGTGCGGCCACGGGGCTCCGCAGAGCGCAATTCGACCATCTCTTGCAGTCGAGCGAGGCGCTCCAAGTCCTGCTCGCGTCCATCTAGGTTCTTCTCCGCCCTCTCTTTTACTTCGAATCCCCGCCGATTGAGCGTCTCTTGCTCACTCGGCGGGGTTTTTGGATGAGTGGAGCGTGGAGAGTGGAGAGTGGAGAGTGGAATTCCTTTGATTTTCCACTCTCCACTCTCCACGCTCCACTCTCCATTTTGACCGACTCTCCCCCTCCTGTTACGTTCCGATCACATTCGACAACGGAAGAAGGAAAAACAACATGGAATCGTCCGAGTTCGACCACCGATTGTCTCTGCCCAAGGAGGCGGATGCGGCGGTGGAACGATCTCCCGCACATCCCGCATACGGCAAAAAAACGGCAAAAAAATCGAATGGCAGATCCAACGGCGCGGCTCACCTCAATCCGCCGAGCGGCAGATCCAACGGCGCGTCCGATCTGGATTCATCGAACGGCGGGGTCCGGTCCGTCGCATCGTACCCCAAGATGCCGAAGGAGGTGTTTGCCAAGCGCTTTCGCGCCCACAAACGCGCGTTGGCCAAAGACGAAACGAAAAAAGCAAAAGCCCTTATGGATGAGATGGTTGTGGGCAACATGCGGCTCGTCCTCAAGATCGCCCACAAATACGTGGGCTTCGGCGTTCCGCTCGCGGATCTTGCCCAGGAAGGCGCAATCGGGCTCATGAGATCCCTCAAAAAATACAAGCCGAAAAAGGGCAAGCTGTCGACCTATGCGACCCCGTGGATCAAACAGGCCGTCGGACGCCATATCCACGACCAGCACGCGAAGCGCGGGCACCGGCTTCCGATCAATCTGATCACAAAGCTGGTGAAAGTCCGGCGTGCCAAGCTCATCTTCGAAAATCTGCACGGCCGGAAACCGGATGCCGAAGAAACGTTTGCTGTCGTCCAAACGCTCGAAGCGCAGCGACAGGCCAAGCTGGAGCGGAAAGGCAAAAACGCCGTCAAGCTCGAACGCAAGGAGGTCGACCGGATTCATGCCTTCCAGGAAGCGATCGCGCTCAGCTTTGATTCGCCACTGAATGAAGACGACCACCGTACGCTGCACGATCGCGTGACGAATCCGATGGCGGTCAGCGCCGAAACGACGTTAGCGCTTAAGCAGACGTACCTCGAAACGATCCGCGCGGCCCTCGCGGGACTGTCACCGCTTGAGCGGTCCATCATCTCGAAGCTCATGGGGACCGACGGGGAGAAGCAGAAGCACGAAGAAATCAGCGTGCGCCTCGGCCTTCCGGCCAAAGACATCCGCCGGATCGCCGATAAGGCGCTCCGGAAATTCCGCAGAATTACAGGTTTCGACAAAGAACAGTTCACGCGTCTCATCGACGCGCGCGAAGACCTCGATCGCCTCCTTGCGTCCGTGTAAGAAGGCACCTTACCACTCTACGTCCCCCCGCCGATGGATGCACATGCGTCTTCGGCGGGGCTTTTGGATGAGTGGATGAGTAGATGAGTAGATGAGTGGGACTCAGCCTGATGCTCGCGGCAAAAAGTCGCTCTTTGCCGCCAGACAACATGAGAGACCCACTCATCTACTCATCTACTCAACCACCTTGACTTTCCCGCCCGACATCCCCCAGTCCATCGGCTAGCATAGATGCCGATGCAGCAGCTCATCCCGTTCATGCGGAAACCCGGGGATGCCCCGCGGATTGCGCTCGTGCACGACCACCTCATCCAGGACGGCGGAGCGGAGCGCGTGCTTGAGGCACTCCACGAGTGCTATCCCTTGGCGCCGATCTTCACGCTATTTTTTGATGCGGACCGGACGCGTGCGTCGTTCCGAGATGCGGACGTGCGGACGAGCATGCTCCAGCGGTGGTGGTTCGTCCGCGGACGAGAGGAATGGACGCTCCCGTTTATGCCGATGGCGATCGAGCACCTTGATCTCTCCGGATACGACGTCGTGATTTCGAGTTCGAGTTCGTTCGCAAAAGGGATCATCGCGCCGCCGGGCGCCATCCACGTGTGCTACCTCCATACGCCGACGAGGTTTTTGTGGGAGGATCGCGTGTCGTATGTGAACGACCTTCCTCAGCCGAAAGCGATCAAGCGGTTCCTCCCCTACGTCACCCATCGGCTCCGCCAGTGGGATCGTCTCGCGGCAGAACGCCCCGACGTCCTCATCACGAACTCCGAAACGTCGCGCCGCCGCATCCTCCGATACTACGGAAGAGATGCGCTCGTCATCCCGCCGCCGGTAGACGTCGACCGGATCGCGCGTGCGAGCGTACCGGGGACATTCTGGCTCACGGGCGGACGGCTCGTTGGATATAAACGCTTTGATCTCACGGTCAGCGCCTTCGCGAAACTGAATATCCCGCTCAAGGTCTTCGGCATCGGCCCGGAGCTTCCGCGTCTCAAAGCAATCGCGGGCCTGAAGACGGAATTCCTCGGAAGGATCTCGGATGACGAGAAGATCCGCCTCTACGAGCATGCGATCGGCTTCATCAGCCCCCAAGTCGAAGACTTCGGCATCACGGCGATCGAAGCGATGGCCGCCGGCCGCCCCGTCATCGCCTACGGCGTCGGCGGAACCCGAGAGACTGTCATCCCCGGCGTCACGGGAGAATTCATCGACGCGCAGACCTGGGAGGACATCGGCGATGCCATCATCCGCTTCGATGCCTCGCGCTACGATCCTGTCGCGATCAGAGCGCATGCGGAGGGGTTTGCGAAGGAACAATTCAAAGAAAGGTTCCGGCTCTTCATCGATCAGCAGCTGGCGCGGAGATAGACGAAGATGTCGCACGAACTCTTTTTCACTTTCCCGAGGAGTCCGCGACGAGGGATCCCTTAGAAGCAGGGTGAGGATGATGATGGGGCGCCTCCACTGTTCGCGGGTCCTTTCCAAGGGATCCCTCGTCGCGGACTCCTCGGGAAAATAAAACATACTCCCCCTCAAGCATGCCCCTCTCCATTTTGTACGACGCACGTCCGCTCGTTGATCAGTCGAGCGGCGGCGTTCGCCGTGTCTCCGCGATGATCCTTGAGGCACTCCTCGCATCTGATCTTGATGCGACGTTCACCTGCGTCACGACGGGCATCAACAAGCCCGTGCTCCCCGAACCGTTCGCCTCGCATCCGCGAGTAACGCACGTCCACGTGAGGATGCCGAATAAGCTGTGGAGTTTGATGGCGACGTTTGGGATCGTAAATCTTGATGGCGTCCTGAAGGTAAGCGGTAAGCGGAGAGCGGCGAGCGGGAGAATCAAAGAAAACCCGCTTACCGCTCGCCGCTTACCGCTTACCTCCCCCACTGAATCCGCTCAACCCACACCCGATGGAGAACAACCAAAAAAATTCGACGCCACCATCCTGCCCAACCTCGGCTTCGTCGGCTTCATGGAGTCTCCCTACGCCCTCGTCCTCCACGACCTCTCGTTCCTCATCGAGCCAAGATGGTTCCCGCTGAAGATGCGCCTCTGGCACTTCGCCGTGAACCCGAAAGAAATCGCGAGGCGCGCTCAGCTCATCCTCTGCGTGAGCGAGACGACGGCGCGGGATGCGGAACGGCTGTTGAAGATTCCGAGGGAGAAGATTCGGGTGATGAATCCGGGGATCCCGACGGTTGGGAAGTGGGGAGTGGGAAGTAGGGAGTGGGAAGAAAAATCCCACTCCCCACTCCCCACTTCCAACTCCCCTTTCCTGCTTGCCTTCTCCGAACGCGACCCCCGCAAAAACATCGCGACCGCCATCGCCGCCGTCGAGGAGGTGCAGAAGGATGAGGAGCATCGCGACCTCAAGCTCGTCATCGTCGGCTCTGAATATTCTCACGACTCGCGACTCACGACTCACGACTTCATCACCCGCTTACCCAAAGTCTCCGACTCACAACTCGCCAATCTCTACCGGAACGCCTCCGCACTCCTCTACCCATCATGGTACGAGGGATTCGGACTTCCACTGCACGAAGCGGCGCGATACGGAACGCCGTGCATCGCGTCGACGATGGGATCGCTGCCGGAGACGGCGCCCGCCGGAACGGTGTTCGCTCCCCCGTCAAAACCGCACCTCTGGGCCTCGATGATCCGCGACGTCCTCGCCGCGCCGGATCGCTACCGGACGACGTTCGATGAAACAATTGCGAAGACGGATGTCTCGGCGATCATCGAGTGGCTGAGGAGGGTGAACCAATAAAAAAGCAACGCCCCACCGATGGCAGGGCGTGCAGGAAAAACGGACGAAGGGCTCACGCGAACACTTGCAGATCGGGATTGACCTCCAGCACTCGATCGCGGGCTCTTCCCGTGGTGTACTGATCGTCTTCCTCGACCTCGACGAGACCGTGCCTGCGCAAAAAGTTGTTGAGTTGCCTCCAGGTGCGGCAAGCGACGTCATCGCCTTTCTTCTGCGCCCAAGCAACGCGACCATTCTCGTCAGCTTGTGCAAGCGACTTAAGAACATGGGTGAGAAGAAATTCACTGCCCGCCGCGACCGCCAACTCGGCGTTTCGCACGTGAAGGACCTCTTTCGGGTGATTGACGAAAAACAATTCGCCAAGACCGACTAAGGGCGTCTCCGCGTACCTGATCGCATAGAACACACCTGAAATCGAGAGATAAAGAACGTTTACCATGTCAGCCTCCAGTAGGTTGATGAGTCTAGAGAACCATCGAAGTTAGCATAAACTGCTCATACTGTCAAGTTCTCTTGCCGTTCTTTCTCTCCGCTCAACTTCAAAAACCCCCATAAATAGCAAAATCGGGCAGAACCATGAATGGTGTGCCCGGGGATTACGAGGCCTCCAGATGGGAGGGGTGCCTTCGCGATACCGCTTGTCTTGCTGTCTTTGAACCGTGTTTCCGTGTTCTTTGTGATGTTTTTGCGCTGGATAAACCGGAGCGCCTACGGAAGTTAATACAATTCAATGTACGCAGAGAATATAGCATAAACCCCTAAATCTGTCAAGTCCTCTTAACCGGAGGCCCAAAAACACGACATTTCCCTTGACAAAACCCCCGTTTTCCTCTACATTCCAACGTCCCCCTCAAACCAAAAAACATCCTCTTGCGGGATTCGATATACCTGATAAAACACTCTATATATAACTCCACGACTATACGACTTCACGACTTCATGACTACCACTATGAAACGCCTCACTCTCGTCCTCAAAGCCGCTCTCATGGGCGCACTCGCCCTCGGCGCGATGGCCCCGTGGATTGCCTCGGCCGCAACCGGCCCCTGGTCCTGGCACGACATTTCGGGCCAGCTCACGGAGCAGAACAACCGTCCGGTCTGGGCCGTTGCCCACGACAACGATGGCTGGTTTTATACCGACGGACAGAACCTCTGGAACGGCGGACAGGTGTACCGCTACGACGGGTCCACGCAGGTGAACGTCACGAACGACGTCCGGAGCGCGGGGATCGATCGCGTGGATGACATCGTGACGGACAATGCGGGGACGGTGCTGTTTTTGCAGGACGTTGTGCGGCTTGATAACACGCTTCGCGTCGTCGCATACCGGAACGGATCGTATACGAACGTGACGAGCAATGTCCGCAACGTTCTCAATTCCGATGAAGGTATCAGTAAAGTCAACGGACGGGACGGAACATGGTACGTCGTAACGACAAAAGCTCGAATCTTTCGGTTCGATGCAAATATCTCAAATTCGATGGAGGTAAAACTTCCCCCATTGCATGACTATTCGTCCTTCGGAGCGAGTTCTTTTCTCTACAACGTGAATAACGGGTCACCATCGCCAAGCTCCGGTAGTGTGCAGCTCGATATTGTACCGATCGCGAACAATAACTGGCTCTTGGTCGCGGGTCCGCCCATCATTTTTAGCACCGCCATGTTCTACCGCTATGACGGTACGACATTTACGGATATCACTCCCACGATTGCTTCGAATATCGGATCTTCGATTGGCACGGATGTCGCGAGCGTCTACAAGATTGTCTCAAATGGGACATCGGCGATCATCTCAATGAGATCGCACATGGAAAATGCTCATTCAGCAGTGGTTTACATGACGGATGGATCAGCGGTCGGCAACGTCCCGATCGGCGGAAATCCCGATCTTACGAACGCCGTCATCGGCTGGAACGGGACATCATGGATGGTCGTGAACGGAAAAGAGCTCTTCCGCGTTTCAGGATCCATTACGAACCCGGCCGTTGAGGATTTCGGACGCACGAACGACCTCATCCTCTCGATCGCGGGCGACTCGAATACGAATTTTCTCCTCGGCGGCGCGGTCTCAACGCAGAGCTCGAACGATCCGACGAATCCGCTCACGGCGAAACTCATCAAAGTCATCGAAGACGGCGGGACGTCCGAATCGACGGTCACCTCGGGCGGAACGTTCGGCGGGGACCGCGTGTTTACGAGCGCGAACGGGCCACGCGTCACGATCCAGGGGAATCCGAGCGGGTTCCGCGTGGGGAACGGCGGCATGTTTAACTACCGCGCCACGGCGACCGACCCGAACGGCGTGCGGAAAACGGACATCTACCTGAACGACGCGCTCATCCGGACCTGCCAGGGCGATTCCTGCGAATACGACGCGACGTTCTACACGAAGAATCTGCCGACGCGCACGGTGAAATTCTACGTCCGCGCGACGGATACCAACGGGAACGTCACGGACACCTCGTCCAATCCGGATTACCTCGTCATCGATGAAAATTCGACGGCCACGGCGACCGGCACGATCACGAACACGAGCACGAACTCGACGCAGTCGAACACGGGAAACGGGATTACGACGTGGGACTGGCTTGACCCGAACGTGTCGTCGTTCAACGGCGGCGATGCGGTCACGTACAACGTGGGCGCGTACGACGCGAACGGCATCAAATCAATCCAGATCATCGCGAACGGGAGCGTCCGCCAGACGTGCAACCTGAACAACGCGACCGGCAACCAGCAGTGCGCGGCCACGCTCTACGCGAACGACTACGCGGCGAACACGAACGTGTTCGTGAACGCGCAGGTAACGGACGGGAACGGGAACGTCGCCTGGACGAACGGCAAGAACATCTACCGGAACGGCACGACGGGATCGAACTCGAACTCAAACAACACGAACGCCTCGGTCTGGGAATCATTCTCGCCGGACGTGACCTCGCTCGGCGCGAACCAGACGCTCTCGTACCAGGCGAACGCGCAGGACAACGACGGCGTGAGCCGGATCGACATCTACGCGAACGGGAGCATCAAGCAGACGTGCACCCTCGGGAATACGACGGGCAACACGTCGTGCACGGCGACGATCTACGCGAACGATTATGGGACGAACACGAACGTCTTCGTGAACGCGAAGGTCACGGATGCGAACGGGAACGTCACGTGGACGAGCGGGCGTACGGTCAATGTCACCTCATCCTCGACGAACTCGAACAACACGAACGCCTCGGTTTCGGAATCCTTCTCGCCGGATGAGACGTCGTTCGGCTCGAACGACACGGTCACGTACCGCGTGAACGCGGTTGACAGCGACGGGATCAACCGGATCGACCTCTACGCGAACGGAGCCGTGAAGCAGTCCTGCACGTTCGGAAACACGACCGGGAACGCGCAGTGCTCCGCGACGATCTATGCGAACGACTACTCGGTCAACACGAACGTCTTCGTGAACGCGAAAGTGACGGATGCGAACGGGAACGTCACGTGGACGAGCGGACGGACGATCTCCCGGAACGGCTCAACCGGATCGAACTCGAACAACACGAACGCATCGGTTTCGGAGTCCTTTTCGCCGGACGTGACGTCGTTCAATACGAACGACACGATCAGCTACTCCGTGAACGCGCAGGACAACGATGGTGTGAACCGGATCGATCTCTACGCGAACGGGAACGTCAAGCAGACGTGCAACCTCGGGAATACGACGAGCAACGTGACGTGTTCGACGACGATCTTCGCGAACGACTACTCGGCAAACACGAACGTCTTCGTGAATGCGAAGGTCACGGACGGCAACGGGAACGTCACGTGGACCTCCGGTCGTACGATCTTCAAGAACGGGACGGGATCCAACGTGTCGAACCAGTCGAACGTCGAAACGAACCGCTGGATCTGGCTTGACCCGAACCAGACGACGCTCACTGCGAACGGGCAAATCACGTTCAACGTGGGCGCGCAGGACGGGAACGGAATCAGCCGGATCGACATCTACGTGAACGGGAGCATCAAACAGACGTGCAATCCCGGCAATTCGACGAGCAACGTCCAGTGCTCGGCAACGCTCTTCGCGAACGACTACCCGCAGAACACCGACGTCTTCGTGAATGCGAAGATCACGGACGCGTTCGGCAACATCGCATGGACCGATTCGCGCACGCTCCGTCGCGGCGCGGACGTCTCGACGTCGACGACCCAGACGAGCTCGCAGAGCGGGACGATCAGCGCATGGGAATGGCTTGACCCGAATATGACGTCGGTCGCGCAGAACGCGAGCATGACGTACCACGCGGGCGCGTGGGCGAGCGCGGGCATGAACACGATCACCGTCTACGTGAACGGGAACGCGCTTCCGGTCTGCTCGCTCGGGAACGCCTTCGGGAACGTTGAGTGCGCAAAAACGCTGAATGGGACGGATTACGCCATCGGCTCAAGCGTGTTCGTGAACGCGAAAGTGACGGATGCGAACGGGAAGGTCGCGTGGACCGCCGGACGCACGTTCAACGTGACGGCCCTCTCGTCCTCGAACGCGATCACGCTGCCCTCGCAGGCCTTCGTGATGAACGCATCGAACGCGTACACGACCATCTCCGCGAACCGGAACTCGTACGCCCAGAACGACCAGATCACGTACACCGCCAACGCGAGCGATCCGGACGGCGTCCAGCGCATCGAAATGTACCTCAACGCCGAGCGCGTCCAGACGTGCACGGGCACCACGACCTGCTCGATCACGACATCGAAGTACACGTCCTACCCGTGGATCCAGTTCCACATCGTCGCGTACGACAAGAACGGCAACTTCTCGTCGTCGCCCACGATGACGATCTGGAAGAAGTAAGAGATTGGTTCCATTGAGAGACGGCCCCGCGGATGCGGGGCCGTTTCGTTTATACGACCCACCCCTGACCTTCTTCTCTGCCTGCACCCCACCCCCGGCCCCTCCCCTGTCGGTGAGGGGAGGCCTCTAACTGGATATCAATAGGAAGCCAGGAAGAGAACTCCCCTCCCCGACAGGGGAGGGGCCGGGGGTGGGGTGTCAGTGTAAAGGAGGAGGCCCATCGGTGGGTCGTCGGTAAAAAAGAATCCCCCGACCATGGCACATGCCACGATCGGGGGTATTGCGTTCGAGCTGACGCTCACGGCTTTCCGGGCGTCTTTTTGACGGCCGGACGCGGCGGAGTGGCCGACGCGCGCGGCGGGAACGGGGGAGGCTTTTCTGCGAGCGAAAGGGACGGGGACGATTCGGGTTCGCGTTTACTTTGTTGAGCGGACGCTCCCGGAAACGGCGGAGGCGTTGCTTTGCGCGGCAGCACGCGAGGGAGCGGCGGAGGCGTCGCCGCCGCGCGAGCCGGTTGGCGCGGCGTGGCAAACGCGGCGTGCGTTCGCGAACCTGAGGACTGATTGTCGCCGGTGGAGGCGGCGCCTATTGGGAGAAGAATCTCGCGGAGCCGATCGGCAAGATCTTTTCGGGTCCGGTCGATGGCGCTGCACAAGGCGTTTCCAGCCCGCCAATTCGGCGCGTTCTCAAGAAAGGTTGGATCCCTCACTAAGACGCCCGGATCGACCTCAAGCAAAGCGACATCCATGAGCTGCCTGATGCCGCCGATCTCGCCCGCGAGCTTGAGTCCCAACTCATCCTTGAGCAGACGGTACGCCTGCATCTTCGGCTCGATCGGCGTCGAGCTTGCGCCCAACGTCTCGAGAATGTCGTCGCGCGCTGCCCCGCCGACCCGCTCGAACTCGGAATCCGGGACGTATGTCCCCATTCGCCTCGCGGCATTGACATTCGACTGGCGATCTCCGCCGCCTTCAGTTTCGAGCGTTTCGATGGCGCTCGCGTCTTCCGGGCTTGCGGCACCGACATCAATGTGGATGTCGGGATCGCTCGGAACCGGTGTGCGGATCTTCGCCGGCTCGACGGGTGGCGGAGACGCTGCAGGAACGGCATCTGCCGTTTCGGTCGCAGCGGCTTCCGCGCTCGGCGGAGGATGTCCGCCGTCCGTCAGCGGCTCGTCCGCGCGGAACACTTCGTCGAGCATCTGCTGAGACGGCGGCCTTGCCGATGGACGGGGCAATTCAGGTTCGACGGCTTCCGCCGGCCTGTCCCTTTCCGTTGAATCCGGTTCGTCTTCGATGAGGGCGCCCGGAGGAACGGAGAGGAGCGTTTCTTCTCCGGCTTCGGCTTCGCCGTCGGACGCCTCATCGCCTTTTGGGTCGGGGGTCTCACTTCCGGCAGGGCGCGCGAGCAAACCCGCCAAAGGCGCTCGGCCTCCTGCGGGCGGCGGAACTGATGGTCCGACCGTGACGACCGGGTCTCCCCGCCGCGTTGACGGCCCTTCCGAACCGTCGCCGTCCGCGCTCTTCGCGCCGGCGATGACGAGTCCGTTCCTAACCGCGACCGGATGAAGAGCCCGATCCCAGATCGCCTGCAGAGGGACGTTCTTCTGAATGGTCGACGGCGAAAACCGCGCTTTGACGAGGATGGCGTCGAACTGCTCACCGTCGGTCGCGTTCATCGACGCTTCGAATGCGTCGATGATGAGCGGTGCCGGCACCTTTGCGAAGAACAGCCTGAACCCGATCTTCCGCACGACGTCTTCGGAGGTGAGCAGACCTAGATTCAACGCCTCCGTAAGGAGGCGCACGACGACCTGCGCGCCGGGCGTGTCGGGCGTCGGCTGGCCGCCCGCTTCCCAGAACTTCGCCTGGGTTATGAATTGCGACCAGAGCGTGGCGCGGTCGAGATACCGGGCGCACTCCTCCGGCGTGTAGATCGCCAGGAGCTCTTCCGGCGTCACGTACCCGTATTCGAGCGCGTCCACGACGTGTTCGGCCGCCGACGTCCGCGAGGATGTCCTCGCGAGCTCAATGCGCATCTGCGTGGCCTTTTGGACCAGCCGCGCGCGCAGTTCCACATCCTCCGTGGCCTCGAAGATCACGGACGGTGGAAACACGGCGATGAATTGGGCGGGCTTGAGAATGCCATGCTCCAACACCCCCTCGCATGCGGCCGCGAGGAATCGCTGAACGGGGTCCAGCTCTCTAACGGTTCCCTTTGGGTTCTCCACTGGAAACTCCTTTGTTTCGCACTCTTCCCCTTTGAAAGAGCGGTCATACTTGACCTTTTTTGGGGGAAAACGTCAAGAGGCAGGTGCGTAAGTGCGTAGGTGCGTAAGTGCGTAGGCCGGATCCGACCTACGCACTTACGCACCTACGCACTTACGCACCTATTCCTCCGCAGGCAACGCAATCTGCTCCCTGTACGAAGCCACTTCGGCCTCGATGTGCTTCGGGTCCAATTCTTCCCCGGCAAACAAAAGACGATCCTCGAACTCTTCGACCTTCGCGACGATCTCACGTTCGGGGGCGCGGGGGTCGCTGTAGGCAATCGCGTGGAGTTTCTTCAGGGCTTTTTCGATGCCGTCGAGCTCGCGCTCGGCCTTCTCAGCCTGATCCTCGATCTCGTTCCGCTTGTCGATCCAGATCGTCGGGAGGACGTGCAGCCGCACTTCGGCGATTTCCATCCGCTCGACGTCGCGGAACGCAAGCGGCGAATCCGCATGCCCAAGCACCTCGTCGATTGATGCGGCTTCGACATCATCTCTGAATCGATTGAGGAGATGCTCCGTTGAATTGCTGACGGCCGCCGCAACGCGGCGCCACTCCTCTTCCGCGCCCGCCCCCGTCTTCAGGTACCGTTTGACGGCAATCCGCGGCACCCACGTGGCCCGCCCCACGGTCTTCGCGAGGTCCGCGAGCGCTTCCTTTGAGACCTTCTCCCCGTTCTCCACCTCGCGGATGACCGCCTCCGCCCGCGTCCGCACGAGGTTGTCCGCCGGCAGGAACGGCAATACCTCCCACAGGAAGTCGACCACGCGCGTGCGGTCCTTCAGGTCGAGGTAGAGGGAGGACATATCCCTAATAGGATATCAGCTGCGGAACGTTTGGACGAAGGAGGAGGCGACCGCCATCCCTCTTCCTTCATTCATTCCCGCCCTGCTTCGGTTGGCCTCTTGCCAAAAAGTCCGGTTTGATATACCCTCTAGCCACCCTTAAAAACCCTCACTCAGACAGCGCGGGCACATGCCCGTTCATCGCGGTCTGTCGGTCTGATCGGTCTGATCAGACCGATCCGACGGACCAGACTGATCAGACCGATCAGACCGATCCGACCGCACAATGGCGCTGTCACTGATCCGCTTCGGACTCCAAGGTCGTCCGGCGGACGGTTCATCACTTAAGACCTATGTTGAAACTGAAGACGGATAAGGATGCGACCGAGTTCGGGAAGCTCCTCACGGATCACGACGAACTTGCGCGGTTCCCGAAAGTCGGCGACGTCCTCAAGGGGACGGTTATTGCCGTAGGCCGCAACGAAGTCCGCGTGGACATCAACGGGATCGCGATCGGGATCGTGCGCGGACCGGAGCTTGATCCGGCGATCGACCTCCATCCGGGGGACGTTGTCGAAGCGACCGTGGTCCAGCTCGATAACGAATTCGGCGAACTCGAGCTCTCGCTCCGGGGCGCAGGGAAGAAGCGCTCGTGGGACAAGCTCCGCGAACTCTTCGCGGCGGGCACCGTGATCAACGGGAAGATCGTCGAAGCGAACAAGGGCGGGCTCCTCGTGAAGTTTGAGAGCGCGACGGCGTTCCTTCCGGTCTCCCAGCTCTCGCCGGACAACTACCCGCGCGTGTCGGGCGGCGAAAAGACGAAGATTCTCGAGAAGCTCCGCGAACTCGTGGGGACGCCGGTCGACGTGAAGCTCATCGACGTGAATGAGGATGAAGATCGGCTCATCGCGAGCGAAAAGGCCGTGTGGGAGACGAAGCAGGAATCGGTCATCTCGAAGTACAAAATCGGCGACACCGTGGAAGGCGACGTCACGGCCGTGACCGACTTCGGCGCATTCGTGAAATTCGACGAAGGGCTTGAAGGCCTCGTCCACATTTCGGAGATCGCCTGGCAGCGCATCGAAGACCCGCGCGAAATCCTCCACGTCGGCGACCGCGTCCGCGCGGAGATCATCAACCTTGAAGGCGCGAAGATCTTCCTCTCGATGAAGCGTCTCGTGGACGACCCGTGGAAGCGCGTCGCGGCAAAGTACAAGGTCGGCCAGAAGGTCCACGGCAAGGTCCTGAAGATCAACCCGTTCGGCCTCTTCGTCGAACTCGACCCGGAAATCCACGGCCTCGCGCACATCTCGGAACTCTCGAGCAAGCCGGTCCGCGACGTCCACGAATTCGCCCGCATCAACGACGAATTCGAATTCATGATCGTCTCGATCGACGCCGAAAACCACCGCCTCGGCCTCTCGCTCCGCCGCGCAAAGGAATAATCGTGAGATGGAGGGGTATTCGCACGAATACCCCTCTTCGTGTGATAATAGACGGGCCTACGAATGTACGAATAGGACGAATCGGCGAATACAGGCCTGAACGTCATTCGCCGATTCGACCCATTCGTACATTCGTAGGCCCAAATGCAATAGCTATGAATAAAAACCTGCGAACGATCCTCCTCTTCGCCGCCGCGCTCGTGCTCGTCGGCACGATCCTCGCGTTCGTGAATACGACGCCGCCGAAGACGATTGATGCGGCCACGCTCGCCGCGGACGTCCAGAACGGGCAGGTGGATGCGGTGACGATCGAGGGGACGAAGCTGACCGTGAAGATGAAGGACGGCTCCACCGTGATCGTGACGAAAGAAGCGACGGATTCGTTCAGCGCGCTCATGAAAAACTACGGCGTGGATCCGGACAAGGCGCGCGCCGTGAAAGCGGAAGTGAAGGAGGCCACGGGCGCCGCGTACTGGGCGAACGCCATCCTCCCGACGCTCCTCCCGCTCCTCCTCATCTTCGGACTCATGTGGTTCCTCTTCCGGCAGATTCAGGGGCAGAACCAGCGCGCGATGAGCTTTGGCCATTCGACGGCGCGCGAAATCCAGAAAGGCGCGAAAGACCGCGTCACGTTCAAGGACGTCGCGGGCGCGAAGGAAGCGAAGGAGGAACTGAAAGAGATCGTCGACTTCCTGAAACACCCGGACAAGTTCAAACGGATCGGCGCGAAGATTCCGAAGGGGGTCCTCCTCATGGGATCGCCGGGAACCGGAAAGACGCTCCTCGCGCGCGCCGTCGCGGGCGAGGCGGACGTCCCGTTCTTCCACATGAGCGGCTCCGAATTCGTCGAGATGTTCGTGGGCGTGGGCGCGAGCCGCGTCCGCGACCTCTTCCAGCGCGCGAAGAAGAACAAGCCCTGCATCGTGTTCATCGACGAGATTGACGCGGTCGGCCGCCAGCGCGGATCGGGGCTCGGCGGATCGCACGACGAGCGCGAACAGACCCTGAACCAGATTCTGACGGAGATGGACGGATTTGAACCGAACCTCGGCGTCATCGTCCTTGCCGCGACAAACCGGCCGGATGTCCTTGATCCGGCACTCCTCCGCCCCGGACGCTTCGACCGCCGCGTGGTCATCGACATGCCGGACCTGAACGACCGCGAAGCGATCCTTAAAGTCCATGCCAAAGGAAAGCCGCTCGCGGGCGACGTGGACCTTCGCCGCTCGCGCGAACGGACGCCTGGATTTTCCGGCGCGGACCTCGCGAACCTCATGAACGAGGCCGCGATCTCCGCCGCGCGAAAAAACAAGGACATGATTTCGATGGTGTTCCTCGCGGACGCGATCGAAAAAGTCCTCCTTGGCCCGGAACGGAAGAGCCACCTCCTCATGGCGGACGAAAAGCGCCGCGTCGCCATCCACGAAGTCGGCCACGCCGTGGTCGCGCACCTCCTCCCGAATTCCGACCCGGTCCAGAAAGTTTCGATCATCTCGCGCGGGAGCGCGGGCGGGTACACGCTGAAGATGCCACTCGAAGACCGCACGATGCGGAGCCGCGAAGAGTACACGGAAGAAATCGCAACGATGCTCGGCGGATTCGCCGCGGAAAAGATTTTCTTCGACGAAACGTCGCCGGGCCCGTCGAGCGACATGAAGGAGACCACGAAACTCGCTCGGAAGATGGTCATGCAGTGGGGCATGTCCGACGCCCTCGGCCCCCGGACGTACGGCGAGCAGGAAGACCTCATCTTCCTCGGCCGCGAAATCCACGAGAATCGGAACTACTCGGAGAAAGTCGCGGAACGCATCGATGCGGAAATCGACCGCATCATCCACGAAGGCCTCGAAACGGCGAAGAAGATCCTCACCGACCATCGTGCGGACGTCGAACGCGTCTCCGCCGTCCTCCTTGAAAAGGAGACGCTCGAGCGCGAAGAATTCTACAAGGCGATCGCAATCCCGCCGACGAACCCGCGGAATGAGCTCAAGGGGGGAAGGATGAAGGGGGAAGGGGGAAAAATCGCGGATTCGGAAGGACAGGTGGATGAGGAAGCGGATGCTGAAAAAATCGATCGGAAGAACGGGAAGAAGAAAGGACAGGAGACGGCGGAGGGGGAAAACGCGTAACAAACCGCAATCTCAAGAAAGCGTCAGCCACGGGGCTGGCGTTTTTCTTTGACGAGACGGATGGTTAGATCGTTAGATGGTTGGGGTTGGAGTTATATTCTTTGATTTCGGATCGGGCAGCCGAGAATCAAAGGAATTATTCCAACCCCAACCATCTAACCATCTAACCATCCATACCCCTACCTCGTGCTATACTACCCCCGTATGCGCCACATTCACGAGCCCGTGTACCGTCCGATTATCCGCGAAGCGTTCCGCGTCGCGTGGGTCGAAAAGCGTTATTGGCCCGTCGCCATCTTCGCCGGGATCCTCCTCTCGGGGAGCATCTACGACGTAGTCTGGAAGGCGCTGAACGCGCTTGCGCCGCAGGCCACGCTCATCGGGACGGTCGCCGTATTCTCGAGCCAGGCCTCCGCGACGTGGTCGCGTCTCTCCACGGCGAACCTCATCATCGGCGGCGCGCAGGTCCTCGTCGTCACGCTCTTCGCGCTCGTCATCGGCTTCGCGATCTTCGCGGCCTCGGTCGTTGCGCAGTCCGCGCTCGTCTTCGCCGTCGGCGCCCAGGGGAAGAAGTCGAACGGGAGCGTCCGCACGGCAATCGCCGTCGGCGCCCGCGCGCTCTGGCCGGTCTTCGTCCTGAACCTCATCGCCATGGCCGTCCTCTTCGCCTCGCGCGCGCTCATCGCGCTCGCGCTCTCGTTCCTCCTCGCGTACGGCGGCGGCGCGATCTTCCTCGCCTACCTCCTCTCCTTCATCGTCTTCACGTGCGTCGGCATCGCCACGGTCATCGTCGAGATCTTCGCGCTGAACGCGATGATCCTCCAGGGCGCCACGCTTGCGCAGGCGATTGAACGCGGCCTCGTCCTCCTGAAGCAGGACTGGGTCACGGCGATCGAAACGGCCGTCATCCTCTTCGCGATCTCCTTCGGCGCGCTCATCCTCCTCGCGGCCCTCGGCATGGTCATCACGTTCGTCTTCCTCATGCTCTTCCTCCTCGCAATCGCCGCGAAGACGGCGCTCATCGCCACGATCGTCGGCGTCACGTACTTCACGCTCATCGCCGTGTTCATCCTCACGCTCTTCGGCTTCATCGTCCTCGTCCACTACGCGGCCTGGACGCTCCTCTACCGCCGCCTCGGCGAAGGGGGCGTCGTCCCGAAGCTCCACCGCATCGTGCGGTCGTGGGTGCACTCATATGGGGTGAAGGGAGCGTAGTCGTTGCGTCGTTGCGTCGGGCGTCGTTGCGTCGGGCGGAACGACGCCCGACGCCCGACGCAACGACGCCCGATCTCCATGCCTCCGAGAGCCCAATCAATTGAAGACTTAATGAAGAAATCCGGGTCGCAGCCAGCGGCTCCGGCTTCGGCGACGCCAGTGAAGAAGACCGTCCAGCCGACGCGGAAGAAAACGGTCGACGAGATGTCCTCGCAGGAACAGCTCGAGGAGAAGATGGGAGAGATCAAGATCCGCGACCTCGAAAAGATCGCACAGGCGGATGCGGCGAAAGCGAACCTCCCGTACGTGAACCTCTTCGGGTTCCCGATTGCCCCTGAAGCGCTCTCGCTCATCCCGCGCGACGAGGCGAACACGAAGAAGATCGTCTGCTTCCTGAAGCTCGGCGACGACCTTCGGTTCGCGACGACGAAGATGACGCCTGACGCGAAAGAGGTCGTCGCGCGCGTTTCGAAGGAGCAGTTCGCGAAGCCCGTGGTCTATCTGGTGTCCGAACGGTCGTTCAACGCCGCGGAGCGACTCTACGACGCGCTCCCGGAAGTCAAAGAGGTCATCTACGGGTACCGGATCGAAGAGGCGGACCTCGAAAAGTTCGCGAAAGAGATCACGAACTTCCGCGATCTCCAGAAAAAGATCAACGAAGTCTCGACGACCGATATCGTCACGCTCATGATCGGCGCGGCGATCAAGAGCAACGCGTCCGACATCCACGTGGAAGCCGAAGAAGGCGGCGTGAAAGTGAGGTTCCGCATCGACGGCATCCTCGAAGACGTCGCAAAACTGAAACGCGACGAGTGGAAGCAGATCATCAGCCGCCTGAAGCTCCTCGCGGGCGTGAAGATCAACATCACGGACGTTCCGCAGGACGGGCGGATCACGATCTACCTCACGGACGAGAAGCTCGACATCCGCGCGTCGTTCCTCCCGACCGCGTACGGCGAATCCGTCGTCATGCGGCTCCTCCGCCCGAAGGCGCTCGCACTCGAATTCGAAGCGCTCGGCGTCCGCGGGAAAGCGCTCCGCGATCTCACGCGGGAGATTGCCCGTCCGAACGGCATGATCATTACGACGGGGCCGACGGGATCGGGTAAGACGACGACGCTCTACGCGATCCTCAAAAAACTGAATACGCCGGACGTGAAGATCATCACGCTTGAAGATCCGGTCGAGTACAAGCTCGAAGGCATCAACCAGAGCCAGATCCAGCACGAAAAAGGGTACACGTTCGCGATGGGGCTCCGCTCGATCCTCCGCCAGGACCCGGACATCGTGATGGTCGGCGAAATCCGCGACCTCGAGACCGCAGACATCGCCATCCAGGCGGCGTTGACCGGCCACCTCGTCATCTCGACGATCCACACGAACAGCGCGGCCGGCGCCATCCCCCGGTTCGTGTCGATGGGCGTGAAAACGTTCCTCCTCGCCCCGGCGCTGAACGCGATCATCGGCCAGCGCCTCGTCCGCCGCCTCTGCACGACGTGCAAGAAAGAAGCCTCGCTCTCGTCGTCGCTCAAAAAACAGATCCTCGAAGAGCTCAAACTCATCCCCGAAGCGTCCGGCGAAAAGCCGAACCTCGAGAAGATGGTCTTCTACGGGCCGCCCGGCGACAAGAACGCGTGCACGGCGTGCGGCGGGCTCGGGTACAAAGGCCAGATCGGCATCTACGAAATCTTCGCGATGAGCAAAGACGTTGAAAACGCGATCCTCGACGAGAAGGTCTCCGAAGTCCACATCGAAGAGATCGCGCGCAAGCAGGGCATGATCACGATGGTGCAGGACGGACTCTTGAAGGCGCTGGATGGATTGACGTCGGTTGATGAGGTGCTCCGCGCGGCGGCGATCGAAGAAGATATCGTCGACGTGCCGGAGACGGCGGCGGAGACAGCACCGGAAATCCAAAATGTCGTCGACGCGGTGAAGAAAGACGTGAAGAAAGGCATCGGAAAGTCGTGAGTCGTGAGTGAAGAGTGAAGAATGAAGAGGCGGGAGATCCCGCCTTTTTTAAGTCATTCCGAATCCCCCGCCGTAGCGACCGACGACCCGATGCGCTCGCCCTTGACAAAATGTTTAATAACGTGTAGAAATAAGCCGTCCTCTTGAACCTCGCGGCAGGGTTTGCCGCTATCTGATTGATACTGGGAGCATAGAAATGAAAATAAAAATAGGACGGATCTTTACCTATGTCGCCTTGGCGGGCGGAGCGATTCCGTTCATCATCGGGGCCGCGCTTATCTTTTCGCTGCCGACGATGTGGCTCTGGGACTGGCTCATGCCAACGATCTTCGGCTTGAAAACGATCACGCTCTGGCAGGCACTCGGCCTCCAGTTGCTCTGCGGCATTTTATTCAAGCCGTCAAAGTCCAGCTCGTCCTCCTCGTCCAGTTCCAGTTCGAACTCCTTCTCTCGTAGATAGCTCCCCCTTCGCGCATCCGCGGGAGAGTGCTGCTCCGTCAACGGACTGAACAGCGCCTCGTCCGTCGGGTGCGCTGTTTGTTTTTACAGATGATAAGGAAACTTGACAAAATATCCAAATCATGCTATAAACGATGCACAAACATTTCCCATCGCAGATGAAAAATCTACGATGAAAAACCAAAGGAGAACCACCGTGTCTCACGCAGAACTTGTCAAAAACATTATCTGTCTGTCTGACGGTCAACTGGAGGACTTGCGCCGCCTGATTGAGGACGAACTTCTGGAACGCAAGCACACCGGACTTTCAGTCATCAAAGTGACGTTGGGACCCGCAACGCAGCGAATTCCGGTGCTCAAACTGCACCGGGAACTCACCGGCCTCGGCCTCGCCGAAGCAGTGGAAGCTTTTCGCTCCGGATCCTATACCTTCGAGTTCCCGCCTCGAAAAGCAGAACGGGCATGGGAGGGATTCGAAGCTCTCGGCTGTACGGTCGAAGTCATCCGGTAACACCCATCCCCCGCGGCAGGGAGAACGTCGTAACTCTTTTCGGGAGGTACCAATGCATACATTCAAAGCAGGCGAACCGGTCGTCTGGGACGAGTCGCGGCATCGGGGCGATCTGCCCAGGATGAAAGCGACGTACGGCGAAGGGCCGCACACCGTTGCGTCCGTCCAACCGGTGGACACGTCGTGCACGTGCGGCGCGGCTCGCGAGAGCGAACGCATGCCGCACCATGAGCAGTGCAGCGTTCGCGCCATCGAAGACGCCGGACACGACCAGTTCGTGAAGCTCGTGGGGATCGACCAGCTGTTTTCGGGAGCGTGGTTCCTCC
Organism: Candidatus Uhrbacteria bacterium; assembly: GCA_963835915.1. Taxonomy (GTDB): domain Bacteria; phylum Patescibacteriota; class Patescibacteriia; order 2-12-FULL-60-25; family 2-12-FULL-60-25; genus 2-12-FULL-60-25. The sequence continues at coordinate 42,127 of CAWIHE010000003.1, forward strand.
CCGTCGATTCCTGACCATCTCGCGCACCCGCGCGGAGCGCACCCGTCACGTTGACGGAACAGCGCCTCGTCCGTCGGGTGCGCTGTTTGTTTTTCTGCCCGCGACCCAGCTGTCTTCTCTATCCTGCGACCCACCCCCGGCCCCGCCCTTGGCAGGGCGGGGAGTTCTCTACCTGGACTCTCTAAGAAAGTCAGGAAGAGAACCCCCCGCCCTGCCAAGGGCGGGGCCGGGGGTGGGTCGCGAACAGAGGGTGGGGTCGGGAGGAATCTGGGTTGCACGATCCCCCGCTCGCCTGTACCGTCACGGCGTACCTTCCCAACAGGAGATGCCATCATGGGAAAACAAATCCTCATCGTCGGCAGCGGCGCGCGGGAACATGCGCTCGCATGGGCGATCAAACGGTCACCGGACGTCGAACGCGTCTACGTTGCGCCCGGGAACGCGGGGACGGCGGAAGTTGCGGAGAATGTCCTCATCCAAGCGACGGACGTGGAACAGCTTGCCCGCTTTGCCTGTGACCAGCGGATTACGCTTACGGTCGTCGGCCCGGATGACCCGCTCGGATTCGGCATCGTCGACCGGTTCGCGATGTTCAGACGCCGAATTTTCGGGCCCACGCGAAAGGCGGCGAGGGTTGAAACCTCGAAAGTCTTCGCGAAGCTGCACATGGCCGCGTGCGGCATCCCGACGGCTCCGTTCGTCATCTGCAGGAACGTGCCGGAGGTCCAAGCCGCCGCGGAACATTTCAAGTGTTCCTGCGTCATCAAGGTGGACGGACTCGCTGCGGGAAAAGGCGTGTACGTCTGCCACACCCAAGAGGACGTCGATCGCGCCACCTTCCAGATCTTCATCGACCGCCGCCACGGGTCGGCGGGAGACAGCGTCATCGTCGAAGAGCGGCTTCGCGGAGAAGAGATCAGCGTTCATGCGATCACGGACGGAACGAACGTCGTCTACCTTCCGACGTCGCAGGACCACAAAAAATTGTACGGCGACGATCGCCCGTTGAACCCGAACACGGGCGGCATGGGCGCGATCGCACCGGTGCCCTGGGTGACGGCGGACGATCTCGCCATCATCGACCGCACGATTGTCCGGCCGATCCTCGCCCGTCTCCGCGACGAAGGCCATCCGTTTACGGGGTGCTTGTACCCCGGGCTCATGATGACGGCGAAGGGGCCGATGTGTCTTGAGTTCAACGCGCGCTTCGGCGACCCCGAGGCCTGCGTCATCCTTCCGCTCCTCGGATGCGACCTCCTCGAGCTCCTCGAACGCGCCGTTGACGGGACGCTCGACGGATTTGCAGGAGAGGTCATCCGACCGAACGCAACGGCGGCAACGGTCGTTCTCGCCTCAGCCGGATATCCGGATCAGCCGCTGACCGGCGTCCGCATTTCGGGGATCGACGACGCCGTCACGCAGGGCGCGCTCGTCTTCCATGCCGGCACGCTACGGAACGAACACGGCCTGCTCACGAACGGCGGACGCGTCCTCGACGTCACGTCCTGCGGCGATGTTCCGCTTCGGATGACGCTCGCGCTCGCCTATGCCGCGGTCGACTTCATCCATTTCGTGGGCATCCAGTTCCGCCGGGACATCGGCGCAGACGCACTCCGACGCTCCCCCGCCCCATAATTTCTGAAAACGTCCCGACTCCTCGAGACAACCGACACCTCGCAACCTCGCGGGGTGTCTTTGTTTGATGATATAAACTCAAAGCATTGCATAGACAACCATAATCAGATAAGGTCGTCTAACGCTTGAACAGAAGGAGGCGCGATCATGGAAACCGCGAATATCGGGAGAATCCGTTTTTTTCGCGTTGAGAAGGGAAGTCGATTCTATATCGATCTCGAAGACGGCCGCCTACTCGCGGTCTGCCCTGACGGAACCATTCTACTTCACGACGTTAGGGCCGTCATTCCCGATGATCGAGTCGATCGCTTTGAGATGTCCCCTTCGGCTGACGGGTATCACTTATCCGTCTTGTATCAAAGCGACTTCGGACCACGCAAGCACCCCATAGGATCCATCAACGATCCGGAACTGGCCAAATCTTGGATCGCCGCCGTTAATGCGATCTACGAACGTAGAAAAGCGACCACAGAATCCTCATAATGTACTTTTCGACACGCGCTCGCACGCCGACACCTCGTCTTCGCGGGGTGTCTTTATTTCTTTAGCACAGGGCACGGGGCAAACATTCTCTCTGCCACATGTCCGCGCTTGCGCGATCATGCGCTCGCATGTAACGTCTTCCCGTACCTCGAAAAGGAAAGACCATGACCGAAAAGATGGCGCTAAACTCCGTGCTCGGCGTATCCGACGAAGGCACCGTCGAACGTCGATACAATCTCTGGGTCGGCGTGAGCGACAACCCGTGGTTCAAGGCGCCGGGAAATCTCGAAGTGCTCGTCCGCTGGGCACTTGAGCACACGCGCGATCATCTGCTCATCTGGATCCCCGGACGGCTCTACGCCATCAATTTCAACCACATCGAGAAGAAGGGGCGCGCACGAGCGCTTCGTGAGGGATACGCGACTGAAGATGAATTTCGTCTGCGCCTGCGCGCCGCCGGATTCCTCCCCGATGACCCAAAAAAACGTGTGGGCATCCGGTACGCGGGATATGACGATGTCATGACACCCGACTACGTTCGTCGACGCGCCATCCTCTTTCGCGCATTCAGCGCAGAAGGCCGTCTCTACCAACGCCTCATCAATATTGCCGATGACATACTGCGTGCGCGCGGACGGACCATTACGAAAGCACGCAAGGAAGCCGTGGCGCTGTACCAGCTTCAGGAGTTGCCGATGTTTCTCGGGCCCGTCCGGACGCTCGACGATGACCGAACGCCGTACGAGGTCGAAGTCTATCCCGGTATGGGAAAATTCGACGTCCTCGTCCGAGATCTGATTGAGGGTCGCGTTTCGGAAGAGCTCACGACTACGCTTGATCTTCATGAACCGTGCGGCGTTGCCAATGTCAACTTCGTGAAGCAATCGTAAAGAACCTTACGTCGATCGACACCTCGCTCCCTCGCGAGGTGTCTTCCGTTTTTAGTGGCAGAGGGACCCCGCCCCTACGAGATCCGCGCCTTTCTCCCCTCTCCTTTGATTTCGATTGTCAGCGTCTGATGCGGATGCCGTGCAAGCCACCTCTCCATCTTCTCCGGCCACTCGATGACGAGGATCGTTCCCGGCACGGAGATCTCTTCGTCGATGTCAAGCGGCAGAAGATCCGCCTCACGGTCGATGCGGTACGCGTCGAGGTGGAGGAGGCGCGTCAATCCACGATGATTGATCGCGTACGTCCGCAAGAGCGTAAACGTCGGACTCTTCGGAACCCGTTCCGCGCCGAGCGCGCGCGCGAGCGCCTGCACGAACGTCGTCTTCCCCGCGCCGAGCGGACCCTGGAGGGCGAGGATGTCTCCATCGTGAAGATGGGCGGCCACGTCTTCGGCGACGGCAGGCCACGTTGTGGGGTCAGGGACGATCCAGGTATTTTTCATAATGGGTCCGTAGTTCGTCGTCCGTTGTCCGTGGATCGAACCCTACGGACAACGGACCACGGACAATGGACTTCAACTTAAATCCAGCTCGGGCTCCGCATCCAGCTTCCTCCAATCATCCGACTCCCCATTGTGGAGGCGCCACGCCCCCGCCGCCGCGATCATCGCCGCGTTGTCCGTGGAGAATTTAAGCGGCGCCTTCAGCATCGCGATGCCCGGGAGCTCCTTTTTGACGGCGCTCGACAATTGATCCCGCAGTCTCTTGTTCGCACTCACCCCGCCGACGAGCATCACGGCGTTGATGGGATGCCCCTTCGCCGCGCGGATTGTTTTCGCGACGAGTACGTCGACGATGGCCTGTTCAATGGAGGCACAGAGGTCGTTGCGTCGGGCGTCGTTGCGTCGGGCGTCGGCCGGACCGACGCAACGACGCAACGACGCAACGACGCCCGATTGCTCAGCCAACACTCTGACCGCCGTCTTCAACCCCGAAAAACTCATATCCAGCGACGGATCATGCAGCATCGGCCGCGGGAGATCGAACGCCTTAGGATCGCCCTTCGCGCCGTGCTTTGAAATCATCGGACCGCCGGGATAGCCGAGGCCGAGGAGCTTCGCCGTCTTATCGAACGCCTCCCCCGCCGCGTCGTCGCGCGTCGTGCCGAGGATTTGATAATCGCAGTAGTCCTTGATGAGGACGATTTCCGTGTGTCCGCCCGAGACGAGAAGCGCGAGGATCGGAAACTTCCATCTCCGTCGATTCTCCGGGAGGAGCCATGCGGATGCGAGGTGCCCTTCGAGGTGGTTCACGCCGATGATCGGCTTTTTCGAGAGCCACGCGAGCGTCTGCGCAGCCTGCACGCCTACGCGAAGCGCCGTCGCGAGGCCGGGTCCCTTCGTGACGGCAATCGCATCAAATACATCAAGCGGATGCTTACCGAGCGTCTTCGTCACGAGCGCGACCGTCTCCGGCACGTGGGAACGCGCCGCAACTTCAGGCACCACGCCGCCGTATTTCGCGTGGATGGCGATCTGGCTGGAGATGACATGCTTCCGAAGGCGGACGGATGACGGCGCCGACTTCGTCCACGCAACATCAAGGAGCGCAACGGAGGTCTCGTCGCAGGACGTCTCAATCGCGAAGATACGCATCGGCCTCTACCCTACCGAAAAAAGAGGGGGGCGTAAAGGGTAATAGTGCCGCTCCCCTTTTCACTTTCCCGAGCGAGCCCGTCCGACGGGCGACGAGGGATCCCTTGGAAAGGAGGTCTGGAAGAGAAAAAATTACTTTTTCTTCATCCCCTGCCCGCTTCAAAGGGATCCCTCGTCGGCCCGTCGGACGGGCCTCCTCGGGAAAGTAGTAAATAGGAAACGCCCCAGAAAATCTGGGGCGTTTCAAGAGAACCCACAAACGACAAACCACAAACCACTACCCAAGCCTGACCGCCGCCAGCATCCCCTCCGCCACCGCCTCCGTGACGCGCCGCGGTTCCTTCGCGTCGCCGACGACCTCGATCTTCTTCACGGCTTTCTTCATCGCTTTGACATCCACGCCGATCGGCTTCGAGCCCAAGCAGATGACGGCCGTGTTCGCCTGGAGCGTCCGCGTCCCGTTTTTCGTCGCGACCGTGACCGAACTCTTCGTGATGTCGCGCGCCTTCGCTTCGGTGAGGATGTTGACGTTCAGGCCTTCGAGCCGCCTCATCATGAGCACTTTCTCGTCGCTCGGCATGTCCATGGCGACGTCTTTCAACATCTCGACGACCGTGACGTTGTGGCCGCGCGCGGCCGCGTATTCGGCCGTCTGCATGCCCGCACAGCCGCCGCCGATCACGACGACGCGTCCGTTCAGGAGCTTCTCGTCCGCGAGCACCTGGCGGGACGTGGTGACGTGGCTGAACTCCGCGCCCGGGATCTTCGGGATGACCGGTTCGGATCCGGTTGCGACGATGAGCGCGTCGATCTTTTCCTTCTTCAGGTGCTCGGGCAGGACGTTCGCCCGGAGACGGATGTCGATGTTCGGCTGGCGACGGACGGCGCGGATCATCGCGTCGCGGAAATCGAGCCACCCTTCGCGATGCGGCGCTGCGCCCGCAAGCGCGAGCTGGCCGCCGAGCTTCCCGCTCTTCTCAAAGAGGACGACGCGGTGGCCTCGCGCGGCCGCATGCATCGCGGCCGAGAGGCCCGCGGGTCCGCCGCCCAAGACGGCGACGTTCATCTTCCGTTTCGCTTTTCCCATCGACATGGTCTCACGTCCGGTCCGCGGGTTCACCGTGCACCACACGTCTTCCTCCGCGAACAATCGTGAGATGCATCCCTGGTTGCACGAAATGCACGGCATCACTTCCGCGGTTCTCCCCTCCTTCAGCTTGTCCGGCCACTCGGGATCCGCAAGGAGCGTGCGCCCGACGGCGACGAAATCCGCCTTCCCGTCCGCGAGAACCTTCTCCGCGAATTTCGGATTCCCGAGCTTCGCCACGGCGATGACCGGAATCTTCACGGCCGCCTTGACCGCCGCGGCGAGTTCAACGAGCGGCCCTTCCTCGGACGCCATCGGAGGAATCATCTTCCCGTCGCCATAGCTCGCGTAATTTCCCGCCGAGATGTGGAGCGCGTCCGCGCCGAGCTTCTCAAGGCGCTTCGCGACGTCAATCGTGTCGTTGATGTGGATGCCGTCTTTCACGAGTTCATCACCCGAGAGACGGACGGTGACGGGATACGCGCTCCCGACCGCCATCCGCACGGCCTCGTAGACTTCTTTCAAAAAACGGAATCGATTTTCATCCGATCCTCCGTACGCGTCCGTCCGCGCGTTCGAGAACGGCGAGAGGAATTGCGTGATGAGGTAGCCGTGCGCCCCGTGGATCTCGACAAAGTCGAGCCCCGCGGCCTTCGCGCGCCGCGCGGCGTCCGCGAACGCCATGATCGTCTCTTTGATGTCCGCGAGCGTCATCACGCGCGGCGTCTCGCCCGTCAACGGGTCCGGAATCGCCGAGGGCGCCATGATCTTCACCCCCGTCTTCTTCGTGAGCGTCTGCCGTCCGGCATGGTAGAGCTGGATGCCGATCTTCGCGCCGTAGCTGTGCCCCGCGGCCGCGAGCTTCTTCAGACCCGGGATGACGCCGTCATCTTGGATGCCGAGCTGGTGCGTAAATCCGCGTCCGCTTGGCGAGATGAAACTCGCCTCGAGAATCATCGTCCCGACCCCGCCCGAGGCGATCCGGACGATGTGGTCGACATACTTCTTCGTCACCCGACCCTTGGCATCCGCATAATTCCGCACCATTGGCGGCATCACGATCCGGTTTTTGACCGGCATATGCCCGATATGGCCGGGTTTGAAGAGGCTAGAGAAGGAGGGCATAGGGTATAAAATTGGCTTGAGTGAAGTATAGCGCAGGGGTCGGCTAGTTGTTAGTATTCATTATGAGTGTTAAGGTCTACCCGAGGAGATACAATGAACCTTGACCGCTCACCACATCCTATGACCCCCGTCTTTCTCATCCCCGGCTACGGCATCCCTCGCGATATCGAAGACGATCTCCACTATTCGATCTACCTTCGGACGGCCTTCAACGCAATCTATGAGGCCTGCGCGCGTTCGGGCGAATGGAATGCGACGATCATCCTTAGCGGCGGAAAGACGGACATGGTTCCGCCCTATCGGAGGACCGAGGCCACGGAGATGAAGAAGGTATTTCGGAAGCTCGTGGACCGAAAAGGACCTAAAGCCCGAACAAAGTCCTGGAAGATTCTCCTTGAACAACGGTCACTCTCCACGCTGGACAATCTCCTCTTTGCGCGAGAGATCCTCCGACGCAAAAGATTATCCGGCGCCGCGATGACGTTTTTCTGCGAGACGACGCGCACCGGACGGATGCGCACGCTTGCGCGCCGCATCTTCCCCAAGGCCCGCATCGTCCCGATCGACTTCGACCAGAGCGCGAACCGCTATCTCGATCCCGCGTTTCTCAAGGAGAAAGAACGGCAGGTACTCGCATTCGATCTCTGGGCACTGCAGTCTCCGACGTATTTGAAGAAGCATCACTCCCTGTTCAAAGAAAAGATGGCGTTTCTCCGCAAAGCCGGACCGGCGCATCACGTCGATGCCGTGCGTGCTTGGTGGGAAAAAGAGTTGGCACTCCTGATGGCCGAAGGGGGAACGAAGATTTTGCGGCCGTCTCTCAAGCACCGAAAAAAATAATCAAACGGATACGACTCCATGGCGCACCGACTCGATGGTGCGCTCTTCTATTTGTAAGTCGATTAATCGACTTCACTCGTTGACTTGTTGACTAGATGACTCGTTGACTTCACCCGCGCGCAAGCGGCTCCGACGTCATCACGTTCCAGACCTGATTCACGGGGCCGACTTCGACGAGATCAAGCGTGCGGAGTTCCACGGGGAATGGGATGTTGAGGATGGATTCCGCGATGGTGAGCGCGGCGAGGCCGTTGTCCGGATCGACCCAGCCGAGTGAGAGGTGCGGCTTGAAGTTGTCGCGGACGATCTTGCCGTCTTCGAGCTGGAGTTCCGTCCAGCGGCTGAAGTCGCTCTCGCGCTTGCGCGGGTCTTTCTCGTGGATGACCCGGAACGCTTCGACGAGTTCGCGGTGGACGGCCAGAAGATCATTGTTCGCGCTGCACTCCATCCGGAGGAACCCCGTCGCGTCGAGGTCAATGCGGACCGCGGTCGTGGTCATGACCTTCCACCTCTTCGCCGAGTCGCACACGACCTGCTTCAGGACCGGCACGGCGGAAGCCGCGGTTCCGCTCAAGAGGAGTGAGAGGTGGGGCGGGAAGGCCTTGTTGACGATATACCGCGTCCCGTAGTGGTCCAACAACGCTTTGTTGACCGTCATCACCTGCCCGGCCGCAAAGTCATCGATGGATGCGGAGATGGCAACCGAGAGGTCGGCTTTGGCGGGCTCGTTCGGCATGAGAGGTAGGATACCATAGAGGAAGTCGTGAGTCGTGAGTCGTGAGGCGCGCGGGACGGGATTGACGGATCGCCTAATTCGTGTTACATATTCCCCGTTCCCGTTCACAAGGAGGACGCGTGCTCATTGTCAATCCGCAACCGATTCGCCCGACTTCGCCCGTTTTTGCGCTTGTCTTCATGCACGAGCCGCGATGTGAAGGTATTGAGGCCGTTGTCTTCGAGATCACGCCCGAACAGAAAAAACTCGGGACTCAAGCTGTCGCATACGTCTTCGATCGGAATGATGACGGCATTCGGCTCCAGACGCCGATATTCCAAAAAATCGTGTTCGTTGCAGGCGGCTCGTTCGAGGACCCCCGAATTTCCGTCACGCTGTACGAATCCGCCGAACTGGCGCTCCAGACCAGCGCGGACTACGGCATGGAGACGAAATTCATCGAACGCGGCACGGCCATTCTTCACAACTGGCACAGCTGACGAAGCCCGGCCGGTCGACGAAGAGCGCCCTCGGAACTCCGAGAGCGCTCTTATTTTATCCCGTGACTCACGACCGGGCGCGATGAATCGCGCCCCTACCACGTCACCTTCACCGTCCTCGGACCCGATGCTCCACGATTGCCTCCCGAGGGACGGCGGCCCTGGCCGCCTTGCGAACGTCCGTGACCGAATGCGTTTCGCTGACCCGACGGACGGTCGCCGTACGGACGTCGTTCTCCATACGAAGGGCGCTGACTCGATCGTCCCGATGGTCTGCCGAATGGACGTCCGTATCCGCGATCGGATTCTTCGCGCGGCGCGAACTTCGGCGCGGGACGCGCGGCTGGGAGTTCGGGAACGCGGGCGAGCGGAAGCGGTTTTCGGATGAGACGCTCGATGTCGCGGATGTCGCTCCGCTGGTCCGGGGTCGCGAACGAGATCGCGTGTCCCGCTTCGCCGGCGCGGCCGGTCCGTCCGATGCGATGGACGTAGTCTTCGGGATTGTCCGGGAGGTCGTAATTCACGACGAGCTCGATGTTCTTCACGTCGATCCCGCGCGCAGCGATATCCGTTGCCACGAGGACGCGGTACTTCCCGCTCTTGAACCCGTCGAGCGCTTCGCGGCGCTGGGCGAGCGAGCGGTTCGCGTGGATTTCGGCGGCCGCGTGCCCCATGTCGCGCACCTGCCGCGCGATCCTCTTCGCGCCGTGTTTCGTCCGCGAAAACACGAGGACGGATCCGCGGCGTTCCGCGAGAATCTTGTCGAGGAGCCGCGGCTTCGCGTCTTTTTGGATGATGTAGAGTTCATGCGTGACGTGTTCGGCCATGGTCCCCGAACGCGCGATTTCCACGTGAACCGGGAGCTTCATGTACTTTGAAACGATCTTCAAGATGCTCTCCGGCATCGTTGCGGAAAAAAGCATCGTTTGCCGAACCTTCGGCACGGCGACAAGGATCTTCGTGATCTGCGGGAGGAATCCCATGTCGAGCATGCGGTCCGCTTCGTCGAGAATGAGGATATGGACGTCGCTAAGCGAGATCGTCTTTTGCTCAAGGTGGTCGATGAGCCGCCCGGGCGTCGCAACGATGACGTGCGGCTTCTCCTTGATCGCTTTTTGCTGGAGGTGCATCGACGCGCCGCCGATGAGCACGGCCGTCCGCAGGCCGATTCCGCGCCCGATCTGGCGGAACACTTCGTCCGCCTGAAGCGCGAGTTCGCGCGTCGGGAGAATCACGAGTCCGCGCCCCTTCACCTGCGCGAGCCGCTGGATGAGCGGGATCGCAAACGCAAGCGTCTTCCCGGTTCCGGTCTGCGCAATGCCAATGAGGTCCTGCCCCTCGATCGCGATGGGGATCGACTTCGCCTGGATCGGCGTGGGCACCTTGTACTTGTTCTTATAGAGCACATCCAGAAGCTTTGGCGCAATCCCAAGGCCATAGAATCCGGGCTGAATGGGGGTGGTATTTGGCATGCCGGCGATGATACAGGAAAACCTGATAAAAGTCAAAAGGGGTTGACAGGAAATCAAAAAGCCGTACCTGCGAAGGGACGGCTTTTCGAGTCCCTGCGGGTACGGCTGATAAGAAATGTGCGCTAGCCTCGCTGGTCAATCTTGATTTGGCCTTGGCCGGACTGGACCGCGTCGCATTGGCTCTTCACGCGGGCAACGTGGATGCCGCCGAGGCCGCTCGTTCGGAGCGTTGCGTCTCTCGCGAAGCCGCCGTAGGCAACGGCGCCGACGTTCGCGGCGGTCGCTTCGAACAGGTCGACACGGCCGCCGCGGATCGTGATGTTGCCGACGCCGTCGTTCCTGATGATGATCGGACCCGGCGTCACTTCGAGGACCTCCAGGCGCGTCTTGCAATGCGAGACAACGACCGTCAGACTTCGCGTCCGGCCGCACGAGATGGTCGTCTCGACGCCCGAATTGACGGTCAGCTCGCCGTTCACGTCGCCGATCCTGACCTCGCCCGAGACGTTGACGAGTTTGATGGCGGTACCCAATGGCACGGCGATGGCAATCGCGAGATGGTCGGCACCCCCGTCCATCACAACCGACGCGCCTCCACTCTCACCGCCCGACGTGAGACTGACGGACCCTCCGGCCCTGATGCCAGACGCCTGGATGTTGCCCGCCGTGATGCTGACGCCTTTCGATCCGTCATGTTTTTGGCCGTGGATGAAGAACTCCCGACCATGGCGCCGCATGACGATGCCCGCGAGGCCGCGGGGGCCGCGAATAGCGACCTCCATCTTCGCTCCCGGCATGATCACGACCTTCGCGGAAAGCGACTCGAGGCGTACCACGTTCACCATTGAGAACGTCTGACGCTCCGTCGATTCACCTTCGGACTCCGGCGCCGGCAGCAGCTGATCAAGATCCGGCTGCGCGCGCTCCCCGGCGGATCTCTCTGAACGCCGCGCAAATGGGTTCCACCACATTTCGTCTTCTCCTTTTGACGCTTGTTCCACGGCTTTTTTGAGCCATGAAGAGATTTGGATGTCGAAGCGGCGAAGAGCCGATGTACCATCTTTCTCTTCGCCCGTCAAGACCTTTAACGAACCTCTCAACGACTCAACTCGTGACCCGCCCGCCCCCCGAAGCTTCAGCGAGGGGGGGTGACTCGTGACTTCCCCACCCCCTTGACGCCGCCCGCGTTTTCTGGTATGTTGTGCGGGCAATTTCAAACTTCGTTGCCGCTGAAATATTGCCGGCAACTCGCAACTCCACCCCAGCTACAAGGAGAAATCCGATGGGAACGATCACAAGTATCGTCGGGAGACTCCGTCCGCCGGAGCCGCGCGCGTGCGTTCACCTGTACGTGTGGGTCACGATTAACTGGAAACAGACGAGGGGCCAATCGTACCCGCCGACGGGCCAGAAGGTCCACCTGAATTCCATCCCGGACTTCCTCAATTCCGTCCTCCGAACAAACGAGGTACGGCCCGGTTTTCCCGGAGCCGGGACCGGCGCCAAAACGCTCCGTCTCGTCACGCAACCGGAGTTCGAGAGGCGTCCGGAGATCGCCCTGATCACGGCCGCGCCGCTCGTCCACCGAGAGACTTCCGCCGGGACCGTCATCGAACCGGATCTCCGGTACGAAGAAGTCCTTTGGGAGCCCGACCAGGACGCCGCCGAGAGCGACGCCGTCTAGCACCATCCCTCTACTCGAAGACCCGCCACCCAGACACTTGGGCTGGCGGGTTCTTTGAAAAATAAACGGGGTTCGGGGTTGACAAAACCCATAAAAAATGATATTAGAATGACGCACGGCACCTTCCATGATGAGAGACCATTACCTTTAACCATTCACCAGGAGTACCCCGTGACCGATTCCGCCATCTATCCTCGACATGTACGTCGTTCCAGCTTTGTTGACAGCGTCTTTGGAGACGCTCAACTGGAGATGTTCCTCACCTGCATCGCCATCACCCAGTTCAAAATGAACCCCGATGCATGGACACCGTTCAGCTGGGACGAATACGTTGCCAAGTGTGATCACCGTCCGATCGACGCCGAACGACAAATCCTAGATGCCATGGTCGATGGTGGCGAAGTACGCCTGAACGACATGGGGAGGCCAAAACTCGTTAGGATCGCAAAAGGCTACCTAACCAAAGACGGCGAACGATACGTCGTCGCCGAGCCCCTCCTGAAAGCCATGGCTCCCTACGCAAAGCCAATCTGAACGGACTCACCCCGACTCCCAAAACCCGCCACCCAGACTCTGGGCTGGCGGGTTCTTTGAAAATCAATTCTACAAGCCCAGTCGTCGTACAGGCGAGTCCTCCTTCGCCCCGCGGCGGGGCTTCGGGGGACCACCCTTCACTTGCCATCTAGAAAGCAAATCTAAAAAGATTGGCCGCGCCACCCGAAACCCCCGCCGTTGCGGCGGGGGTGAAGGGTGGTAGCCCGTAGGGGAATCGAACCCCTGTTACCAGGATGAAAACCTGATGTCCTAACCACTAGACGAACGGGCCGTGGTTCGTTGCGTCGGGCGTCGGGCGTCGTTGCGTCGGGATGAAAGAAATCCGACGCCCGACGCAACGAAAAGACGTCGTGAGAATACTCGAAAACGCCCAGCCTGTCAATGCACCCCAAAGCTAACGAGTCCTCTTCAATACTCATCTCCCTTGCTCTTGCCGATCTGTCTCCCGGCGCGCCTCTCTGCATTTTTTCGTCTCTCATTCATCTCCTCCTGGACTCTTCGTTCCTGCGACGCTCTCGTCGGCTTTGTAGGGACGCGCGGTATTTCCGGCTTTAGCGCCTCCGCAATCCATCCGCGCATCCGAAGGATCACTTCAGCCTTGTTTTGCTTCTGATTCCGATGCACGTCGCAGTCCGCCCACAGCATTCCCTCCTCATTGATATGGCCTCCGAGCTTCGTCTTAAGCGTACGTAATTGCTCGGGTGAAAACCCGACATCGTCGATCGGCAACCGCGCGAATGCTTTCGTGCTCGTCTTGTTCGTCTTCTGCCCTCCGGGACCGCTTGAACGAACATACGCGACCTTAAAATCTTTGTCCTTAATTTTGGGAATACCGGTGTAATTTTCTTGTACTGAACCGGATTCGCGTTCTTGAGATGGTGGCATAGGCCATTCGAATGACATATCAATTATGGCGTCGGCTGGAGACTTCCGCCGATCCCGCTTCCGTTGCTGACCGTCTGCGGCGCGGAGGGCGATCCGCCTTGCGAGGTGAAATCTCCGCCTGAACATCCGGCACCGACGAGGAGCGCAAGCGGGATGAGGATGGCGAGGGCCCCGGCGAGTCTGCGCATGATAGAGAGGATAGCATGCGGACGGTTACGCGGTTATGCGGTGCGCGGCACGCGGTCACGCCCTCCGTCCAAAACGCCAACCCGTGCGACCGCGTGCCGCGCATCCGCATGCCGCGTGCCGCTTGACCGCCCTCCCGTCTTCCGCTATAACCGCCCTGTACCTTCAACCCCGGAGGCATCCGTGGACAATGCACGCGACGACATCCGCTGGCCGCTGCCGGCGTTCCATGTCGTCCTCGTGCGGCATGGAAAATCTCTTGGAAATTCGGTGATGGACGAGATCGAGTCGGCGAGCCGGCTGCACGCGCGAGCATGCGCTCGGGATCGTCCGCGCGTCGGACACGACGGCATGGCCGCTGGAAGAAGCCGGCATCCTCCAGGCAAGGGCGGCCGGCGCGTGGTTCATCGCGCACGCGCATGAATTCAGCCTGAACGGCGAGCGCCTTCCGCGCGTCCTCTTCGACTGCTGCCGGATCAGCCCGTACGTCCGGACGCGGGAGACGGCGAAACATCTGCGCCTGAAGGGCGCGGCATGGGCGCTCGAATCCGGCATCCGCGAACGGGACTGGGGCGACGTCGATTCGCTGGGAAGAGTCCTCCACGAACAGCTGTTCCCGGAAGACTACGCGGCCTTCATGCGCGATCCCTTCGGCTGGCAGCCCGCGAACGGCGAATCGTTCGTCGAGGTCGTCGGCGGACGCATCAACGACGTCATCGAACGGACCCGAAGGATGAAGCCGAAGCGCGCGATCTTCGTGACGCACGGCGACATCCGCTGGGCGTTCCGCGTCCTCTTCGAGGGGATGGCGCCCGACGCGTTCAACGCGGCGTACAACGATCCGCAAAACAGATCCGCGTACGCGCAGATCACGCACTACACGCGGATCAATCCCGTCGCGCGCGTCATCGAACCTCCCGGCGTCATCTGGGTCCGCATGATCGACCCCATGAACCCGGACGTCCCGAAAATGCCGTGGACGAGGATTGAACGCGGGGGCCCGTAGCACGCTCTTCGTTTCGCTCGCGCCGCAGGAATTCCTCTCCTGCGGCGCTTTTGGATGAGTGGTTGAGTAGATGAGTGGATGAGTGGGATTCCTTTGATCCCCACTCACCTACTCATCTACTCAACCACTCATCCAGCTTGACGTTCTCCCGGCATCATGGTGAACTCGCAGCGGAACCTTCACACAAGGAGAAGGCAGATGACAATGCCCGAGAATCTGTATTTCGTCCGCCACGGAAAATCCGAAGCAAACAAGGCGCACGGACGATCAAGGCGCGGAGATAACGGCCTCATGACGCCGAAATTTCGGGCGACGCACACGTCCGATGTCCGATTAACGGCGACCGGTGAAAAACAGGCGATCGCGGCAGGCGAATGGCTTCAGGCCAACCATCCCGGCCCGTTCTCGCACTACTACGTTTCGGACTATGTCCGGGCGCAGGAAACGGCGGCGCTCCTCCGTCTCCCCGGCGCAACGTGGTACGTTGACCTCAACCTGCGTGAACGCGACCGCGGATTGCTCGAGACGCTGACCCAGGCAGAACTCGAAAGCCAATACGGCCACGTCCTGAAACAGATGGCATTCAACCCGCTTCACGCAAAGCCCCCGGGCGGCGGAGAAACGATGGCAACGGTGGCCATGCGCGCCGATCGCGTGTTCGAGACGCTCCACCGCGGAAGCGGAGGCGGCGACGTCATCATCGTCGCCCATGGCGAGCTCATCGAAGGAGCCATCCTTCGCCTTGAACGGAAGACCCAGCGCGACTATCTCGCGATGAAGCAGTCGGATGACCCGCTCGACACCATCTGGAACGGACAGATCATTCAGTACTCCCGCCAAAATCCCGACATGGGCATCGTCGAACCGTACCTCGAATGGGTCCGCGCCATCCGCCCACTGTCGGAAAACCCGGTCACCCCGTGGAAACGCATCACGAGGCGGACATTCACGAACGACCAGCTCCTCAAGTACGCGTGCGAACGCCCGCGCATCTTCGACGACATTCCCTAAAGCCACGTCTGGCTCCGCGCCGCAGGAACTCCTTTCCTGCGGCGCTTTTCGTTGAGTGGATGAGTAGATGAGTGGTTGAGTGGGACTCATCCTGAATGGATGAGGCAAAATGCGAATCCTTGCCTCGCGTTTTCTTTCTTATCCCACTCATCTACTCATCCACTCATCCCCTCCTCCCCCGCTTGACGCTCTCAAAGCGCGGACCTACCGTTCTCCTTGCTCATTCATACCAACCTTGGATGGGGGACCATCGGGGTTCAACATGCCACTGCCGAAAGAACTCGTCTTACTAAGACACGGCCAGTCCGAAGGGAACGTAGCGATCTGTGCATCGCGAGACGGCGATGACGGACATTTTACGCCCGAATTTCTTGCCCGCCACAGCTCCTCGTGGCGGCTCACGGAAGAAGGGCACAAATACTCGGAACGCGCCGGCGAATGGATCCGTGAGAATATCGGCGACTGCTTTGACGGCTACTTCGTGTCCGAGTACCTCCGCGCGCGCGAAAGCGCCGCGCTCCTCAATCTTCCGGATGCGCGATGGCGGACGAACTCGCTCCTCATTGACCGCAGCCGCGGGCTCATCGACGTCATGACGCGCGTGGAACGCGACCGCCGCTTTCCCGAATCCATGGAGGCGAAACGGCGGGATCCATACACGTGGCAGCCGCCCGGCGGCGCCTCGATGATCCAGACGCGTCTCGCCGTGAACCTGTTCCTCAACCTCCTCCATCGCGAATTCGATGGAAAGCGCGTCATTGTCGTGACGCACGGCGAGGTCATGGACGCCTTCAGCATGACGCTCGAAGATATGCCGATTGCGGAATACAACCGGATCAGGCGCTCAAAAAACCCGCTCGACCACACGCACAACTGCCAGGTCCATCACTTCACGCGCCGTCAGGATCCGCACGATCCGCACGATACGAACATGTCCGTGTACCTCGGCTGGGTCCGCTCCGTCTGCCCGTACGACACGTCGCGCTCCCCAAACCAGTGGCGGCGCATTGAACGGAAAACGTTTTCAAACGACAACCTCCTCAGGTCGCTCGAACCTTCTCCAGACGAATAAGCCTCCCGCGCCGCAGGAATCTCCCCTCCTGCGGCGCTTTTTTAGGGCATAGAGCACAGAGCATAGAGCACAGAGGGACGACAAGAATTAACCCTGTGCTCTATGCTCTGTGCCCTATGCTCTGTGCTCTATGCTCTGTGCCCTTCCTGACGTACACTGACTCCATATGCAGCGTTTCCGCGTTATCCTCGTCTGGTCCCTCATCGGGATCATCCTCTTTTTCGGATCCGGCCTCTATGTGGGCTATCGCCTGTTCACGCCGAAACCGAAACCGGCCGAGACCGTGAACGCGCAGGTCATTTTGACCGCGCTCCATAATCGCGGGGTCCTCGTGAGCCAGACGTACGTGTTCGACACGCCGGTCACGATCGACCGCTCAAGCGGGAACGCGTTCAGCGACTTCTTCTTCGGGCAGACCATCGAGGCGCGCGGCACGATGGAAGTAAACCTCGGCGTCGATCTCGGCTCGATGACGGCGGACGACGTCACGGTCGACAACGCGTCGAACACGGTCACGGTCCGCATCCCGTCGGCGAAACTCTTTGACTCGCACCTCGTCGGCCCGATTGATTTGAAAAATAATCAGGGAATCCTCAAGCGCCTCCTCAACTCGGATGACGGCTACAACGACGCGCTCGCCCTCCTCTCGAAAACCGCCGAAGACGCCGCGCAGAAACCGGAACTCATCCAGGTCGCGAACGATCACGCAAAAGAAGACATCACGCAGATCCTCGGGTACGTGGCGCAGGGGAAGACGGTGAGCGTCATCGTGAAGTCGTAAAGTCGTACAGTCGTGAAGTCGTAAAGGCCTCTTAAAGAGAGCTCTACGACTTCACGACTGTACGACTTTACGACTCCCCATCATTTGCTCGCAATCTCAACATTGCTCGGCGGGAACGAATGCGCCACCTGGACGTACGTGCCCACGCTGGCCCAATCGTAGAGCCACTTCGATTCCGGGATCGGTTCGTTGATGCAGCCGTGGCTCATGACGTAGCCGAAGTTGTGGTGCCAGTACGCCGAATGGATGAAAATGTGGTCCGCGATCTGGAGGTTCCATTTCACGTTCGGGAGGTCGTAGTTGTCCGGATTGTTGTTCCCGTAGACCCACGTATACCGCTTCACGGCGATTTTCGCCCGGACGCTCGTTGTCATGTCCGGTGTCGGATGGCGCGGGATGCCCGACGAGATGAAGTACGTCTTCGCGATCCGTCCGCGCTCGTACGCGTAGAGTCGCTGGTCCGAAAGGTCCACGCGGATCTGTTTCTCGATGTCCGTCGGCCCGATCGTCGTCGGGAGGACGGCGACGCTCGCGAGCTCGTCCACGCCGTCCCGATCCGCATCAAGCTCGGCGAATGAGAGCGTGCCGCGGTACGACGGATCCTGGAGGAGTGCTTTTTGGTAGAGCGTCCCGTAGAGGTCATAGACGCGGACTTCGGGAATTGTCCCGCCGTTTCCCGCGGTCACGATCTCATCGATCCCGTCATGATCGAGGTCATACGCGCCGACGACGATGCCCGCATGCGATGATGTCGCGAACGCGTAGAACTCTTTATCCAGCCGCGCACCGTTCGCATCGAACGAGTACCGGCGCACGAGCGGCTCGGACCAGCTCTCGACGCCGGTGACGAGCTGGGGGCCCCACGGCGTCCGCACCGTCGCGAGCGTCACGCCATCCTGCATGGACGCGTCGTACGCGAAAAAGTCGAGGCGCGATTCTTCCTTCATGCCCCCGTCAAAGAACCGGATATGCGGACCGCCACCCGGACCGGGAGCCGTCGCAATGTCGACCGTGCCGTCGCGGTCAAAATCTCCGACCGCGACGCGGACGCCTCCGATGAAGTCTTTTTGGTACGCGTACGCGCCGGCGGGCGCGAGTTTCCGTTTGCCGTTCGCGTCGTAGACGCCGACCTCGGGCGCGATGCCCGGACCCGGAGCCGTCACGATCTCCGCTTTCCCGTCGCGATCGAGATCCCCCGCCGCAACGCGGACGCCTCCGGTAAACCATGCCGGATACGGAGCAAAATGCGACTTCTCCGTCCCGTCGGCCGCGTAGACGCGGACTTCCGGCGCACGGCCCTGCCCCGAGCCGACGATGAGTTCCTCGATGCCATCGCCATCGACGTCGCCCGCGGCGAGGAACGCGCCGGCGAGGTACGTCTTCTCAAACGTCTCGAACGTCCGTTTTGACGCAAACCGGTCGTCCCAAATCGTGACCGTTGACGTCCGCGCGTGCTCGGGGCGGACCGGAACCGGCCGGGTCGCCGTCGCGAACGCCGGCATCGCAAAAACGGCCCATCCGAAGGCCGCCGTGAGGAGGATTCGACCGGAGCGTGTCATCTTAGAGAAGTATAGCGTATCTGATGGGGGAAGTCGTGAAGTCGTACAGTCGTACAGTCGTGAAGTTCCTCTAAGAGACTCCACGACTGTACGACTGTACGACTTCACGACTTCCCCCAGGACGCTCGCGCCCTCACAATGCCGCCGTCATCCGTAACCGGAGAGCAACTGCTACAATAGCCAGCATGCTCACGCGCCATATCCATCCGAACGAGCTGGCGACGCTGTCGGCGGACGCCGTGCTGAAGAAACTCGGGTCGGCGGCGGGCGGACTGGGGGCGGACGAACGCGCGAACCGGCTTGTCCGCTTCGGGAAGAACGAGCTCCCTGCAAAACCCGGAACGCCGCTCGCCGTCCGCTTCCTGAAGGAATTCGCGAGCCCGTTCGTGTTCCTCCTCCTCGGCGTAATGGGCGTGGCGTTCATCATGGGCGAACGGAGCGACGCCATCTTCATTGCGGCGGTCGTCATCGTAAACGCCGGGATGGGCACCTACTACGGCGCCCGCGCGCACCACGCGCTCGCGGCGCTCGGCGAACACGTCGTCCTTGAAACGCGATGCATCTCCGACGGGTGCCCGCGCACGTGCGCGATTGGCGAGCTCGTGCCGGGCGACGTCGTTGCACTCTCGGCGGGCGACCGGATCCCCGCGGACGGCCGGTGGATCGGCGCGAACGAACTCCGCGTGGACGAATCCGCGATCAGCGGCGAATCGATTCCCGTTTCAAAAACGAACGATCCCGTCGAACTCCGCTCCGGCGCGTTTCCGACGGACATCCGCAACGCGGCGTACGCGGGGACGAACGTCGTGGCCGGAAGCGGGCTCCTCGCGATTTCGGCGACGGGCGCGGAGACCGAATTCGGAAAGATTGCCGCATCGCTCACGACACGGCGTCCGGACCCTCCGCTCGTCGGGCGCGTCCGGACGCTCTCGCACCAGGTCCTCATCGCCATCTCCATCATCGGCGCGGTCTTCCTCATCGCTTCGATCGCAATCGGCCGCGACGTGATCACGTCGATCATGGTCATCCTCGCGCTCGTCGTCGCGATCATCCCCGAAGGGCTCCCGGCGGTTCTCACGATCGTCCTCGCGAACGGCGTCCGGAAGATGAGCCGGCGGAACGCAATCGTCCGCGAACTCCAGGCCGTCGAGTCGCTCGGCGGCGTGGACGTCATCTTCACGGACAAGACGGGAACGCTTACGAAGAACGAGCTTCGCGCCCGCGCCATCCGGCTCGCCGACGGCACCACGGCGGCGATCACCGAGGAAGGCGGCGGCACGGTCAACTGCGACAACCGGTGCGGAGAGATCAGGCGGTTCGCGGCGATCGTCGCGGCGGTCGCGGACCCCGCCGCGTCGTCGGATGCGCGGACGCCCGTGAAGGGCGTTGATCCGATCGACCTCGCGCTCTTCGACCTCCCGCGCGCGCTCGGCATTCCGATCCCGGTCCAGACGCGCGTCCGCCCGTTCGACGGGCAATCACGGACGCGCGCGGTCGTCGCAAAGCACGAAGACGGGTCGGTCATGAGCGTCCTCGCCGGGAGTCCGGAACGCATCCTCTCGGCATGCGGCTCGAACGGCGCGGCGGCCGAAGAGGCGCTCCGCACGATGACGACGGAGGCGCTCCGCGTCATCGCGTTCGCGTCCTCGCCGAAGGATCAGGTTGATGCGGACGCCGACGGGTGGACGTTCGAGGGATTTGTGGGGCTGCGCGACGAAGCGCGACCGGAAGCGAACGCGGCGATTGCCTGGTGCCGCACGCACGGCATCACGGTCATCATGGTCACGGGTGACCACCCGGACACGGCGTTCGCGATCGCGAAGGACGTGGGGCTCACGAAGCGCCGCGACGACGTGGTCCGCGGCGAGGAGCTCGCGCGGATGGACGACGCCGGACTTGCCCGCGTCCTCCGGACCGCGCGCGTCATTGCGCGGTCCACGCCGGAAACGAAGATGCGGCTCATTGCGGCGGCGCGCGCGGACGGGAAGCTCGTCGCGATGACGGGCGACGGCGTAAACGACGCGCCCGCATTGCACGCGGCCGACGTCGGGATCGCCATGGGCCGGTCGGGCACGGACATTGCGCGCGAATCCGCGGATCTCGTCCTCACGGACGACAACTTCGCCACGATCATCGACGCCGTGCAGGAAGGGCGCTCCGTCGTGGCGAACGTCCAGAAGGCGCTAACGTACGTATTCTCGACGCACGTCATGGAAATCTCCGTGATCGGCGCGGCCATGTTCTTCGGACTCTCCACGCCGCTCCTCCCCGTCCAGATCATCTGGCTCTCCGTGATCACGGACGGCCTCCCGCTCATCGCGCTTGCGCTCGAGCCCTCGCACGGCGGCCACACGAAGCCGCCCCGCAACGCGCTTCTCACGCGCGACACGTGGGAGCGGATCATCTTCCTGGGAGGGCTCATGGGGATCGTCGGGCTCGGCATGTACGCGTACGCCCTCATGGCCTCGGGAACCGCGTCCGTCCAGCACGGCATCCTCCTCGCTTCGCTCACGGTGACCGAGTGCTGGGCCGCGTTTGCCGCGCGAAGCGCAACGCGCTCGGCGTTCACGATGGACCCGATGGGGAACGCCACGCTCTTCGGAACCGTCACGCTCGTCATCGTCCTTACGGTCCTCGCGCTCATGGGCGGCAGCCTCTCGACCGTCCTCCACGTCGCACCGATCTCGATCACGGCCTGGTGGCTCTCGCTCGGCATCGGCGCAACCGTCCTCCTCGCCGACGAACTTTGGAAGTCGGTCCGGGCGAGAGTCGGGCGGGGGGAACGGGTATAGAGATAATCTCACTCTAAAAAACAATCCGGTCGGCGAGGTGGATTGTTAAATTGTTTGATTGTTTGATCGTTTGATTGCTATCTCTCAGTGGAGTCCAACAATCAAACAATCAAACAATCAAACAATTTAACAATCCTCTTTGCAATTAATGTTTTTCAATTCTGAATAGTCCGATAAATGAAAGAGCGCCGTTCGGGAGGGAGAACCCCTCGCCGAACGGCGCTTCACGTTAGCGCTTGTAGACCCACTTCGAGAGCGCGTCGCCGCGGAGGAAGTATACGCGGACTTCGCCCGTCATGCGCATCGGGACAAAGGCGCAATCCATTTGAAACTCGTGCTCCTCGGAAATCCGCGCGTCGCCGCTCACGAAATGGAGAACGACTTTCGGCTGCTTGGGCGGCTTCTTGGCGCTCGGCCGGGCCGCGGGCCGCTCGGAACGCGGCGACGACGGCGGAGTCGATCCGGGCTTCGACGCCGGCTCGGCAGGAGTCGTCGGCTCTTCGTCCTTCGGAGGCGTGATTGAAGGCGGCGGAAAGCGAACCTCGATCCGAATCTTCTGCCTGCCGATGATGGCATACGGACGCCCTTCGTCCAGCTGTCTGTAACTCGCAAGCCAGTCCTCTTTAGGAATGACCGCGATCCCACGAACATAATGCCGGTACACGACCGGAGGACCGCTCTGCGGCTCGCCCGAAACTTCACCGCCCTGGTCAATCGTTTCGACGACGCGCGACCGGACTTCCTCTTCGGCGTCCTCGCCGTACCGCGTCCCCGACTCGAAGACGAACAGCCCGAGCCCATCGAAAAAATGGAACTCGATGAGATCCCCTTCATAGGCCCGCTTCACCGACCCATGGACGACGCCGAACGAGGTTGCGGACTCGATGTACGGATAGACGAGCGTCTCCGCACCATCGAACGTGTTGACAAAAAACCCCAATTTCTCGATGAGCGGCAGTTTGACGCGGTCGGGAAGGTCCCAGACCTCGATGACGTAGCTCCCCGGTGCCACCGACTCCCGATCGCGTTCTTGAGCAGGTGCAATCCCCAGCGCTCCCCCCTGCCCATTCGTTGTCATGGCCGGTACCTCCTTGGTTTGTGGAATGTGCGAAATGTGCGATGCTGAAGGTGCGAATAATACGCTTTTCTGCGGGGGCGTCAATGGATGAAAAGGCTGAGGGCTAAGGGCTTAGAGCTGAGGGCCGGAATGATTTCTTGTCTGGCCCCTAGCTCTCAGCCCTAAGCTCTACGCCACTCCCCTGCTCTTCCGAACGAAAAACGCGCCGCAACCGAGGGTCGGATGCGACGCGCTTTCTTGAAGTGGCAAAGGGCAAACGGATAACGTCACGCTTGGGCGACGACCTGCTTCGCGGCCGACCCGGACGCGGTTGCCGGTCGAGGCGGCTTCCGCTGATCGTCTCCCGCTTTCGGCGGAGTCCCTTGAGGAGGACCCCGCTCGGGGTCCGGCTCTTTGGCGACCGGAGCGACGTTCACCGTTTTTTGAAGCTCACTCATGATCCTCTCCAGTAGAACCGGCGGAACGTTCTTCGCACCGACGGGATTCACGCCCGTGACGTGCGTATGTTCATCGAACATGAACCCTTCGAGATTCGCGCCGGAAATATCCGCCCCATCCAGGTTGCAGCCCCGGGCATCAACACCTGACAAATTCGCATCCTTGAACGACGCTTCCGGAAGCGAGGCATTGACGAGCGCGGCGAACGTAAGATTGGCGCTCTCAAAATCCGTTCCGTTCCCTTCCGCGCCCGTCAGATCCGAGCGCCGGAGATCCGCTTTTTTAAACACCGTCTCGCTCACCGAAACGCCGCGGAGGCTTGCCCCGAAGAGCGCGGCCCCGGACAGGTCGGCGCGACCGAGCTGTGCGCCGTCCATCATTGCGCCGTCGAGCATCGCGTCCGTCCACTTGGCCTCGTTGAGCGATGCTTTTCTTAGACGCGCGCCGTGGGCGGTCATGCGATGAGCAACCGAAGACATCAGCTTGGCACCATCCAAGTCGACTGCCGGAAGACTGGCGAACGAGAGGTCGACGCGGAACGCGTCCATTCCCATCAAGCTTGATTGCGACGGAAGCGAAAGGAACGCGAGATTCTTCCCCGGTTGAAGACTGTGACATTTGAGGTTAAGAACGTCTTTGCTCGCCCCGGGGTGGCTCCTGTAATACTTCGCGATAACGGCATTCGCCGCCAGCGCATTTCCTTTCATGAGATGCTTATGGACCAAACTCCAAAAATCAGTCCAATCCTTCGGCTCCTCGGCTCGCAGATATAGCACAAGCAGAAGCGCGGTCAAGATGTACCCGGTGACCCCGCCGACGGCACCGAAAACCAATGTGCCCCAATCGAATCCAACGTGCATGGCGTATTTCCCTTTCGTTGTTCTTCTGTTGTCGAAGTGAAACGAGCGTATCAAACGGGGTCAGAATGTCAAGAAGTCGTGAGTCACGAGTCGTGAGTCCGACCGAACTCACAACTCGTGAGTCACGACTCACGACTAGCCCCCTGCCGTCGCAATCCGCTCCACCGCGAGCGCGTACGCCGCGTCGCGGAGCGTGATCCCGCGCGTCGACGCGTAATCCCACACGTCGCCTGCCGCCGCGCGCATCGTCGTCGCGAGACGTTCCTCGACTTCTTCTTCGTTCCACGTGACGCCTTCGCGGTCCTGGATCCACTCGAACGAGCTGACCGTCACTCCGCCCGCATTGACGAGGACGTCGGGCGCGACCGTAATGCCGTTCCGGCGGAGGATGACATCCGCCTCGGTCGTCGTGGGGCCGTTTGAGACTTCAAGGATGAGTTTCGCATCAACGCGCTCCGCATTCTGCGCGGTGATCACGTTCTCGAGCGCCGACGGAACGATGACGCCGCAGGGGAGTTCGAGCATCGTCAGCGGGTCGATATCGTCCGCGCCGGAGAAGCCGATGACCGAGCCCGTCGCCGCCTTGTGCGCGAGGAGCGCCTTGAGGTCGATCCCTTTCTCGTGATGGATGGCGCCCTTTGAATCCGACACGGCGATGATCCGGTAGCCATGATGGTCAAACTGGCGCGCGATTTCCTGCCCCGCGTTCCCGAACCCCTGGATGATGACGGATGCCGTCTCTTCATCAAGCTCCATCTTTTCTCGAATAACACGGAAAACAAGAAATGCGCCGCGTCCGGTTGCCCCGCCGCGTCCCGCGGATCCGCCTTTCCCGATCGGTTTCCCGGTCACAACGGCGGGCGACGGATGTCCGACGATCTTCGCGTACTCATCCGCGAACGCATCCATCAGCGCCGCATTCGTGTTGACGTCCGGCGCGGCAACGTCTTTCTCCGGACCTACGACGTCCGCGATCGCCCGCGCGTACCCGCGCATCGCGCGATCAAGCTCCGCCGGCGTCCGCGATTTCGCGTCGATGACGACGCCACCTTTTCCCCCGCCGAACGGAATCCCGACGACCGCACACTTGATCGTCATCGCGCACGCAAGCGCGCGGACTTCGTCGATGCAGACGTCCGGATGGAACCGGATCCCGCCCTTGAACGGCCCGCGCGCATCGTTCCATTGGACGCGATACCCCTCAAGCAGCTCGACCGACCCGTCATCGCGCGTCACCGGGAAATGGACGTAGACCTCACGCTTCGCCTGCGAGAGGCGTGCGAGCGCGTCGTCGGAAATGCCCGCGGTCTTCGCGGCCGCTTTCAGCGTTGAGAGGACGGAAGAGAGATAAGACATGGCGGGGTTTGGTGACGGAAAAAAATCAAAAATTCAGATGGGCAAAAACAATCATTTTGTCATCCTGCGAAGCGGGATCCCTTTCAAACTGAACGGACACATCTACTCACGCGGAATCATGAATACACAGAGGTTCTCCGAAGATGCGTTCGAGATCTCCCCATCATACCGCAGCTCCTCTGCCTCGAAAAAGTCATCGGCTGGAAAGGGATCCCGCTTCGCCGCGTCAAACGCGGCTTCGCAGGATGACAAAACGATTGTTTTTTTCCGGGCAAGGGACGTTCATCATCTATCGCCGACTACTCCATCCCGGCCAAATAGTGCTCCGCATCAATCGCCGCCATACACCCCGACCCCGCGGCCGTAATCGCCTGGCGGTAGTGCGGGTCCTGGAGGTCGCCGCAGGCGAAGATCCCTTCGACGTTCGTCCGCGACGTCCCGCTCACGGCCTTCACGTATCCCTTGTCATCAAGGTCGACGACCCCTTTCACGATCGCGCTGTTCGGTTCGTGCCCGATGGCGGCGAACACGCCGTCGATCGCCATCTCTCCCATCTTATCATCGATTGTCGACTTCAACCGGACGCCCGTGACGTGGCCGACATCGGCGCCGAGAACCTCCGTGACGACCGTATTCCACATGACGGTGATCTTCGGATTCTTGAGCACGCGCTCCTGCATGAACTTCGAGGCGCGCAAGGCATCCCGGCGGTGGACGATGGTCACCGACTCCGCAAAGCGCGTGAGGAACTGCGCATCTTCCATCGCCGTATCCCCGCCGCCGACAACGATGACCTTCTTCCCTTTAAAGAAGAATCCATCACAGGTCGCGCATGCGGAGACGCCTTTGCCGTAGAGCGCCTTCTCGGATTCGATGCCGAGGCGTCGGGCGGTCGCGCCCATCGCAAGGATGATCGTCTTCGTTGGATATTCGACGTCTTTCGAGACCACGATGAACGTCCCATCGTGCTCGCGCAGAACAGATGAGACGGTCTCTGACTTGATTTCCGCCTTAAACCGAAGCGCCTGCTTCTTCAGCGTCTCCATGAGATCCGGGCCGAGGATGCCGTCGGGGAAACCGGGATAATTTTCGACCTCCGTCGTCGTCGTCAACTGCCCGCCCGGTTCCATCCCTTCAAAAAGCAGCGGCGCGAGGTCGGCGCGCGCCGCGTAGATGGCCGCCGTGTAGCCGGCGGGGCCGGAGCCGATGATGATGACGTTCCTCATACGCATGGAATAACTTTTTATCTGGTTCCTACGAATTACGAATTGTACGAATATACGAATGTACGAATGACGAATCAATAGGGGTTATGGCACGCCGTTCGTCTATTTGTGCCCCTTTCGTATATTCGTATATTCGTACAATTCGTAATTCGTAGGAACCATGGCAATAAATTACTACACCTGCTTAAGAATCGCCTCCTTCAACTCCGACTTCTCCTTGACGCCCACGTACTGCCCGACGACCTTGCCGTCCTTGAAGATGAGGAACGTGGGGATCGACTGGACGTTGAACGCGTTCGCCGTCTGGATATTCTCATCGACGTTCAGCTTGCCGATGACCGCCTTCCCCTCGAGCTCCTTCGCGAGCTCCTCGACGACCGGGGCCATGGTCCGGCACGGACCGCACCACGGGGCCCAAAAATCGACTAAAACCGGCTTGGTTTCCTTAAGGACGTCGGCGTCGAACGTGGCATCGGTGAAGGTCTTTTCCATAGGGTATGAATACGTTGGTGATGGCATTGGCGGGTGCATCGTATCGGGTACGAGGAGGATGGGCAAGCGACGGGGGTAGTCGTAAAGTCGTACAGTCGTGAAGTCATAAAGTCCGCTTCTTAAGACACTCCACGACTATACGACTATACGACTTTACGACTACACCATGGCTCTTGACGAAACGGCTGATTCCGCATATCTTCTCTGCAAGGAGGAACGATGACGAATAAACGATTTCAAAGCCCTTTCACCAGAAGAACGCACGTCAACCAAATTTCCGGGATCTCCCGCAAGCTCGCGGCCATGCTCATCAATAGGGATTTCACCTCGATCGGCGATCTCTGCTCCAGGGATCCAAGGATGCTGCACGAAATCCTGGAACAGCACGCCACCCCGGCTGAAAAGGCGACCATCTTGGGGCTCATCGAGGCAACGATGCGCAATCTCCCCTCGGCGCCCGACGCTCCCCCTCCCGCAAGCGGCAACGACGGGACTCCGATCGCCTCGGCGACGCAAAACGCGGTCCCCGGAGCATCCGACGCCAACACGACTGCCGCCTGATCCTTCCCTCCGCACGACCGTTTCAAGAAAGACCGTCCGCGATTCCTCACCGGACGGTCTCTTTCAATTCAGGGTTTGGATCGTTGGATGGTTAGATCGTTAGGGTTGGATGGATTTCTCTGACTAACCATCTAACGATCTATCCATCTATTCCCCGTCACTTCCCCACCTGCACCTTCCGCTCCTTCACGTCCTCGTGGAAAATCTCAAGGCGGTCGCCGACCTGGAGCTTGATTTTCCCTTTCACGGAGACGCCGCATTCGCTGCCGGCCGGGGCGTCTTTCACTTTTTGCTTGCCGATCTGGACCGATTCGATCTCAACGTCGCCGAGCGGTTCTTCGCCCCGCCAGGCGCGCGCGCGTTCGCCCGTCACGGCCTTGCCGTCTTTCACGCGGCCGCCCACGACCATGCGTCCGGCCTCGGTGCGGAAGATCGCGACGATTTCGAACGTCCCCACGTCCATGCGCGTGATTTCCGGCTTCAGCATTTTGTTCAGTTCCGCAACGATGTCGTCGAAGAGTTCGTAGATGATCTTGTACTGGCGGATTTCGACGTTCTGGTCGCGCGCCATCTCGGCGATCTGCGGGTAAGGCACCACGCCGAACGCGTAGACGACTTTGGATGCGCCCGCGGCGCGCAAAACGTCCGCGTCCGAGACATTGCCGAGTCCTTTTTGGATGACGTCGACGCCCACGGCCTCGTCGCGGATCTTTTCAAGCATCCCGAGAATCGCTTCGAGGGACCCCAAAACGTCCGCTTTCAATACGACCTGATAGAGCTGCTTCTTCTCCTTGTCCTCGTCCGAAACGATCTGCTTCTTCGCCGTAAACGATTCTGCGACCTGGAACGTCTGCTTCACCTTCTGCGTAAGCTTCTTCGGGTCTTCCGGGACTTCAAGGATGTCACCGACCGCCGGCGCGACTTTGAATCCGAGGATCTTCGCCGGCGTTCCGGGCGGCGCATCGTCCAGTAATTTCCCCGTCCAGTTGCGCATCGCGCGCACGCGGCCGTAGAGCGCGCCGCCGATGCCGATATGATCATTCCGATGGAGCGTTCCGGACTGGACGAGGACGGTCGCGACCGGCCCTTCGCCCTTGTCGACGTGCGCTTCGATGACCGTTCCCTTTGCAAGCGATTTCGGGTTCGCGCGGATGCGTTCCGCATTCAAGTCCGCAACGAGGAGAATCATCTCAAGGAGATCGTCGATGCCCATCCCTTTGAGCGCGCTGATCTTTACGAGCGGCACGGTGCCGCCCCAGGATTCGACCTGCACGCCGTTTTCCGAAAGCTGGGCGAGCACGCGGTCCGCGTCCGCCTCGGGCTTGTCGATCTTGTTCAACGCGACGATGAACGGGAGCCCCGCGGCTTTGATGATATTGATCGCTTCCTTTGTCTGCGGCTGGACGCCGTCGTCCGCGGCCACGACAAGGATGGCGATGTCCGCGACCTTTGCGCCGCGCGACCGCATGACCGTGAATGCTTCGTGGCCCGGCGTGTCGATGAACGTGATCTTCCGCCCTTTCTTCTCGGCCTGGTACGCGCCGATGTGCTGGGTGATCCCGCCCGCTTCGCTCGCCACGACGTTCGTTTTCCGGATCGCGTCGAGCGTTTTCGTTTTCCCGTGGTCCACGTGGCCCATGACAACGACGACCGGCGGCCGCGTGATCATCAACTCGTCCGTCGTGGATTCAAGCGCCTGCTTCAACCGGTCTTCCGCGGCCGCGTGCTCCGTCGCACTTGCATTCGCGCTCGCACTTGTTGACGTTGATGCACCCTCTCCCGCGGGCTCCGCCTTGAACCCGAGTTCCTCCGCGATAATCGCCGCCGTCTCGAAGTCGAGCCGTTCATTCTGCGCGGCAAGGACGCCGTTCCGCATGAGTTCCAGGATGACGCGCGTCACGGGAAGGTTGAGAAGGCCCGCGAGGTCGCGCACGATGACGACCTCAGGGATCTTTACGGGTTTCAGCGCGCTCGGGTCACGCACGACCGGACCGCCGGGCAGCTTTGAAAGCGAGGAGCGCATCCGCTCACGGCGCCGGTTCTCGTGCCACTTGCGGATGATGTTCTCCGCAATATAGTCGTCGACCTTAATGGCCTTGCGCCCGATAGAAAAACCGAGCCCTGGAAGTTTATCCAGGAGCTCATTCGGGGTGACGCGCAGGCGCCGGGCGAGCTCGGAGACGTTCATAGAATAGGGCTATCCTAAGCGGGATTGGGGAAATTGTCAATAAAATAGGGAGGTCCGTACGTGCGTAGGTGCGTACGTGCGTAGGTCGGATCTTTCTTACGCACATTCGCACTTACACACCAACGTACAAAACGAATAGCCCCCTCCGCCGGATCCAAGGATGAACCGTGACGAGGGGGCGTATGGACACCGTAGATGACAGATCTTGGGAAAAGTTCAAAAGCAATAGATTGCAAAGCCCATCGCAAGAGCTTCTCCAAGGAGCGAAATACTGACGTGCAATTTCTGCGCGCCAATCTTTGAGGCGTAAGCGCAGGAGATGAGTCCTGAGAAATGGGCCATGCATATGGCGATAAATCCAAGCGCGGCGTAGACCTGAAACGTCATCGAAAATAGTACAGCCGCGAGCAGGGCGACTGAAACGGAAACGGTCGCCGATGCAAATAATGCTAATACCGTAGCGCTCACTTTCCCGCTCCGATAGGATTTTGCGACGATGACAGCGGTGACCGCGAAGATCGCCAGAGCGGTCAATACAACGTTAAAAACCGCTTCCCTTCTCGACGCTCCTAACATCCTTGAAACCATAAAGACCACCAGCGGCACCAAAATCGATAAAGCTTCGAATCGGACGATTTTTTTCATTTTCAAATCCTTTCCCATCTCAACGCCGAGGACGAAGACGATCCTTCGTGCGTGGAATATGGCAGAAATCGATGGGAGTGTCAAGGCGGGATGGCCCGCGGCCTCCTCTCTGCCTCGGACCCACCCCCGGCCCCGCCCTTGGCAGGGCGGGGGGTTCTCTCTATGATCTCTAAAGCATGTCCTCCCCCACTCCCCACTCCCCACTTCCCACTCCCCAACCCTCCGGCTTCCTCCTCATCGACAAGCCCGCCGGCATGACGAGCCATGACGTCGTTGATGCGATCCGACGGATGCTTGGGTGCATGGGACGGAAGGGACGATCCGCGTGCAAGGTCGGCCACGCTGGGACGCTCGACCCGTTTGCCACGGGTCTCCTCATCATCGGCATCGGGGACGCGACGAAGCGCCTTCAGGAAATCGTCGGGCTCGACAAGACGTACGAAGCCGTCGCGCGGCTCGGGGCGAGGAGTACGACGGATGATCTTGAGGGGATTATTGCAGTGACCGAAGGTCTTGAGCTGCCGATGGGGCGAGAAGCTGGAAGCTGGAAGCTGGAAGCTGAAGATCCTCGTGCTCAATGTTCAGCTTCCAGCTTCCAGCTTCCAGCTTCCCCCTTTCATACTCCAACCATCCATGATATCGAAAATGCCCTCAACGCCTTCCGCGGCGGCTATACGCAACAAGCTCCCGCCTTCAGCGCGAAAAAAATCGGCGGGAAGAAGCTCTACGAGTTAGCGCGCAAAGGGAAAATCGACACCGTCGAACGCCCGGTGAAAGACGTGAAGATCCACGAACTCGTCATCACGCGATACGAATGGCCCGATCTCGCGTTCCGCGTCTCCTGCTCCTCCGGCACGTACGTCCGCGCGCTCGCGCGGGATATCGGTGAAAAGCTCGGATGCGGGGCGTACCTCACGGAGTTGCGAAGGACATCCATCGGGCCGTATCGCGTTCTAGATGCGGTCGCGCTCAATGATCTGGGTGGACGAGAAAGCTGTCTTGATCATATCAAGGCACTTCTCTAGAACAAAGGGAAGTTAGAAGTTAGGGGACGAATTCCGAACCCTAACTTCTAACTTCAAACTTCTAACTTCCCTCGCAATAACGATGGATCTTCGTTGAAAACGCAGCCGACAAAACGTGCAGTCCCCCTATAACGCCTTGATTGGCCCAACGTCGGCGAAATCGCTGATGTCTCCGTCCTCATCTTCCGCCCGAATGGTGTAACTGTAGTTCACGCCCGTGAGGAGGCCGGTATCAACAAAGGACGTCGAGTCGGCGCTCGCGAACGTCACGAAGGAATCTTTATAGATGACGTAGCCCTTGATCGGACTGTCGCTCGTGGACGGAGACCACGTCACCTGGATCTTGCCCGCCCCGGCCGTCGCGCCCCGGACGTTTTGCGGCGTCGTCGGAGCGCCTGCGGTGGCGAACCCTTCGGGATGCGGCCCATGCAACAGACCCGCTCCATGGAATCCGTACCACACCTTGGCGGGGTCATTCGGGTCGAACACTCCGATCGACGCCGACGTCTTGTACGGGACGCGCGTGTTCTTCTGCCACGTCGCGCCTCCGTCCGAGGTGTACAGCAAGCCGCCTTCCTCCCATGATCCGTTGACATCGTACTGCCCGGATACATACACCACGTTGGTATTTGCGGGGTCGATCTCGACATCGATCGGAAGCGTGAATTGCGTCATCTGGTACCAATTTTGGCCATGGTCCGTGCTCTTCCAAACGCCGCTGTCCGCCCAAAAGAATTCCTGATCCACAAGCCACATCACGTTCGGGTTGCTCGGGTCAAACGCGAACCGCGTGGGATATTTCCAGAAATGGTTTGCCGGATCGCTGTTGGGAAGGTGGAGCGTCCCGCGCAGCAATTGCCAGGATGTTGCGCCGTGGACGACGTCAAGGAAGTAAATGCCGGTCTGCGCCTGGTTCGTCGTGACGCCACCGACATAATCACCGGTCAAGAGGGCATAGACATTCCCGCTGGAATCAAGTTCAATCTGCGCGATGATCCGTCCGTTCGTCGCCGGGATGCCGTCATTCAACCAATTCCACGTTGCGCCGTTATCCAAAGACCGCGCGACGCCGTTCCCTTGGCTGCCGCCGTACACGATCCGACGAACGGGATCATAGCCGACGGACAAGAAGGCCCGGTTGAATCCGCCCGGCGACGTATTCGGCGTCAGCCGCGTCCAGTTCCGACCGCGATCAGCGGAACGGTAGATCCCTCCTTGGGACTCCGTGACGCTCCGGTACGAGTCGTACGGCCATTCGTGCCGTGAGCTCATGGCCGCATAGACGACACCGTCATCCGCCGGATCAAAAGTAAAATCGTAGATGCTGTTATATGGGGAATGCACCATTCTCACGGTTTCGCCGCCGTCTTCCGACGCGTATCCGCCAATATCCCCCAAACCCACGTACATCAACTGCGGATTCGTCGGGTTGAACTTGATCCTGTAAACGGCCGACACCTCCAACCCCGTGGATTGCCACTTTTTCCCCGCGGCCCGCGGGTTCGTATCCATAAACTTCGTGAACGGCGCCGTCCAGTGCTCGCCCGTATCCGTGGTTACGTGCAGGAAGAAGTATCCTGTTCCGCCGGCCAATGAGGAATTGCGCTGGTTCACGGAGAAGTTGTCGTAGAAATCATCCCACCACCCGACTTCCATGCCAACGGCGCTGTATTCGAGCTTGTCCGACGGCCACGGGATGTACCCGTTGTCCCAATCGCAGATCTGAAACTTCTTCGCCCACGTCTGCCCGCCGTCCCGCGAGACGAACGTCTTCGTCCCGTACGCCCTCGGCCAGTAGATGTTTCCGGTCGCGTAGATCGTCTGGGAATCATTTTCCGCCATGAACAGACCGCCAAGGTTGTACTCGTCCTGCGGAATGTTAAACTCCGTCTGTCCGGCCAGGCGGATGTCGGCGCCCGCATACATGTAATCGCTCGTGGCCGTGATGCCCGCGTACGTTTGATGGTAGGGAACCTTCTGGAAACCCGTTCCGCCGGCGCGCTGGACCCATACGAATCCGCTCGTCGCGACCGACCGGTCGTACTGCTCCTGTGTGGCCCCGTCCGTTTTACCGATGTACTGTTGTATCCACGTGCCGACGGCGTTCGCGCCGTCGCCGTCCACGTACGCGAGCGTGAGTCCGTTCGCATCGCGGCCCGCGGCAAATGCGCGCAACGGCAGGACTGACGGCGCGGCGTACAGCGTAAACGTCGCCCCCATGTCATTTGACCGGTAGATGCCCGCCGGCGTCGCATGATAGATGTAGTTCTCGACGTCATCGAAGAACGTTCCGCGGGATGGTCCGGAGATATTCATGGCCGTCCACGTGATGCCCTTGTCAGTGCTGCGGAACAATCGCTGATCCGTTGCGGCGAGGACGATATTCTGATCCTGGCTGTCTGGAACCCAGTAGCGGATCCGTTCCCCGTCATTCAACGGAATGCTGATGGCGGACCAGTTTTCGCCTTTGTCGATGCTCCGCAGAGGATTCCGTCCCTCATAGGCGAAGAACACGACGTTCGGGTCCGCATCAAAGCCTAAAGGAGCCGCATAATCGAGGTTGGACCCGTACGTAATCTGGATCTGGTCGATCGGCTGCCAGCTCTGTCCGCCGTCCACGCTTCGATAGAGCGCTCCCATGTCCGTGCCGACGAACCATAAATTCTGGTCATACGGGCTTGTGCTGAAACTGCTCATCGCGCCTCCGCCGCCGATGCCCTGCGGCGTATAGACCGCCGTCGCGACCTGGGAAGACGTCTGCAGGGTATAGTCGGTCGACGTCGCGACATTCCCGGAGGCATCGCTTGAAGCAACGCGAAAGTGGTACGTCGTGTTCGCCGTAAGCCCGGCAATCGCCATCGAATGAGCGGTCGTGAAGACGGTGGACGTGGAGACGCTTCCGTAGCCCGACGTTGTTCCGTACTCGATGATTGAGGTTGAGGGTTCATCCGTGGCCCACGTCATCACGGCGGACGTGACGAACGCGGAGGAAGCGACGGATGAGATGATGGGCGGTGTCGTATCCGGCGCCGCGTTCGTCCGAAGCGTGTAATCCTTTGTTGACGTCGCATTCCCCGCGGCATCGCGTGATGCGACGCGGAAATGGTAGAGCGTGTTTGCCGAAAGACCGGTGAGCGTAATCGAGTGGGAGGTGACGAAATCCGAAGACGACGAGGCGGATCCGTATGAGATCGTCGTCCCATATTGGACGGTCGAGGTCGAGGCCTCATTCGTCGTCCATGTAATCGTTGCGGACGAGATGGAGGTCGACGAAGCGACGGCGGTGATGACGGGAGGCGTGACATCCGGCGCAACCGCCGTCTGCAGCGTGTAATCCCCCGTCGTCGCGGCATTTCCCGCGGCGTCGCCCGATGCGACGCGGAAGTGGTAGAGCGTGTTAGATGCGAGACCCGTGATGACGATTGCATGCGCCGTCACAAATACTTTGGAAGATGATACATTTCCATATGAGACGCTCGTCCCGTACTGGACGGTTGACGTTGAGAGTTCGTCCGTGGTCCAACCGATGACGGCGGACGTTACGGAGGCCGTGGACGTGACGGAGGTGATGACGGGCGGCGTCACATCCGGCGGCGCCGTCGTTTGCAACACGTAATCCCCGGATGTCGTGGCGTTTCCCGAACCGTCTTGGGACGAAACGCGGAAATGGTAGATCGTGCTCGCCGTGAGGCCGCTGATGACGATCACGTGCGCCGTCACAAAGGTTGAAGATGAAGACGTTGATCCGTACGATGCGCTCGTTCCGTATTCAACGGTCGACGTCGAGGATTCGTCCGTCGTCCACCGGATGACGGCGGACGTCGCCGAGGCCGTGGACGTGACGGAGGTGATGACGGGCGGCGTCGTATCCGCGATTGCCGGCGTCCGCATCGTATAGTCCTTTGACGACGTGGCATTCCCCGAGGCGTCGCGCGATGCGACGCGGAAGTGGTAGAGCGTGCTCGCCGCGAGACCCGTAATCACGATCGAATGAGACGTCACCATGGCCTTGGAGGATGACGCGCTTCCGTATGAGACGGTCGTCCCGTACTGGACGGTCGATGTTGAGAGTTCGTCCGTGGTCCAGCTGATCACGGCGGATGTGACGGATGTCGAAGAGGCAACGGACGAAATGACGGGCGGCGTCTTGTCCGGCAGCGTGATGACGACGGCGTCGACCGCGTACGCGGAGACGTTCCCGGCCGCGTCCTTCGCCCACGCAAAGAGCGACTTTGTTCCCGCGGAGATGAACGTATGATTTTTTGGAGGTGAAGCGGTCCAGCCCGACCCGCTCGCGAGCGGCTTGGAACCCGTTTCGGTCAGGAGGTACCCCGTTACGCCCTTATTGTCCGTTGCCGTAAGCTTTGTGATGGAAACGGTCAGCGAATTGGAGGACGCCGGGATCGTGAACGCCGTAATCGTCGGCGGGGTTGTATCCGCCCCCGTCCTGGATAATCGCGTCGCCGCCGAAGCGGTGCTGACGAGCTGGACGGGAAGGATGTATGTACACAACGCAATGAATAAAATAATGCTAACAAAGCGCTTTGCGCGCGTTCGCGTAAGATTTGGCATAGGCCCATATTATGCCTAACCATGAAAAGGAGCAAAAATAGGATATATTACGTATTCTTAGCAAAAACATCAGGGGGAAGAAATGTGTGTATCCATTCATTTTCTTTAATTTAAGGCATTTCTTTGGCATGAGGCAAAAAGAACGAACGTTCGCATTTAAATATTCCATCTCCCTCCTCTCAACCAAGCCATTTTCGCTAAATAGACTGCCAAGGGGGCTTGACAAGAATCAAGATATGTGTTATAAAGGATGCATACAATCAAAGCCAAAGATTCTCTGGGGAGAGAGCCCGACAGCCACGGGATATTGGCTGAAATGACCTCTATATAGAGTCGTCATGTAATTGGAGCGCTTTCCCCTAAGGAAAGCGATTTTTATTTCTGTCCGGTGATGAGGGGAGGAGAGAGCCGTGGCCGTTACCCCAAAGGGAATACGGTCCGGAAGGCACCGGTCCAGGTCTCGTCGGGATCGTCGCGTTTAACGCGATCCTTTCTCGATGGCCCTGGTTCCCGTGCCACAGGACGAAGGACTCCTTCGGGAAACCCTTCGTCCACACCACCCTCATCAGCGGACGGAAAAAACGGAGGCTCAAATGCAAACGATCGTCGAGATTATCGCCGTGATTCTGGTTACGTACCTCATCAGCTTGGTAATCGTACTGAGCGCATTCAAAGGATCCATCAAGGAGGTGGCAAAGGCTCTCAAGATCACGAAGTATTACACGAGATTGAGTTTCGCGGTCAGCGTAGTCCTTGCAGTGGTATTTGCTCCTATCTGGGCGCTGATCGTCCTATTCATCTTTCTGAGAGGATTCATCAAAGGAGCCACAAGAGCCGTACACGAACTCTGAGCGTTCACCTTCAACCTTTCAACCTCTTGCAGGACTTCGGTCTTGCGAGCAGCCGAGCGCAACAGCAACCGCTGATGCCCTCAGCCGCTCCGTCACAAACAGAACGTGGATGCTCGTGCTGAATGATCTGGGGAGGAGAGAGCCCGTGACTTTTACTCTGACACCAATTTTTCCCGCCTACGGCGGGATCAACGTCGGAGGAACGGTCCGGTGGGCCATACGCAACAGATTCGATTGGGATCCGTCTCGATCATTTCTTCGCCACGGCCTTCTGTCCGAGACGCTATATGCAATACTCGGACCGCCTCTTCAGATCATTCAGCACGACACACACTTCAACCCAAACGCGACACATCGCGTTAAACGCGACACATCGTCGCACAGATGGAGAAATTGGATGACTAGAAAAAATCGGTTCTCGCTGAATCTCGTCTCGATCGTCACCGTCGCCATTGCCGGCGTGTGGATTTACGCCCTCCTCGGCCAAGCCGACGAGGTCATCCATGTCCTTGGGGGTATCTACCTCAAAGGCTGGAAGATCGCCATCGCGATTGCCACCACGGCCGTCGTCTGGAACGTGGCCCTGCAGTACTTCGTCCGGCGGAGCCTGACGGTCGGCGTCCTTGCAGGCGTCGATCGAGCGGAACTCCGGCGGGATGGAGACCCCATCTTCGACGAGTCATTGCTCACCGACGTCGAGAGCGAGCACGGACCGAACACGTTCGACCCGAGCGCCCTAGAAACGCTGGTCCTCGGAACGGTCTCATGGCTGAACGGCGATCTCGAAGATCCATTCCCCCGCAACGAGGCGCCCGTGGCGGCTTCCTCCCCATACACGGCACACGATCGCGTGGAAACCAAGGTCGGCCTCGGACCGGCTCTCGTCCTTACTCCGGGGCCTTGCTACGCAGAGCTCCCCGATGCGGTCGAGGGCGAGGAGAACACGGAGCCCCAGCGGGCGCTCCCGTCCTCCAATCCTCCCCCTCCGGCAACGGAAGAAGAGGATCAGGCCTGCGCACCCACCCTGCGCGATCGGGCGCTCATGGACGCCATGGCGGCCATGATGCACAGGGACGAACCCCCGAGCGTCAACGCTCAAGCCCTGAGCGATGCGCGGATCGACCCTGATCCCGATCCCGAAGCGGTGCTCATGAGCATCGTCGAGCGGATCGAGCGTCAGCACGGATCCAAATCCGCGGTCGCCTAGATCGCACACACCTTCAACCTCAACACCTCACCGTCCTGGGAGTTCGAAAGAATTCCCAGGGACACACGGAGCGATCATCACAGATGGTCACCCCATGCGTCCCTCGCGGTTACAGATTCTAACCCCAACACCCGGAGGGACCATGTCCCGTACACTCGAAATCAACATTCTTCCGCCGAAAGGCTGGACCATCCTCGACGTCGTCGAAGAAGACGTCTTCGTTGCGCTCAATGACAGCGGCAAGGCCGCAATTCTCGCCCTCGTGGGAGAACGCGTCATCAAGCTTTCGCAAGAAAGCTCATACGAACGAACGATCGGCGTCGCGGAGATGCTCAAGGATTTATCCGCGACGTATCGGAGCGATCAATCGTTTCTTGCGCAATTCGCGTAACCCCCCAATATTCCAGCCCCGCACCTTTCACCAATCCTAACCCCTCGGAAGCACGCGCTTCTGAGGACACACGGAGCGATCAGCGTCTGCCGGATCAGTCGCGACTGGCTGGCAGTGGTCGTTCCATGCGTCCTTCGGGAAGTAGATGAGTGGATGAGTAGATGAGTGGGTGAAACCACGAACCTCATGCCACCAAAAAGGGACGAAATGTCCTTTGGAAAGGTTATCATGACTCAATCTCTGATCATCATGCTGGTTTCGGCCGCGGCCTATCTCTTCCTGCACGGCATCGATAGCTATCCGGCCCTCTACGTTCGTGCGGAGCGTTTCGCCGAAAAGTTCCGAAAGCGCCACGGCGGTGAACTGACGATATTCGGCATCATCGCCTGGTTCCCACGCCCCCGGAAGCTGCCGGTCGTCGCAGAATTGGAACACTGGTGCAGCTGGTCGATCACGTTCTCGACCGCCGCGTTCGTCTGTCTTGCGTTCGGCGCCCACATCTAATCGCTGATCGCTGACTGCAACTTCAACCGTCTCTCGGGATCCCTCAAAAGATCCCAAGGACACCCGAAGGCATCACTCGCTGATGCAATCAGGTGTCCCTTCCAAGTATGGCAACGCCGAGTACGGTCTACCGGAGCCCTATCAACGGGCCAAAATCCCTGGAACACGGGGAAATTTGTGGGTTCGAATCCCTCCGTTGCCGCTATTGCGAAAAACAAGCGGCATCGCCGCGAACACACAAGGAGTCGACATGTCCCGATACATTCAGAACGCACGCGCCCTCATCAGTCCCGCCGCCATCAAGGCGCTCATTGTCATGTCCACCATCGTCATCCCGCTCTTCGCGGGCTACGCGATGGCATGCGGCCTGCACTGACGGCCGCACGTTGTCTCAACCTTCCACGGAAGCGTTTCGCAGTAATGCGATTCGCTTCCGGGATGATCCGGCTCGCGGATGGATACACACCGCATCCATCCGCGGTCCAGAACATTCGTTCGGATCACCCATTACCAAGAGAGGAGGGCCTCGTGCCTTCAACGAAAAAATATCCCAGTTCGGCCAAGACCGTCGTCCTTGGACTTGCCGGCATGTTTGCGCTCATGGCGATCGGAATGTACGGCAACGAGCACTGGACGAACACCCCGAAAACCAACGCAGACCGCGAGACGCAGAACGCGACGCTCGTCAAGCAGCTCGCATCGGCGAACGCCGAGCGCGACGAGGCCTTGCGCGAGGCCGAAGCGCTGAAGAGAGCAACGGCCCCGACGGAAAAGACAGAAAGGGATTCTGAATGAAACACCTTCCAAACTTCAAACGGATGGCGCGGACGGTCGAACGGCTCGTCATCGGATTCTGCATCGTCGCGGCCCTCGGCATGGCCGACATGTTCGCCGCATCCTTGGTGTACACGTGCGTACGGCCGAATGCGGTCCTGGCTTCCCTCGAGAACCTCGACGGTGGGCCATACTGCCTCACGACCCGCCTCATCGCGACGGATTACCTCTTGACCATGAGGATGGCTGACGTCGTGATGCGCGCATTAGGCAAGCCCATCGCGTGGCACTTGCGACAGGGGCAAACGCCGGACGGAATCGATCCGGCCATCCAAACGGTGGAGTACGTGGTCCGGTCGTTCGATCGGCCCAGAACCGTAAGGCACCCTATGGAGGCGTGTGCTCCCGCGATCTCGTCCAGACCTGAAGGCGAAGTCGTCTTCAGGAATGAAGGGGGTGTAGATATTTCGTCATTCATCGCACATGCCGTGCCAAAGAGTCTGTCGTATTCGTTGGACGGCGTCCGTCACTTGGCGCCATGCTGCTACGACCCTTATTACACCATCGACTGCAGATTCTACGCAGCGGAGAAGCAATCCGTTGAGGTCTACGAACTGGTAGACGAGGAATCCTCAGCGCCACACCCCGGCCTCTAACCTTCAACACCTTACCCTTTGGGAAGCGCGCCACTCACCCTGACGCGCTTCCCCGAAAAACCGGGACG
The DNA here is from genome assembly GCA_963835915.1 of Candidatus Uhrbacteria bacterium. Lineage (GTDB taxonomy): Bacteria > Patescibacteriota > Patescibacteriia > 2-12-FULL-60-25 > 2-12-FULL-60-25 > 2-12-FULL-60-25. Next base: position 82,952 of record CAWIHE010000003.1, read on the forward strand.
ATCAGCCATCGAGAGATACACTCTTGAGCGCTGGCCCGCCCGATGATTCGACAAGGAGATCCAGATGGATTCTGATAACGCGATCAGACGGCCTGGAACCCAAACGTGCAATAGCGATGGGACAGGCTTCTCGGCATGCGTCCCATTTCCAAGCAGCTCTGGAGGAACCACCTCCGGCGCTTCCGACATCGAAGCGTTCGATCGGCTCGCAAAAGCGTGCGCCGGCATTTCGCTCGAAGAGTGGAAAAATAGGCACAGGATCACGTAGACCCTATCTTCTGCCTTCCACGGGATGCGGACCGCCAACGCATCCCCGAAGAATCGGGACGATCAGCCATCAAGGGATTTGCTCTTGAGCGCTGGTCAGACCGACGCTTCGAAAGAAAAGGAGAAGACAGATGTCAAAAACAACGTTCTTTTTCAGTCTCATCTCGGCCGCGGTCATTCCGCAACTCGTCTCCACGGGCATCTGGCTGAATGCAATGAAAGAATCCGATACAGTGCTTGCCAAGCAGATTCTCTCGACGCAGTTACAGCTCAACCAGACGAAGAGCGACCTCGGCAAGCTCAAGGAGGCGTGCGACGCGGACAGCAAACTCTTCGATCAGCTCGTACGCCAATGCACGGGAGTATCAACAGAAGAGCTCCGTGCAAGACACGAGCAAGAATAACCTTCACCTTCCCACGGGATGCGGACCGCCAACGCATCCCCGAAGAATCGGGACGATCAGCCATCAAGAGATACGCTCTTGATCGCTGGCCGCACCGACACTTCCGACAAGGAGAATCCAGGTGCAACTCAATATCAGTCCGAGTTCATTCGAAACCCCCGCCGCACGCGATGCGGCCTTGGCCCTGCTCCGGCTTTCCGTCCTCGAGCCCGCCGCCGTCAAAGAGCTCGTCAGGCTTTGCGATGGCGTGCCGGTGCCGGAGGAGTGCCTTCCGCTTCTTCAAAAGCGAGAGCTCGTGGATGAAGACGGAAGCGTGCCAAGGTCGGTGCGCTACGTCGTGAGCGAGAGCCAGCCCGAGCGCCAGCGTCTGGCCTAGACGCAAACCCGGGATGCGCGGCTGATCACAATCAGCCGCGCATCCCCCGAACACCCAGGCCCACCAGCCCCGCACATCGCGGACCGCTGGCTGGTCCGGAGATTCGGAATCATGAACGATCAACTCATTGTCCTTTTTGTCGTCGTCATCGCCATGGCCGTCTGGATCCTCCCCGCATTCGCGCGGATCCTCGGCGGTCCTGCCCTCGCGAGCCGCGTCCTCGGACACGAGAAGCGGATGTTGACGTGGACCGTGAGCAGGCCCTTCATCTGGGTCGGACGCCTCTTCGCATGGATCGGCCGGCAGATCCATTGATGAAGATCCCCCCGACAGCCATCTTCAACCGCCATGTCCCTCTTCGGTACGTGGCCCCACCCGAACGCATGAGCGATCGCTCGTGCCGTCAGGCGGGATGGTGGATGAGTAGATGAGTGGGCATCAAAGAAAATCCCACTCATCCACTCATCTACTCACTCATCATCCACCCCGACGTCCCCTCACCCCGGCGCACGCCTTCCTCCGTCTTCTCCCCGTAAAAGGAAGACCGCGCGCCCGGATGAGCGGATTTTTGAGCACAGGGCACAGAGGTCAGAGGTCCGTCGGATTTCAGCCTGACCCCTGACCTCTGTCCTCTGACCTCTGTGCCCTGCCTGCTTGACCCTCCCCCCTGTTCCCTGATACTCTCGGATTACGACTAACGATTGAACGGCCCGTGACGGATGCGATAAGGGAAGTCGACTTGTCTTCACATGTAGTCTGTTTGAGGGGTCCGATACCCTCGGATCGCTTGAAACCCCGACAAATGAAGACCGATTGAGCCGGAAACGGTTCTCCCTTTTCGTAAACCGAGCGGGTCGCATGAAATATGGAGATCATCCTTTATGTTATCCTCGGCGGCGCCGTCGGCGCATTTGCCGGGTGGTTTATCCGCGACAGCAAGGGGAAGCAGGACGTGAACAGCGCGGAAGCGAAAGCGCGCCGCATTACCCAGGACGCCGAATCCAAAGAGAAGGACGTCCTCATCCGCGCGAAAGACAAGGCCGTAAAGATCCTCGAAGAAGCCCGCCTCGACCAGAAGCGGATGCTTGAAGAGATCACGAAGGAGCGCGGCGAGCTTGCGGACCGCGAGAACCTCTTTGCATCGAAGCTCCTCGAAATCGACGCAAAGCAGGCCGACCTCGACGCGAAGAATAAGTCCGCGACCGAGCGCCTCGCGGAAACCGAAGCGCTCAAGCTCGAGGAAGAGACGAAGCTCGAAGAAGTCGCCGCGCTCACGCAGGAAGCGGCGATGAGCCGGCTCGTCACGCTCGTTGAACAGCGGAACGCGGACACGCTCGTGTCGCGCATGCGGAAACTCGACGAGGAGTCGCAGGAAGAGATCGATCGGAAGGCGAAGAACATTCTCGCCGTCGCCATCCAGCGGCAGGCGTCGAGCCACGTCCAGGAAACCACGACGAGCTACGTGGAACTCCCAAGCGATGAGATGAAGGGCCGCGTCATCGGACGCGAGGGCCGCAACATCAAGGCGATCGAACAGCTTACGGGCTGCGAACTCATCGTGGACGAGACGCCGGGCATGATCACGATTTCGGGCTTCTCCCCGATCCGGCGCCAGGTCGCGAAGCGCGCGCTCGAGAAGCTCCTCAAGGACGGCCGCATCCACCCGGGCCGCATTGAGGAAGCGATCGTGGAGGCAAAGAAAGAACTCGCAATCGAAATGAAGAAGGCCGGCGAAGATGCGCTCTACGAACTCGGCATCTCATCCGCGGAACTCGATCCAAAACTCGTCCAGATCCTCGGCCGGATGAAGTTCCGTACGTCGTACGGCCAGAACGCGCTCATGCACTCGATCGAAGTCGCGCGGCTCTCGATCGCGCTCGGCGAACAGCTCGGCGCGGACATCAAGATCTGCAAGCTCGGCGGCCTCCTCCACGACATCGGAAAAGCGGTCGACCATGACCTCCAGGGCGGGCACCCGGAACTCGGCTACCAGATTCTGAAGAAGTTCGGACTCCCCGAGGAAATTTGCTACCAATCGCTCGGCCACCACGAAGACAAGCCGCACTCGCTCGAAGCCGTCATCGTGAAATCCGCGGACGCCATCAGCGGCGCGCGCCCCGGCGCCCGGAAAGACTCGTTCGAGCAGTACATCAAGCGTCTTGAAGAGCTCGAACGCGTCGTGAACACCTTCGACGGCATCGACAAGACGTACGCCATCCAGGCCGGCAGAGAAATCCGCGTGTTCGTCAACCCGCACCACGTTGATGATCTTGCCGCAGAAAAACTCGCGCGGGATATCGCGGCGAAGCTGGAGGCGGAATTGAAGTACCCGGGGGAGATCAGAGTGACGCTTATCAGGGAGAAGAGGGTTGTTGAGTACGCGAGATAAGACAGGGGGAAGGATGAGGGATGAAGGGGGAAATTTAGCGGAGGATACAACAAAGGAGACGCTGGACATGGCCGAGGAGATCCTCGGCCTTTTGAATCTGGTCTTTTGATAAATAACCGGAACGATGGCAGATGATGAGCTGCGTCTCGAGCTCTGAGGCTGAACCGAGCGCAATCCTCATGAATTGCGCGAAGTCATCGCTCCCCATCTTCCTCCGATACCCCTCGGCGATATTTGACGGAATCGAAACGGCAGCTCGCCGCATCTGAGACGAAAGCTCGAATCTCTCAAATGCCGGCATCCCACGAACGAGTCCGTTGATCTCGACCGAGAGATCGACCGCGTTTTGCCAAACCAACAGTCGTTGATATCCGATTCCCATATCATCTATTCAGTGACGGATTCAATGAATCTCGTCAAGCCACAAAAATCCTAAGAAAACTCCCCCTTCATCCCTCATCCCTCCCCCTCGTCCTCAGCCCTTGACCGAATCCGGGAATCTGTTGAGCGTTCGCGAGATTGCGAGTATCCTTGGAGTGAAGGTCCTCAAAGACGTCACATTTTTGCCTAATGAAGCGATTTATTATATCCTTCTAACGATCCACACAACGCTATGAACAAAGCCGAACTTATCGCGACGATTGCCGACCGAACGGCTGTGACGAAGAAGCAGGCCGAAGACATGGTCGAGGCGTTCGTCCACATCGTCACGGAAACGCTGAAAGGCGGAGGCGAGGTCACCATCGCCGGATTCGGGGCGTTCATGGCCAAATCCCGCCGCGGCCGCACGGGCGTGAACCCGCAGAACCCCACCGAGAAGATCCAAATCCCGAACGTCACCGTCGCGAAATTCAAGGCCGGCAAAGGCCTGAAGGATGCCCTCAAGGGCAAGCCCTCCTCCCTCGCCGCCTCCGTTCCCACGCCGGTCGCCGCACCGCCTCCGGCCGTGCCGGCTGCGATGTAGTCGCTCAATTATTCAAACGCCCCGATCTTGATCGGGGCGTTTTCGTTTCAAGAAAGGGGGAGGGATGAAGGATGAGGGGGGATTCTCCCCCTTCATCCTTCATCCCTCCCCCCTTTTTCACCGCATAACCTCTCATCGAGCAGCCGTGATACAATCTCCTCACTATGTCCCTCTCCACGAAAGCCGGCATCTACCCGATCCTGAAACACGGCGCGGACCAGAACGCGTCGGACGTCCACTGCATGGTCGGCCATCCGCCGTTCGTCCGCATCAACGGGGTCCTCTCGACCGTCGCCGACTTCCCCGTCTACACGGCGGAGACGCTCGAAGCGCAGATCAAGGAAATGCTCCAAAAGGAACAGCTCGACGCGTTCATGAAGAACCGGGAGCTCGACCTCTCGATCGACCTTCCGGGCGGCGTCCGTTTCCGCGTGAACTGTTTCTGGGAAAAAGGGAATCCGGCCGTCGCCGCGCGCTACATCCCCATCCTCATCCCGTCGCTCGATGACCTCCTTGCGCCGGAGGCCGCGTACGACTTCGTGAAGCACGACATGGGGCTCGTCATCGTGACCGGACCAACGGGCGCGGGGAAATCCACGCTCATCGCCTCGATGATCGAAGACATCAACCAATCCCAGAAGAAACACGTCATCACGCTCGAAGATCCGATCGAGTTCCTGTACAAATCAAAGGAGAGCATCATCGCCCAGCGCGAATACGGGAGCGACTTCCTCACGTTCGAGGACGGGCTGAAGCACGTCCTCCGCCAGGACCCGAACGTCATCCTCGTCGGCGAGATGCGGAACCTCGAAACGATCTCGGCCACGCTCACGCTCGCCGAAACGGGCCACCTCGTGTTGACGACGCTCCACACGAACAGCGCCGCCGAGACGATCGACCGCATCGTGAGCGCCTTCCCCGCCGACCAGCAGATGCAGGTCCGCATCCAGCTCGCCTTCGTCCTCCGCGGCATCGTCGCGCAGATCCTCATCCCGCGCGTTGACGGGACGCGCATCGCCGCGCATGAGGTCCTCGTGAACAACGTCGCAATCGGCAACCTCGTCCGCGAAGCGAAAACGACGCAGATCCAGAACGTCCTCTACAGCTCACCGGACGAACACATGAACACGCTCGACCAGGAGCTGAAGTGGCTCATGAGCGAAGGATTCATCACGCGACAAACGGCCATGCAGCATGTGAGGAACCCGCAGTCACTCGAATAGAGGAGGAGCTCCGACGGAGGACAACAATCAAGCAATCAAACAATCCGGTCTGCGCACCGGATTGTTTGATTGCTTGATTGTTTGATTGTTATTCCTTCATCCAATCCTCGACCTCCTCGACGATTCCGTCCTGGTCAACGATGCGCGCATCCCCTCCGGCACGGAGTTTCCACTCGACGCCGCCTGCCGCGAGCGACTTCTCGGAGACGACGAGGCGGAGCGGGATGCCGATGAGATCCGCGTCCGCGAACTTTTCGCCGGCGGAAACGTCTGGACGATCGTCCCAGAGGACCTCGATGCCGTTCTCCTTCAACTCGTCGGCGATGCTCTCCGACGCCGCCATGATCCGTTCGCCCGCATCCGCATCTTTTGATGAGAGACTCACGAGGTGGACCGGGAACGGCGCGATGCGCTTCGGCCAGATGATGCCGCGGTCGTCGTGATGTGCTTCGACGACAGATCCCATGACGCGCGACGGGCCGATGCCGTAACAGCCCATGTAGACCGGCTGCTGGGCGTCGGACTCGTCCATGAACGTCATCTTGAACGGCGTCGTGTACTTCGTCTTCAGCTTGAAGATGTTGCCGACTTCGATCGCCTTCGTCTCCTTGACCTTGCCCGACCCGTCCGGCGCTTTGTCCCCGTCCTTCAAATCCGGCACGATCTCCTTATTCCATGCGTAGTCGCCCGCGGCATTGACGTAGATCGTGTCCTCGCCGGCCTCCGTGGGCATCTGGAACTCGTGGCTCACCTTCGCGAACGATCCGCCGCCTGCCTCGGTCGGGAGGGCTTCGATGCCGCAGCGCGCGAAGACGCGCTTGTACGCCTCGAGAACCGTGTCGTAGTACGCCTCAAGCTCGTCTTCGGTCGCGTGGAAGCTGTAGAGATCCTTCATGTTGAACTCGCGGCCGCGGAGGATGCCGGACTTCGCGCGGAGCTCGTTCCGGAACTTGTCCTGAATCTGGTAGACGAAGACCGGAAGGTCCGCGTACGAGCGGACGTACTTCTTCACGAGTGGCGTCACGATTTCCTCGTGCGTCCAGCCGAGACCGACGTCGCGGTCCCCCATTCCCTTGAACTGAAACATGACCTCGGTCCCCGGGTCGTCCCAGCGCCCGCTGACTTTCCACGGCTCGGCCGAGAGGAGCGCGGGCATGAGGAGCTCCTGTCCGCCGATCGCGTCCATTTCCTCGCGGACGACCTGCTGGATGTTCCGAAGGACGCGGAGTCCAAGCGGGAGATAGGTATAGACCCCGGCCATGTGCTGGTCCACGAACCCGCCGCGGATGAGGAGCTTCGCGTTCACGCTCAGAACGTCCGACGGCGCCTCGCGGAGCGTTTTCGTGAAGAGCTTGGTCATGCGCATAGATGAGGGACAGGGTAGGATGGAGGGCAATCTTGGGCAAGCGGGGCAGGAGGGC
>CAWIHE010000004.1:0-1017555 GCA_963835915.1 Candidatus Uhrbacteria bacterium
TTCTGCCTCACCGGGAGCACGTGCATTACGAGCTGGCCCGTGGGAGGAGACGTGACCGGCATGACCTGGGGCGCGGCCGAGTTCCCGCCCGCGAACAACACGTACGACCTTGGGACCGCGACCGGATCGCTCCGGAACATCTACGCGTCGGGGACGGGTTCAACCTTCTTCGGCCTCACGACGACGTACGCGACGGGGACGTACACAACCTCCACGAACCTCTACGCGAACCGCCTCATCTTCAACGGCGCCACGGGATCAAGCGTCTACCTCAACAACGGCATCACCGCCGTCACGTCCACGATCACCACCATCAACTTCACGAACGCGACGGGCTCCTCGCTCTACGCCTCCTCAACGTCGTTCCAGACGATCACGGCGCCGGGCATCCTCACGATCTCCGCCACGGGGACGAACTTCACCTACCGCCTAAACGCTCCGTACCTGAACCGCTGGTTCCAGTCCCCGCTCATCGCGCAGACGTACGCCAGCGCCATGGCGACCTCGAGCGTCGGCACGACCCCGATCTCCCTTGCCTTCGACGGGTCCTACGTGTGGGCCGCAAACTACGGCGCAAGCAACGTCTCGAAGATCAATCCGATCACGAACGCGGTCGTCGCAACGTCGGCCGTTGGCGCAAGCCCCACGGCCATGGCGTTCGACGGCACCTACCTCTGGGTCGCCTACGGGACCACGGCCCCGTCGCTTGCGAAGGTTGACGTCAATTCGGGCAATATCCTGACGACGATCCCGGTCTCCTCGACGACGACCCCGAACGGCCTCGCCTTTGACGGGACGTATCTCTGGTACGTGAACCAGAACTCGAGCAACGTCTCGAAGGTCAGCGTGACCTCGTCCCAGGTCATCGCGACCTCAACGGCCGTGGGCTCGAAGCCGTTCGGCATCGCCTTTGACGGGACCTCCCTCTGGGTCACGAACGCGAGCTCGAGCAACGTCTCCCGGATCCTCGCCTCGACGGGCTCGGTCATCGCGACGACGACCGTGGGGGGGAACCCGTATGGGATCGCCTTTGACGGCTCGTTCATCTGGGTCGCGAACTCCGCGAGCAATACGCTCATGAAGGTCGATGACCGGACGGGCGCCGTCGACGCCACGACGACCGTCGGGATCACGCCGTGGGGCGTCGCCTTTGACGGGAAGAGCATCTGGGTCACGAACAAGGGCGACAACACGCTCATGAAGGTCGATCCGAGCCTGAACGCGGTCATGCTCACGCTCCCCGCGGGCGTGTCGCCGATCGGCGTTGCGGCGGACCAGAACGACGTGTGGGTCGGAAGCTACGGGTCGAACAGCATCACGAAGTACCCGACGGGCGGGGGGTTCGACGGCGGGGTCATCTTCAACACGAACCTCACGGTCACGGGGACGAACGGCATCACCTCCGTGAGCTCGACGATCACGTCGATGAACTTCGGGAGCGCGACCGGCAACAACATCTACCTGAACAGCGGGATCAGGGCCGTCACGTCCACGATCAATAACATCAACTTCGTGAACGCGACGGGTTCCCGGCTCTCCTTCTTGAGCGCGACGGGCTCGAACCTCTACCTCACGGTCGGGTTCAACGCCACGACGGGGACGATCAATTCGTTCAACTTCAATGCGGCGACGGGATCGACCCTGAACTTCGTCAACGCGACCGGCGCGAGCTTCTACCTCTCGGGCCTCGCCCAGTTCGCAGGCAACGTCTTCGTCTCGACGACCGGCGACTTCTACGTCGGGACCACGACGCAGCCGAGGGTGAGCGTCAGCAGCTCGTACTCGGGCTTCGCGGTCGTCATCGCGACCGGGACGGGCAACTTCTCCTCAACGGGGACCCCCACGTCCGGTGGAGCGCTCTTCGTCTACGCATCTTCATCGAACGCGACGACGACCGTCATCTATAACGGCGCGAACAACCAGAGCGCCGTCCTCGAAGTCGACGGCGGCTGCCCAACCGGCACCCAGGACCTTGCCGTGTTCGGCATTAAGACCGATACCCGCGTGGCCTCGATCCGGTGCAACGGGCAATATCGTTCCGACTTCGGCGGCGTCGTGATGGGCGGAGCCGACTACGCGGAGTACTTCCCCTCGAGGGATGCGGCATTACTCCATGCCGGAGACGTGGTGGCTGTTGATCCCGAAACGGCGTCCTCGGTGATGAGAGGTGACGCGAAAGCAAGGGACGGCACCGTCGGCGTCATATCAGGCCAACAGACGTTTGTCGGGAACGCGCGCCTTGAAGGCGATCCGAACGCCGTCCTCGTCGGCATGCTCGGCCAGTTGAGAGTGAACGTCGACGCCTCGGGCGCCCCGATCCTCGAAGGCGATTCGCTCATGATGGGCGATAGCGGCATGGCCGTCCGCGCGAAGGGTCCGGGCATGATCATCGGGATTGCGCTTGAGCCACTCCTCTCCGGCAAAGGAAGCGTCATGACGTACGTGCATCCGGCTTGGTGGGCCGGCGATCTCCTCGCGACGTCGGCGGATGGCAGCGTCCTCATCTCGGACCTCACCGTCGCCTCAACGACGATCGCGTCCGCGACGACCACGCTCGTCTCAGCCCGCTCTTTACCTTCCAAGGATCGGCGTACGACAGGCATCTTCGACGGTCATCACGTCGTCGTTCGGATTCCAGAACGTCGTGAAGTCGGCGACGAGTTCGCAGTTCACCTGCTCTGGTGAGCGCCCCAGTAGGGGCGTCGACCGCGTCGGGCATCGGGCGCCCCTACTCACCGTGACGCAGTCCGGCGACGTTTCGATCTTCGGCTCGCTCTCGATCGGATCCGAGGGGCCGCTTGCCGGCTTGCCCAACGGTCCGCCCGGACTCATCTCGTTCATCGACGCGACCGGGACATCGGGCGGTCGGATCTTCACGAATGCGGCGGGCTGGGGCGCGGTCGGATCGGATTACGCCGTCACCTTCCCGTCGCTGGATAGCACGCTGGAACCCGGAGATCTCGTAACAATTGATCACGACCATCCTGGATCGGTCGTGAAGGCAACCGCTTCATCGAGCAACGAGCTCGTTGGAGCCATTTCATCGCGCCCAGGCTTCCTCACCGGAATTGAACAAGGTGACGGCCGGGTCGCGGTGTCGATCGGCGGTCAGGCGCCGGTCAAGGTTTCGCTCGAGAACGGCCCGATCGCCGTCGGGGACTTCCTCGTCCCGTCGTCAGAGCCGGGCGTTGCCATGCGCACGTCGTCCACGGGCGTGGCCCTTGGCACGGCGCTTGAGGCGTTCGATGGAAGCTCCACGGGCACCACGGTCCTCGCGTACATCCGCGTGGGCTGGGTCGGAGGAACGGGAAGCGGTGAGCGGCAAGCGGGAAGCGGGACGGGCGGAGCAGGATCGGCGCGGACCGGACTTGCGACCATCTACGCGGGCGATAAGCAGGTCGTCGTGACCTTCGATTCGCTCGGCGCGTTCCCGGCCGTGCACGTGACGCCGTACGGACTCCCGACCGGCGGGTTCGGCGTCGTCCAGGTCACGGACAAGAGCTTCCAGATCATTCTCGCGGAACCGCAGGTCCAGGACATCACGTTCGCATGGAGCGCCGATGCGTTGCCGATCGGAGGCAAGATCGACTTCTCTGACGGCACCACGGCGCTCTATGACCAGACGACGGGCCAGCCCCTCCCGAAGGGTTCATCGGGAGGAGTCGGCTCGTCGTCTTCGACGTCCGTGTCAATGGGCGACTCGACATCCACGAGCCCGGGAGGGTAGGGCCTACGAATGTACGAATCGGGCGAATCGGCGAATACAAACAAAAAGCTTCTTCAAAAATCAAAGAGTCTGAATCGGCACGAACACCCAAAGGTTCATTCGCCGATTCGCCACATTCGTACATTCGTAGGCCAACCGTACATTCGCAGGCCTCAGTCACCTTTGGATGAGGCGCCGGAAGCAGGGATTCTCCGCCGACAGATCGGCCGGTAGAGACGCTCCTCCGACGCCAACATCCGCAGGCGACTGCGGAAACGGATACTAGTTCCGTCAGCAGGTCGATTCCGGATGACCATCGCGCGACGCCGCGGCTTGAACAGGAAGCTGCGGCGTTTGCGTTTCCGGGAGTCTGGCGAAGGGGGTGAGGTTGGCTCTGGATTCCTACGAATTACGAATGGCGCGAATATACGAATTACGAATGGGGATCTCTGTACCGGCCCCTCCGCAACACCGACGACCCACCCTCGGCCCCCTCCCTCTATCCTGCGACCCACCCCCGGCCCCTCCCTGGCGGGGAGGGGAGTTCTCTTCCTGGTTTCTATTTGATGGATATCAGGTAGAGAACTCCCCGCCCTGCTAAGGGCGGGGCCGGGGGTGGGTCGCAGGCAGAGGAGGAGCCGGGAGAGGGGCCGGGGGTGGGTCCGAGACTCGACAAAAAGGATAAAGGATGTTGAAGAACGGGAGGGGCCTCTATGATATACTCACCCACGATCAATCCCCATCCTTATATATGTCCGACACCATGACTCCCGGCGCCGCGGCTGACAGGAAGGCCGCGCGCTTCGTTTCCCGCATCCTCGGCAGGACGATCGACGTCTGCGTCTTCGGGCTCGCGGCGCTCATGCCGATCTGGTTCCTGCCGATCACGCTCGACATCATCGAGCTGAACAAGCAAACGCTCCTCGCCATTCTCACGATGGTTGCGATCATCGCGTGGATCGGGAAGGCGCTCCTCGACAAGTCGTTCTCACTGACAAGGTCGTGGCTCCACCTGGCCGTCGCCGCGTTCCTCGTCGGGTACCTCGTCGTCTCGTTCTTCTCGCTCGACCGGTACATCTCGTTCGTCGGGAACGTGGGGCAAATGCAGTGGGCCTTCGGGACAATCGCCGCGTTCGTCCTCCTCTACGCCGTCATCGTGAACCGGCTCCGGACGTCGGGGAAGGTGTACGACGCGCTCCTCTGGTTCCTCCTCGGCAGTCTCATCGCGGGCGTGTACGGCCTCCTCCAGATGTTCGGCATCTTCGCGTTCGGCGGCGGGGGCGCCATGGGCGTGAAGACGTTCAATACCATCGGGACGATCAACGCGTTGGGCACGTTCATGGTGATCCCGGTCGTCATCGCGACGTCGCTCGCGCTCTACGGGTGCACGGATCATGAGTGCGCGCTCGGCAAGCGCGGGAAGCTCGCGCTCTTCTGGAAGATCGTCACGTACGCCGTCATCGCCGTCGGCGTCGCGCTTGCGCTCATCATCGACTTCTGGCCGATCTGGGCCTCGCTCATCTTCGGGATGGTGGCGATGACCGCGATCCCGTTCATCCGCGACATCAAGGCGTGCCGCCCGAAGACGGTCGTCCTCCCCGTCCTCATCATCGTGCTTTCCGTTGTCTTCCTCATCTACAAGACGCCGATCAACCTGGGCATCCCGTCCGAGGTCGCGCCGTCCGCGAGCCACTCGTTCCAGATCATGCAGGGCGTGCTCCGCGACGCGCCGCTCTTCGGGACCGGCCCGGGCACGTGGCTCTTCGAACTACGCGAAGTACCGTTCGGTCGGCGTGAACGTGTCGCAGTTCTGGACGGTCCGGTTCGAACGCGGCATCTCCACCATCCTCACGCTCCCGGGCATGATCGGCATTGTCGGCACGGCGCTCTGGCTTCTCCTCATCGTCTCGGGGATCGTGAAAGCCGCGGCCTTCCTCATCAAGAAGCGCGACTGCGCGGAATGGCACGCGGGCGCCACGGTCGCGGCGGCGTGGCTCACGACCGTGTTCGTCGCGTTCGTCTACAACTACAACGTCGCGCACCACTTCGCGTTCTGGTTCCTCCTCGCGCTCTTGGGCGTCCTCGTCAGCGACCGCGCATTCACGTGGGACGAACGGACGAAGCCGTGGCTCATGGGGCTCCTCTCGGCGCTCCTCATCGTCGTCGGCGTCGGCGCGATCTCGGTCACGTGGGTCTCGGCCCAGCGGCTTGTCGCGGACGCGAAGTACTCGGCCGCCGTGTCGTCGTTCCAGCGCGGGGACAGCATCGACACGACGATCGCGGATCTCCAGTCGGCCATCGCGCTGAACAAGCTGAACGACGTGTACCCGCGGAACCTCTCGCAGTCGTACCTCGTGAAGGTCGGCCGCGCGCTCCAGGGGAAGCCGGACGAGGCCGCCATGAAGGTCGTGAACGACGAGGTCGCCCAGGCCGTTGCGGCGGCGAAGACGGCCACGGCAATCGGCCCGGCGAACGTCGACAACTGGTCGAACCTCGCGATTACGTACCAGGCCATCTCAAGCTTCACGCGCGGCGCGGATGAGCTCGCCATCGCGAACTACCAGGAAGCGCTGAAGCGCGAACCGAACAATCCCGTCTTCATGAACGAAATCGGGAAGATCTACATCCTCCGTTCCGACGCGTATGCCACGCTCCTCCAGAGTCCGGACGCGAAGACGAAGGCGGACGCGGAAACGAACGTGAAGGGCGAACTCGACAAGGCGCTCGACTGGTTCAACAAGGCGATCACGACGAAGCCGGACTACTCGGACGCGCAGTACGACCTCGGCCTCGTCTACGAGCGGCAGGGGAAGCTCCAGGACGCGATCGCGAAGTTCGAAGACCTCCTCCGCCAGAGCCCGAACGACGCGAATACGGGCTTCCAGCTCGCCACGCTCTACTACCGCGCGGGGCAGAAGGACCAGTCGCGCGCGCTCTTCGAGCAGATCGTCATTTCGAACCCCGACTACGCGAACGCGCGCTGGTTCCTCGCGTCGATCTACGAGGAAGAGAAGAAGTACGACCTCGCGATCGAACAGGTGAACGCCGTCGCGAAGACGAACCCGGACAACGCGCAGGTGAAAGCGAAGCTCGACCAGCTCAACAAGGAAAAGCCGGCGTCCAAGCGCCCGCCGCCGCAACCCCGCCCGCCGCCGCGCCCGCCCCGCTCCCGCAGGCCATCCAGACCCCGGGGCAGAATCCGATTAAGAAGTAGGATTGCTTCCACGGACCTACCCCCCTTGGCAGGGAGGGGAGTTCTCTCAGAGAAATAATTGAAATAATCCTCCGATGCGTCGGGGGATTGTTCGAATGATGTCCCGGCCTCCTCCTTTGACCGACACCCACCCCCGGCCCCTCCCCTGACGGGGAGGGGAGTTCTCTTTTAGATACTTTGCTCGTTGCGCGAGATTGTTGAGGACGCTGTTAAGATTGCCGAGGAGGTCGTCGTTGAATAAAAACATGAAAAGAAAATCAGGATAGAGAGCCCCCCTCCCCGACAGGGGAGGGGCCGGGGGTGGGGTGCAGGCAGAAGAAGAAGCCCGAGCGCGATCCGTCCGCATGCTACAATTCCCTCCGATGGCGTCCTCCAAGAGAACATCTCTCAAAGACCGCCTCCTCTTATGGTTGGGGCTGGATCGTGCTGCTCAATCATCCCCACGCAACCACACAGCCACCATCCTTCGCCCCGTCGGACGGGGCTTCGGATGGCACGCGCCCTCACGCCCTTCCTCCAAAGTCGCCGACCAGATCAAAACCCTCCAATCCGAACAGATCCGCCTCTCCGCCGAAGTCGAACGCACGCTTGCATTCTATGACGACCGCACGCGCGCGCTCGCCAAGCGCCTTGCGGGAGAGGGCGGGCGCATCGATTCGCGGACGCTAGAGCGCATCCGAGCGGAGCAGGCGGAACTCTGGCGCACGGTCCGGCGACTGCAAGCCGCGCTCCGCGTGACGCGCGACCTCGAAACCGAACTCAAAGACTGGGCCGGTCACAAAGAAGCGGACGACGTCATCGGTACGGACGGTCGCGACCGCCGTACCATCGGCCATCCCGATCATCCGGCGACCCGCATCGAAATCGTCGCCTCCGAACTCCGCGCGCGCGGCAGGGATCCGCTCGCCTACCTCCAGTCGATCAGGCCGCGCCGGTTCGAGGGGAGCGCGGGGGATGTGGATCCGTTAGAGGAAATCGAGCAGGGGGGAGGGATGATGGATGAAGGGGGAGAAATGGATCGTCCTCCCTCATCCCCTCCCCCCTCATCCTTCCGAATGGCACGGCGCCGATCGTGACTCCATAGTCCGCGAAATTTTCTCATCCGCCCGCGAGGCCCGCCGCCTGCAGGCGCACCCGGACGCGCCCTCGCTCGCCTCCGAACTCGCGGCAACGATCGCGGACTATCGCCGATACCATGGATTCTTGAAGTTGCTTGATCGCGCAGAGGGGATTCAGAGAGACAGGCTGGCGCTGGCAGAGGTGGAGGAGTGAATCAAAAACACGCCACTTTTCATTTGGGTTGCTGAGAAAAACAGAACGATCGTTTTGTCATTCAGAGGGAGCCCCGTCTGCGGGGCGACCGTGGGAATCCCTTTCCAGTCAAGTATTCAGTGAAGAGCTAAAATGGTGACATGAGGAGAGAGGTCTTGAGGCCCTTGACTGGCAACCCGTCATTGGGCAGAATGAGGCGACAATAGAACTGAAACGCTGGGCCCTTAGCTCATTTGGTAGAGCGCTTCCATGGCATGGAAGAGGTGATCGGTTCAAGCCCGATAGGGTCCACCAGAAGAACAACTCCATAACCGGAGTTGTTTTTTGCTTTCTTCATTGAAATAAGACAAGCGTCCAGACCTTCCTGCCGTGTCGAAGCATTTCAACTTCTAGAAATAACTTGGCTGGAAAGGGATTCCACGTCGTCCGCCGCGGCGGACTCCTCTGAATGACAAATCGGGCGTTATTTGTTTGATGAACCCCCGTTCATTCAAGGATGACGTTGCCAGATCCGCCGTACCGAAGGCGCGCCTGCTTTAAAAAGGCACCCCGTCATCCCGAGCGAGTCCCCCGTAGCCCCGCCATCGGCGGGGCGAAGGGGGGCGAGTCGAGGGACCTGGGAAGAGCGCGACGATGCAAAAGCGGTGGAGATTTGGGTAGGCACGATGCCTCTCTCCGTCATCCCGCTTCCCGCTCGCCGCTTCCCGCTTAGCGTCCCCCGTCCACGCTCGGCTCGAACGTAAAATCATGCCTCGCGAAAAAGAATCGCTTCACAATCTCGACGCAGACGAGGTAGACGGCGACAATGCCGACGATCGCCAAGGCGATGCCGAACGGCATCGGCGTAAACTGGAAGTATGCGCCGATGGGCGTATAGGGGATAATCCAGGCGATGACGACGGCGGCGAAGGTACTCGCGAGGAGGGCTTTGCCGGGCATGCTCTCGATGAACGGGAGTTTGCGCGTGCGGATCACGTGGATGACGAGCGTTTGCGTGGCGATGGATTCCATGAACCAGCCGGTCTGGAAGAGCGACGCGTTCGCGTGGAAGACGAAGAAGAGGACGAGGAACGTCATGACGTCGAAGAGTGAGCTCACGGGGCCCATTGTCAGCATGAACTGTTTGATGTACGAAAAATTCCAGCGCCGCGGCTTCAGGAGCCAGTCCTTGTCCACGTTGTCGATGGGGAGCGTGACCTGCGAGCAGTCGTAGAGGAGGTTGTTCAACAGGATCTGGACCGGGAGCATGGGGAGGAAGGGGAGGAAGAACACGGCGGCGAGCATGCTGAACATGTTGCCGAAGTTCGACGAGAGGCCCATGAGAATGTATTTCATCGTGTTCCCGAACGTCTTCCGCCCTTCAAGGATGCCGTCTTTCAGAATCTTCAAACTCTTCTGCGTCAACACCATGTCCGCGGATTCGCGTGCCACGTCGAGCGCGTTGTCGACCGAGATGCCGACGTCCGCGGTTTTCAGCGACGGCGCGTCGTTGATGCCGTCGCCGATGTAGCCCACCACGTTGCCGCTCGACTGGAGCGCGCGGATGATTCGGTTCTTCTGGTCCGGGGAGAAGCGCGCGAAGATCGTGGCGCGCGCGGCTTTTACGCGGAGCGCGTCGTCCGTGAGCGAATTGATTTCATGTCCGAGGAGGATGCCCGAGACTTCAAGGCCCGCGCCCGAGCAGAGCTTCTTCGTGACGAATTCGTTGTCGCCCGTGATGATCTTCACGCTGACCCCCATCGTCCGAAGTTCCTTCAGGACGCCTTTGATGCCTTTCTTCGGCGGGTCGTGGAACGAGATGAACCCGAAGAACTCCAGCTCGGATTCGTCGGCGACCGTGTACTGCGTTTTGATGGTTTTGATGTGTTTCGCGCCGAGGGCGAGGACGCGGTATCCCTCTTCGCTCAACCGCCGGTACTCGGCGTCGCACGCGGCCCGGGCGGCGGCGTCGAACGGTTTGCACTCATCGCCCACGTGGATGCACGTACAGCGCCTCGCGACCTCTTCGGGCGCGCCCTTCGTGACGAGGACGTCGCCGTCGGGTCCCTTCGCCGCGATGCTCATCATTTTCCGTTGGAAATCGAACGGGATTTCCTCGGTTTTTTTGTACGCGCCGGCGTCCGCGGGTTTTTTCTCGGCAAGGATGGCGCGGTCGAGCGGGTTCTTGATGCCGGTCTGGAACGCGCTGTTCAGGTAGGCGTAGAGGAAGACGCGATCGGACGGGCTTCCGCCCGTGTCCGTGGCCATGGCCACGCGGATATCGTCTTCCGTGAGCGTGCCGGTCTTGTCCGTGCAGAGGACGTTCATGCTCCCGAAACTCGGGATCGCGGAGAGTTTTTTCACGATCACGCCCTGCTTCGACATCCGGATGGAGCCCCGCGCCATCGTGATCGACATGATCATGGGGAGGAGCTCGGGCGTGACGCCCACGGCGATGGCGACGGCGAAGAGGAACGATTCGAGGATCTGGTGGTGGAGGAGCGTGTTGAAGAGGAACACGAGGAGCGTGAGGAACAGGATGACCTTCATGATGAAGTTCCCGAACGCGGTCACGCCGATTTCGAATTCGCTCTTCTCGGACGGCTCGACGAGTTTCTCGGCGATCTTCCCGAACTCCGTGCCGCCGCCCGTCGCAACGACGAGCGCTTTTGCCGTGCCCGAGATCACGTTCGTGCCGAAGAAGACGACGTTCGCCGTTTCGCCGATCGATCCCGGCTTCGCCGCGAGCGCTCCGGGATGCTTTTCGTTCGGGAGCGATTCTCCCGTGAGCGCGGATTCGTTCACGAAGCAGTCGTCCGCTTCAATGACGACCGCGTCCGCGGGCACGAGGTCGCCCGCCGAGAGGAACACGACGTCGCCGGGGACCACGTCGGCCGTCTGGATTTCTTTCTGCGCGCCCGACCGGATGACCGTGGCCATGAGCCGCACGCGTTCCTGAAGTTTTTTCGCCGCCTGCCCCGCGCTGTGCTCCTCCACGAAGTTGAGGACCACGGAGAGGAGGATCATGACCCAGATGATGATCGCGTTCCGGATCTCGCCGAACGACGCCGACACGGCACTCGCGATGAGCAGGATCACAACGAGCGGACTCGTGAAGTTCGACAAGAACTCCAAGATGACGTTCATCTCGCGCTCCTTCGCAATCACATTCGGTCCGAATTCAAGGAGCCGCCGCGCGGCCTCGCCGTCCGTGAGCCCCGCGGCCTTCACGCCGAGCTTCGCAAGCACGGCGCTCGTCTTCATCGTCGAGAAGAGGGCGAGGTCGCTTGGCGGCACGGCAGTCGCTTCGCGGCTGGGGGGCATATGGTCGCTCTATGATACTCCGTGGGCTGGGAGAAGGGGTATAGATGGTTAGATCGTTAGATGGTTAGGGGTTGTCCGCCTTAGGCGGACTTTGATCAAGATTTCGTAGGGGCGACCCATGGGTCGCCCCTACGAAATCTTCGTGGGTCCATACCCACCGCTTGGGCGTAATGAAATTCCGATTGATACCCCGTCCGCTTGCGGCGGGGCAGTTCATTCTCGGCTGCTCGATCCGAAAATCAAAGAAGATAACTCCCCGCCAAAGGCGGGTGCGCCTATGGCGCTCAACCCTAACGATCTAACCATCCAACGATCCAACCATCCATCACTCTCTCTGCCGCATTGACCCACGCCCCTGCACCATGTAACCTCCCACGCAATGAGCTTCCAAATCGGCATCGTCGGCCTTCCGAACGTGGGTAAGTCCACGCTGTTTTCGGCGATCACGAAAGCGGCCGTCGACTGCGCGAATTTTCCGTTCTGCACGATCGACCCGAACGTCGGCGTCGTCGAAGTCCCGGATGAGCGGCTCCAGAAGCTCGCCGCCGTCTCGAAATCGAAGAAAATCGTTCCGACGACGGTCGAGTTCGTCGATATCGCCGGGCTTGTCAAAGGCGCATCAGAGGGACAAGGTCTCGGGAATAAATTCCTCGCGAACATCCGCGAATGCGACGCCATCGCCGAAGTCATCCGCGCATTCGAGGACCCGGACGTCGTCCACGTCGAAGGGACCATCGATCCCGCGCGCGACGCCGAGACGATCGGCATGGAGCTCGCCCTCGCCGACCTCGACGTGGTCGACAAGCGCATCTCGTCGGCGAAGACGCAGATGAAAGCCGGAAGGACGAAAGAACTCGAGACGCTCATCGCCGCGCTTGAACGCGCCTCAACCGCCCTCGGCGAGGGAAAACCCGTCCGCGATCTCGAATGGTCGGAGGAAGAGAGGAAGGAGCTCCGCCAGTTGAATCTGCTGACGATGAAGCCGATGATCTACGTGGTGAACGTGAGCGAGAGCCAGCTTCAGGCTGGAGTGGAAGGTGCGTGGTGCGTGGTGCGTGGTGCGTTGGATTCTCCCACGCACCACGCACCACGCACCACGCACATCATCTCCGTCCCTGTCTGCATCAAAATGGAAGCCGAACTCGCAAGCATGACCGACGATGAAAAATACGAGTACCTGGCCTCCGTCGGACAGACGGAATCCGGACTGGATCGTCTCATCAAGGCCGGGTACGAAGCGCTCGGTCTCATCACGTTCCTCACGAGCGGGGAGAAGGAGTCGCGCGCGTGGACGGTCACGAAAGGGAGCACGGCGCCCGCCGCGGCCGGGAAGATCCATTCGGATTTTGAAAAGGCGTTCATCCGCGCGGAAGTCTGCAACTGGGAAGACTTTGTTGCGTACGGCGGCGACGCCGGTTGCCGGGAGAAAGGATTGCTCCGCATCGAAGGGAAAGAGTATGTTATCCGCGACGGCGACGTATGCAACTTTCGAGTCGGCGTTTGAATGAAGTCACGAGTCGTGAGTGACGGTTGTGGACAGGTCGGTCTCGTTAAGCCAAAAATTAGACCTTGACACGGACTCCGAATCGCGGGACTGAATGGAGGCGGAGGGGTCCCATTTTTTAGTGGGTTTCTAAAACAAGAAAAACCACCACTTTGTCATCCTGCGAAGCGGGATCCCTTTCCCAGCCGAGGACGAACATCAGCTTTATAGACGATCATCCAGAGTTACGGGTCTAAAACAATATGAAAAGAGACTACGCCTTCTACGTGTACATCATGGCGAGTGAGAGCGGGACGCTCTACGTCGGCATGACGAACGATATCGGAAGACGTGTCGATGAGCACAAGTACGGAGAGAAAGACGGATTCACGAAATGGTATGAATGCAAAAAGCTTGTCTACGTTGAATTCCATCAGTATGTGTTAAACGCAATTCAGCGCGAGAAGGAACTCAAACGGTATCCCCGTGCCAAGAAGGAAGAACTGATAAGAGCTCTGAATCCTCATTGGGAGGATCTCACTGACGTATGGGATCGGTGAAGCTTTGAAAGGGATCCCGCTTCGCAGGATGACAAAGCGTAGGTTTTTGCCTCGATAAGGGTCAGTCATTCCTGTGCCCTGTGCCCTGTGACTTATCCCCACTTTTCTCCCATGGACTCCGAAAATGATGCTAAACTTAGGCGAATCGAACACGTATGCCCGATGGTGATGGACAGCCGCTGAAACGGAACAGATTCAAACGATTGGTGGGATTTATCGTGATGTTTATTCTGGGCGTCTGCATTGGCGGCGCCGTGTTGTATGTCGACTTGAGATTGGCGTTGAAAACCTCGGCCCCGACGCCGCCTTCGAATAACGGCGAAGTGCGCCAGAACGACTCGAAATACAAACTCACCAACCCGCTCCTCGAGTGTGACCTCGGCCAGGAGCTTCTTACGCAGGGCAATTCCAAACCGACGAAAGCCACCCTGTCGTCCATGATTAATAAGGCGAAGTCCCAGGGCGATGTGTCGTTCGTTTCCTTATACTACCGTGACCTGAACAACGGCCCGTGGATCGGGTTCAATGAAAAAGAAAAATTTTATCCCGCGAGCCTGCTCAAGGTGCCGATCATGTTGAGCTACTATCGGCGCGCCATGGACGACCCGTCGGTGCTGACCCAGCGCGTGGAGTTCGAAGGCGGCAATGACGATACGTCGGACCAATACTACAAGCCGGACGTGCTGCTCGCGGCGAGTACGACGTATTCCGTGGAAGACCTCATCGAACACTCGATCATCTATTCGGACAATGCGGCGACATTGGCGCTGACCCAACTCGCGGGCACCGGGACCATCCAGGCGGTGTTCGACGATCTCCACGTTGAATTTCCGCCGAGCGCGACGACAACGAGCGACTTCCTGACCGTGAAGGACTACGGGATGTTCTTCAGGGTCCTCTTCAATGCGTCGTACCTGGATCCCGAAATGTCGGAAAAAGCGCTCTCGCTCCTTACGCAGGCAACGTTCAATAAGGGACTGACCGCCAGGCTTCCAAGGGATATCGTCGTCGCGCACAAGTTCGGCGAATATACGATCGACGCGACCTCCGAGAAACAGCTTCACGACTGCGGGATCGTGTACGTCCCGAAGCACCCCTACATGCTCTGCATTATGACCCGCGGCGACGACTTCGACCGCCAGGCCGGCGTCATCGCGGACCTTTCGAGGGAAGTCTACGACGAGGTTTCCTCACAGTAGAACAGTCGTAAAGTCGTGAAGTCGTAAAGTCGTGAAGTCTCTTTAAAGTGGACTCCACGACTTTACGACTTCACGACTTTACGACTTCTTTTTTCCGACGGCCCGCAGCATCTTCCCGACGTCCTTCCTCATCTCGGGCCGCTCCAACGCCATCTCGATGTTCGCGCGGAGCCATCCGAGTTTCGTGCCCGTGTCGTGGTATGTCCCTTCGAGTTCGCGCGCGTAGACCGGGCGCTTTTTCATGAGCATGTGGATGGCGTCGGCGAGGACGTATTCGCCGCCGTGGCCCGGTTTCATGCGACGGATCTCCTTGAAGATGTCGGGCGTAAGGATATACCCGGCGTTCGCCGCGAGGAGCGACGGCGTGTTGTCCGGACCGGGTTTTTCAACGACGTTCTTGATCTGGTACACGCGCGGCTCGACCTTCACGCCCGGATCAATGATGCCGTACCGTTTCGTTTCGGGCGGCGTGACCTTGATGACGCCGAGGACGGGGTCGTGGTATTTCTCGTAGACGTCGATCATTTGTTTGAGACGGGGAATCTTGCCGGTGTAGACGTCGTCTCCCCAGACAACGGCAAACGGTTCGTTGCCGATCAGGTGTGCCGCGTTCAGGACCGGCGTTGCGTTGCCATACGGTCCCTTCTGCCGGACGTAGATGAAATTTGCGAGCTTGCCGATCCGCTTGATCATCTTCAGGACGTCGTTTTTGCCCGTTTTCTTCAGCCACGCCTCGAGCGTCTCGTTGTCGTCGAAGTGGTCTTCGACCGCGCGCTTCGTGCCGGACGTCACGAGGATGACGTCCGTGATCCCGCTCGCGACGGCTTCCTCCACGACGTACTGGATGACGGGCTTGTCGATGATCGGGAGCATCTCCTTCGGCATCGCCTTCGTGGCCGGCAGGAACCGCGTCCCGAACCCGGCAACGGGGATGATGACTTTGCGGACCGTCTGCGTTTTTGGGGGAGTCATAGAATGTTTTGGATTGTAGCAGGCGGGAGGGGTCGCGGGGGAGGACGGGCCGACTGGGGGTGAGGGCCAACTGGGCCGGGTTGGGCCGACTGGGGGTGAGGGCCGACTGGGCCGATTGGGATTTTCCCAGTCGGCCCAGTCGGCCCTCGCCCCCTCATCCTTGCTATACTACCCGGGTATGAAAAAGACCCTGAGTCGGATCCTCGCCGGAGCCATGCTCCTCAGCCTCCTCGGCCAGGGCTGTACGAAAGGGACGAGCCCCGAGGCGGCGAAGCTCTCGGCGAAGACCACGATCACCGTGTGGGGGGTCGTGGACGACTATGACGCGTACAGCAAGATCTTCACGGATTTCAAGAAGCTGTACCCGTACGTCACGATCAACTTCAAGAAGTTCCGGAACGAGGAGTACGAGGACCAGCTCCTGAACGCGATGGCCGAAGACCGGGGTCCCGACGTCTACATGGTCCATAACACGTGGGTCGGGAAGTACATGCCGAAGATCCAGCCCGAGCCGCCGACCGTGAAGATCGCGGAGCAGGTTGTGACCGGGTCGGCGCAGAAGCAGGTCACGTTGCAGGTCGCGGAGAAGAAGCTCCTCTCGCCCACGGCCATGCGGAACGAGTTCGCCGACGCCGTCGCGTTCGACGGGATCCGGAACGTGAACGTGTCGACGGATCCGAAAAAGGCGGACATGCAGGACCGCGTCATCGGGATTCCGATGAGTCTGGATACGCTCGCCCTCTACTATAACAAGGATCTCCTGAACGCGGCGGGCATCGCAACCGCGCCCGCGGGCTGGGACGATTTCCAGAAGGACGTGAAGAAGCTGACCGTGCTCGACGACAAGGGGAACATTTCGCAGGCCGGCGCGGGCTTCGGGACCGGCGCGAACGTGGACCGGTCAAGCGACATCCTCACGCTCCTCATGATGCAGAACCGCACGGAGATGGCGGGCGCGGACGGGTACCCCACGTTCCAAGAGATGCCGCAGGCGCTCGCCGGGACGGCGGATGAGATCCCGGCCGTGCAGGCGCTCCGCTTCTACACGGATTTCGCGGACCCGTCGAAGGACGTGTATACGTGGAACCTGACGATGCCGAATTCGCTCGACGCGTTCTCGAGCGGCATCTCCGCGTTCTACGTGGGCTACAGCTACAACGAGGCGCTCATCCGGTCGCGCGCGCCGAAGATGAACCTCGGCATCTCCGAAGTCCCGCAGATCAATCCCGGCGCGAAAGTGAACGTGGCGAACTACTGGCTCTGGACCGTGTCGAAGCGCTCGAAGTCGCCGGACCTCGCGTGGTACCTCGTGAACACGATGACCGGGAAGGACGCCGTGCAGAGCTACCTCACGGCCGCGAAGCGTCCGGCCGCGCGCAAGGCGCTCCTCGACGCGCAGTTCGACGACCCGGACGTCGGCGTGTTCGCCTCGCAGGTCCTCACGGCGAAGTCGTGGTACAAGGGCGTGGATGCGCCGGGCATGGAAGCCGCACTCTCCGATCTCATTGATTCCGTCGTGAAAGGCACGGTCGCCCCCGACCGCCTCGACAACGCCGTCCGCCTTGCGTCGGAGAAGGTCGCGGTGACCATGAGAGCCCAGTGACTTTACAGGCGTTGTTGCCTTGGGCCTACGAATGTACGAATTTTGGCCTACGAATTTACGATTGGCCTACGAATTTACGAATAATACGAATCGGCGAATGTACGAATTTTGGCCTACGAATTTACGAATGGGCTCACGAATCGGCGAATGTACGAATATGATATATGAAGATTCGTAATCACCATTCGTACATTCGCCGATTCGTGAGCCCATTCGTAAATTCGTAGGCCCAATGCTACAATGCCCCTCGAACGTATGATTTCCCAAAGGGGCGTCGGGCGCGCTCTCATTGGCGCCCTGGTGGTCTCGGCCGGCTTTTTTGCGTTATCTTCCGCCCCGGCGCATGCGGCGTTCCAGGCGTGCGCGTGCCGGTGCATCGACACGGAGGTCATCGAAAAAGGCTACGTCGCACCGCAGACGGATTGTCATGCGGCATGCGTTGCGAATCCGGGCGTGCATAATCCCGATTCGTTGAAGAATGCGCTCCACGTGACGGCCCAAGGGCACGACCAGTGCGAGTGCGACTGGTCTTCGCCGACCACGCACCTCGAGTGGTCAACGCTCTCCTCGGGTCGGTCCACGTGCGCGGGCGACTGCGCGCAGGCGTGCGGGGGATCGGCGAACGTGGACCCCACGCAGAGCCAGACGACGAACAAGCTTTCGGTCGACTGTTTCCGCGATGACCAGTGCGCGACCGGCCAGTTCGCCGTGTATGCCCAGCGGAACAACTGCGATCCGTCGGATCCGTCGTGCGGCGCGCCGCGGTGCGATTTCACCGCGCTCGGTCCGACCGATGCGCAGTATGCCGCGTACGCCGCGTCGGATCACGTGAAGCCCCAGTGTCTCATCCCGGCAACGGCGCTCAACGGCGACATCGAGTGCCAGAATTTCGGGGGCCCCGCCAAAGGCGGGGTATGCCGGCGGTTCGACAACGGTGAAAACCTTGCGGCGTACACGATCACGCGGCCGTATGTGACCGCGAGCGGGTATACGACGCAGCTGTTTCCGTTCCAGCAGTTTCGGACCGTCGACTACCTGAATCAGCAGCTCATGAACCTGCCGTCGGGTCCGAGTCTCTGCGAACTCTACGGGGAAACGCAGGACGTCGTTGTCGGCTCGCAGGTGCCGAATACGAATCCGTACGTGAAAAAGGTGATCGGCATCACCTTCGGGAGCGCCCAGCCGCCCG
This sequence comes from Candidatus Uhrbacteria bacterium, assembly GCA_963835915.1. GTDB lineage: Bacteria > Patescibacteriota > Patescibacteriia > 2-12-FULL-60-25 > 2-12-FULL-60-25 > 2-12-FULL-60-25. The sequence goes on from CAWIHE010000004.1 coordinate 18,502, forward strand.
CGAACGCGCAGCCGCTCCAAGTCTCCGCGTCCAGGCGGTACGTGTGCGCGATCAAGAACATGAGCACGTGCGGGACCGTTGCGGTGCCGAATGGGTACGGGCTCACGATCACCACGGCCATGGCGTACCGGTGCATTGATCCGACGAACATCCCGCAGAATCTGGTCAACTCGAGCTGTTTCCCGGTCACGGGGTATGAGAGCATCTGCGTCGACTCGCCGGGGACGCGGTGCTGCGCCGACACGTCGTGCTACTCGGACGCGGAGTGCATCACGCCGAAGCGGTGCATCAAGGCGAATCCGGACGACAAGACCGGGACGTGCCAGTACGTTACGGTCTGCGATACCGATCATCAGGATCGCCGCTGCCGCGCGGCAACGCTCACGGAGCGCGCGAACCCGTCCATCTGTACGGCGGAGATCGCGCCTGGAACGTCGCTCTGCGGGACCGGGACCATGGCGTGCTGCGGCGCGTCGCCGCCGTTGAACAGCAGCTGCGCGGCCGACTTGCTGAACCAGACGGTCGCCGGATCGGGAGGGGGAACGAACGGGTATTCGGCCGGCGACCTCGCGAACTTCATGTGCTTTACGAGGAGCCAGATTCAGGGTCAGCCGTCGCAATGGCAGCAGAGCGACCCGTCGCAGCTCATCCCGTTCGGCCAGCAGGGCGGCAACTGCCTCACGAACAGCGATCCGGCCGGACTCGCTTCCGGAGGGAAGAAGGTCACGCGCTGTCCGGGCGCGACCGACCTCTGCTGCGACGCGACGAAGGTCGGACAGCAGGCGATCCTCGATGATTTGAATAAGCGCAACTCGCTCATCGACGGATCACCGTGCGGTCCGAACCCCGGGACGTATTCCTGTTCTCCCGTGCCGACGATCAGCGAATCCGATTTGAACGCGCACGGTTTTGAGAACGCGTGGAGCTACCAGTACGCGCTCGCGTCGTCCGGTTACTGCTCAATTACGCCGCTCGTTGGAACGTCGTTTACGGATAATAAGGAATGCTCGACGGGACTCGTCTGCTGCAAGACGGCCGTTGCGTTGAACGGGACGCAGTGGTGTACGAGCGATACGGACTGTCCGAGCGCGGACGAGTGCGACCTCACGGTGAAGCAGTGCGTCCCGCGGTCAGCGGCGGCGCAGAAGCCGCTGAACAACTGCGTGGACTTCGCGCGCACGGCGGGGGAGACGGGGATTGAGACGATCGTCGAGGCGGGGACCGAGGACACGTTCTCGTGCCAGCTCGTCGCGACCGCGGATTCGGACCAGACGAAGACGGCATGCCTCATCCGCGGGTGCGAGGCGGAGAACTCGAGCGGGAACGTGCCGGACGGGTCTACGTACCGGTGCTGCAAACCGAATACGGGCCTCGCGCCGTCGGCCGTTTCGGGCGCGGGCCAAACGTCGTCGAGCACGAAAGCGGCCTTCCAGAACGTGCCGGGGTCCATCCAGTGGCTCCCGTGCATCGCAACGGGCTCATGCTCGCTTGATGAGATCGTCGCCTCCGGCGCCGCGTTCGCGAACTTCCTCATCGCGATCAGCGGATCCGTGTTCCTCGCGATCTTCGTCTACGCGGGGTTCCTCTACCTCACGGCGGGTTCCACGAACCGCGTCGAGAAGGCAAAGACCATGCTCCAGCAGGCGACGATCGGGATGGTGCTCCTCCTGGGCGCGTTCGTCTTCGTCCGCTTCATCCAGCAGTCCTTCATCAGCAACTCGCTGAACCAGACAACGCAAGCGACGAAAGCCCCGACGTGCGGGACCACGCCGCAGACGGCGAACTACGCGTGCACCATGCTGAGCGTTGATCCGACGGATTCGAAGGCGCTGAAGACCGCCATTTCGGACCACCAGTGCGTCCAGGGCCTCTGTCCTGATAATAAAGCCGCGAATTGGGTATGTTGTCCACAACAGTAAGAGGAAGTCTCCCATCGAAGCCGCGTTCGCCTTTAGCGGGGAGATTGGAAGTTGAAGATTGGAAAATGGAAAATGGAAAATGGAAAATGGTCCGACCGGATCGGATCCGTCCATTTTCCATTTTCCATTTTCCATTTTCCATGGCGTTAGGTGCCATCGCCGTGCTAGCGGTCGCTTCGATCGTCGGGGCGCCGAAGGCGGCGAGGGCGCAGTCAACGGCGTGTGCCAGCGCGTTGCCGGGGGTGACGGGAGTGTGCAAGCCGACGGTCGGGGGGAATGACGTGCTGTGGCCCGCGGCGACATGTCCGGCGGGCCAGAAGTGCACGATGACGCGGGGGTCGCAGCTTTGCGCCGCCGAGGCGGCGAAGATTGGACAGAACGGGACGTTCCTCTGCGTGGCGTCCGCGAACGACTGCGGGACGCCGCTTGATGCGTCGATCAGCGCGACCGTCCAGGTGTGCCCGCCGAGCCAGCAGTGCTGTACGTCCAAATCGCCGACGGCCTCCCCGGCCGGAACGTCGGGCGCGGGGAAGCCCGGGACGCCGAAACAGCTGCCGGATCCGCTTGGGGGCGTGAACATTCCCACGTTCATCGGGAACGTCATCCGGACGTTCGCGGGGATCGCGGGGACCATCGCGCTCATCATGTTCGTGTACGGCGGGATCATGCTCATCCTCTCCGGCGGCGAGTCGGCGAAAGTCCAGAAGGGGAAACAGATCCTCATCAACGCGTCGATCGGCCTCGTCCTCATCTTCAGCGCGTACACGTTCGTGTCGGCGATCATCGGCGCGATCCTTGCAGAGTAAAGAAATCGATATGAATGACCAACATCGTGAGCTTCGACGGGATGAGCGATGGGGTTTGGCGTTTGGGTTTTGGCATTTGGTCCGCATGGATCTGATCCGGCCAAACGCCAAACGCCAAACGCCAAACGCCATCCGTTCCTTCGCCTGCCTCGCAATCGCCGCAACGGCCCTCATCGCCTGCTTCGTTCCAACGGCGCGCGCGGCAACGCCGTGTACGCCGTCAGACAGCATGCCCGATGCGCAGTGCTCGCTGCAATCCACGTGCGACAACGCCTCAACGCGCACGTCGCTTCCGGGGACGGATTGCGACGCGCAGGGCAAGGTGTGTTGTTACCTGACATCGGCGGCCGTGCAGCAGCTTGGAGCGGACTGTTCGGCGAATGGAGGCGTCGGCGCATCATGCAAGTCGAGTTGCGCGGCAACGGAGAAAGTGAACGGGGACATCTCGTGTCCGGGAACGCAGAAGTGCTGCGTGGCGAAGACGTGCGATGATCTGAAGGGAACATGTATCGACCCGTCGATCTGCGCGACGGCCGGCGATACGGTCGTCGACGCCGCGTGTCCGTCCGGGACCACGGGGCAGTGCTGCGTGCCGAAAGGGACCGTCCAGGGCGGGACTACGGCGCCGACGCCGAAGGCGACGCTTCCGGCCTCGACCGTGACGAACGGGAAGGGGACCACGGTCGTGGCGTACGGGTTGAAGAATCCGCTCGGGTCGCGGTCCGTGAACGACATTGCCGCCGCGCTCATCAAGTACGCGAGCGGCATCGCGGGGACGCTCATGCTCGTCATGCTCCTCTGGGGCGGCGTCGACTACATGCGCGCGAGCGATCCGAAATCCGTAAGCGACGCGCGCGGCCGGATCGTCTGGGCCCTCCTCGGCATCGCCGTCATCTTCTTCGCCTACATCGTCATCGACGCCGTCATCAGCGTGTCGAGTCTGGCACCGGGCACCTAGAAGTCGTGAGTCATGAGTCGTGAGTCGTGAGTGAAGATTTTTTTGAGATGCTGGACTTCCAAAGGAGTGTACTTAATATCCGCGAGACTTCATCGAGCTGTTTAAGGATGGGCGGATATAATAATTGATTTCCGAGGCCCAATTCCATGGAAAGTCGGAGTTGAGCATCAAGTTCCGAAGCTGATCCAAGGGAAAATCTGAGGAAGTGGAGCCATTCCGTTTTTGTCCTTCTCGATCCTTCAGCGATATTCGACATAATAGAGACGGAGGCCCGCTCCATTTGATCGCAGAGACTGTAGCGCTGGTGGTTCGGGAACGTCGCGGTGAGTCCGTAGACGCGTTTGGCGAGGTCCAGCGACTTCCGCCAGACGATGAGTTCATGGAATGGAGCCATACCCATCTATTCAGTCTCGCAATCCGAGAGCCGTGTCAAGGTCAGATTTTTTGCTAAAATAGAGTTTCTATCCACATCAGACCCTCACGACTCACGACTCACGACTCACGACTCACGACTCACGACTCACGACTTCCCCCACTAACATCCAACCCACACATCTCACAGCTCTTGACGATCGGTTTCAACTCACGACTCACGACTCACGACTTCCCCTCGACCCCCCTCCCCCCGTCATGTATACTGTGGAGCAACCTATGATACGAAAGGAGGTGAGAACTCCATGACACTTCGTTTGAAGAAAACAGCGCTCGCAACAGCGACAGCGCTCGCGTTCCCGCTTGCGGTATTCGCGCAGGCAAAGCCAACGCTTACGGAAGACACGCTCGGCACCACGGCGGTCGACCAGAGCACGGCACTCGCCGGGGGCGACGTCCGCCAGACGGCGGCCCGTCTCATTAACGTTGCGCTCGGTTTCCTCGCGATCATCGCGGTCATCATCGTCCTCATCGGCGGATTCCAGTACATGCTCTCCGGCGGCGACACGACGAAAACGGAAAATGCGCGCAAGCTCATCGTTTCCGGCATCATCGGTCTCGCGATCATCCTTTCCGCATGGGCCATCACCAGCTTCGTCATCTCGCGTCTCGTGACGGCGACGAACGGCTAAGGTCCTCAGAACGCAAACGCGCATGCCGCGTCTAAAACGATTTCAACTGATCTACGGCACGACGCTCGCTCTCGCGGGCGTCATCGCCGTTTCTTCGCTCGCGTCCGCCCAGGGATTCACGACGAATCAGACGGGCGCCACGGAAACGGCAACGAAAGCCGGATACCAGACGAACCTCGCCTGCGCGACTGCGCCGGGCGGGTGCATCCCGGCGTACGCCGGGACGGTCGTGAACGCGCTCACGGGCCTCTTCGGTGCGTACTTCTTCATCCTCATCCTCTACGGCGGGTTCCTCTACATGACCGCCGGCGGGGATGCGCCGAAAACGGCGAAGGCGCGCCAGACGATCGTGAACGCGATCATCGGCATGCTCATTGTCGCGGCATCGTATTCGATTGCCGCATTCGTCCTGAACGCCATGGCCGGCGCGGCGACGGGATCGGCGACCGTCGGCTGACGGTCTTGAAGTCCTATGACACACGATACGTCAATCCTTAAGAAGCGGGCCAGCGGGCCAGCGGGCCAGCGGGCCAGCGGATTCATGATCCGCTTGATCACGGTGGTTGCGTGCGCGTCGCCGTTCGCGGCGCTCGCGCAGACCGCGCCGACGCCGTCGGGCGGGGGGTTTGTGGATCGCGTGAAAGCGGGGGTTACGGCCGTCGGGACGCCCGCAGGGCTTACGAACAGTCCGCCGCTCGAAACGCTCATCGGGAACATCATTAACACGGCACTCGGATTCGTCGGCGTCATCCTCCTCGGGTACATCATCTGGGCGGGATTCCTCTGGATGACCGCGGGCGGGGATAAAACGAAAATTACAACCGCAACGGGGATGATCCGGAATGCCATCATCGGCCTCATCATCATCGTGGCGGCGTTCGCGATCACGACGTTCGTCCTCTCGCGCCTCACCGGCGCGGTGCAGTCGACGGCGACGGTCGGATAGCGGCAACGCTTACAGGTTCTACTCTCTTATGAAACAACGCATCATCAGCACGCTTACGGTCGTTGCGATGGCGGCCAGCATCGCCATGCCGATGTCCGCGCTCGCCGCGGAGAATCCGTTCCAGACGGCCGGGACGAAAGTCCAATCCGTCGGGACGGCGGCCGGGATCACCACGGGAACCGACGAGAATGCGCTCCTGAACATGATCGGGAACATCATTAACGTCATTCTCGGATTCCTCGGCGTCCTCCTCCTCTTCTACATCCTCTGGGCGGGATTCCTCTGGATGACCGCCGGCGGGGAAAAGGCCAAGGTCGAACAGGCCACGGCGATGATCCGAAACGCCATCATCGGCCTCATCATCATCGTGGCGGCATTCGCCATCTCAACGTTCGTCTTGAGCAAACTCGTTCAAGCAACGACAGGTTAGTTCTTCGCTGCGCAGCGAACGAAAACTCTCCGCCTTTGGCGGGGAGTTTTCGTTCTTTAGACGACCCGACCCCCGGCACGGCGGTCGCGACCGCCGTGCCCCCGGCCCCTTCCCTCTATCCTGCGACCCACCCCCGGCCCCGCCCTTGGCAGGGCGGGGGGTTCTCTTTTAGATGCTCTACTCGGAGCGCGAGATCGTTGAGGACGCCGTGAAGATTGCTGATGATGTCGTCGTTTGAATAGCGGATGACGGTGATGCCTATTTTTTGAGTTCATCCGAACGGACGAGGTCGTATTCCATCGTTTCGTCATGGATGTCCCCGCCGATTTCAATGACGAGCTGTAATCGGGCGCAGTAGAAGTCTGCGATGAAATGGAGCAGGGGCTTCTGACGGACGAACTTCAAACCGAGGAATCGTTTGCCCCGCACCGCTTCCCAGAACAGCATCTCGGCGTGCGTCTTCTGTTTCCGGAGCAACCGCGCGCGGTCCGTCAGCGCAGTCACGTAGGGCGCATAATGAAATCGAACATCTTCCTCTGATAAAAAAGAATGATTTTGCATACATCTCCATTCAGTAATCGACAAAGAACGTCGTGTCAAGGAATCAAAAACGTGAGTCAACACACGAAAATAAAACCAGGATTGAGAACCCCCCGCCCTGCCAAGGGCGGGGCCGGGGGTGGGTCGCCGGGATAGAGGGAGGGCCGGGGAGGGGGCCGGGGTGGAGTGTCGGGAGTGAGGATGTGTGCGAAAAAAAGACCGCCGCCCCTGGAAGAATCCCAAGGACGGCGTTCGTTTAAACGGTGCAGACCCTCATCAACTCACGCGCGGGGCTGGATGTGCTGCAGGTAGCCGGTCCAGCCGCTCGAAGGAAACGTGTGCGCGTCTTCCACGCGCAGAGCGCCCTTCCGCCAGACGTAGCCGGGAGGCATCGGCACGTACTCGACGAGCGTGAGCTGCGCGGTCCCGACGATCGGGCCGATGACGATCCTCGCTCCCGGCGGAAACAAGGACGCCATTTCCGGGGGGCCGTTGTCCCGCTGGACCATGGCGGCGGAGAGGAGTCCCGCGCCGCTGCAGAGCGTGACCGCCGCATCCGTTCCGGCGAGACCGGGACGGGACGGGTCCTGCGCCGACATGCGAAGCTCGTAGAACTTATTGGTCTCGTTCTCGAGCGCTTGGCACGCGCCTCGGCATGTATTGAACGCCCGATGATCTTCAATGAGCATCGGGTAGGGCTCCCCAAGCGGCGAGCCTTGTGCGTAGCCGACGAAAGGACCGGTCATCCGCATCCGGCATGCATTAACGTTGATGGCCGGAGGGCGGGTGAGGCCGAGAACCGGCCGGAGCGCTTGCTCGCCCGCCTGCTGGTAGTCCGACTTTCCGCCCGGACCGGGGAGCGGGGAGGGATTCGCATCGGCGTCCGCCTTCTGCGATTCCTGCTTCTCGCGTTCCGCGTCGGCAATCGCCCGCCGCGTCTTCTCGGAGATGCTCATGTCCTGCGCCTTGTAGCCCGCAAGCTCCGCGTCGCGCTTCTTGCTGTCCTTCTCCAGCTTCTCGATCCGAGCATCGCGATCCTGGAGCTGGCGCTGGTACACGTCGTTCATCGCCGCATTGCAGCCGGTGCCGACGATCATCGCCAGCGCGATGAGCATGAGACTCGTGACTCGTGACTGGTGACTCATGATGGTTCATCCTTTTCTGCCGCGCCGCTCCATGGAGCGGCGCAGGCGGTAGGGGTTGTTCGTTTCACGTCCTGCGATCGAGATCGATCGCATTAGCCCTCGCACGACCGATCAAAGTCGTACGAGGCGCGGCACGGCACGGCGGTCGCGACCGCCGTGCCACGTGTCCTCTTTCGAGTGCGTGCCGCGTAGCTGCGTGCCGCGAGCCATTCCTCACTGTCCGCCGACTTGCGTGGCGTCAGCGGGTTCCGATGGCGGCGGAGGATCCGCATGCTTCGGCGCGGGAGGCGTTGATCCCTTCCGCTGCTTCAGCGCGTCGAGCTCCCGCCGGAGCTTGGCCTGCTCCCGCGCGTTCGCGAGCAGCTGCTTCGCGACGGCAGGGTCGATGCCGGATGACTTGCTCTGCTGAGCCGGGGTCATGTACACCGTCGCCGGTGGTGCGTAGTATCCCTGAGCGGGATCGAGGCCCGAACCGGCGTACCAATTCTGCATCGGGGGAGCGATGGATCCGTATCCGCCGCCCCATGCGCCGCCGTACATGCCGCCGAACGGAGACGGGGTTCCGCCGTTTTGGGCATCCTCGTTCTTCCGTTTCGTGCTGCGGGTTTTCATGCCGCAGTACTGCTCGGCGGTCATGCCGTTCATCTGCCGGCGATTGATGTTCGACATGCAGTCCTGATACTGCTGTGCCGAATCCCATTCCTCGACGACCGATTCTCCGGTCGGTCCGCGGCTGATCGTGCGCGTGAGCACGCCGTCGGATGTGTTCTCCCGTTGCTGGATCGTTTGCGTATGCGCGCATCCGGCAACGAGGAGCGTGATGAGCGTGTTGAGTATCCGTCGCATTGTTACCTCCCGTAACCGTAAGGACTGCAGTAGAGGCACGGGCTTGGTTCGGGCCGTTGCAGTTCGGGCTGGCCCGCGAGAATGAATTGCTCGCAGATCAGCTCGGCCCGCTTCGGGTCCATCCCTCGCTTACGATTGAGACAGCGCTCGTAGTCCGAGGGGTTCTCCTCGGCCTTGATCTCGCCGGTGTTCTTCCAATATCCCGCGCTTGCGTCGAACTGCGTCCGACGCGTCGGCGATTGGACGTCCATCGTGTTCGCGTGCGAGCACGCGAGCAGGAGGAGTCCGATCATGGTTACGATCTTTCTCATGCTAACCTCCTCCTCTTTCGAGGGTTTGTTGAGTTGAGGGTCTTCATCTTGTCGAAAGGGCGGGAATTCGCCCTGAATCGACCGGATCCTACCCAGAGAGGGCCTCCGAGCAGAAGGTAGTATTCATACCACTTTTTGACCAGGTTGTCAAGGGTGCTTGGCGGATTGGGGAGGGTATAGGCGGTTAGGCGGTTCGGGAATAGGCATCGGAATAATTTCTCCAATGACTATTCCCGAACCGCCTAACCGCCTAACCCCTAAAGTAAAAGCCCGTCGATGAAGTCATCGACGGGCGTTTTACGCGTGATTAAGTGAAGAAAGAGCTACCCCTAGATCCGGCAGGACGGATCGTCGGGGACGGCGGCGCAGAGCGCAGGCCTGGCGCTTTTGGTGATCCCGAACTGGTCCGTCTGCTCGGGTGCGACTGGCGTCGCTTTTGGCTTCGCGTAGCCGTGTCCGTGCCCCTTGTGCGGGCTTTCCTGCGGATTCCCCCGTGCGACGGTTCGCGCCGGGGAGACAAGGGATGCCTTGACGCGGTTGATCGCGTCCTGGTCCAGGGTATCGTGCGGCACCTTGCCGTCGGATTGATCCCCCGGCTTCGCGACGACGTTGTCTTTGTCTTTGCCCTTGCCTTTGTCAGCCGTGACGGTGCCCGTCGCGGGTTTGTAATAGGGCATGCAGATATTCTTCTCCCCGCTGTGCTCGGCAAGCAGGGCCGCCGAGTACCTGACCGGGAAGAAGAGGAACGCGAGCACTGTTGCGGTGCCCACGCTGATCTTCGCCCACTTCGGGAACTCGGCCCTCACGGACTTCGTCGCCCAAAGGATGAGGAAGATCCCGACCGTGCTGACGAGGAGCTTCAACCAATCGGCGTCGCCCGCGGGGAGACAGTCGTTTCCAAGGAGGAACGACCAGAGCAGCTTGAGCGGCTGTTTGATCCTCGCATGCGTTGCGTCAGACATGAAGCTCCATGCCACGGCGCCGCCGCAGACGGCGACGAAGATGAACACGAGCGAGGACGCCATCCGCGCCTGCCGCCGTTCCTCCTGGAACGGATTTTTCTTGGCGTTGATGAGACTCGCCACGAGGATCGGCACATAGATGGCCGTGAAGCCGGCCGTGACAGCTGCGTCGAGGAACGTGGTCGTGATGACCGCGTAAACCGCGAGCGGAATGCAGATGATGGCGAACTTCTTGGCGATGCCGGAATGGAGCCGGTACCACGGAATGCCCTGAACGCCCCTCGTCCAGTTGTTGATATTCTCCGAGGTGACGTCCATGAACGGGATGAGCGCCTGCGAGAGTCCGAGGCGCGACACGAATGCCGTGATCGTCGATCCTCTTGAGATCGCCCACGCGACCGCGATGAAGACGGCGTAGAGCAGTCCGATCGCCGCGAAGATGAGCGACCATCCGAGAACGGCAATGCCCCGGCTCTGCACGTCATGGGCGATGACGAAGAAGAGTGCGACCCCGCTGCCGATGAAGGCAACGAGAATCGTGCCAAGCGCGCCGCTCAAGGAGAGGTGATCCGGATGGTACCGCTCCTCGTCGATCCGTTGCTCGCCCGCGCGCGGGTGCGGGTCATTGGTGCCCTCGATCGTTTCGGGGTAGAGGAGCGCATTGCCGTTCTCGTCGAACAGCGGCCGCGTTTTTGCCTCATCCAGATATGTGAAGAGGACGGTGATGGCGCACAGGCACAGGACGACGAAGGCGATGAATGGCCAGTAATCCATGAAGGTCTGCGAAGCGTTGCCCTCTAGGCTGTTCTTCAGCAGGAACATGGCATACCCGACGACGCCGGCGAGGATGATCCCCGCAATGGCGAGCGTGCGCTGGGCGAGCGTCGCGAGGTACGGAATCAGGATCCGCTCCGCGCGCCGGTACGTGATTTCGACGGCCTCCGTTGCGGCCGTGAATGCCTCGCTGATGTCCTCTCCCATTCCGAGGAGGAGCGACAAGAGCGCGAGCAAGAATCCGAGTTTGTCTTGCATGGCTGTATCCTCCGTTTATCGATGACTGCGGAGCCATCTGAGTTGCGCTTTTCGCCGCGTGTTTCCTTCACGGAGCGATCTGGCTTCTTCCTGAAACACTCCGCGCACGGCACGCGCCGCGTCTCTTCCGGTTTGAAGGGCCTCGTTTACGGTATCCCGTATGGTCGGGATGGCCGGCACCTTCCCGTGAAGGAAGCCGATGAGCCTGGTTGGGTGGAATCGGTATGTCCCGCCGGGCAGTTCGTTGAATGAGGCGATGAGCAGACTTTCGACCGATGGCGCTTCGTCTGCGGTCCACGCGTCGAGATGCCGGATCCGGTCGAACTCCCGTTGCTGTTCGGGAGTGAACAGCCCCGGCGCGGCGAACAGCGAATCGTAGAGCTGCCGCGCGAGCGAGTCCGGCGGCAAGAGCCAGACGACGTCTTGGAATTTCATGAGCTTCCTCCTTGCGATCTTGATGAGCTTGTTGATGGTCACCGTGCAGCAGAGTTGTTCCGTCGCACCATAACATTCATCAATGGCATATCCCAGAGTCGATTTGATCGCCTTGGGAACTTCGATGGTCGTGCCCTTCTTGCCTTTCCTTTTTTCGGGTTGGCAATCCGGACAGTCGAGATGGTGGATTTCGAATTTGAAGGCCGCGGCGGTCGCCGGAGTGGCGGTCGCCGTGCCGGTCGCCGGTGCGGCGATGGCCACCTTCCTCACGTAGACTTCCGTCTTTCGCGCTTCTTTTGACGGGTCGGCCGTGAGCCGTGCGAATTGGGCGTGATGCGATCCGCCGGGGCCGGTCATCTGCTTGAACTTTTCCTCGGTCTGCTTCTTGATTTTGGTTTCATCCAAGCCTTCGGACATGCCTTCCGGCAATCCTTCGCCGACCGCGGATGCGACCGCGATCGCGATGTCGGTCGCGGCGTCGGGATCCATCCCGAAGACGCGGCCGAGCACCGGAGCAAGAAGTCCGCGAAGCGGGCTTAGTGCGCCGAGGGTCCCTCCGGCCATTGAGAGGAGACCGAAGAGCCCCTTCGTCATGGGCCCGCCAAGGGCCTGCTGAAGAGGTCCGGCGATCCCCTGGAAGAGGTGGCCTTTGCCCGCCTGTTCCATGAGATGCCGTATGGAGACTTCCAGGACGCCCTTCAGGGCCAGAGCCTGTGGTCGCTCATAGCTGATTGCCATGACTCCTCCATTCTTCCGCGCGGATGAGCGCAGAGTTGTGAGTTTTGTTGTGAGGGTACGGGGTTGCCCGCCCCGGAGATAAGAGAGAATGCGGGAACGATGATTCTTATCACAAATTAGGAGGTTTGTCAATAGGAGTTGACTTTATGGGGAAGGATGGTTAGATCGTTAGATGGTTAGGGGTTGGAATAATTCCTTTTGATCAAGATTTCGTAGGGGCGACCCATGGGTCGCCCCTACGAAATCTTCGTGGGTCCATGCCCCGCCGCTTGCGGCGGGGCAGTTCATTTCTCGGCTGCTTGATCAGAAAATCTAAGAAAATATTTCCAACCCCTAACCATCTAACGATCTAACCATCCTTCCCCTAACCAAAAAGAATCCCCCTCCGCATCCATGGGTTTCTGTTCTGCCCATGGCCGGAGGGGGACGATGATGCTTCCCGAACCCGTTTCGCCGTCAAGCATGGAGACGGAGAAACGAGTCATTTTCGCCCTACGGCGAAGTGGGAATGTTCCAATCCCCCGCAGCATGCGGGGGTCGGACCAGAGCTGTTCATCTGGCCGCCCGGACCAGCAGATCAGTCAGACGGAGATCTGCCCGATACTGATCCGGACCGCGAGACGAACAAATCCCGCCTCGGCGGGATCAGTGACTCATTGAGCGCGGCACGTTGCGAGGCCGTTTCCGTTCGTTTCAGCCGAAGCGATTTCGTTCATGGGTATAGTGTGCGCACTTCACGTGAGAACGTCAACGGCTCGGGGTGGATAACTCCAGGATGGAAAATGGAAAATGGAAAATGGCCTGCCGGATCCGACCATTTTCCATTTTCCATTTTCCTGTCTAGACGACCGGCGGCTCATTGCTCTCCACGACCTCTTCCTGCGGCCACAGTCCCAATTCATCGAGCGTCTTCTCCGTCTTGTCTTCGGCGTCGTCAACGTCGAGCATCTCATCGAGGATGAGATGGTCGATGAGCGCCGCGCGGCATTCGTCTTTGTCTTTCGGGTCGCCCTTGTCGTCCAGGCAGATTGCGCGAAGTTCCTCGGTCGTCGCCATATGCGGGAAGTGTAGCAGGGGATGCGTAAATGGGGGAAAGGTGTCAAGAGTCGATGAGTGGTCGAGTGGTTGAGTGGATGAGTGGATGAGGGGGATTCCTTTGATATCCCACTCATTTACTCATCCACTCAACCTCACCGTGACCCCCTTCGCAATGAGCGCCGCGTAATGCTCTGGTCTCTCGCGCTGGAGGTACTCGACGACTTTGCCGTTCGGACGGCGGGAGAGGTCCAGGCCGTTTGCAACCGCGAACGCGTTGATCCGGTCGCCGGCGTCCGCGATCTTGTCGGGCGCGTCGACGAGGAGTTCGATCTCACATGTCTCGTAGGTCCAGTCCGCGTCCGCGTACTCGACCTCGTCGACCACGATCGTGAACCCCTCCTTCTCGTACGTCTCGCGCCTCGTCGTGCACGAACAGAACCGTTCGTACCCGTTTGCCGTGAGGACGTTCGCCATGGTCCCTTCCGCAGGGAGTCCGATGATCGACCTGATCTCCTGCGCGTCGGCGATCTCGTGATACTGGTCCATCGCGTTTCCGGGCGTCATGTCGACCGGCTGTTTCAGCTCGTATTGGCCGTTCCGGCTGCGGAGCCACTTGTCGTCCAGCGTGAGCGCATGCGACGGCGTATCGAAATAGACGTCGGAGATCGTCTTCAGCCCCTTGAACTCCGCGCCTTCAAGCAGGCGCGCGCGCTCGTCTTCCGAGAGCGCGAAATTGCGTTCGACTTCGAAGGTTTCGGACATAGCGGTCAGCAATAGAACAATACAACAATATAACAATCCGGTCATCTGCGCGGATTGGTATATTGTTGTATTGCTGAATTGTTGATTGTTCCGCTCGTTCAAATAAAAAGAGCGCCCCCCGATTGATCACGCGCGTACGCGTGAGATCGGGAGACGCCTTGGAGGTGGAGCGTGCGGCAATCAGGGAGGCGGGTCGTCGTCCGGCTCATCCGTTTCGTCGCGGTGGGCCGCGGACGTGCTGTCGTCCGGGTCGTCGTCGACGGGATCCGGGCGCATGTCCTGGCCGGGGACGACTTGGCCGGGGAGGGTCACGGGCGAAACCGTGCCTTTACTTTGCGACGCGGTCATTCGATGCGAGCGTGAAGAGGACATTCGACTTCTCCTTAAAGGGGTTGAGGCGGGAGGTGCGACTGCATCGAGCATAAGTCGGATCGGGGAGGATGGCAAGTTCGGCACGCGGCACGCGGAGGAGCCTGTCCCGAGTCATACGAGGGACGGCACGCGTTCTTTTTCAAGCGCGCTCCGTCTCACCGCGTGCCGCGCGTCCGCGTGCCGCGTGCCGAATAAGAAGGCCCGCGCCGAGTGAACGGGCGGGCCTTGTCTTTGCGAAGGGGCTGAAATCATTCCGCGGTGATGCTCTCGACGAGCTGTTTGAAGCTCGGCGCGACGTTCCGGTGGTTGTGCTGGGGCCAGTCGGCGCTGATGCGGAGGCACGTGCCGGGGCGGGCGGCGAAGACCATGACGCGGAGGACGTGGTGGTCGGCGTCCGTATGCCATTCGGTCTCGCACGTCCCTTTGTCCGCGCGCGTGGATTCCGCGTCGATCTTGACCATGCGGTCGGGATCCGTGCGGAGCTGGTTCGCCATGAGCGCGCACTCCTGGATGGTCGGCGTCCTCGGCTCCGTCTTGATTGCCATGAGGCTGATCGTTGCGTGCTCGTAGCTGTTCGTGATCTTCGCCGTTTCGGGATCGCCGTCAGCCACGCGTTCGTATCCGACCGTGAAGCCCGGCGGAATGGTCACCGCGTATCCAAGGACGGTCGTCCTCGTCGGCGCATCGTCCTCCCACGGATTGATGAGGGTCCGCCTTGAGGGATGCTGCGAAGACGTGGGCGCTGGCGTTGCCGGCGGGACGCTCCTCGGAGACGAGGATGCCGCCGGAGCCGGCGACGGAGAGCTCCGCGGCGTCGCGGGGTCGGGATCCGCCACTGGCGGTCGCGACCGCCGTGGCTCCGCCGAGGCAAGGCCGAGCGGGAACGGGCGTTCGGGAGCCGCCGACCGCATCGCGTCGACGGGACTTTGGGGTCGGGGCGCGGAAGCGCTTCCCGTGGAGCATCCGATTCCGATGAGGGTTGCCAGTGACAGAAAGAGGATGCCGTTTCGCGACATGGGTTCTCCTTATTGTGAGGGTCCATCGAACCGTGTTTAATGCGGTCGAGGGACATTAACGCGTACCGGTCTTTGCGTCAATTTCGGCACGCGGTGGAGCCTGTCCCGAGTCATACGAGGGACGGCACGCGGTTGTGCGGTTGTGCATTCCCGCCAAACCGCATACCCGCACAACCGCGCAACCGAACAACATAGCGCCCCACTCGTCTACTCATCCACTCAACAAAAAAAGGCCCGCCAAGGAACGGCGGGCCCGAGTAAACGTGCGTTATTCGACGTGAATGCCCTTCACGAATGCTTCAAAGATCGGGCGGACCACGGCTTCGTTCGAGTAGAGCCATTTGCCGCTGACGACGAGGAGGTAGTCGGGCCGGGTCGGGACGATTTCGGCGTGATAGCCGCCGGTGAGTCCGAGACTGTCATCCACGTCATTCCCTTCCCATCGGATGTCGCAGCGGTCGAGCTCGTTCGAACCGTCGCTGTTCTCTTCGTTTTCCGGTTCGTCCCCCGGTGACTCCCCGGTGCCCTGCGTCGGCGGGTGAATGCATCGCGGATCAATCCGTGATTTCGAACGCGGTGAAAGAAGAATGGTGAAATCCGCGACGTACGTCTCGCTTGAGATGTATGCGGATTGCGCATCCGGATTGTCCGCATCCATCGCGTCGTCGGCCCGGCTGAAATTGTCGGGGGTCGTGAACGAGAACCGCGGAGGGCCTTGCGGCGCGGCCGCTTGCGACGTTGGCGCTTCGCTCCCTTGTTCCCGTTTCTTCGGAGCGGCGCGTTCTGCCGCTTTGCGCGCCTTCACGGAGCGTTCGACGATGGCCCGGTGCATCTCGGCGATCGTTTCCCGTTTACGCATCGGAGCGACCGGTGTTCGCGGGAGCGGCATGTCCGGCTCGCACCCGATCATCAACGCGGTCCACAGGACGGCCGTCACGGTTGCGCGACCCATATTGTCTCCTTGCCTTGTTAACGTCCGAACTCTCTGCCGGGCGGAGCCACGGCGCTCGCGACCGCCATGGCGGAGAGGCGGGATGATCTTCACAGGAAAAGGGGAAGGACGTCAATACAGCTCAAAATTGCTTTGATGTTTGTAAAACGTTATCATTCTCGTCTCATTCATTTCACGAGAAAATTTTATGAGCAAGAAAGTGACCAAAGCCAGCCCGAAGCGAGAGGCCATCTGGGTGGTCATCGGCAGGGCGCCGGGCGGAATCCTCATCGAGCGGGGGCCCCACGGGATTCGGGTCGTGGGCCCCGGCGATCCGCCGAAGGACGCGCGGTTCAAGACGACCGTCACGATCACGTCGACGAAGCGGATGAGCGACGCGACGAAAAAACAGATCGGAAAAGCCGTCGCGAAGAGCATCGCGTCCAAGGGCTGATCGAACAGGCGTCTCAAAACGATCCCGCCGTCGGCGGGATCGTTTTTGTGGCGGAGAGGGTGAGATTCGAACTCACGGTCCCTTTACAGGGACACCTGATTTCGAGTCAGGCGCATTCGACCACTCTGCCACCTCTCCGTGTTCGATTGTCAGCCGAATTCTATGGACGGGAGCGTACGTGCTTTTGCGTTTTGCGTCAATCAAGGCGCAGATGGGCAAGATCAGTTCTCCTGTTCTATGATGCCCATCGTATGGCAAACGCATCCGACCGGGAAAAATACAACGAGCTTGCGTATGACACGCTCGCGCATGCCGATCCGGCGTTCATCCATCAGCACGTCGTAGATGCGTTCGCGGCGCAGACGGCTGATGCGCGTTCGAAGCCGATCAAGGTCGCATTTGCGTTGATCGGGCTCTACTTGCATCTCGAAAAGGGCATGTCCGGGAGGAACGTCCAGCGGATGCACATGCGGCTCGCGAAACAGCGGAAGTTCTGGCCAACATTTACGCTCCCTGCGGATCGGGGTTCGATGACGGCCGCCGACGTCCTCGTCGTTCCGCCCGGTCCGGAGCGCGATGCCGCAATCGAACGATGGTGTGCGTCCGTGTGGGAGGCGTACGCGGGCATCCGGAATGAGATTGTTGCGCTGGTCGAGAACGAATTAAGGTGATCGGCCTGCTTCGGTGCCGAAGGCCGGAGCCGGCGTTGTGAGATGAGAAACCCGACCGGAGCAGCCGGTCGGGCGAAGTGGGATGGCGAAGCGCGAGGCTTCACGTATCGAGTTTTTTTTGTAATGCGGACAGGCTGGTCAGCCAGAGGCGGAGGGCCTCGGCCGACGGAATGATCAGGACGCGAATGCAAGATTCCGACCAGTTCTCGCTTTTTAACGCCGTGTAGTCCTGCTCGACGATCACGAGGTAGCGGATCGTCTTGTGGAGGGCGGGTTCAAGGTCGAGGAGCGCCATGCCGATCGTGACCGGGACGTCGTCGCTCTGGACGTGCTTGAATCGGACGTCGCGTCGTCCGATCTCGACGTACGTTTCGGGCGTCGCAACGACCCGGCCCTCTCCGTCGAGCGCGTAAACGCTCTTCTGAAATGACACGCAGACCGTTTCTCCGTGGGTGCCGCGCCTCGCCGTGCACTCCGTGAGGTCGTCCGCCTCCGCGATCTCGACGCTGAAATCTTCAAACGTTTCGGGGTGCGGGATGATCGGCTGGCCGTCGCTTCCGACCGCCGAGCGGAGGAAGGGGAATTGCTGCCAGAATTTCGTGCCTTTTCCAAAGTCCATGGCTGTTCCTTTCGTGAAGTAACCACCGTATCAATACCGCGTTTTTACGGAATCGTCAAGCCGACTGTTTTTGAAAATCCTCATCGGGGGTTATACTCGCACCATATGCATCGCGTCCGTCCCCTGATGCCGTTGAAGCGCGCCCTCACGCCGCTCGTCACCGCCTGTCTCCTCATCGCCCTAGGCGCACAGCCCGTCTTCGCCGTGACGAGTGCGGATGCCGCCTCGACGGCCGACTCAACGATCCCGCGATACGACCACGTCATCGTCGTGATGCTGGAGAATCGTTCCTATGATCAAGTCGTCGGGAGCAAGGCGATGCCGTACGTAAATTCACTCATCGCCAAGGGAGCCGTGGGCGCGAACTATTACGCGAACGTGCACCCATCCATCGGGAACTATTTCATGTTGACGACCGGGAAGGTCGTGACGAGGAATGATAACTATACCGGCACGACGAAGGTCGACAACATCGCGCGCGAATTGACGGCCATGGGAAAGAGCTGGAAGGTCTATGCCGAAGGATTGCCGTCCGCTGGCTACGTCGGCGGGAACACACACCGCTATCTCAAACGCCACAACCCGTTCGCCTATTTCAGCGACGTGCGCGCGAACGCGGCCGAGCGCGCGAAGGTCGTCCCGTTCACCCGCTTCGCGTCAGACCTCTCCGCGGACAAGCTCCCCGCCTTTTCGTTCATCGTCCCCGACGCCTGCGACGATGCCCACGACTGCGCCCTCTCGACCGCGGACGCATGGCTGAAGAAAAACATCGACCCGCTCATCACCAATGATGCGTTTAAACAGAGCGGCCTCCTCGTCATCACCTTCGACGAAAGCAAGATGAGCGACAAGGCCCACGGAGGCGGCCACACCCCGGCCATCCTCGTCGGCACCGGCGTCAAAGCCGGATATGCGTCCAACGTCTTCTACCAGCATCAAAACCTCTTCAAGACGATATTGCTGGGACTCGGGATCAAGGACTTTCCGGGGATGAGTAACATCGTGCCGATGGGGGACTTTTTTGGGGGATGAAGGGAGGGGGATGCAAGGGCGAACTCACGTACACGCTGAATTATTCGGCGTGCATTTGAACATTGAATACAAAGAAGGGTATGATCGTGTACGTTTATGAATATTACCGATGATGTGAATGAAGCCGTAGAAGCTGGCAGTGAGATAATGCCAACCCTTACTTTGGCGATGTCGATCCTTGGAGGGAATCCTATATGGTCATGTTTACTCACTGCGGCATCCGGGATATTAGGAGCTTATCTTCAGTATAATCAGAGCAAGCTGAATAATTTCGTCAGGTTCATTAAGGAGCACCCTAATGAATTCAGCGAGTTGATCCTCAAGCAGCCGGCCTTCCAAGAAGGCTTCTTTATCTCTTTAGAAGCATATTTAAAATCAAGAGATGAAGAGAAGATGAATATTATTAAGAAGATCTTTCTTGGCTTCGCAACCAGTGAAGACAAGAAAAATTATGAGCTAGAAAGACTATTCAGTGTTGTTTCAAGGCTTTCTCCTGAGGGTATTGAGTATTTACATTTCATCTCTACGACCATTCTTCCGCCACTTGAAGAATTTGCACGCAGTGAAGGCAAGAGGCTTGAACGGCCCGCTATTGATGGAGGCAATGATGCAGCCTGGTGGGAAAATCGAATATTGAAAAAAAATGAACCTATAACGAAATGGATCAAGCGATGGATACATGATGAATTTGATCCTAACAGTCAAAAGGTTGTCGAAAGGCATGGATGGGATGAAAAGGATCATCAAAAGCTTAGTGAGATCTATTCAATTAAAGAACCTTACGACCAACGTTTAGCAGAGATGACTGCAGAATTTTTGAGCCTTGGAATATTTCATACCATCCAAGGGGTATCTGGAACTATCGGTGGTGGCAGTCCAGATGAACAAACTTTTACCGATTTCGGATGGAAAGTATTAAGTTTTTTTGAGGAGACTAAAAAAGTTTAATCCCAAACAAGATCGACGCAACGACGCCCGACGCAACGACGCACGATTTGAAAACCCCCACAACTTCCCGTCGTGGGGGGTTCTCTGAACGAAAGATGTGCGTACAAAAGGTCAGCGCGCGAACGGCGGCTGGCGTTCGGAGAGGCCGAAGCGGCGCGGGAGGACGAAGGCGGCGGCGAAGAGGGCGGCGAGGAGCGCGGCGCCGACGGCGCCTGGAACCCATGAGCCGGTGCGGACCGTGGTCGCGACGGCTGTTGCCTGAACGGCAATCGAGACGATCGTCCACTGCCTGAACCGCACGTTGTCCGCGGCTTCAACGGAGAGGTACAGCGTCAGGGCAGAGACGACGAAGACCACGATCGAGCCGATGACGTCGGGCGCGTATGACGCGACCAGATCCACGGCGATCACGGCGACGACGCAGACGAGGAGAACGCCGACGTAGCGGGGCTTCAGTGTTCGGGCCGAGATGCCTTGCGCATCCGTGCGCGAAAGTCGCGCCATGTCTTCGAGCAAGTGGCTCGCGAGGACGACGCCGACGGCGAATGCGACGGCCGTGAACGCGAAGGCCGCAGCGGCGAGGTCCGTGTGGCGCGGGGCGAGCGGCCCGGTCAGACGGGCGGCCTCGTAGGCCATGACGGCGGCGGTTGTGACGATTTGAGAAAGGAACAGCGTTTTCATGAACACCCCCGTTTCTTTGCTCAACGAACATCCGTAGCGTGCGCCGGGGGAGGGGGGAGTGTCAAGGGAAGGTGCGTAGGGGCGTAGGGGCGTAGGTCGGATCCGGCTACGCACGTACGCACCCTTCGGGTGCCTCAGGGCAGGCTCTACGCACTTACACACCCTCAACAAGAAAACCCCCGAAGCTTCGCCGCAGGGGTTCTTGATGAGTGGGGGGTTGTGATGGAGATGCGGAACGTCGCTTCATCAGCCGCTGAGCAGGATGGCGATGCAGCCGATGATGACGATCGCGGCGAACGCGAGACCGATGAATCCAAAGACCGTAAAGAGTCCTTCGATCGCATCGGGCACGGATGATCCGGCTTCGTTTGGGAGTCCTTCTCCGTCGGAGGGCGATCCGTCTTCGGATGACGCTCCGCTTTCGTTGCGGCGCGCTTCTTCCTGCTGCCTCCGCCAATCCTCATCCATCCCGTCATAGCCCATGCCTTGATCCGTTGCCATGGTGGCTCCTTTCTTAGAGAAAACCAAATCTGAAGGTGATCCATACGATCGCACCGAAGACGACGAGCGCGATGAGGATGTCCGTGGTCCGTGTTCCCATCTGCGGTGCGAGCGTCGCTTTCGGAGCTTGGTGATCGCGTTGATCCGTTGCCATGCGCAACTCCTTTTTTTATCTCAGGAAAATCCAGACGATCGCGGCCAAGACGACGATGCCGATGATGACGTCCGCGGCCGATGCTTCCGACCATGCCGGGAAGCGGGGATTTCTGTCCATGGCGTCTCCTTTGTTTACTGCGGGATCCCGCTCGACATCGCGTCGATGCGCAGGATGTTGTTCGAGATGCAGCCGTCCGCGTTGCAGCAGATGATGAGGCCGATGATGATCGCGACGAACGCAAGGCGCCCCCATCCGCTCGCGCCCATCGCGGCCCGCCCGCCGTGTCCGATCGCATCGGGTTCGTTCATGAGATGCCTCCTCTTACCCTTGTGAAGGTCCGGGAAAGAGGCAGTAGACTCCCGTTTGGTCCGGACGTCAAGAGAGACTGAGATGCTAAGAAGCTGAGAGGCTAAGAAGCTGAGAAGTCCGGGCGCGCGCCTTCTTATCCTCTCAGCTTCTTAGTCTCTCAGCCTCTCAGCATCTCCGTCTGCTATACTTCCACCCAAGACTCCCTCTTTTCATACCTATGAACTTCCGTTTCCGCCACGCGGTCTACTCGATCGCGATCCTCTCCTTCATCGCGATCGTGTTCGAGGCCGCGCCGATCCTCGTCGTGGCCGCGGCGAACGCGCCGACGACGATCACGGGGAAGCTCGACAAGCTCGGGCTCTCCTACGTCCTCGACGCGAAGGGGAAAACGGCGACGTTCCTCGCGCCAGGCTCAAAGCCGCTCACGCTCAAGAAGAAGCAGACGTCGATTGCGAACATTGGGACGCAGTTTTTTAAGGACTACGGAACGTACTTCGGGATCACGAAACCGGCGTCCCAGCTGAAGCTCCTCGGGACGTCGGCGGACGTCACGGGCCTCACGCATGCGCGGTACGTTCAGACGCTGAACGGCGTGCCCGTCTTCGGCGGCGAAATCGTGCTGAACGTCAAAGCGAACAAAGACATCGCGTTCGCGACGGGGAAGTTCTTCCAGGGGCTTTCCGTGAAGACGACGCCGACATTGACGAAGGCGAAGGTCGACGCGATCGCGATCAAACATCTGAAGAACGTGACCGGGAAGAACTCAAGCGTCGTTGAGCGGAACCTCTACGTCCTCCAGCCGAATCTCCTTGATCCCTCGATCTCAAGTCCGACGCGGCTCGCGTACGAAGAGGTCCTTGCGGGCCCCGACGGACGCGACGTCGTGTACGTCGACGCGCTCTCGGGCGCGGTGATCTGGCGCGGGACGGACACGAAGACGCTCACGCGCACGGTCTACGACTGCCGGTCGGACGGCGGGTGCGACGACGGGACAACAATCCATTGGAGCACCGTCGGCCGCGCCGAAGGGGCGGCCGCGACCGGCGACGCGTCGATCGACGGCGTCTATGACGTGCTCGGCGGCGCGAGCGACTACTTCTGGAATACGTTCCACTTGAACGGGGCGGACGGGGCCGGCGGCCTCGACGGAGCCGCGACGCCCGCGCTCGCGTATTTCTCGCCAACGTCCTCGCACGGGTTCTGCCCGAACGCGTACAGCTACACGACGCAGCTCGCGTTCTGCGACGGCGTCGTCAATCCCGCGGTCGTCGGCCACGAGTACGGCCACAGCGTGAATCATCTCCAGGCGCTTTCCTGGCCGCTCTATCGCGGCGAGACCGGAGCAATCGATGAGGCGCTCGCGGACGTTTGGGGGCAGGCCGTGGCGCGGGACATGACGGGGAGTTCGTCCTGGACGATCGGACCGAATGCCGCGGCCAGACCGTGGCGCGATCTCTCGGATCCCTCGAGCCTCGGCGCCCCCGTGACGTTCTACGATTCGCATTTCTACTGCACCTCAACGTATGCCGAGTCGAACGACTGGGGAGGCATGCACCAAAACAGCAACGTCATCAGCCACATCGATTACCTCCTCTCGAACGGCGGAGATCTGATGGGGTGCACGATTCCGGCGATCGGTCAGGACCGGGCTGAGCGGCTCTTCTTCGCGTCGCTCCGCTCCGTAACGCGGACGACGAGCTTCCGCGATTTCGCGTCGATCCTCACCGGAACCTGCGACGCGATTTACGGCGCGGGGACGGCGGATTGCGCGGCGGTCCGGACGGCCGTTCAGGCGTCCGAGATCGATCAGTTCGGTCCGTGTTCGCGGGTCGCGGGGATGCATTTCAACGAACGGATCCCGGCCTGTCGGCTCCAGGTCATCGAACCGCCGCCGGTCATCAATCCCAACAGCTTGCCGAATACATCGACCTCGACCTCGCCGGAACAGCCGCCGGTCACGTTGCCGCCGGAAGTGAACCAACCGCCGGCGATTCCGACTTCGACATCGGACGAAAAGCCGCCGACGGACAAGACGACGCCGACCGGCGATACGACGGTCACGGAGGATCGGACGCCGGTCTATGACGTTGACGTAAACGTGAACGGGAGCACGGCGCACGTTGAGATCAAGGTCGTGTCGTTCGGGAAGGGCGGCACGAACGGCGAGTGCGCACTGCCGCGCTACTTCGATCCGGTCTTCGTCCGCTGGGACGACGGATCCGAAACGCTCAAGCCCGATTCGCAGAACGCCGACACGTACGAGTTCTCGCACCTGTACGACAAATACGTGGATCACCCGATCGTCATCGAGACGGTCGTGACGGACGAATGCTTCGGCCACGTCACGAAGCAGTTCCCCGTGGACGTGGTGCTCCCGCCGAAATAACAATCAAACGATCAAGCAACCGAACAGTCCGGTCATCGCATCGGATTGTTTGATTGTTGGATTGCTGCTGATGGATTGTTGTTTTTGAAAACCCCCGCGACGTCGTCGTGGGGGTTTCCGTAGTGAATGTTCGGTGTCCGTTCGAGGATTACTTCGCCGGAGCGTCCGCGGGTTTCGCCAGCCGCGCCTTCATCTCGGCCATGCGCTGCTTCAGTCGCGCCTTCGCCACGGCATCATCGGAGCTGTCGGTGATGGTGCCCATCGCGTCATTGAGGACGGCGTCGGCCGCGACAGACCGTCCTTCCATGCGCTCGACGATATTGTCGACGCTCGCGCCATTCGCGACGTTCGAGGCGTCGCCGACGGCCTGGATGGCTCTGGCCGCGCCCTCCTTCGCCTTCGTGGCTTTGTCCATCGACCGAAGGCGCGTGAGCTTCTGGAGCATCTCGTTGTACTTCGCCTTCATCTTCTCCCTGGTCTGCTCGAGATTCTGGGCGGTCTCGTTCAGCGACGCGAGATCCGTTTTCAGGCCCTCGAGCTCGTGCTCGCAGGTCTCGACGTGCGCCATGATCTTCTCGGCGTCGCCGTCGTTCGTGGGATCGTCGTCGCCGAGGAGGAGCTCGGCGTCCGCCGTCTTGTCCTTGATGTACTGTTCGGAGGCGTCGACCTTGTGCTGCTGCGCCGAGGCGCTGCCCTTGGCGATCGCGGCTTGCTGCGTGATGGTCGTGACCTCGTTTCCGAGGTCGCGGACGTACTGCTCGACGACGGGCACCGAATTCTCGTCGATGACCTTGTCGAGCAACGAATTCGTGTTGCCGAGGACGAGGGCGCGTGCTTTTCTGAAAAGACCCATGATCAGACTCCTGTTGTGCGGTTTTCTTGTTGGTACCTTCTAGATGTTGGTTCGGGGAAGCTCCGGCGGGAAGGCGCCGCCGGAGCGTCCGATCTGCAAGTTAAGGGATGATGGTTAAGGATCAGACAGGTGACGCGCGGGTCAGTCGTCGCCGCCACCTCCACCGAAGTCGGAGCTACCTCCGCTGGAATCGCTGTCGGACGAGCTGTCGTCCGAGCCGATATCCATGCTTCCTCCGCTGGGTTCGTCGTCTGACGGTCCGTCGTCGCGGCCGATGTCCATGCTTCCGCCGCTGGGCCCGTCGTCGTCATCTCGACTTCGTCCGCGGGTTCCACTGTCTTCGTCGCGAGAACGCTCCTCGCGGTAGCGTTCATCATCGCGCCCGGCGCTTCGGCCGAATTCGTATCCGAGAACGCCCGCGACGAGCGGATCCATGCCCGAACCGCCGCTTTGCTGGACGATGACGTTCGTTCCGCCTCCGCCGTTCCCGCCGCCGTATCCGCCGCTGCGGGAAGACGAGCGTCCATATCCTCCAGAGGAGGAACGGGTCGATCGCCGCGGGGCGCTGAGCTTCCTGCTCAGCGCGGTGATGGCGCTGATGAGCAACTCCGCCCGGTTGAGTACGTCGTCGGCAAGGCCGAGGAGCGAATCCGCCTGTTGCCACTCCTGCTTGTCCATCGATGCCGCGTTCATCGCGAGATCGATTTTTTGCGTTGCTTCAGCAACGCACTGTTCGGCCTGCGCCGGGTTGTTGCTGACGGAGTCCATTTGAGCGGCTCCGTAGGTTGTCGTCATCAGTTCGATGGCGGTTTTGCCGGCCGCAACGGTTCCCGTTACGCTGGCGACCCTCGCGCGGAGCTGTTCCGCTCTCTGCGTGATCGCGGCTTTGCGCGTCGGAAGCGCCGCGGCGTCGCGCGACGCCTGGTCCGCGAGTTTTGTCCCTTCCTGGCACCTGCCGAGCGCCTTGCCGAACCGCTTGGCACCGGCTTCGGTCTTCGCCTGTTCGAACGCGTCCGCGGCCTGTTTGAGGATCGCGTCGACCGGCCCGGTCTTGAACCCGCCCGTTTGCTGGCTGGCGATTTCCCCGGCGACCTCCTTGATCCTGTCGCCGAGTGCGCCGATGGCCTTTGCCGACGCATCAGCCTGTCCGCCGAGTCGCTTGATGTCACCTTCGAGCTCGGAGCGTTCCGTGGCGAGGTCGTCGAACTTGCGGAGGAGCTTGTCGTACGCCCGTTGCATGACGGCGTACTCTTCTTCCGAAAGACCGGGCTTGCTCGGATCAGAGGATTGCTGGAGGTCGGCATAGCTCGTCGACGCGCGCTCCATGTCGGATCGGAGCGATGCGAGGGTGCTCCGAAGTCCTTTCGTCTCATCCGGGTCGTTGGTCTTCTCGAGCGTCCCGATCTTCGATTCGAGGACCGTGAGCTGCGTCTTGTCCGCCTCGATGATCCGGCTCGCGCACGCGTTCGCCGACGCGAGCGCCTCTTGCTGGGCGGCGCGGCGGCGCGATCGCGATCGCGAGATCTGTGAGATCAGGAACGCGAGCGCTCCGAGCGCGAAAAGCCCGAGTCCGAACTTCATCACGGTCCACAGACCCGAGAGGTCTGCCGGCTTCTGCGGGGGCGCGTTGTTGTTGATGATGACCGGAGCGGGAGGGGGCTCGTTCCGTTGGACTGCGCGCGGTGGCGGCGCGGCTTGTGACGATGAGATGACGCTTTGGATGTCGGTCATCCCGCCCACGAGGCCGGCGGCCCAGTTGCTCTTCCGGAAGTTCGGTCCCATCACCTGCGTCTGGATGCGGACGCGCTGCGGGTCGAGGGCGTTCTTGTAGTCACTGCCGTAGTAGACGCCCATCTTGCGGTCATCGGTCGAAATGACGACGCCGATGATGTTGCCCTTGATGCCGCCGTGCGTGTTCTGCATCGACGGGCACTGCTTCCACATGGCGCTGAACCAGCGGTCGACGTTCCCGAACGCGCTGATCGTAGGGATCACGCGGATGCGGACGTCCGCGCCGGCCTTGGTGAGTTCGTTCGCGGCCGCTTTTACGGCCGAGAGATCGCCGACCTTGCCCGTTTCGTCCACGACGGCGCTGTTGCAGTCCAGCGCGTGCGCCCGTCCCGCGAAGAGCAGGAAGAGGACGCTGAGAAAAGCCACGAATCCGATTCGTTTCATCGTACGGCTCCTTTTTGTTGTTTGTTGCGCTGTTTTCAGTGAGTTCGTCCGTTGCTTGGAAATTCGTTTGTGAACGGGCGCCTCTGGGTCAAAAATCCCTGAACAGAGGCCGCGATTAAAACAGAAATCGGCGGCAACGTCAAGCGCGGCGGGCAGGGGGTCGATTGCCGAAGGGGACATCTCCGGGGTGGTACAATAGGTCGCATGAGCGAACGATTTCACGATCAACGTCCGCCGCACGGCGCCTCCTCGCACGTCGAAAAGGCCCTGCGCCATCCTCCGGAACCGCGGAGCGACAAACGCCCGGCTGGTCGGCGTCTCAAGGAGGTCTTGGGGCTGGTGAAGTCGGGCAATGCGCCGACGAAGGAGGATCCGAAGCCGGAAGCCGCGGAGCCACGGCGGTCGCGACCGCCGGTGGCGGAGACCGTCGTTCCCGCGTCCATTGAAATGGAGGATCCGCCTTCAAGCGCGGAGCCGTCTGTTCTGGAGACGGAAGAGCGCGGGACGAAGGAGTCGACTCCGGAGGAGGATCATGCGGTCGTGAGATCGGTCGTCCGCGAGCTCCAGATTCTGGACAAGTGTCCGGAGTGTTTCCCGTTGCTGGATGCGGACCTCAAGCGCCTCGAGCACGTCGTTCACGGGGTTGAAGACCGCGATCCCAAGAGCAAAACGTTTCAGGTTCTCGTCCGCGCGGAACTTGAGAAGATCGCCGCAGAGAAGACGCCGCTTAAGAAGGCGGCATAAAACAATACAGCAATATAACAATACAACAATCCCGATCAGCAGCCAGAATTGTTATATTGTTGTATTGTTAAATTATTCGATGCTCATGATCACCCTCCACCGCAACCCCGTCGGCAAACGGACGAAAAAATCGTTCGGGGCGTTTGCGGCGCGGATTGCGAAGGCGGCGAAGCCGTTGAAGGGGCTCCGCGTCCTCCACGTGAATGCCACGCCGAAGGGCGGGGGCGTTGCGGAACTCCTCGCGTCGCTCGTCCCGTACGAGCGCGCGGCGGGATTGCGCTCGTCGTGGGTGTCGATCGAAGCGCCGGCGCACTTCTTCAAGCTGACGAAGCGGATCCATAACGGCCTGCAGGGAAAGTGGATCGCATTTTCGAAGGCGGACCTCGCGGCGTACCGCGCCGTGAACGCGCACATCACCCAGGCGCTCGCGCGCATCCCCGCCGACCTCGTCGTCATCCACGATCCCCAGCCGCTCGCCGTGATCCGGACGTACCACCAGAGCCCGATGGTCGCGCGCATCCACATCGACTGCTCCGCGCCGAATCCCCGCGCGCTTGCCGCGATCCTCCCGGAGCTCGACGCGTACGAATGCGTCATGTTCAGCCACGAATCGTACATCCCTCGGAAGATGGACCGGCGGTGCATCCAGATCTCCGCGCCGGCGATAGATGCGGAGACGGAGAAGAACAAGGGAGGAGGGATGAAGGATGAAGGGGGAAGAAATCCCCCCTCATCCCTCCCCCCTCATCCCTTTCTATTCAAGAAGATCGGGCTGGATCCTTCGCGTCCTCTCATCACCCAGATCTCCCGCTTCGATCCCTGGAAGAATCCGCTCGGCGTGATCGCGGCGTACCATCTCGCGAAGAAGAAGATCCACGGGCTTCAGCTCGTCATGATGGGGGTCATGACCGCGAAGGACGATCCCGAGGCGCTCGGCATCTACCGCGATGTCGTGAAGGCGGCGAAAGGGGACAGGGATATCCATCTCATCGCACGGATGGAAGATCTCGATGGATTGTCGAATGATGGCGTCGTGAGCGCGCTCCAGGGCGCCGCGGACGTCGTGCTCCAGCTCTCCACGCGCGAAGGATTCGGATTGACGGCGACGGAAGCCATGTGGAAAGGGGCGGCCGTCATCGGCGGACCGGCACTCGGCATCCGCACGCAGATCGAGAACGGGAAGAACGGCTTCATCGCAAAGACGCCCGAGGACGCAGCCCGCCTTATCATCCGCCTCATGAATGACGATCGTCTCCGCGCGCGCATCGGACTGGCCGCGCATCGTTCGGTTGCACGGCGGTTCCTGATGCCGAGGATGCTGTTGGATCATTTGAATATGTATCGGAAGGTTACGTAGTTACTTCGTTGCGTCGTTGCGTCGTTGCGTCGTTGCGTCGGGCGTCGGCCGGACGGACCGACGCAACGACGCCCGACGCAACGACGCAACGAATATGCCCTCCTCCATCACCCAACTCGCCCTCGCCGACTGGCTCCTCACGAGCGGCCTGCGCGCTGTGTTCCTCCTCGTCGCGATCATCGGCGGGATTATCGCCGTCCGCATCATCGCGAAGGGCTCCGTGCGGCGCATGATCGCGCGGCTTGGCGGCGATCCGGAACATGCGGACGTGAAGCGCGCGAAAACGCTCATCCGCGTGATCACGCGGACGTCGACGATCGCGATCATCGTGATCGGCCTCGCGATGGCGCTCTCGGAGTTCGGATTGAACATCGCGCCCATCCTTGCCGGCGCCGGCGTCGTCGGGTTCGCGATCGGCTTCGGCGCGCAGCAACTCGTGCGCGACACGATCGCGGGGCTCTTTATCCTCATCGAGAACCAGTACCGCGTGGGCGACTGCGTCGCGCTTGACGGCCTCCAGGGGATCGTCACGGATATTACGCTCCGCCGGACGGTCATCCGCGACGATGCGGGCGCGCTGACGACCGTGCCGAACGGCGACATCAAACGGTCCGCGAATTTCTCGAAAGAGCATGCGCGCATCCAGATCGACCTCCCGCTCGCGTACGCCTCGGACGCCGACCGCGTGATTGCGATCATCAACCGCGTCGGCGCGTCCCTCGCGCAATCGCCGGACGAGAAGAAGCGTATCAAAAAACCCATCGCCTTCGATCGGATCGTCTCATTCGGAGAAACGTCGATGACCGTCCGCGCCTCCGGCGAAACCGTCCCTTCGGCGCGCGAATCCGTCGCTGGCGAGTATCGCCTCCGTCTCCTCGAAGCGTTGAAGCAGGAGGGGATTGCGATCAGGTAGTTCGTTGCGTCGGGCGTCGGGCGTCGTTGCGTCGGCCGAACCGACGCCCGACGCAACGACGCCCGACGCAACGACGCAATGCATAAAAAGTTCACCCCGGCCAAGTTGGTCGGGGTGTTCTTTGTCGCCGCGAGATTGCGGCGGGTTAGGCGGGGGATTGCTCCCTCGGGGTTGCTCGCGATTCCTTCCGCGTGTGGTGCTCGGCCATCTGCGAGAGCCAGACGAGTACGAGCCCGATGAAGAAGTATCCGAGAATGATGCCGGTGCAGGAGAAGATTCTGTTCGCGAGGTTCAACGCGTAGATCGCATCCATCGCCGGATGGAATCCGACCACGGAGACGACGAGCGTGATGGTGAGGATCGTCCAGAAACCGAAGCGGCAGATGAACGAAGTGCTAAAGACGAGAGGCATTCAGGGTTCTCCTTGTGACAGGACGAAGTTTGATGTTTGCGAACCCCATGATACACGTTTTTCAGGATTTGTCAAGTAGCTTTGACTGAACGTTCAGCCAAATATGCCGGGTTGACGCTATGTATCTCCCTTTGTTTTTTAGGACCTCCGAACGGGGAGCTCGGCGCGCGGGATCGGTGGGCGGATTGCGGTGACGATGAGCGCGGCGGCAACGATGAAGACGAGTCCGCATGCGGGGAAGTCGCAGGGGACGATGGCGCTGAATCCGATGATGGCGATCGCCGTCGCGAGGAGAAGCGCGATGGAGGCCGGAGAACGTGTTTGCGTTTTCATCGGAACATCATCGCTCCGTCCGGCGGAAGGGGGTTGCTCCGTCCCGCATGCTCTCTGATGATCTCGAACGCGTGACGGGTCGGGTCCCGCCGACAGTACGGATCCCATGAGAACGAAAGGGCGGCCTCTGCGATTTCTTTGAGCATGGCTTCCGCTTTCTCCCGGAGTTCGGGTTCGTTCGCTTCGGCGAAAAGGAGGAGACGCCCTGCGAACGTCTTCGGGATGTTGAAGAAGATGCCGTAGTAGCATTCGAATACGATCATCTTCCTGCGGCGGCCGAACCATCCGAGGGGGATGAGGAGGCCGGCGAAGAACACACCCAGGAGGATCGTGCGGCTCCACGGGATGGGGTCGTTTCCGGACGACCCGAAGAGGCCGACGACCGCGCCGAAGACGAGGAGCGCGACGATGATGCGGTACATCGTATTGAAGTGCCTGATCGTCTCGTGTGTTTGCGTGCAGACGCTCTTGATCTCTTCGCAGATCCGCCGGCGCGACTCATCGCCGAGCGGGTCGGTGCTGACGGGTGCGTTCATGGCGTCTCCGTTGTTGATGGTTTGAAGTTGCGGAGGTACGCAGACGTTTTAGATGAGAATGGGCGGCACGTCAAGTTCGTTGCGTCGTTGCGTCGTTGCGTCGGGCGTCGTTGCGTCGGCCGGATCGACGCCCGACGCAACGACGCCCGACGCAACGAAGAAGCGCCCCCCTCCCGGTCAAGGAAGAGAGGCGCGAGGAGGATGATTGCGTATAGGGGGCGCGATGAGCGGAGGAGGAGGCCGTGCGGGATTGTGGCCGAGCTTGTGTTGAAGCCGGACCATCCGCTCGTCGTGCAGGATGAGGAGATGGTCCCAGACGTGCCAGGGGAAGGCGAGGATTGCTCCGAAGAATCGCGTGATGCGGTTTCGAGCGGCCCATCCCGTGAGGACGGCCGGATTGTAGTAGATTTCCGAGTCCGGGAGGGGTTTGGTGCGTGTGTCCGATTTGGCGAGGCGCCGTTCGGATGGGAGTGAAAGGGCGAGATCGGTCAAGGGGCGTTCCTTTCATCGGATCATCACGCGACGATCCGACAATGAAAAGGAAGATACGGGGAATTGGAGGACTTGTCAAAGCGCTGGAAATAAAAACGACGCGCCGAGAGTGGAGCGTCGTCTTGAGCGGAGTGTCTGCGGATCGTTGATCGCCGTGAGCGTCGCTGCCCATCAGGGTACCCACATGACCGGCGGATTCAGGTGATGGTGGAACGCGTCGAGGATCCGATACGCGCGGATGAGCGCTCTGATGCTCATTCCGACGAACACGAAGAGGAAAATGGCGAGGGGTACGGCGAGGACGGACACGATGATGATCAGCCGGACGAGAACGGACGACACGAGGAGGGCGCAGAGGAGGAGCGCGATCGACAGGACGACGATGATGAATCGTAGCCCCTTCAGTTGTTCCTCTTGGGCGATCGAACATTCGACGACGCCCGTGGCTGGCGGATGTCTGATGACGTTCTCGCCGGTGACCACGATGATCCATGCGCCCAGCCGTTTGCCGAGGTACGCGCCGAAGGCGGCAAACAGGGTCGCGGCGACGAGCCTCACAGGGAGTGAGAACGGGGTTGAGCAAACGAACCCGGCGAGAAAAAGGACGAGACCGAGCGTCTCGCTTGGGAATTCGCGGACGGCCTTCTTGAATTCTTCGGATTGAATGTCCACGTGGAACCTCCTCGGCATGCATCGTACAGGAACGGCGGGCGAGGTCAATGCCGTGGAAAATGGAAAAGAGAAAATGGAAAATGGGACGACCGGATTCGATCCGACCATTTTCCATTTTCTCTTTTCCATTTTCCATCCCAAAATCGAAAACGACGCGCCGTGACCGGTGCGTCGTATCGAAGGAGTGGCGGACGTACCGCTGATGCGGGATTAGCGGGGACGTCAGCGGACGTAGGGAAGGTTGCGGACGATCGCGGACATCATGATGAACGCGACGATGAGAAAGGCGATCGGGGGCAGGTAGACGACCAACAGCGAGAACACGAACAAGATGTAAAGGACGATGAGCACTTGGTCTATCGGCATCGGATTCGACTCGGTCGGCATGCGTACGAACTCCTTGTGCTCAATGATGAGCGCTGATTTCGATGCGCGGACATCTGTCCGCCATCGGCGTTTTACCTGAAAAAACGCTGACTGTCAAGGTGCGGGGTCATTCGTTGCGGAGCTCGCAGTACGCGATGATGCCGATGAGGGTGACGGCGATGCGGGCGAGCGTGGCAAAATCTTTTATGTCCTGGACGATGCGGCGGAACGGTTCCATGTTTCTCTCCGCGGAATGTTGTATCGGAAGCGGGAGTAAGGGTCAATGGACGAATATCTGTGCCATCCCAATGACGGCGATTGCCATCCAAAAAGCGTTGAGGACTACGGGCTGCCAGTTCTTCTGGGCATACGCATCAACGGCGATGCCGAGCGATCCCGTGAGGTTCAGGACAAGGTAGATCGGATCATGCACGGCCATCCATCCAAAATTGATCCCGGCGTAGGCGATCAGGATCGTCACGACGCCGTACCAGCCAAGACCTTCGGTCAGTGAAGTGGGTTTCATAGAAAAGGATGTTGATGGACTTTTTTATCATTTTCCCGAGCGAGCCCCCCGTAGCCCGTCCGACGGGCGAAGGGGGGCGACGAGGGATCCCTTTGAAGCGAGGTGAGGATGAAGATGGAGCAACGATCAATATTCAATCTCCTTTCAAAGGGATCCCCTCGGATGCACTCGGGGCAGGCACCTCGTCGCGGACTCCTCGGGAAAATGGTGAGGAGGCGTCTGCGTTCATCGTCGTCACGAGAATCAGCATCCAAAACACAATCGCGAGATCATTCTTAAAGTATGGGACATCAACAAGCCCGTGGACGAGGAGCGCGGTGATGACCGGAAGAGAAGTTCGTAACCCCCACGCCCTTACGCCCTTACGCCCCCACGCCCATCTCCAAAGAATCCACCCAAACGCGATGATGCCGAGTATCCCGGTTTCGCTCCAGAGGTTCAGTAAAATATCATGCGGATACTGGAAAATCTCCATCCACGTCGCTTTATGGTACGGCTTGATCGTTGCCGGATACGCGGCGAGCCCTGCGCCGAAGACGGGCCTGTCCTTCAGCATCGTGACCGTCTCCTTCCACATGATGACGCGGACTTCGCCTGACCACTCGCGGAACAGGAGCCGGTTCAGCACGGGCGTCCGCACCTGCGGGATCGCGGCAATCGCGATCGCGCCGATAGATGCAATGACAATCGTCACGACGCGCGTCCGCTTGTTCATCACGAGCGCGACAACCATCGCCGCAATCACGGCAATCAACCCGCCGTCGCTCTTCGCGAGAATGATGGCGATCAGGCCTGCGGCCACGGTCAGCCATCCGAGCCACGCGGATAAGAGTGGAAGTTGGGGTTTGGAAGTTGGGGTTTGGTTTTTCAATCCAAACCCCAACTTCCAAACCCCAAACCCTGCAATCCGATCCGCAAACGCCAGCGCCACGATCGGCGCCGCGAACAGCGCGAGCGCATTCGGGTACGGGAATGGCCCCACGGATCGCCGGATCGCCAGCGGCGCGTATTCAGCGGGGAGCCCGATGCCGGTCAGGTATTGGAAGATCGCCCAAATGCCGAAGACGATCGTCACGATCGCAAGATTGCGGAAAATGGCACCTCGTAGGGGCGCGCCGCGCGCGCCCTCTTCGTTCATCAACCCAACCCCCACAAAAAACAGCATCACCGGTTCAACGAAATACGCACGATACAATCCAAGCGCGGCAACATGATCCGCCGGCACGACGACGGAGATCGCGCCCGCGATCAGCCAGAGGATCACCGGGATGCGCCACGGACGGAAAGGCGCCCACGTTTCCGTGAGGACGTTTTTACCCTGTGCCCTGTGCCCTGTGCTCTGTGCTCTAAAGAGCCACGCGATCACCGTCGCCAGCACGACCATCTCCAGCGCCGTCGTCGGCAGCGGCCCGATCTTCAGGCGGACGAGGTAGAACGGGAGCGCGAACGGGAGACACGAAAACGCCGTCCGCGGTTTCCACCAGGCGAACGCAAGCCATGCGGCGAAGATGAGGAAGGCGATGAGGGTCAGCATGTCGTGGGGACACGTAACAATACAACAATTTAACAATAAAACAATCTATCCCAACGTCTCTCCCGCGCTTGGTACTCCCTTCCTCGCCAGCAACAGATCCTCCACCATCCTCCGCGTAAGTGCGCCCGTCAGGAACAGCATCCCGAGGTACGCCGCGCCGCCGATGACGATCGTCAAAAAGAGATGCCCGCGGACCGGGATCGTGATGATTGCCATGACGGCCGCGGCGACGAGCGCCTTCCCGAACGTCACGAGCGGGAGTTTCATCTTCGTCGTCTTCAGCACCATGACCGCGCCGCCGACCATGATCGCGGCTTCGGAGAAGATCGTAAGCCAGGCCGCGGCCCACATGCCGTAGATCGGGATGAACGTCGCATAGAGCGCGAGCGTGATCGCCGTGACGACCGCGTAGACCGGGACCATCTGCCGCTGTTTGTCGAGCGCGACGATGGCGTGGTTTAAGATCGTTGCCATGTAGATGCATCCGGCCGCGACGATGAGGATGCGGAGGATGTCGCCCGAGACGGCGAAGTCTTTTCCGGCCACGAGGATCATTGCGTCTTTCGCGATGAGTTCGGTCCCGACGACGAGCGCGACGATGATGATGGCGAACATGTCGAGGCTCCGCGCGATGATCGAGGCGAAGCGTTCTCGCTGGCCTTTCGACCACGCGTTCGCGATGATCGGGAGCATGACCCCGGCGTACATGTACGGGAACGTCACGACGATTTCGAGGACGCGGTACGCGGCGCCGTAAATGCCGACTTCGCTCGGGGACCTGACCCAGCTCAGGATGAGCGTATCCATCTTAAAGTAGAGGAGGGAGATCACAATCGTCGTTGCGATCGGCCACGAGCGCGAGAGGATCGTTTTCCAGAGTTTCCAGTCCGGTTTGACCGAGAAGACGGCAAGCCGGCGCGTATAGAGGAAGTTCACGAGGAAGTTTACGAACCCGGCGAGCGACACCATGAGCACGATCGGGACGAGCCCCCACCCTTTTGCGACGGCGATCAAGAGCCCCGCGAGGAGCGTGACGCGCCCCACGACTTCCGCGGTCGCGACCACGTGCATCTTCAAGTGCCGCTGTTCGACGCCGATGACGATCTGGTTCAGGACCGTGAAGAAGAACGAGCCCCAGATCGCGAAGATCGCGAGCTTCGTGCCCGCATCGTAGACCGGGACGAAGAGCGCGAGGAACGGGGCGATCGTGAGGAGGACGATTGCGCTCCAGAACCTCAAACTGAACACGCCCCGGACCACGCGGTTCTCGGCCGCCGCATCGCCCGCGCGCTCGCCGAGCATCTGGACGATCATCACGTTGAGTCCCAGATCGAGGAGAATCGCGAAGACCTGGAGGAACGCGTTCGCCGTCGAGTACGCGCCAAACCCCGCGGTTCCGAGTTCGCGCGTCATGATGCCCACGACGAGGATCCCGAGGACCGTCGACACGACCTTCCCCATGGCTTGTACGGCCGTATTCGTGGCAACGGTTCGGGTGAGCGACATGGGAGGTAGCATAGCAGGGAGTGGGGAGTGGGGAGTAGGGAGTGGGAAAACCGTAGGGGCGCACCGCGTGCGCCCCTTGATCCGAGACATTCCATCAAATCGCAATGCAACCTCTTTGTCATCCTGCGAAGCGGGATCGCTTTCCAACCGAAGTTGTTAGTTAAAATGAAGAATATAGAAAAGAGCCAGCGGTACGTCCCGATTGCTCGGTTATTCCGCTGGTCTTTGTGAGAGTTGGAATCTGCCTATTCGTCGTCGGGGTCGGCCTCCAGTGCCGCATACCGTTCAGATTCGCCTCGTCCCTCGATTTCTCGCAAGAACAACATCAGTCTTCGAGCCATCGTCATTTCGGCGTCATTGAGTGTGCGTTCGAGATCGAGAGACGCGTTGAAGCTAGCCAATTCATATAGCGCCTGATCGACATCGAGGGGTTCGGACGCTTCGAGTCGTAGCAATATTCTCGTTGCGAGCGCGTGGACGACAACGCTCGCATAATCGCCCGTCGATGACGACGTCGTGCCGAGCGCGTGTGTAAAAAATCTACGCGATGACAGCCAAACTCCCATTTGAATATCGTCGGGCTTAGTTCGTTGCTCGAACCAGACCCGTTCAAGATGAGCTGCCATCGCCCGCGCCGTGTTAGACCATGTTTTTGCCTTACCGAGGCCTTCGCCTCCTCCGATGACTTCCGACATAGCGTGCTCTCCGAAGTTGATCGAATGTGCGTTCATAATTTAACGGGTGGATGCCATAATGGCAAGGTGAGAGGAAGGGATCCCGCTTCGCAGGATGACAAAACGACACTTTTGCTGTGTTAAGGAATGAATTCGATTGAGGTCCGTCATCAACATCCAATCCCTCACAAGAAACCCCCATCGTCTTTTTCTCTTTCTTTAGACAAAAATCCCGCTTCTTTGACCGCTCTGCCATCAAGGCGATACAATGAATTTATGAGAGTCGGGATTTCGAGCAAGAACATTCTTATTTTGGCGAAGCGTGGCGCAAAACGCGCGGGGCTGTTTGCAATGGTGGTGGTATGTTCTGCCGCCTTTTTGATGCCCGCCTCCGCATCCGCCGCGGGGTATAAAGGATATGACGGGACGGTGAACAAGAAGACGGTCAACGTCGATCTCGTCATCGGGGAGACGAAGACGATCACGCTCACGTATACGAACACGGGGACGAAGACGTGGGTCAGGGGGACGAAGACGGGGCAGGTCGCGCTGAATGTGGATGATGGCGCATCGCCGGAGCTTCGTACGACGTCATGGTTGAATGCGGAAACGCCGGGGACGATCACGGCGGCGAAGGTCGCGCCCAAGAAGTCGACGACCGTCACGTTCAAGATCAAGGCGACGAAAGCGGGGACGTTCATTGAAACGCTTCGGCTCGCCTCGCAGAACACGGCATGGATGCGCGGGACGGATACGGTGCTCACGGTGACCGCGCATAAGAAAGGCGAGAAAGTCCCAGTGGCAGCGGCCGCTCCGGCACCGTCCGCTCCAGCGGTCGTCCCGGCGACGAACGCGTCCGCGTCATCCGGCGCCCAATCATCTACGCCTCAAGCGATCCTCCTTCTCCGATCTTCCAACTCAAGAGACTTGACGCTCGGCGGCGGGGAGACGGCGACGATCACGCTCGGGTTCAAGAATGCGGGGACGATTGCATGGACGAGCCGCGCGCTCCGACTTGCAACCGTGCAGACCGCGCTTGCGGATTCAACGGCGGCGACGTCGTGGGTGAAGGACGTCTCGTGGCAATCACCGACGGATGCCGTGGTTGAACAGGGGACGACCGCGCCGGGCGAAATCGGATTCCTCACGTTCACGATCAAAGCGCCGCCGAAGAAAGGGAACTACACGGTCCGCTTCGCGCTCGTTGCGGACGGGAAGCAAGTCGACAACGCGTTCATCGACATCCCGATCACCGTGACGTCCGACAGTTCGTACGATCTTCCGACGCCAACGTCCGACGTCACGTCAACGCCGTCGACGACCGGGGACATCCCGAACTCGCCGCTGTTCCAATCCACGGAACCGATCATCCGCGTGGGCCTCTTCGCGACAACGGACGACCGCATGCAGGTCAAGGGCGTCACGACGCCGTATGAAGTCCGCCAGGGCGACACCGTCATCTGTTCGATGAAGGGGTCGGACGTGCTCACCGTGAGTTATGACCGGACGCATGCCGTCTACAAGCTTGATGGAACCGGATGCGTCGGACAGTCCACGGATCCGTATCGCGTCGTCGCGTCCGCGGGGGACTGGTCGCCGCTTGAGATGGCGGACTACAGCCGTCCGGTCTCGTGGCTTCCGGGCGCGAACGATAACACGTTCCGCGGCATCCTCGAGCTCCGCTATACGCCCGCCACGGACAAGGTCTGGACGATCAACGAACTCCCCATTGAGATGTACCTCCGCGGCCTCGCGGAAACGTCGGACGCAAGCCCGATCGAATTCCAGCGAGCGCTCCTCACGGCCGCACGGACGTACGCGTACTACCATTGGACGCGCGGGACGAAGCACGAGGAAGAGTTCTACACGGTCGATTCGAAATTCGATCAGGTGTACCGCGGGTACGGCGCGGAAGCGCGGAGTCCGAAGATCGTCCAAGGCGTTGAGGACACGCGCGGACAGATCGTCACGTACAACGGGTCGCTCGCGATCACGCCCTATTTCTCCCGGTCAGACGGACGGACGCGCAGCTGGGGCGAAGTCTGGGCCGGTGGCGATCAGTACCCATGGCTCGTGTCCGTTCCGGTTCCGGAGGATGCCGGAAAAACGCTCTGGGGCCACGGCGTCGGCATGAGCGCCTCGGGCGCCCTCGGCATGGCGAACGAGGGCATCGGGTACCGCGACATTCTGACGCACTTCTATACGGGGACGGGGCTGATGAAATTCTATTGATTGGGTGCGTAAGTGCGTAGGTGCGTAGGTGTGTGAGTCTGACCTACGCACTTACGCACCTACGCACTTACGCACCACGTTTTACGCATGAGACCATCTCCCATCGAGCGCGGCACTCCCAAGAAGAATCTCGCTCCCACCCCCTTCAACAAAGCCCAGATGCGCGCCCAGAAGGCGCTTCAGGCGGCGCGGGGCGGGCTTCGGCATGACGTTGCGATGAGCGCGGCGCATACGGGCGTGAAGGAGAATCCGCTCCACTCGCTCGAACGGCTCCGTCGCGCGCGCCGGATCGCCGAACTCACGGGGCGCGGGACGTCCGTGGCCCGCATCAAGCGCCACGGGAACCGCGACGACGAAGAGGAAATTCTCGAAGAGCTCGAACGCGAAGAGCGCGAGTTGAAAGAGAAGCGCGAGGAGATTGCGAAGCTCGGACTGGCGCCGCCGTTGCCGAGGACGGTGCTTCGGCCAAAACCCAAGAAAAAGAAAACGGAATAAAATTCCAAATAACAAATTCCAAATTCCAAATAATTATTTTGGGATTTGGAATTTTGGATTTGGAATTTTTTTACGGTGTCGGCGTCGTCACGGCGGCTGCCCGTTGCTGCCCCGCAAGTTCGAGGATCCGCTTCGCGAGGTGGTCCGGGTGTGGGACGTTGTCGAAGATGAAGCGCTCTTTTTCCGCGGCGGTTTCGATTTCGATCCGTCCGTAGTTGAAGATCGTGTGGAGGAACCCTTTGACCTCGCTCGTCACGTCCTGGACGTTGTAGAGCATGAGTTCGCTCATGGTCCGCCCGAAGAGGCCGCTCTGCTCGATGTTCACGATGCGGTGGTCCGTGACGATCCAGATGTCGAGGAACCAGTCGAGGAAGTTCATGAAGAGGAAGAGCCACGCGTAGAGGAAGAACATGCTCGCGCCGAGGACGAAGAGCGCGACATGCGCGGGATCCGCGAACAGCTCCGGCATCCGGTACGTAAAGAACGCGTACGCGCCGAAGGGAATGAGGAGCGCCACGACAAAGCCGAAGAGGACGGGGGAGACGGTAAACCAATGGCGGCGGAGGAAGAAAATCGTCCGCTCGTTTTCGGCCTGGTTCAGGATTCGGCTGAGGTTGATCATTGGGTTGTGGGGCTGCTGGCTTTTGGCCGGATTTTGATGAGTGGCCCCCTCGGCTTCGCTCGGGGCAGGCGCCAGCCAAAAGCCAGTGGCCAGAAGCCGACTTATTTGAGAGGAATATCCTGCAACACGCGCTTCTCCGCGCCGGCGCCGAAGAAGTACGTCTGGAAGTCGTTCGGGAGGACGTTTACGCCGGCGTTCCAGTCCGTGTTCAGGAAAAAGATGCCGCACCCGCCCACGACCACCACGATGACGGCGAGGAAGATGAACGTGGAGAGGTACGTGACCGGCGACGCAATCCCGTGCCGGAGCGCCTGGATAAGCGTGAGGAATACGAAAATCCCGTTGATGACGAGCAGGACGGCCCAGGCGATGAGGAAGTAGCTTAGGGGGACGGACATGGGGGAAGTATAGCAGGGAGTGGGAAGTGGGGAGTAGGGAGTGGGAAATCAAGGGAGTGGGAAGTGGGGAGTAGGGAGTGGGAAATCAAAGGAATCCCACTCCCCACTTCCTACTTCCCACTCCCTAAAAAAGTCCCGACTGCGCCTCTGGCATCTCAACCCCGAGATGCTTGTACGCAAGTTCGGTCGCGACCCTCCCGCGCGGCGTGCGCGCTAAAAAGCCCTCCTGCATCAAGAAGGGTTCGATGACTTCTTCGAGGGTCTCCATCTCTTCCGACGTTGCGGCGGCGAGCGTGGTGAGGCCGACCGGGCCGCCTTTGAATTTTTCGATGAGCGCGCGGAGCATCCGCCGGTCCGCGTCATCCAGTCCGTGGACGTCGATGTCGAGGCTCGCGAGCGCGGCGCAGACGGTCGCATCATCAAGCGTCCCGTTCCCGCGGACTTCGGCGAAGTCGCGCGAGCGTTTGAGGAGGCGGTTTGCGATGCGCGGCGTGCGGCGCGAGCGCGTGGCGATGATCCGTGCGGACGCGTCATCGAGCGGGACGCCGAGGATGCGCGCGCTCCGCTTCACGATGTCCGTCATCTCGTCGATCCCGTAGAAATCGAGGTGGTGGACCGCGCCGAACCGGTCGCGGAGCGGGGCCGAGAGGAGCGAGAGCTTGGTCGTGGCGCCGACGAGCGTGAACTTTTTGAGGTCGAGCCGGAGCGTGCGCGCCGTGGGTCCCTTGCCGATGACGATGTCGAGCGCGTAGTCCTCCATCGCCGGATAGAGAACCTCCTCAATCGTCCGGTTCATCCGGTGGATCTCATCGACGAAGAGGATGTCGCCGTCGTCCAGGTTCGTGAGGATCGCCGCGAGGTCGCCCACGCGCTCGAGCGCCGGCCCGCTCGTGACCTTCACCTGCGCGCCCATCTCGTGCCCGATGACATGCGCGAGCGTGGTCTTCCCAAGCCCCGGCGGCCCGTAGAGGAGGACGTGCTCGCAGGGTTCGCCTCGCCGCTTCGCGGCTTCAAGGAAGATTGAGAGGTTCTCTTTGACCTTCGGCTGGCCGATGAATTCCCCGAACGTCTTCGGCCGCAGGGAGACGTCAATCGCCTCGTCCTCGGGCTGGAGGTCCGGGGCGATCGGGCGCCCGCCTGCATCGTTATGCGAAGCATTGCGGGCAGGTGCGGAGAGCGTCTCTTCCATGGGCTTGGGGGAGCGTACCAATGGGGGCGGGGGGAGGGAAGTGGGGAGTGGGGAGTAGGGAGTGGGGTGTAGGAATGCAAGGAATCCTACTCCCCACTCCCTACTCCCCACTCCCCACTTCCCTCCTCAAAAAGACGAGCGCCCACATTCCGAGGGGGAAGTGGGCGCAAGATCGAGTCAGTCTTGAATTTTACGCGGGCATGCCGCGGCGAAGGAGGTGGTGCCGCTGGCGGCAGCACGGCGGCTTCAGCGGCGCGTTGTCGGGTTCGGGCTCGAGCGGGCCGAATCGCGGCTTCTTCTTTTTCTTCCCTTTTGTCGCGGTGACGACGTGTCCGCCGGTTCGGGCCGAGAGCAGATTGCGCACGGTGTGCGAAACACAGAGCCGTTGCCATCCTTGCCTGGGTTTGGATGCCGCCGATGCCTTCACTGATGACTCCTCTTTTGAGTAGACGTCAAAAAGACGCGAGATATGTTATACCGGAACCCGGGAAATTGATCAAGGGGCGACGCTGGTTTGTGGTTTGTGGTCGGTGGTTTGTGGATTCGCGCCCTCGATACGAATGATGTCCAATGGATTGGATGGTATGCGAAAAGAGATGCCACCAACGACAAACCACAAACCACAAACCATTTTTGCCTTTTCGTCCGACTTTGCTAGGATGCTCCCATGACGCTCCCCCCGAATCCCATGCCGCGGCGGGTCATCGCCGAGGGGCCCACGACCGCGCACCCGGACACGCTCCGGGCGATTGCGGACCACCTCGTCACGCTGAACGCGCGCATCAACCGGCTCTCGCAGGCGCACGACCGCGTCGTCGACGCGCTGAAGAGCGATCTGCCGCCGGGCGTCTCCCGCATCGACTGGATCGCACGGATGCTTAATGACGAGAATTGATATGAAGACGCATGAATCCATGCCGGAAATTCCAAAAGAGATCGTCGAGGCGGAACGCCAAAAACGAATGGCTCTTGATGAAGTGTTGACGCGTATTGATGATTTGACCCGTAAGGAGGGACGCGGGAGGACGCCTGAGGAGGGGATGGAGATCGTGAACGCGACCGAAGCGGACGTCAGGGACGAGCTTTGGCGCCTCCGCGCATTCGCGGAAGAGTCGGGGCGCATCCCGGAGAGGGATTTCGAGACCCTCCGGTTCATGGTCAAAGAACGGCGGCTTGCGGCGCGCGCGAATGAAGACGTCGAAATCTTTTTGGATGAGCG
Source organism: Candidatus Uhrbacteria bacterium (assembly GCA_963835915.1). Lineage (GTDB taxonomy): Bacteria > Patescibacteriota > Patescibacteriia > 2-12-FULL-60-25 > 2-12-FULL-60-25 > 2-12-FULL-60-25. Next base: position 61,759 of record CAWIHE010000004.1, read on the forward strand.
GGATGAGATCAGAGCCGATGCGCATCGAGTGCTTGCGCAATATCTCGAACTCATCGGTGCCATTGAGGCCGTGGAAGCCGAGATGGCGAAGAAGAAAGGGGAAGAGATTCCGAGACGCGTCCAGTCGGCACGGAGACAGTGGCTGAAAAAAGAAATGGACTATTGGCACTACGCCGGGGCGGCATAAACAGTCCTAAAAAAATATCGTAGGGGCGACCCATGGGTCGCCCCTACGATATTTTGATGGGCCTATGATTTTGAAGCAATCCCACGCCCCCACCACCCTTCGCCCCGTCTGACGGGGCTACGGGTGGCACGGCGCCCTCACGCCCTGATACTTAAAATTCACAGTGGAACACGTAAACGTCGAAAATGGTTTTCTGGACGGCCGCTTTCACCTTCGCGTCTTCCCGCAGGCCGGTTTTTTTCTTGCTGCTGATTTCAAGCCGCGCGCCTTTGCGGAGGATCCGCCAGTCGATCCCGAGTTCGTTGCTTAATTTGTCCGCGATTTCCCACGGGATGGTTTCGTCCGATTTCACGTGGAGGACGTACTCCGTTTCATGTCCCGGCATGCCGAAATTCAACCACGCTTCTTCCTTTTGATGGATCGCCGATTTCGCACTGGACATAAAAAGTTTTTGTGGTGGGCGGGGAGGGGGTCGAACCCTCATGGCCGGTTAAGGCCTCGGGATTTTAAGTCCCGTACGTCTACCAATTTCGTCACCCGCCCGGGGTGAAGTCGTGAGTCACGAGTCGTGAGTCGTGAGTGATGAGCACTCAGACGCACTCGCGAGCATAAAGGATTTTGGGGTGTTGGACAAGGGTTAGGGGGATGGGGGATCAAAACTCACGACTCACGACTCGTGACTCACGACTTCTTCCTAAGATACGCCATCAACTCCTTCGCCGACTTCGTATTCAGCACGTCGCTCTTCCTCGCCCACCCCGCCCGCGCGATCGCCTCGCCGAAGGGGATGAACCGGAAGTGCGCCGGATCATGCGCATCCGTGTCGATGACGAGCGGAACGCCGGCGCGGACGCACGCGCGGACGTGGATCGCGTTGAGGTCGGATCGGTCCGGGAAGCAGTCAATCTCCATCGCGACGCGGTGCTTCTTCGCTGCGGCGATGACCTCGTCCATGTCGATGTCGATGCCTTCGCGTCCGAGGAGGACGCGGCACGTGGGATGGAAGAAACAATCGACGTGCGGATTCGAGATCGCTTTGAGGACGCGCGCGGTCTGCTCGTTGCGCGGAAGCCGGAATGCGGTGTGGACGGACACGCCGACCCAGTCGAGCTTTGCGAGCGTCTCGTCCTTCAAATCAAGCTTCCCGTCCTTCAGGATATCACATTCCGTCCCGGCGAGAATCGTGAATCCTTTCATCTTTGTATTGATCCGCTTGATCTCCGCGATCTGCTTGAGGACCTGCGCGTCATTCAGCCCGTGGACGAACCCGAGTGATTTCGTGTGGTCCGTGATGGCAATGTACTCACGTCCGTATTTCTTTGCCGCCTGCGCCATCTCTTCGATCGACGAGTCGCCGTCCGTTGCGGTGGTATGCATTTGCAGGTCCCCGCGCACGCTCCCGTACGGAATGAGCGCGGGCAGCTTGTGCGCGACGGCCGCTTCAATTTCCCCATCGCCCACCCGAATTTCCGGCGGCGGCGTCTCCATGCCCAGGGCTTTGTAGATGTCGTCCTCTGTCCGGCACGCGATCAATTTTCCGTGTTTGCGAGTTGGCGAGTTGGCGAGTTTGCGCGTCTGACTCGTGACTCGTGACTCGTGACTCGTGACTTTTCCCAACCTGAACAAGCCGTACTCATTCAGCGTATATCCCTTTGATAGCGCCCGCTCCCTCAACAAAACGTTGTGCCTTTTGTCTCCCGTGAAGTACTGGAGCGTCGCGCCGTAGACATTGTCCGCGACGACGCGGAGATCCGCATCGATGCCGATCTTCAGTCTCACGGAGGCGCGCGTCTTGCCGCGTTCGTGGATGCTCTGGACTTCGGGCATCGTGCAGAACGCATTCACGGTGCGTTCGGGTTTCGTTGATGTCGCGAGGAGGTCGATGTCGCCGACCGTCTCTTTGCGACGGCGGAGCGATCCGGCGTACGCGCATCGTTTGACGCCTTCGACGTCCTTCAGGTGTTCGACGATCTTCTCGGCGATCGGCAGGATGTCCGCGAGCAGCCGCCGTCCGGACGCCTGCTGCATCATCGCTATGCCGCGCGCAATCTTGTCCTCGCTCTGTTCGCCGAATCCGGGGAGTTTTTGGATCGACTTCTTCTCGATCGCTCGCTTGAGATCGTTCAGCGTTTTGATCTTGAGCCGTCTGTAAAGCTCGAAGATCGTCTTCGGCCCGATACCCTCAATGGATGCGAGTCCGAAGATGTCGACTGGAAACTTCTTCTTCAGCGCGTCGTATTCTTTGACGTGCCCCGTGCGGTAATACTCATCAATTTTCTCCGCAAGCGCCTGCCCGATACCCGGGAGCTCCTTCAATGCTTTGATGCCCCCGCGCTTCCACGTCTCCTCGACCTCCCCAGCCATCGCCGCGACCGTCTCGCTCGCGAGCGCATACGCACGCGGCTTGAACGGGACGTCGTGCATTTCGTCGTAGTACCCCATCTCGAAGAAGATCTTCGCGAGGGTGTCGGAGGAATAGGCGCTGACTTTCATAGAGGTGGGGGAGTGGTTGCGTGGGGAGTGGGGAGTGGGATTCCTTTGATGCCCACTTCCCACTCCCTACTTCCCACTTCCCGATAAGGATAGCAGGGCGAAGCCCTTGACAGGAGAGGCGGTTTCGGGTATAAACGGAGCAATCCTGACCATCGTACCGATGCATGCGGCATCGGCCGGAGACCAGGGGTTCCCTGTACGCAACAGGGGTAACCGGTTGGATTCGGAATATCGTGCGGTGTTTCATCCCCAACGGCCGATCAATCACTCATCCACTCATCCACCGTTGGCACACTGCGTGACCTACGCGTTCTCGGCTCACGGTCGAGTACTCCGAGCGGTGAACACGCTCGGGAGAAGACGCGGAATCAGCGCAGGTAGTCCGGCGCACCTTGGCACAAGATGCCATCTACGAGCTTTGACTCGGGGGCCTGGTACAACGCGAAGTACCAGGCCTTTTTAATTGTCTTTCGGAGCCAAGCCCTTGACAGGAGAGGCGGCTTCAAGTATAAACGGAATGATTCTGGCGTCGTACCGATATACGCGATATCGGCCGGGGTCAGGAGTTCCTTGCACGCGACAAGGGAACCGGTTGGATTGAGTATGGCGTGCGGGCGCTTAATCCCTGATGACCGATCATCGTCGGTGGATAGCACGACGTCAATACGCTCAATCTCGACTTCCGTCGAGTAACCTCAGACGTTGTTGTGTCTTCGGACCTGGGCGTTTGAACGAAGTTGAGTGAGGCAGCGTCGGCAATGCCAGTCGGTTATCCGCACCTTTGGCACAAAATGCTACGGCACAACATGCCATCGTACGAGTCTTCGGACTCGGGGGCCTGGTACAGCGCGATGTACCAGGCCTTTTTAATTGCGTTCGAGTGCCAAGGCCTTGACCGAATTGACACTCACCTCGGCTCAGGATACTGTCTCGGCGCACCTTTCGGAGACAGACATGGCCAAACGAAAGACAAAACAGACTGGATCCGCACTTTCTCTCCAGACCGAGAGGATATTCATCAGAGGACTAAGGCGTCTCATTGACAACGTGAATAAATGCATTCCGGATTACATCAATCTCCGCGTCGTGGATAAGGTGCCGCCCCGCCTGCCCAAGGATCCGATCGAGGTGCATTACCGCGACGCGTTCTACACATTCCACTTCGGAAGTAAGTGCGGAACATGCGAGGTCGTCGAGTACAGCACGAAGACGAGCGGCTGGGAGAAGCGACTGGAGTGTTCATTTTTCGCAGGAGTAATCCATTTTCTTCGCGAATTGGAGAGGTTCTGTCTTTCGGAAGAAGATGAAATCAGCGTGCGCCAAGAGGAGGAGATGAGGCGAAAGCGTTTCCGGGTTGCGTATCGTCTGTTCGTCACGCATACGAATCTTCAACGCAAGATATACGCGGAACGGCGTCGGAAGAAGTTCGCGGAAGCTGCGTAATGGTCGACTTCTTGGGCGAGCCCCTCATTCTCGGGGGCTCGTTTTCATTTTTGTTCGGTTTTATGAAGGAGATCGGATTTTCTTGACTTTGAGTGATAAACGGAATATTTTTCATCCGAGGTGGAAAAATGAACATTCTCATTCGACAGATTGTGGGAGTGCGCTTCCGGCGGATATTTGCGCCTTTCGGGTCAGTCTTCTTGCTCATGGTCGCGTCCGGCATGTTTGGCTTTCTTCTCGGCCGATCTTATGCTTCTTGGAAAAATATAGAGATCTTATTCGACGTTCCGGCGTCAATCAGTTCCAATATTCTCATCGTGGGGCAGTTCCGTCTGAATAAGAAAACAAATTCCTTTACTGATGAACACAATCCGCTCTGCGAGGATTTGGATCCCGATCCGACCAAATTTTACTGTAGCATCAGCGTCCCTCCCGGATTTGACGGGATGGTGTTCACCGTTATCCGGAAGGATTGGAGATTGGTGCCACGGGATCAGTGGGAGCCGTTCTACCCCGCTCCTTCCGGTGACGAAGTTGATCCCATCGTCCTCGTGAACGGGAAGAAGACGGCTCTGACGCGTCAGGTCGAATTCAATCCGGTCAAGCCGCTTATCGGAATAGTGTCTTTGGAGTAAGGCCTGATGCCGCCACGCCCTCTTTCATTACGGGCCCTCATTCTCGGGGGCTCGTTTGTTTTAGGGCGGATGGTCCCCAGCGTCCAGCTATTGCTATTTCCCCGGAAGGGCATACAGTCAACGTATGCCTATGGAAGAAGCCGTGGATCTGATCCCGCTCTTCGAAGCGGACATCCATTCGCGCCTCGAATCGCTTCCGGGTTGGAAATTTGAAGCCGATAAAATCAGCAAGACGTTCGAATTCGGGTCGTTCACGGACGCCATCCAATTCATCAACGGTCTGGTCATCTTCTGCAACTTTCTCGACCACCACCCCGACATGATGGTCATGTACAAAAAGGTCCGCTTTGAATTGAGCCGTTTCAGCGTGGGCGGCAAAGTCACGGAACGCGATTTTACCGTCGCCCGGAGGATCGAAGACGATTTTCAGAAGTACTCGGGGAGAAGGGTGAGCTGATTTAGCCAGCGTTGACGCTCGCATCTGCCCGGGGTAAGGTTGCGGACGCATTAGGAGGCGCTCATGGATTTGAAAACAGAATCAACAGAAAAGCCATCAACAGAAAAGCCGCCAACCCTTTCAAAGGAGCAACGGCTCTGCAAGATGCTTCAAGGCACGATCGACGAGCTGCTTTCCAAGGTCGGCTGTCAGGGATTGGTGACGGAGACGGACGATGGGCAATATCGGATTCACATGCCGGATTGCTGGCACTACACCCTGCAACCGCATGCTCAAGGATCGGTGTTTAGGTGGTTTCGTGACGGCACCAGCAGTTTTGGCCATCGTAAGACATTCGACTTGGATGGAGGCGTCGTCGAGATTCTCCGGCACCTCGAACGGCTCTGCCTTGAGATCGCGAAGGATTCCGATGGAAGAATCGGAAAAGCGTACAAAGCCGCCGCGTACCGGCTCTTCCGCAGGCACACGAAGCTTCAAGAACGGGTGTACATGAGAGTCGCGTAACGTCACCGTCGTTCATTCATCGGACGGGCCCCCACTCCTTGCGGGGCTCGTTTCGTTTTTACGGGGAGTCCGTAGTCCGTTGTCCGTGGTCCGTAGGAAAGAACATGTTTCGGGTTCATTCTTATTCCGGCCCCACGGACAACGGACAACGGACTACGGACTCCCCTTCATCCTTCAATCCCATCCTCTCATTTGCTATACTTCCCACCATGATTCGGGCTGGGAAGAAGGGATCAACAAAGCGGAAATCGGGAGGGTTGGGGAGTTCCGCGCACACGCGGGCGAAGGCGTCTTCGCACCGTGCGGCGCGGTCTTTTTCTTTAGCGCCCATCCGCCGGGCGATGGAGATCGAGAGCCCATATGCGCCCCGGCATCCACTCACGACTCACGACGGGAGCCTGTCCCGAATGCACCTGAGGGGACTCACGACTCGTAAGACGCTGACCCGAACAAAGAAGAAGGCGCCCACGCGAGGAATACATCCCTACGTCCGCACGATGCTCCTCTCGCTTGCGGTGGGGACCATGATGCTCCTTGGGTCGACGCTCTACTACGTCCAGGTTTCGGCGGCGACGGCGCCGTACCTTGAGGGGAAGATCGTGACGCGCGAATCCGCGGCCGCGGTCACGAGTTCGACGACCGTGGGTCTTGATATGGCGGACGCGTCGGCGGACGGCGTGCCGACGAAGCCGTTCCCGCGCTCGTACCTGCGCGAGAAGGCGGCGGAGAAAGGGTTCGATGCGGATCTCCTCGAACGCATCGCGCACTGCGAGAGCAACTGGCGCATGGTGAAGAACGAAAAATCGACGGCGGTCGGCTTCTTCCAAATCCTCGACGGCACCGAAAAGCTCACGCCCCAGTTCAAGAACGGCTTAAGCAAAGACGACCCGTACGTGAACATCGACATGGCGCTCGCCCTCTACGAGAAGTACGGGACCATTCCGTGGTACGAATCACGTGATTGTTGGGAGAAGTAGGGGCGTCGTGTGCATCCAACTCCCAAATTCAAACGTAGAAGCTGGAAGCTGGAAGCTGGAAGCTGACGAGATCGCATCTTGCTTAGCTTCCAGCTTCAAGATTCCAGCTTCTTCGATTTATATTGAGACCAGTATCAAGAATAAAGGTCACTTTTTAAGAAGCGACGCGCCCCGTCCGAACGGAGGGGCGCGTTTAGCGTTTTGACGCCATCGCGGCGCGAATCGTGGGGAGCGCGTGGGCGAAGGCCTGGACTGCGTCCGCGTTCGCGAGCGCGTTCGCGAGGATGGAAAGGTACTCGGGGATCAGCGTGGGGGTTTTTGCCGCGCGAAGTTTAGCGATGATTCCATTCGCGAGCCCCTGGATCTGTGCGAGGAGGTCGATCTCGCCGCGCGAGCGCTGGGGCTGCGATTTTCTCCGTTTTCCCGCCGTGGTGCGGGCGATGTTCGTTTTGACGGCGTCGTCGAAGAGGTCGAGTTCCGCAGAGAGGCCGTCCCACATCTCGCGGAGGCTCCCGTCCCCGTTCGCGAGCAAGGCGATCTGCTTTTCGAAGGCGTAAAAGTCCAAGAGTTGTTTTGAAGTTGCCATGGGCTGCACCTGTCCCCTATGGAATAGCGCGTTCCGGAGGAGGGGTCAAGGCGGGCGTAGAAAGTCAACAAGTCATCTAGTCATCGAGTCATCGAGTGTCTATAAAAAGGCATTCACTTGTTGACTTGTTGGCTCGATGACTCGTTGACTTCCGCCGCGAGGTTGCCCCTTTCGCGGGCGTATCCTATGATCGGGACTGGAAGGATTGTACGTTCGTTCGACAATCGAACAGACGGAAGGAGTTGGTGACATGGGCGTATTAGCACAGCTCGCCGGTGAGGATCTCATTCGTGAGAAGCTGCGGGAGGCGGAGGAGAAGAAGAGGAACGCCGAAGTTTACGTTCGGGAGAGGGTTGACCAAGCCCTGCTCTCATTTTGGCCCGAACGGGATATTGAGGATCTGCGCCGCGAGCATGCGGATATCGTGACGGATTCCGAGGCAATCCTCCTCAAATATCGTGTGGCAGACGCCGAGGCGGAGATGAAGTTCCTTCGGGGTCTTCTTGAACCGTAGTGCGAGCGGTCTCGGCAATGGGATGCTGAAAGGAGTCGATACCATGGGAATGATAAAAAGCGGAGGCGTCGAGCATTCTCTTTATGCCGCGCTGCGGAAGGCGGAGGAGAGGAAGAGGAGTATTCCCGCTCGTGTTCGGAGCGACCTTGATGGGGCATTGATGAGACATTGGCCCGGTCGGGAGATCGAGGACCTGCGCCGGGAGCATGCGGATCTGGTCGTACGCGTCGAGGCGAGACTCATCGAGTACCATACGGCGGTTTCGGAGGCGGCGATCAAGCATCTTCGGAATCTTTGCGAGTTGCTGCGCGAGCGATCCGAACAAGGAGCGGAGGAGCAGCATGTCGAATAAGAAAGCCGCTGGTCCGGCGAGGATGCACGTCCACCGGACGATCATGGGCGCGACGCCGCGTCCGGGGAACCTTGGTGCGACGGCCGTCGACCGGATGGTGGAGGATCGGAGACGCGATCAACTCGCGGAGACGGGAATCCTCGGGGTTCCGGATGAGCCGTGGGACGAGAGCCTTGAAGCGAGGACGCGGAAAGCGAGGAAGACATGAACCAGACCGATCTGCTTTTTCTGAAAGCGGTCGTCACGCGGCCCGCTGCACTCGAAGGGATCGCAGCCCTCCTTCATCGGCGGGATCGGCTTCCGGAACTTCTTGAAGAGGCGCTGTTCGATCTTTTCTGCGAGGAGTATGACGATGACGGGATGGGACGGTTGGTGCAGGAATACCGGCCCGACCTCATGGAATTCGTGCAACGCGTCTACGACGAAGAGCTTGCCCGGATCAGCAGGGAACTGAACGTGCTATGGCGCATCGCGAACGCGCAGCGGTAAAAGGAGGAAGATCATGAGCATCCTTTTGCGAATGATCGGGCTCACGCCGGAGCGCGTGCTCGCGGCCGCCGCCGACCTACGAGCGCGGCGAGAGCGGCTTCCGGAGTCGTCCGGAGGGAAGTGCGCGGATCGATCAGGCATCGCAATCCCGAACGCTGGATCAGCGAGCACCTCGGGTTCGTGGAGGAAGTGGAACGGAGACGCCTCCGGTACTACCAGGACGTGATTGATGCGAGGCTGGCGGCGCTCGGTGGCTTGTCCAGGTGTCTCGGGTTTTGAAAGGAAGCGACCCATGAACGACGCGGAACGGCTGATGCTCATTCGCCTGTTTCTGACCGGCATCGGCGTCGAACTGGAGCGGGCCGGCCGGGAGGGATCATCGGTTCCCCTGAACATGCGCGTCTTCGCGCAAACGGCAAAACGACTCTGCGGGCAGAACGCGTTCGCCCGAAGGTTTCAGGTCTACCCTTCGCCCTGCGGGCCGCATTGCCCCGACGCCGTGAAGGGCATTGCGATCGCGCAATCGGCCGGGCTCCTTTCCAGAAAGACGAACGCGTACGATTACATTTCCGTGGAGCTTTCTCCGCGGCAGATCCGCGAACTCTCCACATTCGACGGGTTTGCGGAAGCGCACGCGTTCGTCCGCGCGTACCTCCGGGCAACGATGGGGTTCCCGCGGGACCGCGTCGACGCCGACGCAATGCAGTGCTGAGTGGACATTCAAACGACTCTCAAGGGAAGCGCCTCGCGCTTCCCTTTGTCGTATTGGATGAGTGGTTGAGTGGATGAGTGGGACATCAAAGGAACCCCACTCATCTACTCATCCACTCATCTACTCATCTAAACGAAAAGCTCCGGCATATCGCCGGAGCTTCTCTCTGGAGCGGGTAACGGGAATCGAACGAGGGACCACCGGACATCGCATGTCCGGACGGGAAAGAAGCCTCGTGCACCGCGAACGCGAACCGCTCAACCAAGCGGAGCGCTCTCGCGCGACATGTCCACCACGCACACCGCGATCAGGACGCGCGACAGGGTTTGGCCACCGAAACGGCCACCAATTCGAGAGCCACGAACCCGCCGATGAGCACCGCCTGCGAGGGTGGACGGCGGGTTCTTCTGACCTGTGACCAAGTTCGTAGAAAGTTCAAACTCAACCCACGTCTTCGCACGACCACAATACGTCCCACCTGCCCGTGCCTGACTGAGTAACTCACTTCACGTCCGGCCATCGAAGATACCTGGTCGCCGTACATTGACGCCACTCTCGCAAGCTGCTTAAGTCGACTCCGAGTACCTTCTAGACTTAACCAAGGATCACCCCCGTGAGCAACGACGTAGAAACCTTCGTCGGGCAGAAACTCTTCACCTACGCTGACGCCGGGAGAGAATCGGTATACACGCCCGAAATCGCATCGGCCTTTCTCCAGCACATCGTTCAATCCATGAACCTGGAGATCGCACCATGTCTCAATGAGCTCTGGACCACGGATCCTCCTTCCTTGTTCCTCATCGCCGGAACGGGTCTCGGCAAGACCCTTGTGATGCCGCTGTATTTCTGGATTCGTCAGATGTATCGCTCAACTGCGTACGCGGGCGATCAACCCGCAGCACGCATCGAGCCGAAGCGGGCACCGCGGATTTGGATTATTGAGCCGAAAATCGCAATCGTCCAAGACTTGTGCGCCTTCATGAACGGGGAATGGTCACGGTGGCGGCGCGCGAACGGGAAGGCGTACCACGACATGTTCGGATGCAAAACAAAAGTCGACTCCGTGAATCCCAAAGCGCCCTTCATGTTCGTGACCACTGGCATCTTCGGGATCTATGCGAGAAACGGGATGTTTCGCCCCGGGTATGACGTGGTCATTTTCGACGAAGCGCATGACACACTTGAATCGGACGAATCGGTCGAGCTCGGAATCGGGCTCTGCCGGATGACCGGCGTTTCGCTGCAGTTCATGTCGGCAACGGTGGATGCGGGCGGGCTCGAGGAGCGTCTCGGCGTGAAGGTGCTGCACGTCGCCGGAAAACGATTTCCGGTGTGGCGGCACAATACGGGTCGGCCGATTGATGAGTGCATCGTCGAGATCGTCGAGAACGCATTGGTCCGGCAAAACCTGAACAGCCCCTACTTCCCGCGTTCAACGGGGGAAATCGACCAAAGCATTCTCGCGGCAATGTCGGAACAGAACCGCGCAAAGGGCATGCTCATCATGGTGGTTTCATTCACAGATGAGCGAAGCGATGCCAGGCGCATTGAGCGGCTCCTTCGCACATCCCCTCTGTCCAAGCACTTCGAGGTCGGTCTCCTTGCAAGCGAAGTACTCCGCGATCCGGAACGCCGGGATGCGTACGAAGCAATGCTCGAACGCTGGAAGAGAGAGCGCGTCCGGTACGTCCTCATCGCAACGTCGGTCGTCGAAATGGGCGTCACGCTTCCCGACCTCGATTTCATCGTCACGATGGATTCCGATTACGAGGACTCGGAGAACGGCAAGCCCCGGCGTGCCCCGCTTCGAACGAATGCGCTCATCCAGCGGATCGGCCGCGTCGGTCGGCTTCGTCCCGGCATCGCCTACGTGACGCGCGACATTGAAGCGCCGTTCAGCGCGTGGGACGATGCGACGTTCAACCGTCCGGACGCATTGCGGCCCGAGCGGATCAGGTTTCCAATGGCGACAAGTCCGCTCACGCATCTTGCGTATGAGACGCTCGCGCTTGACTGGAAAGACGACGCGCTCATCGAGCGGCTCACGGCGCTGAAACTGCCGACCGATGTCACGACGTCCCAGAAGCATATCAATCTGCTGTTGGATCAACGGTTCAAGCTCTGGGGGCTCGGCGTCCGTTGGGGCGCGGACAAGACGACCGAGGCACGACGTCTTGGGTTCTGGCTTGGGCGCATCGACCCTGCGTTCGCCATTGAGGCGCATGCCGCGTTCGATACAAACGATTCGAAAGGCGTTCTGCGGGCGCTCTGCAAAGGCGTTGTCGCCGAGGTTCCTCTTGAAACCGTCTGCAATGCCAAGCGGTTTCGGGACCTCAGTGGGGCTGGTACCCCGGACGAAGATGTCTATCGGACGTTCATTCCCTGGTTCGCGTCATTGCTCGATATGTCGATGGCGCATGGGCACCTCCGTCACCGGGTTGCAGAGCGGATCTCCGAGGTGCTTTTCATAGTGGAGATGGACGAAAACGTCTTTAGCCGGGCATTCGCTCTCTTGTCCGAGTATATCGACAATTTCGTCAATGTCGTCGGAAGGGAAAATGCGGACCGATCGCGGACTGCAAAACTCCTTGAATATCATAACGCCATCCGCTCCTTCATCCTGCTCCGTTCATGATGCTTCGCTTAATCAGTCGGCCATGTTCGCATGGCCTTCTCCCCCGTGCCGGTTCCGGCCCGAGGAAGGAGGCAGTGCGCCTCCCGAACATTCACAACTTACTTCGTCCGAGGTGTTTGATGTCCTATGACGATGATGACGATGAATACGAGGAGTACGAATGCGTGAACGTGGGCTGCATGGGCGAGAGGACGTTCCTCGACCATCCGGAAGAGTGGTATGAAAACCGTCAGTGGGAAACCCCGAAGAATTGTTATGAATGTCGCGAATGGATAAAGGCGCAGTTGGAGATCGGCCCGATCGTTGCAGTGTGTCAATTTTGCGGTTTTCATTGGCCCATCTACGCAAATCTTCGGATTAGACACCATCGCATTACGAGTAACTGGGATGCGTACTGGCAGGAAAATGAGTCACTCCAGATATGTTACCGCTGTGCGGAATTCCCAACGCGCCGTCACCGCCTCATGCGGATTGCGGCGGAGAGGAAGTCTCGGGATCCGGCGCAGCGGAAGACGGTGCGCGATATCTTAGAAGAGGATGATCGCGTGACCTCGAAAGAAGCGAGCGACATTCTGACAGGCAGCGCAGGCAGGGCGCCCTTGAGCTACCTCGTTCCAGCTGAGGCGCTCTATTACCACGGGGTTAAGACATGGTCTGATAGAACCGACAGGCACGGCGAAACGCAGCTCACCCACATCATGAAAGATGAACATAAGTGGGGCAAAGAATTTGGGACGAATGATCCGGGGACGGTTCTGACACTTGGCGCCCATATTGCCAGATCGACGGAGCCTCATATCCGAGAATTCGTAGACCCTGGAGACGTCGGAAAAGTATTCAAGTACGACACGCAGCAACGCGTTCTTGTCATCATCGTCAGCGACGAGAGCTCTCCGACCGGCAATCGGCTTGAAACCGTCTTTCCGAAAAGTCCGAAGAATGTTCTCGCGGGGAAGATCAGAACGGGAGATTGGAAATGATTGCCGATGGGGTCATTTTGTGTAACGATATGGTGAATGTATGGGATGCCTAAGAGACAACCTGAAATACACTCCTCCGCCGATTGAGGTGTTCAAACGGTATGGCCAAGGCTTGGTGCGCGAGGCGGATTTCGCGTATCACGACCTCCTGTCTTCGCTCATTGAAGCACAGCTTCGATTTGTCGACAGAGAGAAGTTCCGCGCCTGGGCACTCGAGCCGAAATACCCCCACGACCCCGATCTCATCGACGTCTATGGTTCATGGGCCATGCTCGATGATCTCCTTCGCCAGCTTCACTGCATGGACCCGGGCGAGCGCAGGAAGCACGAGGAACTTGATGCCGGACATGGCAGCCCGCTCGAAAAAACGGAGAATGGGTTCGCCGATTTATCAGGTCGTCTTGCCGCGTGGGAAATCGAGGCCGGGAAGGAATTCATCTACCCCGCATTCAACGAGTTGTTCAAGCGGCGGCTGAATGCGTGGGAGGATAATCTCGACAAAGTGATCCGTAGCGACTTCGAGCCAACGTGGGAGTTCTGGGGAACCGAAAATGACTATCGAACGGAGCGCTCGCTCCTCGAGTACACGCGCATGGGCGTTCACATCCTCCGGCACTGCGAACTGGTGACGACCGTGAATAATTTCACGCGGATGGAGCCTCTGCCGGACTTCAAGGCGTGCTGTACGTACCTCGATGAACTCGACAAGAAGTTTCGTGAAGCCCTCAAGAAAAGCAAAAGGGACCAGATCGCCCCGTGGGCCGATCCGAGCTTCTGGTGGTACACGCCGGTCACGCCGACCAAGAAGGCACGGACGAAGAAGTGAGCGCACATTGCGCTTGAACGACTGACCGCCCCGTTTCTCGATGAGAGACGGGGCGGATTTCTTTTGGTGAATGGGATCTCGCCCTTTCCCGGGTCTTGTTGCTTCACGACGCGACAGGCAAGCTCCTCGCTCTATGCCCATCTATCAACGCAAGAGCCGCCACAACGAGTGGTGGGTCGACGTGTACGTGAACGGTCGAAGGATCCGACGGAAGGCCCTCGTTCAGTCGCTCGAGGGAGCCGTCGAGCACGAGCAGAGGATCCGTGCCGAGGTCGTCCAAGCCGAGAACGGGGACGGCCTTCCTCTATATAGCGGGTCCACGTTCGCCGAGTACGCGGAAGTCTGGATGACCGACTATGTCGCGATCGCGAATCGAGCATCGACCGTCGAGGAGAAACGCTCCGCGCTTCGGAGTCATCTCCTGGCGGCATTCGGTCATCTCCGCCTCCACGAAATCTCGACGAACATCGTCGATGCGCAAGTCGCCGTCTGGATGCGGTCCGGCATGAGCGTGAAGCGGGCGAATAACCTCCTCACGATTCTCCGCCGGTCGCTCCGGTGCGCGGTCGAGTGGGGCCTCCTCCAGCGCGTCCCGGTCATCAGACATCATCGGTACTTCCCGCCAGTCCCGAAGTTCTTGACCAAGGATGAATCTCGACGACTTCTCGACACGATGGAGCCGGGCTTCTGGAGGACGTTCATCCTCTTCCTCCTCGGAACCGGCGTTCGGTTCGGGGAGGCCGCCGCGCTCCAGTGGGAGGATCTCGACCTCGATTCAGTGAGGCCATCGGTCACGATCCGGCGCGCCGTCGCCTTCGGGGTCGTCGCCGAGACGAAGACCCGGGCCTCGCGAAGGCGGATCGCGCTCATTCCGGAGGTCGTGACCGCACTTCGGGTGCTCCGGTACCGACGGCCAGATTCGGACTGGGTCTTCACGTCATCCTCCGGCGCCTTCTACCGTCCCTCGACGAGCGCGCGCGTTCTGAAGCGCGCATGCCTCATGGCTGGCGTGCCGGTCGTGAGTTGGCACAAGCTCAGGCACTCGTGCGCGACCCAGCTCCTCTCCTGCGGAGTGCCGCTCCAGGCGATCAAGGAACTCCTCGGGCACACGAGCCTCGAAGTGACCTCGATCTACGCCCACGTCGCGCCGAACCTCGCGTGGGAGTACATGCACCTCCTCTCGGCACCGGCCATCGGCGGAGCGACACCGCTGGTGACCAAAATTCCCGTTCCCCGAATTCCATCCGCGACCTTCGATCGTGCTCCGCTCCATTGAGCGAGATCGCGCTCGAGCGCGCGCTTGGTGACTAGACGAGATCCTTTCCCGTAGACACCACGATTTTGGGGCACCAAAAAGCAGCGCTTGGTAGCGCTGCTTTTCGTGTGGAGCGGGTAACGGGAATCGAACCCGTCTCTCCACCTTGGCAAGGTGGCATAATAGCCTCTATACGATACCCGCCTACGCGCTTCGCGCTTCAGCGGGCGCGGCCCGCTTCATGTGCTTAGCCTGTTTGATTGTCGTCGGGATACTAGCAAGACTAGGTAAAATGCGCAACGGCGGGTTGGAGAGTGGAGAGTGAAGAGTGGAGAGTGGAATTCCTTTGATTTTTTTTCCACTCTCCATTCTCTACTCTCCACTCATCCAAACAAAAAGACCTTTTTTAGGCAAAAGGTCTTCGAAAACCGGGGAAGTGTCACGAGCTCGCCGCGCGGCGGGATTCATCGCGGGGCGATCTGTCTTTGAAAGGGCGGACGGATCCGCCATACGGAAGGAACGGGTACGGCGGATCGGCGACTTCGTCGACTTCGTGAAACGATCGGATCCGTTTCACGAACGTTCGGACGCGGCGCGTAACGGAGGCGGCTCCGGCGCGGATGCCGTCGCACACGGCGACGGCGCCTGCGACGACGTAGATGCCCGTGCGAAGGACGGCGACGCCGGGATGCGTATTGATGTGCCCGTCGAGGTACGGCTGTGAATTCATCCGTGACTCCTTTTTCTTCGGATGGCGCGCACGATACCGCATTTTTACGGTTCGGTCAAGAGCCGGGGTTCAGCAGCGCGCCGCGAGTTCCTGAACGGCGTAGTCGTGGAAATAGTCGCAGGCTTCCGCGAGACCGGGCTCGTCGCGCATGCGCTTCGTGATGAAGAGGAGCGTGTAGAACGTCGCGACGGATGTCCCATCGAAGCCATATGCGGCTTGGAGTTCCGCAACCGCCGGCGTCAGGGCATCTTCTTTCGTTCCGACCTGGGCTACGGCGCTCGCAAGACTTGCTGCTTGGCTCCGTGCGAGGACCTCCGGCGAATAACTGACTCCCGGTATGGACGTTTTGAGATGCGTTTCGTACGCCCCTCGGAGGCGTGACACGATCTCCTCTCGTTTTTTGTTGGTGAACGGACCGAGTTCGAGGGCGCCCCCGCAGATCCGCTCGACGTCGCCTTCGATTCGGACCGCGTCAAACGGATTCAGATCGCCGTCTTCGCCGAGCGTGTTCATGCCTTCCAGCGCCCTTCGGACGATGCCCTGCATGTCCCGCCAGTCATCCTGATCGCTCGAGCATTCCGCGACCGACTTCGTGAGGATGTAGAGGAGGACGTAGAATGCCGCTTTCGCGTTCGCGCGGTCCCTGTTTCCGCCTGAGCGGCGTAAGAGATCGTCCATCGTCCGCTCGAAGTCTTCGAGCGGCGTTGCGGCGTCAAGGATCGAGAGCGCGAGCCGGACGGCTCCGACCCCATCCTCCGATCCGTCGAAGAATCGCCGGGTCGCGTCATCGTGCCCTTCCGTATTTCGGAACGCCTTGAACAGTCTCGCGCGGTTGTGGTGCCGGTGGTAATCGAGGTACCCCCGCAGGCTGAAGAAATTGACGATTCGAATGGCGATGCCGAGAAGCGGGTCTGCCATGGCTTCCTCATTGTTGTGAACGTCCATCCGTTATGGAGGACGGATGACGCCAGCTTGAAGGATGCAGGGGAAAAGCGCAAGCCCCGAAAGATCTAACAATGGAGCAATGAAACAATCCGGTCGGCTGACCGGATTGTTTCATTGTTTCATTGCTCCATTGTTGTCTAAGAGGAGACCTTCGCCAGCATCCGAAGCTTCCTCTGCCGCAGGATTTCTCTTAATCGTTTCCCCGCGCCCGTCGCGACGATCGCGCCTCCGGCGGCGCCGAACGGGGCCCAGTCGGGGAAGCGGTTCGGCGTGGTCGCCGTCGCGGTCGAGGGCGGGGTGACCGTCCCTTTCGCGTGATCGAGGATCGTCACTTCATCCGCGTTCCGGAGCAGGAGCGTGGGCGTCGCCTTCCGCGGATCTGCGAGGCCGATCACGCGGACGCGGTCGCCTTTCACGAGCCGTTTCACGCGGAACGCCGTGACGGCGGGGACGCTCACGGTGATGCCCGTCCCGTCATCCGCATCCATCGTGAAGCTTGATGCGTTCACGGCCGTGAGGACGCCTTCGGCGCTCGTCAGGCTCCATGCATCCTCTTCGCTCCGCATGAGGAGATCGACGGCGCGCGGTTCGGGCGGCGTGGAGGTCGCAAGCGAGACCCACACGTCGTCCGTGCCCATGCGGAGCTCCGGCCCTTTCGCTGTTGCCGAGAGCTTCCCGGTCACGCGGACCGTTGAGCCGTACGGCGGGACGTGGAGGTATTTCGGGAGGTACACGATGAGCCCGCGCGCGTCGCTGTTTAACAGGATGAACGCGTTCGAGGTCCCAAGGAGCTTCGCGATCGAACCGACCGAGCCCGTGACGCGCGCCCGGACGTTCTTCAAAGAATCATCAAACATATCGTCGAATGAAAGGGTTGAGATTGCTGCTGTCGCTTTTGTCGTTGTCGTTTTCTTTGTTGTCATCGATTTGGTTGATGTTGACGCCTTTGATGTCGATGTCGTCGTTTTCTTTGCGGTCGCCGTCGTTTTAGCCGCAGTGCTCTTCGTCGATGTCGCGGACGTGGGCGCCGCCTTCTTCGCCGTGTCCCCCGTAGCCTTGGCGGAGGGGGATGATGTCGTCTTCGCCTTCGTCGTGACCGTCTTTGCCGCGGTCATTTTTGTCTTCGAAGTTGATGTCGATGCGGATGATGCCGTCGTCGTCACGATAGGGGAGATCGTTGTCACGACCGGCGTTGAGACGGGTGCGGGAAAGGCGTTGGGCGCCGCGGGCGTCAGGATCGTCGTTACGCGCCAGACGTCGTCCGCGTCGCCAAGGTCTTTCGCCCACGACATCCCTTTGTCGAGCGCCCCAAAAACGACGCGCTCGTCGATGCCACCGTTCGTCTCGCGGAGACTCACTTCGTCGCCGGAGTTGTTGAGCTTCGAAGAGGCAAGCGTGACGACGAGGTATCCCGGCGCGGAGACGGGCGTCCCTTGCGCGATCGTCGCAATCTTCCCTTGGCCGTCGTAGAGGAGAAGCTCGCGGTCCGTCGCCGTCGCATCTTCGGGGAGCGCGAGTTCGATCCACTCATGGCCGCTCTCGGGATTCGAGACGATCTCGTTCAATGTGATGATTTCGGGCGTCGGGAGTCGTTGCGTCGTTGCGTCGGAAGACGATACGGATGCCGCATTCGCATCACTCGACGCATTTTGATCGCTTGAGGCGTCGGCCGTTGCCGCGGACGTCGATGCCGTCTCGTCGGACGTCGTCGACGTATCCGATGATGTCGACGTCACAATATCCGCCGCCGCATCCGTCGTCGATGTCGCGACATCTTGAGTCACGTCGATGGTCGTCCCTTCTTCCGTTGATGTCGTTGTCCCATCGCTCGCTGTCGTCGTCCCGGCATCCGTGCACATCGGTCCGGGTTCAACGGATGAAGATGAGGCTGATTCATCAACGATCACCACGACGTCATTGGATGGAGGTGCGGGATCCTCCCGGCTCATCAGCGGATCCTCGTCCGCGAGCATCGCGCAGACGTCGCAGAATCCCGGCATGCCGGCATCGGCGACTCCTTCCTTATATCCGAGGGATGACGTCGCCGTCATCCATCCATCCTTAGAATCGCCGGTCGACGTCGGCGAGGTGCGGATCATCGTCGCTGGCGCGGATCCTGATTTTCCCGCGAATGGCATTCCGCCGTCCCCCGCGCGATCGATGATCATCCCACTTGCATCACGCAGTTCGACGCCGAGCGTTGAATTCGAAAGCGCGACCGTCGTCGTCGCGACGTCGACGTGGGCCGCGAGCGCGGACTTCGCATCCATCTCTTTATAATTCGCGACGATCAATGTCGCGCGCGGGCCGATGAGGGTCTCCGGCGGCAGAAAGATCGTCCGCCCGCTTTCGCCCGCCCCGCGGATCTGCCATCCGCCCACGGTCGCCGTCGCATCCCCGACGTTCGCAAGCTCGATCCACTCGTCCGCAATCGACTTCGATGATCCCGCCCACGCGACTTCTTCGATGATGACGCGCGGCCCCGCATCAATTGATGAGGATGCCGTCCCATCCGAGACCGCACGCGCCGGCACTGCGGAAAACCACGGCATGATCGCGAGCGTCGCCGCGGCCACGATTGCAAGCGCCCGCTGGATCACGCGCACGCGCGCACGCGAATCCCGCCGGTATGCATAATGAAATTCGTGCATAACGTTATGAGTGAGGTATAAAATTTTCCTTCCATCCATTCAGTCTCACGTCCCGAAACGCGGCGCAAGAGGGGAGGGTGTGGATGGGATCTTCACGGGGTTGAGCGGATTCCTGGGTGCGTGCGGCTTCGATGGGGGAAGTCGTGAGTCGGGAGTCGGGAGGTGGGAGGCGGGAATTGTGGATAAGGTCCGTCGTCCGTTGTCCGTGGTCCGTTGAACGGATCCTTCTACGGACAACGGACTACGGACGACGCACTTGATCCGCATCCAAACTCATGCTTTAATCCCTCCGCATCGCCGCATCAACAAGGAGAGTGGTCGATGAATGCCGTTTCCATTCTGGACTTTCGAGATCTTTTGCCCAGTCTGCCGGTCGAACCGGGTCGCAGTAACGGATTGCCGCCCGAAGAGCGGTTCGTTCAGTTGGACTGTTTTTTGAGGCAAATAGGTACGCGAATGGGTTCATGCGGATGCGCGCTCCGGATCAGTTCGTACCGGGAGGAGGGAGCCGTCGCGGTCTATTTCTCAAGACAGTCCGGTTACTTCGGGCTTCGGTTCGTCTTCAACCAAGACGGGGCGATTCAGGTGCTGGAAGGAGGCGCCAGACAGCCCCTCGGATCCTGGCGGGAAGGCGTCATCCGGATCGTCTGCGATCTCGTGGGATACGAGCAGGAGGACGTTGATCTTAGGGTCAGGAACGTCCAAGGGTTCAGCCAGATGCTCACCGCGCTCCGCGACGGCGTCCAAGGCGATGAGATCCGATCGGAACAGCATCCGACCGCGCCTCAGGCCCACGTCGCGCCGTCGCCTCCGAGCGGGCAGCCATGCCACCCCGCCTACGAATGGACGTAACATTTATCTCGCCCTTTCCATCTCCCCGTCCCGTTTCAGAGCCGTACTCCCCCTTAGGAGTGCGGCTCATTGCGTCTTGGGGATAAGTTTGTTTTTTTCAATATTTTTAAGGGGATTGACAGGAGTGTGAGAGTGTTCTATTTTTGTTCCATGGGCCTACGAATTTACGAATGAGCTCACGAATCGGCGAATTACGAATGGTAAAGAGAAAAAATCGAATCAAGGTATTCGTAATTCGCCGATTCGCCCCATTCGTAAATTCGTAGGCCAAACGTAAATTTGTGGGCCCATCGTAAATGCTCTGACCATCTCTATGCCGCCAAACCTCACACCAAAGCAAAAGGACGTCCTCGACTTCATTGTCCAGTTCATCAATGAACAGGGATATCCGCCGTCGTTCCGTGAGATTGCGGACGCGCTGAAGCTTGCGTCGCCGTCGACGGTCCACGTCCATATCCAGGCGCTTCGCGAACGCGGCTTTCTAAGGAATAAGAGCGGCGCGTCGCGCGAGCTTGAGCCGACCGACAAGGCGGTCCGGTGGGGGAAGAGCGTGCTCCTCCCGCTCGCCGGCATCATCGCCGCGGGCGCGCCGATCGAAGCCCTGCAGGAACACGAGACGATCGCCATCCCCGTGGACCTCGCGCCGGACTCCGCGAATTCGTACGTCCTCCGCGTGAAAGGCGACTCCATGATCGAAGACGGCATCCTCGACGGCGACTACGTCGTCGTCGAGCGCAACCCCTCACCACGGAACGGAGACGTCGTCGTCGCGCTCCTCGATAATGCATATGCGACGCTCAAACGCTTCTACCGCGAGAAAGACCGCATCCGCCTCCAGCCCGCGAACTCGAAGATGAAACCGATCTTCACGTATGACCCTCTTATTCAAGGCGTCGTCAGGGCGGTGATTCGGTCGTTTCATCCAAGGCCTATTTAGGTGCGTAGGTTCGTAAGTGCGTAGGTGCGTAGGTCAGAATGGCGCGTTTCGTTGTCCGACCTACGCACTTACGCACCCCTCGGCTACGCTCGGGGCAGGCTCTACGCACTTACGAACCTACGTTTTGCCTCTGACGATTCAGAATCGACGCCGTCGCTCTTAATCGCCAGCAGCCAACGCTAAAGAGAGCTTTGATATCCCTCGGAAGGGGTTGGTTGGCGCTGGATCCCCCTGCGCCCCGTCGGACGGGGCTACGGGGGACTTCGCACTTTTCCCGTATCCCGATCATCGCGGATGCGGGTCCGCATCTCTCCTGCGATTTACCTGCCGGTGACGAGTCTCAACCGTCCCGCTCCATCGCTCATTGATGGAGATTGGCAACGGGTAAATCCGTGTTGTTGGGATTATGCGGCGAACCGAGCATCACCCGGTCTCCTTCGCAACGAAGTCCGTCGCGATCCGTTATGGGCGGATTCAGCAACGGCTCGAACGCGCCCGTTATGGGCGGACGCTCCCGCGGAGGAGACCGTGGTTCGCCGCGCAGGATGGCATTTGGCATTTGGGGTTTGGCGTTTGGTCGCGTTTAACGCGATGGTTCTTCTTACCAAAACCCAAACGCCAAACCCCAACTTCCACTTATGATTTTCAAATCCGTCCACGAACCCATCGACGTTCTCGTCGCGTTTCGGAAAGACGAACCGAAGCCGATGACGTTTAAGTGGGGGAAATCGTACTACCAGGTCGAAGGCGTCCATCTCGTCCACGCGGAACGCCGCGGACGAGAGAAGGTCTACATCTTTTCGGTCTCCTCTGGCGCGCTCGTCTATCGCCTTTCATTCTCCACGGAATCACTCGCGTGGAAATTAGAGGAGGTCTGTGAGGCAGGAACCTGATGGCATGAAGAATTTTTGGCAGAGAAAAATGCCCGATTTGTCATTCAGAGGGAGCCGAGTCCGCGAGGCGACCGTGGGAATCCCTTTCCGAGAGTCGTTGTCCTCGTTGGAAAGGGATCCCCACGTCCCCCTCGGGTGCACTCGGGGTCCTCTGGATGACAAAACGGTTGATGGCGATGTTTGAGAAACCGTATTGAATGAGAGATCGTCCGCGTTCTTATGCCCCACTCCCTACTCCCCACTTCCCACTCCCCACCCTGCCTCATCCACCTCGACATGAATTCCTATTTCGCGTCCGTCGAGCAGCAGGCGAACCCTCTGCTCCGTGGTCGTCCGCTCGGTGTCTGCGCCTACCTCCACAAAAACGGCTGCGTCATCGCGGCGTCGATCGAGGCGAAGGCGCGCGGGATGAAAGTGGGGATGACGATGGAAGAGGCGAAGGGGATGATTCCGGACGCGGTCTTCATTGAGAACGATCCGCCGAAGTACCGCGCGGTCACGTCGCGCGTGTTTGGGATCCTCCATGAGACGTGCGACCGCGTGGAGCACTACTCGATCGACGAGTCGTTCCTTGATATGACCGGCTGGGTGCGCGATCCGGCCGAAGCCGCGTTCCTCATGGCACGCGTCCGCCGCCGTATCCATGACGAAGTCGGCGAATGGCTCCGCTGTTCCATCGGCATCGCGCCCACGCGCTTCCTTGCGAAGCTCGCGTCCGAACTCGAGAAGCCGTCGGGCCTCTCCGTGATCACGCACGAGAACCTCGACGAGGTCCTCTCGCGTCTTGACCTTGAAGACATCCACGGCGTGGGCCGCCGAATGCGGAAGCGCATTGAAGCGCTCGGGATCAATACGCCGATCGAACTCAAGCGCGCGCCGATTGCGAATCTCATGCACGCGTTCGGGATCAACGGGTACATGCTCTGGGCAAAATTGAATGCGACCGACATCGAAGAGGTTGATGCGGACCCCGGACCGCCGAAATCAATCGGCCACTCGTACTGCGTCCCGATGAGCGCGAACCGCCAGGGAAAGATCCGCGCGATCCTCGCAAAGCTCGCGGAGAAAGCCGCGCGCCGGATGAGGAGAGAAGAGTTGTTCGCGGGCGCGGTCAGCGTCGGTGTTGGATTCAGGGATGAGGGGGGAAGGATGAGGGGGGAATTTCCCCCCTTTCCCCCTCATCCCTCCCCCTTTTCCGGTGGAGGCGATTCCGACTTCACTCGCTTCGATGAACCCGTCGACGATTCATTCACGCTCGTCGGCGCGGCGATGAATCTGCTCGATGGGATGTGGGACGGGAAGCAGGCGGTCTCGTTTCTCGCCGTGACGTTTTCGGAGTTCGGGAGTCCGAGCGGACAGATGGAGTTCGTTGCGTCGGGCGTCGGGCGTCGTTGCGTTGGCCGGCCGACGCCCGACGCGACGACGCAACGACGCCCGTCGCTGTCCCGCGCCATGGACGCCATCAAAGACAAATACGGCGACGAGGCGCTCATCCTCGGCCACGCGTTCGGCGTTTCGCGCGACGACGCCCCGGAACGGATCGGCTTCCGGAAGACGGACGGGGTGGAGGCGAGGTGGAGCTGATGAAGTATCCTCCGCCAGAGTAACAATTTGCTTAGAAAGAAAAAACACCCATTTTGTCATCCTGCGAAGCGGGATCCCTTTCCCAGTCGAGGAGGGGCATCATCTGCACTGACGATCACACAGAGCCGGAGGGTCTAAGAAGATATGAAAAGAGACTACGCCTTCTACGTGTACATCATGGCGAGTGAGAGCGGGACGCTCTACGTCGGCATGACGAACGATATCGGAAGACGCGTCGATGAGCACAAGAGCGGAGAAAAAGATGGGTTCACGAAATGGTATGGATGCAAGAAACTCGTCTATGTCGAATTCCATCAATACGTTCTCAATGCGATTCAGCGCGAGAAGGAGCTCAAACGGTATCCCCGTGCCAAGAAAGAAGAACTGATAAGAACTTTGAACCCTCATTGGGAGGATCTCACTGACGAATGGGATTGTTGAGAATGGGAAAGGGATCCCGCTTCGCAGGATGACAAAGCGGGTGGTTGTCGATTTGATGGAAGTATTCATGGTGAGTTATTCGCTGAATCCTTGGATCGGGGATGAGGCGCCCCCTGCGTTGCCCGTTCGCCCGTCCCTTGGTACGCTCTCTCCGCTATGTCCGAAGAGCAAACGAAGGGCGGCCAGGAGAAGAGCGACGCCGGGAAGCGGCCGTTCGCGGAATATGAGAAGAAATGGCAGGAAACGTGGGAGCGCGAGGGCATCTACCGCGCGAAAGATCTTCATGGGAAGAAAGAGGACAAATACTACGGTCTTATTGAATTTCCCTATCCGTCAGGCGCCGGGCTCCACACGGGACACCCGCGGAGCTACACGGCAATCGACATCGTGACGCGGAAGCGGCGGATGGAGGGGAAGAACGTCCTCTACCCGATCGGCTGGGACGCGTTCGGCTTGCCGACCGAGAACTACGCAATCAAGAACAAGATCAGGCCGCAGGACGCCACGAAAGCGAACATCGCGACGTTTACGCGCCAGCTGAAGATGCTCGGCCTCGGGTTCGACTGGTCGCGCGAAGTCGATACGACGGATCCCGCGTACTACAAGTGGACGCAATGGATGTTTTTGAAGTTTTTTAAGAGCGCATTTGATGAGAAGGAGGGCCGGGCAAAATTGATCGATGATTCGGGCGTCGTTGCGTCGGGCGTCGTTGCGTCGGCCGGCCGACGCAACGACGCAACGACGCCCGACGCAACGAGGATGGCATATAAGGATAAGACAACGATCAACTGGTGCCCGAGTTGCAAGATCGGCCTCGCGAACGAGGAAGCCGTCGGCGGCGTCTGTGAACGGTGCGGAACGGCGGTCGAAAAAAGGATCAAGGAGCAGTGGATGATCCGCATCACGAAATATGCGGAGCGTCTCTTGAAGGACCTCGATACGGTCGACTATCTCGAGAAGATCAAGACCCAGCAGGTGAATTGGATCGGCCGCAGTGAAGGCGCGATGATTCATTTTGAAATTAAAATCAAAACCGACGCAACGACGCCCGACGCAACGACGCAACGGTTAACCGTCTTTACCACTCGTCCCGACACGCTCTTCGGCGTCACGTATGTCGTCCTTGCGCCCGAGCATGAGTTCGTCTCGAAATGGATCGCGGATGGCGTCATCACGAATGCGAAGGCGGTGGAGAAATATCGCGAGGCCGCGGCGAAGAAGACGGAGATCGAGCGGAGCGCGGAGGAGAAAGAGAAGACGGGCGTCAAACTCGACGGCGTCCTTGCGGTCAATCCGGCGAACGGCGAAGAAGTGCCGGTCTTTATCGCCGATTACGTCATCGCGAGCTACGGGACAGGTGCGGTGATGGCCGTGCCTGCACATGACACGCGGGATTTTGCGTTCGCAAAGAAATACGATTTGCCGATCGTCTACGTCATCGAGCCGGATATCGTCGATGAAAAGAATCCGCCGATTGCCGGACAGAAGGCGGTCGAGCGGAAGACCGTCCAGGCGATCATCCGCAATCCGAAGACGGGGAAGATTCTCGTCCTCAACTGGAAGGAACATCAATGGACGACGTTCGTCGTCGGCGGCGTCGAGGACGGGGAGGAGCTCGAAGATGCGGCGCGGCGCGAAGTGCGGGAAGAGACGGGCTATACGGATTTGAAGATGGTTCGCATCCTCGGCGGACCAATCCGTGCGCAGTACAACGCGGCCCATAAAAAAGAGAACCGGATCGCGCACGCGACGGCGATCCTCTTCGAACTTGCGAGCGACAAGCGCGAGAACGTTGCAGACGAGGAACTCGCAAAGCACGAGGTTGCCTGGCTCGATCTCTCGGAGCTCACGCGTGAGCGCATGGCGTGCTCCGAACTCCCGTTCTGGCTTGCGCGGATCAAAGACGAATCGAATGACGTCTTCGTCGACGCGGGCGTCATGGCGAACTCCGGCGAGTTTACGGGGATGCCTTCGGATTCATCGGTGGGAAGGACCTGCCTCGTTGTTCACGGGATCGGCGGGTATCGTCAGGAAAATTGGTTTCCATGGCTGAAGAATCAGCTCGAGCGGAGCGGCTGGAATGTCATCATTCCCGATTTGCCTGACACGGATCATCCGACGATTGAAGGGTGGAGGAATGCATTGCTCGCGTACGCGGATCAGCTCGATGAGCGATCCGTAGTCATCGGGCACAGCCTGGGCGGAATTGCCGCAGTTGATTTTGTGCAAGCGATAGGAAAGAAGATCGGTTCGCTGATTCTCGTTGCTCCGACGAGTCCGCGTAATTGGATTGACTTCAACAAGATCCTTCCTGATATCGATGCGGGCGCCGTCCAGCGTTTCAACGACGGCGTCCATGCAGACTGGGATCGGATAAGCGCGCTCGCGCGTCGATCCGTCATCTTCTACTCGGACAATGACCCGTATATAACGAAAGAGGATGTCGATTTTTATAGGAAGCATCTCCCGAAAATTGAAGGCCGGTTGATTCCTGGTAAGTTTCATTTCAGTTCTTCGCAGGGAGTTCGTGAGTTTCCCGAGCTTCGTGAGGAGCTTTTGGCAAACGCGGGTCCATCCGGAGCTCAGGCGATTACTGACTGGCTCGCCGAGCGGAACCTCGGATCGCGCACGGTCACGTACAAGCTCCGCGACTGGGTGTTCTCGCGCCAGCGGTACTGGGGTGAGCCGATTCCGATCATCATCTGTCCGACGTGCGGATTCGTGCCTGTGCCGGAAGATCAGCTGCCCGTCTTGCTCCCGGACATCGAGAGCTATGAGACGACGGACACGGGAGAATCGCCACTCGCAAAGATTCGCGATTGGGTTGAGACGACATGCCCGCAGTGCGGCGGAAAGGCGGAACGCGAGACAGATACGATGCCGAACTGGGCGGGATCGTCGTGGTACTTCCTTCGCTACTGCGATCCGAAGAACGATCGTGCGTTTGCTGATCCCGACAAACTGAAGTACTGGATGCCCGTCGACCTCTACAACGGCGGCATGGAGCATACGACGCTCCACCTTCTCTACTCGCGCTTTTGGCATAAGGTCCTCTGGGATCTCGGCTTCATCCCGAAGGAATGCGGGTCCGAACCGTACGCGCGCCGCCGCTCGCAGGGGCTCGTCCTTGCCGAAGGGGGAGAGAAGATGTCGAAGTCCAAAGGGAACGTCGTGAATCCCGACGACGTCGTGAATCGATATGGCGCCGATGTCTTCCGTGTCTACGAGATGTTCATCGGCCCGTTCGAACAGCCGGTCCCGTGGGATACGAATGGGATTGAGGGGGTGAAGCGGTTCTTGGATAAAGTGTGGCGTTTGTTTGAGGGGTCAGGGGACAAGGGACAAGGATCAGGTAAGAATCTCGAAACGATTTATCATCAAACCGTCAAAAAAGTCACAGAAGATATCGAGTCCCTCTCCTTCAATACGGCCGTTTCCCAGTTCATGATTCTCACGAACGCATTCGTTGATGCTGGGGGCGTGCCGGAGGAGATGGTCGACGGGTATCTGAAGATGCTCGCTCCGTTCGCGCCGCACCTCGCGGAAGAACTCTGGCATCGGAAGCACCATCAGAGCTTCATCGGAAAGCTGCTCGGCAGAGAGACGACGATCCATCTTAAATCGTGGCCGGTATTCGATCCGGCAAAAGCCGTCTCGGCTTCGTTTGAGCTTGTCATCCAGGTGAACGGCAAAGTCCGCGATCGCATCAATGTCCCGGCGGACATCTCCGAAGAGGATGCGAAGGCGAAGGCGCTCGCAAGTGAGAACGTGAAAAAATATCTCGACGGCAAAAAGCCCAAGAAAATCATCTACGTGAAGGGGAAGCTCGTGACGATCGCCGTCTAATGCCATCTACCTATGTCAGAAATGTTGCCGAAACCGGAGCTCGCATTCGTCGGGCCTGAAGAGGAACGCGGCGCTTGGACGATCCAAGAAAAGCAGCGATGCATTGAGCTCTGGAATCAAATAAAGGGAGCGATGGACACGAGAGAGCTGACGGAGGTGCTCACGCAAGCCATGCGCGGCATGGATCCGGAAGTGCCGCGTGAAGAAATTGAAAAGGCGGAGAGAGAGCTTTTTGCCATCATCAAAGAGGCGTCCACGACGGTGACGATGAGCAACCGGCCGCCGTTTGAGCGTGTTGAGCAAATACTTTTGCAGGCGATCGGCATTTCAAAAGAGAGAAAGCAGAAATAATTATTGCCGTGAGTTCCCGTATGTGCAAACCCCGCTGCAGAGAAGTATTGCAGCGGGGTGCTTTTCATTGAGGCCATCAAAGGATGTTCGTCGGGGCGTGCAAGAAACAGAGGGAGACGAATTCGTGCGTGAGGGTGCAGAGGACGCACTCTTCGTCTTTGTCCAGACGGACGAGCTTGTCGGGCAGGGAACCGAATGAGAATTCGCCTTCCACCTTCATGATCCGGAGGAACGCTTCGATCTCGGCTTTCGTGAACGGGTGCCAGCTGTCGTCCCGGTCCCGGCAGAACCAGATGATCCAGCGGGCGGCGGTTTCCGTTTTCACGTCGAGTCCGGTTTGCGTCGGACCGAACGAGGCGATGTTCTCCGGCTGGATCGGGTACTTGAACGGTTCGATCTCGAAGTGCTCCGGCTGGATCGGGTACTTGTACGGCTTTTTGAGAAGGATCATGGCGCCTCCTTTGGGCGATGGGGGTGCGCGATGACGTTAGGGTTTAGCGCGGATTTTGTCAACGAGGTCCGCAGTTGTCATCCCGCGTCCGTGGTCTTACAGTACCCCGCACTATGCGCGTCACCGTGATCGGAACGGGGTATGTCGGACTCGTGTCCGGGGCCTGTCTCGCCGAGCTGGGCCACGACGTCGTCTGCGTCGACGTCGTTGAGGTGAAGATCGAGAAGCTGAAGCAGGGCGTCATGCCGATCTTCGAGCCGGGGCTTGAAGAGGTCGTGGGGCGCGCCGTTCGATCAAACCGGCTCACGTTTACGACGTCATTTGCGGATGCCGTTCCCGGCGCGGAGGTCGTGATCATGGCCATTGGCACGCCGAGCGCGGCCGACGGGTCGGTCGACATGACGGCGTTTGATTCCGCGGTCGTCTCCGTGGCGCGGCACGTCAACGGCCCCGTCGTTCTCGCGGACAAGAGCACGGTACCTGTCGGCACGGCAGAACGCGTCGAGGCGATTGCGCGGTCAATCACGTCGCAGCCGGTCGACGTCATCTCGAATCCGGAGTTCCTCCGCGAAGGCCATGCGGTCTTCGATTTCCTGAATCCCTCGCGCGTCATCATCGGGTCCGCGTCCGCACGCGCCACAGACGTGATGATTCACCTCTACGGCTACCTCGATTGTCCGAAGTTCGTCATGGACCGGCGGAGCGCCGAGCTCACGAAGTACGCGGCGAACGCGTTCCTCGCCACGAAGATCAGCTACATCAACGAAATCGCTCACCTCGCGGAAGACCTGGGGGCCGACATCGACAATGTCGCGCGCGGCATCGGCTCTGACCCGCGGATCGGCAAGGAATTCCTCCGCGCGGGCTTGGGCTGGGGCGGGAGCTGTTTTCCGAAAGACGTCCGCGCAATTATCGACCTCGCGGACAAGCACGCGCACCCGCTTCCAATCGTCCGCGCGGCGTACGCGATGAACCGGCGCTCGCGCGAACGCGTCATCGAGCGCATCGAACGCGCGCTCGAGTCGCTCCACGGGAAGAAGATCGCCGTCCTCGGACTTGCGTTCAAAGGGAACACGGACGACACGCGCGAATCCGCGTCCATCGACCTCATCAAATTCCTCCGCAACCGAGGCGCACACGTCGTGGCGCACGATCCGATCGCGCGCCTGCTGGATGATGATGCGGGCGGTCCGATTGATCATCACGATTGTCCCTACGCGGCGGCGACAGGCGCGCATGCCGTCGTCATCGCGACCGACTGGGAGCAATTCCGTGCGCTCGACCTCGCGCGCCTCGCCTCGGTCATGGCCGGCAACCTCCTCGTCGACGCACGCAACCTCTACCGCCCCTCCGACGTTGCGCAGGCGGGGCTCCGGTATCTCGGGGTGGGGAGATAAAAATCATCGACCCGGTGCGGAGTGCATCGGGTCGAGATGTTTTATGGAATGAACGGGGATTGGGTACGGATCGGCCGGCGGTCATCAGCGGTACTGCCGCATGCGCGAATGCACGCGGTCCGCGTGCATGGTCTCTTTGCCGCGGGCGATGTGGATGTCGATATCCGTACCGGTTTCGTCCGCCGCGAACTGGACCGCGGCCTTCATCACATTCAGGCGGTGACCGTGGAAGAGCGTGACGACCGGCCGGATTTGCGTTTCGAACAGGCAGAACGTCCACCGGTGCCCCAGGATCG
This sequence comes from Candidatus Uhrbacteria bacterium, assembly GCA_963835915.1. Taxonomy (GTDB): domain Bacteria; phylum Patescibacteriota; class Patescibacteriia; order 2-12-FULL-60-25; family 2-12-FULL-60-25; genus 2-12-FULL-60-25. The sequence goes on from CAWIHE010000004.1 coordinate 92,178, forward strand.
GATCCGTGAGACGCTCCGGGTTCCACTGGTCTTCATATCCGTAGACGTCCGATGCCGCAGGAACGTACTCGGCCGCGCTCGTCGACGGCGGATGGATGTTCACGAAATCCCATTCGCCGGGATGAATCACGTGTTCGGTGAACGTCGTTCTGGTTAGTCTTTGAATGTGCTTCTTGAGCGCTGCGCGCAGGGCTTCCATGGGGTTCACCTCCTTTGGTCCCGAGCGTTGAGTCTGTGGGCGCAGTAGATCATGGTTCGGGCAACTTGTCGAGCATCCGCGAATAATCATGGGCATTTCAGCCTCAACCAAGGATGGATCAGATAGTTGTGCGCTACCCCAAAGTCGTGTATCGTGCAAAATAGCGTGAAAAATCGCTCTATTGGGATGATTTGGCGCGCTCTATTTTAAAGAAAACCTGAAAAGTCAGGGCACCATTTCTATGTCCCCATCAACACGAAACGTCATTATCGGAGCCGTCCTGGTCCTCATCATCGGGATCGGCGGGTGGTTTGCGCTCTCTAAGAAGAGCGGCACCCCGACGCCACAGCCGCAGACGGTCGTGCAGACGCCGCCGACGACCCCGCCCGAACCGGTTGCGGGACAGACCACGAGTACGGATCTGTCCGCAACGAGTTCAGTGGCCGCTGTCGATACGTCGACGTGGAAGACCTATCGAGATGAGAAGCTCGGGTTTGAGATAAAAATCCCGCAGGAATGGAATGGACCAACTCCAGTATCAAAGAATGTGCCAGACACGAATCATGATCCATTCTGGTACCCGCGCCTCGATGTGAGGTATTGGAGCGCCAGTGATACGAGCTATGACATGAACGTTGACGTGATGTTCGCGGCAACACGCACAACTTCCACGATCGATGAATTCAATGTGAATAATGCAGCGCTCGATCCAAAGAATAAGACGTCCATCAATGGCTTTGAGGCGTTTGAAGAGAAGGTCACGGAAGAGATTCCTGCCCCTCCTAATGTTTGGTATTCGACCATGGACGAGGTCATTATTAAGTATGCTGATAGGATTTACCTCTTTGAAGCCCGTCCGTCATCTCCTGATAAACAGAAAGCCGAACGACTGTACGAACAATGGCTCTCAGTATTAAAAACCTTCAAACCGTTCCAGCCGACGCAGTCATCGTAACGTGTGCGCTGAATAGATTTAGATCATTTACATGGTTGAAACTCCTTCGTTGAATTTGTAGCTCCGCCACCGCCGCCCACGTAACCGTGGGCGGCATAATCGGGGCTATGCAATACCTGTCTAGCTCTCTTAAAAGTAGGACATTGACAATGAAACATGCGAAACGTTTGCCGTCCTCCCTTCTCGTGCGCTCCCTTTTGGGGTTTGTCGCTGCGTTCAGCGGATCCTGTTCAACGGATGAAAGACTCATTGCTTCGACGGAACAGGGATTGACCTGCAAGCCGGTGGCTTCTGACACGTGTTGTGTGGGTACAAAAGATGCTTGCGGTAAAATCTACGGTGACTCCGTCGAAAAATATATGAATTTCGTCGCAAGTTCGAACGGCGCGTGTATGAACGGCGGATCTGGTACGTATCAGTGTACAACCTTCGCGACGGACTTCTATAAAAAAGTTCTGCATCTGACGCTTGGCAGCCTGGGTGACGGTGGAGAATTCATCGACCAAGTTCAGAGCGCGAAGTATCTGGGCAAGGAAGCCTTCTCTTTCTATCCGAGCGCGCAGGAGGTGCCGAGGGAGACGGATATCCTCTCTTTTGGTGAAGAGGAGTTTGACTGCCTCGTGAAAAAGAACGGCGCGTGTACCAAATACGATAACATATGGCACAAGAGATATGGGCACGTCGTCGTCGTGAGTGGCCTCGATATCGTTGCGAGCACGGTAAAAAGCGTTCGGATTATCGAACAGAACGTCAAACCGTCGGTCTGCAATCAGACCCCGCTCCCTTCTTTCGGTCGCACGCTGAAGCTGGAAGCTGGCACGAATTACGTTCATGGGTTTGTGAATGAGGGAGGGCCAACATATACGTACAGGTGGGTCTACAACGGCATCATCCGACATAACCTCGCCGGTATCTATGGGGACACGGGGTGGCATGATGATGGATCGAGCGCCGCCTTCCATGCGAAGTACGTCACGTACAAAGGCAAGCTCGGCTGGGCCTTGAGTGATAATGGTGGGAGTACGTTCGTCCACGACGTGCATGGTGTGACCCTGCAAAACTTCGTGAATACGGATCGTACGCCCGGACACTATTTCGGAACCGACGGTCAGACGGTACTCATCCTTCAACGGAACGGAACGACCGGTCTGGTCGTCTACCTCGTCAAAGAAGGATTCTGGGGCGCGTACAAATGCGTCCTCGGATCGGACGGGAAACCGATGGGCGGCGCCGAATACCTTGGAGCGCCGAAAGAAGACGAGCAACATGCGGTAACGATCGTCATCGACGACAAGAACAACAGCGATTGCACGGTATCTCCGAACGGGAAATTGGTTCAGGCATTTCAGCGGTTCGACAACGGCTGTGCCTGGTACCGCAACGACACGGACGGAGTCGTTCATATTCACTTGAACAACGGAACTAAAATTCCTCAAGCGAGTCTGGATCATGCACTGAACACGTGCCACGTCAGCGTGGATAACAACCCACCGGGTCCGAATTGCTTCGACGACTGCACACCGGGTCAGCAAGTCTGCAATCCCGAGAACTCGGTCAGCTTCCGTCTCTGCGGACACCCGGGACCCGATTCGTGCTACCACTGGATCGACATGTCGTGCGCATCGGGATTCATCTGTCAGTCGGGCAACTGCGTGGCATCGTCCTCGACTGGAAGCGGAGGCGCAGCGTCATCAACCGGCGGCGCATCATCCACCGGCACCGGCGGCACCTCATCCGGCGCGCAGCTCTGTACGCCTCTCGGTGCAACCCGCTGCATTTCCGGTGATCCGAACAATAAGGAAGCCTGCATCCATGACTCGTCGACCGGCATCCAGAGCTGGTCCGTCCTTCCTTGTCCATGGCAGACCTCCTGCACGACCGCCGGAGATTGCACGGGAACTCCTCCGGGAACGGGCGGAACCTCGTCCGGCGGAGCATCATCGTCCGGCGGGATCGTACCGGTCGTCATCCCTACCGGCGGAACGGGACCTGTCCCGTCCGTGACCGGTGGAGCGGCTCCCGTCATCACGCCAACCGGCGGCACGCCGCCCATGCCGCCACCAACCGGCGGCACGGCGGTCGCGACCGCCAGTACCGGCGGCGTCACGGTCATCATCCAACCAACCGGCGGGACATCAACCGGCGGTAGGGCCACTGGAGGCATCTCAACCGGAGGCGTCGCAACAGGCGGGAGATCGACGGGCGGTTCTCCAACAGGCGGCACGGCGACCGGCGGGACATCAACCGGCGGTAAAGCGACCGGCGGAACGTCATCCTACGGCGGGACGCCGGCGGCGACCGGCGGCAGCGCTCCGGTTTCACAGAACCCAACCATCCGGTTCGAATTCACCCCGCCCGCGGCGCTCGGCAATGGAACGCCGTTCGTTTCCGGCGGAGACAATTTCGTCGGATGGTGGGACCCGAACGCTTCGGCCTGGGGAGAGCTCTGCACCCTGAAGCCGGTGGCCGGAACGGCCATCCAAAGCTGCGAGGTGTCGCTCGCCCCCGGAACCCTCGTGGCCGCCACCGTCGAGATGCCGATTCCATGCGGACTCGGCGGGTGCGTCTACAACTGGAACAACGGGTGCGATGCGGACGGCGAATCGGTCGCGTGGGTTTTCTGGCAGGATGCGGCCGTCACCCCATGCGGCGGGTACGGCCTTTCGCTCGGCGCCGTGAGAGTGTTCAAGAACGGCGTCGAGATTTTTCCGGCACTCGTGGTGAGCGGTAACGTCAACATCACGTGCAACGCCGCGGACCGCTCGTTTACGCCGTATTGTGACCTCGCATTCACCGTCTGATGTTTGCTTGCGGATAGCCGGTCTCGTTATTTCTTCGCCTTTTCTCAAGGGGCTCCTTGGTCGCTACGGCGATCCAAGGGGCCCCTTTTGAGTTCAAGAAACGGGGACGTGTGGATGAGCGCGTTCATTTTTCTTCCTATGGCACCGAATCAGAGATGCCCATCCGTTCGTCCCCGAGGGCGCGGCAATTACCGTTATTTTACGCGTGCGGTTTTTTTAAAGGGGTATAAAAGCAAAGCACCCGGCGCGAACGAACGACGCGGTGCACGCAGGGTGCTTTGCGGTCGATGTCGCGACGGGTGAACGTCAGCGTGGGCAATGGCGGCATTCTCTTATGCCGCAACCTTGGCAGATGATCGCCTTCAGACCATCCAGGTAGGGCTGCTGCTCGCGATGCCCGGCAAGCATCCCGGCGGGTCCAAGGGATGCGTATTGGGAGAGGTACAGGTTGGCGATAGGCCGTCTTGCCTCGGGATCGAGGAGGCAGGATTTCGGCGCAAGGTACGTCGGAAGATGCTTGGCGAGGACCTCCCGCGTATACGCAACCTCATTATATTCGCGCGGTTTGGCCGCGGCTTCCTGTCTGGTGAGGTAATCCGCATAGAGGTCGCGCCCATTCGGAGTCTGCTCGCAAAACATCTCGGTCTCGACGGGCTGAAGTTGTGCGAGGATCCTTGCGAGCAGCGACAGGGCTCCCACGTGCCCTTCGCTTTTGTCTGCGACTAAATGTTTCAGGCGTGCAAATTCGTCTACGGTGGGCTGAGCCGTCTGTTCCATTTTTTCCACCTCCACGGTGCATCTCATCCACACTGAATGAGAAGCGCCAATCTAGCAGACTTTTGATTTTTCGTCAAGACAGTTTGGCGTCTTTCATACGAAGATTTCGCCTAATTAAGTCTATTTGCGCTTTTTTAGGATTCTGGTACCGAATAAGAGATGCCCATCCGCTCACCCCCACGGGCATCAGAAGCCGCCGTCCTCGCGTGCGCTGGCTTCCTTGCAGGCGTCCTCCTCCATGCCGCACGGCCGTTTACGGCAACGGCGGCGTGGGTGTTGGCATTGCTCGCGGCGATCGCGATCAGTATTTGGAACTTCAACAAAAAACAGGATTGTTTCATTGTTTCATTGTTTCATTGCTTTCTTTTGAGAAAGCGCGACTCTGCATCCAACAATGAAGCAATGAAACAATGGAACAATTCAGACGGGCACCAGGATCCTCCTCAGTCGATAGATATCTCCAATGCAACATCCCTCCTCGCCCTCCTCATCCTCTCCTTCACCCTCGGCCTCTATCGCCATGACCTCACGCTTCCGCGGGATGATGATCCGCTGATGCGGGCGCGGGGGACGGACGTCTCGTTCGTCGCGCGCGTCACGAATGTGCGTCAGTACGACGCGCTGCTCGGTGTCGTCTCGATGGGCGGGAAGCGCATCAATACGCGTTCCCAGATCGTCCTCGCACGCGGGCATGGGTACCAGAACGCGGGGGAGACGTGGGCCGTCACGTGCCGGATCGAATCCGCGATCAAGGTCGATGCGGAGAGCGGATCCACACCGAAGAACGCCTCATTCAACGCGCGCGATGGGGCGTTTTTCGCATGCAAGGGGAGCATCTCCGCGCGGAAGATCGCGGATCCGGCGTGGTGGGATCCGCGCGCACTGCTTGCGCAATCTCGGACCGCGATCACCGCGCGGATCATCCGCATCCTGCCCGGGGATGAAGGATCTCTCCTCGCGGGCATCCTCTACGGCGACCGCGGCCTTTCGGCGGATGCGGCGCAGGCGTTCCGGTTTGCGGGGATGACGCATATCATCGCCGTCTCGGGCTCGAACGTGACGATCGTCGTCGTCTGTTTTGTCCCGCTCTTCCTTGCGCTCGGTTATCGCCGACGCTTCGCGATCATCCTCTCCGTCATCGCGATTCTCACATTCGTCCTCTTCGTGGGCGCATCCGCCTCCGTGGTCCGCGCGGCGATCATGGGGTCGCTCGCGCTCCTCGGCCGCGCCTTCGGGCGCCGTGCCGCCGCCAGCCGCCTCCTCATCATCGCCGCCGCCGTCCTCGTCGCCATGTCCCCGTGGGTCCTCGCCTTTGACGCGGGCTTCGCGCTCTCGTTCTTCGCCACGTGGGGCCTCATCGCGATGAGCGAACCGATCTCGATGCGCCTCCGTTTCATCCCCGAAGCCTTCGGCCTCCGCGACGCGGCCTCGACGACGACCGCCGCAACGCTCGCGACGTTCCCGTACCAGCTCTGGGCCTTCTCCGCCGCTTCGCTCGCCGGGCTCCTCACAAACCTCCTCGTCATCCCATTCCTCGGCGCCACGATGCTCGCCGGAGCCGTCGCCGTGGTCCTCGGCGACGCCGTCCCCATCACAGCGCTCCCGGCAAACGGATTCCTCTCCTACATGCTCGCCGTCGCAAGTGCGTCCCAGAAATTCCCGTTCCTGCTTGTCCCGATTTTTCTCCCAACCTGGGTGCTATTTTTGGTGTATATCGTTTTGTTCATTGTAACGACGCGAATACATGTCAGGTCAATAAGACGTTAATGCCGTTGACCATGTGAAATTATTCTTATACATTTTACTTTGTTCTGGAAGGCGTTCTTTCGAAAGATGGCCAAGCCATTCTTAAGACGGGCGCAACATGTCCATGGCGTTAACAAGGGGAATTGTCGTATGCACAAGGTCATCCGTTATGCCGTAATCATTATCGGTTCCGCTTATATCATATTTGTCCTTTTTCTTGCCTTTACTGTTAAGAAGTCGTTATGCCTCGGACAGCTGACGATCCCCGAGTCATCACTGCAGGCGTAATGGCTCCAAGCTGTCAGGTTCTTCATTCTGGCGCGCGCCGAACACGTTCGTACCGTCGACCCTACGATGATCCCCGTGGTTTTGCCCTGGGGGTCATTTTTTATCCCCGTTTCGCGACGAAGATGACGTCTCTATTCATTTCTTCGCGCATCTCTGCGAAGAATCGGGCTTATCCACAAAATCGTCCTTGAATCGCCGATTTGCGTCGAAAAATCGCACGCTGTCATCCGATCAGTTGACAGCATTCCCATCAAAAGAGGTCTCATCCATCCGCGATCAATCAGCTATTTCCCCGCGTATTTTGATCTCTCACGTATCCGATTGATGGTGAAGGCGTGTCGCGGGGGATCGCGTTCAACGCGACCGTGTCAAGCGATCGATTTACAATCTTTTGACAGGGTTTCCGATCCACGAGACGCTATGGGGGTGATCCGCCGAGCCCGCGGTTTGCGGTCAGGAACGGATCGCACTTCGACAAGGTGGAACAGTCCTCAGGCAGGAGTGGAGTTCGGAAACCGGAAACGCCGGCAGTGCTTCCAGGTGGTGCTGAAGCGTCTGCCGCGTGATGGGCGACATCAACGCCTTTCGCGCAGATGCGTTTCGGAACGGGGAAACGGTTTCCTTTCCATGTGGCTTTTTAGGCGTGCGCTTCGCTGCCGCGTCCCTTATGTCCGACAGCAATCTCCCGGCGATACGCCGCAGGATCGCATCGACATTCGCGGCGCGCATGCGTTTTGACGCGCCCCGCCAGCCGTTTTGACCGTCTCCCGCGCGCACGTCTCGTACGCCCTTCCATCGGAGTACGAATGAAACGCGCGTTCGCGTTAACTCGCGGACTCCCGGATCGGTCAAGCCGCCCACGCCCATTGACGACTGTTCGCGTTCGGCTGCGCGTGCTGATGGCGCCGCAGATCATCGACCGCGTTTCCGCCGACTTCTTTCAACGAGTAGCTGCTCACAATTCCATACGTTTTTTCGAGGGATGGTCCGCGCCGAGGAGAGGGTATCACTGCGCTTCGCGAGCGCACGTGGTGCTGCGCGGACCGTTGTCCCTCGTCAACGGCTATCGGTTTACGGCTATCGGCTATCGGCCAGAGAGATCTCTGGTGGGCGGCCGATAGCCAAAAGTCGATAGCCAACTCAAGATATGAATTACTACACGATCCCGCGCGTCGTCTTTCTTTCTCTGCTCGTCCTCCTTCTCAGCGTGACCATCCTGCGATTCGTCCAACAACACTCCGCTCCGGCTCCGGCCCCTATCCGGGCGATTGCATACGTATAGATCGTCCCTTTTTTATAAGGAGTAGATCATTTTTGGGGACCGTAGATGTTATCCCCACCCCCTCTTATCCGCGTTTGTGGTAATGTTCTGGGACTAGAACAAGAATAGAACAGGGAGCCTCGGAGCCCCCTCGAAAATTCCCTGTCCTAACGACCAACTACAAACTACTAACGACCACCCATATGGCCAAAACCCGCACCCCAATCGACCCCCGGCTCCAGGCCGCGCAAGATGCCATTGATCAAATCAAGGAGCGCTTCGGCGACGGGGCGATCATGCGCTTCGGGGAGGCGAAGCGGACATCCGTCGATGTCATTCCGACGGGCTGCCTGTCGCTCGACCTCGCGTTCGGCATCCTCGGCGTCCCCCGCGGCCGCATCATCGAGATTTTCGGCCCCGAGTCGTCGGGGAAGACCACGCTTGCCCAGCACATCATCTCGGAGTGTCAAAAGCTGGGCGGCTTGGCCGCGTTCGTCGACGCGGAGCACGCGCTTGATCCGGACTACGCGCGGAAGATCGGCGTGAAAGTCGACGACTTGCTCATCTCCCAGCCGGACACGGGCGAACAGGCGCTCGACATCGTCGAAACGCTCGTCCGCTCGAACGCGCTCGACATCATCGTCATCGACTCCGTGGCCGCGCTCACGCCGAAAGCGGAAATCGAGGGCGAGATGGGGGATTCGCACATGGGGCTCCACGCGCGGCTCATGAGCCAGGCGCTCCGGAAGCTCACGGCGATCGTCTCGAAGACGAAAACGGTCGTCGTGTTCATCAACCAGATCCGGAACAAGATCGGCATCGTGTACGGGAACCCGGAAACGACGACGGGCGGCGTCGCGCTGAAGTTCTACGCGTCGCTCCGCGTGGAGGTCCGGCGCGCGGCGCAGATCAAGATGGGGGAGCAGATCATCGGGAACCGCGTGAAGGCCAAGGTCGTGAAGAACAAGGTCGCCGCCCCGTTCCGCACGTGCGAGTTCGACATCATGTACAACGAAGGGATCTCGCTCACGGGCGACATCCTCGACGTGGGGCAGGAGTACGGCATCATCAAGCGGTCCGGGAACGCGTACGCGTACGGCGAGGAGAAGCTCGGCATGGGACGCGAGAACGCAAAGGCCGCCCTTCGTGAGCGCCCGTCGCTCATCGGCGAGATCCGCGGAAAAGTCATCGCCGCATTCAAGGAAAAGGAAGGCGTCGACCAGCCGGTCGCGTCCGGATTCCCCATCGGCGCGGAAGACGACCTCGCGATGCCGATTGAGGAGTAAGTCGGTACGATATGATCAAAGATCTCGAGAGGGAACCAAGCAATCGAGACGTTCTGAATGCGATTGGATCGCTTAAGGAAGAGGTCGGTGGATATGGTGAAACGATTGGGTCGCTTCAAGAGGCGATCCAGAATCTTGCGACGCATATCGATGTGAGATTTGCCGTTGTAGATCGTCGGTTGAACAAGATTGAAGCGACTATGGTCACGAAAGATTATCTTGACGTCAAACTTGCGGATCAGGGGGCGCATCTTGGAGGACTGATACTACAAACGAACGAGAAGACGGGCATGCTCACGGACGCGCTTCTGAAAGAAAAAGTTCTCTCTGCGAAGGCAGCGAAAGATGTCGTGTCCGCGAGGCCATACGGGCGAAGGTAGAATAAAGAACGCACCGAGTTGTCGGGGCGTTCTTTATCTGGGGAATAGGCTTATCCATCCCAGTTCAATTCGAGAAATTCAAGAATCGGCATCTTTTTTCTAACGGTGCCATTCTTGTTGCAGGCGATTACCCGATGAATGCTGATATATAAAACGGCCCAGTCACTTTCGATCGTGCCGTCGGGCCGTCTGACGCTGACGCCCTCGCGTAGAAGCCATTTTTTGACAAGCTTTTCTTCTAGAAAAAGCTCCGTCATTTCCTCCCGAGAGAGATGTTGCTCTGTGTTCATATGAAAGTGATGTTGTTTCTAATTCTCTCCGCCATCGCCTTCAACGCCTCATCCGTCGCCGCCTTCGCGTTCGACGAATCCATGTCGCCCGCATGATTGATCGGGATCAGTTTGATGTGCGCGTGCGGGACTTCGAGACCCTCAATCATCAGGCCGACGCGCTCGGCGCCCGTCGCGGCTTTGATCGCGGGGACGAGCTTCTTTGCGGCCGCAAGGAAGGCACCGTATGTCTCATCGTCCATCTCAAACGAATCGTCGATCTCCGTCTTCGGAACGACGAGCGTCATCCCGGGATGGTAGGGATGGATATCAAGGAAGGCGAAGAACCGGTCGTCCTCCCAGATCTTGTGGCAGGGAATCTCGCCCCTGATGATGCGCGAAAAGATAGACGGCATAGAGTGGAGTCTATGGTAGATGATATGGCGGGCTCTGGGGAGTGGGGAGTAGGAAGTGGGGAGTGGGGGGATCCGGCCCACTCCCCACTTCCTACTCCCCACTCCCGCTCTTCTACCCCTCCTCAACCTCCCCATGTACTATAGACCCGACCCATGTCCCGCCGCCGATACGCACGGAAACCGTTCAAACTCGGCTTCTCCCTTGACCCGAAGATGCGGAAAGGGATTTTTACGGTGCTCGTCCTCGTCGCCGCGTTCCTCTCCGGCCTGGCCATCTTCGGCCTCGCGGGATCGTTCGGGACGGCGGTCGACGGGATGCTCACGCAGGTCTTCGGGTGGGACAAGATATTCGTGCCGATCTTCCTGGCTGCATGGGGCTGGCATCTCATCGACGAAGAGAAACTCCGCCTGAAAGCGACGAACTTCGTCGGCTTCATCCTCTTTTTCGTCGGGCTGAACGGGCTCGTCCATGCCGTCACGTTCCCGAATCCGGATGACGTCATCGACCCGAAGGCGCTCCTCCTCTCCGCGGGCAAACTCGGCCAGCTCCTCGCCGAGCCCGCGATCCGCCTCCTCGGCTTCGCGGGCGCGGTCGTCGTGTTCGTCGGCCTCTTCCTCGTCTCGATCATCTTCATCTTCAATACGTCGATGAAGACGATCGTCGGCATCTTCGCGGCCGTCTGGAAGGGAATCGTCTACGTCGCGCGTTTCTGCTGGCGGCTCGTTGCCGTGCCGGTCGTGATGATCGCGCGCATGCGGGCGAATCGGGCGTCGAACATTGAGGAGCCGATGGCGATGCCGGAGCCGATTGATGAAATCGACGCGCCGGTTGATGAAGAGGCGGATGCGGACATTCAGTCCACCGCCGTCCAGACGGCAACTCCCGACGGCCGCGCGCCGACGCTCCCGTTGCCGAAACCGAAGAAGCGGCGTCCGAAAGTTACCGTTCCGGTGGATCTCCTCCTGCGGAGGGACGAACGGCCGACGGCGGGCGACATCGAATTTAACAAGGAGATCATTCGGAAGACCCTGAAGCACTTCGGTATTGAGGTCGAGATGGGCGATGTCGCCGTGGGACCGACCGTCACCCAGTTCACGTTCAAGCCCGCGGAAGGCGTAAAACTCGCACGGATCACCGCGCTCCACAACGACCTCGCGCTCGCGCTCGCCGCGCACCCGATCCGCCTTGAGGCGCCGATTCCGGGGAAGTCGCTCGTCGGCGTCGAGGTGCCGAATAAATCCGTTGCGCTCGTGGGCCTGCGCGAAATGCTCGAGTCGCGATCGTACCGGGAAAAGGAACAGCGCATGGCCATTCCGTTCGCGCTCGGCCGCGACGTCTCGGGCATGCCCATGCTCGTCGACCTCGCGCGCATGCCGCACATGCTCGTTGCGGGCGCGACCGGGTCGGGGAAATCCGTCTGCCTCAACATCCTCATCTCATGCCTCCTCTACGGCCACGGGCCGGACGACCTGAAGCTCGTCCTCGTCGACCCGAAGCGCGTGGAGTTCCCCATCTACAACGGCGTGCCGCACCTCCTCACGCCCGTCATCACGAAAGTCGAAGACACGGTGAACGCGCTCAAATGGACAGTGAGGGAAATGGACCGCCGGTTTGACGTCCTCGCGGCGTTCGGCGCGCGCGACATTGCGAGCTACAACGAGCGCTCGAAAGAACGAATGCCGTACATCGTGTTCATCGTCGACGAACTCGCGGACCTCATGGTCATGTCCGGGATCGAAGTCGAAGGGCCGGTCGTCCGGCTCGCGCAGATGGCGCGCGCCGTCGGCATCCACCTCGTCCTCGCGACCCAGCGTCCGTCCGTCGACGTACTTACGGGCCTCATCAAGGCGAATATCCCCGCGCGGTTCGCCTTCTCGGTTGCGAGCGCCACGGATTCGCGGACGATTCTTGACCGGTCCGGCGCGGAGAAGCTCCTCGGGCGCGGCGATATGCTTTTCCAGACGGCGGAGATGTCCGCGCCAAAGCGCGTTCAGGGCGCATTCGTTACGGATGCCGAAGTCGGCCGCGTCGTTGAATTCCTGAAATCATCATACGGCTTGCCGGAATACGAGAGCGCGGTGACGGAATCGTCGCGGAGCATGACGGCCTTCGGCAACGGAAACGGGGGCGATGACGATTCCGAACCGCTCCTTGAAGCCGCGATGGAAGAAATCATCCGCGCCGGGAAAGCGTCCGCATCGCTCCTCCAGCGCCGTCTCAAAGTCGGATACGCGCGCGCGGCGCGCATCCTCGATCTCCTCGAGCGCGAAGGGATGATCGGCCCCGGCGAAGGTGCGAAGCCGCGAGAGATCCTCCAGACGGAATTCCCGGGAATGGAACGGGCCGCCGTGCCGGCGGTCGCGATCCGTCCCGGCTACGCGCCGATCGAGGATCGTCCACGTCCTCCGCATCTCGACCGTGCCGACGATATTGAGCGGGATGACGTTGATGGAGAGGATCCTGATCTCGAAGAACCCGTGGAGGCATTGACCGGCATCGATCTCCCCGACGATCCGCCCGTATGACCTTCCTCCACAAGCGCGTGCGGGAGGGCGACGCCTCCTTCGGTTCGGATCTCCGCGACCTGCGCGAGCTCCATGGGATTACGTTCGAAGAAGCCTGCCGCGCGACGAAAATCGACCGTAAGATTTTGAAGGCGTTCGAAGAAGACCGTCTTGAGGATCTCGACGATCCCATTTTCGCCGAACGGCACCTGGCCGCGTACGTGAAATACCTTGGCGGGTACGAACCGTATTTCCGGATGCGGTACGAAGGCCGTCTCGCCGGCGTCTCGTCGGAGCGGAAAACGGAGGACCTGCTCCCTCGCGTCAGGAAGATCGGATTCTTCGACCTTTTCGCTGCGCCGCAGTTCCTTGCCTTCCTCGGCATCCTCGCCTTCGCCGGGCTCCTCGGCGGGTACGTTCTCTGGCAGGCGCATGCCGTGAACACGCCGCCGCCGCTCGCCGTTGACCGTCCGCGCGACGGGGAGATCTTGAGCGTCCCGCGCGCCGACGTCCGCGGCGCGACGATCGCGGAAGCGACCGTAAGCGTGAACGGTCGTGACGCGCCCGTGGCGCCGGACGGGACGTTCGGCATCGAACTCGACGTCCCGCGCGGGACGAGCGCGGTCACGATCACCGCGAAGCGCCGCCGCGGGAGCGAAACCACGGTCGTCCGCCGCGTCACGTACGAGCGTGAACTCCCGGGGACGGACGAGCTTGAGGGGATCACGGGGACGGGTACGGGAATGGAGATGGTGACGTCGACAAGTCCATGAGTCGGGCGTCGGGCGACGTTGCGTCGGGCGTCGTTCCGGCCGACGCCCGACGCCCGACGCAACGACGTCCGAAACGAAAGCCACCGATCAATTGACCGGTGGCCTTCAACTTCCTGCGAATCAGGCTGCAGCAGTGCGCCGCGTTTTAAGAAGGGCGTCTCAATCGACGGGAGGAGAGAGTATCCCGCCTTTCGGCGGGACGGCCGTAGAACAAGATGCCCGAGGAACGCACGCACGACCGCAGCCTGCTTCGCACGAGTGCCTACGAATGGTACGAATTGAAGACGAATTTGTACGAATGATTCGTCATTCGTCTATTCGCGTCCATTCGCCATTTGTAGGTTCGCTGGCCGACTAGCCGAGGTTTCTGAAGAATGAATGGTGACTTCCGGAATCTCGGTCAGGTGCCCTCAGATCGACGAGTGACGTCGGAGGGCACGGAGGACGGAACGGGGAACGGATGACCGCCGATCAGGCAGGAGGCGGTCGTGATTTTCTCGCGCGATCTCTCCGTTCGGCACGAAGGATCGCCGGCTCGATCGAGAGCTGCCGTCCGAGGAGCGACGTTCGGTGCGACGGCTTCAAGAAGAAAATGCCGATCAGGGAACAGTAGAACGCGAGTTGCCAGAAGTCAGCCAAATCCATACATCTACCTCCGGAGCCTTTCTTATCGTAACGGGTTTCGAGGCGACATGTCAATCCGCCTCATCTCCGCGCATGACCTCTGACGGACGTCACGCGGGCAGATGAGGCGGGGGAGGCAGGCGATAACGCGTGCGCGAAACCCCTGCCTCCCTTACGTATCCATCATCCGCTCCTCAACGGATGACGGCGCGACATCCCCGAAGGAATGCGCGGTTCTTACCTCCTTTTTTTCTCTCTCCTCCATCCCGGCCCCCGTTGGGAGGGAACCGGAGTATCAGGACAGGGAATAGGCGGTTTGGGAATTGGGAATAGGCATTGGAGTAATTTCTCCAATGACTAATCCCGAACCGCCGAACCGACGAAACCCTAATCCGGATACTCCGATCATCGAAGCAATCCTTGCGGCTTGCTTCGAGACCGGGTTTTTTGGTTGAATGTCCGAGCCCGTCCCAATTGGTGGGAAAGCCCCTTCAGCGCTCTTCGTATGGAAGAGCGATGGAGGTGCTGCGGGACAACGAGTGAGTGTCGTCCCGCGAGCAGTGAGGTGTGAGGAGATGATCAGGAGAGGGGTGCCGATGCCCCGCTGCCCTCAGTTTCCGCTAAAGGGCCGCCGTCTCCCTTTTTTTCTTGAGTCACGATGACGACGACGTCGTCATCATCATCGGGTGCCGGCGCGCGATCGCTTGCCGGCGGTTCCGCGGAGACCTCCTCGACGGTGCGTTCCCGTGAAGGCGCATCGCTCTCGACGTAAGCCGGCTCCTCCGGTTCGCTCGGCGTTTCGGCGGGCTGTTCGCTTTCCGGCTCGGCAGAAGCCCTGGCGGCCTGCACCTGTTCGGCGATCTCCGCCTCCATGAGCTTTCCCGACTCCGCGCTGACGACGACCGGCTCCCAATCCTCGACGAGGCGATCGATGGTTCCGTTGACACGCAACCGTTCCGCGTTCATGAGGATTGCGCGCCAGATCTCCGGACAGAGACGTACGGCGTAGACCCCGCCGTCGCTCGTTTCACAGCCCACGACGATCGGACCGATGAGTTCGAAATACGTTGACCCCGGACCTTTCGTGACGCCTTTCGCATACGGAGCAAACGCGAACTGCGGCCCCTTGCGGACCACGACGTTGTGGTTTTCGTCCATCATCGAGCTCTTCAGGACGTCGAGCGCGAAGTAGAGCGAATGCGCAACGGGCGGGCTCTTCGGCCTGCGCATGGTCATGCCCTTCAGGTCGAGGTTGAACACGTTCCCGCTGTTGAGCGTCACCGCCCTCGCGAGCCGCTTCAGCATTCCGTCGGCTTCGAGGCCCGGACCCAGGACTTCCATGTCGGCGAACGCCTCTTTGAGCGCGTCCGCGATCTCGTCGAGGTACGTGAGCGTCCAATACTTGTTGATCGCGTCACCGAGCTCCGCTTCCGCATCCTCGACGGCGGCCTTTGCCGTTCTGATGCTGATGCCGTTTGCCAGCGCGAGGGCTGCGCGCCGGCCATGGAGGAGCTTGAGCCGCTTCTGGATGAGCCGGTTCTTCGTTCCTCGGTTCAGCCGCGTATCATCGGCGATCAGTCCTTCGAGTTGCGCGTACGTACAGTTGAGGTGCAGCCCTTTGCCCTGGGGGACCTCGATGAGCGTTGTGTCGCTCTTGCAGAGTTCGTCGAGCTTTTGAAGCTCGGTGACGTATCGCTCACGCGCGAGATCAAGCGCCTGCCGGTATTCGATGACGGCGGCTTGGCCTTCGATCGTCTTCCGGTATTCGTTGAAGAACGCGATATCGCCTTCCGTCGGGGTGATCTCGATGTAGGTCCTCAGCTGCGAAACCGTCTCGCCCTTCGGGACCTCGTCGCCGAGGATTTCGAGTCTTGCCGAGGACTGCTGGACGGACACGATGACGAGTGCGACCCTCGGATCGAAGACCCGTGTGGCCTTTCCGTCCTTCATACCGAACCACTTGTGGAGCCGCTCGCGTTTCACGATGAGCGGAAAGCGCGCGTGGAGCAGGAGACGGCCCTTCATGAGCTCGCTTTCGAGATCCGCGAACGTGGGCGGCTCGGGCGGTTGGATGGATTGCGGATACTCGTACTCGTCCTTGGGCAGATTGCTTTTCGCCATGATCATCTTCTCCTTGTGAATGTGCATCCGATGCCGCGCCGGAGAGCGCGTTCGGGTGCCGTTGCTCGGGCATGTCTTTCGGATCGGTCAGGCGGGATTGCCCACCGTCCTTCGTTTGTTCCGCCGTGAGGCGGACATGCACTGGAGTCAGGCGTGATCAATCGCGTTCAACGCGATGATCCCGCCCTTCCCCACTCCTTCAGTCATCTGATACGTCCCGCGCAATTTTGCGCAAATGGGATCATGTCGGATGACTGAAGCAACGGGGAAGTTGTGAGTCGTGAGTTTTGAGTCGTGAGTATAAATCATTCGATTACGTCGTCATACTCACGACGGGAGCCTGCCCCGAGTGCATCCGAGGGGACTCGTGACTCACGACTGTTCCATCCGCACAAGCATGGAGGCAACTCGGGCTCTGGCAAAAGCCTCACCCGAGTGGGGAAACGCTCGGCGCGGCTTGTCCAGCCCGAGCCGGAGAAGGTCGCGCGAGACGTTGTTCAGGCGGCGCCTCGGACGAGACGTCCGTTGCACCGCCGTGCCCCCTCCATGCTTCTGGGGATGGGGATTCTTGGTTTTGATGGGACTATTTTGGTTTAAGTTTTTTTCTGCCTTCATGGGAAAGGAAAATGGAAAATAGAAATTGGAAATTGGACGGATCAGATCCGGCCGGACCATTTTCCATTTTCTAATTTCCATCTTCCATGGCCTGCCTGCGAGGGGTGTGGAGACGGAACTGGGGGAGTTCCGTGTTCGGCCCCTCCATAGGCCCGCTCCGAACGGAACAGCCAGACGAATCCGATCATATCGTTCAAGAACGCAGCACACCGTTCGCGCAATTTCCGGGAATCCGGGAACGACACGCACGGCCCTCTCCACGCCTCTCGCGGGCATCAAAAAACGCGCACCCCGAAGGTCACGCGAATCATCCGGCCCGTTCAACGGGCCAACGGGCGGTATTCAAACACCGCCTTTTCATATGGCACAGCTCCTCCAAGACTGCGCTTCGCTCTCCTCGGGCAGAGACGCTGTCGATTTGTTGAAGCCAGCTCCTCCAAACTGACCGAGTTTTGTAACACAGATCGGCGGATACGTCAAGCCCCCTTTGCCGGCGCCCGCATTCTAATATCAATGCACCACCCCTCGACCCCTTCAAAACTCCAGTCAATTGCCCCTTAGGCCGGATCCAGCGAGGATGGCCCCCTATGAGAGGCCAGGAATTGACCCTGTATGAACGTGAAAAGATCGAGCTCTGCCTCCGGTGCCACGTGAGCCTTCGCGGGATTGGAAGGTTCCTCCATCGGGACCATTCAGACATCGTCCGTGAGTTGCAGCGGAATACGTGTCCTGACGGCATCTATCGGGCGATCAAAGCTCAGGAGTACGCGGAGAAGAGGAAAAAGAAGAAGCGAAAAAGGAAACTGGAGACGGACGAGGAGTTACGGCAATACGTCGTCGAGCAGCTCATGAACGAGCAACGCAGTCCGGAACAGATCGAGGGCAAACTACAAAACGGCCTCGAACCTCGGATGAAGGGAAAAGGAGTCAGTCACGAAACCATTTACCAATTCATCTACGAGGGCCGAGGCCGTTTCATGGGACTCTATCAGCATCTGCGGCGAGGGCGCAAGAAGCGGCAGAGGCGATATGCGAGGAAACAGCGAGAAAAACAGCCCATCTCATTCATTACGCCCATTCAGTACAGACCGAAGGAAATCAAGGAAAAGAAGCGGTTCGGAGACTGGGAATCGGACACGACGGTCTGCGAACACCAAGGAGAGGCCCTGAGCGCTCAGTACGAGCGATCGATTCAACTCTGTCGACTGACCAAGGTCGCCGACAAGTCCGCAGAGGCGACCGAAGACGCGTGGAGGAACCTCATCGAAGAGCTGCCCGTTAAAAGCCTCACGATGGATCGAGGAAGCGAAGGGGCAAATCATTGGAAGCTTCGCCTCGACTACGGTATCGATACCTATCACTGCGACGCGTACTCCTCGTGGCAGAAAGGAGGGGTTGAGAATCTGAACGGCCTCATCAGACAGTACCTCCCTCATGGAACCGATCTCTCACTCATCTCTCATTCTCAAATCCATGCCATCCAAGAAAAGCTCAACAACAGGCCAAGGAAGTCTCTTGGCTATCGATCACCGAATGAATGCCTCCGGGAGCTTGTTAAGCAGGGGTTACAAGTGGTGCATTGAAAGGTTGAACTCACCGCGCGACAAAAGGGGCTTAAAAACGTGAGTTGAGGGTACGGGAGGCGGTGTTCACGACGTCGGAGCCGACTCCGGCGGATCGCTGCTGGGCGGGTGCCTTGAAGGCCGCGGCCAATCGGATTTGCTCTGGGAAGCCTCGTCCACGAGGCCGCGTTCACGGCGGATGATCGGACCGAATTGGTCACCGTCTTCAGATGTCCACGCCTCTGCCGAAATGGCGTTGACGATCGGCTCGATCTCGCCGGTTCTCATGAATTTGAACGAACCCTCGATGAGGAAATGCGTCGGAGTTTCGTACGGTTTCTCGGCGCGCTTTTCGCCGACAAACGCGGTGATGCCGAGCGTCGTCCCGCTCTCGAGCGTCAGGTAACCCGTCCGTTGTCCCTCAATATCCCTGTTGAGGACGTCGAACGGATCCGCGCCAAAATCCTCTTCCGGTGCCGTTTTTCGGAGAGTGGCCATCAGCGACCGGTATCCGCTTACGGTGATGCGTCCTTTGATGCGAATGTGCACGGGCCTTCCTCCTTTCAGGCCTTCTGGGGGCTATGGGTTGGCCATCTACAAGAGACCATATTGGCGCGGGAACGTCCAGTCGATGCGGAGAGAGGGAAGCTGGAATCTGGAAGCTGGAATCTGGAAGCTGGAAAAATCCGCAAGAGACAGCTTCCAGCTTCCAGATTCCAGCTTCCCTAAACAAAAACAAAAGACGGGTGAGACACCCGTCTTCGGTATGAGGAGTCAGTCTCTACTCTAGTGGAGGGCGAGCCGCGGCGCCGTGGGCGCAAATCCTCTTGGGATGATGAGGTAGTCATCGCCCCAAAGCGACTGGACCTTGATCCGCATGAGCCGCGCGTATGCCCGGAAAAGGCGGACCGCTCTGCTGAATTCGATCGGCACGGAACAGCCGAATTTCAGGAACCGCAATCGGTCTCTCCATCTCTTTGAATACCCCTGCTGTCGTTGCGGATCGCGTTCCCATTGGACGGAGATGATCGTCTCGGGGTTCACGGAGCGGATAATGCCCACGAGCACCGGCTTGATCGTGCTCGGCCGCGAGGCGATGCGGACGAGCATGTGCGCAAGCACGTCGATGTCCGCGGGAAGGAGGGGATCATCCGTCGGCGGAACGAGACTGCCGATCTGGACGACGTAGTCCGCATATTCACGGTCCGAGGGGACGAGTTGGCCGGCGGCTTCGAGGAGCGTTCCCGGGATGAGGACGGGCCGGCCGAACGAATGGAAGAAATTGCCCTGCGGCATGGCTTTATCTCCCTTGTGTTGGATGAAAGGACGCGCGCGGCATCGTAGCATCCGGAATGAAAAAGGGAATAGGCGGTTGGGCGGTTCGGGAATAGTCGTAGGAATTATTCCTTTGACTAATCCCGAACCGCCCAACCGCCTATTCCCTAAATAACAAGAGACTGGCGGATCGCGGTAAAGCGAGACGCCAGTCTAACGGAGTTGGGGCCTTTCGCCCCAACGCCGCTTCTTGCGGTTGGGGGTGAATGGCCTCCTTATTTAGGGGAGGTGGGTTGTCAGCGACGCGGAGGAAACTCATGAAGCCTCGCTCTCATAGTCGCGTTCGAGGTATAGGACGAAGATTGATTGGCTGTCGGCCTGAATTTGTCCGTACTCGGCCGCAATCTCCTTCGCCTCGTCTAAACTGATCGCAAGCCACAAGGGCGAGCCGATCCGTTTGATGCGACCTACGTTCAGCGTCACTTTCGTGACGTTGACCCCGGCTCCATCGGGTTTGATCTCGCATGGGCAGGCGGTCAGGATGGTTCGGAGAGTTGCAAGAGATGCAACGTAAGTTGATGCGGGGGTTAGCCTGCGACACATTTTTTTCTGAACCCTTTCTCCTATAATTATTTTGAAACAGTGCCGGGGGGATAGGGCCCCCCATAGCATGACGGGCGCCAAGGATCCTCGTCCTTGGCAGATATCATGCGATGGGGCGCTTGCCCCCGCATCCGACCACAATTGTTGAACCTAACCACCGTACCATAGATCGGGATTCTTGTCAAGTCCCCTAGGCAGATGGGGCCAGTCGTGAGTCGTGAGTCGTGAGTCCGGGTTCATGCCTCACGACTCACGACTCACGACTCACGACTCAAAAACCCCACTATTGAGCCAAAAACAGGGGTCTATCAACTATTGACGTCACCTGGACATCCTGTTATCCTTCGCGCGCGAAACAACGGGCTTTACATAGGGATGCAGCTTTGCATCCCCTTGCCCTAGCGGCCTTCGGGCCAACTCTCCTCATCGATGAGCATCGTATAGGAAAGACGAACACACCTCCCCGACCCTCGTCACGGGAGGTGTTTCCGTCTTCCCGTTGTGCGTCGGTCCGGCGTCCCATGTCTCCACCGTAATTGCGGTGAGGGGATCGCCCGACCGTTCAGTCCCCATCGTTCCCTTCCGACCATCTGACGTTTCCCCTCCCGACCCGGCTGACGTGTCCAGCCTGCGGAGGGTGGCGTTGGAGCGGAATCCGGAACGCCATCATTTTCAAGACCCCATGCCCACGCAGCCGGTCTACCGCCGGACTCCCCCGCATGAGCGGGAGCGCCGGTATTTCACGACCTCGCGCGACGCGATGGCGCTTCCGGACCTCATCGAGGTCCAGAAGGACAGCTACCGCTGGTTCCTCGAAGAAGGGATCCGCGAGCTCCTCATGGAGATCTCGCCGATCAAGGACTTCATCGGGCGCGATCTCGAACTCACGTTTACGGATTATTTTTTCGATGATCCGAAATTCGACGAGAAGACGTCAAAAGAGAAGAAGATCAACTACGAGGCGCCGCTCCGCGTGAAGGCGAAGCTCACGAACCGCCGGTCGTCGGAAGTGAAAGAGCAGGAAGTGTACCTCGGCGAACTCCCGGTCATGACCGATCGGGGGACGTTCGTCGTGAACGGCGTCGAGCGCGTTGTCGTGTCGCAGCTCGTCCGGTCCGCCGGCGCGTTCTTCACGGCCGAGATGGTCCGCGGCCGCCGCTACTACGGCGCGAAGCTCATCCCGAACCGCGGCGCGTGGCTTGAATTCGAAACGGACGCGAAGAACGTGATCTGGGTGAAGATCGACCGCAAGCGCAAGGTCGCCGCCACGTCGCTCCTCCGCGCGTTCGGCATGTCGACCGACGAGGAAATCCTCGCGGCATTCGCGGACATCGACACGCACCCGCTCATCCACTACATCGAATCGACGATCGCGAAGGATGCCGCAAAGAACGAAGACGACGGCTACATTGAAGTCTACAAGCGCGTGCGCCCCGGCGATCTCGCCACGGCCGACAACGCGAAGTCGCTCATCCACGCGATGTTCTTTCGAGTACGAGCGATACGACCTCGGGCCCGTGGGCCGGTTCAAGTTCAACCAGCGGTTCGGCCTCCCGTCGGACCAGCGACCTCGTGAAGAAGGAGACGGAGCGCATTTTGAAGAAGGAAGACCTCATCCAGATCCTCCGCGAGATCATCCGCCTGAACATTGCGCAGGAAGACGCGGACGACGTGGACCACCTCGGGAACCGCCGCGTCCGCGCGATCGGCGAGCTCGTCCAGAGCCGCTTCCGCATCGGGCTCGCGCGCATGGAGCGCATCGTGAAGGACCGCATGTCCACGCAGGACGTTGCGACGCTCACGCCGGCGAAGCTCATCAACGCGCGGCCGGTCATCGGCGCGGTGCGCGAGTTCTTCATGAGTTCGCAGCTCTCGCAGTTCATGGACCAGACGAACCCGCTCTCGGAACTCGAACACAAGCGCCGTCTCTCCGCGATGGGTCCGGGCGGGCTCACGCGCGAGCGCGCGGGGTTCGACGTCCGCGACGTCCACCGGACGCACTACGGCCGCATCTGCCCCATCGAATCGCCGGAAGGGCCGAACATCGGCCTCGTCGGCCACCTCGCGAGCTACGCGCGCATCAACGATTTCGGATTCATCGAAACCCCGTACCGGAAGGTGAAGGCGTGGGCCGCGAACGACGGGAAGAACGCGGTCGGCGATACGCTCCGCGCGGACATCCGCGGCGGCGAGGGGTCCATTATCGCCGAAAAGGGGACGAAGGTGACGAAGGAGATCGCGAAAGAATTGAAGGAGAAGGTTGCATTCGACAAGGTTCCGGTCGAGCCGTACGTGACGAGCGAGATCGTGTATCTGAACGCCTTCACTGAAGAGCGCGGGACGACGGCGCCGGCGACCACGCCGATCGACCCGAAGACGGGGAAGTTCCTCGTGGGCCGCGCCGCGGCGAGAAAGCACGGCGAGCCGACCACGGTCGACGTGTCGGAGATCGAGTACGTCGACGTCTCGTCGAAGCAGCTCCTCGCGATTGCGGCCGCGCTCATCCCGTTCGTCGAGAACGACGACGGCCACCGCGCGCTCATGGGATCGAACATGCAGCGGCAGGCCGTTCCCTGCATCAAGCCGGACGCGCCGATCGTCGGCACGGGCGTCGAACGCCGCGCAGGCGTTGACTCGGGCCACGTGATCCTCGCGTCGGACGACGGCACCGTCCAATCCGTGGACGGCCGCCACATCGAGATCAAAACGTCCGCCGGCGACATCCGCCGCTATGAACTCGTGAAGTTCCAGCGCTCGAACCACTCGACGTGCATCAACCAGCGACCGGCCGTCAAAAAGGGACAGGAGATCTATGCCGGGGAAGTGCTCATTGACGGGACGTCCTGCGACCGCGGCGAACTCGCCCTGGGCCAGAACCTCCTCGTGCGCCTTCCTTTCTTGGGACGGGTACAACTACGAAGACGCGATCATCCTCTCCGAACGGCTCGTCCATACGGACCGGTTTACTTCGATCCACATCGAAAACTACACGATCGACGTCCGCGACACGAAGCTCGGACCCGAAGTCGTCACGTCCGACATCCCGAACGTCTCGGAAGAGAAACTGAAGAACCTCGACGACCAGGGGATCATCCGCATCGGCGCGGAAGTCGAAGGCCGGCGACATCCTCGTCGGGAAGATCACCCCGAAGGGCGAAACGGATCTCTCCGCGGAAGAGAAGCTCCTCCGCGCGATCTTCGGCGAGAAGGCCCGCGACGTCCGCGACTCCTCGCTCTACCTTCGAGCACGGCGAACACGGCAAGCGTCGTGGACATCAAAATCGTTCAGCCGCGAAGCGGGCGACAAACTCCAGCCGGGCGTCATTAAGCAGTACAGTCGTTGCCGTTGCGGACCTCCGGAAAGTCCAGGTCGGCGACAAGCTTGCCGGCCGCCACGGCAACAAGGGCGTCATCTCGAAGATCGTTCCGCGTCGAGGACATGCCGTTCCTCGAGGACGGCACGCCGGTCGACATCATCCTCTCGCCGCTCGGCGTCGTTTCCCGTATGAACATCGGACAGATGCTCGAGACGCACCTTGGCCTTGCGGCGAACGCGCTCGGGTACACGGTCGCGTCGCCGGTCTTCGACGGCGTTCCGGAAGCCACGATCCGCGAGGAACTCGCGAAGGCCGGTTTCCCCGAAGACGGGAAGATCGCCGTGATCGACGGCCGCACCGGCGATCCCGTACGACCACAAGCCGACCGTCGGCTACATCTACATGCTGAAGCTGAACCACATGGTCGAAGACAAGATCCACCAGCGCTCCATCGGGCCGTACTCGCTCATCACCCAGCAGCCGCTCGGCGGCAAGGCGCAATTCGGCGGCCAGCGCTTCGGCGAAATGGAAGTCTGGGCGCTCGAAGCGTACGGCGCCGCGCACACGCTCCAGGAAATCCTGACGATCAAGTCCGACGACGTCCCGGGCCGCTCGAAGGCGTACGAGTCGATCATCAAGGGCGAACCGATCCGCAAAGTCAACGTCCCGGAATCATTCAACGTGCTCGTCCGCGAACTCAAGGGGCTCTGTCTCGACGTCGAGCTCCTGAAAGACGGGCGTCCGCGTCGACGAGCCGTCGACAAGCGGCAGGACGCGTTCCGCGCCACGCGGCCGGCGGTCGTCGACAAGTTCTCCGACGATGATTCATGGGGACCGTCGGCGCCCCAGCCGCTCCCTCCGGAGGCCTAAATCCAACGACCACATCCGATATGTCTATTCTTCCAAACGCGAACAACATCAAGACGACGGACTTCGACGCGATCCGGCTTCGGCTGGCGTCGCCGGAGGTCATCCGCAGCTGGTCGTACGGCGAGGTCACGAAACCGGAAACCATCAACTACCGCACGCAGAAGCCGGAGAAGTGCGGTCTCTTCGCCGAGGAAATTTTCGGCCCGTCGAAGGACTGGGAGTGCTACTGCGGCAAGTACAAGAAGATCCGCTACAAGGGGATCGTCTGCGACAAGTGCGGCGTGGAAGTCACGCACTCGCTCGTCCGCCGCGAACGCATGGGCCACATTGAGCTCGCGGCGCCCGTCTCGCACATCTGGTTCCTTCGCGGCGTGCCGTCGAAGATCGGCGTGACGCTCGACATGGGCGTCCAGTCGCTCGAGAAGGTCATCTATTTCGCCGCGTTCATCGTCACGGACGTCGACGAACAGCTCCGCGACAGCACGCTCGAGCAGGTCCGCGCCGAACACAAGGGGAAGCGGAAGGCGATCGAGTCCGAAGGCGACCGCGAGGCCGAGCGCGCGAACATCCGCGCGTCCGAGCAGAACCTCGGCAAGGCCGAGGCCGAAGCCGAACTCGAAAAGGTCCACGCGGCAAAACTCCGGAAGGTCAAGGAACTCGACGCGGAATTCAGCACGGTCGAGAAGGAGCTGAAGGACCTCCGTCCGCTCAAGATCCTCGCGGAGAACGAGTACCACGAGCTCTCGCTCAAATTCGGCCACGTGTTCTCGGCGAAGATCGGCGCGGAGGCCGTGAACGAGCTCCTCACGAAAATGGACGTTGCGGCAACGGTCGGCATCCTCGAAACGGACATGGAGAAGGCATCCGAGGCGAAGCGCGACCGGATCATCCGTCGCCTGAAGCTCCTGAAATCCTTCGTGAACCAGGGACTTGATCCGAGCTGGATGATCTTGAAGGTCGTCCCGGTCATTCCGCCGGACCTCCGTCCGATGGTCGCCCTCGACGGCGGCCGGTTCGCGACGTCAGACCTGAACGACCTCTACCGCCGCGTCATCAACCGGAACAACCGGCTGAAGCGGCTCATGGAGCTGAACGCGCCGGAAGTCATTACGCGGAACGAGAAGCGCATGCTCCAGGAAGCCGTGGACTCGCTCATCGACAACAGCGCGCGGCACTCGAAAACGGTCATCGCGGCGACGGGAAAGAAGCGCCAGCTGAAGTCGCTCGCGGACTCGTTGAAAGGCAAGCAGGGGCGGTTCCGCCAGAACCTCCTCGGGAAGCGCATCGACTACTCGGGCCGCTCCGTCATCGTCATCGGCCCGAACCTCAAGATGTCCCAGTGCGGCATCCCAAAGATCATGGCGCTCGAGCTCTTCCGGCCGTTCATCATCTCCGAACTCATCAAGCGCGAGCTCGTCCACAACATCCGTTCGGCGAACCGGTACATCGAAGCCGACCACGAGGAAGTCTGGGACATCCTTGAAGTCATCGCGCTGAACGCCGTGGTCCTCCTGAACCGCGCGCCGACGCTCCACCGGCTCGGCATCCAGGGCTTCCAGCCGATCCTCATCGAAGGGAAGGCGATCCAGATCCATCCGCTCGTCTGTACGGCGTTCAACGCCGACTTCGACGGCGACCAAATGGCCGTCCACGTGCCGCTCACCGAAGAGGCGCGGCAGGAAGCGCGGAACCTCATGCTCTCGACGAACAACCTCCTCAAGCCCGCCACGGGCCAGCCGGTCGCGAAGCCGGACAAGGACATCGCGTGGGGCGCGTACTACATGACGACGCTCCTCGAGCCGGTCGATGGGAAAGTCCGGACGTTCGGGAACGAGAAGGAGGCGATCTACGCGTACCAGGCCGGAAAGATCGGGCTCCGTGAGAAGATGAAGACGCGCGTGGCCGCCGTCGGCAACACCGTCATTGAAACGAGCGTCGGCCGTATCCTCCTGAACGACCTCTTCCCGAAGGAAGTCGGCTACAAGAACGAAGTCATCGGCACAAAACAGCTTGCGGAGATCACGCGCATGACGGTCGAGCTCCGCGGCTTCGAGCGCACGGCGCGGTTCCTCGACGAAGTGAAGGAGATCGGGTTCACGTACGCCACGCGGTCCGGCTACTCGTACGGCATGGGCGACCTCCCGACCGTCGACAAGGCCCCGCTCCTCGAAGAAGGCGAGCAGAAAGTCCGCGAGATCGAAGCGCAGTACGAGGAAGGGCTCCTCACGAAAACGGAACGGTACAACCAGATCATCAAGATCTGGTCGGACGTGAAAGACCGCATCCAGCGGCTCTGCAAGGAATCGCTCGACCCGCTCGGCACGATTTTCTCAATGATCGAATCCGGCGCGCGCGGCTCCATTGGCCAGCTCACGAACGTGTCGGGTATGAAGGGACTCGTGGCAAACCCGACGGGCAACATCATCGAGCTCCCGGTCAAATCCTCGCTCCGCGAAGGCCTCGACGTGCTCGAGTACTTCATCTCGTCGCACGGCGCCCGCAAAGGTCTTACGGACACGGCGTTGAAGACGGCGAACGCGGGGTACCTCACGCGCCGCCTCGTCGACGTGGCGCAGGACGTCGTGATCATGGAAGAGGACTGCGGCGATGCGGAAGGCGTGCTCCTCACGGCGGACGAGTGCGAGTACATCGGCGAGCCGATCCTCACGCGCCTCCTCGGACGGAACCTCATCAGCGATTTGAAAGACGGCAAGACGCGGAAGATCCTCATCAAGAAGGGGACGCTCGTTACGGAAGACCACATCCGGTCGCTCGAGGGGCACGAAGTGAAAGAGGCGCACGTCCGGTCCGTGCTCATGTGCCGGTGCCGCCGCGGCATTTGCCGCGCATGCTACGGGTACGACCTCGCGTACAACGAACCCGTCCAGATCGGCACGGCCGTGGGCATCATCGCTGCGCAGTCGATCGGCGAACCGGGCACCCAGCTCACCATGCGGACGTTCCACATGGGCGGCGTGGCGGGCGGCGACATTACGATGGGTCTCCCGCGCGTTGAAGAACTCTTCGAAGCGCGGTCCCCGAAGCGGAAAGCCGTGGTCGCGGAAGTCGCGGGCAAGATCAAAGTGACGTCGGGCGAACGCCGGATCATCGAACTCCCGAACGGCGAACGCGTCCTCGACACGAACTCGGGCGGAAAGGTCGTCTTCGTCGAACATGATGCGGTTCAGGACGACGTCTTCACGAAAGAAACGGGCGACAAGGTCCAGGTGAAAGACGGCGCGAAGATCGACGTCGGCGACGTCCTCATCATCCGCACGGACGGCACGGAAGTCACGGCGGAGCACAAAGGGACCGCGGCCGTCGTCGGGAAGAACGTGAAGGTGGTCTGGGAAGGCCTGTTTGCGACGGAATATCCCATCCCAATCGGCTACCAGATTCTCGTGAAAGACGGCGACGAAGTCGTGGCCGGCGATGCGCTGACCGAAGGGCACCTCGACCTCCTCCAGCTCTTCAAATTCAAGGGCCACGACGAGGTCATGCGGTACATCCTCAAAGAGACGCTCTTCATCTACGCGTCGCAGGGGCAAAAATTGAACGCGAAGCACGTTGAAGTCATCGTCCGCCAGATGTTCAGCCGCGTGTATATCACCGACGCCGGCGGCACGGACCTCCTCCCGGGCGAAGTCGTGGACAAGACCCGCTTGCGGGCCGAGAACGAGCGCGCGGCCGCGGGCAAAGAGAAAGCCGCCACGGCGGACGAGCTCTTCATGGGCATCACGAAAGTCTCGCTCTCCACCGAGTCGTTCCTCTCCGCCGCGTCCTTCCAGGAAACGGCGAAAGTCCTCATCAACGCGGCGATCACCGGCAAAGTCGACATGCTCGAGGGCTTGAAGGAGAACGTCATCATCGGCCGCCTCATCCCCGCCGGCACCGGCTTCGGCGACAAGCACCTCCCCGAAGAAGAATTCGACGAAGAAGCGTTCGCCGGAGGCGAACAGGACGGCGTGGTCGTGAAGATTTAGGGATTAGACGATTCGACGATTCGGGAATCGTCGGACCGGGAAGAGAAAAGCGCTCCGCAGATGCGGGCGCTTTTCTTTTTTACTTTCCCGAGGAGTCCGCGACGAGGGATCCCTTGGAAGCGGGGTTTGGGTATTACAGAGCATGAGCATCATAACGGAGCCGTTCTTCAATGTGCCGAGATTTGATATCGCGTAGCTGATCGTCCATCCGCTGATATTCATCGATGACCATGATGAGACAGCCGACAAGAAAGGCAGTAATGATGGCCAGCAGGATAACGATATTTTTCATCCGTCGATATCGTTCGATCGTGACGTGCTGGGCTTCGGGTTGCGTATCCATATGTGTGGGATTTCGGCTCTTCCCGTCATTGTATCCTGCGGCTACCCTACAAGCCATGAGCACGCTCCGCATCCTCGGCGTCGATCCCGGTTTCGGCCGGACCGGCCTTGGCGTCGTGGACGTGGCCGGGCAGGACGCGGTCCACGTGTGGCATTCCGTCATCGAGACGCCCGCGGATGAGTCGTTTACGGACCGGCTCGCGACCGTGCGGAACGACCTTGCCGAAGCGATCCGCCGATTCTCGCCGCACGCGGCGTGCGTCGAGTCGCTCTTCTTTCAGACGAACGCGCGGACGGCGATGAAAGTCGGCATGGCGCGCGGCGTCATCCTCCTTGCGCTCGCGGACGCGAAGATTCCCATCGTCGAGGTCACGCCGAACCAGGTGAAGCAGGGGATCTGCGGCTGGGGCGCGGCGGACAAGAAGCAGGTCGAACAGATGGTCGTCCGCCTCCTCAAACTTAAAGAGATCCCGAAGCCCGATGATGCCGCGGACGCGCTCGCGCTCGCGATTGTGGGAGGGTTCGTGTGGAGATCAAAGGTGGCACAGGGGACGAGGGACGATGGTCATGGCAAAGGTGTCCCTTGACCCGCGTCCCTTGACCCCTGCCCCTATCGTTGACCTCCTTCCAAAGTGACGGTATGGTGTCTGTATATGGCGGAACCCACTCTTTCCTACACGGTCGTTTTTGACCCGGCGGTCGAAGGCGGATTTGTCGTTTCGGTTCCCGCGTTGCCTGGATGCATGTCGCAGGGAGAGACGTTTGAAGAGGCGAAGCAAAACATCCAGGACGCCATCCGCGGATATCTGGACGTCCTAAAGGAAGACGGGGATCAGATTCCGCGCGAGTCCAACGAGCGCATCGTGGCGACCGTGATTGCGCCGGAACCGGCATAACTTTTCCCTTATGGGCGAACGGTTGCCGCAATGTTCCGCCGCGGACATTATCCGTGCGTTTGAACGGCTCGGTTTCGTTATCCGACGAAAAACGGGAAGCCACGTCATTCTGCGGCATCCGCAATCCGGTCGCATCGTCACCGTGCCGTTTCATTCCGGAGATTTGAAACGGGGATTGCTATTCGGTCTACTCAAGCAGGCGGGAGTTGATCGCGGGACATTTTTAAAGGCGTTGTGAGAAGTATTAAATATCGATGACGTCTGCGAGCGATGTGAGCTTTGGGAGACCGCTTTTTTTATAAAGTACGTCCGAATTCCTTGATCGGCTTAGGATCTCTTCGTTGGTGACGACATCCATAGCGCTTTTCATGAGGAGGTTACGGATGAATTCGGTGATCATGGAAAACCCGTGGCGTTTTGTTTGCGTCCGCATAGTGGATGTAACTGTAATACAAGTGTCGGATGGACGTCGACGTTCGATGAACGGATCAGGGGTCAAGGATGGCCCGTTTTTTGATCCTTGACCCATGACCCAGGCCCCTTGTCCCGACCCCCATTTTACCCTTCACAGGTCACTCGTCCCATGTTACCCTTATGAGGCAAAAAACGCCGAAAACACCGCTGATTTATGCAAATCTACTGGCACGGATATTCAAGCGTTCGCATTGAGTCGAAGAACGGCGAAAAGGCGTGCGTGCTCGCGACCGACCCGTTCGAAAACGAGGCGGCAATCCGCTTCCCGAGGACGATCGATCCGGACGTCATCCTCCTTAGCCATCAGGATCGCAAGCGATTCGCGCTCGACGGCGTCGGTCAAAATCCTTTTATCATCTCCGATCCGGGCGAATACGAAGTGAAAGGCGTGTTCGTGAACGGCATCCAGGATCCGAAGGCCGATACGGGAACCGAACGCCCCGTCATCTACCGGATCTTCTCCGAAGGGATGAGCATCGCGTTCCTCGGCCAGCTCCATCGGAAACCCACGGACATGGAACTCGAAGGGCTCGGCAACGTCGACATCCTCCTCCTCCCCATCGGCGGCGGAGACGCGCTGAGCGCGGATGTCGCCTCGGACGTCATCTCGCTCATCGAGCCGCGCGTCGTCGTGCCGCTCAACTTCGCGATCCCGGGCATCAAGGCGAAGCTCGGCACGGTCGAGCAGTTCTGCAAGCATCTCGGCGTGTGCAAGCGGGAAGACATGACGAAGCTGAAGATCCAGAAGAAGGACCTCCCTCCTGAAGATGTGCTTGTGGCGGTGTTGGAGCGAGCATAGGTCCTACGAATTACGAATCGTACGAATATACGAATGTATGAAAAAGATCGCATGTATCTGATAAAAGGTCGATATGTAGCAATCGGGGCCGTCGTCGTGGCAGTGACGGGAGGTTGGTTTTATTGGTTTCAATTTCGCCCTTCGACGATCCGTAGTAAATGTTCTTGGGTACAAAAACACCAAGACGCAATACCCGGGCGTGAAGCATGGACGGAAGAAAAGTTAAATAAATGCAAGGCGGATGCAACTGATTCAACGAGTCAAATAAATGCAGGTGGATTGTGGGCAAAACAAAATTTCGTGGATCTTGCTATTCGGATAAGGACGGAAAAATGTGAAAATGATGCTAAGGGAATAGAAGCGCAAGCCGCGAAAGATTGGTTTGAAAAAGCTTCGCCAAACGAATATTCGTTTTGTCTGCATAGTAATGGACTTTAATATGAAAATCCATAAAAATATTGGCTATCATTTGCCATCTCATTCGTAAATTCGTACGATTCGTAATTCGCCAATTCGCTAATCGATATGCCTCCTCGAACATCCAAGCCTCGCGCGAAGCGCCGGACTCCCGACGCGGCATCGCCGTCTTTCGAAGAGAGGGAAACGCCGCCGATCATTTCGCCCGAGGAGAAGCACCAGCTTATCCTTGCGCACACGGCCGCGCGCGCGCCGCGGGACCCGCTCCAGCGGGCCACGCTGTGGGGCGGCGTCGCGATTGCGTTCGGCGCCATCCTCGTCGGCTGGTTTTTCACCGTGGGCCACCAGATCAAGGCGCAGTTCACGTCCACGGATGGGAATCTCGACGCGCTCACGCAGCGGCTGAATGATTTTACGAAGACGGTCGAAACGAACCCTGCGCTCCAAGGCCGGACGGGCGTCCCGAGTCCGACTCCCACGGCGTCGGCCTCACAGTTCGCGAATGAGCTTCAGGGATTCCTTAATGCGACGTCCGCGGGCGGTGCACGCGAGGATCTCATCGCGCCCAATCCGAGTGCAACGGGGACGCCGGGCGCGAGCGCGACTTCGACCGCACCGTCGATGATGAATCCGAGCCAAATTCCGGGACTGGAGAGGGCGCAGTGAGCCGTCTTATCGAATTATCTTACGTATGCCGAAAAAGAAAGAACCAGTGAAGGAACAACTCGCGCTTCCCGAAGAGCCGACGAAGATCGGCGTGATTGAAGCGAGACCGATCTCTGACGAGATGCGCAAGGCGTACATCGACTACGCGATGTCCGTGATCATTTCGCGCGCGCTGCCGGACGTGCGCGACGGGTCCAAGCCGGGCGCGCGGCGCATCCTCTATTCGATGTGGAAGAACGGTTTGCGGTCTTCGGCGAAATTCAAGAAGTGCGCATCCGTCGTCGGCGACGTGCTCGCGAAGTACCACCCGCACGGCGATTTGGCGGTCTACGACACGCTCGTGCGCATGGCGCAGGACTTCAACTTCCGCTACCCGCTTGTGCGCGGACAGGGGAACTTCGGCTCGCTCGACGGCGACAGCGCGGCGGCCTACCGGTACACGGAATGTAAGTTGGAGACGATTGCGGACGAGATGCTCATCGACATCGAGAAGGACACGGTGGACTTCGTGCCGAACTTCGACGGGAACGAGAAGGAGCCGACGGTGCTCCCCGCAAAACTCCCGAACCTCCTTTTGAACGGCACGCTCGGCATCGCCGTCGGCATGGCGACGAACATCCCGCCGCACAACCTCGGCGAAGTCTGCGACGCCTCGGTCGCGCTCATCGAAGACCCGTCGCTTGAAGTCGAAGACCTCGCGAAGATCATCAAAGGCCCGGATTTTCCGACGGGCGGGATCATCTACAACCGGAAGGAGATCCTTGCGGCGTACGCGACCGGGAAGGCGGGCATCGTCATGCGCGCGAAAACGGAGATCGTCGAGGAGAAGGCCGGGACGTACCGCATCCTCGTCACGGAGATTCCGTACCAGGTGAACAAGGCCACGCTCATCGAGAAGATCGCGGAGCTCGTGCAGGAGAAGAAGATCGAAGGGATCCGCGACCTCCGCGACGAGTCGTCGAAGGGCGAAGTCCGCATCGTCATCGAGTTGAAGAAAGACGCGTACCCGAAGAAGATTTTGAACCAGCTCTTCAAGATGACGCCGCTCCAGGAGACGTTCCACGTGAACATGCTCGCGCTCGTCGACGGCATCCTCCCGCGCGTCCTCACGCTGAAGCAGATGCTTGAGGAGTACATCAAGCACCGGAAGAACGTGGTCCGGCGCCGGACCGAATATGAACTCATGCGCGCGAAGGAACGGGCGCACATCCTCGAGGGTTTGCGCATCGCGCTCCTCAAGATCGACGAGGTCGTCCAGACCATCAAGAAGTCCAAGGACCGCGACGAGGCGCGCGTGAACCTCATCGCAAAGTTCAAGCTCTCCGAAATCCAGGCGAACGCGATCCTCGAGATGCGCCTCCAGCAGCTCGCGAACCTCGAGCGGCTGAAGGTCGAGCAGGAGTACGAGGAGAAGATGAAGATCATCGCCGAACTCGAATCAATCCTCGCGTCCGTGAAAAAGCTCCTCGGCGTCGTGAAGAAAGAGATCGTCGACATGCGCGAGCGGTTCGCGGACAACCGGCGCACGCAGGTCGTTGCCGGCGCGGTCGGGGAGTTCTCGATGGAAGATTTGATTCCCGACGAGCCGACGATCGTCATGCTCACGGCCGACGGGTACATCAAGCGGCTTCCGCCCGACACGTTCCGCGCGCAGAACCGCGGCGGCAAAGGCGTGCAGGGACTCACGACGAAGGAAGAAGATTCCGTCGAGAAGCTCCTCTCAACGACCACGCACACGGACCTCCTCTTCTTCACGAACCGCGGACGCGTGTTCGAGCTCAAGGCGTACGACGTGCCGCAGGGAAGCCGGACCTCGAAGGGCCAGGCCATCGTCAATTTCCTCCAGCTCGCGCCGGGCGAGAAGGTCGCGACGACCATCTCGTTCGACGACATTGAGGGGTCGAAGCACCTCCTCATGGTCACGAGCAAGGGGACGGTCAAAAAGACGGAACTCGGCGAATTCAAGAACATGCGTCGGTCCGGATTGATCGCGATCACGCTCAAGCCCGGCGAAGATCTCGAATGGGTCGAACCGACGACCGGGACCGACGAGGTCGTTCTCATCACGAAGCTCGGTCAATCCATCCGCTTTAAGGAAGCCGATGTCCGCCCGATGGGACGCACGGCGGCAGGGGTCAGGGGCATGAAGCTGAAGAAGGATGATGTCATCATCGGCATGGACGTCGTGAACGCATCGCTTGCGAAGAAAGGCGAACTCGAACTCTTCACGCTCGCCGAAAACGGTTTGGGCAAGCGCACGGACCTCCGCGAGTACAAGATCCAGAACCGCGGCGGCTCCGGCATCCGCACGATGCGCGTCACCGGCAAGACGGGCGGCGTCGTCGCCGGCTACGTCGTGAACCGCACGGACGAGCGCGACCTCATGATCATCTCGAAGAAAGGCATCGTCCTCCGCACAAAACTCCAGAGCGTCTCCTCCATCGGCCGAGACACGCAGGGCGTCCGGTTGATGCGCTTTAAGGAAGAAGGCGACCTCGTGTCGAGCGTGACGATGCTGGGGGAATAATCGAGGGCGTAGGGGCGTAGGGGCGTAGGGGCGCGGTTTCCCGCGCCCTTTCGAATCCACGGGCCTTGACAAACAGGCGCCTTTCGTGTTTGATGCGCGGGTTCATTCTTGTGCGTTTCGAACAATAACAATCCAACAATAGGGAGGAGAACATCCGATGATGTATAGGTTCTTTGCGTACTCGTCGCTTCTTTGTGCATTCCTGGTTCCCGCAACGGCCGCCGCAGACAGTGACGTTCCGGCCAGCGTCGCGTTGGGAGAGAACACCCCCGATCCTTCGAAGCCGTACGGCGGGGATCCCATCCCTTCCGACGACGGCTTCGGCGCACAGATCGGCGCAAATCTCCTCATGATGCGCAGTCACCGGGCACATCCGCATTGGCCGTTTTATTCGGGCAACATCCCCACGTTCGACGTCGATCTTCCGATCTGGAGGCGCTTCATTCAAATCAAGTTGGGGTGGAAAATGCAGTGGGGGTTCACGAAGTTCTACCTCGATAACTTCCCCATCTTTCCGTCCCTCGGGCTCCGTATCTATCCCAACGGGAAGTACTTGAGCGTCTTCGGGAGCGGCGGCTGGGAAACGTTCCTCTTCAACAACTCAACCCTGACCGCCGAAGGGCACTGGTGCATTCTTGGTTGATGGTCTGTCGTCTGATTTGAAGTAGAAGTTCGTTCACGAGGAGCTGTGTCGAGGCGAGGGATTTTGTCCCTCGCCTCGTTTTCAATCTCGCCTCGATCTGGCCCATGACGTTCTCGATGGCATTGGATGATCGGGGAAGGTTAAGGTGCCTCCAGCGAAGGTCTCTGCACACGAAGCACTCCGGAAGGGCAGGCCAAATGAATTCGAGAACGGCACGCTCTTTTTTCGTGAGGTCGGGTCTCTTCCAGAGTCTGAACCATCTCCTCTTCGCACGGACCAGAGACCCTGACCAGAGGATGCGTTGGATCGATTCGATGAATGTATCCATCCGCTCACTCGTCTTCCTCCCGCCTCCGAGCTTGGCTCTCGCCGCAAGGAAGACGTGGACCGTGCATCGTTGATGGGGGAGGTCAGGGAAGGCCTCGGAGAGGTATTCCTTCAACGTCGAAATCCCATCGGAAACAAAGCCTTTTGGGACATATCCGATATGCTTCAGGTCCGTCATCATCTTCCAGTACCAAAGCTCCTTCTCTCCTCCCTTTGCGAGGATGAAATGGATGGGCAGTCCCAGTCCCCGGTCCCAGGCGACGAAGAGGGTGTGGAGCTCCCCGTTCACGGGAGCGTGCTTCCCGTCGAGGATGACGATGCCGTCACACGAGGGAAGGGATTGCTTTGTTCGCAGGAGGAGTGGTCGTCGTCTCTTGAGTGCGCGTTGGACTCTTCGAATGGCCGTCGTGTGGTCGACGTTCCAACGGACACCAAGTCGTCGATACGTCGATCGGTCCAAGACGTACCCCGCGATTGCCGCGCGGTCACGGAGATCTCTTCGCTTTAAACGGAATGTCCGTTTGCACCGCTTGCACCTCCATCTTGGGTGGCCAAATCGAACGATTTTTCTCGCATGACAATACGGACATGTTGGCTTGTACATGCCTCATTTCAAGCGGTATTTTGATCTTCAATGCAAATTCAGGGCTTAACCTCGTATCAAATTGGACCGGCTATCAACCAAGAATGCACCAGTGCGCGCCGAAGGCGGTGTTGACATCGACATCCCTACGGGCCACGACGGTTCGATGACGCAGTTTCTGACGCTGGGAGTAAGCGTCTCCCATCGCGAAGTAAACCGGGCCGCGGATTACGTCCAGAAGGATCAGTGGTGGCTGACCGGGGACGCCATCGGAATCCGCCTCGGGTTCCGCGTCCGCAAATTGGGCGAGTGACGGGTACTCACCTCCTTTCATCCATCCCGCATCGCAAGATCTCCATCTCCGCCCGGCTGCCACGACCGAACCTCGGTCGTGTCCCGGGCGGATGATTTTTTTTGATGAAAGCTGATGGCTAAGGGCTTAGAGCTTAGGGCCAGACCAAATCCGGCTCTCAGCTCTAAGCTCTTAGCCCTCAACCTTACTCACGACTCACGACTCGTGACTCACGACTTCCACTCGTGACTCGTGACTTTTTCCGCGGTATCCTGTATACATCCATCCCATGGAACCCATCCTCCTCGCGCTCGCGACCTTCGCCTCCACGTTTACCGGAGGGATCCTCGGCATGAAGAATCGCGAGAAGCTCCATTCGATCATCAGCTTTACCGCCGGCGTGCTCATCGCCGTCGCGTTCTTCGACATCATCCCCGAGATCGTCTCGATCGTGACGGAACGGGGATTCTCGTTGACGCCCGCGATGATTGCGATCGTTCTCGGCTTCCTTGCGATTCACGTCATCGAGAAGCTCGCCGTCATCCACACGGCGAACGAAGACGTGTATGCCGACCACAGGCATCCACTCGTCGGGAAAATCGGTGCATCAGGGCTCGTCTTTCACAGCATGCTCGACGGCGTGGGCATCGGTCTCGGGTTCCACGTGAATCCGCACGTCGGACTCCTCGTCGCGATCGCGGTGATCGCGCATGATTTCTGCGACGGGCTGAATACGATCAGTCTGATGCTCGTCCACAAGAATACGTCCCAGAAAGCGCTTCGTTTTCTTCTCGCGGATGCCGTAAGCCCGATCGTCGGACTGCTCCTCACGTACCTCTTTACGATCCCGGAATCGGCGCTCGTCGTCTACCTCGGATTCTTCGCGGGCTTCCTCCTCTACCTCGGCGCAAGCGACCTCCTCCCCGAAGCGCACCGGAAGAACAGTTCGTATAAGCTCATCGGGTTGACGGTGCTCGGCGTGCTGTTCATCTTTTTGGTGACAAGGTTTGTTTAGATGAGTGGAGAGTAGAGAGTGGAGAGTGGATATTCGATCAATCCAAAAGGCAAGGATCATCTCCTTGCCTCTTGGATTTC
Source organism: Candidatus Uhrbacteria bacterium (assembly GCA_963835915.1). Lineage (GTDB taxonomy): Bacteria > Patescibacteriota > Patescibacteriia > 2-12-FULL-60-25 > 2-12-FULL-60-25 > 2-12-FULL-60-25. The sequence continues at coordinate 129,865 of CAWIHE010000004.1, forward strand.
TTGATGACATCCACTCTCTACTCTCCACTCATCCATCACAATACCTTATCAATCAACCCGTACTTCAACGCTTCCGCTGGATCCATGAAGTTGTCGCGGTCCGTGTCGATCTCGATCTTCTTCAGCGTCTGTCCCGTGTGCTTTGAGAGGATGCGATTCAGCTGGTCCTTCACTTTGAGGATCCGTTCGGCGCGGATTTTGATGTCCGTGGCCTGGCCTTCAACGCCGCCGAGGGGCTGGTGGATCATGATCTCGGCGTTCGGGAGCGCGAAGCGCTTCCCTTTGGCGCCGCCGGCGAGGATGATCGCGCCCATCGAGGCCGCCATGCCCATGCAGATCGTCGCGACGTCGCAGCCCACGTGCTGCATGGCGTCGTAGATGGCGAGTCCTGCCGGCACGCTCCCGCCGGGGGAGTTCACGTAGAGCTTGATGTCTTTCGTTTTGTCCTGGCTTTCAAGGAAGAGGATCTGCGCAACGATCGTGTTCGCGGCGCCATCGTCAATCTGACTCCCGAGCATGATGATGCGGTCTTTCAGGAGGCGCGAGTAGATGTCGTACGCGCGCTCGCCGAAGTTCGTCTTCTCAATGACCGTGGGGATGAGGTACTGCGAGGTGATTTCCGAACGGATGTCGTAGGGGTTGCTCATATAGGGATAGCGTAGCGGAAACAGGTTTAGCAGTCAAAGAGGGGGATTGCCAAAGAGGTGAAAATCGGGTGATTTGTCATCCTCCATGGTCAATGTCACATCAGATCGAAAAAACAACCGTTTTGTCATCCTGCGAAGCGGGATCCCTTTCCAGTTGAGTGCGTTCAGCGTTCTCGGGGTTCCAAAATGAGAAGCGGGTCTTAACATCGATTTTTCAAGACCCGATTCGCATCGTGCGATTCATCGTCATAAACAGTCGAGATTCTGGAAAGGGATCCCGCTTCGCAGGATGACAAAGAGATGTTTTTTCTTTTTTATCCAGTTATGTTACTTCAAAGCTTCTCCTTCCCGATGGTTTCCGAGGACGTTCTCAATGACGCCCGCCAGCCTCTCCGGCAATACGACCGTCCCATCCTCGCGGCACGAAAGAGACCCTTCCATCTCAAACCCCGTGGCTTTCGCATGCCCGCCGCCGCCGAATGCCACGGAGATCTTCGAGACGTCGCGCGTCATCGAACGGAGCGATCCGCGGATTCGGCCGCCGGGGTGTTCGCGGAGCACGAGGACCGCGTCCGCGTCGTTGATCGAGGCGACGAGAAAATTGATGAACCCCGACGGCATGTCTGCGCCGAACGGTTCGAGGTCCTCGATCGTCACGTGCGTCACGGCGAGATCCCATGCCTCATACCGCTTCAATCGCGAGAGGAGCTTCCCCCAGAGGCGAAGCGACTCGGGCGTATGCGAGTGCCAGAGGTGACGCAGGATGTCGTGGATGCGCGCGCCGCTCGCGACGAGCGTGCTTGAGATCTCCATCGCGCGCACGCTCGTGAGCGCGTTCGAAAAACTCGTTGTGTCGTCAGAGATGCCGGTCAGGATCGACGTTGCGATCCGTCCGTCGATCGTCGCGCCGATTTCAATGAAGAATCGATGAACGAGCTCGGACGTCGATGACGCCGTTGAGTCGACGATCGAAATCTCCGCGTATCCCGGGTTCGTCGGATGATGATCAATACACGCAAGGATGAATCCCGCAGGAAGCCGATTGATGAGATTTTCGATCCCGGCATGGTCGAGCTTTCCGGAATCAAGGACGAGGATGAGATCGTGCTTCTCATCAAAAACGGATTCATCGGTCGTGAAGCACTGGATCTCATCAAGGAACCGGTATGAAGACGGCATCGGATCAACGCAGAATGCCGTGACATTTTTTCCCGTCTTCTTCAGCCACGCGATCATCGCCGTCGCCGACCCCGCAGCGTCCCCGTCCGGTTTCCGGTGGACCACGATCAACACGCGGTCCGCGTTGCGGATCGTGGCGTGGAGGCGGTGGAAGAGGTGGGTCATGTCATTGAAGAACAGCGTACCTTATTGGAGTTCGGCGGGTTCGTCAAGCTGATGATCCTCACCGGCCATTCCTTTATACCGACACCCCACCCCCGGCCCCTCCCCTATCGGGGAGGGGAGTTCTCTTCCTGGTACTTTCTAAGTAAATCAGGATAGAGAACTCCCCGCCCTGCTAAGGGCGGGGCCGGGGGTGGGTCCCAGGCAGCCAAAGGGCCCGGGAGTGGGTCGCAGGATAGAGAAGAGGGCGAGCGGAGGGTCGTCGGTTTACGTCTATCCACCTTGACGAACCCCTCAAAACGATCTACCGTCGCTCCGTTCCTTCAAACCCATTGAAAACGGCTCCGTTGCTCTGTGTCCCGTCGGAGCAAGCGAGCCGCTTTCAATAGAAGATCAATCAGCAAAGGACACGGTGTCTGATGCACGGGCGATCAGAACGCGGCAGGAAAAAGGTCATCCAATGGAAAGCCTACACACCGGTAGTCGAAGCGATCGAGAAGATAAGGATCCTTTCACGGAGGATCTCGCGACCGTCATGCAGCTCATGAGCCGTCCGGAGATGACGCCTGAGCTCCGCAAGTTGATCCGTCGCGACGGCGGTGCGTTCAATGCGGCGCACGCGCTCAGGAAGGCGTTTTTTCCGGACGAATATTTGATCACCGTCCCCGATGATGCAACCGCCGAAGGTCTCGTTGAAACTGCGAGATCCGAGTTCGAACGGGCCGGTACTCCACTGACCGATTATTTTGATCGTTATGGAGCAACTTCATTAATTGAGTTGCTTCATTATGACTTAAAGCTCGTGCGCGGGAGAACCTGCGAGATCCTCTTGCGTGACGCTGGATGCGAATGGCGGATTGAGGATGGCAGGAGTCTTCAAAGACGTTTGGGATTCGACGGGAATGCGGCTGCCGAGTTCGTTTGGGCGACGGCAAGAAAACCATTTGGCGATTTTATTTCGGTCCCGGACGTCGATTCCCGCCTTTACTACGGGGACGGTGGTCATCGGTACGCCATGAATTTTAGTCGGTCCGGCGGCAGTTGCCAGCTAGGCGGGAAGAGCATCTGGCGGGGGTACTGCAAGGGGTTGCTCGTCGCCTTTCGTCCGATCGGCTAGTCACGATCTTCCTTACTCGACTCAGCATCGTCCCCGCACGCCATCCAGCCACCTGGATCTCGCGTGCGGGGGGTTTTGGTTTAGGGCACAGAGCACAGAGCACAGGGCACAGGGGGGACGGTCCGAGACCCTGTGCCCGGTGCTCTGTGCTCTGTGCCCTATTCAAAATCCACCCATCCCGTTACCCTGTATTCCTGTTATGTATCTCCGCCGCCTCGAACTCCAGGGCTTTAAGACGTTTGCCGGGAAAACCGTGCTTGAATTCTCACCGGAGAGTGCGGCGCGGCGGGGGACCACGGGGATCGTGGGGCCGAACGGGTCGGGGAAGTCGAACATCGCGGATGCGATCCGGTGGGTCATGGGCGAGCAGAGCATGAAGCTCCTCCGTGGGAAGAAGTCGGAGGACGTCATCTTTTCGGGGTCCACGAAGAAGGCGCGGTCGGGGTTTGCGGAGGTTTCGATGACGCTGGTGTCTGATCGGGAGTCTGAACGATCAAAGGAACGGGAAGCTGGAAGCTGGAAGCTGGAAGCTGATAAAAAAGGCGCTGAAAAAACAGCTTCCAGCTTCCAGCTTCCAGCTTCTTCGCTCGACGGAGAGGAACTGCCATCGGAAATCGTCGTGACCCGGAGATTATTCCGGGATGGGACAAGCGAGTACGAGATCAACCGCCGGAGCGCGAAGCTTGGCGAGGTCCAGTTGCTTCTCGCGCAATGCGGGATCGGACAGCGGACGTACAGCGTGATCGGGCAGGGGATGGTGGATGCCGTGCTTACGGCATCGCCGTCAGAGCGCAAGGAGTTTTTTGATGAAGCGGCAGGCCTCCGTCCCTTTCAACTGAAACGCCATCAGGCCGTGACGAAGATTGAGACATCCCGGGAGCGGCTCGCGCAGGCCGAGGCATTGCTTCGGGAGATCGCGCCGCGGCTCTCGTCGCTCGACCGGCAGGTGAAGCGCCTTGAACAGCGCGCCGAGCTTGAAAAAGAGAAGGAGGATCTTGAGCGGAAATATTTCGGAGGGTCGTGGCATGACATCGGCGGTCATCTTCGCGAGGCGGCATCTGCGGCGGCGAAAGCGAGGGAGATGGAAGAGCGTCTGACCGAAGAATCGAGGAAGCTGGAGCGCGAGCTTGATGAGATGGAGAAGGAGGCGCCACCGTCCACGGGGTTCGAGGAGTTCCGCGCCGAGCTGGATGCAATCGCGGAAGAGCGCGCCGGTCTTCTTGAAGAGCAGGCGAAGTTCCGCGCGAAATTCGAGATTGCACGCGAAAAGTCGGTAGAGCCGTCGTGGATTCCCCTGCCCTTGAGCAAGATCATCGAGCGCGTCGAGTCCGCATCCGCGCGCGCCGGGGAGCTTGTCGCGATCTTGAAGGCGGATGCGCCGGACCTCGCGAAGGCGCGGACGCTCGCGACGGACATCGCGTCCGATCATGGCGATTTCCTTTCGAAGCTCCAGCGTCCCGCGCCCGAAGCAACGCAGAAGCCCGAGGTCGATCCGGCCATCGCCGCGGGGCTTGAATTCGTCGCCGCGAAGATCGCGGCGCTCACGGAGAAATCAAAAGCCGTCCAGGCGAAGATCGACACGTGGAAGAAATCCGAAGCCGGGAGCCGCGCGCATCTTTTTGAAACCCAGCATGAACTGAACCGCAAACGGACCGAGGCGCGCGAGGCCGAGCACAAGGCGTCTTCCGCGTCCGTCGAACTCGCGCGGTGGGAGACGCGCCGCGAGGCGTTCCTCGCGGACCTCCGGACGCACCGGCAGGACCTTGAGGCGGGCATCGACGCGCTCGCGAAAGACGTCGGCAACGTCGAAAAACTGGACGAGATCCTCCCGCGGCTCACGCGCGTGCGATCCCAGCTTGAATGGATCGGGTCGATCGACCCGCAGACGCAGAAAGAGCACGAGGAGACGAAGACGCGGTTTGATTTTTTGAAGATGCAGGTCGATGATCTCTCAAGCGCCATCCGTTCGCTCGATACGGTCATCATTGAGCTCGACGAGACGATCCGGACGCGGAGCGACGCGGCGTTCCACATCCTGAACAGCGAATTCGGCAAGACGTTCAAAATCCTCTTCGACGGCGGCGACGCGGAATTGATCCAGCTGCCGCCGGACCCCACGATGGACGAGGAGGGGAATCTCATCCCGCCGCCGCCGGACGCGCCCCCGGCCGGCATCGAAATCCAGGCGACCCCGCCGGGCAAGCGCCTGAAAGCGATCGCGCTCCTCTCCGGCGGCGAGCGCGCACTGACGTCCATCGCGCTCATCAGTGCGATCATGGCGACGAACCCCTCGCCCTTCATCATCCTGGACGAAGTCGACGCCGCGCTCGACGAATCGAACACGAAAAAGTTCGCCGCGATCCTCTCCCAGCATGCCGCGGCCACGCAATTCATCGTCGTCACGCACAACCGCACGACGATGGAGGAGGCTGGCGTCCTCTACGGCGTCACGTTGACCGAGGATGGGACGTCGAAGGTGCTCTCGGTAAGGCTTGAGGAAGTGAGAGGCGAATGAGGGAACAATCAATTACTTGGGAGGATCGTTAGATGGATAGATGGTTAGGGTTGGAATAATTCTTTTGATTCTCGACTGCTCGTTCCGAAATCAAAGAAAATCAGTCCAACCCTAACGATCTAACCATCTAACGATCCAAATTCCAGCCGGGTTGCACCATTTCTTTGATGTCCGCCGTAAATACAAGTGTCTCCATCCTCTTCCTTACCGAGGAATCTCGGACTCTGGGGAGGGTGGTTAATCCAGCATGTCAACCGGAATTACCAAGGCCCTGCCCTTGACAAGCGCTCTATAAAGAGGTATAAACCGGCTAGACCTTTAAAGCCGGGACAACATTGTCCGGTTTTTTAGCCCCCAACAGTCAAAAACAAAGGGAAACGCGGGTATACGAGCCAGCTGTCACGTCCCGATCTGCCCAGACGTTAGACAATCATGGGTCGCTCAACGGTGAAGAAGCTTTGAGCAATCCGTTTCCACGACAAGCATGGGACCTAATTACAGGAAGACGCAGGTCTACGGACTCGCACTCTCCTGCCATAAGGTTTCTTGGAGACGGGTTGCTCAAGGCTTTTTTGTTTTCAGGGCTTTCGATGGTCGGATGGTTAGATCGTTAGGGTTGGAATAATTCCTTTGATTCTCGGCTGCTCGATTCGAAATCAAAGAAATAGCTCCAACCCTAACGATCTAACCATCCGACCATCGAAAGCCCTTTCATCCAGCCCCCTTGATTTATTCCCAAAAACAGTGTATGATCCTCCTCCCATGTTCCTGTACATGGGGGTCCGAAAGGACTGTCTCAATCGAGGAAGGAAACGGAATGAGAAGAATGACAATGGTAGTGATCGCCGCGACGGCATGCGGCGGGACGTCGGCTAAGGGGGATGGCGAGAACGGCAGCAATGCCTTATCGTCGTGTTCCGGAGTCGCGAGTCAGCAGAACGGAGAAGACGGCGGGATGATCCAGCAGTTCGCTGCTGGGGACCCCGTCGTGAGCGTGGAAGCGCTGTCGCTTCCAGTCACGGATGCCGCGCCAACGGGCGGCGACGTGATTGCCGGCCGGTATCTCTTCCATAACTACGGAGATATGGGGAATACGGCCCGTGTCTGTATCCGACCAGTCGGAACAGGCGCCGCGGAGCACATCGGATCACTCCGGTTCGATGTATCCGATGGCACGCTCGAGCCAACGTCCATACCAGGCCAGTCGGTAGCGGGTGCCATCTGTGATGGCAGTCCATTGGCGATTGGCGCAGGGGGGAACATAACACTGGCAGTCGTAGCAAAGTTGTCCGGAGCCGTCCCGGGAACAACGTACGCGTTCGAAATCGCGTCATCTGATGGCGTTACGCTCGGCGATCCGAGCGAATACGTCGCAGGGGCGTTCCCCGTGGGAGGAGAGCCTCTCGCGGTCCGATGCCAGTGATCTCGCACCTCTAAGCGAGCCTCGGCCCCGGCAGTATCGAACACTGCCGGGGCCACTTTTATTTGGTTGATGGTTTGTGGTTGATGGTTTGTGGAAAGAAAGACAGAGCCATCTCTGCATGAAAGACGGTTCTTTGATCCACCGGACTATCTCTATTCACTTTCCGAGGAGTCTGCGACGAGGGATCCCTTTGGAGCGGGGTGGGGTTGAGGAATTCGTTGCAGGTCGCCGTGCTTGGTGAATTCAGAATTTATCAAACCACTGTTTTGAGATTCTAAAAATGTTTTCCTGCATCTCGTTTTTATCATCGAAATAGTGAGTTGCGCCTTTGATGACGACAAGATCCTTCGGTACGTTGGCTGTTCTGAAGTAGTGCTTTGCACCGGGGACGAGGACGCCATTTCCCGCCGAGATGATTTTAGACGGGACGTGGAAATTTTTCGTGAGATCGGTCCATGGCAGCCGATCCGCTTCTTCCGCCATTTTTTTCCGATAATGATGTTGACGCCCCACTTCATAGAATATCCGTTCAGCGCTTTGATATATTTTCCAGCCGGAGCTCCATAGCATTTTTTAGTAAATGAGATCTTGAATGACGGATCCCATAAGCTGACCGCGTTAAAGTCTTGCTCTTTCGAAAGGAGGACCGTCGGACCTCCGTAGCTATGCCCAGCGACGAAGATTTTTTTCACCCCCCGCTTCCGAAAGTAGCGGACAATCGCATCAAGGTCATCCGCGTGTGTTTGGAGCGTGCAATCAATGAGTTGGCGCGCGTCTTTTTGCTCGCCGTAGAGGTTGAAACGAAGCGCGGCAAATCCTCGTTTCGCAAACCAGTGAGTCGCCTGTTCGTGAAGGTGCTCACGGAAACCCCCCGGAAGTCCGTGAACGGTAATAAACAACGGCCGTCGGAGCGAGCCTTCCAAACGACCGTAGACCGCGTGTTTCTCATCGACTCGGATCCGAATATCTTTTTCCATAAACCACAAACCACAAACTACAAACCGCTGCCCGTTCCTGTCGCCGTGCCCGTCGTATCCGAGAGCTTATCAACTCCAACCAAACAGACCGCCTGCCATGGCCGGTAGTGGGAGTAGAACGTTTCGTCGTGCGTGGTGCCGTCGGCGTACTCGATGTGGTAGGGGAGGGCGGCGTCGGCGCCGGCGTGGGCGGATTCGGTGCACTTCGTTTGGCCGGGTTTGAGGTCGAGCGTCTCGACGACTTTTTTCGGCGGAGGGGGCGTGACGTTCGAGACGACCGAGGGGCCGACCGTGACCTTGCGGCCGTCTTTCGTGCCCCAGAATTCGTACGTCACGATGTTCCCCTTGATGAACGCGTGGATGAGGATCGAGTGTCCCGAGTCATTGATCCACTTCATGTCCGGGGAGGGATCGTAGATCGTCGCGTCCATGCCTGCGGGCTCGTAGTAGACCACGCGGTAGGAGTGGGGCTCGCGTTCCGTGATCTTCATGCCCGAGTACAGCGCCGCGCGGAACATCGTCGTGCCGATCTGGCAGAGGCCGCCGCCGAGTTCGGGGGTCGTTTTGTCTCCTTTAATGACGAGCTCCGGGAGCCAGCCCTGGTCCGCGGTGATTTCGCCGAGCGTTTTGAGCATCGAGAACTCCTCGCCCGGCGCAACGATCGTCCCGTTTACCTTCGCGACGCCGGTCGCGATGTTCTTCCGGCGGTTCACGGGCGAGCCCGCGAAGTTCGACGTGCCGATGCCGATAATCTCTTTGATGCCGAGTTGTTCCGGATCGGCCCCGTCGAGCGAGGCGTTCACGGTCGTCGCGACGAGCGGGAAGGTCGACGTCGTCTGGATGCCGGCGAGGATCCCGTCGAGGGTCGCCGCGTTGTCGATCGCGATGCCCACGCTCCCGGCCGTAAAGTCCGTGAGCTTCCCGTCCTTGATGCTGAACGTCCCTTTCTGCGCCTGCACTTCAATCGGCGCGATCTCGCGGATCCCTTTTGCGAACGCGGCCGGATCAATCGTCGCGACGAGCTTGCCGTCTTTTTGGATCGCGTTGACCCACCCCGCGAATTTCTCCTTTGAAACCGTGAACGTCTTAACGGCGGCCGCGGTCGACGAAGACGGCATGTAGACGAGCGTGATCGGCGCGCGGTTCACGAGCGCTTCCGCGTCGGCTTTGAGCGGCTCGACGTCTTTCGCGAAGAGCTTCGGCTGGACGGCCGCGTCCTTAAGGGCGATCGGCGCAAAGCGGAGCGTTCCGGCCTGCGCGCGGAGCGCGTCGAGCGCATCCGCCCACACGATCGTCTTTCCCGGCTTCGCGTCGACAACGTCCACCCGCGCCTGCTTCATCCCTTCGTCCCACTGGATGGCGATCCGCGCATCCTCCGCCGGCGGGACGCGGTCGCCGAGGGTTTTCATGACCGCGCTTTTCAGGCTTTCCTCATCGATCGACGTTGACGCGTCGAGCTTCACGGGTTTCGCGCGCGCAATCCAGCGCGCGAGCGCGTCGCGGACCACGTTTCCGCTCCGCCCGTAGCTCATCGCCGCAACGACGGCGTTGTCCACGTCGTACGTCACGAAATCGCGCGAGAGGTCCGGGTCGTTCTGCGCGACCGTCGCGCTCCCGAGCGTGATGTCGCGGTCCGCGTATGTGAACCGGATCCCGTCTTTCAGCGCATTGTCGATCGCCGCGTGGAGCGTGGTGCGCGCCTCATCCGCCGTGAGCCCGTCCATCCTGACGCCGAGCACGCGGACGCCCGGAAAAATCCGGTTCGTGTAGAGCCGTTCGTATCCGTAGACCGCAAACGCGCCGAGCCCGATGACGACCGCGGCAATCCCCGCCGCGACGAGCGTCCAGATGATCGCCGCGTTGATGCGGGCTTTTTCTTCGACGGGTTTCTTCTCGTTGTGGGCTGGTTCTTCCTTCATATGAAAAGTCGTGAGTCGTGAGTCGTGAGTCGTGAGGGGTTAAGCCGGACTCACGACTCACGACTCACGACTCGTGACTATTCCTTTATCTTCACCTGGATACTCTTCTCGCCGGCATCCGTAATCGGAAGACGGATCTCTAATACGCCATTCTTCAAGGAGGCCTCCGTTTCGCCCGCCTTTACTTCGTACGGGAGGACGATCGAGCGGCTGAAGCTGCCCCAGTAGCACTCGCGGTAGTACCAGTCGTCTTCGTTCACCTCGCGGTCCATGCCGCGCTTGCCGCGGATTGTGAGGAGGTCGCCGTGGACGGAGATGTCGAGGTCTTCGGGCTTCGCGCCGGCGACCGTCGAGCGGATGACGAGTTCGTTCTTGTCGCGGAACACGTCAACGGAGAGCTGGCCTTCTTCAAGCGGCGAGGCCCAGTCGGGAAGCGAGGGGTGCGTGGGGGAGAACATATCGTCTATCTATGGTAACCCGCCTCGGCGAGGACGTCGAGCGGCAGGGGTGAGGCCAGTCGTGAGTCGTGAGTCGTGAGTCGTGAGGAGACGCGGGGATCGGCTTGCGGGCTTGACCCCTGTCCTTTGGCTTTCCTCACGACTCACGACTCACGACTCACGACTGGCCCCATGCTATACTGTCGGCATCCTCCATCCTCTTATGGGAGGTCCTGACAACGAGCCGAAAAAACGTTTCTTTGAATCCCTCACGCGCGAAAAAAAAATTACGGTGGGGGTGTTGATGGTGTGCGGAATCATCGCGATCGTCCTTTCCATCGTTCAGGTCCGGAGGACGCTTAACCGTCCGTTCACGGCGTCGCTTTCCGAGTTCATCGCGTTCCAGCGGACGCTCGGTCCGAGCGACGCGGAGAAGGAGCAGAAGCTGAAGGAGACGGATACGGACGGCGACGGCATTTCGGACTGGAGCGAACTGAACGTGTACCACACCTCGCCGTACCTCGCGGATTCGGATTCCGACGGCATTCCGGACAACATCGAAATCGCGCGCGGTACGGATCCGAATTGCGCCGAAGGGCAGACGTGCGACTCGGCGTTCGGCGCGACGGCAACGGCGTCGTCGACCGTCACGGCGGACAGTCTCGGTGCAACCGCCCCGACGGCACAGGCCGGCGATGCGTCCGCGGGCGTTCCGCCGCGCGATCCGGCCGCGATCCGGCAATTCCTGAAGATGCGAGGCATGAGCGATACCGAACTCGGCCAGTACTCGGACGACGCGCTCCTCCAGGCGTACGACTCGGCGGCCTACGGTCAGGCCGGAAGCGCAACGGGAACGACGGCGGGAACGTCATCCGACGCGCCATCCGCCGCAGACGGACAAACAACCACCCAAACGAATGGATCCCAAGCGTCGCCGCAGTAACATCCGCCGGACCGCCGGCGTGCAGAAGTGGGGAGCGACCCTGCTCCTCGGCATTTTTGTCGCGGCGATCGCGTTCACGAACCCGGTCGTCTTCGGCGTCTTCGGCGCGGTCTACGAAGTCCATGCCCAGCAGGCGATGTGGCAGTCGACCGTCGGACCGCCGATCAAACCGACTCCTTGCGCAAACGTGATGACCGTCAATCCGGCATTGGGCCTCTGCACGGACGTCGGTGTGGCCCAGCGGATGACCGATCGCGTCGAGAATGCGATCGAGTTCCAGCTCCTCACGGCCGCGATGTACGGGTTCCTGAACGCGGCGACGTACATGGCGCAGACCATGGCGTACGATACGGCGTCATGGATCGCGAACGGGGGGCCGGCGAGCGGCCCGCTCTTCTATGGGAAGAATTTCGGCACATACCTCGCGGACACGGCAAAGGACGCGGCCGGCGAATTCGTCGCCACGCTCTCCACGGACTTCACGAGCCAGTTTGGACTCAATCTCTGCAAGCCGCCGAATTGGCAGGCGGTCAACCTCCAGCTCGCGCTCTCCATTCCCGACCTTGCGATCCCGCTGAAGCGGCCCACGCCGAAGTGCCCCTGGTCCCAGCTCACGCATAACTGGTCCACGGCGGCGGCGTCGCTCTCGAACGCCGACGCGCTCGCGAACATCGGCGCGACGTTCCAGATGGGCGGGAACGACCTCTCGTACGCGCTTTCCCTCCACACGCCGCTCTTGGACGCGATCGCGGGGAAGGAGCAGGGCGCCATCCTCGACCGGCTCGAAGGCGGCGGGTACAAGCCCGTCACGGACTTCGTGACCGGGAACATCAAGACGCCGTCGCAGACCGTGCGCGAGAATTTCAACCAGCAGCTCATCTACCAGCCCGCGGCGAACGAGAACTACAACCGGATGGCGGTCATCGGGAACGCGTTCCAGCTCGGCTTCGTCGAGATCGGGAAGGCCACGCTCTCCACGTTCGTGAACACGCTCGCCTCGAAGCTCCTCTCGAAGGTCATGAAGGGGCTCTTCCAGCCGTCGACGAGCGGCTCGAGCGGGTCGATCGATTTCACGAACCCGTTCGCCGCGCCCGCGCAGACGACCCAGCCCCAGCAGATTTTCTCCGAACAGTTTAAGGACATCCTCACGCCGAAGCTCACGGCCGCCGAAGAGGAGAACGTCCTCGCGGAACTCCAGGCGTCATGTTCGGGCGCCGGGCGCACGCGCTGGTCGTGCGCGATCGACGCGAACCTCGCGCTCGCGCTCACCCAGGGCGGCATGACGGTCCGCGAAGCGCTCGACAAGGGGTTCATCAACACGAACGCGAAGCTCATCCCGTCTTCCGACATCGAACAGAACCAGGATCCCACGTGCGCCGCGAACGGCGACCGCTTCTGCGTGGCGAACCTCCGAAAGCTCCGGCTCGCGCGGATCATCCCGATCGGCTGGGAGCTCGCCGCGGAGTCGCCCGCGAAACCAGGAGCGGTGCACGGGCGGCCAGGGGTGCGTCACGTTCGGGGAAGTCCTCTCGAAATTTGATGATTGCAATTACGATACGTCGGCAGGCGCCGGAGGAAGCGCGGCCGGGACGCTTGATGCCGCGCACCCGTGGTGCCACCTCATTGATCCGAACTGGGTCCTTGAAGCGCTCCCGTCGAAGTGCATGGTGAAGGGGTACGGGAACACGCTCATGTCCGGGACGTCGGACCGCATGTACGAATGCCAGGATACGGTGACGTGCCTCCGGCGCGACGCGGACGGGAAGTGCACGGGCGGGTACGGGTACTGCATGGCCGAACAGCCGTTCTGGCAGTTCGAGGCGCAGTCCTGCAGCGAGCAGTACGTGAGCTGCCGGATGTTCACGCCGCGCGGAACGAACGCGAAGCCGATCGGGTACCTCCGGAGCACGGTCGACTACGGGAATTGCAGCGCGTCGAACGTGGGGTGCATGTGGTATGCGACGACGCGGAATCCGTCCGCGGGCGCGGACGCGTGGACGGCCACGTACGGCGGGCCGCTCGGCAAGGTCTACTTCAACGCAACGGCCGCCTCGTGCGACGCATCGAATGACGGGTGCACCGAACTGAAGACGGTCGTCCCGGGGTCGCTCGGCGTCAATCTTCTTCAGAACGGCTCCTTTGAACTCCTTGATACGAGTACGACGGGCGAGCTCCTCGGATGGCATCGGCTGACGGACGGCCAGGTCGCGGACGGCACGCACTATACCGCGCTCAACGATACCGTGCCGACCGTGACGGTCGGAGATCCGTCGGCGGACGGCGCGCGCGCCATCGTGCCGCCGGGCGCGCCGTTATTGGGCCAGCTCGTTCGCGTGGATCCGTCGCATCAGTACACGCTTTCAGCGTACGCCCGCGAGGGCGACGCGCCGCCGTCCCGGGCGGGAGTGACGATCCATTTTTACGGTCTCCAGGGAAATGATCCGAATCTCCAGCCGTCGAAGTATGTCGGCATGATGACGACGGTTAATTACTTCAAGAGTTCCGGATGCACTCCGAACGCGTCCATCACCGGCATCGACATCCCGGCGACGATCGGAACGGACTGGCAGCGGTATGAGTGTTCGTTCGTTCCGCCGGCGGGCGCGGCGTGGGGGATCGTCCTCCTGTCGGACGGGACCGGGGCGCCGCCGCTCATCGATGCCGTCCAGTTGGAGGAGTCCGAGGTCGCCACGCCGTTCGGCGAAGGCGTCAATCCGCAGCTCGACACGATCGACATGAAGATTCCGCCGCCCGAGCTCAACTGCACGGGCGCGGACACCGACAACCCGCTCTGCGCGAGCTACGCGAAGGTCTGCCGCGAGAACGAGGCCGGGTGCAACGGGTACCGCCTCGCGCGCCAGCCGGACAGCCCGGAAATTCCGGCGGTCCTCTCGCCGGTCGATGCGTGTCCGGCCGAATGCGTCGGGTACGCGGAATTCCGGAAGCAGCCGTCGACGTTCGATTACACGCACAATCCCTCGAACCCGCTCCTCGACGATCCGAATGACGAAACGGTCGCCTACTTCATCCCGGACACGGCCCGGTTCTGCACGGCCGCGGACGTCGGCTGCGAGCAGTTCACGAATCTCGGCGCGGCCGCGAACGGCGGCGACCAGGCCGGCGCGTACAGCTACCTCCGGCTCTGCCAGCAGCCGAGTGACGCCTCGCAGACGTACTACACGTGGGAAGGGTCCGAAGAGACGGGGTACCAGCTCCGCACGTGGAGCATGATCCGCGACCTCACAGCGCCGGCGCCCGAAGGGCCGGCCATCCTCCAGCGTCCCGGGCCCGACGGCGTCCTGAAATCGCCGGCAGACTGCAACGCCGACACGTACCTCCGAGGGTTCGATCCGGACTGCCGCCAGTTCTACGATCCGCAGGGGAACGTGTTCTACCGCTTCGAGTCCCAGACGATCCTTTCGGACGCGAATTGCCAGCAGTTCCGGCTTGACCGGTCGGACGAAGCGGACTGCCGGCTCACGGGCGGATCCTTCAATGCACAGACGAACTCATGCACGTACGAAGCAATCGGCTCGCAGTCGAAATCCTGCGCGCCCGCCGTTGCCGGATGCCGCGGGTACGTTGGCACGGCCGGGAAATCGCAGGCGCTCGTGTGGAGCCAGGACTTCACGGATGCCGGGTATGCGTCCCAGGTCACGGCCGGGACGTCGGGCGCCGCACTCGCCCTCTCAACGGAATCCGTCCTCGTGGGCGACCAGTCGCTGAAGATCGTTCCGGGCGGAAGCGGGAGCATCTCCTTTGCGCCGCCCACGGAGCCGGGCGTCCTCTACGAACTCTCGTTCTGGGCGAAGCGCGCCGGAACCCCGGCGGCGATCACGATCACGTCGGTCAGCGCCGGTGCGGCCTCGACGATCGGGTCGCCGACCCTCGCGTCCGACTGGCGCGTGTTCCGCGTCGGCCCGTTCAGCGGCGACGCGAGCGCCACGTCAACGCAGATCACGATCGGGAACCTCGGGAACGTGACGACGTTCATCGACAAGATCCGCGTCGAACGCGTGTCCGACGTGTCGTACGTCATTAAGGATTCGTGGCAGACGCCGGCCGCTTGCGACCAGACGCCCGAAGGCATTGCCGAGCCGCATGCGATGCTCGGCTGCGACGCGTATACGGCGCGGACCGGCGGAACCGTGAACGCGCGCCAGTTCAGCCGCCTCTGCCGCGAGAGCGCGATCGGGTGTTCGGCGTTCGTGAACACGCAGAACAGCGATTCGCCGTACGAGACGCGCTGGGTAAAGCCGGGCGCGGGGAATACGACCGAAGTCACCGTGAATCCGGCGGACGCGTACGCGTACTACATCCCCGCGAAGGCGAAGATGTGTCCGGCATCTGCAAAGGGCTGCCGCGCGTTCGGCCTCCCGCAGTTCACGCAGGACCGGCTCGCGTTGCAGCCGGCGTCATCGTCATCCGGCGGTCCGTTCAAGACCGTCTACCTGAAGGACGATCCGTCCGCGTACGACACGGCGCTCTGCTCCGAGCCCGAACTTTTCTGCGAGGCGTATACGTACAACGCGGCCAAAGAATCCGGGACCGCGTACTTCCGCGCGCCGAGCGACCACGCGTGCGAGTATAAGGAAGGCGTTGTCATCGGCCAGACGTGCGGGCTCTCCGCAACGGATCAGGCGCGGTTCAGCGGACGGACGTACGACGGCTGGTTCAAAGTCGGCACGGACTGTCCGTGCTACATCGACCGGCTCGTGACCGGCAGCGCGTTCGGCCTCCGGTACACGGGCGATGCCGGGTACAACGCCTGGGCCGGTGCGGATTCGTCTCTCTACCCCGCGGGTGAAACGTACCGCGGCTGGACGGCCACCTGCCCCGAACCCCAGGCTGAATGCACGGAACTCCGCGACCCGAACGACAAGAGCGACCCGCTCCATCCCATGGGCCGTCCGTACTTTGTCGTGAAAGACAGCCGGCTCGACATGGAGAGCTGCAACGGCCAGGTCGATCCGGGGAACGGGTGTGTCCTCTTCCGCGACACATCCAACAGCAATCTCTCGTACAGCTCGGCCGCAACGGCGGAAGCATACAAGGAACGCGCGTACCGCCCGGTCGGACCGGTCGATTGCGTCGGCCAGCCGAGCAATCCTGCATGCGCAAAAGCGAGAAGCCTGGAGGTCGGGGCCTTCTGTGACGACGCGACGGGTCTGCCGATCTGTCTCACCCATGCGGGGGTCGGCCAATTGGGGCTCTCCCAATGTCTCGCGAGCCAAGCGCCGTTCCACCCGTGCAACGACACGAACCTCATCGTGAAAGTGAAAGCGGACCGCGCGTGTTCGCAGTGGCTCGCGTGCGGGACCGGCGAAACGGTGTACGACCAGTCGGACGGGTCGTTCAAGAATATCTGCTCGGACCTGAAACTCTGCAACGCGTCCGGCGAGACGGGCGCCGAAGGCATCCCGTTCTGCACGAGCTACGTGGACCGGAAGGACACGGGCCTGACCATCTTCCAGCCGTTCAGGGTCACGGATGCGGCGACGTACGCAAGCCGTCCCACGGGCTTTGGTGCCGTCGACTACGGAGGCGTGACCGTGCCCAGCCACTTCCAGGTCATGGACACGCTGTTGAAGCCGATCGGGTCGTACATCTCGACGGATCCGCGCATCTCGAGCGCGCTGAAGAAGGACTACCGCCTCGGCGTTGCCGTGCCGATGACGACACCGGGAAATCTCGTGACGCCGCCAAATCCGGCGCAAGCCGCTTCGATCGCGTCGGCCCCCGGCCTCGTGCCGTACCTCTGCGTCTTCACGCAGACCGGGGCATTTGGACTTCGCACGACGGCGGACGGCAAGCTTGATCCGAACGGCAGCCTGTGCTGGCTCGCGGTCGACCAGGAGAAGCCGGCCACGGTCGGGAGCTCCGCCTCCACGATCGTGTCGGACAACCTCGTCGTCCCGTTCCTTGAGAAGCGGTTCACGCAGGATGAGAATCCCACGCTCGACCAAATGCTCTCGCGCGCGTTCCCGAACACGCAGTGCAAGGCGTCGCCCGAGGCGAACGCGCCGTTCGGCAACGCGTACGTCCTCCAGTGGGACGATTCCGTGAACCCGCCGAGCCCGAAGCGCGTGGTCGACGGGTACGCGAACGCCACGTTCTGCGAATACGGGGAAGACTGCGAGTGCGTGTATAAGAAGGTGAGCTACAAGGGGCCGAACAAGTTCTACGCGCCCCTCTCCACCGACGTCGTGAACGCGATCTGCCAGGGCGGTCCGCGCGACGGGCTCCCGTGCATTGCGGACGTCTCGATCGCCGGGAGCATCCAGCCCTCGGGCGGCGGCGCGACGGGAACGGCCGACGCGAACTACCAGGCGCCGCACGTCCAGCAGAACGAGCAGTGCGGATCCGGGTCGTGCGTTCCGCTGTCCGACGCCACGCTCGTCCGCGGCGTCACGGGCCAGTGTCTTGAGTACGACATCTCGCGCCCGCGCGCGGGCGGCTCGTCCGAGAGCGAATGCCTCCTCTGGAACCCGAACCCGATCCTCACCGGTCCCGGCGACCAGTACCACTGGCAGCCCACGGCCGGCTTCCAGCCGCCGCAGTCCTCGGGCCGCTACTACTGCTCGAGCCCGGTCCGGAATCCGAGGTCCCAGCAGTTCTGGCCCGCGAGCTGGATCCCGAAAGACGTGCCGCGCGAAGGGATCAACGGGGCCAATGTTGCGCTTGCCCTGAATCCGCTCACAGGGCCGTTCTTCCCGTCATACGCCGACACCCAGACCACGCTTTCCCTGCTCAATTCAGCCGTCTCTCCCGGTCAGACCGTTGCGTGCGGCAAGGACTATAACTGTTCCGCGGGCGTGGGCTTCACGCCGAACAGCGGTGGGACGTTCCGGCGCCATCAAAGCGCTATTCTACGCCGACTGGTTCACGTCCGACGGGAGTTGCGTGAACTTCCTCTTCGTCGGCGGGTGCACGGGGAACGAGGCGGGCGCATCGCTCGACGGCATCACGTCCGACGGGACGCAGAGCGGCCACCGGTGCGAGCAGATCGACGACGAGGACCAGTCCTACATCTACAACACGCAGACGATGCGGCTCGTCACGAACGGCCAGGGGACGAACCGGTCGTACGCGGAGTACGCATTCCTCATGAACCCGGTCGACGTGGCGTACGCGTCGCTCGGCTACAAGCCCACGGATAAGGAGACGGTCCTCGACTACTCGACCGAGGATGCGATCGCGAATTTCGAGTTCTCCGTCCCGGCGGGCAAGATCGGCTGCGGGTACGGCGAGGAGTGGGCCGACGTCCACGTGAAGGATTACGACGGCAACCGGAAGTCGTGGAAGGGCGTCGACGACCAGTGGCATGCGAACTTCACGAAGTACCTCCAGGACGGCGGCGGAACGCTTGACCGGAAGAACGCGCAGATCGTGACCGAGGACGGGAGCTCCACGGGCATCCCGGTCAAAGTCGACTGCTACCTGAAAGACACGGACCGCGCGCCGGACGAGGGCACGTGCTACATGAAGACGTGGGAGCTCGACTACCGCGCCCAGGGGCAGGACAAGTTCATGGCGTTTTCGCCCGACATCGGCCGCGAGTCCCTCGACATGCTTTCGACGCACCCGCTCTACGGGAAGTGCCAGTCGGATCACCCGTGGTTCGCCATCCGCGCCGTGTTCGAAGACGTGAACTCGGTCGAGAACGGGCTCGATCCGCTCTCCGTCTCGCCCGAACAGCTCACCGGGCCGTTCCAGTTCGTGGGCTTGTGGGTCTCCACGTGCATGCCGGGCGGCGAAACGCGGTACATCTACATGACGATGAAGATGAACAGCGCGGACGTGTGCCGCGAGCTCCTCGAAACCGTCTCGAAAGACAGCCACGACACCGCCGCGTTCACGGACCGGAATTCCGCGGACAGCGGCTTCGCGCTGAAGAACGGGTTCTCCTGGAACACGACGAATATCCCGTTCGGCGCGTCGCTCGCGACCGGCGACGCCGGGAAACAGCCCCTCTACATGTCCGGCGTCCGGC
Organism: Candidatus Uhrbacteria bacterium; assembly: GCA_963835915.1. Taxonomy (GTDB): domain Bacteria; phylum Patescibacteriota; class Patescibacteriia; order 2-12-FULL-60-25; family 2-12-FULL-60-25; genus 2-12-FULL-60-25. The sequence goes on from CAWIHE010000004.1 coordinate 149,177, forward strand.
AGTCCCAAGTGAACCCGCTGAACCCGCCCACGTTCACGTATCCGGGCCAGACGTACTTCCAGGCGACGAAGTACCCGACGAGCAACTGGGGCCTCCTCTCGAACGTGTTCGCGCGGATCTACCGCATCTACGGGTACAACTCGCGCGCCGTCTCGCGGAGCGACTGGGCGTGCACGAACAGATCGAGCCCCGAGTTCGGCCAGTGGTGCCCGAACCTCGACAAGGTGAGCGGACCGACCGCGGACGCGACGAAAATAACGCTCGCCAAACAGTACTGCGGGTACGGCGGGACGTGCGTCAAAGGCAGTCTGAACGCGACGAACGTCTTCACGCAGAAAGCGTGCAACGTGTTCAGCGGCGTGAACCGCGGCCTCGACTGCACGGGCGACCCGGACATCTGCCACATCGCGCCGATGGAGGAAATCGACGGCATCCCGACGCCGCAGTATGGGGCGTGCGTCCTCTTCCAGGGGTATACGCAGACGGATTCGAACCTCGGCCCCTCGATCGACCAGAAGTGGACGAGCCTCGTCGGGGGCAACTACCGGTGTCAGGGCGCGAACTGTCCGCCCGGAGGCGCTTCGGGAAACCCGTGCACGTGGGATGGGACGGCGGGCTCGCCCGGAGAAACCGGCTGCTCGCGCGCGGACGCCGTCAAAGCCGGTGCCTTCCGCTGCCAGGACAGCGTCCGCGATCCGGGTCTCGTGAAGGAGTCCATCCCGAACGTGACGGCGAATACGTATGCGAGCTACTGCACGAAGCTTTCGGATGTGAGCCACGAGTGTCCGCAGGCCCGAACGTCAGGGACCTGCAGCAAGGTCAATCAGAGCGACGCATACGGGACGTGCGCCGGTTCGCCCTGGGCGCAGTGCGCGGAAGACAAGGACTGCACGTTCGAGGCGCGCAACTGGTGGCCGTCCGGGGATTCGAACAACCGGTTCAGCGTTTCGACGGTTTTCGGGGCGCCGTGGTCGAACCTTGGGTATTACGATAAGGCATTCTCCGATCCGTACCGGTCGTACGGTGGCGGCGCGCCGGGCTCCGGCTTCTATTACGCGCAGGGGACGAACGACCAGTTGGGGTTGGAGGCATATGACAATCGGGCTGCGGCACTTGCGGCGTTCGCGCCGGCCGTCCCGTACGATGTCCAGCAGACCGCAGGGCAGTATGCGGGGGCGGCCGGAGCCCAGTCGATGCTCTACCCGACGTGGATTTCCCCTTCGGCGTTCCCACCACCGAGCGCGTCCATTTTACAGCCCATCGTTCTCACCTATGAGTCATGGGATGACCGACCGCTCATGAAGCTCCAACCGGGGTTCAATCCGCTGATCTTCTTCACCGTACCGAACGTGACCGCGTTTTCGACGTACAACGTCGTGATCAATAACGCTTCCGGCCTCATCAATGTCGCTGAAATCGCTTCGCCTCCGTACGTGTCGATCCAGAAGGGGACGGGATGGAGCAGCGCGAATAATTACATGATGTACGCCCACTACGGCGCGTGCGAATCGGTCGCGCTCATGTTCCGCGACGTGCCGGTGCCAACGTGTCCGGCGGCTTCGGGAGCGGGTAATTTCCTTCGTTTCTGCAGCGGCGGAATACGGAACGGGGAGTCGTGCACGGCCGATACGGACTGTCCGCCCGCGTCGAGCCAGATCGCGGGGACGTGCCGCGGGGGCGTGCGCGCGGGCGCGGCGTGCGGCACGGACAACGACTGCAAGCCCGCAGGGAAACAGGACAGCGACGTGGACAACTGCGCTCCGGTGACGAGCGGCGATCCGTCGTTCGGCTGGACGCTGGCGAGCGATGCGTGTTGGCCTGGCGGTCAGAACGGCGCGGCGGCAGATCCGAACAATAATCCGCATCACCCTCGTCTCGAAACGGATCCGGCGCTCGATACGAACATCTGCACGCATCCGGCGGGGTACTGGCCGCGGCCGAACTACTGCACGGACCCGAACGACGAGTACTGCGGGCTCTTCGGGTACGATCTCGGGAATAAGGGTGCGAGCGTGGTCGACAGCGCGCCGCTCCCCACGGACATCACGGCCGGCCTCTACACGCCGAAGTTCCTGAATCCGAACGCGGCCGCGGGCACCATTGGGACGGCGCTGAACTACAACTACGTGAATTACTACAGCCCCGTGCCGCCGCATACGGCCGCGCCGGACGTCCGCGCGTGCCAGGGCCAGCAGTGCCGCGTGGCCGGGCTCGATACGCTGTCGCTCGACGGGAGCGTGGGCGGCGTGGCGAACGGCGGGATCGGGAGTCACGTCGCGACGCTCCGGTTCTACGCATGGGCCTCGCACGAGCAGATGCCGCTCCGGCGCGTCATCGTGGACTGGGGCGACGGGACGATTTCGGAACTGCCGGACGCGTTCATGAAGAACCGGAAGCCGTACTGCGGCTCGTCGAAGGAGTGCACGGACACGCCCGGGCTCACGTGCGAGACGGACAACGACTGCCCGCCGGGCGGCGGGTCCTGCCAGACGTACGGCAACTGCACGAACAACACGAACGTGCGCTGCTACAACGACACGCAGTGCGCGATCGGCGGGGAACAGGGCATGTGCGAAAAGCGCGTCCCCTTCGGCAACAGTCAGGACGCCTGCGACGCGCGCTACCTCGAGTTCCGCCACGCGTACGCGTGCGCCGTCCCGCCGAGTCAAGGGGATACGTGCGGCGGAACGAAGCGGTGTTCTCGGGACCTGAGCAAGACATGCACGACGTCCGGAGAGTGCGCCGCGGGCGATGCGTGCGTTGATTCAATGGCGCCTCCGGGAGGCTGCTACGAAAAATCGAACAACCGCTGTCTCTTCACGCCGCGCGTCATGCTCATCGACAACTGGGGCTGGTGCACGGGCGAGTGCCGCGGAGACACGAACCCGCACGGCGCGCCCATCGACCTTTCCGGCGCGGTCATCCTCCACCCGAACGGCGGCTGCTACGACGCCTCGAAGACGAAAGACAACGTGAACTTCTCAAAGTCAATCGGTCCGAACGAGTGCCTGGACTCGAGCGGCACGGACCGACCGTGGATCGTGTTCCCAGGCGCGCTGCAGCTCATCCCGGGGTCAGCCATCTAGGGCACAGAGCACAGGGCACAGAGCACAGGGGGAAAGTTCCTGTGTCCTGTGCTCTGTGCTCTGTGCCCTAAACGATGCTACAATCGTCCCAGAACACCACCCCAACTCTATGTCGAAATTCAAAGAAGAGAGTCTTCAGCCGGTCCGCGAGCCGCCGCGGCCGAAACCGAATTTGCGCGCGCTGAAAGGCGGGGACGCGGATGCGCCGGAGATCGAGCACCTCGAGGAGATCGAAGACGTCGAGGAGCTCTCGCCCAAAGAGGCAATGCTCCACGATGAACTGGAGAAGCTCCGCGCCGCAGATCGGGAGCGGGGGTTGCCTATTGGGGGAAGGGGCGTGAACCGGATGCATGATAAAACAGTAGGTGAACACCGGCTTAGCCGTTTTAAAGCCAAACACCCCGAAGGGGCGAAGGCATTCGAAGAGATGCGGAAGGGGATGGGCGAAGACGAGGCGTCGCAAGAACAATTGCGGCGATACCGCGAACTCAATGCCCAAGGGGATCTTCAGATCAAGCAGAAAGAAATCGTCCTTGCGCGGATCCGTGAGCGCGACGAGCGCATTGCGAAACTGAAAGCGGAGACGGAGGCGATCCTTGCGGAAGCGAAGCGGATCCGGGAGGCATCGAAAGGAAAAGCGGAGGAGAGTGCAAGCCGGATCATCGCGATCGCGAAGGAGCAGGAGGGGCGGCTTGAAGCGCTCCGGGAAGAGTGGCGGGAGACCGCGAGGTGGAACGCGGAGGCGATGGTCGGGGAAGAGGAGGAGCAATACGAGCGCGAGCTCTCAATGGATGGCGAGGGGAACGTGACCGGGTTGAAGAACGTGTTCGAGGCGACGCCCGGCGCCGTGCTCCGCGCCGTGGGTCCGGCGATGAAGAAGATCCAAAAAGACCATGACTGGGCGAGGTCGGTCCTTCAGGGACGCTGGCAGCAGGAAGTGTTGCGCGACCTCGAAATCGAATCCGGGATCTGGGCGAAGATGGCGGAAGTGGCCATCGCCGAAAAAGACAAGGGGAACGCGGGAGCGGGCGAACGCCCGACGGTCAAGAACCTCTTCTACGGGCGTCCCGAATCCGGCTCGGTCCCGGTGGACGTCAACGTTGAAATCGGACGCGATCCCATGGAAACGCTTCGCGCGAAGTTCGAAGCCGTCGAGCAGCGTCGCGGCGAGCTCCTCCTCGTACTCCAAGAAAAGAAGGGCGTGTACGACGCCGTCCTCGCCGGCGTGGATAATCGAAAGGCGATCGGCGATGCCATCAAGAAAATCGAACGATCAATCGAAACGACGCGCCGGTCTTCGGGGAAGCGCCTTGCGGAATTGAACGAGGAGCATGCGCGGATCACCGAACGGCTGAAAAAGAAGGAGGGGGACGATCCGCACGGGGAAGCGCTCTTCGAGGGCATCATGAAGTCCGAGCGCGGAGTCCAAGAAGCGAAAGCGCGCCTGAAAACGGTGAAGGGCGACAGCGGGGCTAGGGCGAAGCTGACGGCGTTCCTCGAGCGCGCCGAAGAGAACCTCGTTGGGCTTCGCGGCGAACTCAAATGGTGGCGGAAGAGCAACGAGCGGAAAATTGCGATGAAGGGCCAGCGCGAGGCCCTTGAACAGCGGGCATCGGACGTCTACGACGAAATTGCGCGCATCGAACTTTCGACGAGGTGGAAAACGGAAGCGGACGAAGGCGTGCGGCTCGACCTTGAACGCCGGTCGCGCGAGATCGACGCGACGACGCTCATGGAGCGGTTCCGGATCGCGGAAGAGGGCTACGTCGGCGCGTCGAGGGATTTTTACGAAGCGGACATGAAGATGAATGCGATCCTCGACGAGATCGTGAAGCGCAACGCCGCGAAAATGCCCGGCGCGAGCGGAGGGGATCTGGACATCCCAATCGACGTCGAGCTTCCGAGCGACGATTTGGATATCCCCGTTGACGTGGATCTGCAGGAAGCCGCTTAGGAAGTCGTGAGTCGTGAGTCACGAGTCGTGAGTATAAAAAGGCCGTCCATGGCATGGACGGCCTTGTTGATATGGTGATCAATCCATCCGATTCTTTCTCACGACTCACGACTGGCACTGGTGCATTCTTGGTTGATGGTCTGTCGTCTGATTTGAAGTAGAAGTTCGTTCACGAGGAGCTGTGTCGAGGCGAGGGATTTTGTCCCTCGCCTCGTTTTCAATCTCGCCTCGATCTGGCCCATGACGTTCTCGATGGCATTGGATGATCGGGGAAGGTTAAGGTGCCTCCAGCGAAGGTCTCTGCACACGAAGCACTCCGGAAGGGCAGGCCAAATGAATTCGAGAACGGCACGCTCTTTTTTCGTGAGGTCGGGTCTCTTCCAGAGTCTGAACCATCTCCTCTTCGCACGGACCAGAGACCCTGACCAGAGGATGCGTTGGATCGATTCGATGAATGTATCCATCCGCTCACTCGTCTTCCTCCCGCCTCCGAGCTTGGCTCTCGCCGCAAGGAAGACGTGGACCGTGCATCGTTGATGGGGGAGGTCAGGGAAGGCCTCGGAGAGGTATTCCTTCAACGTCGAAATCCCATCGGAAACAAAGCCTTTTGGGACATATCCGATATGCTTCAGGTCCGTCATCATCTTCCAGTACCAAAGCTCCTTCTCTCCTCCCTTTGCGAGGATGAAATGGATGGGCAGTCCCAGTCCCCGGTCCCAGGCGACGAAGAGGGTGTGGAGCTCCCCGTTCACGGGAGCGTGCTTCCCGTCGAGGATGACGATGCCGTCACACGAGGGAAGGGATTGCTTTGTTCGCAGGAGGAGTGGTCGTCGTCTCTTGAGTGCGCGTTGGACTCTTCGAATGGCCGTCGTGTGGTCGACGTTCCAACGGACACCAAGTCGTCGATACGTCGATCGGTCCAAGACGTACCCCGCGATTGCCGCGCGGTCACGGAGATCTCTTCGCTTTAAACGGAATGTCCGTTTGCACCGCTTGCACCTCCATCTTGGGTGGCCAAATCGAACGATTTTTCTCGCATGACAATACGGACATGTTGGCTTGTACATGCCTCATTTCAAGCGGTATTTTGATCTTCAATGCAAATTCAGGGCTTAACCTCGTATCAAATTGGACCGGCTATCAACCAAGAATGCACCAGTGCGTCACGACTCGCCTGTTGACGTCCTCAAAGGGTTCTGCTACTCTGCTTGCATTGACCTGCTCCGGAACGGACAGGTCACTTTATTTAGGGCACAGGGCACAGAGGACAGAGGTCAGTCGGATTCAGTCTGACCTCTGACCTCTGACCTCTGACCTCTTCATCTATGGCAAGCCAAATCTCCCAAGCGATCAAACAGATCTGCGACGAGAAGAACATTCCGTTCGAGTCCGTCATCGAGACGATCGCGACCGCGCTCGCGGCCGCGTACCGGAAGGATTTCGGGAACAAGAACCAGAACATCCAGGTCGAGTTCGACCCGGAGAAGTATGACGGCCTCACGGCCGGCATCCGCGTGTTCGACGTGAAAACGGTCGTCGAGGACATGGAATTCCCGGAAGGCATCCCCGAAGTCCCGGACGAGCCGTTCCGCCCGTTCGGCCGGCGCGACGCGCCGCCTCCGTCGGAGGTCCCCGCGGAAGACGAGGAGCCGAAGTTCAACCCGAAGACGATGATCATGATCCGCGACGCGCGCGACGTGAAGCCGGACGCGAAGATCGGCGAGGAAATCCGCGTCGAGCTCTCGATCCCGGCGGCGTTCGGGCGCATGGCCGCTCAGACGGCGAAGCAGGTCGTCATGCAGAAACTCCGCGAAGCGGAACGGGGCGTCATCTTCGAGGACTTCAAAGGACGCGAAGGCGAATTGATGAACGTCACGGTCCAGCGCCGCGAAGGGCGTATCGTCTTGATCGACCTCGGGCGCGCCACGGGCATCCTCCTCCCTGAAGATCAGATCGAGACCGAACGGTACTACCCCGGCACGCGCCTCAAAGCGCTCCTCCGCGAAGTCACGATGACGCCGAAAGGGCCGGAGATCCGCCTCTCGCGTTCGCATCCCGACCTCGTGACCGCGCTCTTCGGACAGGAAATCCCGGAAATCGCAAACGGCATCGTGGTCATCAAATCCATCGCCCGTGAAGCCGGCAGCCGCACGAAAGTCGCCGTGACCACGAACGACGACGCGATCGATCCGATTGGGTCCTGTATCGGACAGCGGGGAACGCGCATCCAGGCCGTCATCCGCGAACTCGGCGGGGAAAAAGTCGACGTCATTGCGTGGTCCGAAGACCCGGCCGCATTCGTTGCGCAGTCGCTCTCGCCCGCAAAGGTGAACCGCGTCGACATCGACCATGACGCGCACCTCGCGCGCGTGGCCGTGGCCGCGGACCAGCTCTCGCTCGCCATCGGCAAGGGCGGGCAGAACGTGCGCCTCGCCGCAAAATTGACGAATTGGAAGATCACGATCGCCGAAGAAGGCGGCGCCATCAAGGCCGACTCCGACGTCGGCGAAATCATCGCCGAACCCGCCGCAGAATCCGCCCACGCATCCATCGAATCATCCGCAGACGCCGATCCGCACGCCGCCGATGAAGAAGACGCCGCCGCGGTTCTCGACGAGCACGGCGAAAAAGCCGAACGCACCGCGGAAGCGGACAAGGAGACGGAAGAAGCCGCCGTTGAAGAGGAAGCGCCGGCTGAAGAGAAGTCTGAAGAACCTAAGGAAGTCAAAGCGTAAGAGCCCGTTGCGTCGTTGCGTCGGTTCGGCCGACGCCCGACGCAACGACGCCCGACGCCCGAGCCTCCACCCATGAACATCTTCACCCTCATCCTGACCCAGCCCATCCTGAACCTCCTCGTGTGGCTGTACAACGTGATCCCCGGCCATGACATCGGCGTCGCAATCATCGTGCTCACGATCATCGTCAAGCTGATCCTCTATCCGCTCTTCCAGCAGCAGATCAAGCAGCAGCGCGCGCTCCAGCTCCTCCAGCCGAAGATCGACGAGGTGCGCAAGCGGCTGAAAGACGACAAAGAAGGGCAGGCGCGCGAGCTCATGGCGCTCTACAAGGAGGACAAAGTGAACCCGCTCGCGTCATGCCTCCCGCTCCTCATCCAGCTCCCCATTTTCATCGCGCTCTACGCCGTGCTCCGCAAGGTCATCGGCACGTTCGACCCGTCCCTCCTCTACCCGTTCGTCGCGGCCCCGGGGACGATCAACCCCGTCTTCCTCGGATTCCTGAACCTCACGAAGCCGAATTGGATCCTCGCCCTCGCCGCCGGCGCCGTCCAGTTCATCCAGTCAAAGCAGATCATGTCGCGCGGCGCCACGAAGCCGCCGCCGAAAGACGTTGAAGGCAAACCCGGAACGCAGGACGAGAGCATGGCCGCCATGATGAACAAGCAGATGATGTACATGCTCCCGGTCATGACCGTCGTCATCGGCTTCGGCCTCCCCGGCGCCCTCATCCTCTACTGGTTCACGATGAGCGTCCTCACGGTCATCCAGCAGTGGCACATGTTCAGGGAGAAGAAAGTGATCGGGGATCCGGCGGCCTCCATCGCCGCGGGGACGGCGGGGGATTCGAAATAATTATGGACATATCCACAAAACATCCTCCAATGATATCGGAAGTACTGCCCGGATCCCTTATCCTCGGCCTGATTTCTTTCACTTTTTTCAATGGACACCAGGAAATGTGGAAGGGGATCGTCACAAGCGGTTTCGCAGGTCTCATTTTATCTTCTGGAGCCTTCCTCTTGTTGGCGTGGATCATCGGAACATTGATTGATGCCATTCGTAACGGAATCATTGAATCTGTCTTGGACAAATTCCAAAAAATCGATTGGGATTTTTTCTTTTTTGGAGATCGTGAAAAAGCCCGACAATTTGAGGAATATTTCTTCGCGTATTACCTTTTGGATTTTAACTTCGTCATTAGTATTCTTCTTACTCTCCTATTTTTTCTGTCACGGCTTTTCTTTGGGGGGCTGACAATCCCTCACCCGATGCTCGTATCGATTACCCTCGTCTTTGTCGGGTTCATCTTTTTCCGTGACGCATATTCTCTTCGGAAAGAAATGAAGGGAATACTGGATAAACAAGCACGAACAAACGGGCCCGGATCTCTTCACGTAAACACATATACCCGTCTCCGCCCCTCGCGGATGCCTGGTGCGGGTGTTGGCGTTTTTGCGATACGTAATATTCCAAAAGGCACGAACATTTTTTCAGATGATAAATCCGAGATGATTTGGGTGGATCGAGTTGACGTGGAAAGCTTGAGCGGAGAGATTAGAAAAATGTATGACGATTTTTGTGTTATTAAAGATGGTCAATACGGTTGTCCCAAAGGTGGTTTCAATAACCTTACGCCCGGCTGGTACATCAATGAGCCGATGCGAGGTCATGAGGCGAATGTAGACTGCGATGGAAATTACGATTTTATCGCGGCGAGGGATATCCGGAGCGGAGAGGAATTGACGGCGGATTATTCGAAGTATAGCGAATCACCAAACCCCGTTATCATTTCAACTTAGTTTTTTGTGCACATCATTGAATTTATATGTACATCCCCGCCTGGTTCCTCGTAGGCATCCTCATTTTCCTCTTCCTGACCGTCAAACTTCCTGATTGGGTTGACGAGGTAATTAAGTATGCCGTTATTCTCATTGTTGGCGCTCTTGTTCTTTTGGCCGTTTGGACGATCCCAGTTCTCCAATATAGCGTTGGTGCAATCGTCTTAGTCCTTGGAAGTTATATGCTCGTAAAAGACATGCAGAGGACGATTAAAACTTTTACGTTTACGGAAAATCAAAAAATATTCATTTGGTTAATGTTTTGGCTTCTTATTATTAGTATCGCAATTGTTTTCTTCTACATTCTCCTCAATTACAGAACGTCATGACGAGTTGAGGGTTTCGAGGGAGTACTCTCCAAGTCCCCTTACCTCTGAACCGCGTATTCACGATGGACGACCGCGTGGCTGGGAAAGGGATCCCGCTTCGCAGGATGACAAAATGGTTGTTTTTTCTTTTTTTAGAGACTTCCATTCAAGTGGTTGGCGATCGGGCAGAGTATTCGCCGATTCGCCCTATTCGTAAATTCGTAGGCCAAATTGCATCCTCCCTCATCCTTCGGTATCTTTAAATGATCTATGGAGGTTGATCTCACGGACCGGTATCGCATCACTTCCGGCTCGATCGTCATCTCGATCGCGGCGTGGGCCGTGATTATCGGGACGGGGTGGTTTTTGTTCATCAATCCGGGGCGGCTGCGGACGATCCTGTTTCCGCCCAAGCCCTGCAGTTCCGTGATCCTCTATTCCATCGGGTCGATCGACCCGCGGTTCAACGTGTCAACGTCCACGATTCGCGCGGACGTTGAGACGGCTACGGGCTGGTGGAGCACGGCGGCCGGGAAGACGCTGTTCGCGTATGATCCGAAGGGGGCGCTCAAGGTGAACCTCGTGTACGACAACCGCCAGGCGGCGACGGATGAGCTCAAGAAGCTTGGGTATTCCATTTCAAACGATCAGGCGAGCTTCGACGCGCTGAAGACGAAGTACGCGGCTGAAAAGGGGACGTACGCGGCGAAAAAGGCCGCGCTTGATGCGCTCGCGAAGGACTATGACGCGAAGGTGGCGACGTATAACGCAACGGTGGAAACGTCGGGCGGGCGCAGAGGCGTTCCGCAGGAAGCCCTCGCGGAATTGAATCAGCAAAAGGCTGATCTGGATGCGGAGGCGGCGCGCGTGAAGCAGTCCGAGGCGGACCTGAACGCGCTCGTCGACAAGCTGAACGCCATGGTTACGGTCTTGAATCGCCAGGCGAGTGCCTTGAACCAAAAAATCGATCTGTCGAACAACGTGAGCCAGTCGAACGGTCAGGAATTCGAAGAGGGGCTGTACACGTCCGACAATAACGGGACCGCGGTCACGATCTACGACTTTGCCTCGCAGAAGGATCTCATCGGCGTCCTTGCACACGAGTTCGGGCACGCCCTCGGTCTCGGCCACCTGAACGACCCGACGGCGGTGATGTACTACCTGGATCAGGGAAGCCAGGATCATCTCTCGCAGACGGACATCAATGCGGTGAGGGGGCTGTGCCGGGGATGAGGGCAGGGTTTGGGGTTTGGCATTTGGGGTTTGGTTTGATCCGGCCAAACCCCAAATGCCAAACCCCAAACCCTTTTCCATTAGACTTTGCCTGGATTATGGCTTACGCTCTACCCGTATGCGCATCAACTCGAAACAGCTCATCGGACTGCCGGTCGAGACGCAGGGCGGGCTTGCGCTTGGGAAGGTCGCGAGCGTGGACGTGGACACGGAAACCGGGAAGATCGCGACGCTCCACGTGAAGACGCGCGGGGTCATTCCGGGGCTCATGGACGAGGAACTCCTCATCGACTGGTCGCAGATCGTCGAGATTACAGCCGAACGCATCGTCGTGACGGACACGGCCATCCCGGAGGGCTCGCCGGCGTTCGCAAGCGGCGCACCGGGGATCGCGATGGGAGGGGCGCAGATGTCCGAGAGAGGGGATGTTTGAAGAGTTAGCGGGTTTGCGGGTTGGCGAGTTTGCGGGTTATCAGAACTCGCCAACCCGCAAACTCGCCAACCCGCAAACGAGTCCTCATGTCTTCCCGCGACTCCCTCACCCAAGAAGCGCTCCTCCGCACGGTGGCGTTTTTTGATGTCCTGGACTACGCGCCAACGTGGAGCGAGTGCGCGGCATGGGTCGAGTGGAAGGCCGCGTCGGGATTCGAAAGCCTGCCGCCGCCGACCGGCGTCGAGCTGCTTGATGCGCGGGATCGTCTGATTGAGGATCGTCGGATCGAGACGGGGATGGGACGGATCGCGCTTCATGGACGCCTCGGTCGTCTCCTTGCGGTTACGTTCGATCGGATGCCGCTTCAGGCGCGGAAGCTCCGGCGTGCGCGCCGCGTCGCGTCCGCGCTCGCGCGCATCGGCGCCGTGCGGTTCGTCGCGCTCGCGAATACGACCGCGATCGGCAACGCACGCGACGCCGCGGATCTCGATTTCTTCGTCATCACGTCCGCGGGGCACCTCTGGACGACGCGCCTCCTCGCTGCCGGCCCGTACCGCCTCCTCGGTCGGCTCTCGAAGCCGGACGGCGCTCCGGATGCCGTCTGCCTTTCGTATTTCATCTCGGACGCGAACCTCGACCTCGCCTCGCACATGCTCACGCCGGATGATCCATACTTCCGCTACTGGTTCCTCTCCCTCCTCCCGCTCTATGATGATGGGGTTGGTGCGGAGCTTTGGGAAGCGAACAGGGGATTGAGAGCGGTGCATCCGCGTGCCTTGAAGTGGATGGAAGTTGGGGTTTGGCGTTTGGGTTTTGGTAAGACCGGTTCAGCCCAAACCTCAAACCCCAAACCCCAAACCCCTACTCCCCCCCGCCTCCGCATCCCAACACCCGCCAGACTCGAAAGCATCTCCCGCCCCCTCCAGCTCCGCTGGTTCCCCCCGAACATCCGCGCGCGCATGAATGCGGACACGTCCGTGATCGTCTCGGACCAGGCGTTGAAGTTCCACGTCGACGACGCGCGGCTTGCGTTTAGGGGGGCGTTCGAGGAGAGACTTCAGGCGCTGGGGCTGGTATAGTTTGCGGTCTGGTCGGTCGGATCGGTCTGATCGGTCGGATCGGTCTGATCAGACCGATCAGTCCGATCAGACCGATCTCCCCCCTCATCCATAGGTTTTTGACTTCCTCAATATGCAAAAGCTTTTCTCGATCCTGTGGCGCCTCTCCATCCTCGCCCTCCCCTGGCAGACGCGATGGATTTTCGTCGACGGGGCAATCGGGAAGTTCCCATGGGAGCAGGGGACGGTCTCGTTTTATGCGAGCTGGGTGCCACTTTTGATGACCGTGGCGCTTGCGATCGCACTCCACTTGAAGAAGAAGTCATCGATTCTGCGAGAGGAAGTCGTGAGTCGTGAGTCGAGAGTCGTGAGTTCGGAAGCCGACATTCAGACGCCTCACCTTATCTCCGATTCCTCTTCTGACTCACGACTCACGACTCACGACTCACGACTTCTACGCACCGTAGACCGAACGACCCTTCTCCTCAAAACCGCCCTCGCCCTGATCCTAATCGCCTCCATCTTCACCGCCTCCCTGACAGCCACGCTCGTCTGGTGGGCGTACGTCCTCGTGATCGGGGCGTTCGTGTGGGCGCTCGGCGAGATGCGCGTCCTGCGGAAGGCGATTGCCGCGTGGATCGTCATCGCCGTCCTCCCACATGCCGCTCTCGGCATCTACCAGTTCTTCACGCAGGACGTTCTCGGGAGCACGATCCTCGGCATCGCGACGCACCATCCGTGGTCGAGCGGGACGAGCGTTGTCGAGCACGGTCTCTACCGCGTCCTTCGCGCGTACGGCGGACTTCCGCATCCGAACATCTTCGGCGGCTGGATCGCCGTCTCGCTCGCGCTCCTTCCGGCGCTCATCAGGGAAACCCGGTCAAAGCTCGCGTCGTACGGGTGGCTCTTCGCCGGCCTCGTCCTCACGCTCGCGCTCGTGTTCACGTTTAGCCGCGGCGCATGGATCGCCGCCGCGCTTGCCTTCGCCGCGTCTGCGGTGATCGCGTTCAACGCGACGCGCGATCCTGCGGATCGGCAGGTCGTCATCATCCTCGCCGTCGTCTGCGCGCTCACGGGCGTGTTCGGCATCGTCACGCAGTGGGACCATGTAAGCACGCGCATCTCCGCGACCGAACACCTTGAAATGTGGTCGCTCTTGTCGCGGACGGAATCATTCGTCCAAGGGTGGCACGCGTTCGTTCGAAGGCCGATCGCGGGCTGGGGCCCCGGCGCGGCCATGCTCGGTATCACGGAGGTCCGGAAGGGGACCATGTGGGCGCGGGTCGCCCCCGAACCGCCACACGCGGCACCGGCGGCGTTCGTGCTTGAAACGGGAGTGCTCGGCGTCCTCGCGCTTATCGCGTTGTTGGGAGCTTTGTATTTCGAAGCTGGAAGCTGGAAGCTGGAAGCTGGGGCGAGAGAAAAACGTGTCCAAGATCCAACTTCTTCCGCATCACCGAATACACTGAATACATCCGATGGGGGCCCAGCTTCCAGCTTCCAGCTTCCAGCTTCCCAAACGGTCAAATCGCCTCGACTTCACAGAATCGCGGCGTTCCTCTCCGCGCTCGACTCACGGCTTCCACTCGTCATCGCGCTCACGGTCATCGCGTTTACCGACCACTACCTCGTGACGCTCTGGCCGGGGATTGCGCTTCTTGGTCTCACGGTCGCCGTCTGCCTCGCGACCGCGGAGAGTTGAGAGTGAAGAGTGTAGAGCATGAAAAAAGAGCAGTCTCTTATGATGGAAGCTCTTTTTTTGTACTCGTGACTCGTGACTCTTGACTCGTGACTTCCTTTTGACAGAACCCCCGACCCCTCCTAAGCTACCCGCGCCCTAATAACGGGGCTGTTTCGGAGGTTCAAAGCCGTGAACATTGGACAAACCCCAACAAAGCGGAGCCCGTGGTTCTGGGTTCCGACGCTGTACAATGCGGAAGGTCTTCCGTACAACGCCGTTCTCGTCACCTCAATGTGCTACTTCAGGGACAAGCACGTCACGAACACACAGATCGCGTTTTGGACGTCGCTCGTCGGGCTCCCCTGGCTTCTGAAGCCGCTCTGGGCGTCGTTCGTCGAGCAGTACCGTTCGAAAAAGCAGCTCGTTCTCGCCATGCAACTCGGCGGAGCGGCGATGTTCGGATGCATCGCGTTCGCAATGTCGACGCCGTTTTGGTACCAGCTCGTCCTCGCGTTCCTCTTCGTCCTCGCGTTCGTCGGCGCCACGCACGACATCGTCGCGGACGGCGTGTATCTCGACTCGCTCGACAAGGATCAGCGCGCCGCGTTCTCCGGTATTCAGTCCGCGTCGTGGATGCTCGGTAAGGCATTGTCGGTGGGCGCGTTCGTCTCGCTCGCCGGATTCCTCGTCAAACGATTCGGCCTCGATACGGGCTGGATGCTCGTATTCGGGCTGTTCGCGATCACGATGGCGGTGTTTGCGGTCTACCACATCTTCCTCCTGCCGCCCGGCCGGCCGTCGAACGTGAAACCGAAGAGTTTCGCGGACGTCGGCAAGCTCTACGTCGACATCATCAGGGATTTTTTTCGGAAGCCCAACATCCTCTGGATGATCGCGTTCGTCTTCTTCTACCGGTTTGCGTACGCGCAAGTCGAGAAGATAGGCCCCTTGTTCTTGCTTGCGCCGCAGAGTGACGGCGGAATCGGCTTGGATAAAGAATCGTTCGGGTTCATTTACGGAACCGTCGCGACAATCGCGATGCTCGTGGGGTCCATTGCCGGCGGCAAGCTCGTCGAGAAGAAAAAGCTCGAACGGATGCTGTTCCCGCTCGCGATGATGCTCAACGTGCCGATCATCCTCTTCATCTTCCTCTCCTGGGCCATGCCGACGAACCGGTTCGTCATCGGAGCATGCCTCACGGCCGAGCTGTTCTTCATGGGGATCGGCATGGTTGGGAGCATCGTCTTCATGATGAATCAGATCGCCCCGGGCCGGTCCAAGATGGCTCACTACGGGATCGCAACGGCGATTATGGCCATGGGCGTGATGATCCCGGGCTCGTTCTCCGGATGGATCAGCGACATGCTCGGATACAAGTGGTTCTTCGTGTACACGCTCGTTGCGGCGCTGCCTTCGTTCTTCGTCGCGATGCGCGTTCCGTTCCGCGACGTCTCGAAAGAGCCGTCGGAACTCCCGGAGGCCGCTTCCGGCTGATCGTTCGACCGTTCGTTTTTCAACCGACCTCAACCCCGGCCGCGTAAGAGCGCAGCCGGGGTTTGTCGTTTTGCCGACGACCCACGCCGGGCCCTCTGCCTATCCGGCGACCCACCCCCGGCCCCTCCCCTGGCGGGGAGGGGAGTTCTCTAACTGATTTCCTTTGAATGTCAGGATAGAGAACCCCCCGCCCTGCCAAGGGCGGGGCCGGGGGTGGGTCGCGGGATAGAGATGAGGGCCCGGGGGCGCGTCCCCGTCCGAGAAACCCCCCTTGACGCCCATCCCGTCCAGTGGCACTCTGATGACGCTGATTAGCAGTCCTTAATTGAGACTGCTTATCGCTTAAAAAACCCTAACTTCTCCGCCAAAGGCGGATGCGCCTATGGCGCATAACTTCAAACTTCTAACTTCCATCTCTACTATGTCCACCCTCCGTCCCCTCGGAGACCGCCTCATCGTGAAGGCGTCTTCAAAGGAAGAAGTCACGGCCTCCGGCATCATTCTGCCGGACACGGTCGACAAGGAACGTCCGGAGCAGGGCGAGGTCATCGCCGCCGGTCCGGGGAAGCTCCTTGAGAACGGGTCCATCGCCCCGCTGCGCGTGAAGGTCGGCGACAAGGTCGTCTTTAAGAAATATTCGCCGGACGAAGTGACGGTGAATGATGAGGAATACCTCGTCATCGCCGAATCCGACGTCCTCGCCGTCATTGAATAAAACAATCTAGGCCTGCGAATTTACGAATAGGGCGAATCAGCGAATGATGCCCGGAACCGTATTCGCCGATTCGCACCATTCGTAAATTCGCAGGCCAACAGTAACAATCAACGACCCACTATGGCAAAACAGATGTTGTTTGATGAACAAGCCCGCCAGTCGCTCAAGCGCGGCGTGGATAAGCTTGCGTCCGCCGTCAAAGTGACGCTCGGTCCGAAGGGACGGAACGTCGTGATCGACCGCGGGTACGGAAGCCCGACGATTACGAAAGACGGCGTGACGGTCGCAAAGGACGTCGAGCTTGAAGACAAGTTTGAGAATATCGGCGCGGAACTCGTGAAGGAAGTCGCCTCGAAGACGAATGACGTCGCAGGCGACGGCACGACCACGGCGACGGTTTTGGCGCAGTCGATCATCGCGGAAGGGCTCAAGAACATCACGGCCGGGGCGAACCCGCTCGCCGTGAAGCGCGGGATCGAAAAGGGCGTTGACGCGATCGTCGCGGAACTCAAGAAGATCTCGAAGCCCGTCTCGGGAAGCGAGATCGAGCAGGTTGCCGCGATCAGCGCGAACGACGCGGAAATCGGGAAGGTCATCGCCGAGGCGATGAACGAGATGGGGAAGGACGGCGTCATCACCGTCGAAGAGTCGCAGACGTTCGGCATCCAGAAGGAAGTCGTGAAGGGCATGCGGATCGACAAGGGCTACGTGTCGCACTACATGGTCACGAACACGGAGCGCATGGAAGCCGAGTACGCGGACCCGTACATCCTCATCACGGACAAGAAGATCACGTCGATCCAGGACATCCTCCCGATTCTCGAGAAGGTCGTGCAGAGCGGGAAGAAGGACATCGTGATCATCGCGGACGACCTCGACGGCGAGGCGCTGACGACGCTCATCGTGAACAAGCTCCGCGGGACGTTTCAGGCGCTCGCGGTGAAGGCTCCGGGCTTCGGCGACCGCCGGAAGGAAATGCTCGCGGACATCGCGGCCGTGACGGGCGCAACGGTCATCACCGAAGACCTCGGGCGCAAGCTCGATACGGTCGAGCTTGTTGACCTCGGGAGCGCGCGCAAAGTCATCGCGACGAAGGATACGACGACGTTCGTGGATGGGAAGGGCGACGCGATGAAGATTCGGGACCGCGTGGCGCAGGTCAAAAAGCAGATCGAGAACTCGGACAGCGAATTCGACCGCGAGAAGCTCACGGAGCGCTTGGCGAAGCTCGTCGGCGGCGTGGGCGTGATCAAAGTCGGCGCGGCGACCGAAGTCGAGATGAAAGAGAAGAAACACCGCATCGAGGACGCGGTCTCGGCAACGAAAGCGGCCGTTGAAGAGGGGATCGTTGCGGGCGGCGGCGTCGCGCTCCTCCGGACGATTTCAGTGCTCAACGCGCTCCTGCTCGCTGGCAATGAGTCCGTTGGTGCGCTCATGCGGCCAGTTCCGGTGAAGGAAGACGCATCGGTTGGTGCGCTCATGCGGACGATTCCGGCGCAGAACGCGCTTACCCCGAATAGTGATGAATTCATCGGGATCTCTATTCTCCGCCGGGCCATCGAGGAACCGATCCGCATTATCGCGGAGAACGCGGGCAAGGACGGCGCGGTCGTTGCGGAAGAAGTGAAGAAGCGGACCGGGGCCATGGGCTACAACGCCGAGAAGGACGCGTATGAGGATCTCCTGATCGCGGGCATTGTCGATCCGGCAAAGGTCACGCGCTTCGCGCTCCAGAACGCCGCCTCGGTCGCCGCCATGTTCCTCACGACCGAATGCGTCATCACCGAACTCCCGAAGAAAGAGACGTCCGCCGGGCACGACCACGGGGACGCGGGGATGGGGGGAATGGGATTCTAGGTGGCATCGACTAGTCAGCAGAGACCGATCGTCCTCGGCATAAAGGGGGCGGTCGGTTTGTGTTTGGGGAGTGGGAAGTGGGGAGTGGGGAGTGGGTTTTCTTCCCACTTCCCACTCCCCACTTCCCACTCCCTTTTGTCCAGCCACCCCCCAACCGCTACAATGTCCGCATGCCAACAAAACTCGACGGCCCGCGCATCGCCTCCGTCGGTTTTGATGATGAGGCGTTTCTCCAGCGGCAAGAGGCGACGCGAAAGGCGCGGCGTGAGCGGGTTGAGAAGCGGAAGGAAGGGCGTCCGACGAAGCGTGAGCGCATCGCGACGAAGCGAGAGACGGGAGCGGAGTCGGGGACGATCCAGGAGCGCGTCAACGTGGCGCGCCGCATTGCCGAGCTGCGATCCGAGATCGGACATGCGGATGAGGAGCCGGAGGAGGAGGTCGGGATTGATGCGGAGCTCCTCGGGGATTTTGATGCGACATCCCTCGTATCGGAAAATCGGATGCGCCTAGATGCGGAAGCGTCGCGGGCGCTCAAGGGCGAACTGGCGTCCTTTGCAGAAGCCACACGGGATTCGAAGGTTGCGAGGACGAAAGGGTATCCCGTCGCCGCCGTCTATGACGCGCAGGTACAGGGATGGACCACGCAATCAAGAATTATCACGCTTCCCGACGGGAAGCGGCTGTTCGCGCTTACGAGCTACCCCAAGGGCAAACAGCGGCGTTATGCCGATCGGTTGAATGAGCGTCTCTCCGGCGATCCGATGCGCAAGCCGAAACCGGAGGACTGGAAGCGCATCGTCGAATCGAGGAATTCCATCCCGACCATCGAAGGCACGCCGGAGAACATGGTCGTCATGCCGTTCGTCGAATCAATGAACGCGTACGACCTCTTCGCGCATCAAAAAGAGATCAAGGATTTCGGTCCGTTTTCCTGGGCGGAGGAGATGACGGTCGATGACCGGCTGGACCTCGTTCCCGGCATCGCGGGAGAGCTCTCGCGCGTGCACGCGAGCGGGCGCACGTGGGGCGAGGCGATTTTGCCGAACGTCGTCCTCACAAAGGAACGGAAGCCGATCTACATCGATCCGGAAACGACGTACGAAGGCATTGAAGAAACGGAACAGCGGGCCACGGATGTGCGGAATCTGATCACGTCGATCTGTGGCGCGCTTGCCCGGTCCGAAGGCGTTGAGGATTTTACGCGCGTCGCCGGACGCGTCCTTGATGGCTATCACGATGCCGAAGTCGTCGCCGCGCTCCGCGAGATTTGTGTGAAGCCGCTCACGTTCCGGAAACGCCTGTTCTTCAACATCTTCAGCCGGTTCCGGATCGGCTCAACGGATCTGAACGAGTTCAATCGCGTCCGCGAGGCCATCGTGCAGGCCATTGACGAGCGAGGGTAGGATTGGGAAGTGGGAAGTAGGGAGTGGGGAGTGGGTTTTCATTCCACTCCCCACTCCCTACTTCCCACTTCCCGTTTACCGCTTACCCTCCCCCTGTTACCCTATCCCCATATGGGCATTTTTTCTCTCTTTTCGTCAAAACATCAGCCAGACCCGCCGAAGGCAGAACCGCCGCCGTCCGGGGGCGTTGATGTGACATCCCAAGTCAACCGCGCGATGGCCGAACCCCCGTCATCGGGCATCGACATCACGGCCGACGTCAATCAGGCGATGGCTGGATCTCCGCCGAGCGTCGATATTACCGCCCAGGTCAATCGCGATGCGTCCGGCGAATCATTGATGGAAGGCGTTGCGCCGACGCTCCGGGCTCCTGGTCAGGCGGAGGTCAACGAAGAGGCGGAGCCGACAAGCCAGGCGGAGCCGGAAGCGAAGACGCATTTCGCACCGCCCTTCGTCGCAGGCGCGTCGTTTGCCACGAAGCCGACCGAAGCTCCTCCTGACATCCCCGCCACCACGGCAATGCAATCCGGCATTCGCCTGAAACAGCCGTCCGACGAACCGCCTCCGGAAACGATGGCGATCCCGCCGAGCGGCGTTGAGGCGATCGAAGGAGCGGCCGCCGCGCCGCCGTCATCGGTCCCGCCGATCTCACGGACGCCGTCGGGCGAAATCGAGATTTCAGGGAAGGCGATGAATGCCGCGTCCGAATTCCCGATCAAATCGATTAAGACGGCGCCGAATCAGGCATCCGTTCAGTTCGGTCCGAACGACGAGGTCGTCAGCAACCCCGATAACGTTCTGATCGGCGAAGGCGATCAGCCGCTCGCGGACGGTGAGGGAGAGAAGAAGGCGGCGTGATACGAGGAAGGGTTTGGGGTTTGGCATTTAGGTTTTGGTCAGATCCGGCCAAACCCCAAATGCCAACCCCCAAACCCTTTTTTTGATTTTTCCCCCAATCCGCGTTACCCTTCCTCCGTATGGAAACGCCAAACGCCGCACCGCAGACTCCGAAATTCGACCCGAAAGACGTTGCGGAGAATAACATCTACGCTGCGTTGAGCTACATGAGCGTGCTCGGCGTCGTTATGTATCTCGCGAAAAAGGACTCGAAGTTCGTCCAGGAACACGCGAAGCAGGGCGTTGTCCTCTTCGTCGCGGAGATCGCGGTCTACATCCTGGGCATTGTGCCGGTCATCGGCTGGTTCATCATCGCGCCGATCGGCAACGCCCTTGCGTTCATTGTTGCCCTCATCGCCTTTATCAAAGCCATCCAGGGTGAGTTCTGGGAAATCCCGCTCATCGGCCAGTATCGGAACAGGGTCAAGTTCTGAATGCACTGAACGAGCGGCTCATTTGTTGAGTTGCTTTTTCTTATACGGTTTCCTCCACGACTCACGACTCACGACTCACGACTCACGACTCACGACTTTCCTCATGTCTTCTCCCCTCCGCGACCGCCTCCTCACCCTCCGCGCCAAGATCAAAGATGCCTGGCGCGTGTTGGCGTTGGATGCGCGGAAGAAGGAGATCGAGGCGCTCGAGGTTGCCGTCTCTTCGCCGGACTTCTGGAGCGATCAGGAGCGCGCGCGGCGCGAGAGTCAGGAGCTCGCCGAGTTGAAGAAGGAAGTCGACGCGTGGACGGAGCTTCGGGATGAGACGAAGGATTCGATCGAACTCTTTGAGATGGCGGAGAAAGAAGGCGACCTCGACGTCCTGAGCGATGAGGAGAAACAGACGATCAAGCTCGAGAAGCGATACGGGGAGATGGAGTTTGCGATGCTGTTTTCCGGTCCGCATGATGCGAAGAACGCCGTCCTTGCGGTCCACGCGGGCGCGGGCGGGACGGATGCGCAGGACTGGGCGGAGATGCTGCTGCGGATGTACCTGCGGTACGCGGAACGGAAAGGGTTCAAGACAACCGTCGTCGACGAGAGCCGCGGGACGGAGGCGGGTATCAAATCCGCGACGGTGATCGTCGAAGGCCGTCATGCGTTTGGTATGTTGAAGAGTGAAGCGGGCGTCC
Organism: Candidatus Uhrbacteria bacterium; assembly: GCA_963835915.1. Lineage (GTDB taxonomy): Bacteria > Patescibacteriota > Patescibacteriia > 2-12-FULL-60-25 > 2-12-FULL-60-25 > 2-12-FULL-60-25. Next base: position 170,998 of record CAWIHE010000004.1, read on the forward strand.
ATCGGCTCGTCCGGCTTTCGCCGTATAACGCGGACCATCTTCGGCAGACGAGCTTCGCGCTCGTCGAAGTCCTTCCGGAGCTGGACGAGAGCGTTGAGGTCGACATCAAACCGGAAGATCTCCGGATCGACACGTTCATGTCCGGCGGCAAGGGCGGGCAGTCCGTGAACACGACGTACTCGGCCGTGCGCGTCGTCCACCTGCCGACCGGCATCGTCGTCTCCTGCCAGAACGAGCGCTCCCAGCAGCAGAACAAGGCGGTTGCGATGAAGATCCTGAAATCAAAGCTCTTTGCGCTCGAAGAGGCGAAGCGCGCGGAAGAGCGGAAAGAACTCCGCGGCGAATTCAAGAGCGCGGAGTGGGGGAGCCAGATTAGGAGCTATGTCATCCACCCGTACAAGCTCGTCAAAGACGTCCGCACCGACGTGGAGACGTCGGACGCGGAGTCGGTTCTTGATGGGGATCTGGATCGGTTTGTGGAGGGGTATCTCCGGATGCAGGCGGGGAAGCGGGATGTGGCCGGGCGGTTGAATGAGGATTAGATGGATGGATGGTTAGATGGATAGATCGTTAGGGTTGGATAATTCCTTTGATTCTCGGCTGCTGATAGCAAATCAAAGAAAATAATTCCATCCCTAACGATCTATCCATCTAACCATCCATCCTCTTTTTTGTTATACTTTCTTTATCTCTCTATGCCCCATCACACGCACAAGCCCCTCGCCCTCGTGACCGGCGGCGCCGGATTCATCGGGTCGCAGCTCGTTGAGGCGCTCATCGCGAAGGGATGGCGCGTCGCCGTCATCGACGACCTCTCGAGCGGGAATCGGCGGAACATCCATCCGGCGGCGACACTCATGAAGATGGACATTGCGAATCCGAAGGTCCGCGCGTGGATCCTGAAGCAGAAGCCGAAAGCGATCTTCCACCTCGCCGCGCAGATCAGCGTTCCGCGCTCGGTGAGAGAGCCGATCAAGGACGCGGAGACGAACGTGATGGCTTCGCTCGGCCTGATTGATGCGGCGAGCCATTCCGGCGTGGAACGGTTCGTGTTCGCGGGGAGCGGAGGCGCGCTCTGCAGCGACGCGTCGCCGGTGCCGATGAAGGAAACGGATCCGGCCGAACCATCAACCCCGTACGCGATCGCGAAGTTCACAATCGAACGCTACGGGGCGTTCTACCGCGAACAGTACGGGCTCCCGTTCGTCGCGATGCGGTTTGCGAACGTCTACGGCCCGCGCCAGAATCCGGAAGGGGAGGCCGGCGTCATCTCAGTCTTCGCGTCGCGGATGCTCAAGAATGAATTGACGCAGGTCAACGGAACAGGGAAGCAGACGCGTGATTACGTGTACGTCGAAGACGTCGTCAGCGCGATGATGTCGGTCCTCGCACGGCCCGGACTCACGGGGACGTTCAACGTCGGGACAGGGAAAGAGACGGACGTGCTCACGCTCCACCGGAAGCTTGCGAAGCTCACGTGCTACAAGAAGAAAGCGAAGAAAGGCCCGCCCGACCGCGGCGCGCCGCTCCGGAGCGCGCTCAATGCCGCACACCTCCATTCCGCGACGGGCTGGAAGCCGAAAACGAAGCTTGACGCCGGACTCCGCGATACGGTCATCTGGTTCGAGACGAACATGAAGCCGAAGAAGGGGGTTGTGGCGATGTTGAGATGTTTGATTTAAGTGCGTAGGTGCGTAAGTGCGTAGGTGCGTAGGTCAGACATTCCGACCTACGCACCTACGCACTTACGCACCTACGCACTTATGATCACGATCAGACTTACTCCAAAGACACGCGCGTTCGCCCTGAAGTGCGCTCTCAACGTGTTGCGCAAAGGCGGCATCCTCTCATTCGCCACGGAGACCGTGTACGGGATTGGGTGCGATCCGCGGAACGCAAAAGCGGTCCGGCGGATTTTTGCGATGAAGGGGCGGGATGAGAAGAAGCCACTGCAGATCATCGCGGGGTCCATGGCGCAGGTCGCGCGGCTTGCGGATCTCCATCAACGCGAGAAAAAGATCGCATCACGATATTGGCCGGGGCCGTTGACGCTCATTGTGAAATTAAAAGACATTCATTCGCGTGCAGGCGCGGTCGTAGGGGCGACCCATGGGTCGCCCCTACGACCGATCGCACCCCGTGCATCGTCGCACGGGACGATCGGCATCCGCGTGACATCGGACCGATTCTTACGTGACCTCCTCAACGCGTTTGGGTTTCCGATTGCGGCGACATCAGCGAATCGAAGCGGCCAAAAGCCGGCGACGTCGGGGGTGGGCGTACGATGCGCGTTTGTTCATCGGGCGTCGTTGCGTCGTTGCGTCGTTGCGTCGTCCGGCCGACGCCCGACGCCCGACGCAACGACGCCCGACCTCCTGATTGACGTCGGCGCCCTCCCGCGCCGCAAGCCGACAACCGTCGCGCGGATCACCGACAACGGTCGGGTTGAGATTTTAAGACAGGGAGGAATCAGTATTTAGGGCACAGAGCACAGAGCACAGGGTCAATTCCCTGTGCTCTGTGCTCTGTGCCCTAAATATAAACGTCCGCCTCTTGAGAGCGCGAGCTCCGCAAAAAAGGCGGACGTATCTGACAAGAGGGAGGCAGACCCGGGGGTGCGTGATCAGGACGCGTTTCGGGTTTCCCCAGGGGCGTCTTGATCGAGGAGACTGAAGTGCGAAATCCGGTCGCCTTCGGGCTGCCAGTTCGGCGGCGGAAGATGTGCGGCGGCCGCGAATTGCAGCGCTTCCTGGTAACACGCGCGGGCCGTGTCGAGGTCTCCGGTTTTTTCGTATGCCCGGCATTTGAGGATCTGGAGATAGCGCCTGTGCTTCGGAAGGAGATCCTTCCCGGCGTACTTCAGAATACTGTTCGCGTGCCTGATCGCCCGCGCATGCCAGCCGATCTCGTAGCAGATGGCGGCATGCCGGAGCCGGTCGATGTGCGAACGGCTTTTGTCGGGCCTCGCGCAGAGGATGGCGAACGAGATGCACACGAGCGCGTTCCGCCACTCGGATTGCCGGATCCAGTACTTCGCAAGCTCGCGGCAGATGGCCAAGTAGGTGGTGACGTCGTGGACGTGCGCGCCGGCTTTTTCGCCTTTCGGCGACATCTGGAATTTGAGCGCGTTCGCGACGGCGCCGGAGCGGAGCTCCCGCGTGAGCGTGATCGCCGCTTCCCGATTGCCGTTTCTGACTTGCACGAGCAGGTCGCACGGCGTGAGTTCCTCGACGTCCAGGATTGTTAATGATTCCACGGGGGTTGCCTCCCTTTTCGAAGGGACTAGAGTTTTAAGCTAGCAGGGATTGGGGGACACGTCAAGAGGGGGTGCCGAAGGTGCGTAAGTGCGTAAGTGCGTAGGTGCGTAGGTCGGAATGTCTGACCTACGCACCTACGCACCCATGAACGTGCCCTCACCAATTCGTCAGCGTTGGATTAACTCTCGCCCCCACGCTATTCTCTAACTCGCATGAAGGGCAACGACATCCGCGACCGCCTGCGGGAGCTCGGACGCAAACCGAACAAGCGGTACGGCCAGCATTTTCTCGTTGACCAGTCGGTGTTGAATACGATCATCTCCGCCGCGGAGATTGCGGCAGGGGATCGCGTCCTCGAGATCGGCCCCGGCCTCGGCATCCTCACGGAGACCCTGCTTGATGCAGGGGCGTCCGTCGTCGCGATCGAAAAAGATAAAGCACTCGCGCGAGAACTCTCAGAGAGACTTGGAGACCGCGCGAGGATCGTCGAGGGAGATGCGCTGGAGATGGATTGGACGGGGATCATGGGTCAGGGGACAGGAGCCGTTGTAGGGGCGGGGTCTCCCCGCCCAACATGGAAACTCGTGGCCAACATCCCGTACAGCATCACGTCGCAGATTATCCGGAAGGCACTCTGGTCGAAGGAAGTTCCGTCGACGATCGTGTTACTCCTCCAGAAAGAGGTTGCTGAAAGGATCGTGGATGGGTCAGGGATCAAAAGGAAATCCACTCTCCACTCTCCACTCTCCATTCTTCCATCCCTCCTCTCTTTGACCGTCTCCCTCGCGTCCGCATCGACCCGCATCATCCGCAAAGTCCCCCGCAAGTGCTTCTACCCCGCGCCCGACGTCGAATCGTCGCTCATCAAGATCGTGCCGATGACGCACGAGGAGCGCGTCGCGAAGTGGGGCGTCGATCCCTCAAAGATTCTCTCCCTCGCCTCGCGCGCGTTCGCAAGCCCGCGCAAAAAGATGACGACCACGCTCGTGTCACCGGATCTCCCGCGCGAGCGCATCGCGCAGGGATTGATTGAAGCGGGCGCATCGCCGGATGCGAGACCGGAGGAGCTTGGGGTGGAACAGTGGGCAGGGTTGGTTGAGTGGATGAGTAGATGAGTGGGAATTATTTTGAGTGCCCCAGTCCATCTGGGGCTTTTTTGTATTCCCCACTCATCTACTCATCCACTCGACCACTCATCCAACAAAAAACCGGTCGAGAGGAGATGTCGGGACGCACGATGTGCGTCCGTTCATTCTCTCGACCGGTCATCTTCCAGTCAGATTAACCACTCCTGGAAGCGAGTGGGGCTTGGGTCACCTGTTGCCGCGACCGTTGCCTTGCGATCTGTCGTTGCCCCTGTTGCCGCCGCGGTTGCCCTGGTTACCGCCGCGACCTCTGCCCTCGTCCGACGAGGCCTGCGCTGCCTTGGGGGCTCGCTTGTCCTTGTCCCTGAGCTTCGCCACGATCTCGGCGTCGCGCCTGGCCGCGTTCCTTTTGATCTCTTCGGCGCGGTCGATGCGGGCTTGCTTGGCGGCACTTGCGCGCGCGACGTCCTGGGAATGACGTTGATCCTTTGCACACTTGATCGAAAGCGCTTCCTCTTTGAGCACCTGTTCTGCGCGCTGGACGTTCTCATCGTCACTGCGATCGTAATTGGTTATCGCGATCCAGTCTGCCCGTTCAAGGACATCGTTTAGTCCCGGCTTTAGCGGCTTGGGTCGACATACCTTGTCCATATGCCCCCCCTTGTACTGCAGCTCCCTGGGAGCCACAGGCGGACCGGCAACTTCGCCTCTGGGTTGGTTGCCGCCATGGCGGGGGCCTTGGCTCTTCTTGTGGAACCGCGGCTTCTCGCTCTGTTCTTCGAGCGCATTGAGCCACTGCGTCCCCTCGTCAATCGCGCGGAGGATCTCGCTCGCACTCGCGGCCTGTGCCTTGAAGTGAGCGTGGACACTGTCCCTGACCAACTGTCGCAGCGCGGGCAAATCCGCGGTTGCGAACTGCCGATTCCACGGGAAGAGATCCCGCGTGAGGTAACGCTCGGCCAGTCCGAGCAAATCGTGCGCGCGGTCGAGATTGGCCTTGACCGCCTCGATCTTGATCGTTGGCATCTCCTGCCGGTTCGGCTGGAGAACTCTCGCGGGCATCTGCTCGCGCTGCGGCTTCCTGGGCGTTGCCGCGCGCTGCTCGATCTCGGAGACCCACGCCTCGACCTGGGCTTTCGCCTCGGTCTCGGGCACGTCTTTCGAAACGAGCGCGGTGGTCTGGTTCACGATGAAGTCGCGGATCTGCGATCGCCGCTCGCCTTCACTGTCGAGCCGACGGTCGTTCGCGTTGGTGCGCAGGCACCACCGGAACGTCTTCTTCAGCGCGTCCGTCTCTCCGCCCTTGCCGCGCTTGACCGCGCGCTCGAGCTGTCCGCGGATCTGCTCCTGCCCGTACGGAGGTCGCATCGCGTTCAGCTGGTTGCGCCTCGCCTCGCGGTCCGTGGCATTGAGCCGCGGGTCGCGGTTCACGATGTACAGGACCCAGTCGATTGCGGCATGCTGGGCGTCCTCGAGCGGCTTGCCCTGGACGTTCAGCTTCTTGGTCCGCGTCTCGACCATCTCGGCCACGCGCTCGGCCGTGTTGGCCGGGTGCTGGCTGGCGACGCCCGCGGTCAGGCCGACGTTCTCGACGGCCGGTTTCACGCTGGCGGTCGCGCTGACGACGGTGGCCGTCAGGGTCTGCAGGGCGGTGGTGGAATCGGTAGAAGTCTTGATTGTCGAAGTTTGCATTGGGAAACCTCCGAATGGTTGGGAACGGCCTTGATGAGGCCTTTGAAATGGGCCCTTGGCCCGGGTTGAAACTGGTTTTGCCTCATCCTTGCGGATTTGGCTGTGTTACGTTGACGGGAAACGTCATCTCTCCTCGAGAATAGCGTTTCAAATCAACGGGTTATGTATAGCATAAAAGTGGGGGTTTGTCAAGGAGGCTTGTCTGGCGGGGAAATGGGGCTGGAACAGGGGAGGGTCCGTAGGTGCGTAGGTGCGTAAGTGCGTAGGTCCGACATTCCGGCCTACGCACTTACGCACCTACGCACTTAATCGAAAAACCGGTCGAGAGGAGAAGAGGCGTACCTCTTTCTCTCGACCGGTCGTTCTCGTTTTAACGTCCTGCCTTTAGGGGGCTGGACGGTGCTTTGTCTCTGACTAGGCGCTGAGCTGGCGCTGGGCTTCCAGGATGCAGGCGTCAGGCTCGAACACTCCGTCCGAGTCGTTGGCGATCTTCATCGCCAGCTTCCAGACGTCGGCCGATACGCCCTCGGGGCACTCGGCGGGAGCCTTCGGCGGCTTGGGAGTTTCCTCCTTCGCCTCCGAGACCACCACCGCGACGACCGAGTCGTCGTCCGAGCCGGACTCGTTGCGTCCCTTGCGGCGGGGCTGCTTGTCGCGCGCAGGCTTCGGCTTCGGCGGCTCCTCCGCCTTGGGCTCAGATTCGCTCGCCTGTACCGTGGTTTCGCCACGAACGAACGACATCAGCGCATAGTCACTCAGCATGTGAGCCATGCAGAGGAACCGCATGCGCCCCATCGCCCAGTTGATCCCACATTGCACGGTAGATTTCGATATATCTCCGCGCTTCAGTCAGATCATTTGCGCGCGCCAGCGAACCTTGGACCGCTTCGTAATCGATGAGCGGGAACGCGCGGTCCTTTGCCTCGGCCTTCGGCTGACGGTCGTCGCAGTTCTGCGGCTTCTCGTCGGCCTCGACCAGGGAGTCGAGCCATGCCGTTGCGTCCGGACTTCGTTCCCGCCTGTAGAGTAGAAGGCCAGTCGCACTTCGTCTACCACCGCGCCCTTGGCGTCCGGAGTGAGCCTGTCCGCGTAGGTGGTGAGGTATTGCCTCGCCCCTCGAGAACCTTCTCCTTCGGCTTGCCGACGAGCGAGCCTTTGACCGCCCCAGCCTTGATCGGCGGCAGCGGTTTGGCCTTCGGCTTCTGCTCTCGCCCGGAATTGGGCTTGAGGACTCTGGCCTTGGGCTCGGTGCTCACGTTGCGGCCGGTATGGGCCATGGTCTGCGGCTTGGATGTCGGCGGGTGGAGGATCGAGTTGATCTCGACCTCCATCTCGTCGGCGACCTTCTCCGCATCGTCACGGCCCATGTTGGTCAGGTGGAGGATGACCTGCTTGTGCATGAAGCCCAAGATTTGAGATCGCCGCTCCGGGTCTTGGAGACGCGTTTCGTTCATGAGCTCTCTCACGGAGCGCAGGTAGGTGTCGAACAGCACATTCGGGTCTCCTCTCTTCGCCGCGTTCGCGAGGAAGATCTTAACTTGTTCCTCTTCATTGTGCGGCCGCATCGCCTTGAGCTGGTCCCGCCTGGCATTGCGCTCCTCTTTCGAGAGGCGCGGGTCACGGATGACGATCCCCGTGGCCCAGCCGATCGCGACGTGCGTCGCGTTGTGCCTGCTCTCGCTTTCGGCGACGAGCTCCTCCGTCCGCTGCCGGACGAGTTCCGCGATGCGCTCCGGAGAATTGACGGGGTACTTCCAAGCCTCGATGAGCGTGGTTACCACGTCGGCCTGGTCGCCCGCCTTGGGGAGGAATTCCTCCGTGGCGTACGTCCGGGCTTTCTCCATGTCCGCGCCGATCGTCAGCTGACCGATGAAGAAGGCCTTGGCAGTTTCGAGCACGTTAGCAGTCTGAGTCTGAGTTTTCGAAGGTTTCATTTTCTATCTCCAAACGGTGAAATCGGCCTATGAGGCCTTGTTGGCGGACCGCTGAACGGCCCTGGATTCGGTGAAAAAGTTGCGTCAGCTTTGACCCTTGCGGATTTAGGCTGATTCGTTGGTCAGAAGCGCTGTCTCTCCTCGAGAATGGCGTCTCAGATCAACGGGGACAACATAGCACAAAAGCCCTCTTTTGTCAAGGGGGCTTGTCGGGTTCCTAATTTGGCATGGGCACAGGGCACAGAGGTCAGAGGCCAGAGGACAGGCCGAGTCCGACGGACCTCTGACCTCTGTGCCCTGTGCCCTAAAACCGCTCTTGACGGCCTTCCCGTTTTCCATTACCCTTCCAGCACCTCGTACGGTTGAGGGGCGATACGGCCAGAGAAAGCCGCGTCGCACAAAACGAAAGAGTCCCGGTTCCGCCGGGATTTCGTGACCCGGAATAGAGGTGCGTAGGTTCGTAAGTGCGTAGGCCTGCCCCGAGCGAAGCCGAGGGGTGCGTAGGTCTGACCGACGCCCGACGCAACGACGCCCGATGCAACGAAACTTCGACAATCAAAGAGTGATCGCAACAACATTGTCCTAAAGTATATTCTAGATATCCCGCCATCGGCGGGATGTTCATCTGAGAGTTTGATCCTGGCTCAGGATGAACGCTGGCGGCGTGTCTAAGGCATGCAAGTCGAACGAGTTCCTGTTTGTAGCAATACGAGTAGGAGCTAGTGGCAAACGGGTGAGTAACACATTGGTAACCTACCTCGAAGTCGGGAATAACCCCGCGAAAGCGGGATTAATACCACGATGGGCATGCGGGGACGCAAGTCATTCGCATGTAAAGTTCAAAAGACGCTTCGAGAGGGGCCTATGGTCTATCAGCTAGTTGGTGGGGTAAAGGCCCACCAAGGCTATGACGGGTAGCGGGTGTGAGAGCACGACCCGCCTCACTGGGACTGAGACACTGCCCAGACACCTACGGGTGGCTGCAGTCGAGAATATTCCCCAATGGCCGAAAGGCTGAGGGAGCGACGCCGCGTGCAGGATGAAGGCCTTCGGGTTGTAAACTGCTTTTCTCAGGGACGAACTACTGACGGTACCTGGGGAATAAGAGGTTGCTAACTCTGTGCCAGCAGCAGCGGTAATACAGAGACCTCAAGCGTTATCCGGATTTATTGGGCGTAAAGGGTCCGCAGGCGGCTCGATAAGTCGGTGGTCAAAACTCGGAGCTCAACTCCGAGACTGCGATCGAAACTGGTCAGGCTAGAGGATGGGAGAGGCAAGCGGAATTGCCGGTGTAGTAGTAAAATGCGTTAATATCGGCAAGAACACCAAATGCGAAGGCAGCTTGCTGGAACATTCCTGACGCTCAGGGACGAAAGCGTGGGGAGCGAAAGGGATTAGATACCCCTGTAGTCCACGCCCTAAACGATGGATGCTAGATATTGGGAGTATCGACCCTCCCAGTGTCGGTTAAAAAAGCTAACGCGTTAAGCATCCCGCCTGGGGAGTACGGCCGCAAGGCTAAAACTCAAAGGAATAGACGGGGACCCGCACAAGCGGTGGAGCATGTGGTTTAATTCGACGGTAAGCGAGGAACCTTACCAGGGCTTGACATACAGCTGCAAGCCACCGGAAAGCGGAGGCCGCCTTCGAGGGTGCTAGACAGGTGCTGCATGGTTGTCGTCAGCTCGTGTCGTGAGATGTACCGTTAAGTCGGGTAACGAGCGCAACCCCTATGCCGTGTTGAATTGTTCACAGGAGACTGCCTCGGATAACGGGGAGGAAGGTGGGGATGACGTCAAATCAGCATGGCTCTTACGTCCTGGGCTACACACGTGCTACAATGGCCGGTACAATGGGTTGCCAAGCCGCAAGGCGGAGCTAATCCCACCAAAACCGGCCCCAGTTCGGATTGAGGGCTGCAACTCGACCTCATGAAGCCGGAATCGCTAGTAAACGCGTATCAGCCATGGCGCGTTGAATACGTTCTCGGGTCTTGTACTCACCGCCCGTCACGTCAAGAGAGTCGGAAATACCCGAAGGCCCCGATGAGGGGACGAAGGTAGGGTCGATGATAGGGACGAAGTCGTAACAAGGCATCCGTAGCGGAAGCTGTGGATGGATCACCTCCTTTCTAGGGAGATATCCCAATGTCGAGTCATGACGAAAAATCATGATCAAAGTTCGGAGGGACGGTTTTGTCTGCGATCACTCTTTGGTGGCTGAAGGAAACCAGAGAAATTAAAAAGTCCCGCGTGAAGCGGGGTTTTTATTTGCTGACGAAAAAGGGTTTGGGGTTTGGCGTTTGGGTTTTGGTATTCTGGCCAAACCCCAACTTCCAAACCCCAAACCCCTGTTTTAAGAATTGAAACGTTTCTCAACTCGTTTGGCCCCGGTACAGACATAGACCACCGCCGGCGGCACGTTGATCGGCGAGAAACGGACGCGGACATGGTCGAAGTATTCTTTGAGTTCGTGGAGCGATGAGATGGAGTACTGGATCGCGACGAAGACACCGTCGGGCTTCAGGCGCTTGGCGACGAGGTCGAACATGCGCGCGCGCTTCGCAGGCGTCATCATCGTGAATGGGACGCCGGAGACGATCGCGTCGTAGGCCGTGACGCGCTTCAGGATATTTTCCGCGTCCGTGACGATGAGATTGACGAGCGGGAAATTCTTTTTGAATTCGTTCGCGAGCAGCTGGTCGATCTCGATCGACGTGAGCCGCGCCGGATCACCGATCCGTTCAAGGATCCCCTGTGTGATGGATCCGGTTCCCGCGCCGAGTTCAAGGACGGTCCCGCCTTTCGGAATCGGCGCCGCCATGATCCGCGCCGTCGCCAGACTCGTCGGCAGGAACGCGCCCACGGCGCCGGGCGAGGCGATGAAGCGCTTGAAGAAGGTGACGGGGTTGTGGGTGGGCATGGGGGAGGTGAGCGGTAAGCGGTAAACGGTAAGCGGGATAAGCTTACTTGAATGATGGTGGAATGTCACGGGGGAGGGGGGAAGGATGGTTAGATCGTTAGATGGTTAGGGTTGGAGTTATTTTCTTTGATTTCATCTGACTAACCATCTAACGATCTAACCATCCAAATCCTAAAGCAAAAACCCCGACATAACGCCGGGGCTCTTGCCTGGTGGACGGCAGAGGAGTCGAACCTCTGACCTTCACAATGTCAATGTGACGCTCTAACCAACTGAGCTAGCCGTCCAGGTAACGTCTAAATGTGCCGAGATCGTATCGGAATGCGCAGGTTTCGTCAATGCGATTGCATCGGGTCGTGACGAACGAACTGACGATGGGTTTTTTGATAGCATCACAGCCGTTTTGTCATCCTGCGAAGCGGGATCCCTTTCTCACCGAAAACGGTTCGTATTCTCGGAGGATCAACAAAGAATCGGAGATTTTTAAAACAGTTCATGGCCGTCATTTTTTATCGGAAGGTTGCACTTACGGTTGAAATACTTGCGGCTGGAAAGGGATCCCGCTTCGCAGGATGACAAAACGGCTGTTTTTCGCTTGATGAATCCTCTTATTTATCCGGCTAACCATCAAACCATCCGACGATCCAAGCATCTAGAAAGTATCCACACGCCCCATGTGCTATACTGATGCCACATCTCGAAGCGAGATTTCTTTACACACCATTCTCACCACCATTATGCCATCACCAAAAACAAAGAAGCCGGCGGCGAAGCGCGCGCCGAGGGCGAAGGCGGCGAATGCACCCATGCCGTGCAGCCGTTGCGGGTCAACGACGTGCGACGGGAGCTGCAACATGCCGATCAGCGTCCGCTACTGCGGGCCCACGACCGGGGCGTTCCATCACCACGCGCGCATGGCGGCCGAGGGCCAAAAGCACACGTGGGCGGCCGCGGTCATCGCGGGGCTTGCCGTCGTCATCACGATCACGGTGGCGTACAGCGCGGTCCAGGCCGCAACCGAAACGCAATCAGGGGTCAATCAGGCGGTCAGTGAAGTCCAGGTGCTCCAGCAGATCTCGCAGGTTCGCGCCCAACTGACCCGGATCGAGGGGAAGATTGATGCGATGACGCCGGCGGCAAAGAACGGGGCGCCATCAATCGCGCCGCAAGTGCCTCCGTCTGAGCCGTTGCAGATTCAGCAGTAAGCGCCGACGTGAAGCGCGGAAGCCCTTGTTTCATCGGGGGAATGGTTAGGTACGAAAAGCAGACTTGGCAGATGCTGTCAGATTCGATCGGGTTGTGATATCATTGGCAGACCCTCCTCATCAACGGGTTTTACCTGTGGATGGGGCAAAAGGGGCAGTATCCGGAGTCGGTGTCGCCTGGCGAGGATGCCCGACTACGCCGGATACCGCCCCTTTTGGTTAGTAGTTAGTGGTTTGTAGTTTGTGGTTAGGATTTTTTTATTTACCACAAACCACAAACTACTAACCATAAACCAATAAAAATCCGGCGTAGCGCACGATGCCAGTAACGAAGTGCATCTGCGTGCTTGCGCCGGGGTTGGGTCCCGCGGAGGGGCGGGACGTTGGAGTTGCTGCATTAGGACCTCGGTGGAATGGATGAATGGCGGGATGGCTGGATGAGTCCGTACTTCAGGAGATTGTTCCGGTTTGACTCCGTGAGCGCGATGTCACGGAAGACCCGTTCGGCGTGCGCACGGCGGTCGCGCGTGATCGAAAATGAGGTCGTGAGGTGGTGCGGGATCAGCGTAAGCGCCGGTTCCGCAATGCCGTGGTCCGAGATGAGGTACACCGTAAGTTCCGGCAGGCCCCCGCCTTTCCATCGGATCACGCAGGGGAGATCGTTCCTCACAGCGATGCCCCGGAGCAGGGCCAGTTCCAGCCGCGAGATCTTGGCATGCGGGAGTTTGCCGCCATGCCGCATCGCTTTGAAGCTCACATTACGCCGCCACAGGCGTTTGTTGAGCTCCCGGAGCCATGTCTTGAAGTCCGTTATTTGCAGCGAGACGCGTTGGGAATGTCCGTGTGCCATGCGGCACCTCCTTACAAGAGGAAGCGTAGCGCTGATACGAAAAATAGGCGAGTAGGTGAGTAGGCGAGTGGGCTGGAGATTTAGCCTTCCTACCTACTCGCCTATTTGAGTGTTTTCTTAAGCAAATCAATCGTACTCCGTGCCGCATCCCCCAGTGACGTATCCTATTATCCATTCATTTTTTTTGAGTAGTTCTCCAAGCTGTCGAGTCCGACTTCGCGGCGGCGATCATCGACGCGCGCTTCGTCTTCAATCGGGCGTGGGACAAGCTTTCCATCTTTTCGCGTAAATTGTGTTCCGTAAAGTTGGGGCTGTTCGTTGTTCACCCGGATGCGATCCGTCAGATAAGCTTTTTCCTTCGGTTCAAAATCGCAGTTCGTCAAACAGGCTTCCTGAAGGATCAGATCAAAATCCTGATGTTGGACCAAGAGCCAGAACGCTCTCATCGCCTCCGGTCCGATGAGATCCTGCGTGGGGTATCCGTAATCCGTTATGATCTGGCGGATACGCCCGGCGTGTCCGGCGTCGACGGCGTACACAAGATAATTCTTTTCGCCAAAACCGTCCGAAGCATTGTTTCGGATGTCCTGATCAACTTTAGCCATCTGCTCGATGATCTTTGCAAGGCGAGGATTATTCATAGAAAGGGAAAGGAGGCTCATGAGCCTCCTCAATATAGCAAATCGGCGATTGCTTCAGCAATCTGCATTTCGGTTTTCAGCTGAACGAAGTACCATTGCCCGTTCGGGTTGATTTCGAGAAAAACCTCATCCCCGTTGGGAGTTATGATCATGTCAATGCACCCGAAACGGAGCCGCATACGCTCCATGAACGCCCTGATTCTCAGTATCGTTTCATTCGAGAGTTCACAGGCAGACATGGTGACGCTCGTATCGTTGAGCCGAGGTTTTCTTCGCCAATCAAGTGCGGTCTCGGGATCGTCTTGAGAGTGAATCCGTGCCGCGAAAATATTATTCCCAACAACCGTAATTCGCACTTCATGCGCTTTACGGATTTCCTCTTGGAAGATCGAAGGGGACATGCGGACGCGTTCGACCTCCAGGATCTCTTTTTCGCCCACGCGGTTCGTGTAAATGACCTTGTCGTTCAGTGGAACTGAGGCGAGGAGTTTGACGACGATTCCCTCGGGATGTTCGGCATAGAATGCTCGTACAGAATCCGGGTCCGATGTGATGAGTGTTTCTGGGACTCGGAATCCTACCGCCGCCGCCGCTTTCAGCTGGACGATTTTGTTTTCCGCCATTCGGCACGCCCAAGGATCGTTGAGCGAACGTTTGGATCGGAAAATCGTCCAGATAGCCTCGCGCAGTTCATAGAATTGTCGTTGAAGCAGTTGACGATACTCGATCGGTTCGAACAGACGAATCGCTTTCGGCAGGAGAGGCTTGAGGTACCAAATTCCGCTGAAGGAATCGAGATCATACGGGACCCCGTCAATAATTGCTTCGAACAGCGGCTGGTTGGCCCGAATTCGAAACCGCAGATGTTCACCTTCGAGACATTTGTCTTGTTTGAACAGGACGCAGGTGTCCCCGCGCCGTTCAACCGCAAGTCGCACTTCATTGAAGGCTGCGACCTCGTAAGCTGTCGAATTTCCAATGACCAAAATCATGACACGCTCCTTAGTGGGGCGGACGGAGGAATGTGAAATTCCTCCGTCCGCCGGAATCGCACCCGGTCAGTCTTGATCCGAGCAGTCGATGTCGTCCCACGTCCCCGAGGTTGTGGCGCAAACCATCCCCTCGCGGACTTCGACGAACATGAGAATGAAGGGCATGGCCTTATCCCCTTTAGTTTGACTGTTGGTAAGAGATAAGTAAGTAAAAAGAGCAACGAATGCATTCAAAGTATACGCAGAAATATTTAAAAATGTCAACCCCCCACTGTCTTTTTCAAGAGGTCAATGGTCGATCGTGCCGCATCCGCCAGGGGCGTGCCGTGGAGCTGGACCGTTGCCCTGTCCCTCGTCCCCGTCGCGCCGAGGGGGCGGCCGAGGTCGCTCGCCGAGAGTGGAGCCGTCGTCGAGATCGTCACGTTGACGGCATCGCGGTCCCGCTCATCTTCGGAGATGAGGACGCCGACTTTGGCCTCGGGCGCGTAGGCGATCAACTCGTCGAACACGTCGTCGAGGGCTTCGGCGCCGGTTTCGGATTCAAGGAAATCCTTGTGCGAAAGGACCGTCCAGACGATGCCGCTGTCCGCTTCGTGGTGGAGACGCGCGAGCGCGCGGCCCCAGAGCTTCAGCGTGGCGACCGAGCGCGTGCGCCAGAGGCCGTTCACGATCTCCTCGCGCTTTGCGCCCATGGCCATCAACTGGCTTGAGATCGAAAGCGTCCGCGGCGTCACGTCCGCGGTTCGGAAGCTCCGCGTCTTCGCGATCATGCCCGCGAGGAGCGCGGTCGCGATGCTCTCGTCGATGAGCGCGCGGTTCCACTCGACCATCAGGTCATGGAGGATCTCCGTCGTCGAGACGGCGTTCAGGTCCACGAGGTTCACCTGGCCCCAGCTCTCATTCGATCCGCAATGGTCGATGTTGATGATCGTCGTCCGGTATAAAAAGTCGGCATGTTCGCGCGATGCCGATCCGAGCGACGCCATGTCCGGCGCATCAACCGCGACGATCAAGTCGTAGCGATCCTTTCCATGACGGAACGAGAGGTCGTTCACGTTCCACTCACGTTCCTTCGGGACGACCGTGATCTCGAGCTTCCCGTCGCGGACATCATAGAGGAACTCATCGATCGGCGTCTTCGAAACATCCAGCGTAATCTCGAGCGCGCGCAGCGAGCCGAGCGCGGACGTGACGCCGTTCAATTTCGTCAAAAACGCCGGCGCCGCCTTCTCATCAAATCCCGGCACGACGACGTCCGCCGTCTTCCCCATCTTCTTCAAATACAACCCCGCCGCAATCGCCGAAGCGACCGCGTCCACGGGGGCAAACTCACGCGTCACGATGAGGATACGCGACGCACGAGCAATCAATTCCTGCGCCTGCTGGGAGGGAGTCAGTGCCATGGAGAGAGTTGGTGCTTTGGCCTACGAATGTACGAATGGACTCACGAATCGGCGAATGTACGAATGATGTGAAGAAATCCTTGTGTTTATTCGTACATTCGCCGATTCGTGAGTCCATTCGTACATTCGTAGGCCAAACGTAAATTCGTAGGTCCCACGGCCCTCTCTCTAAAGCCGACCGGGTACCTTAGGACGGATCGGCGGGGGCGTCAAGGGAGAAGGAACAGGCGATTCCCTTCACAATCTTCATTTCCCATGGTAGATTAGAGTTGTTATCAAATAATTAGCAATATTGCTAATTTTATGAAACGAACAGATAAAAGGGCAAATTTGAGGCAGTTTGAAGAAACACTCAAAAAGCGGCGGCTATTCGTATTTGAGCCAAAGGATGTCGTGCGACTTTTTGGGTGGTCTGCTACGTCCGTAAAGTTTCTCCTTCATCGGTATACCAAACGCGGGATCACCGTGAGACTGAAAAATGGTTTGTATGCGTTCAATGGAGTCACGATCCCTGAATTTTACGTTGCGAATCGATTGTGCGAACCCTCATATGTATCACTTGAAGCGGCATTGTCATTTCATCGGTTGATTCCTGAAACGGTGTATACCATCACTTCAATAACGACCCGCATTCCGCGCGAACGATCAGTCCTCGGAAGAGAGTATCGGTATCATCGCGTGCAGCCTCATGCGTTCACGGGCTATAAGCCGATTACGCAGGGCGACTTCACCGCACTCGTCGCGGATCCTGAGAAGGCGCTCGTCGATTATTACTATCTCGTTGCCCGCGGATTGCGGAAGCCTCTGGACAAGGAAAGGATAAGGATGAATGATCTGAAGAGACATAAGATGAATGCGTACGCCCGCTTGTTTAAAAATGGAAAACTAATATCCTTATTGACGGCTTTATTTCCTCCCAAACTATGATCTCACGCGAAACGATTACTGAGGCGGCGACGCGGTATCACACCCGTGATGTGAATATCGCCCGCGAGTACGTTCAGCACATGTTTTTGAATTTTTTGTATAAGAAGGCGGACTCGGAACGTTTGCTGTTCAAGGGCGGTACGGCGCTGCGCATTGTCTACAAGAGCCCCCGATTTTCTGAAGATTTGGATTTTTCTTCATTCAGCCTCACGGCCGCGCAGATTGAAAGCCTTTTTTTGAGCACGCTTTCGGATCTTGAACGATTCGGTTTGTCCGTTGTGCTCCATGAAAAGTCCCATGAAACGTCCGGCGGCTATTACGGTGAGGCGAAATTACAAATTTACGAACACGCGGTCGCTCTGGAAATCAATGTGAACGCGAAAACCGGAGAAACGGTCGCCGGCGAATATAAGCTCATCCATGGGGACTTTGCGCCGAATTACGGATTGCAAATGCTTCCCGAGGCCATTCTGGTCCAAGAAAAAATTCTGGCCCTGATGACCCGCAGCAAGCCTCGTGATTTTTATGACTTGTATTTCATGCTGCGCGCGGGCTTGATATCACCTGAACGCAGGGAAATGCTGCGACAAGCCATCCCAATCATCGAAACGACGGAAATTGATTTTCGTCAGGAGCTGGAGGTTTTCCTGCCGCAGGACCATCAAGCGATCATCCGTGATTTTAAACAGAATCTCTTGTCGGAAATCAAACGAAATCTTGGAGCGTAACCGCCTCGTCCATAAAGCAAAACCGGCCGCCGCGTCATCACGCGCAGCCGGTTTTCTCATAGTCCCTCCGAAGGACCGTTCTGTTCTCGTAATGTTCACGCCGCCTCTCCCGAACCGATTCTCATCGTGTGCGTATCAACCGATTTGTCATTCAGAGGAGTCCCCCGCAGCCCCGTCCGACGGGGCGAAGGGGGACGACGTGGGAATCCCTTTCCAACCGATGGAGCTTCGCATCCGCCAGCGTGGCGCGACCGTCACCGGCACGCGCGGTCGCGACCGCCGCGCCATCGGCACGCGCGCGCAGGATGTCGAACATCGCGGCGATGATGGTTCTCGTGGCTATCATTCGTAGATAGGCGCGACCCGATAGCCTCGGATCGTACCCTTCGTCGCAGACATCGCAAAAGGATGTGATATTTTTTTGTCTTGCCTGCTCACGATTCAACCCCTTGATCGCGACCATGCCGAGCTTCGCTGGCAACATATCGTCAATTACTCGACGGACGGCTTGTTCATGCGTCGCGTAGAGAGATCTCGGTGTCCACGCCTTCCCCTCAGGATCCCTCGCGGTCAGATGCAACTCTGCGATAAATTGTTCTGCCAACTTTTGAACGAGCGGGGGTTTAGGTTTCTTTTGCCCTTCCATTTTCCCCTCCTTTCAATCAAAAAAATCGTAGCACGTGCCCCGGAGGCCTGCTTTGGCGGGATGTGGATAAAATAGCGGTCTTTTTTCTGGGGATATCTTTGAAGGAAATCGCTGTATGTAAATGATTTGACACGCTATCCTGATCGAGATACTAAATATCATCAGCGATTCATTTTTATCGCCCACCCACATTTTATGACGAAAGCAGCACGCAACATTTTGGTTTGCGCCGTCCTCCTTGCCGTGATTGGTGCGGGCGGATGGGTTGCGTTTTCAAAGAGGGGGGTTCAGCGAGTGCTGGTCCAGAAGCCGGCGGTGGCCGGAAGGATAACCGCAACCGCATCCAGCACCGAGGAGAAGGCGCTGGCGGACGCGATCGCGCTGCTTCCGGAGCAGGGAGACGTCGCGGAAAGCGAACGGATTAATGATCATGGGTTTTGGATCCGGCAGAAATTTACGACCGATGTCAACGCGACGTCCGGAGACGTTGAGATGGATAAGGCTTGGTATGTCGACGTTAATTCTAAAAAGGCGACGCTTTTAGAGGAGCTATCTTTCGGTTTTCCGGGCGCGGAGCTCGCGAAGAGGGATGGCGACGATTTGTATGTCATCATCGCTTGGGGCACTGGGTGGGAAGGTGCTTCCATGCATCGGCTCGAGTACATTGATCGCAATACGGGTGAGTTGGCTTATGTTTTCGAAGAAATGAACGGTCAAGCGCTTAGCGTCCAACATGCGGGAAAGGAGTTGACGATTGCGCTTGCACCCGTGGACGCGTGTCAGGGCGCGACGTACGGCAAGAAAGTCAATGTAAAAGGCATCGATGTGAATGGAACGCTTATAAAATTGCCCGAAGCTAAGATGGTCGAGTGTTCCTATGTCGAAATGTTGGGGGATGCATTTTATCCTGACCTGAGGGGCTTCAGTTTTTCAGAAGATCACAAGATAATAAGTGTCGTTCTTCCCTGGTATGAGGTTGCAACGATTCCGGCGGATTCGTTGGACATCGGACAGATTAAGTTTTTATCGACGTCAGGTTCCGCGGATGGAGTTGACATGTCGAACTGGAATACATTTCGGAACGAGCACTTAGGGTTTGAAGCAAAGTATCCTGCGGATTGGAGTATTCAGAATGTTCAGGAGGAAACTACCGGTACGGACAAGATTCGTGGAAAAGGATTTGCTTACTTTGGCCTACTGAATCAGGAATACTTGGATCCGAACATGATGAACTTCGACGTTCAGTCGTTTGAGTCCGAGCTGGATCTCAAGCAGTTTGAAAAGATCAACGATGGGAAAAATAGTCCCGATGCCGACGGAGATATTTCAGACCTCTCACATGTCGTAGACGCGCTGGACTCGACTCCGAGCCAACGCTCGGTGCCATCTCAGGGTTGGATTTATTGTCGTGATGTCGTGATTAAAGCGGGAAATCGATACTTCGACATGGGTGTGTTTCTGGACGGAGAATCAAAAAAGGAGATAGATCGGCATATCGGAGAATTTAAGGTATTTTTAAGATCATTCAAGGTTCTTCAGTGAGGCGTTCCCGCTCCCATTCTATCTAGAGAGAGTGGGGAACGGGGGCTTCTCCCCATTTCGAAAGAGTTTGTCATGATCCTTCAAAAATCAACAACACCCGGCTTCGTCCTCGTGTTCGCCATCTTCGGATGCGAATCTCCCATTGACCTTAAAGGAGGCGGAGAAGAAGCCGTGCCCGTACAGAGTAATGCGGCGCTATCCTGTAAATCGATGGGAGATGATTCATGCTGCTCCATTTCCTCTGACTCGTGTGGGAAAAAATATAATGGCGTCGTGAATTCGTACCTGAAGTTCGACGCGCATTCAAACGGGGCTTGCACCGGAAGCTCATACGGAGTTCATCAGTGCGCAACATTTGCGAAGAATTTTTTTCTTGCCGTACTCAATCACGTCTCATGCTCGGATGGAACTCCTGTGTGTAATAGTTTTACTCAAGCATGGACGCCATATAATGTGACTGCCAAGTCGTACGTCAATGATGCGCTCGATGCGGAGGCAAACAATCCCGATGCGGCTGACCCGCTCTTCGTCTTCCAATCGAAGAACGGCGGCTGGACGAGCACGCAGGAGCCTCCGCGTGAAACCGACATCCTCGTATTCGAGAATGGCGGTGCCGGCCATTTCGTCATTACGATGGCTGCGGTCCCAAAAACCGACGCACTGATCTGGGTTCCAATCGTTGAGGAGAACGTCGCGAAATTGGGGGACTACGGTCCTCTGGGGTCGCTCGTGGACTCCTCCGGAAAAGCCATGGATCCATATTGCCACCATCGCGTTCTTAAGGGAACAAAGAGCGGATCAAAGTGGGTCGTAGATTCCGGCATCGGATATACCTACACCGGCTTCATTCGCCATAACCTCGCCGGCATCTACGGAGATACCGGCTGGCGCGACGACGGCACGAGTCAGCTCTTCCGGGATGTGTATCTCAAATACGGCACGAAGCTCGGCTGGGCGTTCAGTGATCACAATGGCACGCCGTTCGTGCATCGCGTCCATAACGTGTGGCTCCAGAACTTCCGGAACACGGATCCGAACAATCATTTCGGGACGGATGGGGAGACGATCCTTGTCCTCTCGCCCGAGATCGGCGCCGCGGGTCCGCCATACGTCCATCTCATCAAGGAAGGATTCTTCGGTGCGTACAAATGCATCCCGGGATCCGATAGTCAGCCGATGGGCGGCGCGGAATACCTCGGTAGCCCTCAATCGGATGAGTTGCAGGGGAGAATCGATGGGAACTGCCGCGAGACTACGGACACTTCCGTGCCGATCGTGACGTACCAGATGTTCGACCGCGGCTGCCTCTGGTGGCGAGATGCGGTGGACGGCAAGGTCCATATCCACATCAAAAACGGCACGCAGGTCAACGCGAACGCGGCAACGGCGTGCGGCGTGCAGGTCGAAAACAATCCGCCGGGTGCGGACTGCACCGATGACTGTTCGCCGGGAACGCAGGTCTGCAATCCAGATAACTCGGTGAATCTCCGCATCTGCGGCCATCCCGGTCCTGACACGTGCTATCACTGGCTCAACATGTCGTGCGCGTCCGGACTCGTGTGCCGATCGGGCAATTGCGTCAGCGCGACATCTTCCACCGGAAGCGGAGGCGCGGCGCAATCATCCGGCGGATCGCCGTCAGTCGTCATCTCGACCGGCGGCACCTCCTCCATCGGCCCATCGTGCGCTCCCTATGCGCAGAACGTCTGCCCCTGCAGTGCAACGACGAACGGATACCAGGTCTGCTCCGCGGACGGGAGGTCGTACGGCGCGTGCCAGTGCCCATCCGCCGTCACAACCGGCGGCACGGGCTCGATCTCGTACGCGAGTGGGGGAGCGGCTCCTGTCGCGACATCGACCGGCGGCACGGCGGTCGCGACCATCAGTGCCGGAGGTGCGATGATCGTCCCTCCGTCAACCGGCGGAAGACCTTCGTCAACCGGCGGCGCACCCGTTCAAGTGACATTGACCGGCGGCGTCGCGCAGGCGCCTCCGTCGACAGGCGGGATCGCGGTTATCTCGACCGGCGGACGGCCACCGTCAACCGGAGGCGCACCCGTCCAGGTGATTTCGACCGGCGGGATCGCCGTCATTTCAACCGGCGGGACGAGATCTTCCAGCGGAGGATCTCCATCGACCGGCGGAGTGATGGCGGCAACCGGCGGAACTCCATCAACAGGCGGAATCCCATCGGCGACCGGCGGATCTCCAACGGCGTCGGCGTCGTCATCGCTCCGCCTCGTCTACACGAGTCCGATGTGCGGATCGCTCCACGTGGAAGCGTGGTGGACGAACATCGACAACACGAATCGCGCGTGGGCGCCGATCACGGAATGCGTGGACGCGAATCCCGCGGATTGCACGCTCGATTGCATCCTGCCGGTTCCCTCCGGCACGCCATACCTCGAGTTCCAGGCGTACGCGCCGAACAACGAAGGGTATGGCAACGAAGACTGCTACAACGGCGGGTGCGGCAAGCCGCTCGGCGAACTGCATCTCTATAAGGGATCAAGCGAGATTCCGTTCAAGCTCGTCCCGAATCCGGCGGGGCCGCCGTACTATAATGAAGTGCTGCAGCCGGTGCCCTAAGCCGGTAAGCGGTAAGCGGCGAGCGGGAAGCGGGGAATGACGCTTCCCATCCTTCATCTTTCTTACTTAATTGCGTTTTTTTTAAAGACGCGTCACGGCCCCCGGGTTTTGCCCAGGGGCCGTGGTTTGTTTTGATGTAGGGGATGGGTGGTTCGATCGTTCCCTAACCATCTATCCATCTAACGATCTAAACCCTAGTCAGAACTTGAACACGTCCGCGAACTGGCCGATGATCGGCAGGGGTTCCTGTTTGCCGTTCGCGGCGTTCATGATGCCGATGATGAAGAGGACGAGCATGCCGAGGTTGAGCAGGCTGTTGATCGTCCACCAGAAGTAGTACGGCATGATCGAGCTCACGATGCTCAGCACGACGGCGAGCAGGAACAGGACGAGGCCCTGTTTGACGTGATATTTCACGAACGGGTCCTTCTTCGCGTCGCCGGTGATGAGCGGCACGAAAAAGAGGATATACGCGACGATGGCCATCGCCGTGTTCTTTTTGCCGCCAACCGGCGGAATGGGATCTGGCATAGGGAGGGAGGAGTGATGATGAGTAAGGGGAAATGAGGGTTGGTTGAGCAAGAGGGGTCAGCGGGATGGGCGCCGAAAGGAATGATAGCACGAAAAAGGCTTTTTGCTTTCAGCCGATCGCCGAACGCCGATGGGTGTATAATGGAGTCAGTTCGCTGAAGCATTTATTCTTCATTTTTTTCATATGAAAATGGATAAGAAGACGCTCATCATCATCGGGGTTGTCATTCTCGTGGCCGTCGCCGCCTACGGGTACAACCGCTGGCGGCAGCAGCAGATGGCCGCTCAGGTTTTAAGCGCGATCTACGGCGGCAATCCGCTTGCCGGAGGGGCGATCTCCAACCAGGCGGCGCAGGAGCTTGCGAAGCAGGCGGCGGCTCTCGCGGCCGCGCAGACGCCGGAAGATAAATTCAACGCCACGCCGGAGGTGGGAGCGGTTGGGACGCTCTACCAGGACGCGAGCACGGTCATTAAGCCAAAGATCGAGAAGGTGTTCGGGCAGACAAAGCTCGCCGGATACAACGCGTACGGGTCGGACGCGGGATTCATCGCGATCTTCATGGTGCCGCGCGCCGTTTCATCGGCGGACATGACGGCGATGGCGAAGGCGTTCACCGATGACGGGTATGCCGTGATGTCGGAGCAGGCGAATACCGATACCGCAACGGTGATGCTTGTGAAAAAGGGCGTCGCGCAGATCGTCCTCTCGACGAATGAGCAGGGCAAGAACCAGCAGGTGTCGGTCATGTACAGCCCCCAGCAGCAGGCGCCGACGCCGTAATCGAAGAGTGAACGGGCCCCGTTCTCCGTCAGGTACAGGCGGGGGACGGGGCGTTTTGGATGAGTGGAGAGCTGAGGCAGGAGCGAGAAAAAATTCCGGCCCGCACGTGTGAGGTGGGGCCGGTTTCCTGCGAGGCCTGCAGGCGGAGGCGAGGTGGAGCGTGCCTATATGAACTACATGAACCTTCCTGTGTTCAGGTCCATTTTGAACCACAAGGCTTCATTTACGATGATCCTGAATGGCGGTTCAGGGTTGAAGCCGTCAGGCTCGGTGCGCGCCCCGGGCTCGTCTCCTATGGCAATCATCGCAGATCCCAAGGGCACCAACACAATGAAAGGTTCCGGATAACCCCGATAACGATACTTGGCAGAAGGGGCGGGAGGTGACATCTCATCCATGAAGTTCTCCTTGATATGGCAGTAAATATCACGTATCGGAAATTTTGTCAAGTTTATTGGTCGAAAAATATTTAAATCCCAATCCCATTCCTTGCGAGAGTGAGCCAAAACTCGTAACATCTTCATCACGTATGAAGAAGCCCGACGAATTGCCCAAAGCCTACGATCCCACGGCGGTCGAGGATGCCATCTATGCGGCTTGGGAAGCGTCGGGCGTTTTTAATCCGGATGAGCTCGCGAAGAAGGATGAGCGGTTCAAGGAGGGGGCGCCGTATTGCATCGCGATGCCTCCGCCGAACCGGACGGGGACGCTCCACATCGGTCATTCGGTAATGCTTGCGATCGAGGATCTCTTGATTCGTTTTCACCGGATGCGCGGGAGGAAGGCGCTCTGGATCCCGGGGACGGATCACGCGGCGATTTCAACGCAGGTGAAAGTCGAGCAGATGCTCATCAAAGAGGGGATGAAGGACCCGCGGAAAGAATTGGGACGCGAGAAGTTTTTGGAGCGCGTCGTTGCGTTCGCCGAAGAATCGGCAACGACCATGCGGAAGCAGATCCGGAAGATGGGGTCTTCGTGCGACTGGTCGCGCGAGCGCTACACGCTCGACGAGCCGCGGAACCGCGCCGTGAACGAAGTGTTTAAGATGATGTACGACGACGGCATCATCGAGCGCGGGTATCGCATCGTGAATTGGGACCCGAAATTCCAGACGACGCTGTCGGATGACGAGGTGCTCGCAAAAGAGACGACGGCGAAGATGCTCACGTTTGCGTACGATAAGGATTTTCCGATCGTCATCTCCACGACGCGCCCGGAAACGAAGTTCGGCGATACGGCCGTGGCCGTCCATCCGGACGATCCGCGCTATAAGCAGCACGTCGGAAAAACGCTGACCGCAAATTATTGCGGAAAGCAGATCGCGGTCAAGGTCATCGCCGACGAGGCGGTCGATCCCGAATTCGGCACGGGCGCGCTCGGCGTGACGCCGGCGCACTCGATGATCGACGCGGACATCGCCGTTCGGCACGGCCTTCCGACGGTCGTCGTGATCGGGAAGGATGGGCGCATGCTCCCTGAAGCCGGCGATGCCGTTGCGGGACTAACGGTCGTCGAAGCGCGCGAAAAGATCGAGAAGATGCTGAAGGAAGCGGGATTGCTGAAAAGTGTCGAAGAGATCCCGCAGAACCTTCCGATTGCGGAACGAGGCGGCACCCCAGTCGAGCAGCTGCCGATGGTCCAGTGGTTCATCCGCGTGAACAAGCCGTTCGCGCTTCGGCAGGAAACGCTCGGGAAGTGGAAGAAAGGCGATCAGGCCACGCTCAAAGAATTGATGATCTACGCCGTAGAAAGCGGGCAGACGAAGATCATCCCCGAACGGTTTAACAAGATTTATTTCAACTGGATCAACAATCTCCGCGACTGGTGCATCTCGCGTCAGATTTGGTTCGGGCATCAGATTCCCGTCTGGTATAGACAGAGCACAGAGCACCCCTCGGATGCACTCGGGGCAGGCTCCGCACAGAGCACAGGGGAAGGAACAGGAAGAGACCTCCCCTCCCCGTCAGGGGAGGGGCCGGGGGTGGGGTCTGGTTTAGAAAGGGGTGAGGGTCGGGAGGAGCGAGTCGTTTCTGACGTTTCGCCCGGCGATGGTTGGACGCGCGATCCCGATACGCTTGATACTTGGTTCTCGTCCGGTCTCTGGACGTTCTCGACGTTGGGATGGCCGGACAAAAAAGAATGGGAGGCGCAACGCGTATATCATCCGACGGCCGTGCTTGAAACGGCGTATGACATCCTGTTCTTCTGGGTCGCGCGCATGATCCTCATGACCACGTACGTGCTTGGCGAGGTCCCGTTCCACGACGTGTATCTCCACGGCCTCATCCGCGACGAACAGGGGAGGAAGATGTCGAAGTCGCTCGGGAACGTCCTTGATCCGCTCGACCTCATCCCGAAGTTCGGCACGGATGCCGTGCGGCTCTCGCTCGTCCTCGGAACAACGCCCGGTCAGGACACGAAGTCATCCGAGGCAAAGGTTGAGGGCTTCAGGAATTTCACGAACAAATTGTGGAACATCAGCCGTTTCATATTGATGCAGGTAGGGGCGGGGTCCCCCCGCCCATCAGGATCGGCGCCCGACCCCAAAACATTGGCCGATGGCTGGATCCTCGCGCGCCTCGACGAGGTCACGTCCAGCGTCACGAAAAAAATCGAGAAATACGAGTTCTCATCCGCCGGCGAGGAACTGCGGGACTTCACGTGGGGCGATCTTGCGGATTGGTATCTTGAAATCGCGAAGGTCGAAAAAGAGAAAGACGCGATCCTCCTCCATATCCTTCAGACGATTCTGAAGCTCTGGCATCCGTTCATGCCGTTCGTGACCGAGCATGTCTGGGAAGTCGCGGGATTCGATGGTGATCTGATCATTTCCGAATGGCCATCCGGCGCCGATACTCACGACTCACGACTCACGACTCACGACTTTGAGTTATTGCGGACGCTCGTCACGGATCTCCGGCGTCTCCGTGCGGAACAGGGGATCGAGACGGGGAAGATGATTGAGGCCGCCATCAATGCGGATGATGCGATGAAGAAGCTCATCTCATCGAACATCGAGATTATCAAATCCCTTGCACGTGCGTCGGACATCCGTCTTGAGCTGACGCCGGACGGGTGGGCAACGGCGGTTTCCGGAACGGCGACGATCGGCATCAACGTTGCCGGCGCCGTCGACGTCGAAAAAGAGAAAGCAAGGATCGTGAAGGAGCTTGCGGAGGCGGAGGCGTACATCGCGACGACGGAAGCGAAGCTGAAGAACGCGGAATTTAGGTCCAAGGCCCCATCGAAGGTCATCGACGACATGAGACAGAAACAAGTCGATGCCGAATTGAAAAAAATGGCGCTCAAGGAACGGCTGGGGAAGCTGACGTAACGAGCCCGGTTGATTTCATCGAAACAAAACAACCGTTTTTGTCATCCTGCGAAGCGGGATCCCTTTCTCGTTGCGTGATCGTCTGAATTGAATCGGTCCTTCAGCGATTAGAGGTCTTGTAGAGGACTCCGTCGAGACCTTCAGCTCACCATGATCATCTTTGGCACGATGATTACTCCAGTCTAGAAAGGGATCCCGCTTCGCAGGATGACAAAAGCGTTGCTTTTGACCTTTGACGCATCCCTCGTTCTAATGGGGCGCCCAACGGCGGGCTCTAATCGTTGCTCGTGATCCGTGCCTTTCCGGTGTATACTATTCTTGCCTTATTTTTCATGTCCAACATATGAACAAACGTTTGTGCGTATTTCTCTTCACGGGTGCCCTCTGCCTGACCTTGCCGCTCGCGGCGATGGCGCAGGATGCGGGGTCAGCGCCGCCTCCTCCGCCGCCATCTGATCAAGGGGCGCCTCCGCCGGGCAATCAGCAAAATCCGCCCCCGCCGCCGTCGGATCAGCAGAATCCACCGCAAAATCAACAACCCCAAAATCCGCCTCAACAGGGCCAGCAGGGAGGGGGCGGTCAGAATAATCAAGGACAACAATGCAACCAAGGTCCTTGCCAAGGAGGTCCGGGAGGAGGTCCTGGCGGAGGTCCGGGCGGTACGGGTAACCAAGGAGGTCCGGGCGGTCAGGGAGGTCCGGGTAACCAAGGTGGTCCGGGCGGAGGAGGACAGGGAGGCCAACAGGGAGGCCAAGGCGGCCAAGGAGGGATGAAGAATGGCGGTCAGAACGGAGGACAGAATGGCGGTCAGAATGGCCAGCAGAACGGTCCTCAAAACGGCGGGCAGGGGATGACTCCGGAGCAGCAGCTCGCGCAGATGAAGAGCGACGTGAAGAGGTTCATGAAGGACATCCAGTCGATGCTGAATCGCATTGCAAAACTTGAAAAACAGAAGATCGTGGTTCCCGCCGACATCAAGACCCAGATCACGGATGCGAAAGCGGCGGCCGATGCCGTGGCGGCGGCGGATGATCCGACCACCGTGCAGGATCAGATGGATTCCTTGCACGAACTCGGGAATTCCCTGCCGAACATCATGCAACAGCTCGATTCGCTCGCGCGCCTTCCGAGCATGCTGAAGCAGGCGAACAGCTCAGTGAAGCGGTTCGAGTCCGCGTACAAGAGCGCCGTGACGCGCACAACGCGCGCGAAGATCGACGCGTCAAGCGTGCTCACGCCATGGCGGTCGGCGCTCGACGAGATGGAGGCCTCGCTCGCGAAGTTGAAGGCGGGCGACTACGGCGAAGATGATCCCATGCAGACGCTCCGCGACGACTTCTTCGATCGGTCGGACGAAATCAACCAGTACCAGCAGACGGTCGACATGGTCTTGAACGCGAAGTCGCAGATCAAGCGGATTGCGGCGTCGTTGAAGCGGTATACGAGCACGATCGCGCGACTTGAAAAGAAAGGCGAGGACATGACGGACGCGAAAGCGCTCCTCGAAGAGATGAAGGCGAAATATGACGAGTTGAGCGCGGTCGTATCCGGCGGGTTGAATGCAGACGATGTCCAGTCCGCGCTCGATGACATGAGCGGGTACGCGGATCTGCAGGGTCAGATCGAAGACCTCCTCCACATGTCAGCCCCGAACCCCGTTGACCAGCAGATGAAGTCTCCGCCGCCGGGCGGGAGCCTGAAGGTGAGCATGACGTCCGCCGTGAAGCTCCTCGCGAGCATCCAAACGCTCAGCGCCGAGATCGCGAAGCTGAAGCTGAAGCGCCCCGCGCCGACGACGATGCTCGCGCAATTCGGACTCCAGGGCATCAGCGGCCTCTCCCAGGTCATCGACGGCGCGAAGTCACAGGCGGCCGCCATCGGCAGTCTTGCGGAGCTCGTCGGCAACGCCGAGTCGCAGGCGGTCGCGCTCAGCCATCTCTCCGATGTCGTCGACGGCGCGAAGTCGCAGGCGGTTGCCCTGACGAACGCATCGAGCCTGCCGAGCGAGACGAAAGGCAGCATCCTGGCCACGATCGAATCGCTCCCGTACTAGCCAACGCGAAAAACAAACAAGGCCCTCGGGAGAGATCAGATCTCCCGGGGGCCGTCGCTTTTATAAGTGAGCGATGGATGTGCGCGGGCTGACGGATGAGGTCACGGAAGGAGAATTTTTCGTAGGGGCGCGTTGTCGTAGGGGCGACCCATGGGTCGCCCCTACGACAACGCGCCCCTATGGGAATCCCAGGATTATTGTTTTCGAGCCTCATCGCGTGAATGATGAATCGGATTCAGACGGATGTACTCTCGAACCCCATCAAGTTCTTGTCTGGAGCGGATAATGCGTTCGTAGTAATTGCGTTGCCAAATGCTATCCACAAGGATGCGATGTCGAGTCAAGGCAGGTATCTGATTTTGAAACATAGTGGATGTCGTATTCATCCGCTTTATCATTCGCGTGACCGATGATTTATATTGGCCGATGATTGCACATACGGATCCCGGAGGAGGGCCGGAAAACGTCCATTTTCTTGCAGGGATGACGGATTTCATCTGGGTACCGTTTGTCGTAGGGGCGACCCATGGGTCGCCCCTACGATAAAAACCGAAATCACGACCCGCCGCGTAGGTACGGCCATTCCATAGGTTAAAGACGACATGGATGTGATCCGGCATAATGACAAACGAATCAATTGAAACATGCGGAAAATGATCAGGTATTTCACAAAGGAGGTGTTTAGCGAGATATCCTAATTGATTCAATTCAACGCAATCGTCCTTGAGGGATCCAAACAGGCTTTCATGTGATCGTGTACATATGGTCACGAAATACCATCCCGGCTTCGTGTAGTCGTATTCGGGGAGGCGGATCGAACGGCGTCGATTTGACATTTGATATTCAGTCTCATGGTCCGGAGGTCGTGTCAATATATATTAGATTTGCATTAATTAGCGCCATATTGAGCCTCCTTGTCCCCAAGTGTCTCTATGAGCATGTCTACCCCCCTTGACAAGTTCGGCAGTTTCGTGTATGCTGCGGCGCACATCCTGGCTCGGGTCATTGACTTGGATCAGGGCACCAGTAGAAGTCGAGAATTGAGCAACCCGCACCTCGCCCTCAAGGAGGCCTCATGAGCGGATTCACCTAGAGACGCTCAGTTTTCTCTCACAAGCGCGAGTGGTTCTGCACGCCGGCCGAGGTCAACGGCCGCGGGCAGGAATGAAAGCACGAAGATCGGCGGGGCGTCGCAAGACGATTACCGCCACCCCACACAACCCCACGCTGCACGTGTACGCACGCGCGACGAGGGGCAACCTAGGACGCAACGGTTACTCCCTGTACGTTAACCACCGTGTTAAACAAGGGTTTGCGTTCTCGAGAGGCGAAGCGATTGAGATGGCTCTAAACTGCCATTGAAACTTACGCCTCTCTTTCTTTTCACAGCGAGCGTTTTTGGTAATGTCTACCCCCCTTGACAAGATCAGAGATTTCGTGTATGATGGGCCCCGTCCAGCTGACGAACCGTTTGTCAGAGCCCCTCTGTGCCAGCGCCACTGGTGAGAGATCTGGGACGAAGAAATGGAGATGCCTATCGATGAAGTCCAATAGCCGCCCGCGTACCAAGATATATCTCGCGTAGACCCAGGCCACCGGCCACTCCGTAGTGACGAAGCGATGAAGGCAATTCCGCCGACATCGTAGAGTCCCGAGCCGAGGTCTTCGACCTCAAAGAAAGGAGGTATCCATTACCATCACCGCGTCCGGCGGACGCAGGCACATTTGGAAGGGCCGCACATTCCGCCGTCTCTGGACCATCTGACACAGCGACGGCAGACACAAGCGGAAAACTTCCCAACCGCGCGGAACTTTCTCCGTCACACACAGGATGCAAGAATTACTCCCTCACGGTTGGCTCACTCGTGAGCACCACAGCACAAGGGTTTGCGTTCTGAGAGACGAGGCTATCACCCCGTCTCTTTTTTTTACTCACGACTCACGACTCACGACTTTCCCCATCCTTGACGCCCTCCCTTGCTCCCTCTACTCTGCTCTTCATCCGCCGCCGACTCGTCATCCGTCGGCAGGTCGGAGGCGGCCGGGGCTGGTCGCTTCCAGGTGCGTGTCGGGTGTCTGGTGGCAGTGGACCTTTGTCAGCAACATGTCGAAGAGCCGTTTTGGGCGGCTCTCTGACATCGGTCCGAGGCGGACTTCCCATCCTGCCTCAACGCGGCCGCGTGTCGCGTCGTTCATTCCACCTTGCGCGGTTCGGGAATGCGCCGCATTGAGTCCTTCGTACGCTTATTGCATCGGCGTGCAAGGATTCTGCAGTGCAGGCCTCGCGAGAATCGTCCCGTGCCCATCGGGACGAGGTCGGTCGCTGGACCGATGAAATCCAGCAAGCCAGGGCGAGACGTCCGGGTGCGTCGGTGTGCGCTCCTTGACCTCTGCTGTGACATAAGCGTATCCGGTTGTCGTTGGCTTTAAGGCTCCGCGTCCCTCTCGGCATGGGGACGCGGAGCCACGCCCCGCTCTTTTCTCCGTTCCGGACGGGTAACCGTTGTTCGTCATCCCTCCCAGGAATTCGTCCCTACTCAACGGATCCCGATCCTCCCTCCGGCGCCGTCCCCTGATCAAAAGGCGCCGGAGGGATTTTATTTAGGTGGGCGCCTGCCACCCGTAGCCCGCCGCGGGCGAAGGGTGGTAGGGAAAGGGGATTGACGCTCGGCGGGAATCGTGATACTCAATAGAGGCACCGTTTCAACCCAGGAGGAAGAAATGCACCCGGTCATTCAACAAGTATTCGTACCACCGGAACGAGTCCACAAGCTCTATCGGTGCGCGCGCGACGTCATCAGAGTCGCGCTCGGATTCGAGGACGTCGATGCGTTCGTCGCAAATGGCATCGAGGAAAGTATCTGGGCGGCCATCTTCCCGTGCGACGGGATCCTCTATGTCGCATGCGGCCGATACGCCACGCCCCGCATGTGGCTCGATTTCGAGAACGAGTTGGGCGTCGATCCGTTCAGGCTCCCCGAAGGAGCGGTCGAGGAGTGGATGGAGTCGGCGTTCGTTTTTCTTCTCTACGATGTCAACGGCGAACACGATTTGGAAGGCGCGGCCTTCGTCATCGCCCGTCGAATGCGCGAGCGCCGGCTCGAACGTGAAGCGCGCCGCGTTTCGCCTCCGGAGCCGGAGCCGCCGCCGCTCCTGAGCGAACCCGAACCCCCGCCCGCGGTCGCCGCTCCTTCCGGAGGTCAATCCAAAATGAGCGTCGAACTCGACGCTATCGATAACGCTCTTTAGCATCTCAGTCGCATGCCGAAGTCGCCGCACTCGCGACCTTTCGGTGTGCGGCTTCTTCTTTTAGGGAATAGGCGGTTCGGGAATAGGGAATAGTCAAAGGAATTATTCCTTTGACTATTCCCGAACCGCCTAACCGCCTATTCCCTAATACCGTGAATTCCGATACCGTATATCCATTATGGCTAAGAAAAAGGGCGTCGAAGCCGTGGAGGAGACGATCAAGGAGTTCCTTGAACGCGGCGTTGAGAACGTGTACCCGAATCTTGGCGCGCTCGAGAAGGCGCTTGAGAGCGGGAAGAAGCTTCGTGCCTACCTTGGCATTGATCCGACCGGCCCTACGCTCCACATGGGCCACGTCATCCCCTTGAAGAAGCTCCGCGATCTCCAGCAGATGGGCCACGAAGTCATCCTCCTCATCGGCGACTTCACGGCCATGATCGGGGACCCGACGGATAAGACGGCCGCGCGCGTCCGTCAGACTCGCGAGCAAGTTCTCGATAACTGCAAACTCTATAAGGATCAGGCCTCGAAGTTCATCTCGTTCACCGGACCGAATCCCGCGAAACTGATGTTCAACTCCGCATGGCTCGGAAAGATGACGTTCAGCGACGTCGTCGAGCTCGCCGCGCACTTCACCGTCCAGCAATTGAGCGAGCGCGACATGTTCGAGAAGCGGATCGCGGATGCGAAACCCGTCTACCTCCACGAATTCCTCTACCCATTGATGCAGGGATACGACTCGGTCGCGATGGACGTTGATATCGAAGTCGGCGGGAATGATCAGACGTTTAATATGCTCGCGGGGCGGACGCTCCTCAAAGAGATAAAACATAAAGAGAAGTACATTCTTGCGACGACGCTTCTTGAGGATGATGCCGGGAAGAAGATGGGGAAGACCGAGGGGAACATGCTTGCGCTCATCGACAGCGCGGAAGACATGTACGGAAAGGTGATGAGCTGGACCGACGGGATGATTCTGCCGGGGTTCCGGCTTTGCACGGACGTCGAGCCCGGCGAGATCGAACGGATCGAGGATTTGATGAAGAAGGGCGGGAATCCGGTCGAATTCAAACATCGTCTCGCAAAGGAGATCGTCAAATTCCTGAAGACCCCGGAAGAAGCGGACGCCGCGCGCGACCAGTTCAACCGCGTCCACAAAAGCCACGAAGCCCCGGCCGGGATGCCCACGTTGAAGATCAAGAAATCAGCATCCCTCGTCGACGTCCTCGTTGATGCCAAGCTCGTCGCCTCAAAGACGGACGCCCGCCATCAGATCGAACAAGGCGGCGTCAAAGTCGACGGCAAGGTCGTCAGTGATGCGAAAGCCATCGTCTCTTCAGGCTCAATCATTCAGAAAGGCAAACGATTCTTTGTGAAATTGATCTGATCGTTGCGTCGGGCGTCGGGCGTCGTTGCGTCGGTCCGGCCGCCCGACGCAACGACGCCCGACGCAACGACGCCCGAACTATGTCTTCCTTCTGGCACACCCTCAAAGACCACATCGCCCAGCGCGTGACGGCGATCACGGGCGTCCACGTGACCGCGGACGAGGTCATCCTGCCGCCGCGGCCGGATCTCGGTGATTTGGCGTTCCCGTGTTTCCGCATTGCGAAGGAACTCAACGGGAATCCCGCGGAGGTCGCAAAAAAGATCGCGTCGGAGTTCGGCGCGGACAACCGGAACGTGGAGTCCGTGAAAGCCGAAGGGCCGTTCGTGAACGTGACGCTCCGGACCGGGGAGTTCGCGCACCGCGTCATTTCCGAAGTCGCGCTCGACGGCGACACGTTCGCCGCGTGCGATGTCGGGAAGCAGGCGAAAGTCCTCTTTGAATACGCCCAGCCGAACACGCACAAGGAGATGCACGTGGGCCACCTCCGGAACCTCATCCTCGGCGCGTCGCTCGTCCGCATCCTCCGCCACGCCGGCTTCGAGGTCATCCCGATGAGCTACCACGGGGACGTGGGCTCGCACGTCGCGAAGTGTTTGTGGTGGCTGGTGACGAAGGCGAGGGCGCAAGGGATCAAAGAAGTCGTGAGTCGTGAGTCGAGAGTCGTGAGTAAGAAGATCAAAATACCAAAACCTAAAAACCAAACCCCAAACCCCAACTCGGCGATGGGACTCACGATCGAGGAGGTGGATTCGATTCTGGAGTCCATCCCGAAGGAGCAGCAGAGCGGGAATTTTCTCGGACAGCTGTACTCGGAGTCGACGCGCGAGGTCGAGAAGGATCCGGAGACGAAGGCGGTCTTGAGTGCGGTTCAGCAGGCGCTTGAGTCGCACGAGTACGCGTGGACGAAACTTTGGATGGAGACGCGGCGCTGGTCGCTTGCGGAATTTACGACGTTGTTCGAAGAGCTCGGCGTCCAGATCGACCGCCAGTATCTTGAAAGCGAAGTCGTGGACGAGGGCCAGCGGATCGTCGACGAACTGTTAACGAAGGGCGTAGCGAAGGAGGACCAGGGCGCCATCGTCGTCGACCTCGACGACGTGAAGCTCGGGAAGTTCCTCATCCGCAAATCCGACGGGACGAGTCTCTACGCGACGAAGGATCTTGCGCTCGCGGGCTTGAAGTCAAAGGAGTTCCCCGGCGCAAAGCGGAGCATCGTTCTCGTCGACAACCGGCAGTCGCTCTACTTCCGCCAGCTCTTCGAGACGCTCTACCGCATGGGGAACAAGATCGAGATGGAGCACGTCGGGTACGAATTCGTCACCTTGAAGTCCGGCGCCATGTCGAGCCGGGAGGGGAACGTTGTGACGTACCAGTCGCTCCGCGACGAGGTCTACAAGGAAGCATGGAAACAGACGAAGGAGCGGCATGCCACGTGGAAGGAGGGCCAGCTCACGTACGTCGCATGGTCGCTCGCACTCTCGGCGATGAAGTTTGGAATGCTCTCGCAGGACCCGAATAAGATATTTACGTTCGATCTCGCCGAGGCGCTCTCGTTTGACGGTGATACGGGTCCCTATGTCCAGTACGCCGCCGTGCGTCTGAATTCGATTCTGAAGAAAGCGGCTGACGTCGATATGGGGAGCGGGGAGCCGGACTGCCGCGTCCTCAAAGACCCGCAGGAGAAACGGCTCGCGCTCGTGATCGCCCAGCTCGAAGACATCGTCCCGCGCTCCGCAAAAGACCTTACGCCCGCCTACATCGCCGCCTGGTGCGTCGACGCGGCCCGTGCCTCGAACGCGTTCTACAGGGACGTGAAGGTCCTTGATGCGCCCGCCGACCAGAAAGTCGCGCGCCTCCGTCTCGTGATGGCGACGAGGGATGCGCTCTATCTTGCATTGGGGTTGCTTGGGATACCGGTGCCGGATGAGATGTGAGGTTGGGGAGTGGGAAGTGGGGAGTAGGGAGTGGGAAGAATGAAACAACTATTTTTTTAAATATTCTGAATAACGATTAAGCAGGCGAAGGGTGCTCTGGAGGTCTGCATGGCAAGAGGCGGCATTCTGCTGATTCGAAACGTATCCCAAACGTTCAGCGAGAATGATTTGCGTTTCTAGCTCGGAGGCCGATCCAAAAGCCATAATGGCAAAATGATATCGATCCGCTTTAGTGGGGCGTCGGTATCCTTCAGCGATATTGGATGGGATCGAAACGGCCGCTCTTCGCATTTGATTTGAGAGGCCGAATTTTTCCTCGGGAGGAAAAGACTTTGTTAGCTTATAGACACTCAACACGAGGTCACAGCCCATCTGCCAGACCTCAAGGTCTTTAAAAGCGGAAAAAGACATAGAAATGAATATAAAAATGGATTTACTACATTCAGTGACCCTTTCTGATTCGAGTGTCAAGTGTGGATAAGGGGCGGGAAGTGGCAAGTGGGGAGTGGGGAGTGGGAAATCAGAGGAATCCCACTCCCCACTCCCCACTTGCCACTTCCCGCCCTATTTGTGTACTGTTCCCAAGCTATGTTTAATGTTCCAAAACGCCCGGATTCGCCAGGTTCAGCGAACGGGGGGACCTATACGGTTCCGCAGGGTTCTGCCGCGTCGTCGTACCGGCCGCATGCGGCAACGCTCATTGCGAAGGGTGTGAAGCTTGAGGGGGAGTTTAAGAGCCAGGGGGACGTCCAGATCGAAGGCGAGGTCCAGGGGAAGGTCGCCGCGGCCGGGACGCTCACGATCGGCCCCGAGGCCGTCATCACGGCCGACGTCACGGCGGATGA
Organism: Candidatus Uhrbacteria bacterium; assembly: GCA_963835915.1. Classification (GTDB taxonomy): domain Bacteria; phylum Patescibacteriota; class Patescibacteriia; order 2-12-FULL-60-25; family 2-12-FULL-60-25; genus 2-12-FULL-60-25. The sequence continues at coordinate 207,528 of CAWIHE010000004.1, forward strand.
GGCCGTCATCTCGGGCGTGTTGAACGGGAACCTCACGGTCGCGAAGCAGATCGTGCTCCACTCGAGCGCGCGCGTGAAAGGGGACATCGTCGCCGAGCGCATCAGCGTCGAGTCCGGCGCGGTCATCGACGGCCGCGTCCAGATCGGCACGAACTCCAAAGCACCGGAGCCGGTCCTCATCGCGGTGAAGGAGTCCGAAGAATCGCCGGCGTCCGGTGAGATCGAGAAAGCCGAGTAGTTTTTCGTTGCGACGGGCGTCGTTGCGTCGGGCGTCGGGCGTCGGTCCGGCCGACGCAACGACGCCCGACGCCCGACGCAACGAACAATGAACCGTCTCTACGCCTACCTGTACGACGACTTCCTCTCGGATGCCGTTTTTCAGAAGAGCATTGCGAACATCGAGACGCGGGCGTCCGTCCTCGGGATCCAGGGGCGTACGTCGCGGCTTGCGATTTTTCGGAGCCCGCGCGAACTCGTTGAACAGCTCGTCCGCGACGGCGCGCAGACCATCGTCATCGTCGGGAACGACCGGACGCTCCAAAAGGTCATGTGGTTCCTTCCCGACCTTCCGGTCGTCGTGGGCTACATCCCGATCGCGGAGCCGTACGACATCGCGCGCGTCCTCAACATCCCGTTCGGCGACACGGCGTGCGACGTCCTCGCGGCCCGGCGCATCGAGACGCTCGACATCGGCAGGGTCGGCGACCGGTACTTCCTCACCGAGGCCCTCATCCGGAATACCCGTGCAACGGTCGACGTCGGCGGCGCGTTCCGCGTGTGCCCGTCCGAGGTCGGGACCATCGCGATCCGTAATCTCGGTCTTGAGATGATCGATGGCGCGCGCGCGGACGCGAAGGACGGATGGCTCGACCTCACGATCGAGCCCGCGGCGCCGGTCCAGCGGTCAAGCTGGCTCCCGTTCAAAAAAGAGGCGAAGAAATCGGACGTCACGCGGTTCTTCATCACGAAGGGAACCGTCGAATCGAAAGAGCCCGTCGACGTCCTCGTGGATGGCCATTCGCAGAACAGCTTCGGATTTTCCGTGAGTATCATCCCGAAAAAGTTCAGCATCATCACAGGGAGGAAGAAGCGCCCAAAGCCCGTTTCCGGAGTCTTGCCTCACCGAGAGAGTTCTGATATGCTCACGCCCGCCCAGGTAGAGGCTGAGAAGCTAAGAGGCTGAAGGGCTGAGAAGTAAAATCAAAACAAAGTCCGGCTATAAGCTAATAGCTAAAAGCTATAAGCTAAATAATCGAACATGCACAGGTGGCGGAATTTGGTATACGCGCCAGCTTGAGGTGCTGGTGGGGGCAACCCCGTGGAGGTTCAAGTCCTCTCCTGTGCACCAATCCAGAAACGCGCGCTCTCGGGGAGACCGAGGCCGCGCGTTTTTGCGTAGGTTGACCAGCAGCCTCGAGGGTACCGGGAGGTTTTCGTACCTGCCGCGGCGACAATCCGCGTCGGGACGTGGTTCGGCGAGCACCGTGAACGGAAAACGCAACACTGGTGCGGTCTTCCGGTCGGTCACGACGAGGTTTTCGTATACTCGGGTCAACAGGCGTCTTCGCTCGCCGTGTTCCCCTTCGCGGAACTCCCCGAGCAGCCTGCCGCCGACGCTCACGACTGATGCGTACCCCATATACTAGACACCATGTCACACCCCTAAAGTGACGTGAATTCTCTAGCCATATGGCAGCCCCAATCAGCCACGAAGTGCGCACCAAGATCATCGCGTCCATCAAGGATGGAATGTCCATCGTCCAAGCGGCGGAAACACACGGCATCAGAGCCAAAACGATCTCGAAGTGGATGCGCCAGGGGACGAACAATTCTCATACGAGTTCGAGTGAACTCCAGAAGGCGAAGAAGGAGATCGAATTCCTCCGTTCGGTCATCGTCGACCTCTACCTTGAACAAAAAGCCGCGAACCGCAAAGGTTCGGGCTCATGATTTTTTTCCTCTCCGCCCTAGGCCTTCCAATATCTGTGAAAGCCAAACTTTCGGGAAGATCCCGATCGTCCTTCTACTACAAACCGAAGAAGCCGGAGAAGGACCGGGTCCTCAAAGACCGCATTACGTCCGTCCTCGACGCCAATCCCTACTACGGCCATCGCCGTGTCGGGAAAGCGCTCGGCGTGAACCACAAGCGCGCGTATCGCGTCATGCGACGCTTCGGCATCCAGTCCAAGTCGAAGCGCGGCCGACGTCGGAAAAATCAATACAGTGCGGGCAAAACCACGCTCCCGAACCTCATCAAGGACATGCCGATCGTGGTGCCCAACCACGTCTGGGCCGGTGACTTCACGCACTTCCAATTCCAACGCCGCACGTACTATCTCGCGACCGTCATGGATGCCTGCACGCGAGAGGTCATCGGCTGGCACATCGCGACGAACCATTCCGTTGAACTCGTGGCCGAAGCCCTCCGGATGGCGATCGGCAAACGGTGCAAGGCGGCTCTCATCTTCCACTCGGACCATGGCAGCGAATACATCAGCGAGACGTACGTCTCGACCCTCAAGCGATTCGGCATCACGCCGTCGAACAGCCAAAAAGGGAAGCCGTGGCAAAACGGCATCCAGGAATCCTTCTACCACCGGTTCAAACAGGAGCTGGGGGACCTGCGTCGCTTCTCGAGAATCGACAAACTCATCGAAGCGCTCGGCCATCAGTTCCGCTACTACAACACGACCCGGATCCACAGCACCCTGAAGATGCCTCCGAGGGCGTTCTACGAGCAGAAGATGAAGGAAGTTGAGGCGCAAAAAACAGCGAACTGAGCGTCTTCAAAAATGGTGCGGACGAGTGTCCGAAAAACGGGGTACTTGCCAACGCCAGCGCCGCACTCGTCGAGACGATCGAGAAGCAGGAAGCACGGTCCAAGATCTGGTCGCAACTTAACGCGCTGATCGGCTCCGCCGACGGTAAGAAGTTCCGCAACGTCGCCCAGCAGGTCACCTTGGACGTCCTACTCGGATTCGCAAACCGCCACCTCAGGAATCTGGCGCGCCGGTACCGGTTGCAGCGAATCGAGGACTCCCTCTCACTCTTGGTCATCGATCAGGACATGGCCGACGAAGTGCGCAGCGTGCATTCGCTGTCGGGCGGCGAGTCCTTTCTGGTGTCGCTTGCGCTCGCCCTTGCGCTGGCGTCGCTCTCGTCTCAGCGGGTAAACGTGGAGTCGCTCTTCATCGACGAAGGGTTCGGCACTCTGGACGCGGACACGCTACGCAACGCGATGGACGCACTCGACTCTCTGCAATCGCTCGGCCGGAAGGTGGGCGTCATTTCCCATGTACCGGAGATGTCGGAACGGATCGCGACCCAGATCCAGGTCCAGCGGATGTCAGGCAGCCAGAGCCGGATTGTTATCGCTGGGATCTGACCTCGAGGACAGGCCACCACCATGAATTGATACGGGCGACCTTGTACTCATCCGTGCTGATCGTGTCTGTACCACGAGGTCCGTGAGCGTGGCGAGTTCACGCTCTGCTTTGGCGAGTTCGCGGTCCGCCTTTTTCACCATCCCCGGGGGAGTCATCTCCTCGGTACCGGCCCACCAGTCGATCGCTTGCATGGCCCAGTCGCGCAGCTTCGCCTGATCGTCAGGCGTCTCAGGGCGGCGAGGACGGCACGGGTCACGTCCTTCTCAGCCATCGCTCGTGCGAGACACTGAGCGTACCCGGCTCGGCGCCGTCCGCAGCGGTACTACAGGTACCTACCTTTGACGCGCTCACCGACGAGATGGCGACCGCAATGCAGGAGACCACTGTAGAGCATCGTGGCGTGGACGTGCTTCACGGCGTCCTCGGACCCTGTATGGGCGAGTAGTACCCGAACCCTCTCGAATTCTTCCTCGGTCACCATGGGAATATGCTCGCCACGGTACGTCTTGTTTTTACGGGTGATCCGACCTGCGTAGAATGGATTTCGAAGGATGTGGTAGAAATTGGTGAGCGCTATGGGACGGCACAGGGCCTTCGTCATGGGCCGGGTGGTGAGTCCCCATTCATTCCGTGCCTTCCGCCACAGAGAGGATTTGTCTCTCCGGCGAGGACCGACTTCCAGATCCGCCGTACGGCGTCGAACCGCTCCGGGTCCGGCAGGACCGTCCCGGCTCCCGGGGTCCGTTCGTGCTCATGCGTCTTCATGTACCCGATGGGTGCTGGCCCGGGGACTTTCCCTTCTTCGAGGACTGTCCGATTACCGCGACGGACGGACGCGGAGAGGTCATCCGTGTACTTCGATGCCGCGCCGAACAGCATCGCGAGCATGAACTTCGCGTCTCCGGTGTTCGTGTACGTCGCCTCCGGGGTGACGATTTCTTTCAGGCGACCCTCGGAGAGCTCGTAGATGATTTCGCCGCCGTCCACCATGTTCCGTGCGAGCCGATCGAGCCGCCAGCAGCGGATACCGTCCACTTCCCCCGCGCGGATGGCTTTGATAACCTCCTTGAAGACAGGGCGGCCCGGTTCGCGAGCGGACACGCTTTCGGTGAATTTCTGGGTGACGGAGATCCCTCGTTCCGCCGCCAATCTCCGGAGCTCGGTCAGCTGCGACTCGATCGATAGGATCTGCCGGTCCTCGGTGTCCGAGGAGCGGCGAGCGTAAATGCAGTGCATACGTTGATCAATCAAGTGCCCTCGAGAATGGAAATACTATGCGGATATCGCGTATCGTCGCAAAGAACCTTCGCGCAGTGAAGGATGTTACGCTTGATTGCGGGCCCCTGACAACGTTGGTGGGTCGTAATGGCGCTGGCAAGAGCACGTTTCTGCAGGCGCTCGATCTCTTCTATCGCCCAACGTCTACGCTCACGAGCGAAGACTTCCACGATCGCGCCATCGTAGATCCGGTCGTCATTCAGTTGACGTTTGCCGATCTTCGGCCCGACGAGCGCGAGGCGTTTCGCGCCTACATCGATGATGGCACGCTCTCAGTTACGAAGAAGTACGTTCTGCTCGATCCGGCCGCCACGTGCACGGGCAAGTACTACGCTTCTCGGATGAGGTTCAGCCGATTCACTCCCCTCCGCGCAATGGGGGCGAGGGACATGGCCAAATCGCTCAGCGAGGAGATCGAGAGACTCATCGTCGAAAAGATCCTCCCAGCGGGTACAACCAAACCCAAGACCGGCAAAGACGCCGTGGCCTTCATGGATGCTTTCGAGAGTCAGCACCCCGAGCTCACGGAGTCCGCGGAAGACGAGGCACAGTTCTTCGGTGAAAAGAACATCGGTGGAGGGAAGCTCGACAACTTCACTCAGTTCGTGTACGTGCCTGCGGTTCGCGACGTAGTTCAAGACACTGCCGAGAAGAAAGCCGCGTTCGTCCAACTTCTTGATCTGCTCGTGCTGCGCAAAGTGAATAGCCATCCTGACGTTGCCGGGCTTCCCAAGGTCTTGCAGGAAGCCGTCGAACGGGTCTTCCGACCCGAGGTTCTCGGCGATGATCTGAAGAAGCTCGAAGCTGGCCTGAATGAGACTCTCAGGCCATTTGTCCCGAACGCAGCGATCGCGCTGGACTGGGGAGCTCCCCCATGCGTATCGTTCGAGCCGCCGCGAGTCGTGCCGCAGGTCAGCGAGGACAACTTCGTCGGTGACATCGGCAAGAAGGGGCACGGCCTCCAGCGGGCGATCATCCTCACGCTCCTTAGTCAGTTGGCGCGGACGAAGAATACTTCCCGTGAACAGCCTGCTGAAGAAGGCGGCGATAAGTCGGTCAGCGCAGCGGAGAGCGCATCCGGAGACGCGAGTGGTGCCGCGCGCGGCCCCGACCTCATTTTGGGAATCGAAGAACCCGAACTGTACCAACACCCACAACGTTGCCGGCACTTCGCGTCGGTACTTCGGAGCCTCGCCGCAGCGGGCGACCCCGTCGCCCCCACGACCCAGATTCTGCAGACAACCCACTCACCGCTGTTCGTCTCGCTTGAGCATTTCGACGAGGTGAGGATTATCCACAAGCAGGATGGCTGTCCCGCGTACACCACCGTCTCCTCGGAGTCGCTCGAGGCACTCCGAGCGGAGTGGGCCAAGGCATGCGGGAAACCGGTCGAGGACGTGACCGTCTCAAGCATGTTGTGCCGCGCGTTGCGCTCGATGACCAGCATCGTGAGCGAGGGATTCTTCGCTGACGGCGTGGTCCTCGTCGAAGGGTATGGTGACGTCGGCGCCCTGTGTGAAGTGGCGAAGCAAAAGGGGGCAGACTGGGTCTCGCGCGGGGTGGCTGTCTTGCCTGTCGACGGCAAAGCGAACCTCGGCGCGCCGGTGTTGATTTTCGGAGCACTCGATATCCCAGCGTACTTCGTATTTGATGGGGACAACCACCTTCAAGGGAAAGGGAAGAAGAACGGCGAGGACTGTGCCAAGCTCAACAATCACTGTCTGCTCAGACTCGGAGGAGACCCGGAGGAAGATTTCCCGAGCGATCGCGTGCGGGATCGGTTTGCTTGCTTCGGCGGCAACCTCGAGTCGTACTGCCGTACTACGGCCGGCGATTCCTACGAAGATATTATCGCTGAGGTCGCAGACGAGATAGGATGGGACAAGGCCGATGAGGTTCTCAAGAGTACCCGGGGCGCAGGGCTGTTCGTGGAAAAGCTCTACGGTAGGGGCAAGACGTTACCTCTGCTTGAGGACGTCGTGGATCGCGCGACTGCAACGGCCTGACCTGGCAAGGTTCGAACATTGAACAATCTGGTGCACCACAGAAACCCACTCCCCGGACAGGGAGTGGGTTTTGAGTTTGGCTGAGTTCAGCGACGTGACGAACGAGGGGATCGTCGACACCGGATACGACTGCAACCTCCCGCGGCAATCGGAGATCGCCATACCAGGCAGCCCGTGGTTTGACGTCTCACGTGGAAGGAATAAGCTCCTTTTCGGGTGTTGGCATCTGGCCGTGACACCAATCCGATTCCGCACCGAAGAGAGGGATGCGGAAGTAAGGAGTGGTGTCATGACAGACGTCGATTCCGTACGGCTGTTCGCCGTCGCAATAAGGGACGGAGCGTTTGCGGGCTTGGTGATCCTTCTTTCTGGATTTGCCTATGGCTTCTTCCACGGCATCTGGCGTCGCAGAAAGCGACGCCAGATCAGACAGATGTAGCAAGGAGTCGTGTCGTGCAACACGTCGACGATCCAGCATACGTCTTACTCATGGGCTTCGTCGTCTCAGGAATTGGCACCCTAGTCGCGTTCATCCTGATCACGCTGTCCGATTACTGGCGTGCTCGAAAGCGGAAGGGCGACGACGGCACGTCCAAGCGCAAGCCGCTTCGAAACTGACTTCCCAGCCTTCGGCTGGTCCCGATCGCCTTTTGGTCACCCGGACCTTGTACCACATCTCACGGCATCAGCCACGGAACAATCGGTTCCGTGGCTTTTTGCTGGCGTGAAGCCGCGTGTCGGCTCGGACCAGCGTCTTGGCTGCTGTCATCGGGGCGCTCTGGTCGCGCGGTGACGCGGACGCTTTGCGCAGCGTGCGCGCACGTACAACGACCGCTTCGCCGATGGTGTCCAGAATGAGGTTGCCGAGCTCGTTGGCTCGTTCATCGGAGATGTCCTCTCCGTACTCTTGCCGATAGGCGGCCTTGAAGGACTCAAGGAGATGGCGTGGTAGATGGGGCATAGGCTCCCATCTGTGACATGGATGGATCCACGTCGTCCATCGCCGCGGCCGTTCGTATCCCCAGTTGCTCCTGCGCCACGAGCTCTTTCGCGGTCGCGAAGTCGTTGATGGCGCTCCGTTCGATGTGTTCTTCGAGGTCGGAGAGACGGATACGGATCGTCCTGCTGAACCGGTGCGCGGGAAGGTACCCGCGCGCGATCCAGTCGTACACGGTGCTCTTCGTGATTCCGAGGCATCGTGCGGCGTCTCTGGCCGTGATGAGTCGTGGAGTTTCGTGGTGTTGCATAGGTTGTGATGAAGAATTCACGATCAGTGTATCGGCGTCTCCGTCGTCGGGGGATGGGCGCAACCGGACATCTGGTGTCCGCTTTTGGTCCGGCCCGTGGGGATAAGCAGTCTTCCGTTGATTGGGACAGCGACCAGTCTGGTGCACCACACAAAAACATCCCAAAAGGGATGTTTTTGTGTGGTGGACGCTGTAGGACTCGAACCTACGGCCTTCTCGGTGTAAACGAGACGCTCTAACCAGCTGAGCTAAGCGTCCATGTTGGATGAGTGGATGAGCGGGTCATCAAAAAATTCTACTCAACCGCTCATCTGCTCATCTTGCGGGAGTGTAAGCCAGAGCGGCGAAGATGTCGAGATTCGGATCGACTCATAAACACCAAGCCCGTCCATGATCTATTGGACGGGCCGGCATTAATGGCAGTCGTTAGCGCGCGTTCGTCGCGGCTTCGATCTGCGCCGCGTGGGCGCTGATCGGCCCCTGAATGGAGTCGTTCAGCGTTGACGCGAGCAGGGTTCCGCCTCCGAGGAGGACGACGAGCGCGACGACGAAGATGATGATTGATTTCATAGGGATTCCTATTGATGATCGAACAAACGAATATAGCACGTTTTGGCGATCTTGTCAAGTGAGCTTGATGTTGGGGGAATTTAGAATTTGGAATTCGGAATTTGGACGGATCCGATCCGGCCGGACCAAATTCCAAATTCTAAATTCCAAATTCCTCTCCCATTTTCCTCAATCTCCCACCCGCGCTAGCATTCCTCTCAACGTTATGCACGCCCTCCTCATCCACGGCTGGAAAGGGTTTCCCGAGAACGCCTGGTTCCCGTGGCTTCGGCGCGAGCTTGAGGCGCGGGGGATCACGACCGAGGCGCCGCAGCTGCCGGAGCCGTTTCTTCCTGAACGGAAAAAATGGGTCGCCATCGTCAAATCAAAGATCGCGAAGCCGGAAACGATCGTCATCGCGCACTCGCTCGGCGTGCCGACCGTGCTTTTCGCGCTGGAGGAATATGACGGGCCACCGCTGGAGCACGTCGTCTGCGTGTCGGGATTCGCGCGGCCGTATCCCATTCCCGGTCTCGGCCAGTGGTTCGAACCATTCGAAGCTCGATTTTGATCGCATCCGCGGGAAAGCGAAGCGCTGGACGATCATCCACGCAAAGAACGACCCGCTCGTGCCGTACGCCGAAGGGAAGTGGCTCGCGAAACAGCTCGGCGTCCCCATCGTGACGAACATGAAGTTCCATATGAACCAGTTTACGGCGTGCTATGAGCTTCCTGAGGTTTTTGATGCGATCGTGGGAGGTGCGTAGGTGCGTAAGTGCGTAGGTCAGAATCCGACTTACGCACCTACGCACTTACGCACCTACGCACTCAACAATGAAACAGACCACGCTCTGCTACCTGATCTCCGATGGCCGAGTGCTTCTTGCGATGAAGAAGCGCGGCTTTGGAGCGGGGAAGTGGAACGGGCCGGGCGGGAAGGTTGAAGACGGGGAGACGCCGGAAGATGCCTGTCGGCGGGAGACGAAGGAAGAGGTCGGTATCACGATCGGCGCAATGGAACATCGCGGCGTTGTCCGTTTCGAGTTTATCGGGAAGCCGGAATGGAACACGGACTGCTCCATCTTCGTCTCGCGGGATTTTGACGGTGATCCGGTCGAGACCGAGGAGATGCGTCCGGCATGGTATCCGGTAGATGCGCTGCCGCTCACGGAGATGTGGGCCGATGATGCGTATTGGCTGGAGGGCGTCCTCCGGGGAGGGCGCGTTGATGCGACGTTTTGGTTTGATGAGGAGGGAAACATCGTGAGGCAAGAGGTGCGTAAGTGCGTAAGTGCGTAAGTGCGTAAGTCAGATTCCGACCTACGCACTTACGCACCTACGCACTTACGCACTTTCCCCCATGCTACAATAGACGCATGCCGACGAAGGTCATCGCCCTCGGTACGGGTGTGTGTTCGAACGGGTACTGCTCGCTTCCGGAACGCCAGCCACCGGGTTTTCTTGTTGATGCCGACGGCGTCCTCGTCCTCTTTGATTGCAGTGAAGGGATCCGGTACCGCCTTGAAGCCGCGGGGTACGACTACGGGTACGTCCAGCACGTGGCCGTTACGCACGCGCATCCGGACCATGCCGCGCTCCCGCAGTTCCTCCAGGCAAAATCATGCCGGCGCATTTTCGCGGACAACCATCCGGAGTTCGGCGTGTGCGATATCTACATGCCATCGGATCTCGTCACGGGATTCGAGGCCGTGTGGCAGTGGCACCTGCCGGAGAACGGCGGGCAGTACTGGAAGGAATTCACGCCGCGGTTCGTCCCGATGGGCGAGGGGAGTTCGGTCGGCATCGCGCCAGGGATCACATTGAAGTCCTTTCCGGTCTACCATGCGTTCGGCAGGCACCCATGCGTCGCATACCGGCTCGAGACCCCGGACGGCGTCATTGCTTATTCGGGTGACAGCGCGAAGTGCGATGGGCTCATTGAAGCCGCGAGAGGCGCGGACCTCTTCATCTGCGAACAGGCGTTCCGCCTCGGGTACGACGACGCCGTGAAGTACGGGCACCTCACGCCCCGCGACGTCGGCGAGGTCTGCGCGGAAGCCGAGCCGGACCACGTCCGCCTCGTCCACTACATCGGCCTGGATAAGGAAGACGATGTCATCGCGGAGATCCGGAAGGCGGGATTCAAAGGGAACGTGAGGCATGCGAGAGATATGGATGTGTGGACGCTTGAGTAGGGGATTGGGGTTTGGCATTTGGGTTTTGGTAAGACAAATGCCAAACGCCAAAACCCAAACGCCAAAACCTTCTGATTAAAAAGATATGAAATTCCGTCTTGCACCGATCCTCTCCGTCCTCGCGGCAATCCTCATCGCCGCGCCGGTATTCGCTCAAGCGAATTCCGGTTTCTATCGCGATCTCAAGGCGAACCTTGGCTCCACGTCGACGGGGGAACAGCCGATCGTCGTCGGGGGATCGAATGCGCGGACGGGAATAGCCGCGCCCGCCATTCCGCTCGGGACGTCGGACAATGCGACCTCGCCGCCGGCCGTACCCCCGCCTCAGGACGCAACCGCCTACGTTGCCGGAACGGACATCTGGAGCGGCCCCATCGCCGGCGTGGCCGCGGTCCTCTCCGTCGTGCTGATCGGACTTGTGATCTGGCTCCTCCTCGGACATCGTCGTGGCAGTCGTGAGTCGTGAGTCACGAGTAAGAATTAAAGAAAATCCGAACTCACGACTCACGACTCGTGACTCACGACTTCTCCGAGCGTGAGTCAATCCCCCTCAATTCTGATATACTTCCTCTCACTATGGGCATCTTTCTTCGTATCCTGATCGGTCTCGCGATTGCGGCGGGCGGCGCGTTTATCACGATCCGAACGCGGAAGATTATCGACTTCTTCGGTCCGGTCGGGTGGATCGAAGCGAAAGTAGGATACGGATCGAGTGCGCTTTTCTACAAGCTCCTCGGCATTGCGTTTTCGCTTCTAGGGTTTCTCGTCGCGACGAATCTCTGGGATGCATTCCTCCAGGCCACGCTCGGCGGCCTCTTCCCGGGGGCGCCCTCCGTATGATCAACCGGACGGGCACCGAACTCATCAACCCGTTCCGCATCCTCGAACGCGTCGGGATCCGCGAGCGCATGCGCGTGGCGGATTTCGGATGCGGGGCGCTCGGCCACTGGACGTTTCCGGCCGCCCAACTCGTCGGTCCGAAGGGCATGGTCTACGCCGTCGACATCCTCCGCGACTCGCTCGACATCCTTGAGCGCCGCGCAAAAGTCGACCGGTTCGGGAACATCGCGTACCTGTGGTCGGATTTCGACGTCTATCGTGCGGCGCACATCCCCCAGGGCGAGATTGACCTCCTCATCCTCTCGAATAATTTTCCGCATTCGCAGAATCCCGTCCACCTCGTCAAAGAGATTGCGCGGCTCGTGAAGCGCGGCGGCAAGGCGCTCGTCATCGACTGGAAGCCCACGGCGAGCGGGTGGGGATCGAACCATGAGCTTCGCGTCCCGGCGTCTGAGGTAAAGCGCGCGTTTCAGATCCCAGAATTCGACCTTGAAGACGAATTCGACGCCGGCCCCGCGCACTACGCGCTTCTCTTCGCGCGCACGGACGCGAAGCATGAACCCCCGAAAGACGCGCGTTGACGAAAAAGAGACGTCGCGGTAAGAATGGGCCATCAAAATGATTGTTTGATTGTTGGATTGTTTGATTGCTTTGTCCTGACGTCCGTCAACAATTTAGCAATCAAACAATCAAACAATCTTTCTCCTGTTGAGCTTCTTTCTTATGTCCACCCTCCTCTCCCTCTCCTACTGGTTCGGCACGCAGCCGCCGCCGTTTTTGCCCATGGTCGAGCGCGGGCTCCTCGCGGCGTTCGCCGTGTGGACGCTCGGCGGAATCGCGGCCTCGCTGTTCCTCATGAAGCAGGGACTCGGGAAATCCACGCGCCGGGCCCTTGAGAAGACGGCGGGCCTCCTCACGTGGAGCGGACTCACGGGACTCTTGTTCTGGTCGTTCGCGTACGAAGAGATTCCGGTCTTGAGCATGCGGTTTTTCTACGTCCTCCTCCTCGCGTGGATCGTCTACGGCGTCTACGACATCATCAGGTTCGTGAGCGTGACCGTCCCCGAGCAACGACGGATCGAGGAGGAGCGGGAGGCGAGGGAGAAGTGGCTGCCGAAGAGGAAGAAGTAGGGTTTAGATGGTTAGATGGTTAGATCGTTAGATGGTTAGTCAAAAGAAAATATTTCCAACCCTAACGATCTAACCATCTATCCATCTAAACCCCCCTGTGCGGTTTGATGATGAGTAAAGGCTCCCTTATGTCCGTTGATCACCGTAGAGAGCTCGGCAACCGCGGCGAATCCCTCGCTGCGGATTATTTTACGAAGATGGGCTACACCGTCATTGAGCGGAACTGGCATGGCGGGAACATGGGTGAGCTTGATCTCATCGTGCGGAAGGGGAGGGAGATTCGCGTCATCGAGGTCAAAGCGCGCGCGGAGAGCGAGGACGGCTATCCGGAAGACGCCGTGACGGATTCAAAGCTTGCGCGTATCGCGGACCTCACGGAGATCTATCTTACCCAGAACGGGCTGAAGGGCGACGTCCACATCGACGTTGTCGCCATCCGCTACCGCGCCAGCCAGCCGCCGGAGATCGTGTGGCTGAAGGACGTGTAGGGGAGGGTATGGATGGTTAGATGGTTAGGGTTGGAATAATTCCTTTGATTCTCGGCTGCCCAATCACAAATCAAAGAACATAACTCCAACCCTAACGATCTAGCCATCTAACCATCCATGCCCACTAAGTTTGCCTTTTCCTCCCCCAAGGCGTACCATATATTTCCAAGCGGCCCGTGTGTCCTCGGTGGCACAAGAGACTTGCTCCGCCTGCAGGCTCCTCGCCGCCCACCTCTCCGTTACCATAACCTTGCTCTTTCTTATCAGACTGCGACAGTGATCGTTTCCCTCCTCCTCCTCCTCCGGCCTCCCGCGCTGCCTTGCACCGCGGGAGCCTCTAATTTTAGGGAATAGACGGGGCCGCATCATCCCTGGCTGCATAAGGCCAGATACATCCTGGACTCCTTGCCCCCTCAAGGAACATGCAGATCAAAAGGCTCGGGTATTGCGTCAAAGGGTTCTGGAAGCTAAACGACTATGCCATACGGTATCTCCGTATGGTCACCGAGGAAGCCAAACGGAGAGCCAAGATCCTCCTGTTTTGGGAGAAGCACGGTCTCGAACCGACGAGAGAAGCGTTTGGCGTCGGTCGAAGCACCCTTTTCGAATGGAAGAAGGCACGGGGCAAAGGAGAGGGGCGCATGGAGTCGTTAAACCCCGGCTCCAAGCGGCCAAAGCGGGTCCGTCATCGGGATTGGCCCGATGACGTCCTTTCAGAGATCCGTCGGCTTCGCACCGCGCACCCAAACCTCGGCAAAGAGAAGGTCCACGTGTTCCTCAAACGGTTCTGCGGGGTCAAGAAGCTCTCCTGTCCCAAACCTCGAACGATCGGACGGTTGATCGCGGACGCGCCGGACAAGATGCGGACGTTCCCCGTGAAGGTCCGCCACAACGGGAGGATCGTCCCGATTCAACGGGCAAAGCGCCTGAGAAAGCCAAAACACTTCAAAGCGGACCATCCGGGACACTGCATCTCGTTCGATACGATCGAACTCATCGTCCACTATGCCAGGAAGTACGTCATCACGTTCACGGACGTCTATTCGCGCTTCTCGTTCGCATTCGCAACCACGAGCCATGCATCGAGAGCGGCAGCGGACTTCTTCAAGGTCATCCATGCGCTTTTTCCGTATCGCCTCGAATACATCCTGACGGACAACGGGTCTGAATTCATGAAGCACTTCGATGAGGAGCTCCGGCGTCTCTGCCTCACCCATTGGCATACGTATCCGAAGACCCCGAAGATGAACGCCCACTGCGAGAGGTTCAACCGGACGATCCAGGAAGAATACATCAACTACCACAAGGGAGAGATGATCGATATTGGTCTATTCAATCGGAGACTCTTCGACTGGCTCGTTTGGTACAATGCGGAAAGACCTCACTGGAGCCTCAAGCTCCAATCACCCATCCAATTCTTAACGGAGTGGAACAAGGGGAAGTCCAGGATGTATTGGCCTGATACACTGGCTTGACTCGCTCCTGCCGCTCCGTCAAACTGTGTCGGTTGCCCTTTCGAAAGCGTCGTATAGAGAAGCGCCAAGCACGGCTTGGCGTGGAGCGTCGTCTGGAGAAGGGGGATGGCATGATAAGAAACCGGCCAGGAGGGCCATTGCCTATGAATGTAAGTAGTTTCGTCGCCTAGTAGTCGTCGAAGCAGGGCACCGGATCTTCCCAGAAACTGCGCTCGCAGGTTGAGCGCTACGCGGCGACGCCTCCAAGGGGGGCGGCGTCAGGGTGACAACTCGGAACAAGGCTGAAAAGATGCCCGGAATCAGGGACCCTACCTGAGCGTTCCATCGAGGCTTCTCGTCGGGTGAAGGACGCGGGCCGTGACCGCTACGCGGTGGCACAGACCTGAGCTCTCCCTCGGAGCCATGCTCCGTTCGGAGGCCTCGCTCTAAGGCGCCATCGACAACACACCCCATCGCCGTCCGCGATTCTCCATTCCGACGCACAATTTGACTCGTCCCGCCATCGGCGGGACACCCCGTAGGCCCGTTCTGCTCACAGGAGCAGGACGGGCCGATTTAATTCAGGTCATAGATGGTTAGATCGTTAGATGGTTAGTCGGAAAGAATATAAAGAAAATATTCCAACCCTAACGATCTAACCATCTAACGATCTAAAGCCCAACCTGCATAAGGCCAGATACATCCTGGACTCCTTGCCCCCTCAAGGAACATGCAGATCAAAAGGCTCGGGTATTGCGTCAAAGGGTTCTGGAAGCTAAACGACTATGCCATACGGTATCTCCGTATGGTCACCGAGGAAGCCAAACGGAGAGCCAAGATCCTCCTGTTTTGGGAGAAGCACGGTCTCGAACCGACGAGAGAAGCGTTTGGCGTCGGTCGAAGCACCCTTTTCGAATGGAAGAAGGCACGGGGCAAAGGAGAGGGGCGCATGGAGTCGTTAAACCCCGGCTCCAAGCGGCCAAAGCGGGTCCGTCATCGGGATTGGCCCGATGACGTCCTTTCAGAGATCCGTCGGCTTCGCACCGCGCACCCAAACCTCGGCAAAGAGAAGGTCCACGTGTTCCTCAAACGGTTCTGCGGGGTCAAGAAGCTCTCCTGTCCCAAACCTCGAACGATCGGACGGTTGATCGCGGACGCGCCGGACAAGATGCGGACGTTCCCCGTGAAGGTCCGCCACAACGGGAGGATCGTCCCGATTCAACGGGCAAAGCGCCTGAGAAAGCCAAAACACTTCAAAGCGGACCATCCGGGACACTGCATCTCGTTCGATACGATCGAACTCATCGTCCACTATGCCAGGAAGTACGTCATCACGTTCACGGACGTCTATTCGCGCTTCTCGTTCGCATTCGCAACCACGAGCCATGCATCGAGAGCGGCAGCGGACTTCTTCAAGGTCATCCATGCGCTTTTTCCGTATCGCCTCGAATACATCCTGACGGACAACGGGTCTGAATTCATGAAGCACTTCGATGAGGAGCTCCGGCGTCTCTGCCTCACCCATTGGCATACGTATCCGAAGACCCCGAAGATGAACGCCCACTGCGAGAGGTTCAACCGGACGATCCAGGAAGAATACATCAACTACCACAAGGGAGAGATGATCGATATTGGTCTATTCAATCGGAGACTCTTCGACTGGCTCGTTTGGTACAATGCGGAAAGACCTCACTGGAGCCTCAAGCTCCAATCACCCATCCAATTCTTAACGGAGTGGAACAAGGGGAAGTCCAGGATGTATTGGCCTGATACACAACCTTGACTCACTCCCACCCCTCCGTCAAAATGTATTCCGTTGCTCTTTGAGACAATCCAAGACGGAAGTCGAAGTGCCATCCCAAGGGGCGAGCGCAGAAGTCGGAAGCATCGGTCGAAAGACCGAGAAGGTTGAAAACCGCATGAATGTCGTCCAGTTGGCCTCTATCCCCCCACCTTCAGCACAGAAGGAAACCGCTGAAGGTCAAGCCGGCAGAACACTGCATGCGCCGAAGATTGCGTGCGCTGCAGGAACAGCGAAGAAGAACGCCTCCAGGAGATGATCGATGCGCGTCAGAAGGGCACCGCGCGCCTCGATGCGCACGGAAGATAAGTCGTCGCTTCACCTCTAACCCTCACCGTCTTTGGACCTCCATGCCCGCTCCGTGCGTTCGCGCACGTCGAGCGGGCTTTTTTTGAGGGAATATGGAACAGTCGTCACCGTAGGGGCGACCCATGGGTCGCCCCTACGGTGACGTTCCCTAACCATCTATCCATCTAATCCCTGATAAACATTGCATCCCCGAACGAGTAGAACCGATACCCCTCCCCGATCGCCTCCTCGTACGCGCGGAGGATCATCTTCCGGCCCTCGTCAGGATCGTCGTGCGTCGCGGCACGGCGCTCGCGAGCGCCCGTGCCGGCGCCCGCGAACGCGGAGACGAGGACGAGGAGCGTGCTCTTCGGGAGGTGGAAGTTTGTGATGAGGCCGTCGATCATGGTGAAGCGGAAGCCGGGGGTGATGAAGATGTTCGTGAACCGGGAAGCGGGAAGCGGTGAGCGGTAAGCGGGCGTAGAAAAGGCCTCTTCATCTGTCCCGCTCGCCGCTCGCCGTTTACCGTTTACCGACTCCAACGCACGGACGGTCGTCGTGCCGACGGCGATCACGCGGCCGCCGTTCGTCTTTGTCTCGCTGATCATCTTGAGCGTCTCCTCCGGGACGTCGATCCATTCGCCGTGCATTTGATGTTCTTCGACGGTTTTCGTCTGCATCGGCCTGAACGTCCCGAGGCCGACATGGAGCGTGACGGAGGCAAAACGGATCCCCATCGACTTCAATGATGAGATCAGTTCCGGCGTGAAATGGAATCCCGCCGTGGGCGCGGCAACGGACCCTGTCTTCTCGGCGTAGACGGTCTGGTAGTCATCAAGGGATGCGGGAGCGCGATCGACGTACGGCGGGACGGGAATCTCTCCCGCGTGATCCGTCCAAGAGATGATCTCGTCCGGCGTCCGATTAAACGCGACGCGGACGGTCCCGTCATCGAATTTCTCTTTAACCGCGCACGCGACGCCACCATCAAATGAGATCATCGATCCGATGGGGATCTTCTTTGATGGCTTGAGGAGCACGGACCAGTCTTGATCGTCGAGCGGGCGTAAGAGGAACGTCTCGACGGTGTGGCTGTTGGCTTCTGGCTTCTGGCTACTGGCCGGATCGGAGTGAGCGTTGAGTGGCCAGAAGCCAGAAGCCAGAAGCCGTCCGAACAACCGTGCTTTGAACACCTTGCTGTCATTCACCACGAGCAAATCTCCCGCCTTCAAAAATTCTCCGATTTCAAAGAATCGTCGATGCTCAATCCCGCCCGTCTTCCGATCGAGGACGAGCAGGCGCGAGTGATCCCGCGGGCGCACGGGCTCCTGGGCAATCCGGTCTTGGGGGAGGTGGTAGTCGAAGAGGGAGGTCTGCATGAGACAGAGGGGGAGAGGTGAGGGGGGAAGGGGGAAGATACCGAAGGGCGATAGGGGCGTCAATGCTCAATTGACGGCGATTGTCGTTCTGATTATTCTTTCTTCGTCCTTCGCAGATTCAAAAGGAGTTTCGGCAATGGCAGCGAAAAAATGCGGTCGCCGCGTATCGGCTTCGGAGATGAGAAAACTCGAACAGCGGCGTCGAAGGGAAGATGAGCGATACCGGCAACGCGTTCGGCGCGAGCGGCAGGAGCTCGTCCGCCGCGAGAAAACCCGGGCCAAAAAAGCGGGATGCTCGGTCGCGGAGCTCCGGCGCCGCGACGAGAGAGCGCGTGATTTCCAGGCGCTGAAGCGGGCGTTTCATGAGAAGCTTCCTCTCCCGAGGTCGCTCCTCACGGCGAACGCGCGATTGGACTTCGTCCGTTGCCTCGCCATTCTTCCGAAGGGTGAAGCCCGCTCGCTCATGAGCCTCGTCGAGAAGATGCGAGGGAAGAAGAAGCGGTCGGCGCGATAGTCTTGGGTTCGGCCTGTCGGCCTTGATGTGCTTTCCGATTTCCTGTATGTTCGCCTCAGCACAGGTGCTGGATGTTCGCCGTCAAAAAACGTCGGGCAGACTGATGAGGCGCCTTCAGTGTGTTGTCCTCCGCTCCATGTGGGGCCGCCTGTGCGCACCTTTCGCAGTGCATGGTCTTATCTCGCTTGTGGCAGAGCGAGGTATGGCAGATTAGGGGCGCAAGCCTTTTATCCCAGAAGGGTCTTGTACTGCAGCTTCCTGCCAACGCTACTCCCTGAAGTGTCAAAGCTTTGGGGAGTTGTTATTTTGGCCCCCTCGATTCATTGACGTACGTTTCTTGTTATGATACAGGTTACGCACTGAAGGGGATGTACATTGACAGGCCATGCGTGCGTATGGCCAATTGAAGTCAGTACACGATTCTTTGCGCCGAGAGCGAGCGCATAAAGGAGGATGCCGTGGCAGAGGAGAACACATCAATCATTGAGATTGGAGCGATTTTTTTTCAGAAGTTAATCACGTGCGTCATGATCGTCGTTCGTGAGAAGGAAGTTCCTTTCGAAGTCATCTACCGCCTAGCGACTCCCACGGGAAAGCGGACGCTTGGAGCGATGATCGAGATGGCTCGCAGGGACTGGCGTGCTGAACAGCCGACCTGCAACAGCGATGGAGGAGACCTCCCCCCGAACCATTACCGAGCGTTCGTGGACTATGCCCCACCCCCACCCATGTCTGAGCTCGAAGTGGCATTCTCCGGAAAAGGCAGTGTCTCAAATATCTTTAACGGCCGCCGTTGGCGCAGACATCCATCGTGCACGGATATCAACGAGACTCCCGGTGAGCGTATTTTTTTCGTGAAGCAGTTTGATCGAATTACCGAGGAGGAAGCAGGTGTCACGGAGATGAAAAAGCAAGGTTACCATCCCGCGATTCATCTGGAGGCTATCGCCTTTGCTCGGGCATTCCCGGAACTCCAGCAAAAGTCCTGGATCTATGCATTCGGTTCTGCCATTGCCGGAGGCGGGCCACGTTGCATAACGGTGCTGCGCCTGCGTAACGGGAAGCGCAATTTACGCGGTAGCTACTTTTATAGAGACAACAAATTGGAAGCGCAAGTTCCTTTTCTCTTCGTTCGCGACCCCGTCTGATCCGCCGCGCTCGCGACATTGAACGGACCCGACCCAAGCTGGGAGGGTCCGTTCTTCTTTGGAAAAACGGCCCTCAAACCGCATAACCGCATAACCGCACAACCGCGAGCCTCGCCCGGCCCTTGCCAACTTCTCTTGTATTTGTTACCGTTTGACCGCTTATGAAGACGGACACCCACCCCACGTACTACCCCGACGCGAAGATCATCTGCGCGTGCGGGAACAAGATCACGACCGGTTCGACGCAGAAGGAAATCCGCGTGGAGCTCTGTTCGAACTGCCACCCGTTCTACACGGGGAAGCAGAAGCTCGTTGACTCGGCCCGGCGCGTCGAGAAGTTCACCGAACGGACGGCAAAGCAGGCGGCGGCGTCCACGTCGCGCGGCGGGAAGAAAGTGAAGACCGTGAAGCGCGCGGCGCAGAAGGCCGAAAAGAAGGCGCGCAAGCAGGCGACGAACGTCCCGTCAGAGAACGAAGCTTAGATATTGAAATGCAGAGTCCCGTGCAAGCGGGATTTTGTATTATTCGGGCGTCGGGCGTCGGGCGTCGTTGCGTCGGGCGTCGTCTCATGGGATCATTCCCGACGCCCGACGCCCGACGCCCGACGCAACGAACCATGACTTCTTCCGACCTCCGCGCCGCGCTCAAGCGCGCTAACGACGAGCTCTCCGAGCTCGAGGTTCGCGTGTCCGCGCCGGAGACGATTGCGGACCAGCGGAAGCTGAAGGCGGCGTCCGTGGCGTACAAGCACGAAAAAGAGGTCGTCGAGATCGGGGAGAAGTGGGCGCAGCTCGAGGCGGCAAAGAAGGAGGCGGAGGCGGCAATCGCGTCAGGGGATGCGGAGATGAAGGCGCTTGGAGAGACGGAACTCGCGCGAATCGCCATCGAACTGCCGATGGTGCAGGATCGATTCGAGACCGCGCTCGTGCCGCCCGAGCCGCACGACGCGAATGACGTCATCATCGAAATCCGCGCAGGGACGGGCGGGGACGAGGCCGCGCTCTTCGCCGAGGACCTCTTCCGGATGATCGCGCGGTACGCGGAGCGCGTGGGCTGGAAGACGGCGCTCGTCTCGGAGTCGCGGTCCGAAGCCGGCGGGTACAAGGAGGTCATCTTTACGGTCGCGGGCATGGGCGCGTACGGCGCGCTCAAGTTCGAGAGCGGCGTCCACCGCGTCCAGCGCGTGCCGGTCACGGAAAAGCAGGGCCGCATCCACACGTCGACGGCGACGGTCGCCGTCCTTCCGGAGATCGAAGAAACGGAAGTCCGCATCGACGCAAAAGACCTTCGCATCGACACGTTCTGCGCGGGAGGCAAAGGTGGGCAGTCGGTCAACACGACGTACTCCGCGGTCCGCATTACGCACCTCCCGACCGGTATCGTCGTCTCCTGCCAGGACGAGCGTTCCCAGCAGCAGAACAAGGAACGCGCCATGCAGATTCTCCGCGCGCGCGTGTGGGAAGCGGAAGAAACGAAGCGCCGCGCCGAACTGGATGCGACGCGCCGGTCGCAGATCGGCACCGGCGAGCGGAGCGAGAAGATCCGCACGTACAACTATCCCCAAGACCGCATCACCGACCACCGGATCAAGCACTCATGGCATAATATCGCGCAGATTCTGGATGGAGACCTCGGCGGTATCATCGATGCGTTGAGGAAGGGAGAAGTGGGGGAGGATGATGAGTGAATTTTCGTTGCGTCGTTGCGTCGTTGCGTCGGGCGTCGGATCAGAGATCCGGACCGACGCAACGACGTCCGACGCAACGACGCAACGAACATGGATGCTGTCATCATGTGCGCGGGGCTCGGCACGCGGCTTCGTCCGATTACGGAACGGATGCCGAAGCCGCTCGTCCCGATTGCGGGCCGCTCGAGTCTCGAGCGGACGCTTGATCGTCTTCCATCCACGGTGACCGGGATCGTCCTCGTCGTCGGGTACCTCGGGCACATGATCAAGGACCGCATCGGAACGGAGCTTGATGGGCGTCCGGTCCGGTACGTTACGCAGGACATCCTCGACGGGACCGGCGGCGCGCTCCGCCGCGCGCGTCCGGCCATCGCGTCGGACCGCTTCCTCATCCTGAACGGCGACGACCTCTACGACGCGGACGATCTCATCGACCTCACGAAGAATGATTTCGGCATCCTTTACGAACACCGGATCATGGATGCGCCGGTCGACAGCTGGATCATCGGGGAGGACGGGTACGTGAAGGACATCACGAAGGCGCCGCCGGGAAATCCCTCGCGCATGAACTGCGGCGCGTACGCGCTCACGCGCGCGTGGTTCGACACGGAGCCGGTCCTCGTTCCCGGGAGAGAAACCGAATGGAGCCTTCCGCACGCCATCCCCGAACTCGTCGACCGCGGGTACCGCGTGAAAGCCATCCAGGCCCGTTTCTGGATGCCGGTCGGGACGCCGAAGGAACTTGAGATTGCGGAGAAGATGTTTTATCAGGAAGCGCAAGTCGATTAGTCGATTAGTCGAATAGTCGATGAGTCTCACGTTGAGACTCATTTTTTACTATCGACTATTCGACTATCGACTACTCGAACTTTTTGAGGTTGTCGCCCACGCTTGACAGGAGTGCCATTTTCGGCTATCTTGGGATTTCCCGCTTAATGCCATTTTGGCCATACGAGAGGAGAGGAACGGGAAAATGAAATACGGACTTTCTCAACAAAAAATCAACTCATCGTTCGCGGCTCTCATCGCCTGCGGTCTCACGCTCCAGATTTCCGGCTGCAGTTCGACGAACTTCGCTTGCATTGATCCTTGCCGGGACGCGGGTTTGGCTGATGGCCAAACCGGCGGAATGGGCGGGAGCGCCTCCGTCGAGGAAGACAGCGGCGTTGGAGGTTCCAGCGCACCCGGAGGGACTGAAAATTCACCCGATGCCGTCGCTCAAGGCGGCGTTGGAACCGGCGGCGTTTCGTCCGGTGGATCTCCGTCGGGAGGCCACTCGACTGGCGGATCCGCATCAGGCGGACATCCGACAGGAGGGTCTCCGTCAGGCGGACATTCCGCTACGGGCGGTTTGTCATCCGGCGGTTCGCCGACGGGCGGATCTCCGACGGGCGGATCTCTACCGGATTCCGGTCCCGATACGTTCGTGCCGGAGGCGTCGCCCGATGTCATGCAATCCGACGCCGCCCCGGACTCCGGCATCCCGTGTGCGACAACGGGGATTCGCATCTCGTACACGTCGAATACCGGGAAGGTCACCGGCGCGGAAACGTCGACCAACACTACCGGCGCGCTCGGGAACACGTACGACGTGACCTACGGCGCGAGCGACGATCTTGATCCGAGCCCCCAGACCTTCATGTTTTGCATGACGTCGGATCCGATCCCCGCATCGTATTACGAGTTCGTGCTCATGAACTTCATGATCGAAGGCGGGTCGACCGCGTGCACCTCGTCCGATTGCGGCGATCTCAGCAAGTTCGCCGTCTGGATCAACGGGAAGCCGTTGCAATCCACCTTCAGCTACTTCCCGGTCTGCACGGGGTGCCTGAACACCCTCCGCTTCGCCGTGAACGGCGCGCTCTACCAGTAAGGCGCCGCGCGCTCTTTCCCCCTACGTTACGCCCCCGGGACTCATTGCGAGTTTCGGGGGCGAACTGTTTTTTGGAGGATCGTTAGATGGTTAGATCGTTAGATGGTTAGTCGGAGGAGAATTAAAGAAAATAATTCCAACCCTAACCATCTAACGATCTAACCATCTGGTGAGTTCAACCTTTCAATGCACCACTTGTAACCCCTGCTTAACAAGCTCCCGGAGGCATTCATTCGGTGATCGATAGCCAAGAGACTTCCTTGGCCTGTTGTTGAGCTTTTCTTGGATGGCATGGATTTGAGAATGAGAGATGAGTGAGAGATCGGTTCCATGAGGGAGGTACTGTCTGATGAGGCCGTTCAGATTCTCAACCCCTCCTTTCTGCCACGAGGAGTACGCGTCGCAGTGATAGGTATCGATACCGTAGTCGAGGCGAAGCTTCCAATGATTTGCCCCTTCGCTTCCTCGATCCATCGTGAGGCTTTTAACGGGCAGCTCTTCGATGAGGTTCCTCCACGCGTCTTCGGTCGCCTCTGCGGACTTGTCGGCAACCTTGGTCAGTCGACAGAGTTGAATCGATCGCTCGTACTGAGCGCTCAGGGCCTCTCCTTGGTGTTCGCAGACCGTCGTGTCCGATTCCCAGTCTCCGAACCGCTTCTTTTCCTTGATTTCCTTCGGTCTGTACTGAATGGGCGTAATGAATGAGATGGGCTGTTTTTCTCGCTGTTTCCTCGCATATCGCCTCTGCCGCTTCTTGCGCCCTCGCCGCAGATGCTGATAGAGTCCCATGAAACGGCCTCGGCCCTCGTAGATGAATTGGTAAATGGTTTCGTGACTGACTCCTTTTCCCTTCATCCGAGGTTCGAGGCCGTTTTGTAGTTTGCCCTCGATCTGTTCCGGACTGCGTTGCTCGTTCATGAGCTGCTCGACGACGTATTGCCGTAACTCCTCGTCCGTCTCCAGTTTCCTTTTTCGCTTCTTCTTTTTCCTCTTCTCCGCGTACTCCTGAGCTTTGATCGCCCGATAGATGCCGTCAGGACACGTATTCCGCTGCAACTCACGGACGATGTCTGAATGGTCCCGATGGAGGAACCTTCCAATCCCGCGAAGGCTCACGTGGCACCGGAGGCAGAGCTCGATCTTTTCACGTTCATACAGGGTCAATTCCTGGCCTCTCATAGGGGGCCATCCTCGCTGGATCCGGCCTAAGGGGCAATTGACTGGAGTTTTGAAGGGGTCGAGGGGTGGTGCATTGATATTAGAATGCGGGTCTTTCCCCGGCACTGGTGCACTATTGGTTGATGGTCTGTCGTCTGATTTGAAGCAGGAGTTCGTTCACGAGGAGCTGTGTCGAGGCGAGCGACTTTGTCCCTCGCCTCGTTTTCAATCTCGCCTCGATCTGTCCCATGACGTTCTCGATGGCGTTGGATGATCGGGGAAGACTAAGATGCCTCCAGCGAGGGTCTCTGCACACGAAGCACTCCGGGAGGGCGGGCCAAATGAATTCGAGAACGGCACGCTTTTTTTTCGTGAGGTCGGATCTCTTCCAGAGTCTGAACCATCTCCTCTTCGCACGGACCAGAGACCCTGACCAAAGGATGCGCCGGATCGATTCGATGAATGTATCCATCCGCTCATTCGTCTTCCTCCCGCCTCCGAGCTTGGCTCTGGCCGCGAGGAAGACGTGGACCGTGCACCGCTGATGGGGGAGGTCGTGGAAGGCCTCGGAGAGGTATTCCTTCAACGTCGAGATTCCATCGGAAACAAAGCCCTTTGGGGCGTATCCGACGTATTTCAGGTCCGTCGTCATCTTCCAGTACCAGAGCTCCTTCTCTCCTCCCTCCGCGAGGATGAAGTGGATCGGCAGACCGAGACCCCGGTCCCAGGCGACGAAGAGGGTGTGGAGCTTCCCGTTCACGGGCGCGTGCTTCCCGTCGAGGATGACGATGCCATCGCATGCGTGGAGGGAACGTTCTGTCCGCAGGAGGAGCGGTCGTCGTCTCTTAAGCGCGCGCTGGACTCTTCGAATAGCGGTCGTGTGATCCACGTTCCAACGGACGCCGAGTCTCCGATACGTCGATCGATCGAGGACGTACCCCGCGATCGCCGCGCGGTCACGGAGGTCCTTTCGCTTCAAACGGAATGTCCGTTTGCACCGTTTACACCTCCATCTCGGGTGGCCAAATCGAACGATTTTTCTCGCACGACAATACGGACATGTTGGCTTGTACATGCCCCATTTCAAGCGGTATTTTGATCTTCAATGCAAATTCAGGGCTTAACCTCGTATCAAATCGAACCCGCTATCAACCAAGAATGCACCAGTGCGCTTTCCCCTCGTTCTTGACTGATTCCCATTCATTTGATACCTTCTCCCCGCTCCAGAAGTTCGTCTTCAGGGGTCTTAAATCACACATCGCGGGCCATATTCGGTCGTCCCTGCCCCATCCGCGTGATGGGGATCGGCCGGAGGAACGCGAGCGGGAAGCCCATCGGCTTCATCATAAGGGAAACCTATCTATGCCCAGTATTCCGTCTCTTTTAGAGATGCTCCAGGCGGGCGTGCACTTCGGCCATGAGAAGGCGAAGTGGCACCCGAAGATGGAGAAGTACATCTTCGAGGACCGTCAGGGGATCCATATCATCGATTTGGAGAAGACGCAGAAAGCGCTTGAAAAGGCGTGCGCCTTCGCCAAGCAGACCGCGGCCCGCGGGGGGATCATCCTCTACGTCGGGACAAAAAAGCAGGCATCCGAGATCGTAAAGACCTCGGCGGCCTCCGTGAGCATGCCGTACGTTGAAAAGCGCTGGCTCGGCGGCACACTCACGAACTACGTGAACATGGCCCAGCTCCTCCGGAAGTACAAGGAGTTAAAGCGGAAGCTCGAAAAGGGCGAACTCGCGAAGTACACGAAATTCGAACAGCAGAAGTTCGGTGAGCAGATCAAGGCGTACGACGACCAGATCGGCGGCCTCGCCGAGATGACGCGCATTCCGGACGCCGTGTTCATCCTCGACACGCGCAAGGACAAGACGGCGCTCACCGAAGCCGTCCGCCGCGGCGTGAAGATCATCGCCGTCTGCGACACGAACGTGAACCCGACCGAGGTCGCGTATCCGATCCCGGCGAACGACGACGCGACGCGCGCCATCGAACTCATCGTGAAGACGATGACCGCCGCGATCAAAGAAGGCCGCGACGAATGGGAACGCAATCGGGCGCGCTTGGGAGGCGCATTGGTACAGCCGGGGCAGCAGTCAACACAGCATCAGCGGGATCAGCGGGACTCGTAGACACATCAATCCCTTTCAATTTAACAAACACGGGCGTCGTTGCGTCGTTGCGTCGGGGAGCCTGTCCCGAGCGTAGCGAGGGATCGGGCCGGCCGACGCAACGACGCCCGACGCAACGACGCAACGAATATGATTGACGCAAAAATGGTCGCCGACCTCCGGGCCCGAACGGGCGCCGGCATGGTCGACTGCAAGCGAGCGCTCGAAGAAGCGAACGGCGATACGGAGAAGGCCATCGAGATTCTCCGCGTGAAGGGCGCCCTGAAAGCCGCAAAGAAGAACGCGGACCGGACCACGGCCGAAGGCCTCGTGGAGGCGTACGTCCACGCGAACGGGAAGGTCGGCGTGCTCGTCGAGCTCCAGTGCGAAACGGATTTCGTCGCGCGCAACCCCGAGTTCAAGCAGCTCGCGCACGAGATCGCCATGCAGGTCGCCGCAATGGCGCCGTCGTACGTGTCCCCGGACCAGATTCCGGCGGGCATCGTCGAAAAAGAGAAAGCGATCTACCTCGCCGAGCTTGCGGACGACAAGAAGCCGGAGGAGATCAAGGCGAAGATCATCGACGGCAAACTCGCGAAGTGGTACGCGGACGTCTGCCTCCTGAACCAGCCCTGGGTGAAGGACGACTCAAAGACGATCGCCCAGCTCATCTCCGAAAAAGTCGCCACGATCGGCGAAAAGATCATCGTCGCCCGCTTCTCCAGGATCGAACTCGCGCCGAAGCAGGTTGAGGAATAAAGTCACGAGTCAAGAGTCACGAGTCACGAGTGGAAAAAACGGCGGTCCCGAAAAGGGGCCGCTGTTTTGGACAGGGCTGCGCTTTCTTTTACTTTCCCGAGGAGTCTGCGACGAGGGATCCCTTAGAAGCAGGGAGAGGATGAAGATGGAGCTTCTTCGATGAGTGAGGGCCCTTTCTAAGGGATCCCTCGTCGCCCGTCGGACGGGCTCGCTCGGGAAAGTGAAAGAGAGGCCTGTGGCTTTTTGTGCCTCTCCCTTCCGCCCTGCTATCATTCCCCCAGATATGCCAAACATCGCCATTAACGGGTTCGGTCGGATCGGTAGGAATGCCTTTAAAGCCGGGCACGGGAAGCCCGGATTCAACGTCGTGGCCGTGAACGATCTCACGGACGCGAAGACGCTCGCCCACCTCTTAAAGCATGACTCGACGTACCGGACGTGGAACGTCGCCGTCTCGTATGACGAAAAGAACATCATCGTCGCGGGAAAGAAGATCCCGGTCGTCGCGGAGAAGGACCCGACGAAGCTCCCGTGGAAGCAGATGAAGGTCGATGTGGTCCTTGAGTGCACGGGCCGGTTCACGGATGAGGCGGGGGCGAGTCAGCACCTCACGGCCGGGGCAAAGCGCGTCATCATCTCGGCGCCCGCAAAAGGCGGGGACGTGCCGACGTTCGTGATCGGCGTCAATGAGAAGGATGCGAAGAAGAGTGCGAAGGTCATCAACAACGCGTCCTGCACCACGAACTGCATCTCACCCGTCGCAAAGATCATCGAGGAGGCGTTCGGTATTCAGAAAGCGATGATGACGACCGTCCACTCGTACACGGCGGACCAGATGCTCCAGGACGGTCCCCACAAAGATCTCCGCCGTGCGCGCGGAGCACCGCAGAACATCGTCCCCACGACGACCGGAGCGGCGATCGCGACGACCGAAGTGATCCCGTCGATCAAGGGCAAATTTGACGGCCTCTCGATCCGCGTCCCGACGCCCGTCGTCTCACTCTCGGACTTCACGTTTGTCCTTAAACGAAAGACGACGGTCGAAGAAGTGAACGCCGCCATCAAAGCCGCGATCAAGAAAGCCCCGTTCAAAGGCATCGTCGAAGCCACGGAGGAGGAGCTCGTCTCGAGCGACTTCATCGGCAACCCCGCCTCCGCCATCGTCGACCTCCCATGCACGAACGTCGTGGACGGCGATCTTTTGAAGCTCATTGTCTGGTATGATAACGAGTGGGGCTATTCGCACCGGCTCGCGGAGATGGCGTTGATCATTGGGAAATAAGCAATCAGTGGAAGATTGGATTTGCACCGACTTTCTCGATGTCATTCCGCGAAGCGGAATCGCTTTCCAGAGTGATCATATGCGAATGAAAGGGATTCCGCTTCGCGGAATGACATCATTGGGAGCGCGAGGAATGGGCCGGGACAAGTGGATAAAAGAGATTAATTTATTATGAAGTTGAGAACGCTCCCATCTAAACTCGACCTGCGCGGCTCGCGCGTCCTCCTTCGCGTTGACTGGAACGTGTCGCTCCACCGGGAACCCGAGACGGCGAAGGCAGAGAAGATCACGCGGACGCTTCCATTGCTTCGCGAATTGAAGAAGCGCGGGGCGATCACGTTCGTGATGACGCACCTCGGGCGGCCAAAGGGACGTGATGAAGCGTATTCGACGAAGCCGCTCGCGAAGGCGATCTCCAAGTACACGAGCATCAAGATTGATTTCTTGGATGTCGATCTTTCATCGATCAAGGGTGCGAACCGGTACGCGGAAGACGTGACGCGGTTTTCGCCGGGGGACATCGTCTTGCTGGAGAACGTGCGATTCCAGAAAGGGGAGGAGACGAATGACGCGGCGCTTGCGAAGCGGTACGCGAAAGGGGCGCAGATCTTCATCAACGACGCATTCGCTTCATGCCATCGCGCGCACGCGTCCGTCGTCGGATTGACGAAGGTTCTCCCGTCGTACGCCGGGCAGACGCTCGTCGAAGAAGTCGACGCGCTTGAGAAGGTCCTCGTGAAGCCGAAGCATCCCTACGTCGCCATCATCGGGGGCGCGAAGCTCTGTTCGAAGCTCCCGGTTCTTGAGAGATTCCTGTCAATCGCGGACACGATCCTCATCGGCGGGGCTATGGCGCACCCGTTCCTTGCGGCGAAGAAGGTCCCGGTCGGGAAGTCGTTCATCGAGACGGAATGCGCGGGCATCGCGAAGCGTCTCTTAAAGAAACACGGGAAGAAGATCGTCCTTCCGACGGATGCGATCGTCGCAAAGAAGATCGAAGCCGGCGTTCCGGTTCGTCGGACGGCATTCGACGACATCAAAGCGTCCGAGATGATCGGGGACATCGGGACGGACACGATGCGCGCGTGGAGCGCGATCATCAAAAAAGCAAAGACGATCGTCTGGAACGGCCCGGTCGGCGTCACGGAAATCCCTGCGTTCTCGCACGGCAGTCTCGTCCTCGCGCGCGCCCTCGCGACCCGCGCCAAAGGAAAAGCCTACGGCCTCGTCGGCGGCGGCGACACGCTCCCGGTCATCGCAAAAAGCGGGGTGGGGGAATGGATCGACTACGTCTCAACCGGCGGAGGGGCGATGCTGGAGTTTATTGCGGAGAATGGGAGGCTGCCGGGGATTGTGCCGTTGGTTATTGGGGCTAAGAGGAAGTAAAAGGGAAGCGGTCACACTTCATTTCAGACAACATTCGGTGGAATGTCTGAAAAACACTCTTCACAGGGCTGATCGCACTCATCACAAATCAAGTTTCCTGGCTCTCCAGTAATTACTTGGGCTGATTTCTTGCTATCGAACTTTCCGTATTTTTTCTCCCAACATTTTTGACAAAGTTTTTTCATAATATGGTTTAAGGTTGAGGCGTTGGAAGACCATCCATTCTTTGTTTTATGAAATTATCGATTTCGTCTTGTGAGAGAGCTGCTGGACCGCCGGTAATAAAGCAATAAGCACCTGGAGGAGCAGCATTTAAATTATATAAACAAGCCGCCAAATCCTTGTTCTCAAATGCATCCTTCAAAGTCCAGTAGCTGCCAGTATTTCCGTTATAAACAGGACCCTTGTAAGTAATATATTCAAAACACTTTTCCATTTGTTGATTGTAATAATTACTCTGAGAAAAGTTGTGAAAAGGAAGTCCGGTATTTTCGGCTTTAAAAGCGCTTAGTGTCATTTCTGACTGTGCAGCACATTTAGATCGTAAATCATCGTAGTTTGTTAGATTCTCTAATACCGGATTTTTAATTACAGGGGTTGGTTGGATAACTGGGGTTGGTCGAATTTGAAGCACCGTTCCTAGGAAAACCAGCGTTAACCCTATGAAGAAAATTGTTGGATGGTTGAAATGTGCAATATAATTTTTTTTGCTCTTTTTTCCAGTCGGTTCATCAATTGTGTGCGTATAAGGAGCGTTCCCCCGGGGATATTTCCCAAAAGAGACTGCGACCAGAATCGTGCCCAGCGCTGAAATAAATAGACCGAAATTTGTCAGACTTATGAAGTCAGTGAAAACCGTTGACATATAGGTGTTACAGTAACATAAAAAGCCCTTTCAGGCGACTTTGCCGGTTAAGAATCTAAATGGAAGCGCTCTTGCGCCACTTATCGCCCCGCCCCCCTTCCTATACAATGCCCTCCATATGCTTTCCTCTTCAAAAATCAAGAGTATCCGCGCCCGTGAAGTCCTCGATTCCCGCGGGAATCCGACCGTCGCGTGCCGCGTGACGCTTGCATCCGGCGCATCGGCCGAGGCGATGGTCCCATCCGGCGCATCCACCGGGACGCATGAAGCGCTTGAGCTTCGCGACGGCGGCAATCGGTATGGCGGCAAAGGCGTCCAAAAAGCGGTGCGGAACGTCAATCTGACGATTCTACCCAAGCTTCGCGGGATGGATGCGGCGGGCCAGCAGAAGGTCGATGCGGCGATGATTGCGCTTGATGGGACGAAGAACAAGGGGAAGCTTGGGGCGAACGCGATCCTCGCGGTCTCGCTCGCAACGGCGCACGCGCTCGCCGTCCACCGGAAGATGCCGCTGTGGCGGTCGCTTCGGAAGACGTTTGAGTTTCCGCGGTCCGCATCCCTGCCTGTGCCCTTCATGAACGTCTTGAACGGCGGAGCACACGCGAACTGGTCGCTCGACATCCAGGAATGCATGATCGTGCCGCGCCAGCGCTCCATGGCCGAGCGCGTCCGCGCGGGCGCGGAGGTTTTTCATGCGCTTGCGTCCATCCTGAAAGACAAGGGCTATGCGACGACCGTCGGCGATGAAGGAGGATTTGCACCGAAGCTGAAAAACGTCGAGGCCGCGTTTGATCTCCTCGTCCTCGCGATCCGCAAGGCCGGATATCGCCCGGGGACGGACATCGCCATCGCGAGCGACGTCGCGAGTTCCGAGCTCTACGAGAAGCGCTCACGACTCTACGAGTTCAAGACCGAACGGAAGAAATTCACGGCATCCCAGCTCCTCCGCAGATACGCCGCATGGCAGAAGGCCTATCCCATCCTCTCCATCGAGGATCCGTTCGCGGAGGATGATTGGGAGGCGTGGAAAAAAGCCGTGCCCGTCCTCGCAAAGCGCTCGCTCCTCGTCGGCGACGATTTCTTCGTGACGAACGTCGAGCGGCTCCGGCGCGGCATCGCCGAACGCGCGGCAACGTCCATCCTCATCAAACCGAACCAGATCGGCTCGCTCACGGAAACCGTCGATGCGATCCTCATGGCCCAGCGGGCGCGGTTCGCCGTCATCATCTCGCATCGCTCCGGCGAAACGGCGGATACAACGATTGCGGACCTCGCCGTGGCTTCAGGCGCAGAGCACATCAAGACCGGCTCGCTCTCCAGGTCTGACCGGGTCGAGAAGTACAATCGGTTGATGGAGATCGAGCTTGAAATGGCGTAGGACTCGTTTAAACCCACGTCATCAAAGAACTCGATAGAGGTAAAAACGACCATTTTGTCATTCAGAGGGAGCCCCGTCTGCGGGGCGACGTGGGAATCCCTTTCCTGATGTTATCCTGACAGATTCGAAAAGTGATGATTAGAGATCAGGGTCTATAAGATTCCGTCTAGACCTCTTTTTTCATTTTGGATGCGCTCAACGCATAGAAGGACTCAACTGGAAAGGGATTCCCACGTCGTCCCCCTTCGCCCCGTCGGACGGGGCTACGGGGGACTCCTCTGAATGACAAAACGATGGTGATTATCTTCGAAGCGAGTTGTGGGTCAAAGGATCGTCGAGGTCAACATTCGTTGACTCTATGTGGCTCTCGACAATTTTTCCGCATGCGCTATGCTCAACCCATGGCCGAGACCGCCACATTCGCCGCAGGATGCTTCTGGGGCGTCGAGGATTCTTTCAGGAAGATTCCGGGGGTTCTTGATGTCCGCGTGGGATATTCGGGCGGGACGGTCGAGCATCCCTCATACGAGCAGGTCTGCAGCGGGAAGACGGGGCACGCGGAATCCGCGCGGGTGACGTACGATCCGGATCGCGTCTCGTATGACGATCTCTTGAAGGCATTCTGGGAGATGCATGATCCCACGCAGATCAATCGCCAGGGGCCGGACGTCGGCACGCAGTACCGTTCCATCATCTTCTATCACACGGATGAACAGCGTAAGGCCGCGGAGCTGTCCAAGGATGCACTCGGCCATAGCGGGATCTACACGAAGCCGATTGCAACCGTCGTCATCCCCGCGGCCGCGTTCTACGACGCCGAAGAATATCACCAGCGATATTTCGAGAAGAATCAGGGAGTCGCGGCGTGCCACGTTTGAAGGAGAAGCTGGAAGCTGGAATCTAGAAGCTGATTTCTTTATTCATCCAGATTCCAGCTTCTAGCTTCCAGCTTCAAACTCTATGGACCCAAAAGAGGAATACAAGAAAAATCTCACTCCCGAGCAGTACCGCGTCATGTTCGGCGGAGGGACGGAGCCGCCGGGGACGGGGGAATACATCCACACGAAAACGCCCGGCATGTACCGGTGCGCCGCGTGCGGCCTTGATCTGTTCTCGTCGGATGCGAAGTTCGATTCAGGGACGGGGTGGCCGAGCTTCGATCGTCCCGTTGACGATCATGCCGTCGCAACGTCCGAAGACGCGAGTCTCAGCATGCGCCGCGTTGAAGTGATCTGCCCGCGCTGTGGCGCGCACCTCGGCCACGTGTTCGACGACGGCCCCACGGAGACGGGGAAGCGGTACTGCATCAACTCGCTCGCGCTGAAGCTTAAAGAGGACGGTAAGCGGTAATCGGCGAACGGTGAGCGGGAAGCTCCCATTTCACTTTCCCGAGGAGTCCGCGACGAGGGATCCCTTTGAAGCAGGT
This sequence comes from Candidatus Uhrbacteria bacterium, assembly GCA_963835915.1. Taxonomy (GTDB): domain Bacteria; phylum Patescibacteriota; class Patescibacteriia; order 2-12-FULL-60-25; family 2-12-FULL-60-25; genus 2-12-FULL-60-25. The sequence continues at coordinate 241,161 of CAWIHE010000004.1, forward strand.
AGGGGATGAAGGAAACGTTACTCTTCCTCTTCCAAACCTCCTTTCCAAGGGATCCCTCGTCGCGGCTCCTCGGGAAAATGACAAAGGGGTCTTGTCATTGGCGGTGCATCGGATCTGTCAGGATGACGACTTGGGGATGTTGTGGTATGTTTTCGATCGGAGGGCGGGATCAGCGAACGCGTTGATGCCCGCTTTTCTGGATAAATCAGGGCTTTAGCACTCACGACTCACGACTCACGACTTCCCCCGGCATGGCAATTAAAGTCCTCAAGAAGAACGGCAAACCCCGTCTCCCGCGGGTCGTGTTCGTCGTGGGGCCGACGGCGAGCGGGAAGACGGCCATCGCGCTTGCGCTCTGCGAGAAGTTCAACGGGGAAATCATCAATGCGGACGCGCGGCAGGTGTACCAGCAGATCGAGATCGGGACGGGCAAACCCGTTGGACGTCGGGGCGTGTCCGGCGGGCGCAAGGCGTACTTCCACCATGGGAATCCGCACTACCTCATGGGATTTCTCCCGCCGACCGAGGCGTATTCGGCCGCGGAATGGCGCGTGGCGGCGTTGAAGGCCATCCACGGCATTACGGCGCGCAAGCGCTTGCCCATTGTCGTCGGCGGCACGGGCCTCTACATCGCGTCACTCGTCGATAATCTCTCGTTCCCGAACGTCGAGGCGCACCCCGCATTCCGCAAGGCGTACGAGGAGAAAACGCTCCAGGAACTCGTGGCGCTCCTCCTCATGCTCGATCCGGGCGCGCACGCCGTCGTCGATCTCCAGAACAAGCGCCGCGTGATCCGCGCGCTCGAAGTCATTACGTTCACGGGGAAGAAGTACAGCGAGCTCCGGGCCAAAGGCGAACCCATCGTCGACGCGCTCCAAGTCGGCGTCATCCGCACGCCCGAAGAACTCCGCGGCCGCATCAACTCGACGATCGACCGGATGTTCGAGACGGGCCTCGTCCGCGAGGTCCGCGATCTCCTGAAAAGCGGCATCCCCGAAACCGCCCCCGCGCTCACGGCCATCGGCTACCGCGTCATCACGGACTACCTGAACGGAAGGATGACGCTCGAAGAAGCAATCGTCCGTTTCAAGAATCTCACCTGGCAGTACGCCAAACGCCAGCAAACCTGGTTCAAGCGCGACCCGCGCATCCACTGGATCAAAGACGATAACGATGCGGTCAGGACCGTGGGGGAGTGGGTCATGAAGGGAGGGGCGTAGGGGCGTGAGGGCGTAGGGGCGTAGGGGACGCGCGGCACGCGGTTACCGCGCCCGCCGTGTAGGGGCGGGGGTTCCCCCGCCCACGGTCATCGCAAAGACATCGAAATATCGGTAGGGGCCCCGCCAACGGCGGGGCTCCTTTAGAGTATCGGTTGCATCAAAAAGCAAAACAACCGTTTTGTCATCCTGCGAAGCGGGATCCCTTCCAGCCTAGTAATTCGTTGCCTAAGGGCAATCTGTTGATGGAACAATGTTTAGGTGGCTCTTTATGCTATCCAGTTCACTATTACTAGTATCAAAAATTTGAAATTGACTATTTTTTAAATATTGCTCTATAACTCTTTTTTGTGTTTTGCCAACTAGGTCTATGTAAGAGTAGTGGATTCTAAGAATAAAATATAGTTGATTCTTTTCCGTTACATTTTTTAGCCATTGTCGACTTTTGTTTAAGTATGTAATAACGTTTAAGCGTCCCCCCGTAGAATCAATAGGATTTGTTAAATTTTCTGGAAAAGAATATTGACAGAATTGGTCATTGAATACCACTAATTCGGTAGAGATATCCCTAGCTTCGATGTTGCCATTGTTTATTAGGTCGTAATCAAAAGCTAAATTGCTGTTTTGTATGCCGAGAGTTGTATTTTTTATTGCGAGGTCGGCCTTATTTGAATTGATAATTAGTAAATTTTGGATGCCCGTGTTGGATGCACTTATAAGTGCCGCGAGTGCAGTAATTAGCGTCGCTAGAATGATAAGGTTATGAAATAAAAAATTTCTTTTTTTGAATAGATACTGCCCTTTCCATCGCCACCAGCTCCTAATCTTCCCCATACCTCACTTCATCATCCCCCTCGCGATCTCCTTCACCTTCTCCGGATTCGCCCTCCCCTCGGTCACTTTCATCACGCCTCCAACAAACCACATCAACACGTTCTCTTTACCGGCTTTGAATTGTTCGACTTGTTTCGGGTTCTCCGCGATCAGGCGCTCGATGATCGCTTTGACCTCGCCTTCGTCCATGTTCTGGCCGAGGTTGTGCTCCTCCATCAAATGACTGGGATCCGCCCCGGTCTCGACCATCAGCGCAAGGAGTTTTTGGCCGTTCGAGCTGTTGATCTCGCCTTTCCAGAGAATCTTCAGGAACTCCGCGAAGTTCTCGGCGTCGATCTTCGTCTCCGCGAGCGTCTTTCCCGTCTCGGTGAGGATGCCCGCAAGCTTTGACGTGAGCCAGCCGCCCGCGAGTTTCGCGAGCTTCTTCTTGTTCTCCTCAAGGAGTTCACCTCCGCTTTCGCCTTTCGTGTCCGTCGATTCAAGCCACGCGCCGAGTTCGCTCATCACCTCGTCCGCAAAGCCGTCCCAGTCCATGGCGACGAGCGTGCGCGCGTCCGCGTCGCTGAAGCCGTATTCGTCGCGGAGGCGAAGGCGGATCTGCGCGGGGAGTTCGGGGAGTTGCGAGCGCGTTGATTCGCGGACGGCCTGGAGATCCACCGGCGGGAGGTCGGGTTCAGGGAAGTAGCGGTAATCCGCGGACCCTTCTTTCGTCCGCTGTTCCGTCGTCACGCCCCGATGCTCATCCCATCCTCGAGTCGACTGGACCGGCGGCGTGTTCGTCTCGTAGAGCTCGGTCTGCCGTTCGATCTCGTGCGCGAGCGCGTGCTCGACCGCGCGGAACGAGTTGATGTTTTTCACTTCGACTTTCGGGTTCAGCGTGTGCTGGGCAAAATCACCTTTCGCATCCAGCGGCATCATCGAGATGTTCGCATCGCATCGCATCTGCCCTTTTTCCATGTCCGCATCCGACACGCCGATCCGCCGCATCATCGCGCGGAGCTCTTGGAGGAATGCTTTTGCCTCAGCTGGAGACCGAAAGTCCGGCTCGGTCACGATCTCGAGCAAGGGCGTCCCGCCTCGATTGTAGTCGACGAGCGTCGATGACCCGTCCGCCGCATGCTGATTCTTCGCCGCATCCTCCTCCAAGTGCGCTCGTGTGATCTCGATGCGGAACGATGTCCGAGCCGCTTTCGGATCATCAAGTTCGACGTCGATATATCCCTTCCCGCACACTGGCTGATCGAATTGCGAGATCTGGTAGCCCTTCGGGAGGTCGGGGTAGAAGTAGTTCTTCCGGTCGAATTTTGCGACGTCAGGGATCTCGCAGTGCATCGCATGGCCAGCGAGCATGGCAAGTTCAAGCGCCTTGGCGTTCAGGGCCGGCAGCGCCCCGGGCTGGCCCGTGCAGACCGCGCAAATGGCCTCATTCGGGCCAACGTCGCCGTCATTCACGTTCGCACACCCGCAGAAGAGCTTGGATGCGGTCTTAAGCTGGACGTGGATCTCCAGGCCGATGATAGGGGCGTATTTCATGGCAGGAAGAGTAACCGAGTGCGGGGAGATGGGCAAGAAGCATCTATTAGCCTTTTACATTACTGTATTCCTACGAATTACGAATCGTACGAATATACGAATGTACGAATTACGAAAAAGCGTCTAAAGAACGCCATTCGTACATTCGTATATTCGTACGATTCGTAATTCGTAGGAATAATGCTATGAAGCCCGCACCGATTGATAAAGTTTGACCTGGAAGATCGGCACGAGCGGCATGAGCGCGGCTTGGACGATGCCTTGGATGAAGGTGAGCGCGGCGGCGAGGGCGGGGGGCGGCTGGTCTGCGGCGAGCGCGGCGGTGAACTGGCTTGGGCCGGCGATTGCGCCGACGAGGGCCGTGGAGGCGGCCATGATGACGCCGACGGCAACGCCGAAGAGGATTCCGCCGAGGAGGATGCGTCCGAAGAGCGGCCAGAATTTTCCTTTCGTAAGCCTCCACGACTCCTTCATCGCGTCGACGCCCCGTTTATCAACCTTCGGATCAATCACGGAGACCTGCGAGAACGCAAGACGGATGGCGATCCAGATGCCCGGGAGGATAAGGAGGATGACGCCGCCGAAGATCGAGAGGCCCGCGTACGCCTCGACAATAAGGAGCGGCCAGATGAGCGCAACGGCCGTTGCCGTGGTCTTCGCGGTGAGCGCTTCTCCGCGCTCAAGGGCGAAAACGGTCTGGTAGAGGCGGATCGACGTCCAGAGCGCGACGATGACGCCGATGGTATCCAGGATGAAGACGAACACGTACCCCGGGATCGATGACGGAACCAGCGCGCCGATGGCGGAAATGATCCCAACGACCATGAACCAGATTGAGATGCGGACCGTCGTCTCCCAGGTCTTCACGAACGTTTTCCACGTGTCGGTGATGAGCGTCCAGGGTTTAATGAGAGACGGCATATCGCACGTATGATAGCAGGGCGGGGGGAGGGGGCACAGGGTAAAATGGGTTCGTGAGTGCGTAGGTGCGTAAGTGCGTAAGTCGGATCAGACCTACGCACTTACGAACCCCAAAAATTTAAGAGATCTTTTGTCCTAGAAGCGGCTCGACGACCCGCCAGATCCGTTCGTGGATTTCATTGATTGGAAGGATGGCGTCGTTTTCCGCGCATTCGATGAGCCGCCAGTTTTCCGCATCATCGAGGTCGGGCAACGAGCGGTAGGCCGCTTCGGCTTTTTTGAGGTGTTCAAGCTGCTGGAGGATGTCGGTCGATCCTCCGGCTTTCACGCCCTCCGCGTCGCGTGCCTGGACGAGCCGGAAGGCGATGTCCGCGGGGACGTGAAGGAGGATCGTGATGTCGGGCTTCGGGATTCCGAAGATGCCGTATTCGAGCTCGTTTAGCCATGAGAGGAATTTTTTTTGTTCGTCGACGTCGTCGATGTGGGCGGTTTGGTGTCCCTTGTTTCCGGTGACGTATCGGTTCGTCACGAGCGTCGTTCCTCCTTCAAGGAGCGCGCGGATGCGCGGCGAATCGTCGTGGCGATCGATCGCAAAGAAAATGGAAGCCCGATACGCGCCGACGTCGCTTGAACTTCCGTATTCGCCGCGCAGGTATTTTTCGAGCGCCCATGCGGCCGGATTCCCGTAGCGCGGAAAGTCGAGCATGTCGACCGCGGTACCCGTCTGCTGGATGCGCTCGACGAGTTTCTTCGTCTGCACGGTCTTTCCCGACCCGTCGGTCCCGTCGATGGCGATGAAGAGGCCTTTTGGCATAGCGACGCCATCTTACTAGGCGGGGGAGGAAAGCAAAAACCCTGGCGCGTCAACGAAGGGGGGGAGGGATGGGGGATGAAGGGGGAAAGAAAAACAAAGAGACCCCGAGAGGGTCTCTGAGCATGGGAAAAGGTCGAAAGGGGGACGGTTCCGGTTAATGAACCGCATGCGAAGCGAGATGGATGATGTTGTAGCCCATTTGGATAACGCCGATGATGGCGACGAGTCCGCCGGCGAAGGCGATGGCGGCGATCCGAAGGACCTTTTTTAGTTCGCGTTTATCTTTCTCTTCCGACTCTTCTGAATGGTCGGATGTTCGGGCTCGTAACACGAGAAAGATGTAAATGTATTGCCAGACGAGTGCCGCCATTTCGACGATAAATCCGATGCCCAAGAGGATGAGGCCGAGCGTCATGGATTCCTCCCAATTTTTTGAGATGTCGAGTGAGCGAAAAGACATTACCAGCCATCGTCTTTGTTTGCAAACAGGCGGCTCGAAGGCTATTCGTTCCTATTCGCGCAGATTCGTACCATTCGTAGGCACCCAGCAAAAGGACCCCGGCAGGAGGTCCTTGGAGCGGTGAAGAGGGGACGGATGGATTCAGGGAATCGGCGTGTGGAGGCGTGCCCCACGCGCCCCCGGGAGCGGGAGCGGGGTCTCGTTCGCGCGCTGGGCGTTCACGGCGACGAAGCGTTCCGCCCGGCTGTTCCTGAGGAGCGTGATCTTCTTGGGACGATCCTCCATATGTCGGATCATACCGACGGCTGCTCCGAGTGTCGCGAGGAGCACGTGCACGTTTTCCCACGGGATTTCCAGCGTTACCCGATGACCCCGAACGTAGACCGGGACGTCGAACGTGTCACGCTGTTTTTCCGATCGCGCGAATAGCGGGCCAACGTCATCCAGATGGATCCACACGAACGCGGGTGCGGGAAGGAGATTGGTGAGATCTTCTCCCCGGAGCATGCGTTGAAGCCCAAACAGACGTCCTCCGTGTAGCGAGCCGATGACCGGCGTGAAGCCGATGTAATCTTCCCGGACGTGCAGGAGGTCCAATTCCCTATCAATCATGGTCCTCTTCGAAGGTGCGAGGCGCGGAGAACATCCCCGAGCAAGGCGGGAGAGTAGCACGTCTTGGGAGAATTGTAAATGTGGATGGGCTGGGTACGAAAAAGGGTTTAGGGTTTGGAAGTTGGGGTTTGGTCGCGTTTAACGCGATAACCAAACCCCAACTTCCAAACCCCAAACCCTAGAATCCTTTCGGCTTGCTCCCCAGCGTCGAGACGCCCTCGTCGCTCCCGCTTAAATCGACGCGGATGATCTCCGCGAGGAGGGGATGGCTCATTTCGAGCGTGCGCCATGTTTCCTGCGCAATCCGTCGATAGCTCGGATGTCCCTTCTTGCCCGAGCGGAGCGCGATGAAGTGGTCGAGTTCGCGGGCGTTCCACGTCATGATGAGACGGCGGCGGTAGGCCATGGGGATCACGTAGACGGAGTCGGAGGGATGGTCGGTGCGCGAGATTTCCCGCGAGAGTCCGGCGGCCTCGTCCATCATGGCGCGGTACGCGTCCGCCATGCCGACTTCGATGACTTCTTCGGGGATGATGAACCCGAGGTCCACGCCGAGTTCCTGGTTCAGCTGCGTGCACATGCGGTGGCGCTGGACGTCGCGCCAACTCCCGTAGTCCATGACGATTTCGTGCTGGAACACGGCGTGTTCAAATTCGCGCGGGAGCGGATCGTGGTCGCCGCGTTCCATCACGGCCGCGCGGATCGTGCGTGCGACGAGGTCCGGATCGGATTCGAGCTTGCGGAGGATCGCCGTGACGGGCAGGCGGGAGTGCGCGGCGAGGAGCGCGGCGGCGATGCGGACTTCCGCATAGGCATCATCGCGCGTGATGACGACGGGATGATCAGCCGTTGCCTGTGTACGCGCATCGTTCACATGGACGTCTTGGAGCGCATCGCTCGCAAACGCAGTGAGGCGGCCGGGAAGGTTGTCGAGGTACGCGTTGTGGCCTGCGTACTTAAGGAGCGTTGGGAAGAGGCGCGTCTTCAGGGCTTCGTCCGGGAGTTCATCCGCGCGGGCGCGCAGGTGCTGGAGGAGTTCGTCGGCGACGTCGCGCGCTTCCTGGTACGGCGAACTTGCGAGTTTCGTGATCGTCCGTGCCCACACGCGCGCGTTCGCCGTCATCCCGAGCTTGCCCATCGCCGCCGCCGGAAGACAGGCGCGTGCAACGTCGCAGACGCGCGCTTTCGTGACCGCGGCGTACGCCTTGTCGAGCATGTCGGCGGGCTTCGGGAAGCGCTCGACCATCAACGGCTCGACGCGCCGCCGAATCTCGTCGTAGAGCGCGTAGAGGCGGTCGAGGAACTGGTTCGCTTTCGCGCCGAGTTCGCCATCGCGGAGCGTCCTCGGAAGCGTCACGCGGTTGCGCGTGAAGACGATGTATCGTGATGATTTTTCGGTGAAACTCGCAAGGCGGCTGTCCTCAAGGATCTTGATGACGACCTGGCTCACGTTCTCGAGCGCGACGGATGCGACCGCGTGTTCCGCGACGGATCCGTGTCCGTATCCGACGACCCAGCGCTCATGGAATTCCGCGGCCTTCTCAAGGGAGACATCCAGCAGGTTCTCATCAAACGGCGAATCCGACCGCGAACACTTCGCGATCGCCACGGCGACCTGCTCCGGCGTCGGGATGACGTGCTCCACCGTCCCATCCGCAAACTCAAGCCGGATCCGGGAAAGCGGGTAGATCCTTCGAGCGTCAGGGTCGCGGGGGGCGAGCGTCTTTTTTGGCGGGGGTTGGGTGTCCATATGGGGTTGATTGTATTTGGGCCAGCGAATGTACGAATAGGGCGAATCGGCGAATATAAAATCGGGGTCGTTATCTGCAAAAAGGATCTCATCAGCATTGACTGCATGAAGTCATTCGCCGATTCGCCCTATTCGTACATTCGCTGGCCCAATCGTACAAACGAATGAGCGGGGAACGGTACGGCGAGCGCCGACCCGAACCCCGCCCTCCGAGGTGTTGGTCTTTGAAAATTTGTTTGCCCATCAGTTGTACACCCGGTGCAGGGAGGATGCCTGTGGATAGGTGGTCGGGAGTAAGTAGCTAGTAGTTAGTAGTTGAAATCCGCCTAACTACTAACTATTTACTATTTACTATTAACTACCCCGTCGATCCGAACCCCCCTCTGCTCGGACCCTCTGTTTTGCCTTCGACGAACTCAATCTTGGGATGGGGGAGGATAATTCCCTGGGCGATGCGCGCCATCGCGGGGACGGTCACGTCCGCGTCGCCGGGGTTCAGGACGGAGATGTAGAGCTCGTCTTCCGGGCCGCAGTAATCCGAGTCGATGATGCCCACGCCGTTTGCAAGGACCACGCCGAACTTCCGGAACGAGCTTGATCGGGTGAACACGAGGAGGACGTGATGCTCCGGAATGCAAAAGACGAGCCCCGTTCTTAGGGGCACGCCCTGTTTCGCGCGCACGACCGTCTCCTCGATCGTCGTGATATCAAACGCGGCCGCGCCGTGAGTGCCGTAGGTCGGGATGACGGCTCTTGGATCAATTTTGGAAATTTTAACATCCATGGGGGCAGTCGTGAGTCGTGAGTCGTGAGTCGTGAGTTCGGATTTCTTTTTTTTTTCTTACTCACGACTCACGACTCACGACTCACGACTTCTTCACGATGCCGAGCGCCTTCATCACCTCATCAATCCTCGCTTCAAGCTCCTCCTTCGTCCCGTCGTTCATGATGATGTGCTGGGCGAACGTCATGGCTTCGGGGATCGTGAGTTCCGTGGAGGCTTTTTCCGTTTCCTCGAACTGCTCCCACGTCATGTCCGTTTCTCCGGCTTTTTCGCCGCGCTTCTTCATCCGTTCGTACCGGAGCTTCGGGTCCGCGTTCACGCCGATGAGCGTGAAGTTCGGGAGCGGGCGGAAGGCGACGAGGTCGCCGGCGCGCCGGATGCCGTCCACGAGGACGATGTCCGCTTCGCTCCGGAGCGACTCGGCGGCGATTGCGTGCGAGAGGAGGTCCTCGCCGAATTCCTTGCGGAGGACCACGGAGAGCTTGATCATGTTGTCCCGCGTTTTCGGGATTGCCATCTTCACGAGGACGTGCGAGAGGAAGTCGCTGAACGTGAAGTGGTCGCCGCCGTAGTGCGCGATGATGTACTCCGAGATGTAGTTCTTGCCGGACCCTTGGGTTCCGACGACGCCGAGGATGTGGTTTGGCATGGGGGTGGTAGTAAGTAGTTATTAGTAATAGTAGCAGTATCCCTTTGATTTTTTTCTCTGACTCATGACTGCCACTGCTACTGTTGAGCGGAGCCGGCTTTTTCAGCGAGGTCTCCGTAGGTCTTGCTCAGTTGTTCGAGCCAGACCGGATTCGGCTTGTACATTTCAACGGCGACGCCGGCGGCTTTGAACGCGTCATCCGTGGGGAGCGTATTCGGGTAGATCATTCCCATGACGACGCGCTTGATGCCGACCATGATAATTTTCTTCGCGCACTGGTAGCAGGGGCTGTGCGTCGTGTAGAGCGTCGATCCTTCCGCCGACATCCCGCCGATCGTGGCGAGCTGGAGGATACAATTCTCCTCGGCGTGGAGCGTGCGGATGCAATGGCCTTCTTCCATGAGGTGGCCCTCCGGTCCGTCGCAGTGGGGGAGTCCCGGCGGCGCGCCGTTGTAGCCCGTTGAGATGATCCGCTTGTTTTTGACCATGACGGCGCCGATCCGCGCCCGGTCGCACGTGGCCCGCGAGGAGACGATCTTCGCGATGGCCATGAAATAGTCGTCCCAGTTTGGGCGGTAGAACTCCATAAAGTTGATGTGGGTGCGTGAGAATGTTGGTAGGTTAGTATGCGCTAGGGGGGGAGTCAAAGGGACAAGGGGGCGAGGGCCGACTGGGCCGACTGGGAGAAATCATTCCCAGTCGGCCCAGTCGGCCCTCGCCCCCTAACGCAAACGCCCCAGCCAGGGCAGGGGCGTTCAATATCCAGCGTGATCGTTAGATGCTCGAGGGATCGATCCTGATTCCCGGTCCCATCGTCGACGTCACGGTGAGCGACTTGATGAACGTCCCCTTTGACGTCGAGGGCTTGTTCTTCTTGAGGGCTTCGACGAACGCCGTGAAGTTCTCGAGGAGTTTTGCCGCGTCGAGCGATGCCTTGCCGATGGCGACGTGGATGTTGCCGGTCGCGTCGTTCTTGAAGGCGATCTTCCCTTTCTTCAGTTCTTCGACGAGCTTCTTCACGTTCGGGCCGACCGTTTCCGTTTTCGGGTTCGGCATCAAGCCCTTCGGTCCGAGGATCTTCGCGACCTTCGCCATTTTCGGCATCATGTCCGGCGTGGCGACCGCGACGTCGAAGTTAATTTTCCCGGTCTTCGCGATCTCGTCGATGAGCTCTTCGCTCCCCACGATATCGGCGCCGGCCTCCTTTGCTTCCTTCTCTTTCGCTTCGGGCACGAACGCGGCGACCTTCTTGATCTTCCCCGCGGCATGCGGGAACACGAGCGTGGACCGGATCGCCTGGTCGCTCTTCTTCACGTCGATCCCGAGGTTCGCGTGGACCTCGATCGTCTCGTCGAACTTCGTCGTCTTTGCCGCGCGGACCAGCTCGATCGCCTCAACGGGCGTGTAGAGCTTCTTCGGCGCAAGCTGGGCCTTCAGGCCCGTATAGCGTTTGCTGCGTGGCATATCTCATGTGGTGGTAGCGCTTTTGAGGGCTCCCACAGGGTTATGATTAAGTGCGCCAAGGGTAGCTTAAAGCATCAAAGGGGTCAAGGGGGGATGAGGGCCGACTGGGCCGACTGGGACAAAAAAGCCGACCGGGAATGATTTCCCAGTCGGCCTAATCGGCCCAGTCGGCCCTCATCCCCCTACTTATTCACGGGTATCCCGCTCTGCGTCTGCGCCCCCGTGCCGCTCGTCGTGCACGTGGCGGCGTTTGCTTTGAGTTCGTTTCCGCGGTCGAGGATCCACTGGCCTTCCTGGGACTTCGGCTGGTCTTTCGCGGCGTCGCCTTCGGCCTTGAGGCGGGTTCCTTCGGTGATGAGGAGATCCGCCGTCTTCGAATCGCTGTCCGCGCACTTCAGGACGTCGGCACCGGCGTTGAAGAGTTCCTGCTTCGTGCTCGCGTTCGCGCTCTGGACCAGGCCAATCGTCGTATTGAGGCTGTCGACCTTCGTTGCAAGCGTCCCGATGTCCGACTTGATCGACGACGCATTGCCTGATGTCCCGCTCCCGATCTCATTCGCCTTGAGCCAGATGAGCGGAAGCCCTCCGGCGACGAGGAGGAGAATGAGGATGAGGAGCGTTGACGTGAGCGGCGATGAACCGCCGTGCGTCTGGTGTTCCGAGAACGCGGGTTTCCCGTTCGATGGCGGCGCCACGGCGGTCGCGCCCGCCCGTGGCGGCGCCGTCGGAATGCTCGGCGGCTTTGAGGGCGTCGAGACGAATGAGGGAGAGGATGGGGGAGTCGTCATATCAGGGGAGGGAGGTTTTGATTCTTTCGGGGTGTCAGCGGATGGGGGATTGCCGAGATTGCGGGGTCGGGATGGAGGAGTGGTTGAGTGGATGAGTGGTTGAGTGGGGTCGGAATCGGAGAGGAGATCAGGGGCGGGGGGTTTGGGTTGCGATGATGGAGTGACGGCCGGCGGAGCCACGTCGGTCGCGACCGTCCGTGGCGGCGGGAGCGGCGATGGAGGACGATCGGCATCGGACGGGATCCGCGACGGGGGATCCTGCATCGTGCGGATGATCGGGTCATCGGATGGCTGTTGGGGATCCATAGATGGATCAAGTATAGGCGCATGAAAGAGATCGGGGAATAGGCGGTTCGGCGGTTCGGGAATAGTCATTGGAGAAATTGTTCCAATGACTATTCCCGAACCGCCGAACCGCCTATTCCCTAATACAAACCTCCCAGACACTGCTGGGAGGTTCGGTTATCCTCTTGGAGCCCGTCGGAGCTACTCGGCCACTTGGAGTCCCATCTGCTTCGCCGTGCCTTCAACCTGCCGCATGGCGGCTTCGACGGTGTGGCAGTTCAGGTCGGGCATTTTCTTTTCCGCGATCTCGCGGATCTGGGCTTTCGTCACTTTGCCGGCTTTCTCGACGAGATTTTTCGAGGAGCCCTTCTGGATGCCGGCGGCCTTCTTCAACATTTCGGAGACCGGCGCGACTTTCAGGATGAAGTCGTACGAGCGGTCTTCGTAGATCGTGATGACGGCCGGGACGACTTCGCCGCGGCGGTTCTGCGTGGCGTCGTTGAAGCGCTTGCAGAACTCGGCGAGGTTCAGTCCCTGCGGGCCGAGCACGGTGCCGACCGGCGAGGCCGGCGTTGCCTCCCCTCCGCGGATCTGGATCTTGATGAGTGTTTTGACTTTTTTGGCCATAGGTTTCGTTGCGTCGGGCGTCGTTGCGTCGTTGCGTCGGTTCGGCCGACGCAACGACGCCCGACGCAACGACGCCCGAGAATTAAGTGGGCAGGGAAGACGAGAAGCGCATCGTCCCTGCGACTCACATCTCGGAGTCGCTAGATCTTTTTAACCTGAGTGAAGTCCAGTTCGAGCGGGGTCTCGCGGCCGAACATGCTCACGAGTACTTTGACTTTGCCGCGGGCGCCATCGACGTCGACGACCTTTCCTTCGAATCCCTTGAACGGGCCGTCGCCGATGCGGATGGGCATGCCTTCGACGAGGTCGATGTCGATTTCCGGTTTCGAGGCGTCGCCCATGCGCTTGAAGATGGCTTCGACTTCCGCCTGTTCGAGCGGCGTCGGCGTGGTGCCCGTGCCGATGAACCCCGTGACGTTCGGCGTGTTCCGGACCACGTACCACGACGCGTCGGTCACGTTCATCTCAACGAGGACGTACCCGGGAAAAATCTTTTCCTCCACGACCTTCCGCTTCCCGTTCTTGATCTTGATTTTCTTTTCCGTTGGCACGAGGACCTGGAAGATGCTCTCTTTCATGCCGAGCGTGTCGATGCGGTTGCGGAGGTTCTCCGCAACGTTTTCTTCGTAGCCGGAGTACGTATGGATGGCGTACCAGCGGCGTCCGTAGTTGACGGTTTGTTTCGGCATAGTGAGTTCGTTGCGTCGTTGCGTCGGGCGTCGTTGCGTCGGGGAAGATCGACGCGTCCACGCGCCTATTTAGGAAGTTGGATCGGATTCTTGGTGGGGAGCTGCGGCGTCGGAGTCGGCGTCGGAGCGGGCGCGGGCGCGTTCGTCGACGGCTGCTGGTTTGTCGACGGCGTCGGGGTGATTGTGATCGGGAGGCCTTGCGAGTTGGCTGGGGCCGGCGTGGACGGCTGGGCCTGCGGCGTCGGAACGAGATCCGGGGTGACGGGCGGCGTCTCGTTTGCGGCGGCCGGCGCGCTTGAATGCGGCGACTTCGAAATCGCGAACAGGATGCCGCGCGAGAACCCGAAGTCGAGCGACGCGAAGAACACGGCGATCACGACGGAGACCGTAATGACGAGGACGGAGTACCGGACCGTCTGCTCGCGCGTGGGCCACGTGACCTTCTTCAATTCGGCGATCGATGATTTGACGTAGTTGACCGTCAGAGAGATCGGATTCTGCATAATGGGATTTGTTGCATCTGGGCCTACGAATGTACGGTTGGCCTACGAATTTACGAATGGGGCGAATCGGCGAATGTACGAATATGACTCAAGGGATTCTCGGCATCATTCGTATATTCGCCGATTCGTGAGTTCATTCGTAAATTCGTAGGCCCATTGCGTAGAAGTTTGTCGTTGAGTTTAGGGTGGGGCTGATTCTTAAAAGCCCCCTCCCCGGGGCTTCCATGACTGATGCCGAAAGCGTAGCAGGATTTTGAGGCCGTGGCAAGGGGGGATGGAGCTCTTGCTTTTTTCCTAAGTTTAGGCTATTCTATGGCGCATCGAATCGTACTTTGAGAGCAGAAAGGAAGGTGCAGAGTGCCCGGGACACGAACGCCACTACCGCCCGAAGACCCGAGAGATCCTCTCTTTGACAGCTGGGAATTTCTTCCGGAAGCAGGAAACCATCGCGATTCAGCAGGCACTTCAACGGTTCCGCCCTCGAAGCCTCCGTGTCGGTTCAGTTCGGATATCCTCGAGGAAGTTAGGTTCTATTGGGGGACGGAGGGCATGGTCTACGAGGAGCATTTCCTCGAGGTCATCATGCCGCTCTACCACGGTGAATTCATTCTCCATCCGCCGTTTGGAGATCTGTACATGCGGAATATGATCGCATGCTCGTGGATGGCGAGACCGCCGAGCGGCGTCATCGTCTACACGCCGGCGTTCAGGCGGACCGCCCTCATCGAACGCCAAACGACGCTCCGCGGGCTCTTGCACGAGCGCTTCGGCAAGCCGCGGATCCATCGCGAAGAGCTCTTCGGCCCGAAGGAGGATCCCTTTGTCTCCGAAGCGGACGCGAAAACGGCCTACCTCGCATCGCTCGACGGATTTCCGGAAGCTGTTCGGCGCGAGGCCTGGGAGGAATACCTCTACGCGCTCCGGACCGCGTGCGACCAGCTCCGCGCCATGGACGCGGTCAGCCAGCACGACGACCCGTCCGGATCGCTCGTCCGCTACTGCGAGCTCTTCCGCGCCGGCAACGTCCCGTTCGGCATGAACGCGCGCGGCCAGGTCATGTACCTCGTCGGGTCGCAATCGCCGCCCGTCCACTAGACGCTCCAACGACGCTCTCCGATAGATCGCAAATGCCGCGAGCAGGGATCCTCCCTCCTCGCGGCGCTTTTTAGGCGTTAGATGGTTAGATCTTTAGATGGTTAGGGTTTTCTTTGATTGTTTTCTGACCAACCATCTAACGATCTAACCATCTAATCAAAACAAGAAGCCCCGAGGACATCGCGCGAGCATCGCGGCGTCTTCGGGGCGGATTGTGAAAGGTCGGAAGAGGAGCTTTCCCGTCGTGACGACGACGGGGGGGTTAGTCATCCAACGGAAGGTCGATTGCGTGTGTTTCGACGAGTTCATTGTAAATTGCGAGACGGCTCGTGAGTTCGTCTCGGGTCATGGACACGAGCTTCTCTCGCATCCGTGCAACGACGGGGCCGATCTGCGCATCCGCCTTGAGCGTATCGATGTGCTTGCCCGGGAATCGCTTCCGGAGTGTTTCGTCGAGTTCCTGTTCGGCCAGTTCGTCAACGCGTCTAAGGTCCGCCTTCGTCCGGCGAATCTCCGCCATTAGCTCTGATCCGAGTCGTTCCCGCTGTCGCGCTAATTCTTTTGTTAATGGACTCATTGCTCCTCCTCGGGAAATAGATGGTTAGATCGTTAGATGGTTAGGGGCGGAAATATTTGTTCCGACTAACCATCTAACGATCTAACCATCTAATCCCTAAACATCAAGCTCCGCCTGCTTCGCGTGCGTCTGGATGAAGCGCTTGCGCGGGGCCACGTCGGCGCCCATGAGGATCTCGAACGTCTCGTCGGCCTTTGCGGCGTCGACGACCGTGATCTGCTTCATCATCCGCGACTTCGGGTCCATTGTGGTCTCCCAGAGCTGTTCCGCGTTCATTTCTCCCAATCCTTTGTACCGCTGGATCGTCATGCCGGAGATTTTTGTGACGCCTTCGTCTTCAGTCTGGTCGGTCTGGTCGGTCTGATCAGACTGATCTGACCGATCGGTCTGATCAGTCTGACCTGACCGATTTTTCGCGATTTTCTTTTCCTCCTTCAACTTCTGGAACTCATCAACAATCGCGTCGCGTTCCTCTTCGGTGAAGGCGTACTTGATGGCCTTCCCTTTCTGGACGCGGAAGAGCGGCGGCTGGGCGATGTAGATGTGGCCCTGCCCGATGAGCTCGGGGAAGTAGCGGTAGAAGAGCGTGAGGAGGAGCGTGCGGATGTGCGCGCCGTCCACGTCGGCATCGGTCATGATGATGATGCGGCCGTAGCGGAGCTTTGAGATGTCGAACTGGTCGCCGATGTTCGTGCCGAGGGCGATCAGGATGCTCTTGATTTCGGTCGAGGTCAGCATCCGGTCGAGGCGCGCGCGTTCGACGTTCAGGATCTTCCCTTTGAGCGGAAGGATCGCCTGGAACTCCCGATCCCGCCCCTGCTTTGCGGATCCGCCGGCGGAATCGCCCTCGACGATGAAGAGTTCCGAGTTCATCGCATCCTTAGATGAGCAGTCCGCGAGCTTGCCCGGGAGCGTGAGCCCTTCGAGTGCGCCCTTGCGTAAGACCGTGTCGCGGGCCGCGCGCGCGGCGGCGCGGGCGCGCTGGGCGATGACGCACTTTTCGAGGATCTGCTGGGCGTCGCGCGGGTTCTCTTCGAGGTACGTGGCGAGTGCGTCGCCCATGACCTGCTCCACGTACGTGCGGACTTCCGGCGTGCCGAGCTTCCCTTTGGTCTGCCCTTCGAATTGCGGTTCCGGAATCTTCACCGCGATGACGACCGTCAATCCTTCGCGGACGTCGTCGCCTGTCAAATTCGGATCCTTTTCCTTCAGGAAGTTCTTTGAGCGCGCATATCCATTGAGGACGCGCGTGAGCGCGGCGCGGAACCCCTGGACGTGCGATCCGCCTTCCTGGTTGAAGACGCCGTTCGTGAACGCGTAGAGCGATTCCTGGTAGTCGTCCGTGTACTGGAGCGCGACTTCGATGTCGGCCTTCTCGATCTTCCGTTCCACGTAGAATACGTTTTCGTGCTTCGGTTGCTTTGCGTGGTTCAGGAATTTCACGTACGACTCAATGCCGCCTTCGAAGTAGAAGCCGTACACGTCGCGTTTTCCCTTCTCGCGCTCGTCCGTGACCACGAGGTGGACGCCCTTCGTGAGGTAACACTGGCGGCGGGAGTGGTCGAGGATCGTCTGGAGATCGAATTCGATCGACGTGAAGATCGTCGCGTCCGGCGTGAACGTGATGGTCGTCCCCGTCTTCTTCGACTTGCCGATCTGTTTGACCTTCCCCGTTGGTTTCCCGCGCTCATAGGACTGCGTGTAGACGCCGCCGTCCCGCTCAACGACCGCGTCGAGCCGGTCCGAGAGCGCGTTCACGACCGACACGCCCACGCCGTGGAGGCCGCCCGAGATCTTGTACCCCGAATCGGCCTCGCCGAATTTTCCGCCCGCGTGGAGCTTCGTCATAACGAGTTCGAGCGCCGAGACCTTGAACTGCTTGTGCATGTCGACCGGAATGCCGCGGCCGTTGTCGTAGACCGAGAGCCGGTTTCCGGGGAGGAGCGTGATCGTAATCTGCGTGGCATTGCCGGCCATGACTTCGTCGAACGCGTTGTCGACGACTTCCCACACGAGGTGATGGAGCCCTTCGGGACCGGTCGAGCCGATGTACATCCCCGGACGCTTCCGCACCGGATCAAGCCCTTCGAGGACCGTGATTTGCTCCGCGCCGTACGCGGCGCCGGACTTCTTTTTGGCGGCTGTTGCACTCATAGAAAAGCGGTCTTAGCGTACGGGATTTGGCGGCATTGGGCAAGGGTCGTTGAGGCGAGATCGTTGCGTCGGGCGTCGGGCGTCGGGCGTCGGTCCGGCCGACGCAACGACGCCCGACGCCCGACGCAACGTGCTACAATACGGTCATGCCCGACGCGAACAACCAGACGCCCGTCGGTTCCGGATTTACGGAAGGCGAACTCCAGTTCGCGTCGTTTTGGGTGCGGAACAAGGTCGCGGCCCGGAAGGCCGTCTACGCGGTCCTCATCATCGTGAACGCCGTGTTTTGGGGGTATGCGTTCTGGGGATTCATTGACGCGTACGCGCTCTCGTACCCGCGCGAATCGCGCATCCCGCAGGAGATCGCGGCGAACGAAGTCATCGCGCGCCAGCTCTCGTCGAACCGGCCGCTGAACGTGGGCGTGAGTCCGGTCGACGTGTTTCAGAATACGGACGGGCGTCTCGACATGATCGTGCCGGTCGAGAATCCGAACACGGAATGGGCCGCCACGTTCACGTACCGCTTTAACGTGAGCGGGGAGCTCACGCCCGAGCGGAGCGGGTTCATCCTTCCGGGCGAGCAGACGTACCTCGGCGAGTTCGGGTACGCGCAGACGACGCCGGGCGAAAAAGCGGCGGCGCTCACGGTCGATAACCTGAAGTGGATGCGCATCAATCCCTCGGTTGTCGGCAGCGACTATTCGGCGTGGCTCGCGCGCCGGAACGCGTTTGACATCGGAAAGGTCACGCAGTCGCGCGACGTCCAGATCAACGGGAAGCCGGTCCTCCGGACCACGTTCACCTTCGGGAATCCCACGGCGTACGGCTACTGGAACGTGGACCTCTACGTGGTCCTGAAGCGCGCCGATGTCGCGATCGCGGCGACGAGAGTCTCGCTTACGAATGTCACATCCGGCGATTCGCGGACGGTCTCGCTCGACTGGTTCGAACAGCTCCCGTCCATCTCCGACGTCGAGGTCGTGCCCGTCGTGAACTATCTGGATCCCGCGGCGTATATGCCGGCTACTCAGTAGTCGTGAAGTCGTGAAGTCGTGAAGTCGTAGAGTCGTGCAGTCAAAAAAGGCTTCATGACTCTACGACTTTACGACTTCACGACTAATCGTTTACGCTCCGATCAACCCCATGCGTTTAAGCCACGCCATCACCCGGTTCGACTGGATCCTGCTCCTCTCGGCGCTCGCGCTGACTTCCGTCGGGCTCGTCGTGATGTACGGGATCGGGATCAGCCGTCCGGATGCGGGCATCTTCCTCTTTGAGAAGCAGCTCGTCGCCGCGGGGATCGGCTTGGTCGGCGTTGCCGCGTTCGTCTTTTTTCTCGACTACCGCCAGCTTCGCGGGCTCGGGATTCCAATCTACATCGCCGGCGCGCTTCTCCTCATCGCCGTCCTCCTCTTCGGACACACGATCCGCGGGACGCGCGGCTGGTTCGAGTTCGGCGGCCTCTCGTTCCAGCCCGTCGAGGTCGCGAAGATCTGCCTCGTCGTCGCGCTCGCGTCGTACCTCGTCCGGTACGCGCACGGGAAGCTCCCATGGGTCGCGATCGCCGGGAGCGCGATCGCCGCGCTCGGATACGCCGGGCTCGTCCTCGTCCAGCCGGATTTCGGATCCGCGGCCGTCATCATCCTCGTGTGGGCCGCGATGGTCGCGTTCGTCGGCATTCCGTGGCGCACGCTCGCCGTCCTCGTGCTCGTCGCCGCGGCTGCGGGATTCGTCGCGTGGACGTTCCTGTTCCAGCCGTACCAGAAAGACCGCTTCCTCGCGTTCTTCGATCCGACGCGCGACACGCACGGCGCGGCGTACAACGTGGCGCAGGCGCGCATCGCCATCGGGTCCGGAGGCTTCTTCGGGAAGGGGATCGGCGAGGGATCGCAGTCGCGCCTCCGGTTCCTTCCGGAAGCCGCGACGGACTTCACGTTCGCCGTGGTCGGCGAGGAGCTCGGGTTCGTCGGCATCGCGTTCGTCCTCGGGTGCTTCATCGTCCTCTTCCAGCGCTTCGCCGCGATCTCGCGCGCCGCGGAAGACGACTTCGCCGTCCTCGTCGCCGTGGGCTTCGGCGCGCTCCTCCTCATCCACGTCGTCGTGAACGCGGGCATGAACCTCGGCGTGATGCCCGTGACCGGCATCCCGATCCCATTCCTCTCATCCGCGTCCTCCTTCGTCATCGCCACGTTTTTGGGCATCGCGGTCATTGAGAGCATTGCGGTGCATCGAAGGGCGAATGGATGATTCGTTGCGTCGGGCGTCGTTGCGTCGGGCGTCGGCCGGACCGACGCAACGACGCCCGACGCCCGACGCAACGAGATTGACCAACCCCCTCATCATCGATACGCTTCCTCCATGAACGTTCCCGCTCCAAAGCTCCTCACGCACTGCCCGCTCTGCGACGCGGCGTACGCGGACGGTTCCGTGCGTCCGCTCGGCGAGAGCGGCGCCATGCGCCTCTACCACCTGACGTGTCCGAGTTGCGCGCACGCGGTTCTCGCCGTCATCCTTGAGAACGCGACGGGCGTGAGCTCCATCGGCCTCGTGACCGACCTTGAAGCGCAGGATGCGCTCCGCTTCCGCGACGTCGCCCCCATCGGATCGAATGATTGCGTGAAGGCGCATGAAGTGCTTGATCGTGAGAGCGCGTCGCTTTGCAGGATGCTGATGGGGAAGTGATAACAGTGAAGCCATGTAGCCATGAAGCCATACCGACGCCTGAAGGATTGTTTCATGGTTTCATGGCTCCATGGCTTCATATAAGGAGTCTGAACTATGGACCCCATCCAACTCCAAATCAACGCCCTCCCCGAAGACGCGAAAGGGCGGTATGCGAACCTCATCTCCGTGACCGCGCAGGAGCGCGACGTCGTGATCGATTTCATCAGCGCCGTCCGAACAGGACAGAATCAGCCCCAGGGCCAGCTCGTCTCCCGGGTTTTTTTGAATCGCTTTTCCGCGCGTGAACTCTCAAGGCTGTTGGCGGACATCGAGGCGCAGTGGGAGAAGAAGCGGTATGAGGCGGAGCCTGCGGATGGTCGGGAGACATCATAAGAATGGCTTCATGGCTTCATTGTTTCATGGTTAAGCTCCGATGAGAGATAACAATGAAGCCATGAAAACCATGAAACAATCTCCTTACGAACATGCCTTCTCCCGGCCGCGGAAGCGCTCTTGACGCCGAAGCCGCCTTCCAGTAATGTCACGCGCACAATATGGCGACGTATTCGCTCGAAGCAATCACGCGCACCGCCCTTGGCAAGCGCGCGAAAGACGTGATGAAGGAACGGAAGATCCCGGCCGTCGTGTACGGCCACGGGGTCGATTCGCGTCCAATCGCGGTTCCGGCGTCGGAATTCCGCCGCGTGTTCATGAAGGCGGGGACGTCGGCGCTCGTCGACCTCGCCGTTGACGGCACGGCGCCGGTGAAGTCGCTCATCAAGGATGTCCAGTTCCACCCGACGCGTCATGAGCCCATCCACGTTGATTTCCAGCAGGTGAAGATGACGGAGAAGATGCGCGTGACGGTCCCGATCGTGTTCACCGGCGAATCCGATGCCATCAAGGCGCTCGGCGGCACGCTCGTGAAGGGACTCGACCACGTTGAGGTCGAATGTCTCCCGGCGGATCTCCCGCACGAGATCGCCGTCGACATCGGCGCCCTGAAGACGTTCGATGATGCGATCATGGTTTCGGACCTCGCGCTCCCGAAGGGCGTCCACGTGACGACGCACGGCGAGCTCACGATCGCGTTCGTCGAACGGCCGATGACGGAAGAAGAGATGAAGAAACTCGAGGAATCGCAGCTCGGCGACGTCGCCGCCGTAAAGACGGAAGGGGAAGAGAAGAAGGAAGGGGAGGCGGAAGGCGAAGCCGCGCCCGTCGCGGAGACCGAGGGGAAGAATGAAGCCTAACGAACGGATCGACGGCACACTCGAAAAGGCCGCGGAACGGTCCGAGGCATTCGTGTCAACATTCGCGCGGTCGTGGCGCCCCATCGTGGGCGGCGCGGCCGCGCTGTTCGCAATCTCGCTCGGCATCATCTGGGTCACGCTCTACCATCCCTTCGCCGGAAAAGCGCAGCCGATCCAAGTCCCGGTTGAAACGGCGCCGACATCAACGGCGTTCTACCGCGCGCTCGACGGCGTTGAAGTCGCGGACGCGACGTCGACGAACCTCCTCCCGCTCGGCGTGATGGTCGAGAACAGCATGGACGCGTGGCCGCTTTCGGGCGTGGCGAAGGCGAACGTCGTCTTCGAGGCGCCGGTCGAGGGGAGCATCACCCGGTTCTTCCTCCTCTTTGATCCGACGGCCGTGAGCGGCGACATCGGTCCGGTCCGGAGCGCGCGCCCGTACTACGTCGATATCGCACACGCGTTCGGTTCGCTCTACGCGCACGTCGGGGGAAGTCCCGATGCGCTTGCGATGATCGCGAAGATCGACGGGTTCAAAAATCTCGACCAGTTTTTCAACGACCGGTATTTCTGGCGGTCGGGCTCGCGGCCCGCGCCGCACAACGTCTACACGAATACGGCGAAACTGAATACCGCCGTCGGACAGAAAGGATGGGCCGCCACGTCGACGTTCGCCTCGTGGACGTACGAGGACGTCGCAACGAGCACGGCTGCGGCATCAACGTCCGCATCCACGACGATCCGCGTTCCGTACGCGGGCGCGTACGCGGCCTCGTGGGTGTACGATCCGGCCACGGGCCTCTACACGCGGTATCAGAACGGCAAGGTCCAGAAAGATGCGGACGGGAAAATCGTCACGGTGAAGAACGCGATCCTCATCGCGACGGATGCGCAGGTCCTCGACAGCGTCGGCCGGCTCCACGTGCGGACGGACGGGAGCGGCGACGCGGTCATCGCGCACGACGGGAAGGTCATCCGCGGAAGATGGACGCGGCGCGACGGGGAGAATTTCCGCTTCATCACGACGGACGGGTCCGAGATCCCGCTCGGGAGGGGGAAGACGTGGGTGTCGATCGTGACGTCAGGGTTGGAGAACGTCGTTCAGTGAGATCAGATGGTTAGATCGTTGGATCGTTAGATGGTTAGTCGGATCCGCCGCGCCCCCTGTTTCACTTTCCCGAGCGAGCCCGTCCGACGGGCGACGAGGGATCCCTTAGAAAGGAGGTTTGGACGAGGAGAGACTCCGTCTTTATCTCCAGCTCGCTTCCAAGGGATCCCTCGTCGCGGACTCCTCGGGAAAGTGAAGAAGTAAGTCTATCGCCCCATGCCCACCTCGAACTCCATCAAAATCACCGGCGGGACTCCTTTGAAAGGGGAGGTCCGGATTTCGGGCGCGAAGAATGCGGCGACGAAGGAACTCGTGGCCGCGCTCCTTGCATCGGAACCGGTGACGCTTACGAACGTGCCGGATATCGGGGACGTCGCGGTGACGATGGAGATGATTGAGGACCTCGGCGCGAAGGTGATGAGGAAGGGGGATCGCGTGACGGTCGACGCCTCTCAATTGAAGTCATCGGAAGTGACGGAGGCGTTCAGCCGGAAGAATCGCATCCCCATCCTCCTCTTCGGCCCGCTCCTCGCACGATTCGGCGAAGCGACGATCCCGGCGCTCGGCGGGTGCAAGATCGGCGCGCGGCCGGTGGACTTTCACATCGAGGCGCTCCGCACGATGGGCGTCGACATCAACTGCGAAGACGGCATGTACCGCGCGCGTATCAAGAAAGGGAAGCATCTCAAGGGGACAACGGTCGAACTCCCGTTCCCGTCCGTCGGCGCAACGGAAAACGTGATGCTCGCGGCCGTGCTCGCAAAAGGGACGACGATCATCTCGAACGCCGCCATCGAACCGGAGATCCACGATCTTGCGATGCTTCTCCAGTCCATGGGCGCGATCATCCAGCTGGAAGTCAATCGGACATGGGTCATCGAAGGCGTTGAGTCGCTCCATGGCGCAACACATCACGTGATTCCCGATCGCATTGAAGCCGCATCCTTCGCGGTCGCCGCCGTTTTGACGAAAGGGGACGTGACGATCCGCGGCGCGGAGCAGACGCATCTCCTGTCTCTCTTAAATGCACTCCGTCGCGTCGGCGGCGACTTTGAGATCCTCGAAGACGGCATCCGCGTGTTCCGCGTGAACGGCATCCACCCCGCGACGATTGAGACAGACGTCCATCCCGGGTTCATGACCGACTGGCAGCAGCCGTTCCTCATCCTTCTCACGCAGGCCGACGGGACGTCGATCGTCCACGAGACGGTCTACGAGAGCCGCTTCGGGTACACGGAGGCGTTGAAGAAGATGGGCGCGAACATCCAGATCAATACGAATTGCATGGGCCCCAAGGAATGCCGGTTCAAGAACCAAGAACCATCCGCACAGCGCCGTCATCGTGGGCCCCACGCCGCTCAAAGCCGCCGAGATCGAAATCCCGGACCTTCGCGCGGGCTTCTCCTACCTCGTCGCCGCGCTCATCGCCGAAGGCACAAGCACGATCACGGGCATGGAGTTCGTGGAGCGGGGGTATGAGAGGATTGTGGAGAAGTTGAAGGGGCTCGGGGCGAAGATTGAGATAGGGGCGTGAGGGCGTAGGGAAGCTACGGATTAAACCAACGCTTTGCTTCTGGGAGACTTCTTGATAAGCTCTTTTCAAGATTATTTATTGACTCAATATGCCAGAAAAGCCACCATTTGGCGCTTCTACAGTTAGTAAGGAGACCGATTCAAAAGAAGAGGTGCCGAGAGCAGAAAAAGAACCAAAGACGGCAGGTGGTATGTTTGAAAGATATATAGACCATCTTCTTGAAGATCAGAATCGTTTCTTTAAAGCACAAAATGAGTGTAGGGAGGAAGGTAAGGAAAGCTTGGAAATTGATAGAGATTTAGAGCAGATCAGACAACAGGTAAATGCATTCTATAAGGTCCAGTTGTTGGTCAATCAATCCATTTGGGAGATTGGTGTTAAGGATGGTGGGAAGAACGCCTTTGCGAATAAGCTTGATTGGGTAAAATGGGGAATAATGGAGTCAGTTCATTTTACGAGGGAGAGCCATATGCGCACTGAGGAGTTTGAGACTGATAGTCAGGCGCTGTTCGTCATTGCAACTTATCTGAATACAATTAAGCAATATTAATTAGGCTATTGAATTATTGAAGCCTAAGGCCTAAATTTGGTTTGGGCGTACAGAAATTCCTCGTTTTGTATGAGGGATTTTTGTAAGAGAGCGCCTTCGTCACTACGCCCCCCATCTCGATCACTCTATTCCTCCTCGCAAGATCGTTATGGATCGTCGCCTTCATAAGAGGGAATGTCTCTTTCGCGAGCTTCATGAGCGTCTTCGCCTGCGGGGGATCGAACTCAACGAGGATGAGGTCGGGGTTGGTCGGGAGATTGTTGACGACCTCATCGAAGAATCGCCGGATCGCATCCAGTCCGTCTTTGCCGGCGAAGAGCGCGTCGTGAGGCTCGTAGTCTACGACGTCGCGGTCCATCTTTTTGATGTCGCGGTCGGGGAGGTAGGGGAGGTTGGCGATGAGGATGAGGGGGGCGTAGGGGCGTAAGGGCGTAGGGGCGTGGGGCCGGCCGGCCGAACCCACGCCCCTACGCGACCACGCGACCACGCCCGCGACAACTCCCTGCGCCAAAAGATCTCCCCTCACAAACGTCACTCGTTTCGCCAGCCCATACGCCCTCGCATTCTTCGCGGCGATCGCGAGTGCGCCCTTCGAGATGTCCGTCGCGATGATGCGCGACTTCGGGAATTCGAGGGCCGTCGTGAGCGCGATGGCACCACAACCGGTGCCGATGTCGATGAGGGTGAACGCGGCATCACGCTTATACTTTGATCGCAGGACGTCGATGATGAGTTCCGTGTCAGGGCGTGGGATGAGCGTCGTCTTGGAGACGTGGAAGGGGCGGCCGTAGAATTCTTTGCGTCCGGTGATGTAGGCGACGGGCTCGCGCGCGATCCTCCGCTCGACGAGTTTCCCGAATTTTCGTCGGAGCATTCCGCTCAAACGATCTTCTCCGTGCGCGACAATCCACGTCCGGTCTTTCTTGAGGAGGTATCCGAGGAGGACTTCCGCATCCAGCCGCCCTTCGTCGACGTCCGCGGCACAATGGATTTTCTTCGGACGAAGACGCTTTTCCGCGTCACGCAGAACCTCGTTGACCGTTCGGAGGATGACCTTGTCAGGCATACCGGTAAAGTGTAACATCCCGCAGGCGAGAATGGACGTTTAGCTCAGCTGGTTAGAGCGCACGGTTCACATCCGTGAGGTCGGAGGTTCGAGCCCTCCAACGTCCACCACCCGTCACCCCGCCGCAACGGCGGGGTTTTGGGTGGCGCGGCCTCGGCGGTCGCGATATCATCTCATCCCATGGCATCGGAAGAACCGCGCATTCCCGCGTTGAACGATAAGCCGTCGTCAAAAGAGATTTTTCGGACGATTCCGTTTTTCGCGAAGCTGATCTATCAAGCGCATCCTCGAGGATTTGTGATTTGGGCGATCGGCGGATTTATGCAGGTCCCGTTGACCGCGGCGACGGTCTACGCCACGAAGGTCATCGTCGATTCGATTGCGACGCAGCACATTTCAACGGCGGTGACGTGGGGGTGTGTTCTTTTGCTCTCCATTGCGCTGAATAGCATTACGTCATCCATCGTGAATATTCAGGATGACACGATTCGTTTTCGTCTTGAGCACGCGTTGACCGAACGATCGATCGAACTCATGAATTCACTGCCGTTCTCGGTGATTGAGCAGACGGAATTTCGCGCGTTGTGCGATGCGTTTCAACGCAAGTCCTACGTCGTCCTGAACGTCGCCCAGTGGGGATTTTGGTCCACCTACTATTTCTTAAGCGTTCTCGGATTTGCCGCCGTGTTCATATTCATTCCATGGCCCGCCATTCTGCTTTTGTGCGCGGCGATCTTTTTCCGCATCCTCGCGAGCCGCCGTGAAACGTTATGGAATTGGAATCTTTTTCGGAACGAAAATCGCAAAGGCCGGCGCGCGAATTATTATCGGTCAACGCTGACATTTCCGTTTTCACTGATGCCGGTCAAGTCCTGGGATTTGCATAAAGTTTTTTTGAAGAAGTGGCGGGAGCTCGCGCGGAAGCTCATGAAAGAAAGCATCGAGAACATCAAGAAGATGGGCATCTCGTACCTCGCCATCGACATGCTGTACGTCGTCGCGATCGGAGTCGGTCTCGGATATATTATAGCGGGGTCCGTACGGGGCGCCGTTACCGTTGGCGCGGCGTCCGCGTTTCTTTCGACGTTTCCGCAGCTTTGGCGTTCGCTTGGCAACGGGTTGAGCCAAGTGCGCATGATCCAGCGCGATTCTTCATACCTTGTCGTGATCCGCGACTTCTTTTCGTTCCGTCCGGAATCCGATTCAGGCGAATCCGTGCCGAAGCAGCCGCTGACGGTTTCATTCGAAGACGTCTGGTTCCGTTATCCGGGGAGCGATGAGGACGTGTTGCGCGGCGCGAACCTGACATTCCGGGAAGGAGAGCGGATCGCCATGATCGGTTTGAACAGCGCCGGCAAGACGACGCTGCTGAAGCTGTTGATGGGCGTGTTCCATCCGACAAAAGGCCGCATTGTCGTGAACGGCGTTGACCTGTCACGGATCAAGCCGTCCGCGTGGCGCCGCGTTCTTTCCGTGTTGAGCCAGGAGGTGCCCCGTTTTGACGATGTCCTGATTGATCAGATTCGATACGGTGACATCGCCTCGTCGATCGACGAGGAGCGTCTGCAGGACGCGATTCAGTCGAGCGGACTTCGGGAGGTGCTGTCGGATTTTCCGAAAGGGCTCGACACGCATGCGGGAAAACAGTACGCGATGCCGGAAGATAAGGCGATTGAACTCTCGGGTGGACAAAATCAAATTGTCGGCATCGCGCGCGCCCTGTATCGCCATGCGCGCATCTACATTTTTGACGAACCGACGTCTTCCGTCGACGCGCAGAAAGAGGAACACTTCTTCTCGACGCTCCCGGACGTCCTTTCCGGAAAGGCGATCCTCTTCGTCTCACATCGTTTTTCGACGCTGCGACAGGCCGAACATATCATCGTCGTTGATCAGGGGCGCGTCATTGAGGAAGGGTCGCATGACGAGCTGATGTTTAAGAAGGGGAGATATGCGGAGCTGTTTACGTTGCAGGCGAAGGCGTATCAGTGAGCAGTGCCGCTGATGTCCATTTTTTTCGTGCGCAATCATTTTAAAACGAAACGCACTCCCGGGTGGGGGAGTGCGGAGTCGGTGGTGAGAAAAGGTTCGGGGGAGGTTCACTCCGTAAAAACGGGAAGTGCTTTCCGCCATTCATCCGCTGCAATCGTTGCATCTCCGACGACCTCGATGGCGATGCGGTAGAGTTTTGCCCAGAACGGTCCATACGTCGGTTCACTGCCCGTGATGACGCTCTTAAGAATCTGCGCGAGTGCGAGCGGGGCGCCGCGGTCTTCGGGGACGAGTTGAGGATCGTTCAAGAAGATCGTCGTCAGACAAGAAATTTTGACGCCGATGATTTTCATCTTTTGCGGATGCCAGAGAAGTTCGAGAACCGGATTGATCCTGTCTGCGCGGTACGACACGTCCTCGTTCACGAATTCAATCCAGTCCATCCGTTCGTGATATCGCGCGACCGGCTTGAACGTGCCGGGCTGGACGCCGAGTTCATGGCAAATGGCATCGAAGCTTAGTGCCGCATCGTGTTCTTCTTGCTGTGAATCCATCGGACACTCTCCCATTAAATGGAAACGGGTTGAGGTGAAAGGGACCGCGGGCATCGTAACCGATCGTCTGATCCTTGCCAACTGTAACATTTCGACGTACAATCCCGTCTCCTAAGGAGTATGTCGATTACGATTCGGAAGGTGCTGGAGTGGTTCTGGCGCTATGCGAGGCCCTATAAGTGGGCGTTTTTTGCGTGTTCGTCGACTGCGGTCCTCATCTACGTCCTCGATGTCCTCATCCCGCTTTTCTACAAGCGGCTCTTCGACGTGATCGGGACGGGCGACCGGTCGACGGCGGCCGTTCACATCCTTTTCACGACGATCGGGTTCATTGCGATCTTTGCGTTCGCGCGCTGGGTGTTCTACCGGACGACCGGGTTCCTCCTCGTCTACTTCGAGTCGCGCGTGCTCGCGAAGATGGACGAGGGATCGTTCAGCCGAATCCTCAACCATTCGTACGCCTTCTTCGCGAATAACTTTGCCGGGACGCTCACGCGGCGTCTGAAACGGTTTTCGGACGCGTTTGAGCGGCTCACGGACGCGTTCATCTTCAGCATTATTCCGCTGACCGTGACGACGACCGGTGCGCTCATCGTTCTCTCGTTCCGCAACGCGTGGCTCGGAGTCGGCATGGGCGTGAGCATCGCCATCATCCTTGGGGCGAATATCGTATTCTCGCGATGGCGGTTGAAGTATGACACGGATCGCGCCGAGAAAGATTCCGCCGTTTTCGGGTCGATCACGGACTCGTTTACGAACGTCGTGAACATCAAGACGTTCGCGCGCAAGCAGTTCGAGGAGCAGCGCTTCAGCGGCATCCGCACGGAACTCCTCACGTCGCAGTCAAAATCATGGAACCTCTATGAGATCAGCGCGAGCGTCCAGGCGTTCGCGATGTTCGTCGTGGAAATCGGGATCATGACGACCGCCGTGGTCCTCTGGCGGCGCGGGCTCCTCACGGTCGGCGACTTCGCGCTCATCCAGGGGTACCTCATCTCGCTCTTCGACCAGCTCTGGAACATCGGGAACATGATGCGCCGCATCTTCGAGTCGATCGCGGACGCGAAGGAGCTCGTCGAGATCATGGAGCTCACGCCCGACATCCGCGACGTACCGCGCGCGAAAGACATTACGGTCGCCGCGGGAGCCATTGCGTTCGATCGCGTGACGTTCAACTACCACAAGACGCGGAGGACGATCGATCACCTCTCGCTCGACATCAAGCCCGGGGAACGCGTCGCGTTCGTGGGGCCCTCGGGCGCGGGGAAATCCACGCTCGCGAAGCTCCTCCTCCGCTTCTACGACCCGGACGGCGGGCACATCCGCATTGACGGGAACGACATCCGCCGGATGACGCAGGAGAGCGTGCGCCGCGCCATCGCATTCGTCCCGCAGGACCCGATCCTCTTCCACCGGACCATCGGCGACAACATCCGGTACGCAAAGCTCGACGCGACGCAGGAAGAAATCGAGTCCGCCGCCAAGCTCGCGCACTGCCACGAGTTCATCGTTGAACTCCCGGACGGGTACAGCACGTTCGTCGGCGAGCGCGGCATCAAGCTCTCGGGCGGCGAACGCCAGCGCGTGGCGATCGCGCGCGCGATCCTCAAGAACGCACCGATCCTCCTTCTCGACGAAGCGACATCCTCCCTCGACTCCGAGTCCGAGGCGTACATCCAGGACGCGCTCCTCCACCTCATGAAAGGGAGGACGACGATCGCGATCGCGCACCGCCTCTCCACGATCATGGCCATGGACCGCATCATCGTGCTCCAGAACGGGAAGATCGAAGACGAAGGGACGCACGACGAGCTCCTCTCGCGCGACGGACTCTACAAGAACCTCTGGAACATCCAGGCGGGCGGGTTCCTTGTTGAAGAAGAGGGCGATGAATAGTCACGAAGAGTCGATAGTCGAATAGTCGAGTAGTCGAATAGTATTTTTTTATATTTTCCCGAGGAGTCCGCGACGAGGGATCCCTTAGAAGCGGGCTGGGGTTGAAGAAAAAGTGACTTTTCCTTTTCCAAATCTCCTTTCAAAGGGATCCCTCGTCGCGGACTCCTCGGGAAAGTGAAAGAGGGGTTGGCGCGAGGGAACCGTCACGATCTTGACATTCCTCGCGCTTCTTGGCATACCATCACCACGCACATCGACATCAATCGAATGAAGAGAGGAGTCGGGTATGTCGAAGAAATGGGATGAAGCGGCTCGACGGCATCGCGTGGCGCCACGGAGCCAACCGGAGCCGGTGAAGACGTATGAACAGGTGGTCGGTGGAATCACCCGAACGCTCGACGCGTTTTTGGGAGGCCGAGAGGGGAGGTCCGCGAAGGATCTCCTCGCCGCAAGCAATCGGCAGATCCGCCTCGCCCACAGGAGCGACGGAAGCGTCTCGGACCGCTACTTCCTTGACGGAAACGGCTTGCGCGAAACGTCCGTCCGATGCAGTTCGGCGGTGGTCTGGGACCGGGACTTGCCCACGCCCTCGATATCACCGATCGGAACGCGGGCATTCGTCGAAAAGCTCGTGCTCTGCGATACCGAGCGCTACTTTGAGCCGGCTGAAGTCGTTTCGTACATTCGGGAGCAGCTCGACGAAATCGCTGACGCGGCGCCGACGGAGAAGAGGGCGTCATGCTCCGCGTAAAACGGGATGAGAACAGCATCACCCTCCTCGTGGACGAGCTCATCAGCGCTCACGGTAAAGAGGGCCGGCGCGTCGGCCGCAGGTTCATCCATGCCATGAACGACTACTTTCTCGCGAAGGCGTTGACGATCCTCGACCCCCGCGACGCCGCATCCGTGCCGGACGCCGTGAGGCATCTTCAGGATGCCGCGGGCGAGGTGACCGGCCTCTGCCCGGCGCTCAACGCGTCGCCGATCATCCGCGTGATCCGCGCGATCCCGGAGGAACCGGACGGGAGGACGACGGTCTCCATTCTCCATACCGACTTCGCCGCGCTCGCGATCTGAGCGCCTCTCCAACCGCGAATATTCTTGCGGAGGACGTCTTTGATGACGGCCTCCGCTTTTTGTTGGGCCTACGAATGTACGAATTGGCTCACGAATCGGCGAATGTCGAAAATGACTTTTAATATTCGCCGATTCGCCCTATTCGTACATTCGTAGGCCCAACCTTGACAATCCTCCAGCTTTTTGGCACACCTTCACCACGCACATCGACAACGGAAGAGAGGAAGCATGTCGAAAAAATGGAGATTAGCCGCGAGGCGGTATGAGGAGGACGGGCCTGACGCTGCGGAACGGGAACGCGAACGCCGGATTGGGGAAGCGGCGCAACACTTGCTCTTTTTTCTGGATGGTCTCGAAGGGGCTGAAGCGGTAGAACTGTTGAGAGCGAGCGGGAAAAAGATCCTCATCGGGGCCGTGAAAATCGATGGCCGCGGTCATTCCCAAACGCGTCATTACGAATTCAAGGGACGCTGCGAAACGAAGAGAAGCGGCATGGAAGTCCGCATCACCGGTCACGGATGCGTCGAGTACATGACGCCGGATCCGAAGGACGTCATCAAGGCCGCGTTGGAGAACGGGATTATTCAGATGACTGACGAGGGCCCCGATATTCCGGATGTCATTCCCTGGCTCCGCGAGCAGCTCGACGGAATCGCCGACGCGGCCCCGAATTTGAATGGAGAAGAAAGAGAGGCATCATCATGAGCGAAGGCATCTTCGAACTGGCCGACGTCGGCCAGTACATGCGCGAGCATGGCGGGGAGCGAGGGACGTGCCTGTTCGATCGGTTCCTGGAACTGCTCGGGCAACTTGTTCAGGCCTACGTCGTCGCCTGGACGGCCGATCTCCGGGTTTGCGGGAAGATTAAGGAGCGGATCGAGATGCTCCGCGCGTGCGCGGGGAAGATCCGGTCGGAGTTTCCCGACATGCCCTGCCCGTACATGGACGCCCAGCGGATTGAGCGGAGCATCGCCGCCCTCGTGACGATGTACGGCAACGCGGCGCAGAACTGCAGGCTTGCGCTCTTCGCGGATCTGGAGCATTTGTCTTCCGCTCAAGGGGTGGAGCAGACGGAATGCGCAGACGCGCCGACGGGCGAAGGAGCGGCGTCATGAACGAAGACTCGATCAAGCGGCAGATTCGCTCATTGAAGCATCTCTTCATTGCGCTCTGCGAGGAGGGAGGGAGTGACGGGGAGACGCTCTTCATGAACTACCTGGACGCGATTGGAGCGATCGCCATCTCATCGGCGACGGACCACATCAAAGGGGGAAGACGAGCGGGCGGGTATGAGGGGTTGTATGACAAGCTCCGTGCTGCAGCCGCGGCGATCAGTATCCGCTACCCGGACGTTCATGGCCGTTCGTTTGTCGGAGATGAGTCGAAGGAGGCCTTGAGTCTTCTCATTATCGAATACGCCGGCTTGGTCCAGTTGGGCGCCCAGGAGTTTGCGTTCGGCCGCACCGGCTGACACGGCACCTTTTTTCTCGGATCGGCGGACGGCGCGTCACCTTGACGAACGTCCGCCTTTTTCGTACAGTCTGCCGCGATGAGAGCGAATGGATGAATGGATGAGTGGGCCGTCTTGAGCGGCCCACTCATCCACTCATCCACTCAACCAACCCCATGGATACGAATGGTCCCGTCATCGTTGCCGTGAGCGGAGGATTTGATCCGATCCACGTCGGACATGTCCGTCTTTTTCAGGATGCGAAAGCGCTTGGCGACGAACTCGTCGTCATCATCAATAACGACAACTGGATCAGGTTGAAAAAGGCGGCGCCGTTTTTGAGCGAAGCGGAGCGGAAAGAGATCATCGAAGCGCTCGGGTGCGTTGATCGGGTCGTGCTGACGAAGCATCCGCCCGGCACCACGGACATCAGCGTCTGCGACGCGCTCCGGGAGATCCGTCCGAACATCTTCGCGAACGGCGGCGACCGGAAACCGGACTGGGTGCCGGTTCCGGAAGTCGACGTCTGCAGAGAGCTCGGCATCCAGATGGTCTATAACGTCGGCCGCGGCGGGAAGATGGATTCGAGCTCCCTGCTCACGGCGCCGGATCGCGAGACGCGCGAGTGCTTCTGCGGATCGGGATTGACGTACGGGGAGTGCCATGGGAAGCGGTAGTGGGAAGTCGTGAGTCACGAGTCGTGAGTCGTGAGTAAAGAGTTTGAAAATGGGAGCGTCCAGACATGGATCGCTCTTTTTATTTTGATGACGTCTCTGATTGATCCGATTCTTACTCACGACTCACGACTCACGACTCACGACTTAAATACTCTGCTACAATAGAGGAATGAAAGCGCTCGCACGCTTCGCCGAGTGGTCGATAAAGGAACCGCGCGTTGTTCCGAACCGCGATCGGTTTGACGTCGTTGTCGTTTCGCCGATTGGGGAGCGGTTCAGCGTGGCGGCGCTCCCGTTTGAGCTTCGGTTAGTGTGCGGGCATCTCGACGGGGCGGAGGAGAAGATCCGCGCGCTCCTTGAACGCGGGATCGGGCTTGGCATCCGGACCACGCCGCGTGCGTCCGCGCACGTCCTTGATGCCGTGGACCGCATCTCGACAATCGCGCAGGAGCGGACGCTCGAGCCGTGGCTCTCGCGGCTCATCTTCAATGAGGAGATCCCCGTGTTCACGGACGACGACATCGCCGAAGCGAACGCGCGCGGGTCCAACCTCTACACGGACGCGCACATCGTCCTCTCCGACCGCTTCACGATGATCCGCATCGTCGCCGTCGATCTTGAAGCCCATGGCGTCGATGACGCGGACCTCGCCGTCATCTCCGACCTCAACCGCGCCGTCGAGCCGATCTCGGCCGCGTACCTCCACCACCGCATCCGGCTCGACCGTCGCGCGGACGCGCCGCCCGTCCGAAGGCTCCTCGTCTCGACGCTCGTCGTCATCGCCCCGATCGCGCATCTCCTCCTGATGTTCGTTCCCGGACTCGGGCGCCTGTTTGCCGCGCTCGCGGACGACGTGGCGCGCGAATCGTCGGAGCTCGCCCTCCTCCGCGCATCCGGGTTCACGCCGAAACAGCTCGCGCGTCAGGGGATCGTCTACCTCCCCGTTATTCTTTTTGCGGAGGTCCTGCTCATCATCTCGGGGTCGCAAATCGCCGCGGGCGCATTTTTTTCCGCGGGCCTCCTCTTCGGCCTCGCGTGCGTCTCGTTCCCGCTCGTCCGTTCCGTCCAGATGTTCGCGGAACTCCGGTCGTCATACGTGAAGCTCCACGAATCCCGGAAGTATTCAAAGGACGTCTCCGCGGGTATGACGCAGATGGCGCACCGCGAAGCGGCATCCCATCCCGATTTCGTCGGGAGGATGGTCGGCATCATTGCGGTCCCGATCCTCGCCGCATGCACCTTTGCCCTCTTCCCTGCGTATTTATTAAATGGATGGTTCCTCGCCTCCTTCGCCGCGCTCGACGTCCTCCTCGCCATTCTCTTCCTCGCGGCCGCGCGCGCGTGCAGCCGGGCGACGTTCCTCTCTCGCGTCCGTCCCTTAGCGGCAAGAGCATCACAGTCTGATCGCGGGCAAGCGGAAGAAGGAGTAGGGGTTTAGGGTTTGGCGTTTGGGTTTTGGTCAGTCCAAACCCTAACTTCCAAACCCCAAACCCACGTCCGAATGAACGCCCGCCTCCACCATCGCAAACAGCGCCCGCGCCCCGCACGGGTCCTCTTTGGTGCGGCGATCTTCTTCGCGGTAGTCCTCATCTACGGCGCGACGTTCTCCATCCATGCGATCGCCGTCGGCATCGGACGGTCGATCGTGCGCATGGCGCAGGCGCGCGAGCCGATCGTCGCGCGCGCCTTCCTCTTCAACGTCCCGTTCTACCACCAGCAGCATGCGCTCTCGTGCGAAGTCGCCTCGCTTCGGATCGCGCTCGCGGGGATCGGCATGGACGTTTCGGAGTGGGACCTCTGGCTCGAACTCCCGAAGGATCAGACGCGGAAGATGGTGACCGTCAATGGGACGATCTGGGGCGATCCGAATCTCGGCTTCGTCGGGAACGTGAACGGACGGATGCCGGCGACCGGCTACGGCGTCTTCTCCGGTCCCTTGATGGAGGTCGCGAACGTGAACGCGAGCGCGACGCGCATCACCGTCGATAACGGCCGCGCGATTGACGCGGCGCTCTCGCAAAAGCATCCGATCATCGTGTGGACGGAAATTGGCCCGCTCCCGCCGAAGATCTACCACTGGACCACGCCCGCAGGAGCATCCATCAACGCCCCCGCGTTCGAACACACCGTCGTCATCGTCGGCTACCGCGGCACCGCGGACGCCGTCGAAGGCGTCTATGTCGTCGACCCGTTGACGTCGCTCCGCTACGAGACGTGGAGCGTCTTTTTAGCGAGGACGGCGCCGTTCGGACACGTCGGCATTGAAGTCGCTCCGAGATGATCGGAAAGGGGGGAGGATGAGGGATGAAGGGGGATCCGGCCCGCCTTCCCCCCTCATCCTTCATCCTTCATCCTTTAATTACGCGGAAGTCTAGACAAGAGTATCGCTCTACGTTAAGCTGACGCCACCATGCCGTTCTCATTCCGACGTGCGCACCGTGACAGCGAAGTCCCCGAGGCACCCAGGAAATCCTGGGCCGTTCTCGCGTTTTTCTTCGAACTCCTCCAGGTTGCGGCCGTGTCGCTCGCCATCATCATTCCGGTCCGGTACTTCCTCATCCAGCCGTTCTACGTGAAGGGCGCGTCGATGGAGCCGAACTTCTACGACCACGAGTACCTCATCATCGACGAACTCTCGTACCGGTTCGGTCCGCCGGGACGCGGCGATGTGGTCGTTCTCCGCTACCCGCTCGACCCGAAGCAGTTCTTCATCAAGCGCGTGATCGGGCTCCCGGGCGAAACGGTCGAAGCCACGGCGACCGGCGTGAAGATTTACAACACGGAACACCCGAACGGATTTGCGCTCGACGAGAACATGTACCTCCCGAGCGACCTCCCGCCGTCGCCGATGCAGCGGACGGTCACGCTCAAATCCGACGAGTACTTCGTGATGGGCGACAACCGCCCATCGAGCCTCGACTCAAGGTATTTTGGTCCGATCAAGCGTTCCGACATCGTCGGACGCGTCTGGCTGAGAGGGTGGCCGTTCGACCGGTGGAAGGCGTTCGACAGGCCGACGTATTCCACGCAGTAACAAACTTCACGCAATGGGCCTACGAATGTACGAATAGGGCGAATCGGCGAATACATGAATGATATCTTGAAGCTGTAAGATCCCATCCTTATATTCGCCGATTCGCCCTATTCGTACATTCGTAGGCCCAATATGCAGACTTACGAATTGAATTGATATGTCGTCAAAGAAACCATCCGCACCGGTCAAGAAACCGGACCTCGCTCCCAAGAAGAAGGTCCAGCCGCCTCCGCAGCTCGTGCGGGGGATGCGCGATATCATGAATCCAGAGTGGCCGTACCGCGACAAAACGTACGCGGAAGCGATGCGGCTTGCGGAGGATTACGGGTACGAGCGCATCGAGACGCCGGCGCTTGAAGAGACGTCGCTCTTCATCCGCGGGGTCGGGAAAGTCACGGACATCGTCGAAAAAGAGATGTACTCGTTCGAGACGGCGGGAGGGGAAAAAGTCACGCTCCGGCCCGAAGGGACGTCGCCGATCTGCCGCGCGTACCTCCAGCACGGGATGCTGAACCGCCCCCAGCCGGTGAAATTCTGGTACTGGAGCACCATGTTCCGGCACGAGCGCCCGCAGTCCGGACGGTACCGCGAGCACACGCAGTGGGGCTGCGAGTGCATCGGCGACCCGTCGTCCGTCCTCGACGCCCAGCAGGCGTTCCTCGCGTGGAAGCTCGTCGACGTCCTCGGCATTCCGGCAACCGTCCACATCAATTCGCTCGGCACGCCGGAGAGCCGCGTGAATTACCGCGACGCGCTCGTCGCGTTCTTCCGCACGAAGCGCCACAAGCTCTCCGAAGACGACAAGAAGCGCCTCCTCAAGAATCCGCTCCGCCTCCTCGACTCGAAAGAACCCGGCATGGACGAGATCAAGGCCGAGGCCCCGCAGATCGTGGACTGGCTCGACGAGGCGTCGAAGACGCACTTCATGCAGGTCCTCGAATACCTCGATGAGATGGGCGTCCCATATCAACTCGACCCGTACCTCGTCCGCGGACTCGATTACTACACGCGGACGGTCTTCGAGATTTTCCCGACGTCCGAAGATCCGGAAGCGTCAAAGCTCGCGCTCGGCGGCGGCGGCCGGTACGACATCCTCATGGAACAGATCGGCGGCAAGCCCACCCCGGCCTGCGGCTTCGGCCTCGGCATCGAACGCATCGCCGCGCGCATGCGCGAACTCGACCCGGCCCTCGCGGATCGTTCATTGGAGCGCGACGTCTTCGTGGCCCAGCTCGGCGAACAGGGCCGCAAAAAAGCCTTCGCCATTTTCGAAGCCCTCCGCGCCGACGGCATCCGCACGGCGTGCGCCCTCTCAAAAGACGCGATCAAGACGCAGATGGAAATCGCCAACAAGTGCGGCGCCAAGTGGACGATCATCGTCGGCCAGAAGGAGGTCCTCGACGGCACCGCCATCATCCGGGATATGGATTCGGGGACGCAGGAGACGGTTGACTCGAAGAAGATTGTGCTGGAGGTGAGGAAGAAGTTGAAATAAACGTCGGGTCCCGTTCATCACCACGTCGTAGGGGCGGGGTTCCCCCGCCCTCAGGCAGGCACGATGGTCGGCTCTCTTTTGATATGAACGAACTCAAATCCATCAGCGTCAAGATCCCCGGCAGACATAAGTACGACATCCTCGTCGGTTCCGGCATTTTGAGTTGCCTGCCGGTTCGCATCCAAGAACTAGAATTGTCGAAGAGCGTCTTGATCGTGAGCAACCCGACAGTCTTCGGCCTCTACGGTGCATCGGTATCAAGC
Organism: Candidatus Uhrbacteria bacterium; assembly: GCA_963835915.1. Classification (GTDB taxonomy): domain Bacteria; phylum Patescibacteriota; class Patescibacteriia; order 2-12-FULL-60-25; family 2-12-FULL-60-25; genus 2-12-FULL-60-25. The sequence goes on from CAWIHE010000004.1 coordinate 279,530, forward strand.
ATCCTTACGGACGGAGGATGCCGCGTCGTTGGAACGGCGATCTTCCCTGACGGCGAGACGCATAAGACGCTCGCCTCATTTCAGGACATCTGTGGCGCGATCAATGATGCGGAAGTGGCGTGCGCGGAGAAAGTGCTCATCGTGAATCTTGGCGGCGGGGTCGTCACGGACGTCGGCGCGTTCGTGGCCGCGTGTTATGACCGGGGGCGGGATTTCGTGAACGTGTCGACGACGCTCCTCGGCGACGTGGATAGCGGGATCGGCGGGAAGTGCGGCGTGAACTTCCGCGGGAAGAATCTCATCGGCCAGTTCCACCAGTCGCGGCTCACGGTTGCGGATACGGACGTCTTGCGGACGCTTCCGGCGCGCGAGGTCGCGTCAGGTCTCGCGGAAGTCATCAAGTACGGCGTGAGCCTCGACGCGAAGTTCTTCGACGACCTGACGACAAACATCAAACAGATCGTCAAACTCGAACCGGACGCGATCAGTGGCGTCGTTGCGGCGTGTTGCAGAATGAAAGCGGATATCGTGGCGCAGGACGAATTCGATACGAAAGGCATCCGCGCGAAATTAAATTTCGGCCATACGATCGGTCACGCGCTGGAAGCCGCGACCGACTATCGCATCTATTCCCACGGTGAGGCGATCGCGATCGGGATGATCTGCGCGTGCGAGATCGCCGAGCGGCTCGGCATCTTTGGTGCGGAAGAGGCGAAGAAAGTCGAATCCTTATGCGTGAGTGCGGGACTGCCGGTCCGCATCAAGGGCGACGTTGATGCGGATGCGATTATGCGATTCATGAAGCACGATAAAAAGTTCGTCAACGGAAAAAACCGTTTCGTTCTCCCGACCGCAATCGGGACGGCGGTGTTGAAAGAGGGGATTGATGAGGCGGTGATACGGGATGTCATCGCGGGAAGGATGTCTCGCGCGTGAGCGCTCGGCTGGGAAAGGGGGCCGCATCCTTTTCTGATGTTCATTTTAAAGAATCCATGGGATACTGGCGAAAGATGGACGCAATAGCGCGCGCCATCGGAAAGAGAGAAGTCATGGCGAAGGAGCGCCTTCCGATTAATGAAGAGAAGCTATGGACGGCCGTCGTTGAGCCGAGTAACGAGGGTTCCGGCGCGTTGCCGCCCAACCCGACCTTCAAAGGAGAGCGTCCGCACATTCCGAGACCCGAACTCGACAAGCTCATGGAAGCATTCTCGACGCATTGCGATCCCGATCGCATCCCCGGTCGGTACTGAAGAACGCGAGCGCGATCATTCGCGCGGGAGGCGAAGATGATACATGAGATAAAAAGGTTCTTCGTACATTTCATCCAAAATATCCGCGACCTTCTTCGCGGACCCGTGCCGGATTCCGTCGTCGCCGAGCGTGAACGACGGCGTATGCGCGAAGGGTTTTGCGGCTTGCGCCTGCTCACGCCCGAAGACATGCAACGAGAGCGCGCATCCGTCCTCGCGATGAACGTCGATGGTCTGCGCCATTCTGGATCTCATAGAAAGGATCAGTCATGACCGATGAGATGAAACGTCACGCCGCACATTCAAACGTCGATATCGATCCAGCATCGGAGCGTTACAAGCTCATGGAGCGCGACATGGTCGAGCGCGCAGAGCGCATCCTTGAAGGGGATCGCGGCGTGGAGGCGATAATGGCGGAGGTTCATGCTCGAAGAGCCCGACGTTGCTCGGAAACGCGGCTGGAGGATCAGCCATGAAACGGAGGACGCCTGCTAAGGGAAAGAATAAAAAAATTACAAAGAAGGCGACAGGGGGTCACAGGATGCGGTCGTCGACGACCCTCAGATTTCCCCCAGAGGCGATGGCCGAGCTTGAGAAATTGAGGGCGTTCGACAGGATGGTCTTCAGCGACGACAATTCCCGCGTGCGCTTGGGCGGACGTCCACGGTCAACACGTACCTTGTAATCTCGAACGAACACGGCGCGCATTACGCGCCGACATTTCCGGGAGCGCCTCGCTTGGCTGCTCCCGGATTTTTGTTATCTATTGAAAGGGATTCCCACGGTCGTCCCCCTTCGCCCCGTCGGACGGGGCTACGGGGGACTCCCTCTGAATGACAAATCGATGGTGTTGCTTTTTATGGGGTGTCTTAAAGGGAGGGGATCCGCAGCGTCAGATGCCCCCACCGATGTCCGGTCGACTAACCATCCAACGATCCATCCATCCATACCCCAGTTCCGTTGACCTTCTTTCGCATCTACGGTACTCTTTTGATCGACCGTCACATGGAATCGACGGTGCATAACATCCAACTTATAGAAAGGAGTTGAGTCTATCTGTCAGTCGAAGTAAAACGGAAGAAAGGGGAGAGTTTCGACGCGTTCCTCCGGCGGTTTCAGCGCAGGTTTCAGCAGAGCGGGCGCGGACTCCAAACAAAGAAAGTCCGCTTCCTCCAGCACGAACCGAACCGGAACAAGCGGCGCTCAAGCGCGCTTCGCCGGAACGAGAAACGGTCGGAATACGAGTACCTCCTCAAAACAGGGCAGCTGAAGGAAGAGCCGAAGCGGAAGGGTCGGCGCTAATTTTTGCCTGTTCCCATGACCATCGCGGAAACGATCAGTGCCGACCTCACGGCGGCAATGAAAGCAAAGGACGAGTTGGAGCTCTCAACGCTCCGGCTCGTCCGTTCTGCGTTTAAGAACAAGGAGATCGACCTCGGCCACCCGCTCACGGAAGAAGAATCGCTCGCCGTCCTCCGCATGATGAAGAAGCAGTACGAAGACGCGCTCTCGGATTTCAAGAAAGCGAATCGCGCGGATCTCATCGAGAAGCAGGAAAAAGAAATCGCCATCGTCGCGCGCTTCCTTCCGGCCGCGATCCCCGTCGAAGAAATCGAGAAAGTCGTCCGCGAGCAGATCACAGCCGTCGGCGCCACGTCGCCCGCCGACGTCGGGAAGGTGATGGGACCGTCGATGAAGGCGCTCGCGGGTCGGGCCGATGGGAATCAGGTGAAAGAAGTTGTCCAGAGGCTCCTTGCAACTCCGTCATAAGTGTTTGGGGTTTGGGGTTTGGGGTTTGGCCAAACCCCAAACCCCAAACCCCAAAACCCAGACATCGTTCGCCTTCGCGCGACCATCAGGTCTGCTGATCACGCGAAGACGAGTGACCCGTGCTTGGACTCGTCTTGCTCACAACTAATACCTCACGAACCGTTCCGTCCCCATGCTTCGGAACGCCTTCCGTTTTTTGCGAAACGCGTCACCTTCGCGCCGAAGGACATCGGCGGCTCTTTGCGTCGCCTTAATCGCCATCTTCGCAATCCTCTTGATGACGATCGCGCCCGCGGTCTTTGCGCAGGGCGCCGCGCCCGCCACGGAGGGGCTCGCGAAGGTCGGAGCGTCCGCCGGGCTCGGGAATGCCGACCTCTTCACGATCATCGGGCGCATCATCAACATCTTCCTCGGATTCCTCGGCGTCATCCTGCTCATCATCATCATCTACGCCGGCTACCTCTGGATGACGGCCGGCGGGAATCCGGAGAAGATCGCGCAGGCGAAACTGTGGATCCGGAACGCAGTCATCGGGCTCATCATCATCGCCTCCGCGTTCGCCATCACGCAGTACATCCTGAAGATGCTGACCGGCGGCGGCGGAGGCGGGGGAACGAACGGGCAGGGGCAGACGGTCAACGTGTTCCCGGACCAGGCCGGCTCGCTCGGCGGAGGGATCATCGAATCGCACTACCCGCCGCGCGACGCCACGGGCGTGCCGCGGAACACGGCGATCATCGTCACCTTTAAGAAGGCGATCAAGATCAGCTCGATCATCGACGGATATAATGATGCGGGGACGCCGGCGGACCGGTCGGACGATACGGTGAGCGAGGCGCTGAATGCGAACGCGGTCAAGATCTACCGGACGAGCGCCGGACAATCCGGCGCGCTCGGGAACACGGCGGTCCGCGTCCACTTCACGGACGACCGGAAGACGTTTGTGTTCCGGCCCGTCGACTACCTCGGGAGCCCCACGGAGAATGTCGATTATACGGTCGCGCTCATGGCGAACGCGATCCAGCTTGAGAACGGCAAGCCCGCGTTCGCGGGCGCGTACGCGAACGGGTACAAGTGGTCGTTCCAAACGAGCACGGTCATCGACACGACGCCGCCGAAAGTCGTGAGCGTGTTTCCGGCGCAGAACCAGATCGTCGCGAAGAACGCGATCGTCGAGATGACGTTCAATGAAGCCGTTGATCCGACGGCGGCGAGCGGCATTGTCCTGAACGGCAAAGGGTTCACGAACATCCGCCTCCAGCCGGGGACGGGCGGCGCGCTCCCGCCGATCGACGGCGAATATAAAATTTCCAATCAGTACCGGACGGTCGAGTTCATCCCGGGGCCTCCGGCGTGCGGCGTGAACACGTGCGGCGAACAGGTGTTCTGCCTCCCGGGCGCCACGGGCGTGAACGGGACGATCCGCGCGGCAACGCTCGACGGACCCGGTCCGGCGGCCGCGTTCCTCGCCGCGGGGTACGACGGCGTCGTTGACGTCGCAGGGAACTCGCTCGACGGGAACGGCGACGGCACGGCCGCGGGGCCGGACGGCGACAACTACGCGTGGAACTTCACGACGACGGACCAGATCAACCTTGCCCCGCCGCGCATCGAGGCGACGACGCCGCCCGCGGACCTCGGCGACTACGCCGGGCGGTCGAACGCCGACCCGTTCGCGCCGGTCCACGTCCGTTTCGACTCGCTCATCCAGAGTTCGTCGTTCAATACGGACAACGCGTCCATCGCCACGTACGAACCAGCGGCCATGGACGACACGTTCTGGTGGACCACGGCCATGGATTCCCTCACGGACAAGAATACGCCCGTCCTCTCCACGGCCGACATCCCCGTGAAGAGCGACGCGTACATCCTCCACCGGACGTTCGCCACATCGACGCTCTACGACCCGTCGCTCACCTCGTCGATCCGCAACGTCTACCAGAACTGCTTCAACCCCGTTTCGTCGCAGGCGTGCACCGGGGGACCGAACTGCTGCTTGAACCAGCCGTCGTCGGCCGCGTGCCCGTTTAAATAATGATATGAACCTTAAGGCAAATCCCAAATCCCAAATTCCAAATTCCAAAAAAATCCTTTGGAATTTGGGATTTGGAATTTGGAATTTTCTGACGGTTGTTCTCGCGACAACGATTCCGTGTGCCGCTCACGCCCAATCCTCAAACGGGAACGGATTTGATTTCGGAATCAACAGCATCTCGCAGATTCTCATTCTCCCCGAGGGCGATCCGCGCCTCATCGCCGTCCGGCTCATCAACGTCGCGCTCGAATTCCTCGCCATCCTCATGCTCGTCATGGTCGTGTGGGGCGGATTCCAGTTCCTGCTCTCCGGCGGAAAACAGGAGAACATGCAGCAGGCGGGCGCGACGATCCGGAACGCGATCATCGGGCTCATCATCATCCTGTGCTCCTGGGCAATCGTCCAGTTCGTCATCAGTTCGTTCGTCGGCGCCATCAACGGGACGAGCGGCACCGGAACGACCCAATCAACGTCGCCGTCGGCGGCAGGATCCCCGCCGGGGAGCTAATCACCCATGAAGCTGAAGCGGATCGCCATCGCGCTCGTCTTCGCCGCAACGCTCGTTGCGGGCGGGTTGGCGTGCGCGCCGGCGCACGCGCAGTCGTCGCCGACGCCGGTCGTGATGAGCGGGCTCCAGGCCGTCGGGAACACGATCGCGCTCCCGGACACGGATCCGCGGATCATCGCGAGCCGGATCATCAACGTCGTCCTGGGGACGCTCGCGATCATCTTCCTCATCATCATCGTGTACGCCGGGTTCCTCTACATGACGAGCGGCGGCGATCCGGCGAAGACGCAGACGGCGATCGCGTGGATCCGGAACGCGATCATCGGGCTCATCATCATCCTCTCGAGCTGGGCGATCGCGCACTACATCATCCAAAAACTGATCGAGGCGGCAACGGGAGGCGGGACGTCCGGCGGCGGCGGGACGACGCCCGGCGGCGGAGGATTGACGCCGGGCGGAAGTTCGAGCGTCATGCGCATCATCTCGATCTCGCCCGCGGGATCCATCGACAACCGGAAAGTCATCGTGAAGATCGTCTTCTCGCTCCCGCTCTCAAGCGCGTCCGCGTCGTCCGTCGACGCGATTATCGTAACGGGTCCGGGCAACGCGCGCGTTCCGGGGGCGATCACGCAGGTCGGAACGAATAAGCTCTTCTTCACGCCATCGACGCCCTGTCCGCCGCCGAACGGGAACCGGTTCTGTTTCGATGCGAACGCGGACTTCACGGTCCACGCGAACGATACGATCATCAAAGGAAGCGGGGGACAGCCGCTGAAGTGCGGCGGGTTCAACCCGTCGTGTGACGGCGCGTTCCATACGAGCGCAAACGTGGACACGACGGACCCGACGGTCACGATCACGTCGCCGTTGAACGGCATGGGCGTCCCGGCGAATTCGCTCGTCGACCTCACGGCGAACGCGCAGGACAACGTCGCGATCGGATTCGTCTCGTTCAGCGTGGACGGAACCCTCGTCGGCGACGACGGCCCGCAGGGGTCGAGTCCGGCCACGTTCAGCGCGCACGTCCGGTGGGATACGGCGGGGCTCGCGCCGGGGACGACGAGCACGATCGTCGCGACGGCGTACGACACGGACACGGGCGTGGGCATGAGCAAGCCGGTGACGGTCCGCATCCGCGCCGAGCACTGCTTCAACGGCGTCCAGGACCAGGGCGAAACGGGCATCGACTGCGGCGGTAACGTTGGGACGCCGGACTACTGCGGCGCGTGCGCCGGCGGCGCGTGCACGGTGAACACGGATTGCGCGTCGGGCGTGTGTACGAACGGCATCTGTGTCGAACAGCCGATTATCACGAGCGTCGTGCCGGACAACGGCGCCATCGGTTCGTACGTCACGATCAGCGGATTCAACTTCGGGTCAAACGGGAGCGTCTATTTCCTCGGGCCCCAGGGGAGCACGCCAGTGAAGGCGAGCCCGCCGCTCGCGTGCGTGCAGGCGGGGACGTGGGCGTGGGGGGCCCGCCAGGTCGTCATCGAGGTGCCGCAGGGCGCAGAGAACGGGCCGATCCGGCTCACGAACGCGGGGAGCGGCCTGTCGGACGATACGAACGCGCTTCCGGATCCCGTGCTGCCGGATTTCCTCGTGAACAATACGCTCCGCCCGGGCCTCTGCGCCGTCCGCCCGTCGAGCGCGCCGCCGGCCACGGTCATGACGCTCCAGGGGACGGGATTCGGGACCGCGAGCGGCCTCGTCCAGTTCGGGACCCAGGCGCTCTCCGCGGCATCATGGGGGAACCAGTCGATTCAGGCAACGTACCCGAACGTGGCCGAGGGCCCGTATGACGTCTCCGTGAACGTCCAGGGCGTGCTCTCGAACCCGATGACGGTGAACGTCCTTCCGACATCGGGTGGCGGGACGCCGCAGATCGTCGACATCACGCCGTCGAAAGGGCCGATCGGCCAGTACGTCACGATCACGGGGCGGAATTTCGGAACGTCCGTCGGCACCGTGTTCTTCGAGAACATCGCGCAAGGCGTCGAGACGCCGGCGGACACGAATTTTCCGGCCCAGTGCCAGTTCGCGTTCTGGCATGACACGAGCATCACGGTCAAAGTCCCGAAGTGGCTGAACGAGGCCGTGCCGCTCCCGACCGGCGCGTACGCGGTCTACGTCCACACGGCGACGCCGAACACGCCGGATTCGAACCGCGTGAATTTCGACGTGAACACGGATCCGCTCGCGCCCGGCCTCTGCGCGATCTCGCCGCGCATCGGCCCCGTCGGGACGAACGTGACGCTCTCGGGCGAACGGTTCGGTTCGGCGGGGAACGTCATCTACGGCGGGAACGTCATCGGCGCGGCCTCCGCTTCATGGACGGACAGCGCGATCGCCTCGCGCATCCCCGCGGGCGCGAAGACCGGTCCCGTCCACGTCGAGGTGAACGGCCCCAACGGCACGACGCTCGTCTCGAATCCCGTCCTCCTCGACGTCCGCAACTGCAACGAAGCGCCCGGCGTCTGCACGGCGCAGGAAGCGTGCTGTTCGGACGGCGCGTGCCACCCGCCGACGTGTGCGGGCGGGACGTGCACGCCCGCGGTCTGCACGAACGGTCCCGCGCCCGGCGTGTTCGCATGGCAATTCTCGACCGGCATCATCCCGCGCGCCCCCGTAGTCGTGGAGCAGTGCGGCCAGACGATTCTCCCGTCGCCGACGCCCTGGTCCGGCCGCGACGGCGGCACGAGCGCGTGCGTGAACGCCCAGGTCGGCATCCTCTTCTCGACGCGCCTTGAACCGACAACGGTCAGCGCGCAGACCATCCACGTCTACGAATGCACGGGGAGCGGTTCGGATCCGTGCACGCAGAAGAACGAGATCCCGACAACGATCCTTCCGATCATCCCCGCAAACGGCGGATCCGGGGACGGCCAGGATTACGTCGAGGTCAACCCCGGGACGCTGAAACCGTCAACGACGTATTCGGTCGTCCTCACGACCGGCATCAAAGGACTGGGCGCCGGCGGCGCATTCATGACGGAAAACGCGTCGTGCGGGTCGGGGAACGCGTACTGCTTCAGGTTCGCGACGCGCGGCGACGCATCGCCCTGCGTCGTGAGTTCCGTCCTCGTGTCCCCGCAGACGTACACGGCGAACGCGCAGAACGAGAGCATCCCGTACGGCGCGGTCCCGCGCCCGAGCGACATCTGCCAGATCATGGACTGCGCGCCGTACAACTGGCGCTGGGACGTGAGCCAGGCGCGCGCGTCCATCACGAATACGCAGGCGAACGGACGCGGCGCGTGCCGGCAGACGGCGACCGCGCTCATGGAGACGGATCCGAACCAGCCGGTCCAGGTCCGCGCGACCGAGACGGCGTCGAACGCCGTCGGCTCCGGGGATCTCACGATTTCCTTCCTCAAACCGGAAGTCGTCGCGTACGGGCCGAACTGCAAACAGGCGTGCGTGAATGCGCTCATCTGGGCGACGTTCAACATCCCCGTCCTCGACACGACGATCAACGCGTCGAACGTCGTGGTCAACGAGTGCGAACATGAGAACTGCCAGACGTACACCAGCACGCTTCCGATCAACCCGTCGAACATCAAACTGACGACCGTTCCGGGATCCGCGGATCCGCGCGTCCGGCAGCTCACGATCATCCCGAAGGGCGGAACGCCGGAGGTCAATCTCCTCCAGCCCGGGCATTTTTACCGCGTCATCCTCCACGGCGGCCCGAACGGCATCCTGTCGCTCTCCCATGCCGCGCTCACGAAGCTCAATTCGGCGGATGGGTTCACATGGACGTTTACGACGCGGACGGGGACCGGCGCCGTGTGCGTCGCGGACCGCGTCGACGTGTCGCCGGTCGAAAAGTACGCCACGTACATCGGCGACCGCCAGTCGTTCACGGCAACGCCCTACACGAAGCCGGATGAGTGTTCCGCGAACGGCCAGGCCATCTTCATCGACGCCGGATATTCATGGGACTCGTCACAGAAGGACGTCGCCGTCCTTGTGAACAACGGCCAGATCGATACGGGGACGCAGATCCCGGCCGGGTGCTCCGCGAAGTGCACGCTCCTCGGCGCTGACGGCGTGTACGGGAAAACGGCGAAGTGCGGCAACGGGATCGTTGAAACGACGGACCAGACCTCCTGCGCGAAATACAGGGCGGGCGGCGGAGCGAAACCGTGCGTCACGCTCGCGTCCGGCGGATCCGGCGGGGAGCAGTGCGACGGCGATCCGGGGTGCGGCGCGCAGTGCCTGTGGGATTCGGTTCCTCCGGTCAGCGCGGGGGGAACGTGCGGGAACAAGACGGTTGATCCCAAAGAGGATTGCGATCCGGGGAGCATTTGTACGGGAACGTCGGCGACGTCGACGGTCATGCCGCCGGGGTCGGATTGTTCGGATGCGAAGGCGGCGGCCGCGTGCGTCGCGGAGCACGGCACGTGCGCGCCGCATGACGCGAACGGCTGTTCGAGCGGGTGCCGTGCGCTCGGCGCGTCCATGGGCGGATCCACGTGCGGGAACGGCGACATCTCGAACGGCGAGAACTGCGACGACGGCAACCGCGCGGCCGGTGACGGGTGCAGTCCGGACTGTCTCGCCGAAGGATCGAAGTCGACCATCCGCTCGCTCTGCGGGAACGGCATTCTCGAACCCGGTGAAGCCTGTGAAGCGGTGAACGGCGTCTTCCCGGCCTGGATGCGATTCGAAGACGTGCCTCCATACCGGCACCGACCCGTGCGTCGCCGGCGGCCCCAGCACATCATGCTGCGGGAATGGCGTCATGGAAGCAGGTGAGGATTGCGATTACGGGATGACGGGAGTCGGCTCGGGGTGCAGCGCGCGATGTCTCTTTGAGGGATCGTCCGTCTCCTATCCGAGGCCGAGCTTCTGCGGAGACGGGATCCCCGGCTTAGGTGAAGCGCTGGCGTGCGAACAGCCGCCATCAGGACCGGATGGATTCGTGGATCCCGTCCAACTCGCGACGATCATCGGGAATGCGGCGCCGGACAGTTCGGGGAAGATGTCGTCCCAGATCAGCTCGGCACTCCAGGGCGTGACCGGACATGCGACGTACGGGCTCCAGTGCGGATTCTCGAGCGAAGATTCCTGCGCGAGCCCGCCGCTTCCGCCGGGGCCGTACGGGCTGACGGACGGCGGGTGCTGCTCGCTCCGTCCGGCGATGACGGATTTCTACCCGGCGAACGGCCTCACGGACGCCTGCCGGAACCTGCTCATCCGCGGGTCGTTCAACGTTCTGATGGACGAGCCGTCCCTCACGAACAATTTCGTCGTCCTGCGGCAGGCCGCGAATACGTGCGCGAACGGCGAACAGCAGGTGGCGCTGAACGGGGATCGCCATCAGCCGACGGGCATCAAAGGGTTCTTCGTTCGCGTCTGGCAGAAGATCCTCGCATTCTTCCACGCCGCGCCGGCGAACGCGCAGGTCGCCATCGTCTTGTGCAAAGGGTCGGTCACGGGGACGCTCACGTTCACGAAAGGATCGCGTGACGTGAACGGGGTCACCACGCCGTTCACTTCGTTCGCGTACACGCTCGACCACGCGCTTGATTCGAACACCGTGTACATCATCCGTTTCTCCGGGGATCCGAACCTCGCGGACAATAACGATCCGAAGAACCATGCCGGGATCAAAACGAAGAGCGGCGTCGTGTCGAACCTCACGTACGAGTGGACATTCACGACCGGCCAGGACATCTGCAAGCTGAACAACGTCCGCATCTCCGACGAGACGACGGAGCACCCGCTCCTCTTCACGGCGGCGAACGAGACGCACCCGTTCGTCGCGTACGCCGAGTCGATCCATCACGGTCAGGCGGTTCCGATTTCGACGACGAGCGACTACAAGTGGGAATGGGAGAACTGGACGGTCTCGAACGTGAACATCGCGACGTTGAATCCGACCGCCGCCCCGACGCCGCTCTCACAGCTCTCCGCGGATCCGCGGGCGGTCATCTCGACAACCGTGAGCGGTTCGGCGTACGTCACGGCACGCGCCCACGTCACGACGGACAGCGCGGCGGCGCCGTCGACGGTCGGGCTCGTTGTTCCGGGGACCGTGAAGATCACGTCGCTCATCTGCGAAAACCCGTGGCCGTCGCGGAACGCCGCGCCGTTCGAGGATGCCGCGGGATCGCAGGCGCTCGCCGGCACGCCGTTCGCGAACGGGCCGTACTACAACTTCGCCATGACGTACTGCCGCGACGCAGGCGCGCCGGGGCCCAATGAAGACATCCCCGCGATGGTCATCAATCCGGTTCCCGCGAACGCGACGCAGCGCCAGCAGGGGATCCTCCGCGAGTACCTCTTCACGTTCGGCACGCCCGACGCGGACCAGGCGAAGGACGCGATCGGCCTCCGGATCATGGACAACCCGCGCCACCTCTCGATCGCGGACTGGTACGCGTCGCGGGGCTTCACCGGCAAACCGGCGCCGCTTACGGTCGACGGGTACCCGGCGCTCCGCGAAGGGCGGACCGTGTACATCTCCGCGGTGAGCACGGACGGCCCCGGCTACCCGCTCTACTCGAACGTGTACATCCTGTCGTACAGCGATAACGCAACGCCGGTCACGCGGCAGATTTTCGACGCGCTCGTCCAGTCGATGTCGTTCAATACGAATCTCACGCAGGACATTTCGGGGACCTGTGAAGATTCCTCGCACAACGTCGTGACGGGTTCCGACGGACTCGCCGTCGCGTGTTCGGCGGACTGGTCGTGCGGCGCGTACGGCGCAAACCTCCACTGCGCGAACTTCAAGGCGAAGATCCAGCGCGACCTTGCGCGCATCGCCGATTTCCAGACGATGTCGCGCGCGCTCGAAACGGCGAAGACGCGCGACGGGACGTACCCGACGCTCGCGAGCGGTTCGTACCTCGCCGGATTCACGACCTCGCTCTGGCCGTCATGGAAGGACGCGCTCCAGAAGACGGTCGCGCCGCAGGGCGGGTCCCTGCCGGCCGATCCGCTGAACCGGTTCGTGACGTGCGGCATGTGCGCGAAAGGCGGCACGGCGTGCGTGTCCGACGCGGACTGCCCCACGCAGGGCGATACGTGCGCGGCCCAGAACGGGTATGACCCGAAGACGTGCTGGAACGAACAGACGCGCGCGTACCTCTGTCCGATCAACGGCGTGAATCCGACGAGCCATCTCTACGCGTATTCGGCGGTCGACAAGGGCGCGCGGTACGAGCTCGCCTCGGAGTTCGAGGTCCCGCCGCCGGTTCCGGCGGATCCCACAATCAGCTGGTGGTCGCCCCCGCTGTTCAATGAAGTCAAACAGTGCGTCACGCAGAATGAAGCCGGACTCGCGTGCCAGACGGATGCGGACTGCCGGACGTGCCCGCTCGGGAACTGCGCGAACGTGCCGGTCGTCGCGGGCGCCTGCCGCGCGGTCGGCGGCCGGTACCGGTACTCGAACATCTGCGCGGGCGGGAGCTTCGGCGAATCGTCCACATGCGGCGACGGGATCATCGACGCGGACCCGACGCACTTCAAGTGCCTCATGGGCACGCGGGACGGCCAGTCCTGCCAGGCCGATACGGACTGCCCGAGCGGAACGTGCATCGCAAGCGAAATTTGCGAAACGGCGGGCCCCACGGCATCGCGCGATGCGGCGTGTACGACGTCGAGCGGGGCGCCGGGGATGAAGAAGCAGGTCTGCATGGGCTGCCGCCAGTACGTGGATGATGCGGCGCATCCGGGATGCTTCGCACTCTCGCAGTGTGGGAATGGACGCTTGGATGCCGGGGAAGTCTGCGACGACGGGAAGGTGAACGGGACGTACGGCCACTGTAACCTCACGTGCAACGGGTACGGCGGCTTCTGCGGGGACAGGATGACCTCGCTCGGCGAAGCGTGCGACCTCGGCTCGGCAAACGGCGCGCACTGCTCCGGCTCTTGTACGACGGCGAATTCCTGCAACCTCTCCTGCACCGGCGTGGGTCCGTACTGCGGCGACAAGGCCGTCGACGCGCCGACGGAACAGTGCGACGGGAACTCGATCACCACGGAGAAAGCGATCTGCAGCGATAACGTCACGCCATGTACGACGGATGCGGACTGTCCGGGCGCCGTCGGCGGGAGCTGCGGCGCAAATGGACTGGCCGTCTGTCCGATGGCGACCGTCTGCGGCGGGAACGGCGGATACTGCCTGACGAGCGGTGCGCCGGGGATCGACAGCAACGGAGGATGCCATACGGATGCGGATTGCGCGGTCAATTCGGTCGTCGTGCCCGGTTCGTGCAAGATGACGGCAGGAACGATCTGCGGTCCCTCGGTCCCGACGGGATTTCGGAACGGCGGGTGCGGCGGCGCGCTCTGCGGAGCCGCCGTGCAGACGGTCCGGACGCTCAGCTGTTCGGCGACGTGTTCGTATTCAACCGACCCGACCGCGTGGGGCCCCTGCGCCGGCGCGCAGTACTGCGGGAACGGCGTGAAAGATCCGGGCGAGGAGTGCGACGACGGGAACGCGGATAACACGGACGGCTGTACGACGCTCTGCAAGAAGAACGTCTGCGGCGACGGGTTTGCGTACAAGGGCGTTGAGGAGTGCGACCTCGGAGGGCAGAACGGCGTGGCGTGCAATACGGCCGAGTACGGGAGCACATGCTCGAACTGTTCGAAATCCTGCAAGTTCCAGCTCACGCAGGGGGGCTTCTGCGGGAACGGCATCGTCGATTCGGGATCCGCGGAGCAGTGCGACACGGGGGGAGACCTGACGAAGTATGCGCCGACGAAGCCGGGGACGACGTGCCGCTCGCTTGGGTACGACTACGCGGTGGCTCCATGCCCCCCGAACATGTCGTGCGGCGGAAGCGATTACATCACCTGTTCGAACTCCTGTTCATTTGCGGGCTGCGGGATGTGCGGATCGCCGTCGCCGGGAACGACCAACGGATCATCGGTCAATTATTACGATGGCATGATCGAGGGCGAGCTCTATGACACGCTCTTCCAGCAGCCGGTCGAGAACGGGCGCGTCACGCTCTTCTACCGCGGGCTCCAGGTCGCCGTGACGACCTCGGACGGGACCGGTTACTTCAGGTTCGACGGCCTCGACCGCCACGACGGGTGCAACCAGTACAAACTCGTCATCGATTCGTACGCGGACAACCCGAAGACCTCGCTCTTCAACGAGGCGACGCGCGGCGGGTACATGGCCGTCGAAACGCCGTCGTTCGCGCCGCACGAGCATCCGGCTCAGGAAACAGGGATGGCGGGGGGAGGGCTCTTTACGGGCGTCATCCTGAATTGGGGGGCAGGCAACGACCGCGCAATCGGAATCACGCGAAGCGGATCCAGCTACCAGATCCCGCGGTTCAACATGGTCCCGAAGCTGCATGACAACGAGTACATCGTCCAGTTCTGGTGGGGGGATCCGAACGACCCGAACTGGATTCAGAACACGATTGCCTCATATAATCCCAATGTTCCGCCGGACAGCCAGCAATACCACGACCTCATGATCCGCATGCCGTTCGCGTACGTTCCCGGGACGTTCGGGAGATGCACGCTGACGAAGAAACCGCAGGTATTCGACAACACGCGCGGAGATATCTGCTTCAACCGCGTCGGCGACGATGCGAGCAAACCGATCGTGCCGGAGTGTTTGAGCGTTGACCTTCCTTCGGATACGTCGAACCCCATTGACGAACTGACGTACAACGAGACAGGGATGGTGAATTGCACGAACAAGATCCGCGCGACGTCGGCGAAGACGTGCCAGACGGATGCCGGGAAGCAGACGGGCATCGGGTGCACCTGGGATGGGGGAGCCGAGTGCAACAATCAAAGCATTTTCGGCAAGTACGGCAATTGCGTGAGCGGGATGGAGCCGTCGCGGTCGGGTCCGCTCTCGGTCTTGAACGGCCAGGAGGGCGCGTACCTGTTTTGCTTCCACCCGGAGAATCCGGATCCCGCACAGCAGAACACCCCGAACTGCAGGAACTTCATCGTGCCGCCGCAGAGCACGTTCATCTCCGGCAAAGGCGGGCAGTACGACGTGATTATTTCGCAGTACTTCATGGAGGCCATGTACAACTTCCGCGTCGCGGACTGGCTCTGGAACAATTTTGCGCGCGTTCAGCTCTACACGAAAGACGGATTCTATAAGGAGTGGAAATTCAGGGACTATTTTCACGCCGCGCCCGGCAAGAATATCTATCCGCCGGAGTGGGACGGCAACATCCTCTGCCCGAACGGGAACACGGACAGCGGGATCATGTCGAGCGCCGCTGACGTGCCCTACAGCGGCGAGTTCCCGCTGAAGAAGCCGGACGACACGAACGGCCGCCGCAACCAGGACCATTCCCTGACGCTCATGGGCGGCATCAACCAGTACTGGGTTCCGTTCTCGATCGATACGACGAGCAAGCAGGTGCTCGAATGGGACGCTTCGTTTAACAGTCCGAATCGGGCAAGCAGCGCAAATCCGAAGGGATATCACATGGCCGCGAACCGGTATTTCGCCGATACGTTTGCCGACAACTACACCCCGTACGCCTATCCCGGCTATGGGACCTGCTACTACACCACGTGCAGCGATCCGAACGTGCAGATCGGCGGTGTGACGGTCAACCTGCCGGCGGGGTATTCCATCTGCAATGACGGAGGCGGGACCTATACGGGAAATCTTGATGCACCCGCGTGCGACGACGCGTCGATGGCGCTGTGCGCTTCAACGTGGGGGCCGACGATCGGATGCGGGCAGAGTGTGAATCCATCCGGCCCGTGCGTGAAGACCTGCACGCCGGATCCCTCGGCGTGCCCGGGGAACGTTGTCGGTTCTTCGGGGAATGCAACCCTCCACGCGTTCTGCGGCGGGATGGGCGCCGGGTGCGGCGCGGGAGCTGCGGGTCGATAGTGATCTTCTATGAACGGACGTCGAACGGCTATGATCATCGGCGCGCTCCTCGGCACGGGAGCGATCATCGGCGTGGGCTATGTCGTGATCTCGCGCAGTCAGGCGTCATCGGCCGGAGCGGGCGGGACGTCCAAAACGTCTTCAGGGAAACTGAAGATCGTGGATCCGAAAGACTCCGCGCAGGCGAATCCCTCCGCATCATCCACGGCCCCGTCGGCCGCGCCCATGGAGAAGCCGAAGGATCCGAAGAAGCCGCTCTATGTGATCCTCGACGGCACGAGGGTCGTGAAGACGATTACGGCAGGGGAGTACTACGACATGATGCATCCGCCGTCGGTCTCGGCGGCATCGGCATCATCATCGGCGTCTCCGTCAACGCCGGCGCCCGCGTCTCCGTCGGCGACGCTCGACACCGATCACGACGGTCTCACCGACGTCCAGGAGACGACGATTTACCACACGGATCCGCACAATGCGGACACGGACGGGGACGGGCTCACGGATTATCAGGAGGTGAAGATCTACCACACGAACCCGCGGACAGTCGATACGGACAACGACGGGTTGACGGACTACCAGGAAGTCATGGTCTACCACACGGACCCGCTGAAGGCCGACACGGACGGGGACGGGTTCTCGGATGGCGTTGAGGTGAGCAAGGGGTATAATCCGCTGGGACCGGGACTTCTTAAGAAGTCGTGAGTCACGAGTCGTGAGTCGTGAGTAAAGACCACGAATCGCGAACATCAGATGGAAATGGGAAATAACATTGAAGACGCATCGCTTGCAGCTCATCATTCTTAGCTCACGACTCACGACTCACGACTCACGACTCACGACTCACGACTCACGACTCACGACTCACGACTCACGACTCACGACTCACGACTCACGACTGACACTATGTTCGATCCTCCCGCAAATCTTCCCGTTGAACCGGTCGCGCCGACGAGTCCGCCATCGCCTCCGCCTCCGCCTCCTGTGCAGAGGCCGGCGCAGGGTGCGGGGCCGCGGCCCGCGCCGCCGCTTCCGCCCGTCGTTGCCGCGCCCGCGCCCACGCCGCGGGGGATGTTTACGTCGGATCCGATGCGGCCGAAGAGGCATGAGCCGGAAGACATCTTTGCGGAGGTCGATCATGACGCGGGTCCGGAGAAACCGTCAGCGGCGGGAGGTCCGGATGAGGCGCCGGAACCGAAAGGAAAAAAGAAGCTTCCGATCATCCTCATCTTCACGGCGGCCGGCATCCTCCTCCTCATCGCCGGAGGGATCTTCCTCTACCGTCGGTTCGTGCAGGCGCCTGCGCCGTCAACGCCCGCGCCGTCCGTGACGACGCCGTCCGCCCAGCAAAATCCATCGGGGACGAACGCGAATCCGGGCGTCGAAAATCCCGCGCCCGCCATTGAACCGTCTTCATCGCCCGCCGCCATCACCGAACCCGTCATGCCGCCGACGCCGCCGCCGAACGTGCCGTCTCCGACGCCGGTCCAGGCGCAGGTTGATACGGACGGCGACGGTCTTCCGGACGCGCAGGAAGCCGCGCTCGGCACGGATCCGAAGAGCGCGGACACGGACGGCGACGGATTGTCGGACGGGGACGAAGTGAACAAATACCACACGAACCCGCTCGTCGCGGACACGGACGGGGATGGGCTGACGGACGGCGACGAGGTGAAGGTCTGGCACACGGACCCGTTGAAGGCGGACACGGACGGGGACGGGTTCTCGGACGGGCAGGAGGTGCAGAACGGCTACAACCCGCTGGGGCCCGGAAAGCTCCAGCGATGAGTTACGAGTCGTGAGTCGTGAGTCGTGAGTATTTTCTCTGATTCTTACTCACGACACACGACTCACGACTCACGACTGCTATACTATTCCTGACATGCCACAAGACGACCAGCGCGGAAGAACGATCGAGCCGGAACACATCGTTCCGGCGAACGTGAAGGATATCGCGATCCAGTCGATCCCGGAGAAGTTTTACGGCGCCGCGCTTTCGGCGCGCATCGCCGAAGTGAAGAAGGCCGGGAAGGATGCGCCGCAGAAACCCGCCGCGTCCGCCGCAGCCGGAACGCCGAAGAAGCGCCGGTCGCTCGTGCCGATCATCATCATCGTCGTGCTCCTCCTCGCCGGCGTCGGCGGCGGGTTCGTCTACTTCAATCGTCAGCTCCTATTCCCGGCGCCCGCGCCCGCACCCGCCACGACCGAGCCGCCGAAGCCCGCGGCGCCTCCGCCCGTGTCGGCCGCGCCCACGGACCTTGCGGCCACGACGACCTCGGCAACGCTCGTCCAACTCTCGTGGACGGACGCCTCGAACAACGAGGCCGGCTTCCGGATCGAGCGTCGCATGCCCGCGACCGAATACGCGCCGGTCACGAGCCTCCCGCCGAATTCGTCCGCGTACCAGGATTCCTCGGTCCAGCCGTCAACGTCCTACCTCTACCGCGTCATCGCCCTGAACGAGGGCGGGGATTCGCCCCCGTCGAACGAAGTGCCGGTCACGACGCCCGCCCCTCCGCCCGCGCCGCCCGAGGCGCCGAAGCTCCCGCCAGCCGGGCTCGATTCGGATTCGGACGGGCTCACGGACCTCGAAGAGCCGATCTACGGCGCGAACCCGCTTGATCCGGATACGGATCACGACACGTTCCTCGACGGGAACGAGGTCTTCCACCTCTACAATCCGGCGAGCGGGAAGAACGCGAAGCTCCTCGAATCGAATCTCGTGAAGGTCGTCGAGAGCCCCATCGGCTGGAGAATGTACGTGCCCATTTCATGGAAGGTCGACATCAGTTCGGACGGGATGATGGGAACGATCTCAACCGGACACGGCGAGACGTTCACGCTCACGGTTCAGGACAATCCCACAAAGGAGAAGATCATGGACTGGTACCTCGAGCGCCATCCCGGAACGCTTTCGTCGCAAGTCACGCCGAAAACAACGAAGTCCGGCGTCGAGGGGCTCGTCGGCATTGACCCGCTCGTCACGTACTTCCCATGGGGCGACAAGGTCCTCGTGTTCACGTACGACCTCGACGGCCAGACGTTCGTGAACTTCCGGACGACGTACGAGATGATGCAGAACTCGCTCTCCCTCTCCGTGCTCCCGCTCGGCGCGGCGGCCGTTCCGTCTCCGACTCCGACTCCGACTCCGACTCCGTCTCCGTCTCCGTCTCCGTCGCCGACTCCGTCTCCGACTCCAACTCCGACCCCGACTCCGTCTCCGTCGCCGGAACCGACGCCTTCTCCGTCTCCCGCGCCTCCCCCAGCCCCAACCCTAACCCCGCCCTCAATGCCGACGCCTTCGCCGACGCCGGCGCCAACTCCGACCCCGACCCCGACGCCGACGCCGCCTGCTTCGCCGGTCCTTCCAACGCCGCCACCGCCGACATCGCCATGATCGTTTTTAAAGCACGGGGGAGGGTCCCTGCGGCGCTTTCGCGCAGGGTCATGAGGCGCGCCGCAGCGGAAACGGCGCGTGTCCTTTCAAAGGAGATGAAGGGGAAGACGCGGACCGTCGCCGTCGCGTTCGTGACGCCGCTCGTGATGAGGCGGCTCAACCGGACGTATCGGAAGCAGAATTGCGAGACGGACGTCCTCTCGTTCGGGACGGAAGGAGCCCGGTTTCCGCATCCGTCCGGCGTGGACGACCGCGGTCTCGGCGACATCGTCATCTGTCCCTCGGTCGCGCGCGCAAGCGCGGCGGCGCAGAACGTCCCGTACGCGGAAGAGCTTGTCCGTCTGCTCGTCCACGGCATCCTCCACCTCGCCGGGTACGATCATGAGCGCATCAAGGACGAGCGGATCATGTTCAGGCTCCAGGAGAAGATCATCGCGCGCGTCATTGATGGATAGGGTTTGGAAGTTGGGTTTTGGGGTTTGGCCGGCCAAACCCCAAAACCCAAACCCCAAATGCCAAAGAGTATGAACGTCTTTCTTCGAGGACTTTCTCGGAGCTTCCGCGCGGCTGGGAGGGGGATTGAGATTGCCCTGAAGGAAGAGCGGACCTTCCGTGTCATGATGGCGTGCGCGCTCCTCGTCATCGCCGCCATCTGTCTGCTCCCGCTCACGCCGACCGAGCGGCTCATCCTCATCCTTGTGACGGGCTCCGTCCTGGTGCTAGAGTTGCTGAATACGGCCGTGGAGCGCTTTACGGATCTGGTGAAGCCTCGGATTTCCTCGTACGTCCGTGACGTCAAGGACATCATGGCCGCCGCCGTCCTCCTCGCGTCCTGTCTGGCCGCCGTGATCGCCTCGATCATCCTTGGCCCCCACGTCATCTCGATTCTCCTTAGCGTATGAGCCAATCGCTTCTCGTCGGACTCGATATCGGATCGTCGCGGATCCGCCTGGCCATGGGCCAGGCCGCACAGACGGCCGACCATGCGGGCGCCGTCCTCTCGATCGTCGGAGCCATTGAGGCGCCGTCCGAAGGTATTTCGAAGGGATCGGTCGCCGCGCTTGAAGACGCCGTCGCCGCGATCTCCGCCGCGCTTGAAGCGGGGGAGCGCCACGTCGGCGCGCCCATCGAAGAGGCGATCGTCGGTGTGAACGGGACGCATATCGGCGTGGTGCCCGCAAAGGGCGTCGTGGGCGTGGCGCGGCCAGACGGCGAGATCCGGGAGGAAGACCTTGAGCGCGTCCTCGAGTCCGCGAAGGGCTCGGCGAACCCGGCGAACGTCGAAATCATCCACGTCCTCCCGCACGGCTTCATCGTCGACGGCGTCGCCGGGATCCGCGATCCGCTCGGCATGCACGGGATCCGCATCGAGGCGATGGCGCACCTCGTGACCGGCCAGGCGGGGAACGTCCGGAACCTCACGAAGTCCGTCCTCCGGACCGGCATCGACGTCACCGAACTCGTCTTCGGCCCGCTCGCGGCGGCAAATACGGTCACGAACGCGCGCGAGCGCGAGCTCGGCGTGTGCGTCGTCACGATCGGCGCGGGATCCACGGCCGTCTGCGTCTTTGAAGAAGGGGAGCTCCTCCACGCGAAGGTCCTCCCGATCGGCGCGGACCACGTGACGAGCGACATCGCGATCGGGCTCCGGACGTCGCTCGAAGCCGCGGAGGCGATCAAGCTCGCGTACGGGCATGCGGATCCGGAGGCGTACGGGAAGCGCGAGGAGATCGACATCGGCGAATTCGGCGCGGACGCGAGCGAACTCGTCTCACTCCGGTTCGTGTCCGAAATCATCCGCGCGCGGACCGAAGAGATGTTCGAGAAGGTCGAAGCCGAACTGCGTTCGATTGATCGGAGCGGACTCCTTCCCGCCGGCGCGGTCCTCACGGGCGGCGGCGCGAAGCTGAAGGGGATCGTCGACGTGGCAAAACAGACGCTCCGGCTCCCGGCTTCCGTCGGCGCCGCGACGCACCTGCCCACGTCGATCCCCGAACTCGTCTACGACCCGTCGTTCTCAACGGCCGTCGGACTCGTCCAATGGGGATTCGAAGAGATGCGGAAGGATGTCGCACCAACCCGCTCGAAGCTGTTCTCGCAAGGCGGCGCGGTCGCGGGGCGGATCGGGGGAGCGATCAGGAATATTTTTAAGTCATTCGTGCCGTAAGGGAGAAAAGGTTCGTAGGATCGTACGATCGTACGATCGTAAGACCGGTCCTACGATCGTACGATCGTATGATCCTCATCGCGGCAAGGGGTAACAAAAATAAGTAGAGCGGCTTTTCAGCTGTTGATAACTCTCCAGACGAATGCCACCATTCGTCTTTTTCGTCCCTCTATAGAGAGGAACCGCCATCTTGCTTAAAACGCCTTGACGTGACCTGTTGCGATGCGTATGCTCACTGCGAAGATCATTTTTGTGCTCAACGAAGCTAAAGATGAATAACGAATTGATGCATTACGTATGCCCGAGATCAAGCCAGAGATTGAAGCCGTCGCGAACATCAAAGTCATCGGCGTCGGCGGGTCCGGTGGATCCGCGGTGAACCGGATGATCGCGTCGAAAATTCGCGGCGTCGAATTCATTGCCGTGAATACGGACATGCAGGCGCTCCACCACTCGCTTGCGCGCAAGAAAATCCATATCGGCAAAGAGACGACGAGGGGGTTGGGCGCGGGCATGGATCCGGAGCTCGGGCTTCGCGCCGCGGAAGAAGGCGCCGCCGAGATCACGGAAGCGCTGAAAGGCGCGGACATGGTGTTCATCACGTGCGGGCTCGGGGGCGGGACCGGCACGGGCGCGGGACCGAAGATCGCGGAGATCGCGCGCGAACTCGGCATCCTTACCGTCGCCGTGATCACGCGTCCGTTCGCCTTCGAAGGGCTCGAGCGCCGCGCGGTCGCCGATCTGGGATACGAGCGCATGGTCGAAGTCGTTGACACGATTATCACGATCCCGAACGACCGCATTCTCCAGATCATCGACCGGAAGACGGCGCTCCTCGACGCGTTCGAGATCGCCGACGACGTGCTTCGCCAGGGCGTCCAGGGCATCTCCGAGATCATCACGGTTCCGGGGTTGATCAACGTCGACTTCGCGGACGTCCGCGCGATCATGCTGAACCGCGGGAGCGCCCTCATGGGCATCGGCCGCGGATCGGGCGAGAACCGGGCCGCCGAGGCCGCGAAGGCGGCGATCGCGTCGCCGCTCCTCGAAGTCTCGATCGACGGCGCGAAAGGCATCCTCTTCACGATCACCGGCGGGTCGAACCTCGGCATGTACGAAGTCTCCGAAGCCGCGAAGGTCGTGACGCAGTCCGCGGATCCGCACGCGAAGGTCATCTTCGGCGCGATCATCGACGAGACGATGAAGGACGAGATCAAGCTCACGGTCATCGCGACCGGATTCGACGCGCGCCCGCTCTCACCGAAGCCGAAGGTCGTGCTCGCGTCCGGCACGTACGTCCCGCCGCGCCCGTCCTCCCCGTCGCCGCAGCCCGAACCGCTCGAACGCGTCCCGTTCGGCGCGCCGCGGAAAGCGGTCTCATCCACGCCGTTCCAGCCGACGGTCCAGCGCGACTTCGCGCCGCAGATCGCCCCGCCGATTCCCGCCCCGGCCGAGCGCCAGCCCCACATCCAGCCGCCCCAGTACGCCCCCGTGAACGCCCAGCGCCCCGCTCCGCCTCCCATCCCCACGATCCCGTCGAAGCCGCCCGAAGAGGAAGAACTCGAAATCCCGGCGTTCATCAGGAAGAAGATGATGTAACGGAGGAGCGTTGGCGTTCTTGCTGGTCTATTGCATCTGGGCCTACGAATGTACGAATAAGGCGAATCGGCGAATACCTTTTCAGGGGGCATTCGCCGATTCGCCTTATTCGTACATTCGTAGGCCCTATGCGTAAGCGTTTGTACGTGGCAGAATGCCCGCTATGCATTGTCCCGTCTGTACCCATGACTCCACCAGCGTCGTCGATACCCGGAGCGGGACCGACGGCGACGTGATCCGACGCCGCCGCGAGTGCGACGCGTGCGGGCACCGGTTTTCGACGCTCGAGGAGATCCACCTCCTCGACCTCGTCGTGGTGAAGCGCGACGGGAAGCGCGAGTCGTACGACCGCGACAAGCTCATCCGCGGGCTCCGGAAAGCGCTCGAGAAGCGCCAGCACACGGACGCGGAATTCCGCGGCCTCGTCCACGCCATTGAACGCGACGTGCAGAAAGAAGGGGAAACGGAAATCACGAGCGGCCAGATCGGGAACATCGTGATGCGCCGCCTCAAGGACTTCGACGAAGTCGCGTACATCCGCTTCGCGTCCGTGTACCGGCAGTTTGAAGACGTTGATTCGTTCCAGCGGGAGCTCAATATTTTGATGCGCACGCCGCGCGTGAAACGGCCGGCGAACGGGCGGGAGAAGATGCCGCAGAAACAGAAGAAGAAACGACGGTGAAGAGGTTCTTCTTTTTGACCCTTCACCGACTCCCTCTTTATCCCGAGACCCCACCCCCGGCCCCTCCCCTGACGGGGAGGGGAGTTCTTTTCCTGAGATTTTAAGAAAGATTTTTTTTGAATTGGGAATAGTTCAAAGAGAAATCATGCAGAGGCCTCCCCTCCCCGTCAGGGGAGGGGCCGGGGGTGGGGTCTCGGGATAGACGCGGGGCCGGGGGTGGGTCGCAGGCAGAGGAAGAGGCCGTCTGCGGACGCGCGAGTGAAAGACCGCCTCCCTCATGCTATGATGCCGTCAACCCAGTGATATTTCTAAAAGAGACCTCACGACTCACGACTCACGACTCACGACTTCACCAATATGCCCACCCCCGACGCTTCTCTCGTCCGACCGTTCCGCGAACTCACGATCCACGACGTCGCGATCGTCGGCGGGAAGAACGCGTCGCTCGGCGAGATGATCCGCAACCTCGTGCCGAAAGGCATCCGCGTGCCGGACGGGTTTGCGACGACGAGCCATGCCTATCGTCTCCTTTTGAAGCACTCGGGGCTGGATGCGTTTATCCTGAATACCCTGAAAGGGCTCGACATTAGGAACCTGAAGGATCTCCAGGCGCGCGGCGCGAAGATCCGGAAAGCGATCGCCGAGGCCGAGGTCCCGCCGGAACTTGATCGGGCCATCCGCGAAGGGTACCGCGCGCTCTCGAAGCAGGAAGGGGACGCGAAAGGGACGGACGTCGCCGTCCGGTCGTCCGCCACGGCGGAAGACCTCCCGGGCGCGAGCTTTGCGGGCCAGCAGGAAACGTACTTGAACATCCGCGGCGAAGACGCGCTCCTCGCGGCCGTGCGGCTCTGCTATGCGTCGCTCTTCACGGACCGCGCGATCGCGTACCGCGTGGACAAGGGATTCGACCACACGAAAGTCGCGCTCTCGGTCGGCATCCAGAAAATGGTCCGTTCGGACAAGGCGTGTTCGGGCGTCATGTTCACGCTCGACACGGAATCCGGGTTCCGCAACGTCGTCCTCATCAACGCGTCCTGGGGACTCGGCGAGATGGTCGTCCAAGGCAAGGTGAGTCCTGACCAGTATTTCGTCTTCAAGCCGTTCCTTGCGAATCCGGCGCTCGATCCGATCGTGAGCCGACGCGCGGGGCAGAAAGAGGTCAAGATGGTCTACAACACGAAGCCGAAGCCGCCGGTCAAAATCTTGAAGACGGAGATGGTTGAACGGAAAAAGATCTGCCTCACGGATCCCGAGATCCTCACGCTCGCGCGCTGGGGCGCGGAGATCGAGAAGCACTACACGGCAAGCGCGGGCGAGCCGCGGCCCATGGACATCGAATGGGCGAAGGATGGCGTCTCGGGAAAGCTCTACATCGTGCAGGCGCGGCCCGAGACGGTGCAGGCCGGACGGGACCTGAACGTCATGAAGACCTATTCGCTGAAGCGGAAGTCGAAGCTCCTCGTCGAGGGGCTCTCGATCGGCTCCGCGATCGGCAAGGGCGCGGTCCGCATTATCACGGACGTGAAGAAGTCGGATCAGTTCAAGGACGGCGACGTGCTCGTCACCACGATGACCGACCCGGACTGGGTGCCGCTCATGAAGAAAGCGGCCGCGATCGTCACGGACAGCGGCGGACGCACGTGCCACGCGGCGATCGTGGCGCGCGAACTCGGCGTTCCGGCGGTCGTGGGGACGAGGAAGGCGACGAAAATTTTGAAGGATGGGAAACCGGTCACCGTCTCCTGTGCGGAAGGCGAGAGCGGGCATGTGTACGAGGGCATCCTGCCCTTCGACATCACGACGACGGAGCTGAAAGGCCTCACGCGCCCGAAGACGGCGATCATGCTGAACATCGGCCAGCCGGACATCGCGTTCAAGGATTCGTTCATCCCGAACGACGGCGTGGGCCTGGCGCGCACGGAATTCATCTTCACGGACTACATCAAGGTCCACCCGCTCGCGCTCATCAATTTCAAGTCGCTGAAGGACGCGAAGCTGAAGAAGCAGATCGAGGAGATCACGTACCCGTACGCGGACAAGACGGTGTACTTCGTGGACCGGCTCGCCGAAGGGATCGCGCTCCTCGCGGCCGCGTTCTACCCGAAGGACGTGATCGTCCGCACGTCGGACTTCAAGACGAACGAGTACGCCAGCCTCGTGGGCGGCACGCTCTTTGAACCCGTGGAATCGAACCCGATGATCGGCTGGCGCGGGTGCTCGCGGTACTACGACCCGGCGTTCCGGCCCGCGTTCGACCTTGAGTGCGCGGCGATCAAGAAAGTCCGCGAAGTCATGGGCCTCGAAAATGTCGTCGTCATGCTCCCGTTCTGCCGCACGCCGAAAGAGGCCGACCTCGTGCTCGACGTGATGGCTAAGGCGGGACTCCGCAGGGGACAAAAAAGGGCTCCGCGTGTTCGTGATGGTCGAGATCCCGTCGAACATCATCCTCGGCGAGGAGTTCGCAAAGCGGTTCGACGGGTTCAGCATCGGCTCGAACGACCTCACCCAGCTCACGCTCGGCGTGGACCGCGACAGCTCGATCGTGAGCAAAGTCTACGACGAATCGAACGAGGCCGTCCTCGACTCCATCCGCAAGATCATCGCGATCGGGAAGAAGAACAAAGTGAAAGTCGGCTTCTGCGGCCAGGCCCCGAGCGACTCCATGGACTTCGCAAAGTTCCTCGTCGACGCCCACATCGACTCGATTTCGCTCAATCCCGATACGGTCGTGAAGACGACGATGGTGATCCTCAAACAAGAAAAGGGCGGGTGATCAACGGATCCGCTCCCGGGCCCCTCCACAACACCGACGACCCCCCGGCCCCTTCCCTCTATCCTGCGACCCACCCCCGGCCCCGCCCTTGGCAGGGCGGGGGGTTCTCTTTTAGATGCTCTACTCGGAGCGCGAGATCGTTGAGGACGCCGTGAAGATTGCCGATGATGTCATCATCTGAATAGCGTATGACGGTGATGCCGAGCGTATTGAGTTCGTCTGAACGGACGCGATCGTATTCTTCGGTGTCGTCGTGGATCTCTCCGTCGATTTCAATGACGAGCTGTAATCGGGCGCAGTAGAAGTCCGCAATGAAATGGAGCAGGGGTTTCTGACGGACGAACTTCAAACCGAGGAATCGTTTGCCCCGCACCGCTTCCCAGAACAGGGCTTCGGCATGCGTCTTATGCTTCCGAAGGTCGCGTGCGCGATCCGTCAATGCCGTCACGTAGGGCGCATAATGAAATCGAACATCTTCCTCTGACAAAAAAGAATGATTTTGCATATCCATCCATTCAGTAATCGACATAGAACATCGTGTCAAGGATTCAAAAACGTGAGTCAACACACGAAAATAAAACCAGGATTGAGAACTCCCCGCCCTGCTAAGGGCGGGGCCGGGGGTGGGTCGCAGGATAGAGGGAGCGCCGGGGGAGGGGCCGGGGGTGGGTCGCCGGGATCGTGGAGGGGCCGGGGGTCGTCAGAATAAAAACGCGCCCCGAAGGAGAGATTTCCTTCGGGGCATTTCGTATGAAGTGACCGCCACCCTCAACGTTTGCCGTTGGCGGCGGTGGGCGATTCGAGTGGAAAGGACGGGACACGGCCATTCCGGGGGATCTCGGGCGCCGGGGGCGGTTCGCTGAACCGCATGACGCAGGGGAGCGTGGAATTCGCGTCGATGGCCGTTTGGTAGCCGGACGTGCCGGTCGGCGCAGGCGCGGGATCCGTTGGCGGAGCCAGGGACGCGCGCTGGGCGGCGAAGCGGCCGGGCTGCCGGGCGTAATCCGCGAGGTTCTTGAATGCCTCGCGTCTCGTCGCGGTCCCGAGGTCCACGTACGGCGGAATCCGTCCGGGTATCGCGCGCCGGCCGAGCGTGATCTGGTGGACGCGCTCCTGGCTCGACACGATGTCGGCCACGAACATGGTGTCCGTGAAGCACTCGTTGAGGGCGTTGAGCGCCTCGCTGAATTCCCGGATCGGAACCGGACAGCTGATCGGCGCGTCGAGGTACGACGATTGCGGGCTCGCCATCCGGACGTCGATGATCGTCTCTTCCGGCTTGCGGCCCGGGGTGAACATGATAAACGCCGCTTCGCGCCACCAGACCGGCGAATTCATCCACACTTTGAGGACGATCGCGAGAATGGCAAGCCCGTCTCCGGGGACGGCGATTGCCGCCGTCTCCCGGACGGTTTTGACGATTTGGCGCTGCGTCTGGGTCATGACGGCGCTGTCGAGGATCTGGAGCTTTGTTCCGAGATCACGAATCAGCTGGCTGTTCACGTGTGAATGTTCTTCTTCCGTAGGTACCATGCGGCGGAATGTACGGGAATATGGGGGGAATGTCAAGGAGCGGCGCGCGGTTAGGCGGCACGCGGCACGCGGATGCGCGGCACGCGTTTCCAAAAAAGGAGGCGCGCCGCGTGCCCGCGCGCCGCGTGCCGACCCTCTTCACTTCCCGGTCAATGCCTCAACGAGATTCCCTCGCACGACCGTGTCCGATACGCGGAGGATCGCGGACTGTTCATCGTAGAGCGCGCGGCAGGCGTCAATCGCGAGCGGCTGTTTTGTGGCTTCATCGGCGCAGGCGCCGTGTTCGAACACGGCGTCAGGCGATGCCGTGTACGCGACGTCCGCGCTCTCGATCGACGTGATGGCGCCGGTCACGCTCGCGCGCTGGACGTTGACCGGGTTTTTCGTGTTCAGGAGATCCTGGCCGAGGACGCTTCGCGGCGCCTCCAATCCCAGGAGATTCGCGACGGTCGGGTAGACGTCGATGTGGCTCGCGGGGATCGTCTGCGTTCCGTTTAATCCCGTGCCGGGCGCGAGGATGATGAGCGGGACGCGCATCGTATTCGTGGCGTTTTCGCCGTCATTCTTGCCGAGCGCCTGGCCGATGCCCGTAAAGCTCCCATGGTCGCCGAAGATGACGATGACGGAATCGTTATAGAGGCCGGTCCGCTTCAACTGGTTGATGAATTCGCCGATGGCCTGGTCCGTGTAGTGGACGCTCTCAAGGTATTGCGCCTGCGTGTCGTCGAGGCCGCTCGCGGCCGGGATCGGCAGGGTGCGGAGGTCCGTGGGCAGGAGAAACGGCGTGTGCGAACTCAACGTGATGAGCGTTGCCATGAACGGTTGGGGGAGGACTTCGATGTTCGGGAGGGACTGCTCGAAGAAATCCATGTCGCCGACGCCGGTGATGCCGATGTCCCGCGCGGGCGTGAACGCGTCTTTCATGACCATGGACTGGTACCCGAGATTCGGGTAGATGTCCGCGCGGTTCCAGAACGTAGGCACGTCGCCGTGGAAGACGTTCGTGTCATACCCGTTATCAACGAGGAGCTGGGGAAGCGCCTCGTATTGATGCTGGGCGTCATCGACGAACGCGACGCTGTCCGGAAGCGGGTAGAGCGAGTTCAGCGTGGAGAATTCGGCGTCCGCCGTATTCCCGATGCCGACCTGCGCGTCGTAGTTTGAGTAGTACAGGCCTCCTCGCGCGAGCGCGTTCAAATTCGGCGTGACCTCCACGCCGCCGACCTTTGCGTTGATGACCGCGTTCTCGAGCGATTCGACCTGGATGAAGATGACATTGCGCCCCTTCGCAATCCCGAACGCGTTTCCGCCCGACGACGGAGCGGGTCTCGATGCGGCCCACTCTGCGACGAACGCCTTGTCCGCGTCCGTCACCTTGGCGCCCGCGAGCACGCGCTTCGCCGCGTCGTCAAGGAAGTAGTTGACCACGCCCATCTGTCCGACCACGTCGTCGAGGTCGTAGAGCTTGGTGTACAGGTCCGATCCGTACCCGTTCTTCGCCACGTCGCGCTTCTCGGCCGCGAGGAGCGCGTGGTACCCGCCGAAGACCGACGCGATGATCAGCGCGACGATCAGCGCCTTCTCGCTGACCGTGAGCGCGATCGGAACGATCTTGCGCACGCGCGCGCGGACGGCCGCGACGAGCACGAGGAGGAACCCGCTCACGAACAGCATGAGCCGCGGGGACACGAACCTGACCGCCGTCCCGATGATCGCGCTCGATTCGCCCGTGAACTTCAGCGCCGTGATCTGGAGGAATCCGCCGGCGTACGAGTAGTAGAGGTACTCCGCGACGAAGATGACCGAGACAACAAAAGAAACGGCCGCGAGGTACGCGTTCCGCCACCGCGGCCGCATGCAGATGGCCGGGCCGTAGAGGAGCACGCCAAGCGCGAACGCCGCCGCGTACATCCGCCGGTAGATCTGCGGCTCGATCTTCAGCCACCCGTTGAACGCCGCGTTCTCCACGACGAACAGCACCGCGAGCATGACCGGCAGGACCGCCGCGCTCGCGAATCGTTTGAGGTGTTGAATGATGCGCTCCGACCGCTCGCTCATACCGTATTGCTTACAGTATAGCGGAGACGTTGTGAAGAGGGGATGGGGCGGCACGCGGCGGAGCCTGTCCCGAGTCAGACGAGGGACGGTTATTCGGTTATTCGGTTGTTCGGTTGGGCGCGCTCCGCCAAACCGCACAACCGCTTAACCGCACAACCGTCATCCTTCATCCTTCCCCCCTTGTTCCTGTATACTGGTAACGAATTTATTTCACGCACCCATCTATCTATGAGAATCGTTTCAGCATCTTCGCCGAGCATCAAACTGTACGGCGCGTCGGGAGCGGGCGCGGGGAAAACGCAGGCGGGAAAAAAGACGCTCAAGCTGGGCTGGGAAGACCTCATCCTTGGGTTTGCGCTCGTCGTGATCCTCGTGAGCTGGATCCAGGGGACGTTCACGCCGGACCAGGTCCTCGCGTACCTCGGCTTCACGACCGCGGGCGGGGCGTGGGGGTTGCTGTCGAAAAGAGGGAAGTAGGGTCCCACGTTCACCGCACCAACCCCGCAGCAGCGATGCCGCGGGGTGCTTCTTTTTTTAGGAAGTCGAGTAGTCGAGTAGTCGAATAGTAAATCAGAAAAATACTATTCGACTACCCGACTATTCGACGATCGACTCTCCTCCCTACCAAACAGACGGCGCCTCGCCCGTGACGGAAAGCGCCTCCCCGGCTCGGTGAGGCGCTTTTTTGCCGGTGAAATGTCAAAGCCCCGACGAGACGCAGTGTCGTCGGGGCCTTGTTGACCGAGGAGCAGAAAGAACGAATGTTTCGATCACTCTTTGATGACGATCTTCCGAATTTGGTCGAAACGGGGATATCCGATCGTGCCGACCCACGCGTTGACACCGAGCGCGAACTGCTTGACGTATATGAGCTCATTCGCGGGCGCGCGAAGCATGAGGAGGCCGGTGTTCGGCGGTACGCTGAAGGCGTCACCGGCCGCGACGAAGATGTCCCCGTTTTTCGAAACGGCGTTGTTGTCGGCCATCGGCAATCCGATTTGGGATAGTGCGACCATCGTCGTTCCGTCAATCAACACGATGCGGCCGCCGCCCTGGTCCGGATTTCCATCGGACGATGCGACGATGTTCCCGTTCGGCAAAAACGACGCCTCGCCCATGAAATCCCCGATGCCCGGCATTGTGTCGACGAGCGGCTGAAGCGTCTCTGCGTTGTAGGGAAATGTTCCGCCGCCGGCTGCGTAATACGAGAGGAGTAGTGTTTTCCCGTCAGGCGAAACCGTCAGATCACTTAGGTAGTAACCTCCGCCAAACCCCGCGGCCACGGACGTGCCGAAGCCGCCATCGCTTTCCGGATCAACGTTGATCGCGAGAACGTCGTTGGTCCGGCAATAGATGGTTTTGCCGTCCGGAGAGATCGCCGGACCTCCGGCCGCAGGCGCGCCGTCGTAGCCGCTTCCGATCTGGATGTTGAAAGGCAGCGGCGCGAGGAGCGTGTTGGAGGCGACGTCCAGGCGCTCGGTCAACACGCTGGCGCTGGACGCCGAATAGAGCGTTGTTCCGTCGGGCGACACGAGGAATCCGTCCGTCGTGAGGTCATGGCTCAATGCGAGTTTCCTCAACGGCTGGTGCGTCGCGGTGGAGTAGACGGACCGATCCGAAACGTAGATCTCGCGGCCGTCCGGAGAAATCCCGACGATCTGTTTGCCCTCGATGACGCCGAGCACGGCGTCATTCTCCGGATCGATGACGACGGTTCCGTTGACCTCCGGCGACGACAGCGAGCCCGTGCTTCCCCCGCCGACGACGCTGACGTACACGAGCTTCAGGTTCGCCGTCGAATACGACGGATCGTACGTTACGGTCTTCGTCGACGCGACGGCATCGGCTGACGCGTCCGATTCGGTTGCGAGCGCGAGGACGTTGTCGCCCTGCGAGAGCGGCACGCTGATCGCGAACGTGTTTCTAGGTCCGAGTGCGCTCGCCGGCAGCGGCGTGCCGTTCAGCGAAATGGTCGGTCCGCCGCCGAGCACGTATCCGGCGACGAGAAAATGATCGAGATTAGTCGTCAGGCGTTCCGGCAGCGCGGTGAAATCGATCACCTTCGCCTGCGGAGCGGAACCTCCGGTTGCATATCCGCCCGATGCCGTTTGCGTCGCCGTTCCGCCGGAAGAAGCACCGCCGGGTAAAGCTCCGCCGGATGAAGGATGTGCGGAACCTCCGGTTGCATATCCGCCCGATGCCGTTTGCACCGAAGAAACTCCACTGGATGAAGAATTCGCATTGCCGTTGACGGACCCGCCGCCGGCCAGACAGCTTGATGCCAAGAGCGCCGAAATAATCATGGTGCCGATCGGTTTGGCCATCGTTGGCTCCTTTTTCTTTCTGAATTGTCAAAGGGTTTTCCGCGCGAATTCGCGGACACGTTCAGCATAATCCTTTGATTTCCGATGTCAAGACGACTGCCCGAACGCTCGTTCGGAGTATTCCCGCGATGGGAGTTTATTTGGTAGATCGGCACGCGGCACGCGGAGGCGCGGGACGCGGTTTTTATGAAGAAGATTGACAAAAGACCCGCTTGATGATACTGAAGAGGTCGATTCCGGGTATTTTTTCGGGCTTCGACCGCCCCTTCACATTCCAGAAAGGAACACCGAATCATGTCAGATTCCGACGAGAACCGCCAAGCGAAGAAAAGCAGAACAGTGGAAATCTTCGATTTGGAGATCCGAAAAAGCTGGCTCACGCTCGGTGCGTTCGCGCTCTTCATTCTGTTCAGCGGGATCTGTTTCCGCGGATGCTGCGTCAAGTTCGTCGACAACTACGAGCTCGGGTATCGGTATGACCGCCGGGACGGCACGATCACGCTCGTCGGCAGGACGGGATATGTCTTGTACCCGCCGATTGTCGTCGACATCCATACGGTCGACATGCGGCCCATGCAGGTCTGCATCAACGCGAACGCGCGCGTGCTCAACTGCAAACTGGTCCAGTTCGACGCCAACGGCCTCGAAACCTTCCTGAACTGGCACGGGCGGGCGGACTATGATGCGCCCACCTCGTCAGGAGGCGGCGATGCGACATCTTCAACGACCACGCACACGACGCAGTTCAGCAACATCCTTATGAGCTACGCGTTCGACGGGAGCGGGAAGAATTACCCGTTCCTGAAAGTGATCCGCGAGCTCAAGCCGGAAGAAGCGGCGTCTCCGACCGCGATGGCTTCAGCGATGAGCGCCATTCCGATCCATCCGCCCGTCGCGGCGTCTCCGGCGTCTTCCGCCGGAGTCGGCCCGTGAAACGCGAGCGCGTGAACATCCCCTGGCGCATTCCGCGCTGGGGCAAGCCCGCCGCCGTCGCGGTCCTCCTCCTCGTCTCGGCCTACCTGGCCGTCTTCAACGAGGTGGAGGTCAACGAGGTCGGACTCGGATGGAACCGGTTCACGGGGGAGCTTATCCTCCAGCCGCCCGGGTTCCATCTGAGCGCTCCGTGGGTCGCGGTCTCCAGCATCGACGTCCGTCCTGTGCGCGTGTGTATCACGAGCGCCGGAAGGGGATTCAGCTGCAAGCTCGTCGAATTCGTGCCGCAGTTCTACCGGGAGTTCGTCGCGGTCGAAGGGCACCGGTACTACTGGTGGGCCAACCGCGTCTCGTTCAACTACGGATACGACAGCGAGTATCGGGGCATGAAGGACATCCTTCGCGGCCACGCGTACGGAGCCACGAAGTATCCGTTCATCAAGATCCTTCGCGAATACCAAAATCCTCTCGAACGCTGACCGCCTTGCGCGATCAGCCCTCACGGCACCTCGCACGAAACGGAAAGCACCCCGTTTCGGCGAGGTGCTTTTTTTCCGCGCAGAGCTCTGTATCCGCTCGACCTACGCCGGGGGTCCGGTTTAAGGGAGTTGACAAGCAATCCGATAAATGATACGTATTCGTTCGTCAAATGCGTTCCTTCAAGGAGAAGACGACATGAGGACTCGGATCATTACCGCTGACGACTCGGATATTCCCCGCGTGAAACTCACCGGCGTACGGTTCGTTCCCGGCGTGCAAAAGCAAGACGTGGATATCAAGCTCTGCATGCGCAAGAAGGGTGGAGCCAACCCGACCGTGAAAATATTTCTCTGGCGGAAGTTATCCGACGACCAGGACGTCGAGGCGAATATCGAGATGGAAGACTGTTTCCCTCTGGAGGAACTTCGCCCGCTGGCCGCAGCCGGCGACATGATCGCCGAACTTGGCGGCTGGCCGTCCGCGACTGCGCTGAACATGCTGATTGCCAATCTCGCGTCGCGTTTGGCGAAGCTCGAGATTAAAGCCGTGAAGAAGGGCATCCGTTTCTCCCTCGCCATCGGCAACGGCTTCCTGACTGAAGCGACGGTCAGCCCAAAACGCGTCAGGGACTTCCTCGTGCTCACGAAGCGCGCGGAGGCCATGGCCGAATTCGGGACCGGCGACGACTGACCCGCACTTCCCTCATCCACGACTCACCCCGCAGCAGCAATGCCGCGGGGTGCTTCTTTGGAAGGTCCCCATCCTTCATCCCTTCCTCCTGCATCCTGTATACTACAGACGAATTTATTTACGCATCACGTTTATCTATGCGAATCATTTCAGTCCCCGGCCCCGTTGCGGTTATGCGCGCGCCCGGAGGAGCGGAGGCGGGGAAGCCCGTGGCGGAAAAAATAAAAATCAGGCTGGGCTGGGAGGATATCCTTGTCGCGACCGCGTTTATCGTCATTGTTGTGAGCTGGATGCAGGGGGTGTACGGGCCGGACCAGGTCCTCTCCCACCTCGGCTTCGCGGGCGCGGGCGGCGTGTGGGGATACGTGACGGGCGTGAAGAAAGGGAAGAAGTAAGTCGCCTCATCAATACGACACCCCGCAGCAGCGATGCCGCGGGGTGATTTGTATTTGGTATCACGGTTTAGCGGGGAGGGGAAAACCGTGAACGCGAGGATTGACAACCCGTCATGTTTTGGTAGGATGCATTCAACCGTCGATCCCGTATCAGCGTGGTTGCGGTTCGTACCCCAAACAAGAAGAACTCCCTGCAAAGGAGCATCACATGAAAAAAGAGATTGTCCTGATCAGTGCGTCTCCGAATTTCATTCCGCCGAGGGACGCCGCTGACGCCCGCACGCGTTTGACGACCGCGAAGCGGGAAGTCGCGGAGTTGCAGAGTCAGTTGGAGAACAGGCACGTGACGTCGCCCGTGTCGGGCGAGCGGATGACGACGCCGGAATATTTCAAATGGAAGCGCGGAATCGGCCGCGTGCTCGCGCTGAAACAGTATGAACTGAACGTGCTGAAGACGTGGGCCAAGGAACACGGCGTTCCGATGGCGATCGAGCTGCCCAAGCAGCCGAAGGCCGAGACGTACTACCACCTCCTGTGGCGAACGGGGCACCTGCTCCACCGGCTCGTTGCGCGCGGGGCGGAGCTTGCCGAAGAGGAGCAGTGCCTTCTCGATGAGATCGACTCGCTGATCGAACTGGACGACTCGAAACTGCTCGAAGAGGCCCGCGCGTGCATGCAGAATGGATGGGTGAACGTGTTCCAGTTTGGCAGCATGATCGCGCAGACGACTCGTGACGAGCAGGATTTGGCGCCGCTCATGGATGAGTATCAAAAACTCCTCGCCGCCAATCCTCGTGACGAAGTGCATATCCGTCAGGCGGCGGAATATCTCGTTGACACGCTTGCGGTGATGGGGCGATTCGAGGATGCGGCGGCGCTTGCCGAGACGCTGGACCAGACGAGTATCCAGGCGGCCTATGTCTGGCTCAGGATCGGCGATCGGAGCGAGAATGACGACCTCGTCGGGCGGGCACGCGCCATCGGTTCCCGGGCCGCGCCTTCGCTGGAGCGCAAATGGTTTTTTGCGCACCTTTACGTGCTGAGCGGCGATCCGGCGGACTCGGCGTTCGTCCAGCGGGGCGCGGATGTGGAAGATACTGCGTCCGCCAAGAAGCAGCTTCTCTACCTGCAGACGTGGCTCGTGAAAGGCCACGCCATGTGGGATCGCAGGGATGACGCGCTTAACGCGCTTCGGGGGATCGACGATATTAACGGCCATGTCCGTTCCCTGGCGTATATCGTGGAGTACGGTGAGCGCGAGGAGGACGCAAAACTCCTTCTCATGCTTCTGATCCATAACGATTCGCTCCGTTACGGAACAATCAGGTGCGCCGCGGCGGCGCTGGCGAAATCCGGTCACGGTCATGAGACGGCCGAGGCGCTGACGCTCGTGGATTCGTGGTTTTCCAAATGCGGAGGGTACTGCATGCTCGCGAGGTTCATGAATGGCAGCGGCCCCGAAATGCTCGAACGCGCGGAACGGCTCCTCACGACCGCCGATCTGACGGGGAATACCCACGAAGGGGATATCCTCTTCAGCCTTGCCGTTGCGCAGGCGCTGAACGGCCATGGCGAAAACGCGCTCCGGACTGTGCGGTTGATCAAGGAGCGAGAAGCGAAGTGCCACGCGCTTCTGTTCCTCTACGCCCACTTTAGGGGCGAACCCATGCCGGCATTTCTGGAAGACGTCCTGTAGTTTTCTTCTTAGAAATCAAGACCCCATCCTGACACTCGTCGGATGGGGTCTGCTTATTTTTTTGGAGTTTGCGAGTTGACGGGTTGGCGGGTTTAGCGAGTTAAACCCGTCAACTCGCAAACTCGCAAACTCATCATCAAATTACCAGACAAACGGAATCAAGCGCCACCTCACCTTCCCCCGATACGCCTCATACCCCTCCAGATTCTTCCCAAGAAACCTCTCCTCTTCCAGAAGCCGCGCGATGATCACGAGGATCATCGGGAGGACGGCGAGTTCGCCCCACCAGGAGTCCAGCGCGGGCGGGACTCCAATCAACATGATGAAGGCGCCGATGTACATGGGATGGCGGACGCGCGCGTACGGGCCGGTCGTCACGATCTTCTGCTCCGCGCCGACTTCGATAATGGCGGACGTGAACGAATTTTCCTTGAACGTGAGGAACACCATGTAAAGGCCGATCGCGACGAGCGCGTCTCCCGCGGCGGAGTAGGGGGCTCGGGGGGTGAGGGCCGACTGGGCCGACTGGGAAAATCCCCCCAGTCGGCCCAGTCGGCCCAGTCGGCCCAGTCGGCCCTTACCCTGTTGCCCCTTCTCCTTCTCCGCCCCCGGCCCCGCCTTCACCCGGCGTTCCAGGAGCTTGGGATCATGCGCCATGAGCCACATCGTGACCGCGAGCGTGCACGCGAAAAACACGGCGAGGAAGAGCCACGCCTGCCAGTAGGCGAGCGTCCACGCGGGGATAAAGAGGATCGCGCCCAAGGCGACGATAAGGAAGGCGAGGCCGGAGAGGGCTTGGCGATGGAGGGGGGACATGAGGGGAGGGTAGCACTTTAATCCCTTAAGCGTACGATAATTTAGTGCTGTCAATCTGACACGTCACCTCTTGACAGGAGTGTAAATTACTGGTTTTGTGGATAAGTAAGAAGGATATAATTCAACATGTTATACTCTAGGCCAATGAAATTATGATAAATATTTTTGCAAGACTCTGTTCGCCGAGGCTTGAGATGGAAGTTATTGATACCTATTTTCATAAACTTCCAAACAACATTTCCGTTTCCTGGAAACGGGAGGATGGATTTATAATTGGAGAAATTTCTTTTAATGGTTTTGATCCCATCTACACTCAAGCGCGTACACCAAAAGAATTTGTAAGAATGGTAAATGATGCCGTTTATATTTCTCTTGATTTTAAAGCAGAGTATATTGAGTTTTTTCATCGTGAAAAAGATGTTTACTCCCCGACTCCTAAGCAGTGGGAGGAGTTGAATGACGGGAAGATACTTCAAAGCTCTTTCGGCCTTGCGAGCAATCTCAGTCGTGAGTCAGTCCCCGCATAAGTATGGGCGGTGGCTCGGGTAAGTACAAGACGAGGAATGTCCTTCGCGTTCTCGAAACCCTTGCAAAAAAAGCAGGCAGCAAGATTATTTTTGAGAAAGCTTCCAAAGAGGGCCATAAAATTAAACCGATATTCGCGCCCGATATCAGCTATCCGATTCCGACGAAGCATTCAACGATCAGTACGCCGATCGTTGAAGGGGCCGGCAAGAGACTGGAGAAGTGGGGCGTATGCACGAAAAAAGAGTTTCTTGACTTGGTCAAATAAAATGCCCCGCAGCAGCGATGCCGCGGGGCGTCTCTATTTTAGGGGGGTGAGGGCCGACTGGGCCGACTGGGAAAATCCCCCCAGTCGGCCCAGTCGGCCCAGTCGGCCCAGTCGGCCCTTACCCTGTTGCCCCTTCTCCTTCTCCGCCCCCGGCCCCGCCTTCACCCGGCGCTCAAGGAGCTTGGGATCATGCGCCATGAGCCACAACGTGACCGCGAGCGTGCACGCGAAAAACACGGCGAGGAAGAGCCACGCCTGCCAGTAGGCGAGCGTCCACGCGGGGAGGAAGAGGAGAGCGCCCAGGGCGACGATGAGGGAGGCGAGGCCGGAGAGGGCTTGGCGATGGGGGGTTAGCGCTTTTGTCCACAGGTGTATAGAACAAAAGTAGAACATTTGCTATTATTACACTCGGCCAAGCTTACATGATAGATTATACGCATTCTATGTTTAGGAAAATAAAGAAAACCGTTCTAGAACTTTGCGCTGGAGGCGGAGGTCAATTTTTGGGTTTAGAGCAGGCAGGATTTGAATGCGTTGGAGCAGTTGAGATTGAAGAAGATTACTGCAGAACGCTTTCCTATAATCGACCCGAGCTGAATGTTATTAATCGAGATCTTAAATCTTTTGATGCAAAAAGTTTTTTCGGTGTTGACCTTGTTGCAGGTGGAGTGCCCTGCCCCCCTTTTTCAATAGCCGGAAAGCAACTTGGAGAGAAGGATGATAGAGATCTTTTCCCCTTTGCACTAAAGGTCGTAAAGCAATCCCAGCCAAAAGCAGTATTACTTGAGAATGTTCCTGGCTTAGCATCAGTAAAATTTGAAACCTATAGACAGGGCATCCAGAAAACACTGCATGACATGGGGTATTGGTCGGAGTGGAGGATTCTAAATGCTTGCGACTTCGGCGTTCCTCAATTGAGACCAAGATTTATTCTCGCAGCAACAAAGTTTAAATTTAAGGATCATTTTAAATGGCCAAACCAACCTTCAAAAAAACTTACTGTGGGGGAGGCGTTATTTGATCTCATGTCTGAGAAAGGTTGGGGCGGAGCCTATTTCCTGGTCAAAAAAAGCTAACGATGTTAGCCCGACGCTAGTCGGGGGATCAAAAAAACACGGTGGCCCAGATTTAGGGCCAACTCGCGCTCGTTTGCGGTGGAAGGTCTTAGGCGTCGATGGGCTTGGAATCGCAGATTCAGCTCCAGAGAAGCAGTTTCCGATGGACGGACTCCCGAGATTAACGGTACGTATGACAGCGCGAATCCAGGGATTTCCGGACGCCTGGCATTTTCCTGGGCGGAAAACATCGGCCTATCGTCAAATTGGTAATGCGTTCCCGCCTGCAGTCGCTAGTGCTGTAGGGCTGAGAATTAAAGAGGCCATTGGTGTAGTATGAAAAAAGAAAAGAGTTCAAAGAAGAGGGTCCTTGAGTATTTTTTGAAAAACACTGGAAAGGTTATTAGCTCGAAAGAAATTCAGAAAGCTTCGGGTTGGGCTGCTGAGTGGGGAAGGCGCGTACGTGAATTACGAGATGAAGAGGGTTATCAGATTTTGTCACATAAAGACCGCGCCAGTTTAAAGCCAGGGCAATATTTATTAGAAACTACGAAACGTAGGCCCGCTTTTGCGAGGGATATTTCGAAAGAGACTAGGGCCTTTGTGCTAGAGAGGAATGGTTTTACATGTCAGAGCTGTGGTTTAGCCGCGGGCGATTCAGACCCACTTCATCCCGGAAGGACTGTTCGTCTTACCATCGGGCACATTATCGACAAATCAAAAGGCGGCTCTGATCAGCCGTCAAACCTGAAAGCTATCTGCACGAGTTGCAACGAGGGACTTCAGAATGCGGGATCACAAAAACCCGACACCATTCAACTCATATCCCAAGTGAGAAGGGGTACCATTGAAAGCCAGAAGGCGGTATTGGATTGGCTTTCAAAAAAATATCAAAATTAAGTCTTTTTAGCTCTTAAATATTGCGTAGCAAATTAGAAATTTTTTTGAAAATTGAATTATTTTCTGGCTTGGCCGCAAAGGGCGTATCAGCAAAAAAGATAGAGGCATCGGAATCGTGATCATATATTAGCCAACACTTTAGAACAAAATCATATCGTAGAATAATGGACATTGGTTTCCCAAGAAGTTCAAAAAGTTTTTCCGTTAATACTGATTGAATATCTGAATAGGCATAGGGGATTTTTCTAAATGCTTCTTCGATTTCTTTTTTTTCACTAATTTCTTGGCCACTAAAATAATTAAAGGTATCTAATTCAAAATAAAGTTGGACGCTAAAAGCTAGATCAGTCGATATGTAAAAATGGATTTGACGATCTTTTTTTAAGGAGGAAGGACGGTCTAACTGTTTAACTTGTTTATATATATTTATCAGTTTATCTAATCCTTTTGTAAGAATTACTCCCAATGCAGCGTCAAATAGATGGCTTGACATTGAAAGTACAAAATCATGAGGAAGCCAACCCGGTCCACCTGCAGCGGAAGTGTCACATCTTTCATC
Organism: Candidatus Uhrbacteria bacterium; assembly: GCA_963835915.1. Classification (GTDB taxonomy): domain Bacteria; phylum Patescibacteriota; class Patescibacteriia; order 2-12-FULL-60-25; family 2-12-FULL-60-25; genus 2-12-FULL-60-25. The sequence continues at coordinate 320,789 of CAWIHE010000004.1, forward strand.
ATTTACCTCAAATCCTAGGCTAGAAAATAATGACTTTGTTTCTTCGTGGGTTCTTTTGGAAATTGAATAATCGTCAGTAAGTAACCCAATCTCGTTTGCTTCTAACATATATGAAGTAGTAAATCATATTCTCCACGGAAGCGCGAATCTGATCTCTGGTGTAGAGAGGCCATTTTTTTAATCTGCATCGCATGCGCACCCGGGCCCCTTGTGGCACGTATAGCTTCTTGAAATGCACGAATCTCCGCAGGCTTTTCCTTTCGAGCAGACCTTGCAGCAGGAGCGAGAGGGGGCGCTTGGCGTTTCTGGTTCGCTTGGAGTTGGTACGATCGGGGCAGGCGTTGGGGCGGGAGCGACCGGAACCGAGGGAACATCTTTGGAGTCTGGAGCATTCGGTTTAGACGGGGTCGTTGGAACCGCCGGAGCTTCTTCGGCTTGTGGTGTCGTTGGGACGCTCGGAGAATCTGGAACGGAGGGAATATCTTGAGCACTCGAAACAACAGGAGCGCTTGGAGCCGTCTGAACGGCCGGTGGCGGATTTGAACTTTGAACCTGACGGGTCGTCGTGCAGCCCGCGCCTAAGATGACGAGCGCAAAAAATATTGCGCTTAAAGACCATTTAAATGGACCTTTAGATGGCATAAACCGAATTGTACTCGTATTTGGAACGTCTGCATATTACTACATCGGTGTTTTGACTTTTTGGCCCATCGGAATAATGTATTTCGTCTATGGGCAATTTCCAAAGCCTTCTCGACTTGCTCAAGCCATCGTTTGTCGCTGCCGTCGCATGGTATCTCATTAATTACCTCGGAAGGATGATGACAGACATCAAACCTTACGCCGATGATCGTAAGTGGGATGCGGAGATTTCGGGTATTCAGTTTTTTGTATTTCACCTTTCTGCCCCATTTGTTATAGGGTACGAATTGAGTCGTTTTAGGTTTGAGGGGCCGTTGGTTCATCTTGTTTACCTCGCGATCACATTATTTTTCCTATTTGGGTATACTATCTCAGCTGATGAAGTTGGACGTAAAAAACTCGGTCTGAAGGATTCGAGTCGAAGACTGAAGGATGCAATTTATGCGTACATCGAAAACCATCCGATAACACACGATCTAAAGCGTAAAGATATCGATATTAAAAAATTTTTCTCCGAACTGCACCAATCATGGATCGTGTGTTGCTCCGGAAGGTGGCTATGGGTGGCCAACATTGCGCTGGCATATGTAGTCTCCGCCGAACTTCGATCTCAAAATAGCCCCTGGACTTTCGTGCTTTTCGGTTTTAGCTATTTCTGTCTCATGGCCGAAGCGTACCAGGAATCCCTTCGACAAATTGTCATTAGTAAATTCGACATCTTCATCGTTGGCCTCGTGGAGCCGATCCGAGACGCGGACGTCTTCCGCATCGACCGGGAAAATATTCGATACCGAAAAGACGGAAAAACAGTCCTTTTGAATAGAGCGAATATGCTTCGTATTGAGACAGAACGATCATGAATCAGAAATGGCTGTTTTGCCGGTAAAGACCAAAGCCTCAAAAATTTCATTAACACCACTGCGAGACAAATCATCTATATACTGTAAATTGACATTGCTACATTCTAGGAGGTGCGGTTTGTTGCGTTTTATGTTAGAAATGGCATCGTCCAATATCTTAAAAAGATTTTCGACTCCAGCATTAATATTCGTTTTAGGAAAATGTATATCATTATGAGCAAGGAAGTTATCTCGCAGCATCTTTATCGATTTTATCGTGGGGTCACATTGTCTAAAACTTCCACGAATTATTTGAGCTAGCGGTTCATCATCAAGTAATTCTAATAAGTATTGCACAGATAAACGAGGAGAATCTTTTTTCTTATCACTAAAATGGTAAGCCGGATCGAATAGTCTCGCTAATGATAAGATCCAACTCTGCTGAAGAGAGGAAATGACCACATCCCAATAATTTTTATACCTACACCCTTTAATCTGTGAAAATTCTTCAGTTTTATATAATTTTTGTGGTATTGCTATTGGATCCCATTCTTTTTGGTGTCTCGCGAATTCATTATTCGCATACATCCATACACAAAATTGCTGATAAGCACAGTCAACTTTGGCTCTAAATTGATTAAGCGTTTTTATATCTAACATATGATTAGTCTTAATAAACCCCCGGCACCAACCTCTTCGTCTTCTTCCTGTATTCCTCCCACTTCCCCCCAAAACGCTTGGCGAGGAGTTCTTCTTCGGGGCGGATGCGGAGATAGGAGATGACGATGAAGACGAGGGCGAGGACGATGAACCCGGCCGCGTTGCCCAAGAACACGGCGACGCCGAGGAGCATGAGGAGCATGCCCGTGTACATGGGATGGCGGACGTAGGCGTAGGGCCCCTGCGTGATGAGTTCGTGGTGTTCCTGGATGGTCGGGTGCAAGCTCCAATTCGCGGCGAGCGTGCGGCGCGCCCAGATGGCAATGACCAGGCCGCAGAACGTGAGGATGTCCGCGGCGATCGCGACCGCGGGCGTGAGCGGGAACAAGGTCCCGCCCCCGATCCGGCGGACCCGGATGTCCGGGACGCTCGTGAACGCGACGAGAGCGATGATGAGGATGAGAAAGCGCCATCGCTGATCCAGTTTCCCCTTGGCCGCCAGCTTCCCGTACATCGCCATCGCGATCAGATACACGAAGAGCACCGCATAGCAGTACACAATGAATTGCCCGCTGGAAGGGAAGGGGATCATGAGGGTGTTGTAGGACGCTTGGCGCCTTTTGTCGAGGCGAACAAAACAGGGCGCTGTCGTCGCCCTGTTTGTTGTTCGTTTTAGACGGGTAGATTTTATTTCTCGAACGAGATGCTCTGGATGATCTGCTTCACGGCCGGAGAAAGTTTATCGTATTCGGTAAAGTCTAACGTGAAATCGTATATCTTTCCCTTTTCAAGAACGATGCTATAGAACGTACGGCGTACCCCATCAGCGCCTCTGTTAGTTCGATCTATTTCATACGCATCCCACCCGTTAATCTTTATCGTTTTTACTAACGCAAGATTGGTATTCGTTGCATGGAAGGCGCTTGACGCGATCGCTTCGGCAAGATTTTGTGCGTTTTCAAAATCGTTGAACCGCACCAGACCGGGCATGCTTTTCTTGTACGCGTCGATATTGTCTTCGCAACCGATGGATAGACTTTTAGCATCCGGACCCGGCGGGGTATCTCCTTCTTGGTGTTGGATGAGATCTTGATGGGCCTTGTCCCATTCCTCATTCGTACGTTGATCTTCGGGGCTTAAAATAATAGATCCGCCGAAGAGACCGCCGACTGACCAGCCCACCGGAATCTTATATGTAAAATCACACTGTGTATTCTTTATGGTTTGTCCATCAGCGGTATTACTTACGAGTTCGTTATAGGGCGCGACGGTAACCGCTTCGTTCGTTGAAGACGTTGATTGGGGAGCGTTGCCCATTTGAGTCGTCGAAGAACTCGTTTCCTCAGCTAAAGGATTCGGAGCGACCGGTTTGGACTGCGTCGATGTCGTGACATTAGATTTACGATTTTCTGATTGCTTCCATGTAAGGACAAAAAATATTCCGCCAATAAGGATCAGGACACCGAGTATAAAAGAGAGTCTTTTTTGGGGTAGGGGCATCATAATCAACTTCAATGTATAGAGAGTTTGGCTAGATGTCAACGCCTTGCCGAAACGATTGATCTTAAGTTAATATTTTGTCGCTCGAGACGGTCTCGGGGGCACGATATCTCATTGACATGATGTCTTGGGGGTAAATCGTGTTTTTGACGGTTCTGTTCAGGAGGTCCCCATGGGACGTGCATTTCAGATGCTCCTTTTGTGCCTGTTGTCTTTCGCATTCAGTTGCGGCGACGGGCGTACCTTAGACAATGAAAGGATTGGGACAAGCGCTTCAAAGCTCGTCGCGCCTAACGGTCTTACATACCCGCTCGCGTCAATGAGTTCATGGTCGGACGCGAATTATGGGAAATGTGGCACTGGAAAATATACAACGGGCCAATGCCACATCGGAAGCGATTTCGCGGCGGCCGCCGGAACGCCGGTATATCCGATAGCCAGCGGGACCGTCGTACTGGTAAGTAATAATAAAGGTAATCCTATTCCCCAAAAGGGCAAATGCAGTTCCGGCTGGGGTTACGATTACTACGATGCGAGTCTAAATGCCACTGGAACCAATACGTGCAATGACGGAATCCTCGTTCAACACCTTGATGCTAGTGGAAAGCCCTTCATCTCCCTCTATGGGCACTTACGCCATAATTCAAGCATCCATATAGGAGATCCCGTTCCCGCAGGACAGCCCATCGGAGCTATCGGCGGTTACTACAACGTGGACGGCACGTATGCTTTTGGGTCAACACATAATGACGACCACCTGCACTGGGGAATAATCCCTGGGAAAACATACCCAATAAATAATTTTGGGATGATGCCCTGTTCGACCATTCAAGACGCGAGCCCTACGCTCCCCTCGGGGTGCGACTCTAACAGCTTCGTGCCTCCGGGAACCTTCATCACAACTCACTTCCCGGCTAGTGGCCCTCTGTACTCCCATAGTGATCCTCCGATCGTCTGTTCGAATCAGCCCACGGGCAGCGCTTCAACGAACTGGCTCTACACCTGTTCACAGATGAGCGATTTCGCGGAGGGGTCGCAGGCATGGGTGCTGCTGCGGCTGTACGACGTGAACGTGAGTCATCAGTTCAAGGTCAAGGCGTATAAAGACGACGTCTTCCAGTGGGACTGGACAACCGGCCTCAACGTCGTGAGTTCAGGCGCATGGCAGTACAGTCATTTCTGGCCGGAGCTCAATTACGCGCTCGTGGGGCAATGGAGATTCGATCTCTATGTCATGCCTCAAGGCGGCCCGGAGAAGTTCGTTGATACGGCCCGCTTCAGGGTCCACCCGAGCGGCACGGGCTATCCCGTTTACATCGCCTTATACAATGGAACGAGCGTTCATTACACCTACGACGGCAACGGCTACACCTGTCTCGGTCCGGTTACGGGCGGCCAGGACACCAACTGGGTCTATACCTGCGGTATCCCGAGCACGACGTTCCGGCAGGGCGACACGGTGAACGGTCTCATCCGCATCGACAACATCACATCGAATTTCCGATTCGCCGTCGACGTGTACAAAGACAACGCGTACCAGTGGAACTACACGACCGGCTGGAACGATGTCGGTCAGTGGGGCTGGGCCAAGAATTACTTCTGGCCGATAATGCAAAACGCCCAGCCGGGCAACTGGCAGTATCGCGTCTCCGTAGACAGCGGGAGCGGATTCCAAAACATCGACACCCTCAGCTTCACCGTCACGCCGTACGTGATCCCGTTCGAGTACGATGGTGACCTGGTTACTTGTCGCGGTCCGGTCACGGGCGATGCTTCGACGAACTGGGAATACACGTGTCAGAATCCGTCGAGTTCGTTCAGCTCGGGTCAAACGGCCATCGGACTCATCCGTATCAACAACGTGTACGCAAACTTCCGTTGGAAGGAAGAGGTCTATATCAACGGAACATACCAATGGAACTACATCACCGACTGGAACAACGTCGGTCAGTGGGGCTGGTCCAAGACGTACTTCCAGCCGACGACCTCCTCCGTATGGCCGGGCTCCTGGGAGTACCGCATCTACATCGACACCGGGAACGGCTTCCAGTATCTCGATTCCGCGTTCTTCAACGTCAACTGAGGCAAGTCACCTCATCTTGCAGGGCGCCGACGATCTCCATCGTCGGCGCCTTTTCTATTCCTGACGAAAGGGGTCCCTCCGCCGCCGCCCGCGGACGGTCGACGTCGTTCGGGAAAGTGAAAGAACGAACTCCTCGGAAAAAGGAATCGATCGAAACAGAAAAGGACCGACGCGCCGTACGGCGTTCGGTCCTCTCGCGGGAATGTACTTCTATGCGTGCCCGTCCGGAAAGCATTTCGGACAGAGGGGGATGCCCTCGGGAGGCGTGTCAGGGAAGTGAGGTTCCATCAACCCCATCCCATGCGAGAACCAGCTGTCCTTCTTGAACCCGCACGTCGCGGTGAATTCTTGCGCCTCGCTGCCCTGCGGCGTCTCCGTCGGCTCAACGTGCGCGATCACGTGCAGGATGCCGGATCCTCTTTTTTCTTCCACTCTCCTGTCCACTGTTGGATGGAGTTCAACCCAGATGTACCCGCCGACGTCCATCATGGTCATGAATCCTTTGCGTTCGGTCCTCTTGCGGGAACGTGCATTCGCGCTTACTTGGTGAAAAACCACACGATGAGCAAGACGATGGGGATGCCGATGCCGAGGATGAGAGCGTTCTCAAGTTTTTCCTTCTTTGACTTTCCTGGCGGCGGTTCCGGCTTCGCGTCGGGATCTTCACCGTTTTCGATGGCGATGCTCCTCTTATATTCATCGTATTCGTATCCACTCATGGCCGTTCTCCTTCGCGTTCGGATCGCGAGTTGCGGTTACTTGGCGATCAGCCAGACGATCGCGGCAAAGATGACGATCCAGAAGAGAATGGAAGGCAAGGGGTTCTTCCGCTTCAGCTCCACGGGAGGCCGTTCCGGCTCCTCGTCGCGAGGCGATTCCGAGTTTTCGCCATTCGCATCCCTCTCGGCTCTATCCCATTCATATCCGCTCATGGCAGTCCTCCGTGGTGATGAGTTTTTTTCGTTTGTGCGCTTCGTGTGCGTATCACGCGGCCATGAGCGCTTTGGCCGCGTAGTAGATGACGACCAGGATGCCGAGCGCGACGACGACGATGATGGGCAGAAGGCCGTCGCGCTTGCGCTTCGCCGGCACTTCTTCCTGCGCCCGCTCGTTTTCGTAATCCGGATCCGATTTTGGATTCGGCCATGGTGACAGCATGGGATTCCTCCTTCGCGTTTCGTCGCGTTAAACGCGACCGTTGATCTGTGAACGTCCTGCGTCTAGTACACTCGCATCAAAGTGATTCGTCAAGGCGAAGGAAGCCGTGAGTCGTGAGTATTGTTTTGACGACTTGTAGAGATGGATGGTTCCTTACACCTTCCCGAATAACGCCAACCGCAGGCAGTCGGCGTTCGGGAAAGTGAAAAGGGGACTCCTGCTTACGGCGTCCCCGTGGCGGTCAGCGTAATCGTTTTGATGCCGCCGCCGTAGTCCAGGCTCACGGTCGTGCTGTTGGCGTCTGAAGTCGATTGGGACGTTACGCTTTGGCCGTTCACGGACGCCGTGAAATTTTTGCCGGCGAGCGCCGCCGGGAGGGTGATCGCGGCATGACCCGTTGTCCCGTTGGAGTCGGCCACGGTGAAGGTGATCGTGCGCGTAGTCGGGTTGAACGACAGGGCTGAAACGGAGGATTCGGAACGGACGGAGACGGGAAGGCACTGGCCGTTTGATGCGACCGAATACGCATAGGCGGTTTTCTGTTCTTTGAAGAAGAGCTCTCTGGCATTGCCGCTCATGATGTTGCGCGCGGTGTTGGGATCCAGGTACGACGCGAAAGTCCTCCAGTGTCCGATGGCGTCGATTGGGGCGTCATCGGCGATCGTACCCGTATAGTTCTGCCATCGCCCCAGACCGTTTTTGCCCCCTCCCGCATCCGTAGCGACCATGATGCGGGTATTCCACGTCTCAAAGAATTGTTTCCAGTCCTTGTCCAACTGGCCGTTCGGCATGAGACGTTCCCAATTCGCGCCGGGCGACTGCATGCCCTGAATCCCGGCCGTGTCAAAATACAGGCGGGGTACCGCAGGAGGTAGTCGTTCAGCGTGGCGCGGTCGAGCGGCATGTTGTTGAATCCGAGATGGGCCCAGATGAGCGTGGCGTTGCTGTTGTGATTCAGCATCCGCTCGAACGCGGCATTCGCCGTTGCGTCGTCGGGCACGAAGTGGAACGAGATCGGGACGTGATACTTGGCCGCGAGGTCCACGAGCTGAAGCCAGATCGAATTGTCCGGCGGAACGTAGATGTCCGGGGGCGGAACGGGCGGGGTCGGCTGGCTGTAGTACCTCAAATTCGCTTCGCCGATGCCGTAATATTTTCCCGTCTTCAACTGCTGCTCGGCGGATGCGACGAATGCCTGGCCCTGCGTGAGCCACGTGGACGGCTTCGGATTGTCGGGCGTATCGACGAACGTGATAAATCTGCCGGGGTACTGGGAGATGGCGGCGAGCGAATTGTCCGAACTCGTGTACAGGTTCGCCACGCTCACGCCTCCCTTATCCATCTCCGAAATCATCATCGATGCGCTGACCTCGGGCGGCATGTGGGCATGGGAATCAAAAATATCCATGTGACTCGAGTCCGTGGGACTGGCGCATGACAGGTCGGGCGCGGATGGGGCGGACGGCGGTTGCGAGGCCGGAGGGCTTGCCGCGCCGGAGTCGGCGCCGGGAACCGCGCCGCCATCCGGGATTGTTTCAAGGTCGCGCGTGAAGACGCCGAATCCCAGGAAGCGCATCACTTCGTACGCCACGGCTCCGTCCTTCATGTAGATCGCGCGGCACTTCACCGGGTCCACGTACCAGGCCTCCCCGTGCTGTTGGACCTGCAGGAGGATTTCCCCGCGGAACCGGTTGCCGAGCGGGCTGGCTGTGCAGGCCGAAGCGGCCGCTTTCATTTCGGACGTATTCGATACTTGAGGAATCTTTGCGAGGTTGTCGTCCGTGATTCCCTGACTGAAAAAACGCATGATGGCATACGCGGCCGCGCCGTCCTTCATGTAGTACCGCTTCAAATCCTTGGAACGGACGTACCAGGCCTCGCCGCGGCTTTCGACCTGCAGGAGGATGCGGCCCTTAAACTTGCTGGCCAACACTTCGGCCTTGGATTGAGATGCCGGGGCTAGCCCTGCAAGGAAAACGAGAGCGAACAGGATATAAAATCGTTTGTTCATAACACCGGCAGTATAGGTCCAAACGATACCGGTCACAAGCGGATGGATTTCGGCCTTATGCCGTCAAACGCAATACCGCCCGAAAGGACGGTATTGGCTGTAGATGTCCGGACGGGCTATTCCCCCACGGGAATCTTCTGCAGATCGGCATCCGTGATTCCCAGACCGAGAAAACGCATGATCGTGTAGGCCGCGGCCCCGTCTTTCATGTAGATGCGGCGGCAGGTGTTCACGTCGACGTACCAGGCCTCTCCGTTTTGCTGAACTTGCAGGAGGATTCTTCCCCTGACCTGTCTCGCGAGTTTGTTTGAAGCGCAGACGCTCGCGGATTGCTTTAATTCATCCGTGGTATTCACGCTCGGGATTTTGGCCAGATCGGCGTCGGTGATCCCCAGACCGAAGCTCCTCATCATCTCATAGGCCGTCGGTCCGTCCTTCATGTAGAACCTTTTTCCTGACGTCGGATCCACGTACCAGGCCTCGCCGTGCTGCTGGACTTGCAGGAGGATTTTGCCCTTCAGGCCTTTTGAAGGCGTCGTCGAAGGCGCCGAGCACATTTGGGCCGTTGAGATCCCCTTTGTCGCGTTCACGGTTTTGGTCGTACCGGTGACCTTGGCCGAATCGTCCGTGACGAGCGTATCGGTCTTCAGGACGCCGTTGATCAGCACCCTGAACCGGACCTTGTGCTTCCACGTCGCATCCGAGCTCACGAACATGAACGTCACGCTCTGGCAGTTTTTGAGGTCAACGTCAACGACCGAGTCGTTGAAGTCGTAGCTGGGATCCGTCGGATCGATCGACCGGTCTTCAAACGAATAGCGGAGAATCCCGTTTCCGCGCTCCGTGACCCTGACCCACGGCGTGTCCGAATGGCGCTGGGTCCCGTCGGGATTCACGATGTACACGTCGTACGACAGCTTGGCGCAGACGTCGCATGGCGGCGTCGGGGGCGGGGGCGGGGGCGGAGGCGGCGGGGGCGGTTGGATCGGGATGTCGTTATTGGTGATCGTGCACGTTTTGGTTTCGCCTGAAGCCAGCGCGATGCTTCCGTTCGGGGCGCAATCTCCGCCGATCGCGACCGCGTATCCGGACATGAAGTCCTCGCTGACGGTGTAGGATCCCGCGTCCAGCGCGTAGGTCGTCCCGGGCGACTCCGCGCCCGGCTGGGGGCTGCCGGCGACGTCTCCCTTGTCGCCCACCACATGGATGATCGCGTTCGACGCGGCGGCCATTCCGCCGTTGTCGTTGACGACGTTTTTAATGACGTGGAGGAAGGCCGGCGGCGACTGGGGCGGAGTATCGTCATTCGTGACGGTGCAGGTCTTGCTGTTGCCGGAAACCAATGTGACATTCCCGTTCGCATCGCAATCCCCGCTGAACGTCCTGGTATATCCGGGAACGTCATTTTCGCTCACGGTATACGTCCCCGCGTCTAACGCGTACATCGTGCCCGGTGAACCCGCGCCGGCTTGCGGACTGCCGGCAACATCCCCGGAACCGCGTTTGACATGGATCGACGCGCCGGATGCGACGGCCGTGCCGCCGTTGTCGTTGATGACGTTTTTGATGACATGAAGGAGGGCCGGCGGCGACTGGGGCGGAATGTCGTCATTCGTGACGGTACACGTTTTGTTGTCACCGGCCGCCAAGGTGACATTCCCGTTCGCATCGCAATCCCCGCTAAACGTCCTGGTATATCCGGAAACATCCTCTTCACTTACGGCGTACGAACCCGCATCCAGCGTATACGAGATGCCCGGCGAACCCGCGCCGACATGCGGACTGCCGGCAACGTCCGCTCCGCCGTATTTCACGTGGATGACCGCGCTCGACGCGAACGATGAGCCGCCGTTGTTGTTGATCACGTTTTTGATGATGTGCAGCGTGGCCGGAGCGATGTCGTCGTTCGTGATGGTGCAGGTTTTGACGTCGCCGCTATTCAGGGTGACGGTGCCGAGGACGTGTTCGCCGCCCCCGGCGAGCGCGATGTTGCTTTTCCCGGTCGTGACCAACAGATCGGCGCAACTCCCGGTCAGCGCACCGGTATATCCCGGAAGATCGTCCTCGCTCAAGGTGTACGTCCCCGCGTCCAGCGTATACGACGTTCCCGGCGAACTTGCTCCGGCATGTGGACTGCCGGCAACGTCCGCTCCGCCGTTTTTCACGTGGATCATCGCGCTCGAAGGGACAGCCGTGCCGCCGTTATTGTTGACCACGTTTTTAACGATATACAGCGTGGCCGGCGGCGGCGGAGGCGGCGGTGCGCACGTCGGCGCGCTGATTCGGATATATTTTCCGATGATCGGATTCGTCGTCACGCTCCCGTCGAACGCCAGGGCCCTGCCGTACCAGTCCGCATCATAGCCCACGGTGATGTCGTTGTTCGCCGCCCCGGGCGGCTCGATCACGGTTCCGACGAACATCGCGGCCGATCCGATGGTCGTGCTCTTGGACGGCGGCGACGTCGGCGTCCAAAAGACGTCGCACGCCGAAGCCTCACCGGCCAGATTCACGTGCGAATTATCCATGACCGTGAGCCCGCCGGAAGATCTGAAAATGTAGGTTCCCGCGCCGCTTAGCGTGATCGCTCCGCTGTTGCCCACGGTCATTTCCCCCGGACTGCAGTACACCCCGGGCGTATACACGCCGACGGGACCGTGCGTCGCATCGGTCGCCAGGTCAACCGATCCGGGGAAGGTCACGGTGCACGGCTGGGCATCCAATACGGCCGATGCGCTGTGCTGATCCGCCCCCGCTTGGGCATACGTCGCATCGCCGACGTACGTGGTGCCGCCGACCATTGGCGTTTGGCCCGAAAACGTCGTATACCCGAGATCCATCGAGACCATGGTCGGCCTGGCCGTGGACGCATTGTTGTAGGCATGCGCAAGGACGCCGAACGTATTGGCCATCCCCAGGTTCGGCGTGAACGCCGCCTGCGCCGGAGATCCGGTCGCGAAGAAAAAAATAACCGCCAGGACAAGTCCGGCGGGCGCCAATACCACGTTACTGATTTTCATAGATATATCATTAAATCAATTATATCGAGCGATAACGTTCAGCCAAGTCTATCAATAAAATCACAGACACGCCATCACTCGCTTCCCCTCATGACGGCTTCTCAAGTCCAGCAAATGTCTGTACTGCCATTCCCGCTCCTTATTCGTTTTCTCCATGGAGCCGGTCGCATTTCGAACGGCGGTCGCCGCGTAGATGGCGGCGGCGGCCGAGTGGAGTTTGGCGTGCGTCGCCGCAACGGCCTGCCCCGCGGCGCGCGCGGCCGAGCGCGCGGCATCGTCATCCTGAACGTCTCGCGCCGCCGCATGAGCCGAGAGGGATGCCCTGCGGATATCCGCCATCCTGAAGACGCCGGTCCGCACCCACGCCCGTCCCGCACCGATTGCTTGACGCGGACGCTTATCGTTTGGATCGTTTTTTTCAAAATACCGGAGCACGCGTCTCGCGCAATCGCACGCCCAGATGACGAGCGTTTTCTTGTCCGTCTTTTTCACGAGCGCCATCACCTTCGCGTCCAGATCGGATTTGACCATGAGCGGCTTTTTCATGTTTCAAGTATAGGCACAAAACGGCGAACGGCAAACGCTCATCGCTCCCCCTTGCCAACCTCGCAAACTTATGATAATTTTCCTGCGCTTCCGGCAGTTATCGTTTGGGTGCGTGGTGTAGCCTGGTTAACACGTCTCCCTGTCACGGAGAAGATCGAGGGTTCGAATCCCTTCGCACCCGCCACATAAAAACGATCCGCCACGGCGGATCGTTTTTACGTTGCCGCGTGATCGGAGTACACTTGTCTTCAGTCTTCCGAGCACAGAATTTTTTTCACCGGGAACGGAACGGAATCGGATGGAGCGCCGTTCCGATTGATTGAACATCAATTCTTTATATGTCCATATTTAAAAAGAATACGCGAACGGGATTCCGCACGAAGGGGAAGGGGACGGTGTCGTTGCTCAATTCAACGGCGCTGACCGTCGTATCATGTTTGGCGATTATCGTTACCGCCATGATCTGCCTTCAGGTGACGCCGGTGCCGCATCCGACGTCGCCGTTTTTGCCGCCGCCGCTCCCGCCGACGGTGCGGTACGATTGGTGGCGCGTGTATTTGGGCGATGTCGGCGGGGATCCGCACATCGCCAAGAGCGATTCCGGGTATGGCGTGGTGTGGGCGACGAGCAAGGACGACGAACGCGGCGACGTGTACTTGCAGTTGGCGGGCTCAGAGCCGCATTCCCTTAGTAATCCGATTTTAGTCAGTGAAGGCCGGAAGCGAGCCGGTCATCCGTCGATCGCATGGGATGGCCACGAGTATGCGGTTGTGTGGGCGGATCGGCGAAACGACGGGACGTGGTCCAGATTGTATTTGGCTCGATTTACGATCTACGGCGAGCGGATCGGCGGGGATATCCAGCTTACGAATCAGACGATCGGCCATTCGACCTACCCTCACCTCCTTTGGAATGGGACAGGGTACGGCCTTTTTTGGATTTCAAGCGCATCGACATCAAATGCCGAGGTCTTCATGACAAGGCTCTCGCCGACGGGTACCAGGGCCATGGCGGATCGCCAGCTGACCGCGAACGGAACGGGGAATACGGGTGGACTGTCGGCCGTCTGGAACGGTTCTTCATACGGTATCGTCTGGCAGTCCCCGGTCGCGAGCCAGCCTTCGGACGCGTACCTCCAGCGCGTCTCGTTGAACGGAGACCCGGCGGGCGAACCGTTGCGGCTGACGTCCAACCCGCAGCCCGAACCGTTTCCGGCGATCGCATGGAACGGTTCGAGCTATGCGGTCACGTGGAAAGAGCAGGGCGAAGAAGGCGGGCTCACCACTCAACGGGTGAAATTTGCCGGCGTCTCTTCAGACGGCCAGTTGCTGAATGAGCCGTTCTACCTTTCCGGAATTACGCACGCGGGGAACGCTCCGTTGTTGGCATGGGACGGGCATGCGTACGGTGCCGTATGGAACGACTCGCGCGTGAACGGCCAGCAGGTGTATTTTTCGGAACTCGACGCGTCCGGAAACAGGCTGCTCAGCGATGTTCCGGCGACTGAAGAGGGGACAGCGTACATGACGAACCAGGAAATGTTTTACGCGAACGATGAGATCGTGGTCCCTCTCACGGACATCCGCAACGGCGGCGTGTATCTCCTTTACGGCAAGAAAGCGTCTGACTGAGATCTGGCTCCCTCCGCATCGGATACATAAAAAGCCCGCATCTGCGTGCTTTTTATGTTAAACGGCAAAACCCCTATATCATTCCTCTCACCGTCTATGAGACGGCGGTTCGACCGCCGTCTCGTAGACGGTGAGAGGAATCGAAAAAGAAAACGTTTCAATATATAAAAGGAGAAGGTTTCCTTTTCGATTCCTCGCACCGTCCGCCGCGGCGGCGGACGGTACTCGGAATGACATAATGTTATTTTTTCGTCTTTGCAGTCGCCTTCTTCAAGAACGTCGCCGGCGACAGCTGCCGGTCTTTTGTGTAGTAGTACCAGCTCCGGCCCGTCGCGTCGCCGAAGACGATGCCGGATTTGCCGAACATGATCACGTCGAACGTCTTCAGATCCGGTTTCTGACTCGCGGGCATGTAGGCGATGAGTTTGATGATGTCCGTGTCCGTGCCGTCCTTGGGGTTGATGACGTGGAGTTCCGTGGGAATCTTCCAGCCGTCCGCATCCACGCCCTGCCGCCGCGCGATCGTCAGCTTTGACGTCTTGTCGGACGCGACGAGGTCGAACGTCAATTTATACGTCATCACGTTGTCTTCCGTATCAAGGACCTGGATGCTCGAACCGCGCGTTCCGCTGATCGAAACGCCGGAGCCGCCGCTCTTCGCTTCTTTGACCGTCTGCCAATCAAAGGGTGTTGTCGGTTTCACGACTTTGATGGCGACGGCGCCGCTGTCCCAGCGCTTCGCTTTTTCTTTCGCGAATGCGGCGGCCGCGGATGCCTCCGCTTTCTTCGAGAAGATGCCGAGCGCGGAGATGACGGAGCGCTCCGTCGTATTGCCGCTCTCGCCGCTTCCCACGAGGAGCGCGCCGTTCGCAACGAGCGCGGTCGAGCCGCCGCCGTCGTACATCATGGCGTCGCCGATGTCGGGGTATTTCGATTTGAGGAACGCGCCCAACGTCGACCCGCCGCGGCCGAACGCGGGATAGGACTTGCCGGCCACGACGATGACGTACGCGGTCTTCCGGTCCGTCGAGATCGCGATCGCGGTCCGCGCATTCGAGCCGACGCGACGTTCCCAGAGCGTGTACTCGTCAAAACCTTCTTTCGTGCTCTGCGTGAGCACGGTTCCCTTTGACATGAAGAGCGGTCCCGCGCCGAGCGCCTGCTTCGGCGTGCACTTGATCGCGGCCAGCGCTTTCTTATCCATCTTGCCGATGTACATCTTCCCATCGCTGCACACGACGAACGTGCTGCGGTCCGTGCGCGAGAGTGTCGTCTTCCCGTCCACGATCGCGACATCCTCGAACGGGCCCCACGGCCACTGGACATCAAAGTAAGATCCGTTGATTGCCGCGAGCGCGCCGGATTCTTTTGCGAGCGCGGACACGGGTTCGTACACGAAATTGTCGCGCGTCGTCGCGGCCGTCTTCGCGTCTTTCGCCGGATTGTACGAACGGTAGGGGAGGATCGGATGGATGATCGTATCGCCGCCGGTCTTCACTTTGATCACGTAGATGTCCGTATCAAGGTCCTTCCAGTGGTTCAGCGTCGCATCTTTGCTGATCGCGAGCGTCCCGTTCGTCTCGCTGTCAACGCCGCCCTGCTTCTCCCAATCCGTGAACCGCGTGACCGAGAGCGCCGCGTCTTCGCGGAGCAGGGGAGACGCGGGGAGGAGTTTCCCTTTGGTCCTGAAGAGCAACTTTAATCGATCTGCCGCGATCATCGCGCCGAGACGGTTCGCCGGGATGTCCGTGAGGTCCGTCGGATCCACGTATCCCGCGGGCTTTGTCTGGAGCTCTTGGAACGCGAATGATCGTCGTCTCAATGCAAAGAGCTGCTGCATCGCCTCGTCGCGCCGGACGAGAGCGGTCTGATCGGTCTGATCGGTCTGATCGGACTGATCCGACTGACCAGACTGTATCGGCACGCCGGCGCCCGCGAGGCATCCGCGGATATTGTCAGGCGTCCAGTATTGATTCGGTGTCGTCCCAAGCTCGGGACACGCATCGCTCGTCCTTAAAAACATCAGCATCCGGAGCCAGTCATCCGGCGTGATCGGCGTCCCATATCCGAACGTGCTCGACGTCGCCCCCAGCATCCATCCGTTCGTGATGACGCTCGCGATCGCCGTCCGTTCGTAGGTCTTGCTCGTCACGTCCGTAAATGACTGTGCGTTGACGCAAAAAGGCAGGACGGCGCAGATGGCTGCGGCGATCATCGTCGAACTCCGTCGGATGCTCATGGGCAACTTGAAGCATATCATAAAATGCGCGAGTCGATAGTCGAATAGTCGAGTAGTCGAATAGTCGAACGCAAAGAATAAAGCCCCATTTTGTCATCCTGCGAAGCGGGATCCCTTTCAATATTGGTTGCGGCCAGCGTTTTGGGACTGCCAAAAAGAGCCATGGGTCTCGAAGGCCTCACCAAGACCATGGCCTCTCGCCGATGCACTGAAACGTATTGAAATCAAACGACTAGAAAGGGATCCCGCTTCGCAGGATGACAAAGCGCTGCTTTTTGCATCCTTGCAGGATCGCGGTATGATCACCCCATGTCCACCAAGCCCATGCCCGCGCTCCGCGCAATCGCGCGCATCGGGAACATCGTCTTTATCCTCTGGATCCTCTATAACGGCATCGACGAATTCGGGTCCGGGTCCCGCGTGACCCCCGTCCACGTCGTGGCGTACCTCGGGATCATCGTGCTGCTGCTCCTCAATTTTTTCCTCCTTGCTCAAAAAAAAGAAAGTTGAGCAGTTGAGTCAACGACCACATCGCCCTGATGGGCCTGATCGCTCAACTACCAACTACCAACTACCAACTGCTACTTCCCATGACGCGCGTCGACTTCCTGGTAGACTGTCCTCGATACGGTCGCGATTGAGGCGGCGAGATCGTCGAAATCCTTGCCGCGGGTCATGATGCAGAGGAGGTAGGGATCGTCGGGGTAGTAGACGATGCCGCAGTCGTGGAGCTCGGCGCCAGTCATGTCCGTCGCGTCGGTTGGGGAGACGATCGGGCGTTCGCCGAACTTGTGCGCGACGAGCGTGCCGCTCGGGAGCCCGGCGACGATCCCGTCGTTAAATGTGGTCTGCGAGAGCAGGGAGAGCGCCCGCTCCGACGAGTCGCGGCTCAAGTATGAGGCGTTGTAGAGGACGCGGAAGAACGAGGCGTAGAGTTTCGGCGTGAGGAATTCCTTCTGCGTCGAGGTCGTGGGAACGGTCACGCCGAGGTCGGAGTAGATTTCGATTACGGATTTTGCGTCGATGTTCTGCGAGAGGAGGTAGAGCGAGTTATTCCCGGAGTACACGATCATCCGTTTGATGAGGTCGTCGACGGTGTACGTCCCCTTTGCGAGGACCGGCGCCCGGTAGTATTCCCCTTCGTCCCGGTCCGGATTCGCATCATAGGCGAGCGGCTTCGAGAGGATCGACGGATCAGATTCCGCTTCCTTGTAGTACGCGATGAGGAACGGCACCTTGAGGAGGCTCGCGGGTTCGTACTCGTCGTTCTCGTTCACGCCGGTCCAGTGTCCGGAGTCGAGCTCGCGGAAGTAGACCGAGATCTGGTCCGCTTTTTTGGATGAGACGAGGCCGTTGATCGCGTCGTTCAGTTTTTGGTTGAGCGGTTGATACTCTGCGAAGTCTTTCTTCGGCGCGTTCGGACCGGAACACATGAGGAGCGGCGCGATGAACTTGTACCCCCCAAGCCGCACCGCCTCCGTACTCGTCGTTGCGGCCGTCGCACTTGATCCCGTCCCGGCCGGCGCCTGGACGGCCACGTACCGTCCAAGGACAAACGCGATCACGAAGATCGCGATGAGCCCGATCGGGCTCTTCATGTAGTCCAACCCTCTCTTTTTCCCTGTCGGTTCATCCGGCATAGCGTCGATTCGGATGGTACCACTTCGAGCCGAATAGTCGAAGAGTTGAGTCGTCGCTAGACGGTGACGCCGTATTTGAGATAAACACCCGTTTTGTCATCCTGCGAAGCGGGATCCCTTTCCAGCCGTTTGATTCCTATAGATCTCAGGGCAACGGCAAGAGGGCATGGTCTTGGTCGGGCCCTCCAAGACCCTCGGCTCTTTTTGGACGCCCCCGAACATTGGACGCACTCAGCCGGAAAGGGATCCCGCTTCGCAGGATGACAAAAACGAAGGTTTTTCTCGCGCCTGATGGTTTTATGCCTAAAGCGTCTCTCCATCCTCATAACCGCTCGACGACCGATGATCTCTCTTCCCGCCTTCACCTTCAACGAACCCCGCTTTATTGATACACTGCCCCCTGACCGGCACGAGCGCTTCACAGCCGCGCCGTCTCACTTCATTCCAAGGCGAAGAGGGGCTTTCGCTGCTTTAGAGCACAGGGCACAGGGCACCGAGCACAGGGCTCTCTGCCAAGGGCCCGGAGTCAATCCGACTCTTCCTGTGCTCTGTGCCCTAACCCCAAAGATCCTCAAGAACCGCTTAACCGCAAAACCTCACTATTACCCCCTATGGCCTCAAAGAAAAAGATCCTCATCATCGAAGACGAGAAACCCATGGCGCGCGCGCTTGAGCTGAAGCTCTCGAACGCGGGGTATGACGTGAAGAGCGCGACCGACGGGAAGTGCGGGCTTGATTGTCTTGAAAAGGAGAAGGTCGACCTTATTCTCCTCGACCTCATCATGCCGAATCTGGATGGATTCGGCGTCCTTGAGGCGCTGAAGGCGGACGGGAATGCCACGCCGGTCATCGTCCTCTCGAACCTGAGCCAGGAGGAAGACGCCGAGCGCGCGAAGAAACTTGGGGCAAAGGGATTCTTCATCAAATCGAACACGGCGATTGCCGACATCGTCAATCGCGTGAATGAATTTTTCGGGTCATAGGCGGTGATGACGAGGGGCTATGACGCTCGATGAGCCGACGCTAAAGAGCATTCTTCTTGAGGGGAATTACGTGACCGCGGACGACCTGGCGCGCGCGGTCGAGTTTGCGAAGAAGAACCGGTCGTCGTCCATCGAGTACCTCATCACCGAGGGTCTCCTGACCCGCGACCTCCTTGGGCAGGCGATCGCCGAAGCGATCGGCGTCCCGTACGCCGACCTTGACCATAACGTGCCCACGCGCGAGCAGGTCATGAAGATCCCGCAGGAGGCCGCGCAGGCGTACCGGATCGTCCTCTTCGCCGACAAGAAAGCGTCCGTCGTCGTGACGACGGACGACCCGAGGAAGGAAGGCCTCCGGAAGGCGCTCCAGGACCTGCTCCCAAAACGGAAGGTCACGATCGCGTACTCGCTCCCGGAAGACATCAACGCGGTCCTCGCGCAGTATCGGAAGTCGCTCGAGACGCGCTTCTCGAAGATCATCGAGGGGCAAACGCGCGTGGCGCCGGAGATCATCGAGGAGATCCTCACGGACGCGCTCACGTTCCATGCGTCCGACATCCACTTCGAGCCCCAGCAGAAGGAAATCCTCGTCCGGTTCCGCGTCGACGGCGTGCTCCAGGACGCCGGGCGCATTTCGCGCGAGCACTACGAGAACATCCTGAACCGCATCAAGGTCCAGAGCCACCTCCGGATCGACGAGCACGTGTCCGCGCAGGACGGCGCGCTCCGGTTCGAGAAGGACGGGCGCGTCGTGGACCTCCGGACGTCGATCATCCCGACGGTCGAAGGGGAGAAGGTCGTGCTCCGCGTCCTTGCGGCGTACATCGAAGGCTTCACGCTCGCGGACATCGGGCTCTCCGCGCGGCACCAGGAGATCATCGAAGAGGCGGCGAACAAGCCGTTCGGCATGATCCTCGTCACCGGGCCGACCGGATCGGGGAAAACGACCACGCTCTACGCGCTCCTCAAAATCCTGAACCAGCCGGACGTGAACATCACGACGATCGAGGATCCCGTCGAGTACAAGATGATGGGCGTGAACCAGATCCAGGTGAACGCGCAGACGAACCTCACGTTCGCGAAAGGGCTCCGGTCGATCGTCCGCCAGGACCCGGACATCATCCTCGTCGGCGAAATCCGCGACGAGGAAACGGCCGAGATCGCCGTGAACGCGGCGCTCACCGGGCACCTCCTTCTCTCCACGTTCCATGCGAACAACGCGGCCACGGCCATCCCGCGCCTCCTCGACATGAAGGCCGAGCCGTTCCTCCTCGCGTCCACGCTCGAAGTCATCGTGGCCCAGCGGCTCGCGCGCAAGATCTGCGAGCACTGCCGCCGGAGCGTCACGGCGAAGGCATCCGATTTCCCGCTGAACGCGCGTGCCGCGATCGCGCGGTCGTTCGGGGCAGGCGGGTTCACGGTCTACCAGGGCAAAGGATGCCCGGCGTGCAGCGGCACGGGGTACCGCGGACGCACGGCGTTCTTCGAAGTCATCCGGATCACGCCGGAAATGCAGGAGCTCATCCTGAAGTCGCCGTCGACAATCGGCATCTGGAAGCTCGCGCGCGCACAGGGGTCCACCACGATCTTCGAAGACGGCATCGAGAAGGTGAAGAGCGGACTCACGTCGCTCGACGAGCTTCTCCGCGTCGCCGAACCGCCGGACGACATGCCGGGCGCCTCAAAAAATATCGCGACTCCCTCAGCAATCAAGCAATCAAGCAATCAAACAATCCGATCAAAGAAGGCGATTGTTTGATTGTTTGATTGTTTGATTGTTTGATTGTTTGATTGCTCCATGAAGAGAAAACCCGTCATCCCTCGGCGCGCTTCCTTTCTCTCGACGTTCGGTCTCGGCCGGGACCGGGATTATTTTATCGAGAATTCGAGCATGCTCATCGCGTCGGGCATGGGCGTGATTGAGGCGCTGAACGCCGTCTCCACGGATGTGAAGTCGCATCGCATGCGGAAGCTCATCGCGGGCATGAAGGACGACATCGAGTCCGGGTTCCCGATCTGGCGCGCGCTCGACCGTGCGCGGATTTTCCCGAGCCACGCGATCTCGCTTATCCGCATCGGCGAGGAGTCGGGCAAGCTCTCCGAGAACCTCCAGGTCGTGAGCGTGGAGCAGGAGAAGGACCGCGAGTTCCGCTCGAAGATCCGCGCGGCGATGATGTATCCCGTGTTCGTCCTCGCGCTCACGCTCGTGTTCGGCATCGGCATCTCGTTCTTCATCCTCCCGAAGCTCGCGCTCGTGTTCTCCCAGCTCCGCATTGATCTCCCGCTCATCACGAAGATCCTCATCGCCGTCGGCGTGTACCTCGGCGACAAAGGGACGTCGATGATCCCCGTCATCCTCGGGATCGGCGCGCTCCTCATCTACGTGGTGTTCTACTTTCCGAAAACGAAGATCCTCGGCCAGTCCATCCTCTTCGCGATCCCCGGCGTGAAACGCCTCATCCAGGAAGTCGAGGTCGCGCGGTTCGGGTACCTCCTGGGGACGCTCCTCGAAGCCGGGCTCCCGATCACGCTCGCGCTCCAGTCATTAACACAGGTGAGCTCCTTCCCGTACTACCGGAAGCTCTATGCGCACCTCGAACGGAAGATTGAAGAGGGGAATTCGTTCCAGGCGAGCTTCGCGTCGTACCGCCGCCTCAACCGGTTGATTCCGACGCCCGTCCAGCAGCTCATCATCACGGGCGAACGGTCGGGAAATCTTCCCGAAATCCTGAAGAAGGTCGGCACGACGTACGAAACGAAGACCGACGCGACGACGAAGAACCTCACCGTGATCCTTGAGCCGATCCTTCTCGTCATCGTCTGGCTCGGCGTGGTCAGCGTTGCGCTCGCCGTGATCCTCCCGATCTACCGGCTCGTGGGGCAGCTGCAGACGCAGTAAGTATGATGGAAAATGGAAAATGGAAAATGGAAAATGGCGGAGGGAAAATGGAAAATGGAAAATGGAAAATGGACGGATCGGATCCGGCCGGCCCATTTTCCATTTTCCATTTTCCATTTTCCAACCGCGGCTTCACCCTCATCGAGATGCTCCTCTCGATCGCCGCGATTATGATCATCGCGGGGTTCTCCGTCCCGATCTACCAGTCGTTCCAGGTCCGCAACGACCTCGACGTGACGGCGACGACGATCGCGCAGGGCGCGCGGCGCGCGCAGGCGCTCGCGGAAGGGTCGGACGGGGATACCTCGTGGGGCATCCACGTCACCTCGACCGGCATTACGCTCTTCAAGGGGATCAATTTTTCCAACCGCGACCAATCGTTGGATGAAGTCTTCGAGATGCCGAAGAGCATCAGCGCGTCGGGGACCGCGGATTTCATCTTCGCGAAATTCACCGGCCTGCCTTCATCCTCAAGTACGCTCCTTCTCACCTCATCGAATAATGAGACGCGAACGATCACGATCAACGCGAAAGGGACGGTCAACTACTGACCTCCCGGCGTTTTCGACCGTCGAGGTGATTCTCGCCGCGACGATTTTTGCGATGATCGTGACGGCGTTCATCGGCGCGCTCCTCTACGGGCAGGAAGCGACGGCGCTCGGCGGGAACCGCGCGCGCGCCGTGCTCCTTGCCGAAGAAGGGCTCGAAGCCGCGCGGAACATCCGCGACGCGGGGTATGCGAATCTGACCGATGGGACGTACGGGCTCGCCGTCTCGAGCGGGCAGTGGATTTTCTCCGGCGCTCAGGACGCGACGGGGACGTTTACGCGCCGCGTGACCGTCTCGTCCGTCGACACGAAGCGGAAGCTCATCACGAGCGCCGTCACGTGGCAGCAGAATGCCCAGCGGACCGGCACCGTCACGCTCACGTCGCGGCTCACGAACTGGCTTGCGCAGGCCGCGGGGAACTGGGCGAACGCGTTCCAGGAATCGAGCATGGACGCGGCGGGGAACAATGACGGCACCTCGATTGCGACGCAGGGGAATTTTGCCTACCTCATTCGGAGCGGCGGCACGCCGAACTTCCTCATCTTCGACGTGACGACGCCGACCGCGCCTGTTCTCCGCGGGTCTTTGACGCTCACTGGGACGCCGACCGAGATTGCCGTCTCGGGCGGGTATGCGTACGTCTCCAACCAATCCAATACGCAGGAGCTCCAGATTATCGACGTGTCCGTCCCGACCGCGCCGGTCCTCGCGGGATCGTACGATGCGCCCGGAAACGCGAACGCGCTCGGCGTGGCGGCCGTCGGATCGACCGTCTACCTGGTCCGCGCGTCGAGCGTCAATAACGAGTTCCTCATCATCAACGCGAACATCCCGTCCGCGCCCGCGCTCCTCGGGTCGCTTAATCTCGGGACGGCGGGGAATGACGTCGCCATCGTCGGGAACTACGCGTACGTCGCAACGGCAAACATCAATGCGGAGGTCCAAGCCATCAATGTCGCGATTCCGACCGCGCCGGTTCTTGCCGGGTCGCTCAATTTGCCGGGGGCGGCCGCGGCAACGGCCATCGCCGGATATGCGGGAGGACTCTTCGTCTCGCAAGGGTCGGCCCTCTATACGGCGAGCCTCGCGGCCCCGGCGGCTCCTGTCGTCTCCGGAACCATCGATGCGGGCGGGAACATCAACGACATCACCATGGGGCAGGGGAACGCGTACGTCTTCCTGGGAACGAGCAACGCGGCGATGGAGTTCCAGGCCGTCGACGTCTCAACGCTTGCCGCGCCCGCGCGCGTCGGTTTCGTGAATGTTGCCGGAACGTCGCCCGTCTACGGCATCGCGTACAACCCCGGCCTCGACCGCGCCTTCGGCGCAAGCGCCGCGAATACGATGGAGTTCGTGGGGTTTGCACCGCAGTAATATGGGATCCGCATTGATAACAATCAAACAATCAAACAATCCATTCAGGATTGAGGATTGTTTGATTGTCAGATTGTTTGATTGTTTATGAAGGCAGTCTCCTCTCGCCCGGGCTTCACCCTCATCGAACTCCTCCTCTACGTGAGCCTCTGCTCGGTGCTCCTCTTCACGATCTCGATGTTCCTCTCCATGCTCCTCCAGGCGCGGATCAAGAACCAGGCAATTGCCGAAGTCGAGGGTCAGGGCCTCTCCGTGATGCGGATCGTGACGCAGGCCGCGCGGAACGCGGACGCGATCACGGCTCCGCTCCCGGGCGCGAGCTCGTCCACGCTCACGCTCCGGATCTACGCGACGTCAACGAACCCGACGGTCTTCGACGCGGCAAGCGGGATCATCCGGATCACCGAAGGCGCAAGCTCGTCCATCCCGCTCACGAACGCGCGTGTCGTCGTGTCAGGCCTCTTATTCCAGAACCTCTCCCGGACGAATACCCCCGGCACGGTCCGCATCCAGTTCACGCTCTCAAGCAAGAATCCCGGGGGGCAGAACGAGTTTAAGTACCAGCAGACGTTTATCGGCTCCGCCTCGCTGAGGTAGGGCGGTTATGCGGTAAGGCACAGAGTGAGCAACCGCATAACCGCGTGCCGCCCAACCGCGTGCCGCTCTTCATCCTCTGACTCCCACATCCTGATATGACCCTCAACCAACGCCTATGCTATAATGTGCGCCATCGGGGCTACATCACCTTGATCAGCGTGATGGTGACGGGCGCGGTGGGCGCCGCGATCGGCATCTCGCTCATTCTTCTCGGTCTCGGAGCGTCCAGGACGGGGTTTGCGGACGAGCAATCGGGCCAGGCGAACGCGCTCGCGAACGCATGCGCGGAAGAGGGAATCCAGCAGGTCAGGGATTCCGCTTCGTTTGCCGGAACGGGCTCGCTCAACCTCGGGACTGGAACGTGCGGGTATAGGGTTGTAAGTCAGGGCGGGGAGAACCGCATGATTACCGCGACCGGCACGGTCGGGACCATGATCCGGAAGGTCCAGGCATCCATCAACCGGATGCGTCCGACCATCCGGATCGCCTCGTGGCAAGACGTCGCCGATACCCATTAACCAACTTATTCTTTCTGCCATTATGAAAAAATTTCTCCAAGCCCGGCGGGGATTCACGCTCATCGAGATCCTTCTCGTCGTTGCGGCCATTGCCATTTTGGCCGGCATCGTCATCTTAGCGATCAACCCGAGCAAACAGCTCGGCGACACGCGGAACGCCCAGCGCCACGCGGACGTCACGACCATCCTGAACGCGGTGTACCAGTACTACATCGACACCGGATCGCTCCCGGCAAACATCACGACGTCATCGACGCCGATTTGCCGGACAAACAACTGCAGCGGCCTCATCGACCTCTCGGTTCTCACGGCGAACGAGAAGTACCTCACGGCCATTCCGGCCGATCCGACGGGTTCAACCGTGGACAGCGCGGGGTACACGATCTCCAAGTCCGTGAACAATCGCGTGACCGTTTCCGCTCCGGGCGCAGAGCAGAGCGCAACGATCAGCGTGACGCGCTAATGGCGGCACGCGGCGGTCGGATTAACAAGGATCATTTGTAAAAGGGGCCGCTCATTCCGTTGAGCGGCCCCTTACGTTACTATTACACGGATGGAAGACGAAAAGGCGTTTGGGGTTTGGCATTTGGCATTTGGCCGGAATTCTATTGAGTTACCAAACCCCAAATCCCAAACCCCAAATCCCATCGCGTTTAACGCGTCCAAGCGCGGATTCACCCTCATCGAAATCCTCCTCGTCGTCGCGGCCATTGCGATCCTCGCGGGGATCGTCATCCTCGCGATCAACCCGTCGAAACAGCTCGGGGACATGCGGAACGCCCAGCGCCGGGCGGACGTGAACACGATCCTGAACGCCGTGTACCAGTACGCGATTGACAACGGCGGCGTCATCCCGCCCTCAATCGCGAGCTCGACGTGCGCCACGGTGCCGACGAACGAGATCTGCAAAATGGGCGGAACCTGCACGAACCTCGTCGACCTCTCCGTCCTCACGGCAAGCGAAAAGTATCTCGTCTCCATCCCCGTCGATCCGAGCACGACGTCGACGAATGGCACCGGCTACCGCGTCGCAAAGAACAGCAACGGCCGCATTACCGTGTGCGCACCGAGCGCGGAACAGGGCGCGACGATCAGCGTGAAGCGCTAGATGTATGTCTACCAATGAGAGTCGGCGAGCGATAAGATGGGCTAAGAGCTTAGGGCTTAGAGCTAAGGGCCAGACAAGAGTCCTATTCTGGCCTTAGCTCTAAGCCCTAAGCTCTTAGCCGTCTCGTGACTCGTGACTCGTGACTCGTGACTCGTGACTCGTGACTCGTGACTCGTGACTCGTGACTCGTGACTCGTGACTTCCTGCTATGAAGAACGCCAAAACACGAAAGGACCCCGTCTTCCATAGTGACGCGAACCGGCTGAAGAGCGAGTTCGTCGGATTGGCGTCGCACCAGCTCCGGACGCCGCTTACCACGATCAACTGGTACGTTGAGATGCTCCGGTCCGGCGATGCAGGGAAGCTCACGCCGAAGCAGAAACAGGCGCTAAAAAAAGTGGACGCCGAAGCCCGCACCATGGTGAAGCTCGTCAATGAGATGTTCAGTCCGAACCGGACGAAGAACAGCTGCGTCGTGGTCTGCGGACCGACGAGGCGCCGTCAAACGACTCCTCGGCGATTGCGTCATGCGAACCGTTGATCAGGCCGGTGAGCGTGAGAGAGGCTAAGGGCTGAGGGCTTAGAGCTAAGGGCCAGATAAGGATTAAATTCTAGCTCTAAGCTCTTAGCCCTAAGCTCTCAGCCATCTCGTGACTCGTGACTCGTGACTCGTGACTTCCCTCCTATGAAGACAAGCCCACCAAAAAACGACCCCATCTTCCGGAGCGACGTCGACAAGCTGAAGAACGAATTCGTCGGCATCGCGTCGCACCAGCTCCGGACCCCGCTCGCCACGATGAGCTGGTACGTTGAGATGCTCCGGTCCGAAGACGCGGGGAAGCTGACCGACCAGCAGAAAGAGTTTCTCGGGGAAGTCTACACGGGCATCCAGCGCATGGTGCGGCTCGTGAACAACCTCCTGAACGTCTCGCGGATCGAGAGCGGTCATCTGAAGATCGAGCCGAAGCTCACGCCGATGGAGCCGTTCATCAAAGACATCATCCACGAACTCGACCCGCTCGCGCGGAAGAACCACAGCACGGTCACGTTCAAGGAACCGAAGACGCCGCTCCCGCCCGTCGCGATCGACGCGACACTCCTCCGCCAGGTCGTCCACAATTTTCTCACGAATGCCATCCGGTACTCCCTGCCGGGCGAGAACGCCATCGAAGTCGCGCTCGTGCGGGAACGGGGGTCGTACGTCGTCAGCGTGAGCGACGAAGGCATCGGCATCCCGAAGGCCGCGCAGTCGCGGATTTTCGAGCACTTCTACCGCGCGGAGAACGCGCGCGAGCACGCGGCCGACGGGTCAGGCCTCGGGCTCTACCTCGCGAAGATGATCATGGAAACGGCCGGCGGAAAAATCTGGTTCAAGTCGCCGATCCGGTACCGCAAAGGGAAAGCGGCAACCGCGAGGGATACGGCACCACGTTCTTCGCCTCGTTCCCGGTCGGCGGCATGCGGGGCCACGTCGGGGAGCGGAGTCTGGCGGAGGCGGAGTAGTGAGGTTCGTAAGATCGTAGGTTCGTAAGATCGTAGGACCGAACATCAAGATCGGATTCGGTCTTACGATCCTACGATCTTACGAACCTAACAAAGAACCTCCGCAGGCGAGGAAGCCGCGGAGGTTTTTGAGATGAGCGGGCGGTGGTTACCGCTATCTCAGGCACCACCAGAGGGCGATCGCGATGACGAACGCATCAGAGAGTGCGAGAACGCCCGACGCATATGCGATGCGCGCACTCGCCGGCTTTTCCGGCAATTTCTTCCGGTTCGCCGCCGACCGTTCCCGTCTCTTCCTCGGTAAACTGTCCCGGCTCGTCGTATGATGGTTGCGGATGGATTGATCCTCCGAGCATGGTTTTCTCCGTGGGATGGATTTTTCCAGGGACCCCGGCATCATCAGCCGTTCACCCTGTGAAGGTTCGATGACTCCATTCGTACAGGAGGGTGGGGGAAAGGTCAATGAGAGGGAATAGGCGGTTCGGCGGTTCGGGAATAGTCGTTGGAGAAATTATTCCGATGCCTATTCCCGAACCGCCGAACCGCCTATTCCCTGTTTAAAAACTCCGGAATGCGTTACGCTTACGGCCATGGACGAACGCGTCATCGAGGTGCAAACGGGGAGAGACACCGGCATCCACGTCTTCCACCGGCCGCTGGGATTGTTTCTTGTGATCGCCTATAAGGCCATCTGGGGAACCATTGAGGTCGTCACGGGGTTCCTCCTTTTCTATTCGACATTCCTCATTGCGAACGAGCTCGCGGAAGACCCGCAGGACCGGCTTATCAACTGGCTCATCGCGAACGTCCACCTTGAGCCGAAAACGGTGAAGGAGGTCGGCGCGGTCATCGTCCTCTTCGGCATTTCGAAGATCGCGCTTGCCCTCGGGCTCTGGTTCAGTTCAAAAAAGACGCGCGACATCGGGATCGCGTTTTTTCTCCTCCTCGGCTTGTTCGGATTCTTCACCGTCATCGTGAGGCCCACGCTCTTCCATGCCTCCGTTTTGGCCGGGGACCTCTTCATCCTTTGGTATTTGTGGAAAATTTTACCGAAACATTTGCGGCATGGACACGTGGAATAAAATTCCAAATACAAAATTCCAAATTCCAAAATTTTCTTCTGAACAGACCCAAAGGAATTATTTGGAATTTGGAATTTGGAATTTGGATTTTTTTTCAATTCCAAAAAGGTCCCTCCAGCCTCCTCGAAAGAACACGACCGCGGCCGCGGCGATGATGGCGATTTCAAAAAGGAATGACCAGTGGAACACGTTGTTCAGGAGCCACCAGGAGTACCGGTCCGGGACCGTGACAAGGCGGAACGGCGCCCATGAGAACGGGGCCAGCCAGTACGTATCGGTGATGATCGTATCGAGCACGAGGTGGAGGATGACGGCGGAAAAGAACACGGCCCAGGCCGGGAGCCAGCTCGTGCGGCGCGCGAGGAGGATGATCGTGAGGACGATGGCGGCGAGGAGGAACCAAAACACGGGCAGGTGGGTCAAAAAAACATGGTGGTCGAGAAATTCGCGGTTGGTGACCTGCGCGTAGAGGATGTCGATGTCCGGGAACGTCCCTCCGATCATGCCGACCCAGAGCAGGATCGTGGGCCAGCGCCTCCGTTTCACGAATTCGTTCGCGAGGAGGTAGCCGGCGGGGATGTGCGCGAAGACCATGCGCGGCATGATATCACGGGTGCGCGTCGGTGAGAGAAGTCAACCAGTCAATAAGTCAACGAGTCAACGAGTGAGTCGAGAGTCGAATAGTCGAGTCGTCGAATAGTAATCGGAGAAATACTATCGACTACTCGACTATTCGACTATCGACTCATCCTCATACCGGTTGACTGGTTGACTTCTCAAAGCTAGACTCCCTTCCTGCATGCATTTCCTCCTTGAATTCCTCGCGCGGCTTCGCGACATCCACGGGCTCATCGAATGGGGCGGGTATACGGCGCTCGCGATCATCATCTTCGCGGAGACGGGATTGTTCGTCGGGTTTTTTCTTCCGGGGGACTCGCTCCTCGTCTCGGCCGGCCTCTTTGCGGCGAAAGGGGACCTGAACATCCTCATCCTTTTCGTGCTCCTCGCCGCGATGGCGGTCATCGGCGATACCACGGGGTACTGGTTCGGACGGTCGACCGGCCCGAAGATTTTTTCGCGCGAGAAATCCGTCTTCTTCGCGAAGGACCACCTCCTCCACGCGAAAGGATTCTACGAGAAATACGGGAACAAGACGATCGTCATCGCGCGGTTCATTCCGATCATCCGTACGTTCGCGCCCATCGTGGCCGGTGTGGGCGAAATGTCGTACGCGCGGTTCGTCACGTACAACGTCTTCGGCGGCATCGGCTGGATCGCCGCAATGCTCGGCATCGGATTCTTCCTCGGCCGCGCCATCCCGAACATCGAATCGCGCATCGACGAGGTCATTCTCGTCGTCATTTTCCTCTCCATCCTTCCGGGCATTGTTGAGTTTGTGAGGGCACGGAGGAAGCCACGGAGTGAAGTCGTGAGTCGTGAGTCGTGAGTGAAGAATTAAAAAAGAGCGTCCATGATTTGGACGGCTCATATTATTTGACGGCGTTTTGGGTCAGTCAGATCCTTCTCACGACTCACGACTCACGACTCACGACTCACGACTTTCTTTCGAAAAAAAGGGCCGGGTACAGAGTGTGAACTCCATACCCGGCAAGTGTGCCTCCCGTCTTCGTGGCTCAGAATGGAACGTTGGCCATGAAGATGAGGAAGCCGAGGCCCGCGAGGATGAACGCGCTGACGATCGCCGCGGGGGTCGGCTGGTTCCGTCGCGGCGCGAGAGGAGCTTTGGCCTTTGAGGCGATCGGCTGGACCGTGGGAGATTGTCCGTTGCCGGGATCCGCGGGTCTTGGGGCCGGAGGGGACGCCGGTCCCTTTTCGGCCTGCGGATCCGTATCACCCACTACGCGGATCGGACCGACGGCTCGTCTGGGTGTCCACGTCGCCGCCGGTTGTTGGGCCGGCGGCGCCGGTACCGACGGTGCCGGTGTGGACGACGGTGAGCCGCCTTCCACGACGACCGTTGGCTGTGTCTCGATCGTCGGCATCAGCTGGCGTCCTGACGGAGTCGGACGCTGTTCCCCGGGAGGCGGAGCGGTTCTCGCCGCTTCGCCTGTCCCGACCGCGGGTCCGGCCGATGCAGGGGCTTCCGCCTTTGCTTCCGGCTCTTCGTCAGCGACGTCCGGAGACGCCGTTGCCAGCCTTGCGAACGGCGGTGGAACCGCCGCAGGAGAAGCCTCGTTCGCGGATGCGCCGGCCTTTGGGGCAGGAGCAGGCGCGGGGCGAGGCGCTGGACGAGGCGGAGCAACCGCTGGAGCAGGTGCTTTCGCGGCTGCTGCCGGAGGCGGATCCGGTTTCTTCATTGGCACCTTCCCGGGTTCCGCTTTGGCTGCTTTCGCAGCCGGTGCGGATCCGGTGGGATGAAGCTGTCGCACGTTTGATGGCGGAGGCGGATCCTCTGCCGGAGGCTGAGGGCGAGGCATTCCCACGGGAGGCGCGGGAGGCGGTTCTTCTGCCGCAGGCGCAGAAGCGGCCATGGGCGCCGGAGGAGGCGGAATCGGGGGAGTCGCTGTCTCGGATGCCGCTGGCGGTTCTTCTGCCGCAGGCGCAAAAGCGGCCACAGGTTTCATTTCGGCCGTCGTTTCCTCGGGCACGAACTGTCTTGGCGTGGGCGGCGGAGCTTCCTCCTCCGCGGGCTCATCAGTCCTCGCGTTCGCCAAGATGGCGGCATATTCCGCCTCAAGATCATCAGCGATTGCGTTCTCCCGCGAGATTGCTGCCTGTTCGGCTGCGAACGCTTCCGCCTTCGCGGTCTCTTCCGCGATGGCTGCCTGTATCGCGGCTTCCGCTTCAGCCTCGATCCGCGCGTCAGCGAGACGACGGCACTCGGCCAATGCGGCCTTCGGATCGTCTTTGCGCTCCGACGTGACGCGGCGGATTTCCGCATAGGGGAGATGCGGATCATCCGGAATCCGACAGTTCGGATCTCCGTCGCCCATGGTCTGAAGCGCATCCGCGATCAATGCCCTCTCGTCTTCCGACGTCAGCTCAAATCTTAAGATGATGTT
The DNA here is from genome assembly GCA_963835915.1 of Candidatus Uhrbacteria bacterium. Classification (GTDB taxonomy): domain Bacteria; phylum Patescibacteriota; class Patescibacteriia; order 2-12-FULL-60-25; family 2-12-FULL-60-25; genus 2-12-FULL-60-25. Next base: position 352,394 of record CAWIHE010000004.1, read on the forward strand.
CCCCAAATTCGGCAACTTCGCCTTGAACGGCTTGATCGGCGGCTTCTTCTCGTCCGTGACCGCCGGCGTTGCTGTCGCGCTTACAGCGGAATCGGATTCCGGCACAGGCGGTTCAGCGGGCGCGGCCAAGATGTCCGTTGGGGACGGAGGAGGCAGTGCAGGCACTCGCGATGAAGGACGCTGGAGAAGAGGCGGAACCGGCAGGTCCGGCATCGTTTTGCACCCGGATAGGACTTTTTTGAAGTCGCGCGCCGTCCTCATCGCATTCTCGAGGGCGACGAAGCCGGGAGGGCTTGTCGGGGGGATGGGAACATTGAAGATGTCCTCGTCCGCCACGACCTGGCGCAGCGCAAGCCGGACGATCCGCCTGTCTTCCGGAGAAGCGAGATCCCACCGAGGCCTGACCGCGCACCGAAGCGTGTAGATGATCGGGCTTGGCGCAACCGGAGCAAGCGTTCCATCCGGCAGTTCCGATTCAGGAACGCTCAAGTCCGTATCCTCCAGCGAGGACTCGTCCAGCCACACGGCTTCAGCATCGTCGCCGGTCGGAGGAAGGCTTTCGCTTCCGCCCATCTCCAGCGACGGAGAATCCGTTGCCGGCGGAGGATTGGTGAGCGGGACCTCGCCGTGGCGTTCGTCCGGAGGACGGACGTCTTTGCCGCCGATGAGATTGTTCATCAGCACAACGGCGACTCCCTTGTTCTTGCATTTCCACACGAATGTATTGACGTCCTGGTCCAGGAATAATTCATACTCCTCTCTCTCAGGCACGGCTCTCAGCTCGATCTGTTCTTTCACGACGTTACCGAAATTTGCTGTTACGTCGGCCATGTCTCTCTCCAATTCAAAGCTCTCTCGTTGTCGAAAGAGCGGACGTTCGCTCCTTTCACGCAATCCAACCTATTTGGACGCGCAAGGATGGGTGTTATATATCAGAAATTGGCTTAAATGTCAATACGAGTAGACAGTACCGACTAAAACGTTGAAGATTAAGCGAAATCTTGAAGAAATGACGACCGTCGACTATCCTTCAAGGGAAGTCGTGAGTCACGAGTCGTGAGTCGTGAGTGGGAACCAGAGAAAATCTGAACTCACGACTCACGACTCACGACTCGTGACTTTCTCCCTATGAAAGACAAGCACTGCAGGTCCGCCAACCGGCGATCAGGAAAGCCGCCGATCGTTCTCCTGATCTGGGACGGGTTCGGGATGTCGAAGCGGAAGGAGGGGAATGCGACGGCGCTCGCGAAGATGCCGACGTGGCGGAAGCTTTGGAACGAGAATCCGCATACCGCACTGGAAGCCGACGGCGAGGCGGTCGGTTTGCCGAAGGGGCAGGTCGGGAATTCGGAAGCGGGCCATACCACGATCGGCGCGGGGCGTCCGGTCGAGACGGACGTGGTCCGCATCAACAAGGAGATCCGGAAGCGCACGTTCCAGGACAACCCCGCGCTCCGGCGCGCGGTCGCGCACGTGAAGCGCGAGCATTCGACGCTCCACATGATGGGGCTCCTCACGAACCGTTCGTCCGGGCACTCGTACCCCGAACACCTCTACGCGCTTCTCCGCTTCTGCGAAACGCTCCGGGTCCCGCGCGTCGTCCTTCACCTGTTCACGGACGGCCGCGACACGCCGCCGCACTTCGCGCAGAAGCTCATTGCGGATCTTGAGAAGCGATTGCCGAAGAACGTGACGATCGGGAGCATCGTCGGACGGTACTACGCGATGGACCGGAACCGATTCTGGGAACGGACGGAGCGCGCGTACGACGCGCTCGTGCTCGGGAAGGGGCTTCGCGCCGCGTCGGCCATGGACGCCGTGAACCGCGCGTACAACCGCGGCGAATCGGACGAATTCATCCAGCCCACGCTCATCAAGCAGCCGAACGCGAAACCGCAGTGCGTCCGCGACAACGACGCGGTCATCTTCTGGAACCTCCGGAGCGACCGCGCGCGCCAGCTCACGAAGCCGTTCGTCCTGAAATGCTTTGAAACGTGCGAGGCATTGCCGACGTTCAAGCGGAAGGCCGTCCGGAAGAATCTCTTCTTCGTCACGCTTACGGAATTCGGCGCCGAGCTCGACGACGTCGTTGCGGCATTTACGAGCCGCGGCATCACGGGAACGCTCGTCGAAGCGCTCCGATCCGAGGCCCAGTACTACATTTCGGAATCCGAAAAATTCGTCCACGTCACGTACTTCCTGAACGGCGGGTACGACCACGTCCGATTCGGCGAACACCGCATCCAGATCCCCACGCATCGCGTTCAGCGGTACGACGAGAAGCCGGAGATGCGCGCAAAAGAAATCGGCCGCGGCGTCATCCGTGCGCTGGAACACGGCGGAGACTTTATCTGCGCGAACTTCGCGAACGCGGACATGGTCGGGCATACGGGAAACCTCCCTGCGACGATCCGGGCGTGCGAAGCGCTCGATGACGCGCTTGCGGATATCTGGAAGGCCGTCCAAAAAGCGTGCGCAACGCTCATCGTCACGGCGGACCACGGCAACGCCGAAGCCCTCACGGCGCCGGACGGATCGCCGGATACGGAGCATAATCCGGACCCCGTGCCGTTCTGCATCGCGGGGCACGGCATCCCATCGCGCCTCCGCCTGCGCGCGAACGGCGCGCTCGCGGACATCGCGCCGACCATCCTCGGTCTCTTGAAGATCGAGCCGCCCGAACAGATGACGGGCAGGACGCTCATCAGGAAGGGTTGACAGAGAGGCTAAGAAGCTGAGAGGCTGAGAAGCTAAGAGGTTCACGGACTTCTAAGCCTCTCAGCTTCTTAGCCTCTCAGCCTTTATGATTCGTCCCAAACCCGTCGTTCTCGCCATCATCGGCGGATTCGGCGTGAGTCCGGTGATTGAAGGGAACGCCGTCAGGGCGGCGCACCTGCCTGTTTTTTTGCACCTCATCGAAACGTATCCGACGGTCACGCTCGCCGCGTCAGGATCCGCCGTCGGCCTCGCGGAGGGCGCGCGCGGGTCGTCGCGCGCAGGATGTCTCACGATCGGCGCCGGGCGGCCGGTCCGTGATCCGCTCGCGCGGATTGCCGGCTCGGATGCACGGACGTTCGCCGCGGTTCCGGCGATCCGGCGCGCGTTCGAACAGGCGAAGGCATCGGGCGGCGCCGTCCATGTGATCGGGCCCGTCGGCGCCGACGCGTCGGACGATCCGGTGGAGATCCTCTCGCCGCTCCTCCGTGCCGCGTCCGATGCCGGGATTCAGCGCGTATTCGTCCACGTCGTCCTCGGCGCCGGCGAAGACGTCCGCGCCGCGGCCGCATCGCTCGGCGCCGCTTCGGATGTCATCCGCGCCGCGGGGAATGCCGCACTCGCAAGCGTCTCCGGCGCGCGATACGCGGCGGACCGCGAACACGCGTGGGACCGCGTGAAGCTCGCCTATGACGCGATGGCTCTCGGGACGCCATCCGTTCCGGCGGATGCATCCCTCGACGATCAGGAATCGTCAGGCGCGGACGTCAGGCCGCAGAGCATCGGCGGCGAGCGCATCCGCCCGGGCGACGCCTGCATTTTTTTCAGCACCGAGGCCCGCGACGTCCGCGCGCTCGCGACGGCGTTCGCACTTCCGGCATTCAACGGATTTCCGCGCGCGTATATTCCGAACCTCCACGTCGTGACGCTCGTTGAAGCGGATCCCGATCTTCCCGTTGAAACGGCGTTTCCGTCCTCCTTCATCGAAGGCACGCTCGGCGAAGCCATCCGGAATGCCGGCCTTCGCCAGCTCCGAATTGCGGAAACGGAAGGGTTCGCGGGCGTTACGGACGGGCTGAACGGGTCATCCGGCGTGTCGCCCGGCGAAGACCGCGTCATCGTTCCGGCTCCGGCCGTCTCGCGGATCGAGCGCGTTCCCGAGATGTCGTCCGACGCCGTTCAGAACCGCGTGGTGCGCGAGATCGCGCACGGGCGGTACGACGCCGTCGTCGTCGGCCTTGCGGCCCCGGCGTGCGTCGCGAAGACGGGCGACGAGCAGGCGACCGTTCTGGCCTGTGAGCACGCCGACCGCGCGATCGGGAAGATCGTCGAGGCGACGCTCGCCCTCGACGGCGTGCTCCTCCTCACGTCGGACCACGGCCACGCCGAAGCGCTCCGCGATCCCGCGACCGGCGAGGTCGAGCTCATCGGTTCGCGGAGTCCGGTCCCGTTCATCGTTGTCGGGCGCGCATTCGAAGGGCTGAAAGCCCGTTCCGGCGATATCATCGGCGGCGACCTCGCGCTCTCCGCGCCGTCCGGAACGCTCGCGGACGTCGCGCCGACCATGCTGAAGATTCTCAATATTCCCGTGCCGAAGGAGATGAAGGGGGAGACGCTCGTGTAGGCATGGGCTTGTCGTGGAGCCATGAAGCCATGCAACCATGGAGCCATCACGGTATGGCTCCATGGTTGCATGGCTTCATGGCTAGTTCTAAAGATGGCGTCACTCAATATCCAACAATGTAGCCATGAAACAATGAAGCCATTCTCTTTTTGTACCGCTTGCTATAATCCCCCCATGCCAACGAAGGATAAAAAGGGAACATCAACATCATCCGTCATCCTGACCCTCGCGAAGCGGTACACGGCGAAGCCGGACATGGATTTGGGGAATCCGAAGGACACGCTCATCGGCGTGCTCCTCTCGGCGCGGACGCGGGACGCGAACGTCCTGAAGATCTATCCCGCGTTCAAGAAGAAATTCCCGACGTTCGCGTCGCTCGCGGCATCAACGCCTGCCGAGATCGGGAAGTCGATTTCAACGATCGGCCTCTACCGCGCGAAAGCGAAGGCCATCCACGGGCTCTCGAAGATCATCGTCGACCGCCATTACGGGAAGGTTCCGCGGACGATGGAAGACCTCCTCATGCTCCCGGGCATCGGACGGAAAACCGCGAACTGCGTGTTGAGCTACGTCTACGGCGTCGATACGATCTGCGTGGATACGCACGTGTTCCGCATCTCGCATCGTCTCGGATGGACGAAGGGAAAAACGCCCGAAGCCGTTGAGCGCGATCTCCAATCACTCGTCCCGAAACGGCGCTGGACCGAAATCAACCGGACGTTCGTCCATTTCGGCCGCGACATCTGCGTGCCGGGGGTGCCGAGGTGCTGGAGATGTCCCGTCGTAAGATTCTGCGCGTATCAGCCAAAGACTAAATCTCCGAAGTGAATACGGCGGTCGTTGGCGGTTGGCGTTTGGGGTTTGGCAATACCAAACCCCAAACCCCAAACGCCAAACCCCAAACCCCGACTATGACCGACGCCGAGATCGTTCTCCTGTTCCAGCGCGCCACCGCGACGCCGTTCCTGAAGACGGCCGTCGGATTCTGTGCGCGGTGGGTCATCTACCTGCTCATCCCGCTCGCCGCCGCGCTGTATCGCATCCGCGCGTACCGTATCGTCGTGATCGAGGCCTTCTGGTCGGCGCTCGCCGCGTTCGCGCTCTCCGCCGCTCTTTCGGCGTTGATCGGGCGCGTGCGTCCGTACCTGGCCGTCCCGGGCGTCGTCGGCCTCGTCCCGCCGAACATCCAGCACGGGTCGTTCCCGTCGAGCCACACGGCGATCGCCGTGGCCGTCGCCATCGCGCTCGCAAACGGCCATCCCGCGCTCGGCATCGCCATGCTCGTCGCCGCAATCCTCATCGCGCTCGCGCGGATCGCCGCCGGCATGCATTACCCCACGGACATCCTCGGCGGCATCGCCGTCGGCATCGTCGCGGTGTTACTCGTTCGCGTTGTCCGTGACGGGATGTTATCCGTATGAGTCGCATATGAAAATTCCAAATCACAAATTCCAAATTCCAAATGTTCAAACAACGCTCAAGAGCGGATTTGAAAATTGAAATTTGGAACGTATTTGGAATTTGGAATTTGTGATTTGGAATTTTCTGACCCCCCACACAGTAGCTCCATGCGTCCTCTCCTCCTCGGACTCCTCACGATCGCCATCGGCCTCACGGCCGCATGGTTCATCGACATCGCGTACCTCACGACGCCGTCAGCCGGAGAAGCGGTCAGCATCACCGTTCGCGACGGGACGAAGACGGGCGTCGTTGCATCAACGCTTGCGAAGGACGGGCTCGTGCCGTCGGCGTGGCTCTACGACGTCTTTTCGTTTGTCCACGGGTCCGCGCGCCATCCGATGGCGGGAACGTACGCGTTCCGCCGCGGGACGTCGTTCCGGCTCATCGCGGATACGATTGCACGCGGGCCGACGCGCGAGATCGAGACGGTGAGGATCACGGAAGGGGAGACGATCGGCGACGAAGCGGCGGCAATTGAAACGTACGGCGTGACGCCGTCGGCATTCGCAGCGACGGTCGGATCAGCTCCCTCCAAGACGGCGGCCGTACATCCCTTTGACCGCTCGCTCGCGGACAAGCATCCCGTGCTTCAGGAGATCCCGATGGGCCAGTCGCTTGAGGGGTATCTTTTTCCCGATACGTACGAAGTGTGGAAGGATGAGCTTCCGCAGAGTCTCATCGAGAAGCAGTTGAAGACGTTCGAGTCGAAAGTCATCGACCCGCTTGATGCGGATCGGAAGGCGTCGGGGATGTCATGGCACGAGGTCGTGACGCTCGCGTCAATCGTCGAAGCCGAAGTCCAGACGCCGGAAGACCGGAAAATCGTCGCCGGCATCTTTTTGAACAGGATCAACAATGGGATCCGTCTCCAGAGCGACGCAACGCTGAACTACGTGATCGGCGCCGGACGCGCGCGCGCGACGGCAGAGGACCTCGCGCTCAATTCGCCGTACAACACGTATTCGAACGACGGCCTGCCGCCCGGACCCATCGGCAATCCGGGCTTCTCCGCCATCGACGCCGTCGTCCATCCGACGAAGACGGAGTACCTCTATTTTTTGACTGACAAGAACGGGAAGGTCCTCTATGCGAAGACGTATGAGGAGCATCTCCGGAATAAGGAGAAGGCGTTTAAATAGTCGATAAGTCGATGAGTCGATTAGTCGATGAGTCCCTCTATCGAGACTCATCGACTAATCGACTCATCGACTTTTGCTCAGTTAAGGCCATATTTTGAGGGGGTCGTGTCTATGCACCTTGACGTATCCGGCGTTTTCTGGTATACGTAGACGGTTCGCCGTTGAGTGATCTTGGATGGCGACACCTCAAGACTTCGCACTCTACACATCAGAAAGGAGGCATCTCCGATGCCTACGTCACTACTCCGACTGAAGAGGCTGTCCTTCATGACCGAGTTCGATGGCCCCTCCGTCGACGACCGTGGAGGTTCCTTCGTTGACGTTCCCGTCGACTGTTCGCGCTTTGGCTTCTCCGACGAGATCATCGCGGACGCATCCAGCGCGTGGGCCGAAGGGTTCGCATTCGAGTTTCGAGACGAGCCGTCGGATTCGGCCTCGACCCCCGTTCGATCGCGGCGTGACGGCAAGGCACCCGACCTCGTGAACACGATCGAGACCGGGCTTCTCGCCGCGCTCCTCGACGACCGCTCCGTACGACGTCTGTGCCGCACGGCGCCGGTCGAAGACCTTGCCGAACTCATGAAGACGCTCGGAGACGACTTCGAGCCGTTCTTTCCGGAGGATGGCAGACCGGATCTCGCCTGGCTCGCGCGCGGCATTGCCGAACACGATGCGAGTTGGCTGGCGGACCAGTTCGCAATCCTCGATCGCGTGAACGACGAGCTCGCTCGCGCAACGGAAGGCAGGCGGACGCTCTTCCTCTTCGAGGACTACCTTTCAGCGTCAGCGCGGATCGCGCTTAGAGAGATTGATGTCCGCATCCGAATGCGCTCGTCTCTCCTCGGCCGTCTCCTCGCCGTCCTCCACGGCGACCGTCAGGAAGAAGACGCCCCGTCATCCTCTTGTCGATCTCCTCGCGCCCCGGCAGACGTCGCGGCATGAGCCCGACCAACTGAACCCCGGCACCGTTCCCGCATGCCACTCGTGCGCGGACGGTCCGGGGCTTCTTTTTTTTCAAGAAACGTGATAGGTTCACCGCAGAACCTTCAGAAGTGAACCTCAAGACAAGGAAAGGGCAGAACCATGCACCGGTTCAGGAATGACGTCAGGATCAAGACGACGAAGGGCCGGGTCGACGGCATGTTCCAGATCGTCGATGACGAGCGTGTGATCGTGCTCGTGAAAGGCGGAAACGACCTGTATCCGCTCGGCACCGTGTTCGTGCATAACTGGGAGTTGAGGCTCCGGTCATCGAATGGCGCGGAATGGTCGGCGATCCCCCGCGGGCTCTATGACGTTTGGTGCGCGGAACTGCATATCAGGCTGAAGGCCGGAGTTGCGCGCGATGCGAAGAACGGCGAACTCCAGGTGCTCTTTAACGGGACGCGCGACGCGAGGGACTACGTCCATACGATGCTCGATTCCGCCGCGCTCCCCAAGGACGAGGCGTCGGATTGCCGCCAGAAATTCGGCGCGGTCGTCGGCGGCCTTGGACGGGTGCGGGACGTGCAGAAGCGGATTGCGTTCGTCGATTTTCTCCGCGCGCTCCAATCAACGGACTCGCTCGGACGCCGGAATCCGGCGGCCGCGGCCCTCGCCGCCGGACAGGGCATCGGACGCATCCAGCGCCGCGAACAGAATGTCCGGCGCATCCTCCGGTACGTCGGTCAGCGTTCCGTTCGCGTCCACGCGGCGATCATGGAGACGGTGCGCTCATACGAAGTCCTGCTGGATTTCCTCGGCGGCCGTCATCTGGCGCGACCGCAAACAAAGCCGGTCCTGTGGCATTTCATCCACCATCCGTCGCCTTCAGGGAGGGACGAAGCGATCGACGTGCTCATGAGACAGCGGCTCGTGTTTAATCTCATCTGCGCCGAGCCGTTTCGGAAGAACGCCTTGTGGATGCGGGAAGACATCAAGCAGGCCCTTCGGATGCTTCACTCTCCGTTGATCGTCACATCGATTGGCGGTTTGGGCCTTCTCCAGGAGCGTTTTCTCAAGATGCGGCAGGGGATTGCGTGGGCGCTCGCGCTCCACATGCTCGAGATGGAGATCCGGACGCCGCTCAGCCTGCTCCTTGAGGAAATCCGTCTCGGCGTCCGCGCCGAACGGAAAGCCGTCGGCGATCCGGACCATACCCGCATCATCATCGGACGGGCGGATGCGCCGGAACGCTTCGCCGTCCTCATCGGGCGCATCGAGGATTTTATTTCGCGCGTCGGCCGATGTTCGGACACCTTGCTTGTCACGAAGGTCAAAGAACCGCTTCTCGCCCTCCTCGAAGAGGCACACGACTACATCAATGCTGACGACCTGATTGAGGCAAAGAGACTGCTGGCCGAGGCCGTCGAGCTCCTCTAGCACCATTGACTCCATGCCGCTCTTGGATTTCACATCCGGGAGCGGCTTTTTGGATGAGTGGAGAGTAGAGAGTGGAGAGTGGAATTCCTTTGATATCCACTCTCTATTCTCCACTCATCCAGCTACTCAACGACTCACCAGCTTGCTAACCTGCACCTGCCATGACGAAGCAGTTCATCCTCCACGACGCGCCAAGCGGCAAAACGCCGCATATCGCGTACGCGAAGGAACTCAATCAGGAACAGCTCGCGGCCGTGACGAACGGCGAGGGGCCGTGTCTCGTGCTCGCGGGTGCAGGGTCGGGGAAAACGCGGACGATCACGTACAGGGTCGCGTATCTGTTAGAACAAGGAGTGGATCCGAAACAGATCCTCTTGTTGACGTTTACGAACAAGGCGGCGCGGGAGATGCTCGAGCGCGTTGAGCGGCTCCTCGGCGGGTCCGTCCACGGGATTTGGGGCGGGACGTTCCATTCGACGGCGAATCGTTTGCTCCGCGTCCACGCGGACGCGCTCGGCGTGCCGCGGACGTTTACGATCCTTGATTCGGACGACGCGCAGAGCATCCTTCGGCTCGTCATGAAAGAGATGCACATCGACCCCAAGGCGCGGCGCTTCCCGTCGCCGGGCGTCACGATGGGCATCCTTTCGTACGCGCGGAACACGTGTCAGAGCGTCGCGGACGCGATTGAACTCAAGAACCCGCACTTCCAGGACCTTGCGGGCGACATCGAAGAGATCGGGAGGCGGTACGAGGCGCGGAAGCGCGCGTCGCAGGCGTTTGATTTTGATGACCTTTTGACGAATCTCCTTGCGCTCCTAGAGGATCCGGTCCGCGGACGATCCATCTCGTCGATCTTTAAGTACGTCCTCGTCGACGAGTACCAGGACACGAATGCGATCCAGGCGCGTATCGTCGATCGGTTCGCGGCGGTCCACGGGAACTTGTTCGTCGTCGGCGACGACGCGCAGTCCATCTACGGGTTCCGCGGCGCGGACGTGCAGAACATCCTCAACTTCCCGAACGAGCATCCGGACGCAAAGGTCTTCAAGCTCCTCACGAACTACCGCTCGACGCCGGAGATCCTCGATCTCGCGAACGCGTCGCTCAAACACAACCTCGATCAATTTGATAAGGACCTCTCGGGGCTTCGGAAAGGCGGGGAGAAGCCGTCGTACGTCCCGTGCGCGTCCGCGCGCCAGGAAGCGCAATTCGTCGCCGAGCAGATCCTCCAGCTGCACGCCGCGGGGATGCCGCTCAAAAAGATTGCCGTCCTCTTCCGCGCGACCTCGCACTCGCAACAGCTTGAGCTCGAGTTGATGAAGCGCGACATTCCATACGAGTACCGCGGCGGCGTTACGCTCTTCGAGCGCGCGCACATTAAAGACATCCTCGCGTTCCTTCGTATCGTCCACAACGTGAAAGACGAGCAGGCGTGGCTCCGTCTCCTTCTCCTTCAGCCCGGCATCGGCGCGACAACGGCAGAGCGCGTCGCGAAAGAGGCGATGGCGCAGGAATCCATCACGACTATCGCGGGAGACGGATTGGAGGTCGCGCTCTCCCAAAAAGCGCGCGGCGGATGGACGCAGTTCCTCGACGTCATCAAAGAAGTCGCCGCGAAGGCCCCGTCGCCGTCGGAGATGATCCGCGCTGTCGCATCCTCTTCCTATCAGGATTATCTTGAGAAGGAATATCCGAACTGGCGCGATCGCCTTGAAGACATCGAGCAATTCGCCCTCTTCGCCGAGCAGTACTCGGACCTCACGGCATTCCTCGCCGAGATCTCACTCTATGACAGCGTCGTCGTTTTGACGGACGGAGGGCACGGGCCCCCGTCCACGGAGGACGACAAGATGGTCTGCTCGACGATCCATCAGGCCAAAGGGCTGGAGTGGGACACGGTCTTCATCATCCACGTCGCGGACGGGTCGTTCCCGAATAAGCGTGCGCTGGGCGAAGAAGGCGGTGTTGAGGAAGAGCGGCGCCTCTTCTACGTCGCGGTCACGCGCGCCGAGCATCGCCTCTTCATCACGTATCCGTTGACGTCCGGATTCGACGCGCTCGTCCTGAACCGCCAGTCCGTCTTCATCGACGAAATCGACCCGCACCTCTACGAGCGTATTGAACTCGTGGATGCGCCGAGGATGATCGCACGATCGCCATCATCTTCATGGTCTTGGGATGAAGGAGAAGGGGGATATCGCGAGCCGACGATTGAGCTGGATCGGCACGGCGAACACATCCGTCCGACATCCAAATCGCTTAATGATCCAAATCGCGGTTCCCGCCATCCGGACGGGCAGGCAACGAAAACGGCGTGGAAGAAATCAGAGGACAAGGAGAAGAAACAGCCGCCGACGAGTTATTTGAGTAATTGGTAGGGGAAGGTGCGTAGGTGCGTAAGTGCGTAGGTGCGTAGGCCAGATATTCCGGCCTACGCACCTACGCACTTACGCACCTACGCACTTGATAAAGATCGTGATTTCTGCTAGTTTCATTATCTCTTATGCGAAGCGCCCGCGTCCTCTCTCCAGGCCACCCTGACCGGGCCTGCGACATCATTGCCGAGACGATCGTTGATGAGTACGTGCGCCGCGATCCCGCGGCGGCGGTTCGCGTGCGCGTGACGGGCGGGCGCGGCGCGCTGTTCGTGGCGGGCGTCGTGAGCACGACGGCGGACTTCGATGTCGGCGCGGTCGTGGCGCGGACCGCGGCGTCGCTTGGCGTGCGGAGCCACGTGGAGCCGTTCGTCTCGATCGAACAGGTCCCGGGGTCGTTCATCCTTGAAGCAACGCGGACGCATCGTCCGATCTCTGTTGTTGGATATGCGACGCGCGAGACGGACGTCCGCCTGCCGACGTCGGTCGTCCTCGCCAAGCGGATCGCGAAGCACCTTGAAGACCTCCGCAGCCGCAACCCGGAGTGGTTCTGGCTCGAACCCGCATTCGAAGTGACCGTCATCGAGCGTCCGCATTCCGATCCGATCGCGTACATCTCCTGCGCGCACGGCGAACGGGATCTCGCGGACGTCCGCGAGCTCGTTTCGCGCGCCATCTCCCACATCGAATCGAACATCGGCGTGCGCGTGAATCTCCACGGGAGCATTCGCGCGAACGGACTGGATCAGGACGTCGGCGCGTCCGGCGTCTTGGATGAACCGTACGGGTCGGGCATCGTCGTTTCCGGATCGCCGATCGGCTGCGACCCGTCGAACCCGCTCAAATTCGGCACCTGGCTCGCGCGCGGCCTCGCGAAGCGCGTGCTTGATCGCAGCATCGTCTCAAGCGACCCCGCCCGTCGCGAGACAAAGGCCGTCCTCGTCCGCGCCACGTATGCGCCAGGCGATCGCGAACCGTCATTCCTCTCCATTCGCGACGATCACGGCCGCAACGTCTCTATGGATGGCGACGCCGCGACGATGGCGTACGCCTTCCTCCGCCCGCACCTCCGCATCGGCCTCTCCACGAACGCCGCGCACTGGGGATTCGCGGGGGAGGTCGAGATGCCGTGGGAGCAGTAGCAGTCGTGAGTCGTGAGTCACGAGTCGTGAGTTTAGGATTTTTTTCATATTTTTTACTCACGACTCACGACTCTCGACTCACGACTTCCCCCCGTGGTACGCTCGTCCCACTATGAAACGTTCACTCATCGTCACGTGTACGCTCCTCGCGCTCCTCGGCGCAGGGTGCTCATCCGCTCCCGCAACGCCCGCATCATCTCAACCATCAACTCCGCCTCCAACGGCGGCCGCAACGCCTGAACAAACACCGCCTATGAACCAACCCGCAACCCAGCCCACCGGGCTCGCATTCCCCGGCGTCCTCCCGAAGTCCGACACGGACGTGAGCGTCCGCATCAAGACGTCGAAGGGTGACATCGTCGTAAAGCTCCTTCCGGACGAAGGACCGAACGCCGCGTCGAACTTCGTCTACCTCGTCAAGCAGAAGTTCTACGACGGACTGACGTTCCATCGCGTCATCCCGGGATTCATGGCGCAGGGCGGAGATCCGCAGGGGACGGGCATGGGCGGTCCGGGGTACCAGTTCGCGGACGATCCGGTGTCGCCGACGTCGCCGTACATCTCCACGCAGACGGTCAACGGGAATCCGACGACGTTCTATAAGGAAAGGACGCTCGCCATGGCGAACGCCGGACCGAACACGAACGGCTCCCAGTTCTTCATCATGAACGCGGACGCGCCCATGGACGGCCCGAAGTACTCGATCTTCGGCCACGTGACCGAAGGGATCGACGTCGTGAAGCAGCTCCAGCAGGGAGACGCCATCCAGAGCATGACGATTGAGAAATAGGGTTTGGCGCTTGGGGTTTGGTGTTTGGTTTTTTTACCAAAACCCAAAACCCAAAACCCAAACCCCGCCCCATGCGCCGCATCATCATCGCAATCGTCGCAGGCCTCCTCATCATCGGAGGCCTCGTTGCGTATACGAACCGCGTTGCGATCAAGGATTGGATCGAGCTGCGGTCAAAGCCGACGCTTCCGGTCGAGGAAGGATATAAGTCGGTCAGTCGGTCAGTCGGTCAGTCGGTCAGTCATCGGGATGGGACATCGACATCGACGTCGGCATGGGAAGCGACGACGACGACTTCTTCATCGAACTCATCGACTCATCGACTCATCGACTCACCGACTCCTCTTCCTGACGAAAAACTCCTCGCCGTCCCGTTCATTCCACAGGCCCCGCTGCAGATCTGGGACGCGAAGCACGAAGAGGCGTGCGAGGAAGCGTCGATGCTCATGGTCCGCGGGTACTTCGACGGCGAGAGCGGCGTCGTCGCATCGTCGACGGCGGAGCAGAGGATCCAGTCACTCATCGATTATGAGACGGATCTCGGATACGGCGTCGACCTGACGGCGGCGGACGCGGTGAAGGTCATCGAGAAGCGGTGGCCGGATCTCACGGCAGAAGCCGTTCCGATGACGGGACCGGATGATGTGAAGCGATTTATCGCGGATGGCATCCCCGTCATTCTTCCGGAAGATGGGAAGACGCTCCCGAATCCGAACTTCAAGAACGGCGGTCCGGTCTACCACATGCTCGTCGTCCGCGGGTACACGCCGGACCAGTTCATCACGAACGATCCCGGGACGCGCAAAGGCGAGAATTTCCTCTATTCATACGACGGCCTCCTCAATGCCGTCCACGACTGGAACGGCGGCGACGTGAAGGATGGGGAGCCGGTGATGATCGTCGTCAGGCCGAGATGAAGTCGTGAGTCGAGAGTCGTGAGTCGTGAGTAAGAATAAGAGAAAATCCGAACTCACGACTCACGACTCGTGACTCACAACCCCCGTGGTACACTTGACGTACTATGAGACGAGCGATGATCGCATCAGCCGCCATCCTCGCGATTCTTGTTGGTGCTGGCTGTTTAAAGACGTCCCCGAAAAAAGCCGCGGCTCCGGCGAGTGGTGCGTCTGCGATCAACGGGATGCCATTCCAGCAATACGTGACGAAGCCGGCGGCGCCCGCCGAAGCGCCGAAAGACCTCGACGTTCCCGCGGAGTCTCCGGACGTGAAGCCCGGCGAAACGGCGAGCGCGTCGCAGAACGTCATCGTCTCGAGCGTCGTGAAGAACGCGGCCCTCCCGAACCCGTTCGTCATTCTCGGACGGGCGCGCGTGTTCGAGAATCAGGTGTCATGGCGCGTCCTGGACGCGCACGGAAAAACGCTCGCGTCCGGGTCGGCGCTCACGAACGCGCCCGAGCCGGGACGGTTCGGCCAATTCCGCGTCCGTTCGTTTTTCGACCGTCTTCCGGAAACGGCGAACGGCCGGCTCGACGTCTACACGCTCGCCGCGAGCGACGGGTCCGAGCAGGACATCGTGTCGATCCCGGTTACGTTCGTTCAGAAGGTCATCCCGGTGAAGGTGTTCTTCTCGAACATTAAGATTGATCCGCAGTCGCTCCAGTCGCTGAACAGCGGCACCATCCAGGACTGCGAAAAAGTCTACGCCACGACGCGCCGCGTGTATCTTACGGAAAGCGTCGCCGAGGCCGCGATCCTTGAACTGCTGAAAGGCCCGTCGGCGGCCGAACAGGCGCTCGGGTTCGTCACGTCGATCTATCCCGGAACGGAGCTTCGCTCGATCAGCGTGGTCGACGGCACGGCGACGGTCGATTTCTCAAAAGAGTTCCTCTACGCCGTCGCCGGGTCCTGCCACGTCCAGGCGCTCTCCGCGCAGGTCGCGGAAACGCTCAAGCAGTTTCCCGCGATCCAGAACGTGAAGATTCTCGTCGAGGGCCAGGACGCGGGGGATAAGCTCAAGCCATGAACAGTATCGCGCTCGCCGGCATTGCCGGTGCCGCGGCCGGCGGCATCGTCATTCTCGCGTCGCACCTCGCCTTGCGCGTGAACGCGGGTGGCGTCGTCCGCGACCTCGATCAGCTGCGCCTGTTCGGACGCGAGTTCTCGCGCCGCGAATCGCACCTCATCGGCATCGCGATCAACGCGCTCCTCTACGCCGTTGCCGGCGTCGGCTTCGGCACGCTCGTGTGGTTCGGGATCCTTTCGCATGATGCGGCCGGGCTTGCCGTGTACGTCCTCGTCCTCACGCTCGTCTTCGGCGGCGTCTTCCTTCCACTCGAAGGGCATGGGCTCTTCGGGTCGCGGGAGGACCCGTGGTTCGCCGTGGACCTCTTGATCGCAAACGCGGTTTGGGTCATCCTGTTCGAGGCGATTCTCCGCCTCGTCGTGTGAAGATTTGGCAGTGGGTTCTCATCGGGATAGGAGCCGGCATCATCGTCGGCGTTGCTGCGTTTACGATTGGGGCATCGGGAACGGTCAGTCGGTCGGATCGGTCTGGTCAGTCTGCTCGGTCTGATCAGACTGATCCGACCGAGCAGACTGACCAGACCGAGCAAACCGCGAAAACGATTACACCGTCTAGTGGCTCGCTTCCCGCGAGCGCGACCGGCACCGTTTCAAATACCGTCAACGATCAGCCCTCGACTTCCATCCTTTTCCTCGGCGACATCATGCTTGATCGGACTGTGCGGACGCGGATGGCGAAGTCGAAGGCGGATAATTTTCCGTTTGATCAGATTGGCGGGCCGGGCGTAGGCGTCTTTGCGGGGCAGGATCTCGTCGTTGCGAATCTTGAAGGGCCGGTGACGGCCGTGCGGCGTCCGCCGGAGAAGTCGATCGACTTCGCCTTTGATCCGTCCGTCGTCCCGCTGTTGAAGCGCGTCGGCATCAACGCGGTCAGCCAGGCGAACAATCACTCGCTTGATCAGGGACGCGTCGGTGCGGATGAGTCGCGGGCGTATCTCACGAAGGGCGGCATCGCCGTCTTTGGCGATCAGGTGAAGGACGAGGCGGCGTATTCGATGACGGTCTTGAGCGTGCATGGGCAGAACGTCGCGCTGCTCGGATTCAATGACTCTGATCGGCGGGTGGATCAGGAGAAAGCGGCGGCGGCGATCAAAGAGGCGAAGACGAAAGCGGATCGGGTCATTGTGATGGTCCACTGGGGGACGGAGTATCAGGCAAAGCCGAACGCGAGACAGACGGATCTCGCGCACTGGTTCATTGATCAGGGCGTTGACGCGGTCATCGGCGGGCACCCGCACTGGATGGAGTCCGTCGAGCAGTACCATGATCGCTTCATCGCGTACTCGCTCGGGAACTTTGTGTTCGATCAGGATTGGTCCGCGGAGACGCGCGAAGGGCTGGCGGTCAAGCTCGTCCTCGCGTCGACGTCGACCGAGGCGTACCTCTACCCGGTCCACATCGAGAAAAGCGAGCCGTCGTTCCTCACGGGCGCGGCGCGGACGGCGCGCCTCAATCGCCTCGCAAGCATCTCCGATCCCGCGATGCACGACGGGATCGTGGGTGGTATGATCAGGATCGGCTTATAGATCGGGTGTCGGGCGTCGTTGTGTCGGGCGTCGGCCGACGCAACGACGCCCGACGCCCGACGCAACGAACGCATGCGCATCCTCACCGTCTCCGCCTTCCTTGAACTCGTCAACGAGACCCTGAAGGCCCTGAACGACTTCGAACCGATTGCGGTCGAGGGCGAAGTTTCGCAGTACCACGTGAATCAGGGGCAGTGGGTGAATTTCGATTTGAAGGACGACACGTCGCTCGTGAGCATCTTCATGCCGATCTGGAAACTGAAAGTCCCGCTGGAGGACGGGATGAAAGTTCGCGTCCACGGTGCGGGGCGCATCTATGCAAAGTACGGGAAGTTCTCGATCTCGGCGGAAGCCGTCGAACTCGTCGGCGAGGGGGCGCTCCGAAAGGCGCTCGCCGCGCTCCGGGCGAGGCTGGAGGCCGAAGGGCTGTTCGATCCAGCGCGCAAGCGCGAGCTTCCGCGCTTCCCTGCGCGCATCGCGCTCATCGCGAGCACGGAGTCCGCGGCGTACGGGGACTTCGTGCGTATCGTCCGCGAACGCTGGCCGTTGCTGAAGATCGACTCCTATCACGTCCTTGTCCAGGGAGATCGCGCGCCGGACGACATCGTCAAAGCGATCCAGCAGGCGAACGAGCGTCACGAGAACGCGCCATACGACGCGCTCGTCATTACGCGCGGCGGGGGATCGTTCGATGAGTTGATGGCGTTCAACAACGAACGTCTCGCGCGCACGATCCGCGGGAGCAAGATCCCCACGCTCGTCGCGATCGGGCACGAACGGGACATCTCGATCGCCGAAGACGTCGCGGACGTCCGCGGGAGCACGCCGACGGATGCCGCGCGCGGCTCGTCCCGGACCAGAAAGACATTGAATACGAACTTGCGGCAATGGTCGAACGCGCCTCGCGCGTGCTCGACCGCGGGATGGACGATGCGAGGGCAAAGATTGATCGCGTGCTTGACCTTGGATCGCGCTGGCTCTCACGCTATCGCGTGGATATCGACCGGTGCGCGGCAGCGATCACACAGCGCATCGAACAGCGGCGCATCACGCTTGCGGAACGCCTTGAGTCTACGGTTCGTCTCCTCTCGTCCCTTGATCCGACATCCGTCATGAAACGCGGCTATGCAATCGTCAAGGACGCCGGCGGCCATGCCGTGACGTCCGTTGAACGCCTTGCGCGCGGCCAGGCCATCGAAGTCGGGCTGAAGGACGGAGTCGCGGGGGCCACGGTGCAGGTGGTGAGGAAGACGTGACGACCCTCCCCGGTCCCGTGCCTCGCCGACACCCCACCCCCGGCCCCTCCATAACACCGACACCCCACCCCCGGCCCCTCCATAACACCGACACCCCACCCCCGGCCCCTCCCCTGACGGGGAGGGGAGTTCTCTCTCTGGACTTTCTTGACGAGTCAGGAAGAGAACTCCCCGCCCTGCTAAGGGCGGGGCCGGGGGTGGGTCGCAGGATAGAGAAGAGGGGGCAGGGGGTGGTCGTTGACCTCACTTGTAACTCGCGTTACGGTTCCCCCGTTCCAAAGGAGGAGACAATGTTGCGTTGGTATCGTTCCTTGAAAGCGCGCCGGGAAGAGAAGCGGCCTCGCACGGAAGACGAGATGCGCGCGTGGATCCTTGAAACGCTCCGACGCGTTTCGAATGATCCCTGGCTGAACCTGTTCTACGTTTTTGATCCGGGCGCGAGCACGGTGACGGCGCTCGCCTGCGATCATGGGCATCGGAGGTGCTGCGCGGAGGACTGCGGCGCCGTTCGGATCCGGGACTGGCTCGAATTCTATTCCGTGTTCCGGGACTGCGAGCGGGTCCATAGGGAGACGCCGATCCGCGAGGGAACGAATCTCGTCATCGGATTCGGCCTTCTCGGGTATACGCTCGATTTTTTTCCGAACGAAATCAGCGTGTCCTTCTACGACAAGGCCGCCTTCGAGCGCGGCTTCCGCTCCATGGGAAGCACGGACCACGACTGCGACGCCGGGTGCTGCACGAGCGGCGATCTCTGCTGACGCCCTTTTGTTCTCATGACTCGACGCCATCCCGTCCAGAAGGGATGGCGTTGTACTTTCAGACGGATGTGCTACACCATGGCTATCCAGGTCTTTCCAAAGAGAGGAGGCGGGTATGCCCGATGACAGCAAAAATCCGCAGACGGCGTGTTCTCATCAATGGGTGATGCGCATCGTCGAAGACGAAGGCGTTGGTCGCGATGTGTATGGGAATATCATCAGCGGTCGTGAAGAGTGGTGGTGCACGAGGTGCGGCGAGGTCACGAATACCCAGCCGAAGGGCACGGTGAGAGAATCCCTCGTGTTTTTCGGATGGCTGGTTCTTGGATTAGCCGCTGCCATGTTGTTCCTTTCGCTTATCGCCCTGGGCTACGCGAAATTCGGTATTCCACGCTAATAAAGGTATTGATGGCCTTTCTCGCGCATCTCTCGACGCCATCCCAATCTAAAGGGATGGCGTTTGCTTTAGGGTATCGATGGTTAGATCGTTAGATGGTTAGTCGGAGAGAGATCAAAGGAATCCCTAACCATCCAACCATCTAACGATCTAACCATCCTGATTCCTAATCCGCTTGACGTTTGCTTAAAATTGTCGTATCATCCGGCGGCTTATGGAATTGCGGAACATTGCGATTATTGCCCACGTTGACCACGGGAAGACCACGCTCGTGGATTCGTTGCTTAAACAGTCCGAGACGTTCAAGGAACGGGGGCTTGAGGGCGAGACGATCATGGATTCGAACCCGCTCGAACGCGAGCGGGGGATTACGATTCTTTCGAAGAACGCGGCGGTCGTCTACGGCGGGGTGAAGATCAACATCGTCGATACGCCGGGGCACGCGGACTTTGGCGGCGAAGTCGAGCGCATCATGAACCTCGTGGACGGCGCGCTCCTTCTCGTCGACGCGAAAGAGGGCCCGATGCCGCAGACGCGGTTCGTCTTGAAGAAGGCGATCGACGCCGGGCATCGGATCGTCCTTGTGATCAATAAGATCGACAAGCCGGATGCGCGGCCCGCGTGGGTGCTGGATCAGACGTTCGACCTCTTCGTCGCGCTCGGCGCCTCGGATGCGCAGACGGACTTCCCGGTCATCTATGCCTCCGCAAAGCAGGCGAAAGCCGGATTCGATGCGGATCTCTCAAAGATGACGGACATTGAGCCGCTCTTCCGGACGATCATCGACAAGATTCCCGCACCGAAAACCGATCCGGACGCGCCATTCCAGGTTTCCGTTGGGCGCGTGAGCTATGACCAGTTCAAAGGGAAGGTGGCGGTTGGCCGGGTCGTGCGCGGCACGTTTCGTCCCGGGCCCGCGGCGTGGATCAACCGCGACGGCAAGCAGTCGATGGTGAAGATTTCGAGCGTGATGACGTTCATGGGTATGGCGCGCGAAGACGTTGAGGCGGCGCCGGCAGGCGAGATCGTCGCGTTCGCGGGCGTGGATGGGATCAACATCGGCGAGACGATCGCGGATCCGGAGCATGCCGAAGCGCTTCCGGTCCTGAACATCGAAGAGCCGACGGTGAAGATGACGTTTGGCGTCAATACGAGTCCGTTCGCGGGCAAGGAGGGACAGTTTACGACGAGCCGGAACATCAAAGAGCGCCTTGAGCGCGAACTCCAGAACGACGTGGCGCTCCGCGTGGACTTCGGGACGGTCGCGGGCGACGCGTTCGTCGTGTCAGGCCGCGGCGAACTCCACCTCTCCATCCTCATCGAAACGATGCGGCGCGAGGGATTCGAGCTTCAGGTCTCGCGTCCGCAAGTCATCACGAAAGAGATCAACGGCGAGATCCACGAGCCGTTCGAGGAGGCGTCCATCGAGGTCCCGGAGAGCATGGCGGGGACGATCATCGAACAACTCTCGAAACGCAAGGGCATCATGAAAAACATGCGCGTTGAGAACGGGCATTCGTACCTCGAGTACGTCATCCCGACGCGCGGGCTCATCGGGTTCCGGAACGACATGCTCGTGCAGACGAAAGGGCAGGGGATTTTGAATACGCTCTTCCTCGGCTATCGTCCGTACGCGGGCGACCTCGAATCGAATTCCCACGGGTCGATGATCGCGTTCGAATCTGGCATCTCAAACTCGTACGGCATGAAAGCGGCGCAGTTGCGCGGAGAGCTCTTCATCAGTCCGGCGCTCCCGATCTACGAAGGGATGGTCGTGGGCCAGAACGCGAAGTCCGAGGACATGATGGTGAACGTGTGCAAGGAGAAACGGCTCACGAACATGCGGTCAAAAGGCGACGGCGTGGCCGAAGCGCTCGTCACGCCGCGCGACATGGGACTTGAAAACGCCCTCGAATACATCGGCGACGACGAGCTCGTCGAGGTGACCCCGCTGAATATCCGCATCAGGAAGCGGCTTCTCAAAGAGCATCAGCGGAGGAGGGATAAGTAGTCGAATAGTCGAGTAGTCGAATAGTCGATGAGTCTCGTCCTGGGCTTTTACTATTCGACTACTCGACTACTCGACTTCACCCTGATTAGACAGAAACCTCCATTTTTGCGATCATTCCCCCTAGCCGACCCTATGCCAAAGAAGACCACCCCCGCCGATTTCGGGAAGGCGTTCAAGGAACTCCAGGGAATCGCCGACTGGTTTGAGCGCGAAGAGCCGGACCTCGAAAAAGGCCTCGAGCAGTTCGAGCGCGCCATGGAATTGGCCTCGTTCTGCCGCGACCAGCTCTCTACGGCAGAACAGCGCATTGAGCAAATCAAGAAGAAAAGCCGCGAGTAAAGATGCGTCTTACTCACGACTCATGACTCACGACTGACCCTATGAAAATCATCCTGCAGTGGCTCATCAACGCGCTTGCGATTCTGCTCGTCGCGTACCTCATCCCGGGCATCCACGTGGCGAATTTTTACACGGCGCTCATCGCGGTGCTCGTGATCGGGCTCATCAACGCGATTATCCGGCCCATCCTCTTTATCCTCTCGCTCCCGATCACGATCCTTACGCTCGGCCTGTTCACGCTCGTCATCAACGCCATCCTTTTCTGGCTCGCGTCGACGATCGTGAAAGGCTTCGAGGTGAACGGCTTCGCCGCCGCATTCCTCGGCGCGCTTGCCTTCTGGCTCATCTCCTGGGCCGGCAACGCGATCGTCGGGACGAAGAAGGTCTAAATTTTTCATTACGCTATGAGCATTGAAAGTATGACTCCAAAGATGCTCCCGCCGAAAGACGATGAGGTCGCCATGCCGGATCTTCGCGCGCCGAAACTCCCGACGTTTGGACGGCCCAAGAAGCCAAAGGAGGTTGCTGATCTGCCGGTTCCGACGGTTCCCGAAGATCTGGTGATGGTCGGACGCTCCCGCCGCCCGACGGTGCAAGAAGGATTAGAGAGACGCACGATTCCGGTTCCGAAGTCGCAATCGCCGGATGCCCCGGAGCACCAGAAGGCGCGGGGCCGGATGGAACAGCGTCGCGCGGGTCTCTTTTATGCCGAGAATTTCTTGCGCGTCCATTCGATCATCCCTCCGCCGAAAGGCATGGGACGTCCGGTCGTGCGCGCAGACAGCGATCCGGAGTACGAGTTGAATCTCCGTCCGCTGCTGGTCTCCGCCGTGGAAGACTGCCTGCTCCGCGAACCGGAACTCGCCGGGGGCCATGATCCGGAAGACATCGTCGATCGGCTGCTGGAACGGGGGATTGCACGAAGCGAGATTTTCCCGGCACGATCGCGCACGGTTCCGATTCATCATCTGGACGCCGATCATATCGGAAGATTCTACGACGGAGTCGTTGCGACGGTCTTAAAAGAATTGAGCGAGAATCCTGTCGCGTAAAAAATGAACGAGCCCCGGCCGCTGCGTGCGGTCGGGGCTTGCGTTTTTAGAGTATTTTCGCTTACGCCGCGGGGGCATAGCGTTCGCTGAATGCGTTTGACGTAAGGAGAATGTCATCTTTGCCGAATCGTGCGACTTGCCACGCGATCGAGATGATGGCGAGCGGAAACAGGCAGTGAAAGCGCGCCAGCGTGGAATGTCGCGGATGGCATTTCACGTACGCCGCTGCGGATTCGATCTCGGTCAGGGAATGCCCGCGTTCGTGCCGGAACCGCTCAAGCGAGACAATGTACGGTTCGTTCGTTCGGCGCGCGTCGTGGTGGCCGATGCCGCGAAGGATGGGTTCCAGAACCGACCAGTGTCCGTCCGTGAATGCCGTGTCGGCAAAGGCGACGTCGATCGCATCACGGACGATCCGCTTGATGTCGAGCGTGTCTTCGTGTGCGACCGGGATCTCGCGGCAGGCGGCTTCGAAGAGCTTTCGTTCCGCGTCAGAAAGTCGGCTCAGTGCGTTAAAAAGTGCGGTACTCATGGTCTCTCCTCTTCAGAGGGAAGCATGGCATGGGAGGGGAGTCAAGGGCTTATTAGGGCACAGGGCACAGAGGTCAGAGGACAGTCAGAGGAAAAATCAAAGATAATCCGACTGTCCTCTGACCTCTGTGCCCTGTGCCCTATCAAGGCACTGGTGCATTCTTGGTTGATGGTCTGTCGTCTGATTTGAAGTAGAAGTTCGTTCACGAGGAGCTGTGTCGAGGCGAGGGATTTTGTCCCTCGCCTCGTTTTCAATCTCGCCTCGATCTGGCCCATGACGTTCTCGATGGCATTGGATGATCGGGGAAGGTTAAGGTGCCTCCAGCGAAGGTCTCTGCACACGAAGCACTCCGGAAGGGCAGGCCAAATGAATTCGAGAACGGCACGCTCTTTTTTCGTGAGGTCGGGTCTCTTCCAGAGTCTGAACCATCTCCTCTTCGCACGGACCAGAGACCCTGACCAGAGGATGCGTTGGATCGATTCGATGAATGTATCCATCCGCTCACTCGTCTTCCTCCCGCCTCCGAGCTTGGCTCTCGCCGCAAGGAAGACGTGGACCGTGCATCGTTGATGGGGGAGGTCAGGGAAGGCCTCGGAGAGGTATTCCTTCAACGTCGAAATCCCATCGGAAACAAAGCCTTTTGGGACATATCCGATATGCTTCAGGTCCGTCATCATCTTCCAGTACCAAAGCTCCTTCTCTCCTCCCTTTGCGAGGATGAAATGGATGGGCAGTCCCAGTCCCCGGTCCCAGGCGACGAAGAGGGTGTGGAGCTCCCCGTTCACGGGAGCGTGCTTCCCGTCGAGGATGACGATGCCGTCACACGAGGGAAGGGATTGCTTTGTTCGCAGGAGGAGTGGTCGTCGTCTCTTGAGTGCGCGTTGGACTCTTCGAATGGCCGTCGTGTGGTCGACGTTCCAACGGACACCAAGTCGTCGATACGTCGATCGGTCCAAGACGTACCCCGCGATTGCCGCGCGGTCACGGAGATCTCTTCGCTTTAAACGGAATGTCCGTTTGCACCGCTTGCACCTCCATCTTGGGTGGCCAAATCGAACGATTTTTCTCGCATGACAATACGGACATGTTGGCTTGTACATGCCTCATTTCAAGCGGTATTTTGATCTTCAATGCAAATTCAGGGCTTAACCTCGTATCAAATTGGACCGGCTATCAACCAAGAATGCACCAGTGCGCCGGGAAATTCAACCTTAGATTGTGCCACCCCTCATCCTGAGGCCTCTGCCAGGACTTCCTTCGGGGTCTTGTAGCCGAGGACCTTCCTCGGGGTTGAGTTGATCTTCTCTTGGATCGCATAGAGGTCACGTTGGGTGATACGACTCATATCCGTCTCTCTCGGGAGGTACCGTCGGATGATCCGGTTCGCGTTCTCGACCCCTCCTTTCTGGTATGATGCATACGGATCACAGAAGTAGGTCTTGAGATCAAACCGGTCTCTCACCTTCCCGTGATTCGCCCCTTCGCTCCCATTGTCGAAGGTGATCGTTTTAAAGAGCGGCTGAGGCAGGGATTCGATGCTGCGCGCGAGAGCGCGTTCCGTCTCTTCCGCGGATCCGTCCGAAAGGCGATGTATGGCCACATACCTCGCCTTTCTCTCATATTGGACGGAGATCCTCGTCCGTTGCTTTTTAAAGACCACGCTATCTGATTCCCAATGTCCAAGCTCGTTCCGTTCCTCGATTCCTTCCGGCCTCTCATGGATCGAAATACGCTCTGGAATATGGATTTTTCGTTTCTTCCGTCCATGCCGCTCCTGTCGTTTCGGTCTTCCTGAGCAGAGAAACCCATGGAGTCCCAAGTACCGTCCTTCGCCGATCTGGAGCCACTGGTAGATGGCTTCGTGCGAAATCATTTTTCCTTGAAGGTGCGGGGGCGGGTCGTATCGCAGGCGTCCGGCAATGACATCGGGGCTCTGCCGTCGTTTCAGCTCGGAGACGACGTGTTCCCGAAGCTCGTCGTCGATATCGAGTTTTCGCCTTCGTTTTCTCCGCTTCTCTTTCATCCGATCCGCGAGGGTTTGGGCGAAGACGGCCGAATACGTTCCATCGGGCATCGAGCGTTCCTTGATCTCGTATTGGATGACCCGATGGCTCCGTTTGAGGTCACGGGCGATCCTGCGGCCGGAGAGGTGGGCCTTCAACCGGAACTCAATCTGAGATCGATCAAGGCATGTTAAAGGACGTCCTTGCATACGGGAGCAGTGTATGCAGATCGGGAGTCCTCCGCCCTGCCCCGGCACAATGAGGATAGAATGCGGGGCCTATCAAGCAGTATTGACAAACTCCGCAGAATCTGGTAGATTGCGATGTTTCCGTGCCACACCCGGCCGGAACGCACCGTCGACAACTCCGACGATTCTGGAGGATTCATGCTACAGCAGTTGATTGGGAAGATCACAAAGTGGGGAGACCGGGGCAAAAAGGCGAAGCCTCGCAATGTCGTATACCCCGTCGCGTATCCTCGGTTCACGCTTAACGGCAGTACGGATGTGGTGAGCGTGAACTCGCCGTTTAACGCGATGCTGCGCTTTCTGATGACGGATTCCGACGTGCTCGAGCCAAGGGCCTTCTTGAGAACCCTGAACTTGTATCGGAAGGTTCATCCGGACACGAGAGCACAGCTCAAGCTTCATCATCCCTTCTTCATCCTCGCGACAGGCGATGGGAAGACGGCGCATGGTGCGTCGCGCACGAGGCACGGGGGATATGCGCAGATGACTGAAAAAACGAAGCTGCTCCACGACGGATTCTGCTTCGACTCGGATCTCGAAGGACAGCCGGGCGGCATCACGATCGAGCGCGAACAGCCCGATCTCGCGGTCGTTGTCCACGACATTCGTCCCATGTTCTTCGAGGACCACGGTCTCGCGTGGTGGTGGCTGACCCCCGTCGATAAGATCCTCATGCAGGGCGAGGTGTCATTCGAGCGGGACGTGAATGGGTTTGGCAGCGCCTACATCGCGCGTCTTCCGGAAGCCCTCAACGTCCGTATGGTCGCGGCAATCTTTCAGCAGCGCGGCTACGGAATCAAATGACCTGTTCTTTTCCTCAAGGCGGCAGATCGCCTCCTCAGGAGCCTCAGCGCATTCTCGCGCAGGGGCTCTTGTTGTATATCCTTGACCTTTTCCGCGTCTTCCGCTATCCTCTCAGTCGACATCCAAAGATCGTGTCCATAGACCGTAGGATCCCCCTTCGCCAGAGGCTTCGGGGGATCAAAACTCCATCCTACGCAGGCGCGCTCGTCCCGATTCATCGTCGGGACCCCCACGTGGAGATCGATGCAGATCGACTCTCATGGGCTTAGCCCGCAGGACGACCCTCGCGGGTGTTTTAAAAGGTCGAAGAATCGTACGTCGTTGCGTCGTTGCGTCGGGCGTCGGAAATTCATCCGACGCAACGACGCCCGAAGCCCGACGCAACCAAATTATGGCAAAATCACGCCAGCAGAAAGAAACGACCGTTGCGAAGCTCGTCGACGCGTTCAAGCGCGCGAAGTCGGTCGTGTTTGCGAACTACCACGGGCTTACGGTGAAGCAGGCCGACGAACTCCGCTCGAACGCGCGCGCCGCGGGCGTCGAGTATGTCGTCGCGAAGAAGACGCTCGTCCAGAAGGCCGCGAAAGAGGCCGGGTACGACGTCGACGCGAAGCGCTTCAATGGCATGATCGGGACCGCCTTCGGCACGGAGGACGAAGTCGCTCCGGCGAAGATCATCGGCGACCTCTCGAAGAAGTCGTCCATCACGCTCGTCGGAGGCATCTTCGACGGAAGCCCGATTGACGCCGCAAAAGTTACAGCGCTCTCGAAGCTCCCAGGAAAGAAAGAACTCCTCGGCACGGTCGTCGGGACCATCTACGCCCCGGTCAGCGCATTCGTCCGCGTCCTGAACTCGATCCGCGAGAAGCTCGACGCCGGAACGCCCGTCGCCGCGCCCGTTGTCGAAGCGACGCCGGCAGCTCCGTCGGTCGAAGCGACGCCGGAACCGGCTCCCGAGTCCGCCCCCGAGGCTGCTCCGGAAGCCGCTCCTGAAGCGCCCTCCGCTCCGGAAACGCCCATCGCTCCCGCAGATGCGGCAGCGGCAGCGTAATTCATTCATCTATCGTTCAAGGGCGATCAGCTGACGGCTCACGTCCGGATTCTCTCCGGCCCTAAGCCCTAAGCTCTCAGCCCTCAGCCATCATATGTCAGACGAAAAGAACGTCGAGATCCCGGCGAAGTTCAAGGGGATCGTCGATGCGATCGAGAAGCTCTCCGTGCTTGACCTCGCGGAACTCGTGAAGGTCCTTGAAGAAAAGTTCGGCGTGTCCGCCGCGGCCCCGGTCGCGGTCATGGCGGCCGGCGGCGCCGCGGAAGTTGAAGAGAAGTCGGAATTCACCGTGGAACTCACGGAAGCCGGCTCGAACAAGATCGGCGTCATCAAGGCGGTTCGCGAAGCGACAGGTCTCGGCCTCAAGGAGGCCAAGGACATCGTCGACGCGGCCCCGAAGGTCGTGAAGGAAAACATCGCCAAGGCCGACGCCGAGGCGCTCAAGAAGAAGATCGAGGACGCCGGAGGCAAGGCGGTCCTCAAGTAATCTCGCGGCTTCGACGAAGATCGGTATTAAACAAATCCCCCGGGCAGAACTCGGGGGTTTGTCTATAGTCGTGAAGTCGTACAGTCGTGAAGTCGTGGAGTTCTAGAAAGAGACCTTCACAACTTCACGACTGTACGACTTCACGACTGTTAGGGGAGCGGCAGCACGTACACTTTGTTCGAGCTATCAACCACGTAGAGGTTCTTCGTCTTCGGGTCTCCGGTCAAATCGACGGGGCCCTGGAAGGCGGGGGAGACGTACTGGCCCACGAGCTTCCCGTCTTTCGTGAAGACGGCGACGCGTTTTCCGGTCTGGTCCGCGATTGCGACGTCGGGCGCGTCGATGTCGGTCCAGATCTGGTTTGCGTTTGAAAGCGGAGGGTCAATCGTCGCGAGGGCGAAGCCGTCCTGACCGCCGCTCATGAACCGGGCGACGTTTCCGTTGGACGAGAGGACGTAGATGCTTGAGTCGATCGAGAGGGAGACGGCATTCGAGAGGTTCGAGTTCGTCGCCTGGAGGTACTTCGCGCCGTTTCCGAATCCGCCGGAAGCGCTCGCGTACTTCCAGATCTGCTGGTTCGTCGCGTCGAGCGCGTAGAGGCGGTTCACGTACACGACGGCGTCCGTGACGGCTTTTTCATCCGAGCTCCCGATGGACGATTTGGCGACCTTCCCGTCGTCGATCGTCGTTGAGAGGAGCGATTTGTCTTCAAGGAGGATGATGACGGACGATTTGCCCGCGCCGATGGCGACCGGAGCCGCGGTTCCGGCCGGGAGATCGATTTTCTTCGCCGCCTTCGTCGTCGGATCGACGGCGACGAGCTGTTTGTCCGCACGGTCAAGGAACACGATCCGGTTCTGGTAGAGGATGGGCGAGGAGAGTGCGCCGGGCGCGATGCCGTCGGGGAGCGCGAAGAGCTGCGTCGGCGCGTCGACGTTCTGGATGCGCTGGAGCTTCTTCTTCAGGTCCGCGGCCTGCGACTGGAGCTTCGCGATCGCGTCTTTGCGCGAGGCCGTGCCGGCGTCGAGGTTGTTCAGGGACGCGAGCGCCTGCGTGAGCGTGGCGCGCGCCTGGTCTTCCGAGTAGACGGATTCGCCTTCCGCGCGTCCGATCGCTTCTTTCGCCGTGTCGTACGCGGCATTCCATGCAGTCTCCTGGGCCATGACGTTCTGCCGGTGCTTCACGTAAACGCCGATGAGGACGACGGCGAGGACGAGCGCGATGGCGCCGACGACCATGGTCTTCTTTTTCTTCGTGAAGAACGTGCCGAAGCCGGCATGCATCCCCCGGAGGTTTACCATATCCGCGACGTTCCGCTTCGGCTTGCGCGTGAAGATTCTCCCGAGGAGCGCGAGCGGATTGAACCGCGCGCCCGCCATTTTTGGCACGGCGGGCCCCGCCGCTCCCGTGTTCGTCTCGTCTTTCTTCCCGAACGTCGGCGCGAGGTAGCGGAGCGCGTCCGCTTCGGTCCGGCGGAGGTTTTCGATCGACGCCGTGCTCTTCTCCTTCTCCGGAACGACCGGGAGGGGCATCTGTTTCGGTTCGTCCGCGGGGAGGCACGCGACGACCGCGGCGACGAAGTCGTCCGGCACGCCGTGCGCGTCGAGGTCCTGCTTGATTTCGAGCGCCGCCGTGACGGGCGGGAGCGTGGTGAGCCGTTCTTTCAGGCGGAGTTCGTTCCGGAAGCGTTCGAAGTTTTTTGATCCGGCAATGAGGAGGTCGCCGCACCGGAAATCGCCGCAGATGATGTTCGAGAACATCTTTTCCGGATTGATGTCCGCCGGCTGGTCGAGCGAGCCGAAGAGGTCGTACGTTTTGTACGTCCCGTCCTGCTGGGCCTGGAGGAACATGTTCATGAGCCGGCCGATGCCCGCCAGGCAGAGGTGGCCATCCGAGAGTTCGAGGAGGAACATGTTCACGCGCGTCCAGTTGATCGGCGCCGTCTCCTGCTTCACGAATTCCTTGACCGCGTCGTTCACGTTCTGGACGACCTTCTCGAACCGCGTGACCGGGTCCTGTTCCACGCTCGACGTGAGGTTCCGCGAATGTTCCGCTTCGTTGTTCACCACGTCGATCAATTGGTCGTACACGTACCCGACGCCGTCGATCTCCGCGAGGACGAGGAGGATGGGCCCGCGCTTCGGGGAGCCCGAGGATTCGAACCGGAAGATGCCGACGATCCGTTCGTCGAACTGGCTATTCGAATATTCGATGTCCGCGATGCGGTACACCGATGGTTTCTCATTGGGCGTGTCCATGGGGAGGGCCGTTCCGGCCGCTTCAGGCGGGCCGGTTCGCAGCGGGTATTTTGCCACGCCGCAGGGGGTGTTGCCCTACCCTTGTCAAGGGGGAACCGGGGAGGCAGGATATTGATGACCTATGCTCGAACACCTTTTTGGTTCACGGACGCGCGTGCGGCTCATTGGCCTCTTCCTCGGCCAGCCGGACGATCCGATCTTCGTCCGCGAGGTGACGCGCCGGATCGACACGCAGATCAACGCCGTCCGCCGCGAATTGGCGAACCTCGAACGCTTCGGCCTCATCGTCGAGGTCGATGATCTTGAGAGCGGAGGCGCGAAACGTCCGGGCGTGAAACGGAAGTACTACAAATTGAACGTCGTGTTCCCGCTCCTTCCCGAAGTCCGCTCGCTCATGATGAAGGCGCACCTCCTCGTCGAGCACCGCATCGACAAGACGTTCGAATCCATGGGCAACGTGAAGTACGCGGCGCTCATGGGCGCGTTCCTCGGCATCCCGAATGCGCCGGTCGACCTGTTCGTCGTCGGCACGATCGATGCGGACGCGCTGAAGCGCCTCGTCCAGAAAATGGAGAAGTCGATCGGCACGGAAATCAACTACACCGTCATGCTCCCCACGGAGTACTCCTACCGGAAAGAGATGGGCGACAAATTTCTCTATCAGATTATTGAGGCCCCGAAGAATGTGATCGTTAATCGTTTAGAGGAGGTCAGCGCCCGATGAGATGAAGCTGGAAGCTGGAAGCTAGAAGCTGACGATTTGAAATATCTCCAGATTCCAGCTTCTAGCTTCCAGATTCTCTCGCTAAAGGCGCATGGACATATGTCGAAGGTATATCTGTTCATAGACACGCATATCCGTGAGTGGATTCGGCTTGCAATGATTCCTTCGGATACTCATCAAAAGATCGTCGAGAAGATGTTTGAAGGCGTCCGCGACGCCGTCCGGTGTGCGGAGGCCTTTTTCGGTCCGCGTCCCTCCGGCGCATGCGGTATCATTGTCGTTGCCGGACCGGGGAGCTTCTCCTCGATACGGGGAGGCGTTCTCCTTGCGAATCTTATGAGCAGGTTGATGGGCGTGCCGCTCTATCGGGTAGAGCACAGGGCACCCCTCGACTCCGCTCGGGGCAGGCTCCGCACAGGGCACAGGGATGGAAATGACGAATCGCTCGATCTCGATGTGCTTCGCGATCAGATCGCGCATGGACATCTGAAGCCGGTGAAGTACGTTGCGCCGGTGTATGATCAGGAACCGAATATCACCGTGCGTGGTACGTAGTGCGTGGTGTATGCACATCTTATGAAATTAGCGTCATACTTGTCGCCAAAGACGAAGATCAGAAAGAGCGCTATTCATGGTTTTGGATTATTTGCATTGAAGCCAATCAAAAAAGGGGAGGTTGTTGCAATTAAGGGCGGGCATATTCTTGATCGTCAATCGATGAAGAAATTCAGTAACGTTGCTCATCATTCAGAACTGCAAATAGACAAAGATTTCTTTTTGGCTGCAACGACAAAAAAAGAGGAGAAGGATACGATGTGCTACTTGAATCACGCCTGTGAACCGAACGTAGGGATAAAAGGGAGTATTATTTTTGTTGCGATGCGGAATATTCGCGCAGATGAAGAGCTGACGCTGGACTATGCCATGTGCGATTCCGCGGGACGTTATCATACGAGGTGTCTTTGCGGATCCAGTAGATGTCGGGGGATCGTAACGGAATCGGATTGGAAGCGTCCCGAATTGCAGGAAAAGTTTAAAGGTTTCTTCTCCGCGTATTTGTGCGATGAAATAAAAAAGGTCAGAGGGAATCACAAATAATCCGCATGAATTCATCTCTTCGTACCCGCTTCTACGAGATCCTGCCCGGGGCGCTCGTGTGGATCACGCTCATCGGCGCGTTTATCTTTTCATACTGGTATCCGCTCATCGTGATCTGTTTCGTCATCGCGTTCGACATCTACTGGCTTCTCCGCATTGCGTACTACATCCCATTTCTCCTTTCATCCTGGTTCAAATACCGACGGTCGCTCAAGCGTGACTGGCAGAAGATGGCGGGCGAAACGCCGGGATACGATCGGATCCGGCACCTCGTGATGCTCCCGACATACCATGAGCCGCTCGACGTGCTGAAGACCACGTTCGAGACGCTGTTGAATTGTTCGACGCCGGCGGACCGCATCCTCATCTGTTTAGGCGGAGAAGAGCGCGACGCGGAAAATTTCAACGGGTATGCGGAAGAGATCCGGAAGGCGTACGGGGATCGATTCTTGAGTCTGACGATCACCGTCCATCCGAAGAATCTTCCGGATGAGATTCCGGGGAAGGGGAGTAACCTGAACTGGATGGCGCACCAGATGGTGCCGGTCGTCGAATCGCTCGGGATCGCGCCCGAAGACC
This sequence comes from Candidatus Uhrbacteria bacterium, assembly GCA_963835915.1. Taxonomy (GTDB): domain Bacteria; phylum Patescibacteriota; class Patescibacteriia; order 2-12-FULL-60-25; family 2-12-FULL-60-25; genus 2-12-FULL-60-25. The sequence goes on from CAWIHE010000004.1 coordinate 385,173, forward strand.
TCATCGTCCACTCGTTCGACGTCGACACGGTCGCGCATCCGCAGTACTTCGCCGCCGTGACGTATTCCTATCTCACGATACAGGATCCGACGCGGAGCTCGTACCAGCCGGTCGCGCTCTACAACAACAACCTCTGGGACGCGACGGCTCCGGTCCGCGTCGCGATGTTCGGGACCACGTTCTGGCTCATGACCGAGCTTTCGCGGCCCGAAGGGATGATGACGTTCTCGTCGCACTCCATGAGCTGGCGGATGCTCCTTGACGTCGGATTCTGGCAGAAGGACATCGTCTCGGAGGATTCGCGCATCTTCCTTCAGGCGCTCGTCCACTACCACGGCGACTACCGCGTCACGCCCATCCACCTCCCCGTCTCGATGGATTCCGTTGCGGGATCGTACATCGGCTCGCTCCGCGCGCTCTACAAGCAGATGCGGCGGTGGGCATGGGGCGTTGAAAATTATCCGTTCATGTCGAACGCGTTCCGCAAGGACCGCGAGATGCCCTTAAGCGTCAAAGTGACGTACATCTTCAAACAGCTCGAAGGGATGTACACGTGGGCCACGGCGCCGCTCCTCATCACGATTCTCGGCAAGCTCCCGTTCTGGCTCGCGCCCGACACGTACCGTTCGTTCGCGCTCTTCCAGAACACGCCGTTCACGCTCGAACGATTGATGCAGTTCGCGCTCGTCGGCGTGTTCGTCTCCGCCGGCCTCGCGCTCACGCTCCTTCCGCCGCGTCCCGCGCACGTGCCGCGGAGGAACGCGATCGTCGTGTGGGTGCTCCAGTGGCTCCTCCTTCCGGTCACGTTCATCGTCTTCGGCAGCATTCCGGCGATCGACGCGCAGACGCGGCATATGGTGGGGGGGAGGTTCCGGCTGGGGTTCAATGTGACGAAGAAGACTCGGGCGGCTTCTTAGTTTGGGTCTACGAATTTACATTTGGGCCTACGAATGTACGAATAGGGCGAATCGGCGAATACGGTAAAGATATCTTGAAGCTAGAAGACTCCCATTCTGTATTCGCCGATTCGCCTTATTCGTAAATTCGTAGGCCAAAAAGATATGGATTCAGCCAAGAGACTCGTCATCGACATCGTCACCTGGAACTCGGAACGGTTCCTGCCGTCGCTTTTCGAATCCATCGACGCGCAGACCTCGAAAGAGTTTACCGTCACGGTCATCGATAACGCGTCGACGGACGGGACGCTCGCGTGGCTTGAAGAGCGGCGGCCGGATGTGACGATCCTGCGCAACCGGAAGAACCTGGGGTTTGCGCGCGCCCACAACCAGGGGATCGCGCTTGCGCGCTCGCGCTGGGAACAAGAAGGGGATTTTGAGCACAAGATCATCTTCATCCTGAATCCCGACACGATGCTCCAGGAGCGGTGCGTGGAAGAGCTGATCGCGTTCATGGGCGATCATGCGGATGTCGAGGTCGCGGGCCCGAAGCTCCTCCGTGCGCACCGCGTTTCGGACGGCGAGGACGGGAACGCGGCGTACGAACGGACGAACGTCATCGATTCGACCGGCATCTCCATTCTCCGTTCACGGAAGATCGTCGATCGCGGCGCCGGCGAGGAAGATCATGGGCAGTACGATACGATTGAGCCGTTCGGCATCTCGGGCGCGGCGCTCGCGCTCCGCGCGTCCGCGGTCCCGATGCTCGCCGAGCACGACGCCGTTGTCTTTGACGAAGAGATCTTCGCGTATAAAGAGGATGCGGATCTCGCGTGGCGCCTCCGCCTCTTCGGCGGAAAAGCCGCGCTCGTCCCCGGCGCGGTCGCGTGGCACCAGCGGATGGCGAAGGCATCAGATCGCAAAGGCATCCTCGGCATCGCCTTCAGCCAGCGCAGCCGTTCGCCGTTCGTGAACACGCTCTCGCGCCGCAACAAGATGTGGATGGAATGGAAAAACGACGACTGGTCCACGCGCCTTATCCACCTCCCATGGCGCCTCCCGGATCTCATCCTCCGCGCGCTCTCGCTCGTCATCCCGTCGCAATTCAAAGGCGCCGTCCAAGCCTGGGCCGGCCTCCCAATGATCCTCCGCAAGCGAAAGGCGATCATGGCAAGACGGAAGGTCGGGGTGGAGGGGATGAGGAAGTGGTTTGTGTGATGCGCCGCGCCACCCGAAGCCCCGCCACCGGCGGGGCGAAGGGTGGTGGATGCGTCGAAGCGTGGATGCGTAGGGGCTCGCGCCTGACGTTCGTATTGCCGCAGACGCTCTTTTTGCACTTTCCCGAGGAGTCTGCGACGAGGGATCCCTTTCTCATTGAACGGCTATCAGAACTGCGGACGATGATTGACGTCGGAGGTCACGAGAGGATGGTTAGTATACTTGACAAAGTAGGTTAAATATGCTATTTTGTTAACGTTCCTTCAAACCCATTGAAAACGGCTTTGTTGAGCTATGGCCGTGGCTCAAGAGAGCCGTTTTCAAGTAACAGGTCAGCCAATATCCGCCGTACTGGCGGGTTGAGGTCGGGCCGACGGCTTGCAAAGGAGAACGACGATGACGCAATCAGCGATCACGTCAATTACTGACGGTCAGAGGAAGCAGTATTTCCGTTTCGTCGAGGACGCCGCAGGGCGCGCGCTTGCGGAAGTCCCGCTTGATAAGGTTGGGCTTCAGAAGCTCATCGGCAACGGCGGCGAGTTCCAAGCCCGCATCGTCTCTGCCATCCGGGAGTTCTCGGTTAGCAACCAGTTCGCCAACGAGGAAGTGGCTTCGAGCTACGCGTACCCCTCCGGGTACAAGGGCGCCAGTTCTCTCGTGGAGCAAGTTGCGAAACTTCAGGGAATATTCCCCGGCTTGAACGGGATGAATGAAGATCTCAAGCTGGCGCCTCCTCAGCAACTCGGCATGGAAGCGTATTTCGCAATCCCACGCTGGGAGAGGATCGCCAAGACTTATGGCGAAGCGGTCGAGATCGTTCTTGCCAGGCTCAAGGAGACGCGTCCGCTCTACAATTACCGAGAGGGTCAGCTCGGAGCGCAGTATCTCCGTCAGCACGAGCGAAGCGTCAGTATGTGGCAGAAGCTCGGCGACGAGCAGAAGGATCACGATATCCTCGTCGTTCCGGCGCAGTTCGGTCTCCGTCACAGGGGCCGGTCCGTCCGCCGGGCTCGTGAGGTCTTCGCGGCCAACGAGTTCGGCCTCGGCGCTTTCGCCACGGGCATCATGCTCCTCACCCATCCGCAGCGTATCGTCTCGTACGATGATCTCTGTCTGGATTGCGCGGGCGACGAGTATGCTCCGGAGGCCCGTCGCTCGTTCGTGGACGCGCCGTTCTGGGACTTCCGCGGCGGCAAGCTGGAGTTCGTCGCGGCCGGCCTCGCGGGTTGGAACGAGTACTGCGGGTCTGCCTCGGCTGTCCTCCCGGAGTGATAGCGCTCAACCCTCGGCGCCTTGTCCCTTCTTATTTCTTTCCCTTATCCCTTATTTCAGTAAGGGCAAACCCTGCATCAAGTGTGCGGGGTTTGTTTGTTGTGATAGAATTTTTTCATGATCTATCTCATTGGAGGAGCTCCGCGTTGCGGGAAGACGATATTGTCGAAAGCATTGGCGAAGAAGGCCGGATGCTCCTGGATTACGACGGACGCGTTGCGGTCCGTCATCCTTGCATCGACTCCGGCGTCGTCTCGACGGCGGAAATTTCCATTTACGCGTCTTTCGGGATCGGAGCGGGAGAAACCGGAGACGTCGATGCGCGCCGAGATGACGGAGGCGGCTTCCATGTGGCCCGGCATTAAAGCCCTCATCAACCAGCTGATTGATTGCGATCAGGATTACATCATCGAAGGCGTGCACCTCCTCCCGAAATTCATTTCCGAATTCAAGAAGAGTCCGTCTCGAAAGCGGATTCGGGTTCTCTACCTCATCAAAGAGAAACCAGAGGATATCCGAAGGGGTCTTTTCAAAGAAACGGATGAATATGATTGGCTCCGTCCGTCGCTTAAGGACGAACGCGTCGTCGAAAACATTGTGCGAATGATCAGGTTGAAAAGCGCATTCATCGAACGGCAGGCGAAGCGATATGGGTTTAAGGTCGTGAATACGGATAAGGGGTTCTCGGCAACCATCCGAAGATATTCTTCACCTCGCTCGTGGTCGGCTTGATCGTGGAGGTAAGGCGGAATCTCCATCGGGGCATGTTAAGCTTTTTAACGCACTGTGAACGCTTTTCACTTTCCCGGACGACCCAGTCCGACGGGGTCGGAGGGATCCCTTTCGAGAGACCAATGAAGGCCCCGACGAAAGGAATCCCTCGTCGCGGACTCCTCGGGAAAGTGGAAGAGGGGCGAGCATTGATCTTGATTTTTTTCGTGGTTTGCGGTAAATAGACGCAAGATAGTCACGAAGTCTCCTTTAGAGATTCCACGACTTCACGACTGTACGACTTCACGACTTCTGCACGCATGTCCGATTCCCCCAAGGTCTCCTTCATCACCGTCGCCTACAAGACGCCGCATCTCATCAGAATGCTCCTCAAGGGCATCGAGGCGGCGAAGCTTGCGTTTCCGTTTGAGTACATCCTGGTCGACAACGGGGGCGATGGGACGGCGGCCATGGTGCGCGAGCGGTTTCCGTGGGTCACGGTCATCGAGCCGGGGGAGAATCTCGGATTCGGGAAGGGGAATAACGTCGCGATTCGGGAGGCGAAGGGCGAGTACGTGATGCTCACGAATCCGGACCTGACCGTCTTTCAGGGGGAGATGGAAAAGCTTCTCGCGTTTGCCGACGCGATGCCGGACGCGGGGCTTATCGGGCCGCGCGTCGAGCATCCGAACGGGGACCGCCAGCCGTCGTGCACGCGGTATCCGCATCCGCTCATCCCCGCGTTCCGTCGGACGTTCCTCGGGAAGACGCCGTGGGGGAAGCGGTCGGTCGATTCGTACTTGATGGAGGACGTCGATCATGGTCAATCGCATGACGTGGATGTCCTTTGGGGCGCGGCGATTCTCGCGCGGAAAAGCGCGTTGGATGCCTTCGGTCACTTCGACGAACGGTTCTTCATGTACTACGAAGACATCGACCTGTGCCGCCGCGCATGGGCAGGAGGGTGGCGCGTCGTGTATGCTCCGGTAGCGCGCTTCGTCCACTACTACACGCGCGAGAGCGTGATAGCGAATCCGCTCGAACTCATCACAAAGCCGACAACGCGGTATCATATCGCGAGCGGGATCAAGTACCACCTGAAATATAGAGGAATTCCGTTGCCAGATCGGAATCCATCGCTGAGATGAGAGTTTCTGCAAAGGGCCTACGAATGTACGAATAGGGCGAATCGGCGAATACAGGAATAATGTCTTGAAGCCGTAAGATCCGATTCTGCATTCGCTGATTCGCCCTATTCGTACATTCGTAGGCCAAAAAAGGGGCATGCCATTTACACACGAACCAAAACCGAACTTCCTGACCTGTCCTGGAGTTCCGGAGCTGGCTGGGGGGAAGTCGAGAGTCGTGAGTCGTGAGTCGAGAGTCACGAAGGATTTGAATACTCAAAAAGCATCGAAGAAGATCACCAAGCCGGAGGATAAGGGTCAGGGGTCAAGGGTCAGGGGTCAGGGCTCGGATGGCCAAACCCCAACTTCCAAACCCCAAACGCCCACCTCTGCGTTGCCCTCGCTCGCGTCCCACCTGTCTGTCCCGAAGTCGGCGAAATCCGCCCCCGCAAATAAGAAGATCCATTGGATCCGATGGTCGGTGATCGCGGGATTCCTCATCCTTCTCGTGCTGACCGTCCCCGCAGGCATCGCGCTCGCGCGTGCGGCGTCATCCGGATATGCGGCGAAGGCGGCGGTGGGGCGGATGCAGACGGCGTTTCAGGCGAGAGATTTTGATGCGGCGGAAACGGCGCTTGCAGAGGCGTCCTCCGATCTCGCGACAGCGCATACCGCGCTCGGCGGGGTCGGGTTCTGGCGTAACGCGCCGTTCGTCGGGAATCGGATCCGCGCGCTTGAGGATGCATCAGAAGCCGGACGAGAGACGCTCGACAGCGTGGAGCCGCTTATCGGGCTCGCGCGGGACATCATGGGGATCGCGAACGGGACGGGATCGCTCACGAGCGAGCTTTCCGTGAACGTGGCGCCGAACCGGTCGTTTGCGGAACTTGCGCCGGACGAGAAGCGCGCCATCCTCGCGCGGATCTCGCGCTCGATCCCGGACATCAAGTCCGCGCAGGCAAAAGTCGACATCGCGCTTGACCGTTGGAACGCGATTCCGCAGAACGACCTCGTCGCGCCGCTTCGCGCGGCGCTTCAGCCCGTTGCGGACGGACTCCCGAAGTTGAAACTTGCGCTCGACGAAGCTGTTCCGTTGATGGAGATCACGCTGCCGCTCGCCGGCTACCCCACGCCATCCAATTACCTCGTGCTCCTCCAGAACTCGGACGAGATCCGTGCGACGGGCGGGTTCATCGGGACGGTCGGGAAACTCGAAGTGGACGGCGGGAACATTACGGGGTTCTCGTTTGACGATGTGTACAACATCGACAATCCCGCGTCCGGCGCATGGAAGGAGCAGGGTCCTTCGTTCATGACGACGCGGATGAACATGCCAAAACTGTTCCTGCGCGACGCGAACTACACGCCGGACTTCCCGGCATCCGCGGAGCGCATCATGGACTTCTACGTCCGCGAGATCGCAGCGGGCACGGGGAAGACGCCGCCCGCGCCGACCGGCGTCATCGCCATCAACCCGCCGGTCTTCGCCGATCTCCTGAAGATTACGGGGCCGATCACGATCGATAACTACACGTTCACGGCTGATAACTACTTCGACATCCTCGAGTACCAGGTTGAAGTCGGATTCCTTGAGCAGGGGATCCCGCGCAACCAGCGGAAGGACCTCGTGTCGAAACTCGGCAACGAGCTCATGAAGCGCATCACGTCGCTTCCGGCGTCACGATGGCCGGAGCTCCTCGACGCGGCAACGGGCGCGCTCGACAAGAAGCAGATCCAGATCTACGCGCGCGACCCGTCATTCCTTGCGCAGTTGGATGATCTCGGGTGGACGGGACGGACGAATCCGACGAATGACGATTACCTCTGGGTCGTTGATACGAACCTTGTCTCTTTGAAGACGGACGGCGTGATGGAAAAAAAGATCGCATACTCGGTCGACGCTCACGATCCAAAGAACATCACGGCCACGGTCACGCTCCGCTACACGAATCACGCGGACCAGCACAAGGATTACAAGTACACGCGCTACCGCGACTACGTCCGCGTGTACGCCCCCGACGGCGCCACGTTCATCTCCGCAGACGGCGCGATGGCGGACGATCCCACGAAGACGGGCGGCATCGTCGTCCCCGGGCGCGTTGACGTGACGAAGGAGCTCGGGAAAACGGTCTTCGGCGCGTTCTGGTCCATCGACACCGGGGAGACGCGCGAATTGACCTTCCGCTACGTACTCCCATCGTCAATCGGCGAGCAGATCGCGGACGGGAAATACCAGCTTGACTGGCAGAAGCAATCGGGGAACGATAGCGCGGCGTTGACGCTGGATGTCGCCCTTGGCAAGAACCTCAAAACCGCCGTTCCCCCGGAGGAAAAACAGGAATGGGGCGACACGAATTACCGCGTAAACGCAACATCCGTGACGGATCAGAGTTTCTCTGTTACGTTCTGAGCAACGGATGTATTCATTTGCTCAGTGTTGGACGGCGAATTTAAGATTGGCCCGCGAATATTCGATTGGCCTACGAATGTACGAATAGGGCGAATCGGCGAATACATGAATAAAGTTTTGAAGCTGATAGATTACCATTCAGCATTCGCCGATTCGCCCTATTCGTACATTCGTAGGCCCAATACGCGAGGTCTGTAGGATCGCATATGTTCGCTAAGAAAATTGGCATCGATTTAGGCACCACGACTGTTCAGGTCTACATGCCGAAGCGGGGGATCATCATCAATGAGCCCTCGGTCGTTGCGATTTCCGTCGTCGATAAGAAAGTCCTCGCCGTCGGGAAAGAAGCGAAGGAGATGATCGGGCGCACGCCGGACACGATCATTGCGAAGCGGCCGCTCAAGGACGGCGTGATCGCGGACTACCGGACCACGGAGGCGATGCTCCGCTACTTCATCAACAAGGCGCTCGGCGGCATGCGGCTGTTCCGCGTTGAGGTCATGGTCGCCGTCCCCGGCGGCATTACGTCCACGGAACGGCGCGCGGTCATCGACGCGACGATCAGCGCTGGGGCAAAGGCCGCATACATCATCAAGGAACCCGTCGTCGCCGCGATCGGCGCGGATATCCCGATCGGATCCGCATCGGGCCACATGATCATCGATATCGGCGGGGGAACCTCGGAGATCGCCGTCATTTCGCTTGGCGGCATCATCGCGTCCGCGTCCATCCGCATCGGCGGGAACAAGCTCGACGCGGCAATCATGGAACACGTCCGCCGCAAGTACGGCCTTGCCATCGGCGAACGGACGTCCGAAGACATCAAAATCCAGATCGGCTCCGCGCTCTACCTGGAACAGAAACTTGAGATGGACGTGAAAGGCCGCGACATGATGAGCGGCCTCCCGCGCGTGGCCACCGTGACGAGCGACGACGTAACGGACGCCATCCAGCACGAGCTCCAGGGGATGGTCGAAGCGATCAAAGACGTCCTCCACAACACCCCGCCCGAACTCTCGGCCGATGTCATGGAAAAAGGCATCGTCGTCTCCGGCGGCACGGCCCAACTCCGCAACCTCGACCGTTTGTTTGCGGAAGCCACCGGCGTCCCGGCGTTTATCGCAAACGATTCGCAGATGTGCGTGGTCAAAGGGACGGGGATCGCGTTGGAGAATTTGGAGAGTTATAAGAGGAGTATTTTTACATCTTAGGAATGTGCGTAGGTTCGTAGGCGCGTAAGTGCGTAGGTCTGATTTTCTTTGATGCGGGAGCTGGCTGTCATTGAAGATTTTTTTTGAAAACGAAAAGCAACTTTTTGTCATCCTGCGAGCCGCGTCTGACGCGGCGAAGCGGGATCCCTTTTAATAAGCAAACGGTCATTTTCATCCGTAGGGGCGACCCATGGGTCGCCCCTACGGATGAAAACGGCCTGATTGGTGCTTGATGAGGACGGGTCGCGTGGGGAATGCGGGGCTATTGACAGGCTCGAATAAATAGACTTTACTCACCCCAGTTCTTCGAGAATTGAAGAGTCCGGATCAACTCGTCAACAAGGAGATGGAGCAATGAAGGTAGAGCAAAAACAGGCGTACAGATGTTGGATCTGCGAGGAAGCACATGACAGCGTGGCCGAAGCGAAGAAGTGCGAGGCGAGAGGGCTTGTGGTGCCGTCCTTCAAAATCGGGGACACGGTGATGTACGCAGGGGAAGACGGAGTAGGAGAAGACGTGGATGGCGGATATCACGAAAGAAAGGTCGGTACGGTTCTCGACCTTCTATTTCCTGAACCGGAAGGGCTCCTGCGCCACGATTACGCGGTTTCCTATCTCGTTCGCATGATCAGACGCGGGTGTCCGAAGGCCCACGAGAAATTCTTTGAGGAGGGGAAGATCGAATTTCTTCGAACGGCGAGAACGGTTGAAGTGGTTCACGAAGGCGGCTTCATCAATCCGGACAGAAGATTTTGTGCTACCTCTAAGCTGCTTCGGATCGGAAAAGGAAAGACACCCATCCGGTTGAGCCATCCGAGGACGACCGTCGTTTTTCGCTGGGAATCCTACGTTGCGAATGTCGTCCGTCGAAATCCGCAACTTGAGGATCGCCTTCAGCGTCTCACCCCACACATTCGTGGACGCGGCTCTCTCGACTGACTTGCGGTTCCCATCAGCTCAACGCACCCACCTGTCCGCTCGGAGAGGTGGGTTTTGTTTTTTCTGGCTGTCATCTAGACCCTAGTAGTCAGCAACGCGTTCAGCATCAATGACTCGGTATCTGGAAAGGGATCCCGCTTCGCAGGATGACAAATCGGTTGTGATGCGAATTGATGGGATCTCTCAACTGGAGGGGCACGCCACCGGCATGCCCCTACCGCATCAACGACCCCACGCCCCTACGCCCTCACGCCCTTACGCCCCCGCATACCCGCACGCTATACTCTCCCCATGCTCATCGGGATCGACGCCTCGCGCGCGAATAAACCGCAGAAAACGGGCGTGGAGTGGTATTCGTACAACCTCATCCAGGCACTCAAGAAGCTCACGGTGAACGACGGGAATCAATGGATCCTGTACACGCGCGAGCCGCTTTCAGGCGGGCTCGAGGTCCTGCCGGAGAACTGGTACGAGGTCCGGGCCGGGTGGCCGCCAAAGTGGCTGTGGACGCGGGTCCGTCTTTCATGGGAAATGTTCCGCCGTAAGCCCGACGTCCTTTTCGTTCCCGCGCACGTCCTTCCGCCGATCCGGCCGGAGAAGAGCGTGGTCACGGTCCATGACATCGGGTTCCACCGGTTTCCGAAACTCTACAAAGAAATTCAGATCCGCAACCACGAAACGTCTACGCGCCACATCGTCCGGACGGATGCGCGCATCATCGTCCCGTCGGAATTCACGGGACGCGAGCTCGTCGACGTGTACCACGCCGACCCGGCGTACATCGCGATCACGCCGCTCGGCCTCGACCATAGCCACTACAAGCCCGCCGATCAATCAGAGATTGATCGCGTGATGTCGACGTACCACATCCCAAAACCGTACGTCCTCTTCATCGGCCGTCTTGAGGCGAAGAAGAACATCGTCGGCCTCGTGAAAGCGTTCAACCGCTTCAAGGAGATCCGCGGACTCGGCGATCCGACCACGCTCGTACTCGCAGGGATCCCGGGGTTCGGGTATGACGTTGCGAAGAAGGAGATTGCGGCATCGCCGTACAAAAGTCAGATCATGGAACTCGGCTACCTCGCGGAGGCGGACAAGCCCGCGATCCTTTCCGGCGCGTCCGCGTGCTGTCAGGTCACATGGTATGAGGGCTTCGGCATTCCGCCGCTTGAGGCGATGGCCTGCGGATGTCCGGTCATCGCATCGAACACATCATCGCTTCCCGAAGTCATCGGAGAGGGGAATGCGCTCTTCGTCCCGCCCGACGGCACGGATGCGTTCGCGCAAGCGCTCGCGCGCCTCATGGAAAATCGTTCGCTCGTCGATCATTTGCGCGCGCGCGGCATCGAACGGGCGAAAGAGTATACGTGGGAGCGGACGGCAAAGGAAACGCTTCCGGTGCTGACGCAGTGGATTGGGTAGGGGAAGGGGCGTAAGGGCGTGGGGGCGTAGGGGCGTGGGGAAGAAGACACGGAGTCGCTAAAAGGGCGGCTTTTTTCTGGCCTACGCACTTACGCACTTACGAACCTTCATCTAGTCGATCGGACTTGACATGATCGCCATTTTGGTGTATCGTCCCCCCGCTTTTTACGGCGGCATCCAATACGGGTGCGCACGTTAGGCGAAAGGGAGTGAACCGTGAAAACAAGACTCATCGTATTCGTTTTTTCTGTCGTTGCGGGGTTTGTGGTCTGCGCGACCATGCGGATCAATCTCCACGCTCAAGATGTCGCCGCGACCGGCGGAACGACGAGCGGCCAGCCAGCCGAGAAGCAGGCAGACGTCTGCGGAACGGGCTCCAGCGCAAGGAGTTGCATCGCGGACGAGATGTGCGCCACCGTCAATGGGGAAGGGCCGAAGTGCCGGCCGATCTGTAATAGGAAGGATCCTATTCCCTGTTGGCCCGCGGGAAGGTGTATGCCGGTCGCGGGGCTTGCGGATATCGGTGTCAGACAGCCGTTGAGCGAGCTCGCGTACCTCTGTGTCCCGTCTCCGGCAGTCGACGCGAAAATTCCCATATCCAAACTCGGGAGCTCGAGGTTCGAAGCGGTAAAAAACGTCGGCAAAGTTAATTTCTGCGCCGCGGGCACCGTCCAGATCGTCGGTCCGACAACGGCCAGCTTTCAAACGACGTGTACCCAGGCGGCCCAAGAAGTGATTCTCCTTCCGGGCAAGTACAAGGCTACGGTGAGCGGCCTCGACTGCTCCAAATCGGACCTTCCGAAGGGGGCCACCCGGTTCATCGGGTGCAAGCTAAGCCCCGACCCGGTGCCGTTTACCGTCATCGCCGACAAAACGGTCAGCGTGGCGTTCAACGTCGTATTCAGGTACGAGGGGATTGCCCCGTTTAGCGTCCTCATGAAGATCTGAATTGGACGCCATCCATTTCGTTCCCCGGCAGCTCAGTGAGCGGCCGGGGGTTTCGAATTTATGGATGGAAATTGGAAAAGGGAAAATGGAAAATGGGTCGGCCAGATCCGATCCGTCCAATTTCTAATTTCCAATTTCCAATTTCCACCCACCAAAGAAAACGCCCGCAGGATCAAGCATGTTTCCTGCGGGCTTTGTCGTTCGTGGGAGACAACGTGCGGTTGAGCGAAAAGGTGAGGAATTTTTGGCGAACAGTGATTGCGGCTTGGGAGCTGCACGCACTGATCTCTCCCGGAGGAGAGACGTTGATGCCGGTTTCCTCATGAAGCCTTACGGCTTCACGTTTCGCATGAACATGCGGGACTCCTTCGGCTCAACTCTTCGCTCCCATCGGGGGAGCGCCGTCCCTTCACGAACGACAGGGGGGCACAGGGAGATTAGCAGGTTTGGGGGAGGGGGACTGTGGAAAAAAACGGCATGCGGTAGGCGCCCTCATTTTGCCCGACACCCCACCCCCGGCCCCTCCCCTGTCGGGGAGGGGAGGTCTCTTCCTGATTCCCAAAGAGAGTCCGGTTAGAGAACTCCCCTCCCCGACAGGGGAGGGGCCGGGGGTGGGGTGTCGGAATAGTGTTGGGGCTGGGAGTGGGCATGACTGGCCCGCTTGACAAAATTGGCTAATTCTGTTATATTCTCCGGTTCACTCTCATTCCGCTCTATAGAGGGCAGAATTTGAAAGGGGGGGACCGAGATCCTGGTTTCCGGGCTCGCGCAACTTCAAAACGTCTGTTTTTTTCCGCAACCCACAATGGGTGCGGAGGGAGAATGAAGTCATGGTCAAGAAGATGTTTCTCGCGTTTGCGATGCTTGCCGTAACGGCTTGTGGAAACTTCGACAACGGGTTCAGCTCTGATCAGAAGCCTGGTACGGCAGGGACTGCCGGCATGGCGCCTGCGGGTACCGGCGGATCGGCGATGACGGTGACGGTGGTCGTGGACGCAGCCGCGTCCGCAGATGCCTCGACCGACCAGCCGCCCGCGCAGAACGGCACGGGCGGCCAAGCGGTGGTTCAGCTGCCGCCAGGCGCGACCTGTGTCGAAGGCTCGTCGGAAAAGTGTCCGGGTTGCCCTGATGGGGTGGTCCAGACCTGCCACAACAACACGTACACCGCTTGCCCGGTGTGCCCGATCACGGCCACCGGAACGGGCGGAAGCGCCTCGACCGGTACGAACACGGGCAGCACGGCATCGGCGACTTCGACTGGCGGTTGTTCGACGACGGTCGTCTCGACCGGCGGACGCGTAACAGCGTCCACTGGCGGAACGTCCACGTCGATGGCCTCGACCGGAGGGACGGCAACGGTCGTCCAGACCGGCGGACGCATGGCCTCGACCGGGGGAACGTCGGTTTCGACCGGCGGGACTTCGACCGGCAGCGGCTCGGCATCTACGGGCGGAAGCTCGACGATGACCTGCAGCGTGCAAGGGCTGACCGCATCGTGCACCTGCTCCAACAGCTCTGCTGGCGCAATGGTCTGCGTCAGGGACAATGCGAATCAGTTGAGTTGGAGCGCTTGCGCCTGCCAGACGATCGGCACCGGCGGGTCGTCATCAACGACGTCCACCGGCGGCACCACGTCAACGTCTTCTTCGGGAGGGTCGATTGCGACTTCGACCGGAGGGACGGGGACGGCGTCCGTGGATCACTATCGCGTCGTTCTTCAGAAGAAGGCCGCGATGGACCCGAGCAAGTTCCTGATGTCCGTGGAATATGACCTCGGCGCCTCCAAGGTGTCCCCGGTTGTGACGTGCGGTACGCTCGACGTGCACTTTGCGTCTTGCGAGTTCGACGTTGTCCATGGCGCCGTTCCGGAAGCGTGGGTCAGGCTCGACGGCCAGGATAACTGGTCGCCCGGCATGGACACGGTCAACGGGACCAAGGTGTGCGCGAGCCATGCGACATGGCTCGTCTACAAGAATGGAGGACAGGGCTCCATTCCGTTCAGCTGCAAGCTGAATGCGGCCGCCAACGGGTTCCGCTATCGGTTCGAGTCGGCTGGTCCTCCTGACAGCGATTTGGACGGCAATCCGGATAACGCAGGTCAGGGCAACGCAGACTGCGACATCACGAATCCGACGATCGGACAGAATCAGGCCGAGCAGTGCGGCGGGATGAACGCCGACTGCAACGACTCGACGCCGTCTCCCTCGTGCAGCGGAGCGAACGTGCAAACCGTTCACTTCGAACTCCCCGTCAGCTTCGTTTCCGGCGACACGCTCACGATCATGGATCCGTTCCAAACCTTCGGGTGCGGATCGGCCAGTGTCGTGAACCGCGAGACCGGCGCCACGGTTGCGGGGACGTTCTGCGACGGGACGTTCGACGTCTCGGTGCAGACCGAGCTCTACATCCGCGCAGGCGGCCAGTATCCCACGGGTCTGCTGAATACGTCCGATACGACGTGCACGCGGTTCTTCAACGTGTACGTCTACGTCGGGTCGGCCTGGTACGCCAGGTTCGACGGAGCTTCTTCGCTCAACGGCTTCTTGAGCAGGATGACGGCGAACTTCGTCTCCTCGATGCAGGGTTGCCACCTGCAACTTCCCACGTTCTGATTGATGATCGGACCTTAAACTCGACCCCCGGCCTTCGGAGAGATCTCATCTCTTCGTCGGCTGGGGGCGTGTTTTTCGGCTCCCCCTCTATCCTGCGACCCACCCCCGGCCCCGCCCTTGGCAGGGCGGGGAGTTCTCTTATAGGTTCTCTACTCGGTGTTCTAGATCTTTGAGGACGCCGTTAAGATTGCTGATGATGTCGTCGTTTGAATAGCGGATGACGGTGATGCCGAATGTATTGAGTTCGTCTGAACGGACGCGATCGTATTCTTCGGTGTCGTCGTGGATCTCTCCATCGATTTCAATGACGAGCTGCAATCGGGCGCAGTAGAAGTCCGCAATGAAATGGAGCAGCGGCTTCTGCCGGACGAACTTCAAACCGTGGAATCGTTTGCCCCGAACCGCTTCCCAGAACAGCATCTCGGCATGCGTCTTTTGTTTCCGGAGCAACCGAGCGCGGTCCGTCAGCGCAACGACGTAGGGAAGATAGTGATGATTCGGATCTTCTTCGGTCACGAACGAATGACTATGCATACACATCCATTCAGTAATTGACATAGAACATCGTGTCAAGGAATCAAAAACGTGAGTCAACACACAAAAGAAATCAGGATAGAGAACTCCCCGCCCTGCCAAGGGCGGGGCCGGGGGTGGGTCGCAGGATAGAGGGGGAGCCTGGGGAGAATCCCTAAAATTGAAAGACCCTCAATCGCGTGATCGAGGGTCTTGTGAGTTGTGGGAGGCGCCCTGTGGGTGACAGGGCGTCCTCTCACGAGTTCGTGCTTGGAATGTCGCGACCTAGGCTCCGCCGGCTCCTGCGCCAGCCGCTGGGGCTCCGCCTGCGCCACCGGAACTCGCTCCGGCGATCCCGCTTTGCGCGGCGGGGACGCAGACGTGGAGGATGGAACTCAGCGCAGCCAGGGTTCCGGGCGGGACGACGGTCGGACCGCCATCGATGCCGGTGCCTGCGACGGGCATGCACGTGGCAAGGGCACCACAGAGGTTAGCTCCGCCGGTACAATCGGCGTAGCAGGCAGGGCCGGCGCCATCGACCGTCGCGCAGGCTCGTCCAGCTTCGCAGATCACGTACTGTCCGGGCAGGCCGCAGAGGTTCAGGGTGATATTCGTGGTCGGTTGCCCGATCGAGATGACCGCTGATCCTACCGTGAAGAGGATGCTGAAGGGCTCCAGTCCAAGGTAGTTGTACGTGATGCTGAACGGCACGTTCACCGTTCCGCCCGCCGTTACGGTGAAGGGTACCGGCTGGGGCGGATTGAGCGTACAGTTCACGAACTGTTGGGCTCCCGGAGGGACGCCGGATCCGGAGCAGTCGAGGCCGCTGATGGTGGCCGTGTAGCTGCCCGGAAGCAGGATCACTTCGGGGTTTGGCGACGCACAGGTCGTCGGGATGCTGACCGTCGTGGGGCCGGTGATGTCGATGCTGCCGGACGCACAGAAGGTCACGCCGCTGACGGTTACGCTGAGCGGCTGAATCTGGACGCTTACCGGGTCGCTGCTGTTGGTGGGTGTGCTGCTGCTGCACGAAATGGCGAATACCATGACGACAGCCAACAGCGGTAGAAGGTACTTCTTCATTTGTCTCTCCACATTAACTCTAGTCACCCCTCTCCGAGAACCATTCCCAAATCGGAGATCTCTAGAATAACGCGCTGGCACGTTAAGCGATTCTTGAAAACGTGTCAAGAGGAACCTTATTCAATATTTCATGAAAGTGCAAGGCGTGTATTATTTTGCTCTATAGAGGTAAGAAATGGCTGCATGGCGACATGGCTTCATGGCTGGATGTCGGGCGTGGAGTCAAATATGCAGTCATGAAGCCATGTCGCCATGCAGCCATCTGATCTTCATCCGTTCCCCTAAATTAACGCAAAAACCCCACTACACTTGACATTTCAAAGGGCTTTCTGTACGGTTCAACCAGGCAAAAGACGGGAGAAATAAGGATGAAGACCAGAAGTATTTTGCTTGTCGTTCTTTTGACAGTCGTGGCCCTGTTTACGGGCTGCGAAGGAAAGAACATCAATCTCCAGCCGTCCTCGGCTGATGCCGTGAGCGTGAGTTTTCAACCACTCACCACGACCGTTAATGGCGTGCAGTTCTGCGCATCGGGTACGATCGCGATCACGGGTCCCACGACGACCAGTTTTCCAACGACCTGCGCGCAGGCGAGCCATGAAGTGATCCTGCTTCCGGGCAGCTACACGGCCACCATCAGCGGCCTCGACTGTACCGGATCCGGCCTTCCGCCAGCGCCCAGCGGTTTGTGAGCTGCTCGCTCATCACCACCCCTGTCCCGTTCACCGTGACGGCGGGCGGAACGGTGAGCGTGCCGTTCAACATCCTGTACAACTACGAAGGCATCGGCCCGTTCAGCATTCTCTTCGCTGTCGGTTCGGCGGTCGTCACCATCGGCGACGCGAGCGTGGACGTCACTCCTGACCTCTGCGGCGTCCCTGGCAATACCGCGGTGTGCACGTCGGCGCAGATCTGCGCCACCGTCGATAGCGTTGGTCCGTTGTGTTATCCGGTTTGCTCCACGACCGTCCCGTGCGCCTCAGGCGCATGCATGCCGGTCGCGGGGACGGGCGTTCCCGGCGGCTACGTCGTGGTTCCGCTCGGCTCGCAGGCCAACTTGGCCACAATCCTCCACGTCTGTATCCCTGCCGGAACAGGCGGGAGCGGAGGCGCTGGAAATGCCGGCGCCGGCGGCGCTTCGAACGGAGGCGCGACGGCTGGCGGCGGTGCCGCAACAGCCGGAACGGCCGGCAGCGGAGTCGCAGGCGGCGGAACACCGTCTACGGGCGGGACTGCTACTGGCGGAACTGCAACGGGCGGAACCGCTGTCGGCGGGACTGCTACTGGCGGAACTGCAACGGGCGGAACCGCTGTCGGCGGAACCTCCGCAGGCGGAACGGCCACTGGTGGAACGCCGTCTACGGGCGGAGCCTCCATGGGCGGGACTCCAGCAGGCGGAACGTCTACGGGCGGATCTCCTTCGGGTGGAACCGCAACGGGCGGAACGGCTGTCGGCGGAACCTCCACGGGCGGAACGGCCACAGCAGGAGCCGGCGGTCTCCCTCCGGGGAACGTCGTGATCGAGTTCACGCCTCCGGTTACGTTCGGCGGCGTTGCGTATGTTCCCAGCGGGCTGATCCTCTCCGGGTGGTATGGAAATATCTCCTGGACCGAGATCTGCAATCCGATGGTCTCCGTGTCCGGAACCACCCTGTTCGCCTGCGGGCTCAACCTCGGGGCCGGAATGGACTTCTACGGGCAGGTCTCGATGAACATCCCGTACGGCTTGAACGGATGCACCTACACGGGGACGAGCCAACCGGCTCCAATGGCGACCATCTTCTACGGTGATCGCTCCACGGGCCCATGCGGCGGCCAAGGCGCCTTCGTCGGCACCGTGACCGTTCTCGTGAACGGCGTCGGCGTCGCAATTGATCCTCGGGACAGCGCCGTTTCGGCCAACGCCTGCACGGGAAGCTACTGTAACTTCCACTTCCGGGCATAGGCCTCGGCTGCGTGGGAGCTCGAGTCGCACCTTGTTTCTCAGCTCCTTGATCTTCAACAGGGACCGTTCGATTGCTACGGCAACTGACACGGTCCCTTTTGAATTAGTTTGTAGTTTGTAGTTTGTAGTTAGTCGTAAGAAGCGAGAAATGGATCGGCCGTCTTTTATGGCATTCTTACTACAAGCTGCAAACTATAAACTGCGAAACAATCGAACGATTTCCCTTTAATTTCGGCCTTTTTCTTGCCATTGAATCACTTTATTGTTCAAAATTGGGCATTGAAAATCATGATGGATCATTTTGATGATCAACGTTTTCTAACAAAAACGAAGACGTGACCGGTTATCGGAAAAACGTTTGAGAGCGCGCGCGCCTCTTCGTATGCTCCGTGTTTGTGTCGATGCGGTCTTCGTCCGTTTTTGGATTTTTTTCATCGGACTCGGTTCACGCCTCGCGCCCATCATCTCGGATCTCGCCATGACCGCTTTGATCCTTCCGGCGATTTACCATCTATTGCGGAGAATAATGACGACGACCCCCTGTTTGGGGAGCATTCTATATTTAGGGTGTGAAGACTTATCCACAAAGGCGCTTGAAGAGCGCTGGAGAATGCGCGCCCATGCTATAATTTATTATCAATTAACGAATTCTTGGGCGATGCAGATCGTTTAAGAGTTTAACGAAGAATCATATTTACGCAAACTTAAGCAAAAATAAATGACATCCGACGCCAAACAAAAACGCATCGTTCGTCCATTAATCAATTAGTTAATCACCATCATCGTTCACTTCACTTTTATGAAAACACAAATCATCGGCGGATGCGCGGGGAGATTACCCGTAAAACCGCTGCTCATGATCGCAGGGGCGTTTATCGCGCTCACGGTCGTGTTCTTCGGGCTCCGGCCCGCGAGCGCGGCAACGTGCACGTATCAACAGACAACGGGTGACGGAACAAACGGCTGGAATACGGCGGCGAACTGGGACTGCTCCCACGTTCCGACAACCGGCGACGACGCGGTCATTCCGGTTGCCACGACAACGAATATCGGCGCACAGCCGGTGGTTGGGGCGATCAAGAGCATCACGATCAATGCGAACGGGAGCGCCACGGGGACGCTCGCCATCGGCGGCGCCTACACGATCTCCGCGACGTCATCGATCCAGGTGAACGGAACGTTTACGGTGGGTGCCGGAACGGCGACCGGGTCGGCGCTGACGATTGCCGCGGGCGGAGCATTTACGGTCACGAGCGGAGCGGCTTCGACGACGAGCATAACGAACGGAGGAACGCTTACGATCGGAACGGGAGTCGTCACCTCCACGGGGGCCGTCATCAATACGGGGACAGTGACGTTCTCCGGCGTGGGGACGCTGAATTTCCAGGGTGACTTCACGAACACCGGCACGGTTACTCCGGGGCTGGGTTTGGTCGTGCTTTCAGGCACCGGAACGCAAAGTATTACCGGAGCGACCTTCTTTAATGTCCGATCCGATAAGACGGCGAGCACGTCAACGTTCATGGGGACCTCGACGATCGGAGGGACGCTCGTAACGAACACCGCCGGCCCCATTGCCGTTGATTCGGCGGGCACCCTGACCGTGACGAGTTCAACGACCATCGGTGCGAGCGCGACGCTCTCGGTCGGCGCAGGGTCGGCGACGATCACCGGAGGGCTGACGAACGCAGGCACCGTCGTGGTGACGACCGGATCCCTCACTTCGTCCGGACAAACGACCAGCACGAATGCGATCACGCTGACGACCGGGACGATCACGCTCGTCGGGAACGCCACGAGCAGCGGCTCCATCGTCGTGACCGGCGCGGGTCTGATCAATATCAAAGGCAACTTCTCAATGACCGGGGCCCTTACGCCAAGCACGGGCACGGTCCGATTCTCCGGCGCCGCCGACCAGCTCGTCTCGAACGGCAAGGACTTCTATAACCTCGACATCACGTCGTCGGGGGTCGTGTCGCTCATGACATCGTCAACGGTCTCGGGTGCGCTCACGACGAGCGGAACGGGAACGCTCTCCGTCGCATCGGCGGGAGGGATGCGGGTCGCGGGGACAACGACGATCGGATCCGGGACGTTCTACACCGTTAACACAGCGTCCTCAACGTTCGTGGGGGCGGTCGGCAACTCCGGAACCATGACGATTACGACGGGATCGGTCACGACGACCGGCAACCTGACGAACAGCGGGACCATGAGCTTCACGACGGGTTCGCTGTACGCCGGGGGGAACCTGACAAATACGGGAACGTTTACGCCAGGGACGCTCACGACCGTCCTGACCGGGGCGTCGACGCAGAGCATTTCCGGAATCATCTTCAATACCGTGTCATCGACGAAAACGGCAGGAACGGTCGCGTTCGGGGCAAGCTCGACGATTATCGGCGCGGCGAACATGAACGGCGGCGAAACGTGGACGACCGACGTCGCCGGAGGCGGATTGACGCTCGTTGCGAACTTCACGGTTCCAAGCGGGAGCGTGTTCAACATCGGCCAGGGGTCCGCAACGTCCACGGGCACCTTTACGAACCACGGATCGTTTACGGGCGGCACGGGGATGATGTCGTTCGTGACCGCGACGTTTACGAATCCCGGCGGGACGTTCGATCCGAAAACCGGGACCGTTAAGTTCCTGGCGACGCTGCCCATGAACGTCACGTCCACGGTGTACTACAACGTTGTCTTCGCCGGCGGATCAGTCTACACGATCGCGGCGAGCACGACGGCGATCGGGACGACGACCGTGCAGAGCGGAAACGAACTCGACATCGCGGCGGGCGTCACCTATACGGGCCGCGGAACGTTCACGAACGCGAACGTCATTTCAAAGGGGAGCGGCGCGTCGATCGTTCATCCGCCGGAGAGCATCGCATTTACGAATTCCGCCGGAACGCCCGTCACGTCGTTCACGACGCCCGTGAACGTGTACGTGACGGTCCAGGATTCGGCCAAAAATCTTCTCGCCTCGTCGGCCGAGTCGATCACCGTGACGATCTCGTCGGATGCCGCCGCAGGGGGCGACAGTGAAACGCTCACGCTCACGGAAACGGGTATTGCGACCGGAATCTTCAGGAACGCGACGGCGCTCAGCGCGGAACCCAAGAATGCCGTCTGGCCCGCGAACAGCGTCCTCGACGTCAATGCGAACGGCGTGGGAACGGCATCATATGACGCGACATCCGAAATAGACACGGCAACCGTCTCGCTCGTTCGCTCGTCAGCGGCGGCGGCGGCAACGGATACCGGCGGCGGCTCATACTACAGCGGCGGCGGCAACGGCGGCGGCGCATCCTACTACGGTCCTCTGCCGACGTATCAGACGAGCGGGTCCCAGCCGTCACAGGAGCTCCTCAATAACCTTACGTCCATCAACGTGGCGATTCACGCCCTCGTGAAGCTGCCGAACGACGGCAACCCGGCCACGCAGGAAGACAGCGCCGTCTACTACATCGGCGCGGACGGGAAGCGGCACGCGTTCGAGAACGCGAAGGTCTACGCGACGTGGTACTCGGACTTCTCGGGCGTCACGGTGATCTCGGCGGAGAAGCTCGCTTCAATCCCGCTCGGGTCGAACGTCCGCTACAAGCCGGGTACGCGCATGGTGAAGTTCACGACGGATCCGAAAGTCTATGCGGTGTCCGCGCAGGGCGTCCTCCGCTGGATCAAGGATGAAGCGACGGTGGCCGCCATCTACGGCGCGGACTGGAACAAGAAGATTGACGACCTGTCGGACACGTCGTACACGAACTACTCGTTCGGTCCGGACATCGCGGCCGCGGGCGACTTCAACCCGTCGACCGAATCCGGCGCCGCGGCGAACATCAGCGCGGAATTCTAGAAAGCAATCGGCGTAGTGAGGGCGATCTCGTGAGAGGTCGCCCTTTGGGTACCCGGAGAGGTGCGTACGTGCGTAAGTGCGTAGGTATGACGTTCTTTCAGACCTACGCACCTACGCACTTACGCACCTACGCACTCTCCGACGATCTGCACTCATTCCTGATACAATAAAGCCATCGTGGCGAATCCAGACTTTCCCCGCATCATCTCGATGCCTCCGATTCCCGAACGCGTGCAGCGATTCGGGTGGGGTCTCTTGGCCGTCGTCGTTGCCGCGTCGGCGATGGTCGCCGCCGGGATTCCGATCGGGCCGATCGCGCTCCTCGGCGGGACGATCGCGCTCCTCTTCGCGTTCGTCTACCCGTACATCGCGTACGCGCTCCTCGTCGCGCTCATCCCGTTTTCCGGCATCGCCCTCACGATCCCGCTCGGGTCGAGCGGATTCGCCGAGCGCGCATTCGGCGGGTCGATCGATTTTCCGCTCGTCGACGCCGTCGCCATCGTCTTGCTGCTCGCGTGGGCGGCGAAGGTCGTATTCCTCTGGGTGCGACGCGGCGACGCGAACTGGGCGCCGAAATTTCCGCTCATCGTGCCCGTGCTCGCCATGGTCGGCGCGCACCTCCTCTCGGCGTTTTCGCCGCTCGGGCCGGATAAGCTCCTCGTGGTGAAATATACGCTCCGGCCCGTGTTCTTCTCGTACCTTGCGTTCGTCGTCCTTGCGGCGAACCTCATCCGGTCGCCGCGGCGCGTGAAGATGGCCCTCGGCATTGTCGCGGCAACGGGCGTCTTCTCCGCGCTCGTCGGCCTCGCGTCCCTCGCGTTTCCGCAGAGCGGCGGATTCGGCGCGGCGCCGCTCCCGATCTTCGGCACGGCGGCGCTCGGCGACAACCACAACCTCCTCGCCGAATGGCTCTGTTTTGCCGCGCCCGCAACGCTCGCGCTCGCGTTCATCGCGCGCGAGGCGCGCACGGCGCGGCTCCTCGGGTTCGCCGCGGTCCTCCAAAGCATCGTCGCGCTCCTCACGTTCACGCGGACGGGCTGGATCGTGATCGCGCTCGAAGCCGTCCTCCTCTTCGCGACCGTCTGGCGCGAGGAGGCGAAGCGCTACGCGGCGCCGATCCTCATCGCGCTCCTCTTCCTCCTCCCGGTCGCCGCCGTCATGGCGCGGTTCAGCGCGTCGGCGACCGCCGCCTCGTCCACCTCGACGCGCCTCATGCTCTCGGAGATCGCCATGAACCTGTGGTCGCAGAGCCCGATCATCGGCGCGGGCGCCGGGACGTTCTACACGTACGTGAGCCAGACGGCCGTCTTCGCCATCGAATTCGGGCCCGCGCTCGATTCGCACGGGTTCCTCCAGAAGATCCTCGCGGAAACGGGCATCGTCGGCCTCGCCGCGCTCGTCTATTTCCTTGTCGCGGCGTTCAAACTCGTCCGCCGGGAGATCGCGAAGCTCCACGCCCACTCCGCGTCATGGCGCGCCGCGATGACGCTCGCGATCGCCGCCGTCGGCGCGTTCGCCTACCAGCTCTTCAATACGGACTACTGGAGCGGGAAACTGTGGTTTCCGATTGGGATCCTCATCGCGTCGATGGTCGCGTTGCGCAATGGTGATGGCGAATCCGAAGACGCTCGTCGTCATCGAATCGGGGAAGCTGGAAGCTAGAAGCTGGAAGCTGGCAAGAACGCGTTCGATCGTCAGCTTCCAGCTTCTAGCTTCCAGCTTCCGATCTCGCTCATTTGCCGATTCGCCCTATTCGTAAATTCGCCGGCCCAATGCACGAATCCCCGTTGATCCTCCACCTCATCCCCACGCTCGCGCTCGGCGGCGCGGAGCGGGTTGTCGTTGAGCTGGCGGCGCGTTTGCCGGAAGAGGGATTTCGGACGAAGGTCGTCGCGCTCTTCGAGGGCGGAACGTTCGCGGACGACCTCCGTGAACGCGACGTCCGATGGGCGCAGATCCTCCCGTCGACGTCGGGAAGCCGGATTGAACTCATCTCGCGCCTCCGCGGGATGATGCGGGAGGAATCCCCGCGCCGACCCGCAATCGTCCATACGCACCTCTTCGGCGGAGATTTTTACGGCGCAATCGCGACGCAATCCATTTGGGCATGGGGCATGGGGCATCCAATTCGACGCCCGACGCCCGACGCCCGACGCCCGCATCTCATCTCCACGGCGCACAACATCGACCGCGATGATTCGTCGCTCCGTCGGATCGCGCGCCGGTGGGCCGTCCGCCGGATGGAGAAGGTCGTGGCGATCTCCGGCGCGGTCGCGCGGTACGCGAAGCGGAACCTCGGCGTGCGCGAAGACCGTATCCTCGTCATCCCGAACGGCGTCGATACGTCCGCCATCACGTCGCGCGGGGATCGTCCGTTCCACGACGTTCCGCATCTCCTCATCGTCGGACGCCTTGAGAAGCAAAAAGGGCACGGGGCCCTCTTCGACGCGCTCGCGCACGTGTCGCCCCCGTGGCGGCTCGACGTCGCCGGGACCGGATCGCTCGAGCGCGACCTCCGCGAGCGCGCGGAACGGCTCGGGATCGCATCGCGCGTGCGGTTCCTGGGCGTGCAGCGGGACGTCGGTGCGCTTCTCGCGGACGCGGACCTCTTCTGCTTCCCGTCGCAGTGGGAAGGGATGGGCCTCGCGCTCGTAGAAGCCCTGTCCGCCGGCGTGCCCGTCCTCGCGTCCGACCTCTTCGCGACGCGCGAAATCGTTCCCGCCTCCCGCCTCGTCGATCCGACGTCCGCGAAAGCGTGGACGAAAGCGATTCAGGAAACGATCAAGGAGTCATCAAAAGCGGTCACGCAGGCGCAGAAGCTCGAAGGGACGATCAGGGGGAAGTATGGGGTTGAGCGGATGGTGGGGAGTTATGCGGAGATGTACCGTCATCTTTTGAATTTGGGCCAGCGAATGTACGAATAAGGCGAATCGGCGAATACCGTTATGTCGTTCATTCGCCGATTCGGGAGTTCATTCGTAAATTCGTAGGCCCAATTCGCCAAAGCTCCACAGCAGCATGAGGATCCTTCACGTCAACAAGTTCTTCGACCTCCGCGGCGGCGCGGAGGCGTACCTGCATCGCGTCATGTCGCACCAGGCGGACCGCGGGCATGACGTCCACGCGCTTTCGACGAGCGCGCCGTCGAATCTTCCTTCGCCGGATGAGAAATATTTCGTCCATCGGTTCGATTACTCGAAGACGGAAGGGTGGAAGGAAGACGCGCGGAAGGCGGCGTCGTTCGTGTGGAACCGCGAAGCGGCCCGGGCCATGGACGAGATGCTCCGCGACATCCGTCCGGACATCGTCCACCTCCACAGCGTCTATCATCATCTCTCAACATCCATTCTCAAGCCGATCCGCGACGCGCACGTCCGCTGCGTCCAGACGCTCCACGACCTGAAGCTCGCGTGTCCGAACTACTCCATGTTCACGCAGGGCGCGGTCTGCGAGCGGTGCAAGGGCGGGTGCTACTGGAACGCCGTTTCGCACAGCTGCCTCTTCCCGTCGTTCGCCGCGAATACGCTCGGCGCATGCGAAATGGCGATGACGAAGATGTCACATGCGTACGAGACCTCGGTCCATCGCTTCATCGCCCCGTCCGAATTCCTCCGGACGAAGATGGTCGAATGGGGCGAACCCGCATCCAAATTCACGGTCGTCCGCAATCCCGCGGATGTCGCCGTCCACCAGAGCCCGCGGGGCGGGGGGTATGTCCTCGGCATCGGACGACTCACGATCGCCAAAGGATTTGAGACGCTCGTCCGCGCGGCCGCGCGCATCCCCACGCTCGCCCTTCGCATCGCCGGCACCGGACCGGACGAAGAGCGGTTGAAGCACGTCGCGCGGTCCATCGGCGCGTCGAACGTTACCTTCCTCGGGTTCGTCATGCCGGACGCGCTCGCCGACCTCCGCGCCCGCGCTGAAGCCGTCGCGGTCCCGTCCGTCTGTTACGAGAATTGCCCACTCTCGGTCCTCGAAGCCCTCGGCGACGGCATCCCGGTCCTCGCGTCGAACATCGGCGGCATTCCGGAGATCATCGACGACGGCAGGGAAGGCCTCCTCGCCGAACCGGGAAACGTCGATGCCTGGACGGCCTGCCTCCAGACCTTTCTTGTGCTCCCGGAAGATCGCCGTCGCGTGATGGGCGAGAAGGGGAGAGATCGTATTCGCGCCCAGCACAGCTGGATGAACCACCTTGAGGAGCTGGACCGCGTGTATTTGGGGAAAGCGTGAGGTGGGTGACAAACAGTCATTTATCTGTAGAATGATGTAAACAAGATACATTCTCCCCTCAAGATCCTATGAAGAAGTCATTTGAACATGAGCCGGCTTTAGCCGGAGTTCCTGCGGCCGAGGCCGTCCCCGTACCGGCGGAAAAACGCGTGACGAGGGAAATCATGAGAAGCAAACACCTGCGTTCTCAAGGGTCTTTTTCTGAACTTGGCGGCAACATCGTTGAAGAATCTGATGATGGTTTTGAGAGAAAAGAAATCGTTCGTTTTCCGGAGGATATTTTCGTAGGCTCGGAAGATCGTCAAAGGAAATTGGAGCAATTATGTGAAACGGGAGGACTGACAAAAGATGAATTAGGCGAAAAATTACATTCCGTGCCTCTGCCGTCTGAAAGAGTTTTCACGCGCGGGGGTGACGGCGGCATTGCGGCATCACGCGACTTTCGATACCAACAGACGCCCGATGGAAGGCTGCATACGATACGAGCCTACACGGCGCGCATGGACAGAGGTCGTTTCGGGGGTTCAGAAGTCAGGGAAAGCACCGAAGAGCAGCGCCGGATCTCGCCCGAAGGCCGGGTGACCGAAAATAGACGAACATGCAAACAGGCGGACGGACATGCGGAAGAAGAATTGGAGCGGCTGGCCTATGACGCGCATGGGAACGTGATCGCGAAAGAATACAGCCGTTCCGTTGACGGAAAAATTGTATTCGCAACAGAGACCGCGATCGATGAAAATAATCAAGGACGGACAAAAACCGTCGTGAGAGTCGACGAAGGCAGAGGCATGTTCCATGGAAGACCGGGAGACATAATTAAGCATGGAGATGCTGAAGATCTCCAGCGAATTTTTTCCAGCGAGATCCTCAAGATATTGGAAGATTGATGGATCGTTTCAAAAATGAGCTTCCGAAACCCGCGGCCCATGACTCGTGACTCGTGACTGCATTCCTGCTATTTTTCTCTTAAATGACCGGCCAAAAACGGCAGAAGATCCTCGCGCTCGTGCTTGGACTCGGTCTCTTTTTTAGTCTTGGGGAACCGGCATTCGCGGCATACGGGACGCAGCAGCCGCCGAAGCTGATGAACCTCTACTTTGATTGGCAGATTCCGGACAGCGACCTCGCGAACCTCGCGAAGTGGGACGTCGTCGTACTCGACATGGACCAGCAGGCGCGGTACCCGGACCGCATCCGGAAGCTCCGCCAGCAGAACCCGAAGATCAAGATCCTCGCGTACATCGATTCGACGGGCATCGCCGCCGCGCGGTTCGTCGAGGAGCCGAATTATCCGGGGTACGCGCTCGCGCACGCGATTCCCGACGCATGGTACCTGCACCGCGGGAACGATCGCGTCGGGTTCTGGCCGGGCGCGTGGACGATCAACGTGGCGGACGCCTCGCCGAAGAACGCCCAAGGGGAGCAGTGGGCGGATTTCCTTCCGCGGTTCATCCAAGAGAACATGTGGTCGTCAGGACTCTGGGACGGCGTCTTCCTTGATGACGCGCTCCCGGGCGCCACGTGGTTCGTGGGGAGCGGGCTCGACGTGAACGGCGACGGGAAGGCGGAAGACGACGCCACGGTCAACGCGTCGTGGGCGCGCGGGTGGACGAAGCTCGCGGCGAACCTCCGGACGCGGCTCGGGAAGAGCGCGCTCATCATGGGGAACGGGTCCGCGCAGTACGCGAACGTGACGAACGGCATCCTCTTCGAGAATTTTCCGAGCAACGGGTGGGCGGCGACGTATAAGGATTTTTCGTCGTCCGTCCTGAAGAACCAGTCGCCGAGCATCAGCGCGATCAACGCGAGCGCGAACAACGTGAATAATCCGGCGAGCTACAAGTCGATGCGGTTCGGATTGGGGTCCGCCATGCTCGGGGACGGATATTTTTCATACGACTTCGGTTCGCGCGACCACGGGCAGACGTGGTGGTATGACGAGTATGACGCGAGCATCGGGAAAACGGACGGAAGCGCCGTTGCGCTCCTGCCGACGAACGCGAAGGGCATCGTGAACGGCGTCTGGTGGAGGCCGTACGAACGCGGCGGCGTGATCGTGAACAGTTCCGGGGCCGAGCAGCGCATCGCGCTCGACGGGGACTACGAGCGCCTCCGCGGCGCGCAGGATCCGGCGGCGAACAACGGGGCGATCGAGTCCGTCGTCACGATCGGCTCGCAGGACGCGCTCCTCCTCATCCGGCGCGCGCAGGCCTCGTCCATCGGACGGACGTCGGCGTTCCAGAACGGATCGTTCGTCCGCGTGTACGACGCGAACGGACGCCAGGCGCAGGCCGGGTTCTTCATCCAGCGGACAAGCGCGGCGGGCGGGTCAACGGTCCTCGTTGACGACGTGGACCGCGACGGGAAGCTTGACACGGTGTCCGCAAGCGACGGGACGGTCCGCATTGCGTACGGCAAGGGAGGATCGTCGTCCCTGTCCATCTGCGGAAAAACGAAAGGGGAGACGTCCATTGCCGCGGGGAACGCGGACCGCGACGCGTCGGATGAGCTCGTCGTCGGCTGTCCGGGGAGCGCGCGCGCGAAGATCGTCGAACTCGACGGCGGCGTCCGCGCGGCATGGGACGCCTATATGCCGGCGTTCCGCGGCGGCGTCCGCGTCGCGATCGGCGACCTTGACGCGGATGGCATGCGCGAGATCGTGACCGGCGCGGGCGCGACCGGCGGGCCGCAGGTCCGCGTATTTAAAACCGACGGATCCCTGAAGTTCAACGGGTTCTTCGCGTTCGACAAGCGCGAACGCGGCGGCGTTTCGATCGCGGTCGGCGACGTGAACGGCGACGGGAAAGACGAGATCATCGCCGGATCGGGCGAAGGGAGCATCCCGCGCGTGCGGATCTTCAGGGGGGACGGGACGCTCATCCGGGAGTTCGCCCTTGGGAGTTCGCCGTCATCAAGCGGCGTTTCCGTGAGTCTGAGCGACGTGAACGGGGACGGCAGGATGGAGATTCTGGCTTCGGGAGTGAGTCCAGCGGGATAAAAGTCGTGAGTCGTGAGTCGTGAGTCGAGAGTAAAATCCGAACTCACGACTCACGACTCACGACTCGTGACTGCATCTATGTTTGACCGCACGCGCCTGAAAACGAACGCCTTCCTCCACGGAGTCAGCGCCGGTTTCGGCGTTGCGCGCGCCGTGAGCCATCCGGTCCGGCGGTGGTATGAGCGGCGGTACCATCCGCGTCATCGGTTTCCGCGGGTCGTCTTCCTGTTCGACCTTGCGCTCATCGGCATGATTGCCGTGCTCGCGATCCTCGTCGTCTCGCTCCTCGTCGTCCCGCCCGCCCCGCCGACGCTCCGCCTCTCCGTCGCGGCGTCTCCCATGATCGCCCTCGAACCCGTGGCAATCGCGGCAACGGTCTCGTCGGCCGACGGGAGGGACCATGCCGCCGTCACCGTGCGCTGGGGCGTCCCGAGCGGATGGGACGTCGTGTCCGCAGATCCGCCGATGCGCGCGGACGGGTCCGTCTATCTCGGAAGCGTGCCGAAAGGGGATCGGCGCACATCCCGGATCGTCGTCCGCCCGTTCGCGGCCGTCGGGACCACGGCGGCCATCGGCATCTCGCTCTCGCAATTCTCCGGAAGCGCGGTCCAGACGTATACCGGATCCGCGTCGTTCCCGGTCCGCGCGAGCGCGCTCTCCGCGCGCATCCCCGACGCGTTCGCGGCGGATGCCGTCGTGCCCGACGGCGCCGTCCTTCCCGTCGTCGTTGCGAACGATTCGGATCTTGTCATCCCGTCCGTCGAACTTCGTCCCGCGGATACGAGCGGCATCGCATTCCCGCGCGCCATCATCGGCGATCTTCCCGCAAAGACGTCGCGCGTCGTCTACATCGCATTCGGACGGCTGACGGCTCCGCCGCACCTCGCGTGGGGCGTCTATGCGGCATCGCGTGAGATCGCCACAGGATCGCTCGACGCGCGTATTGACGCGTGGGCCGATCCAACGATCGACGGCCCGATCGTCGCGCACGCAAATGCGCCGACGGCCGTCCACGTGACGAACGGGATGGGAACGTCGATCCTCGTCATTCCGCCCGCGTCAACGGGGACCGTCCTCTCCGTGCCTCTCACGTCGAACGACGCCACGATCCAAATCCCGTCCGCGTCATTGATATCCGGCGCCGGCGATCAGTGGCTCCTCGCGCCGGTCCGCACGGACGACCGCGGATCGCGGACGCTCGGCAGAGGGACGCTCGCCGCGTTTGCCGGTACGTTCCCGTTCGCGGCGGACGCGGAGTACACGAGTCCATCCGGCGACCAGCTCGGCGTGGGCCCGAATCCGCCGCGCGTCGGCGAAGAAACGCGGTACTGGATCTTCTGGCGCGTCGGTCCGGTGCAGAGCTCGCTTCGCGATCTCACCGCAAGCGCGATGCTCGGCGACCGCGTGAGGCCGACGGGAAACGTTGCGCTCCCGGACGGCGGCACGTCCGACGTGAGCGGACGGACGATCACGTGGACGCTTCCCGCAATCGGGTCGGACGCCGGACACGCGGAAGCGTCGTTCGGCTTCGAGGTCGCCATCCAACCCCAACAGGGTGACATCGGGAAGCGGCTCACGCTCATCGGCGCCTCGCATGCCGAGGCCGTTTCCGCATCAGATATCACGTTGATCGCCGAAGATTCGGCTCAATACAGCGAAATAGTCAGACAGCAGGGTCAAACACCGCTCCGCGTTCCCTGATGGTCTCGAACCGTCCACAGGGGCTGGGGATTGACAAAACCCTATATTTTTTGTATCGTAACGTGTTCTCTAGCAGTATGGGATCCAAGGCGTTTTATCGCCGGGATTTCCGTTGATGCAGGGGGCGGTCTCTATCGAGATATGACGATCACCATGATCGGCCATAAAGGCGTGCCTTCGCGCGCCGGCGGCATCGAACGTCACGTCGAGGAACTCTCGGCGGCGTTGGCGATGCGCGGCGTGCGCGTCATTTCGTTCGACCGCAAGTGGTACGTCGGCGACGCGGAACCGATTCCGGGCGTCGAGCGCCGCTGGAGCCACGGGCTCAAAACGAAGCACCTCGATGCGATCACCCACACGTGCACGGCCATCTTCCTCGCGCGCCGCGACCATCCGGATATCGTCCACATCCACGGCGTCGGCCCGTCGCTCCTCGCGCCGCTCGCGCGCATCGTCCACCCGCGCGCGAAGGTCGTTTCAACGTTCCACTGCGAAGACCGGAAGCATGCGAAGTGGGGCGTGTTCGCGCGGTCCATGCTTTGGCTCGGCGAAGCGTTCGCGTGCCTCTTCGCGCACCGGACGATCACCGTGTCCGACGGGCTCGCGGCGTACTGCCTGAACGCGTACGGCTGCCAGTCCACGATGATCCCGAACGGCGTCCGCGCGTCCCGCGGCGCGTCGTCGGCCGTCCTCGCGCAGTGGAACCTTGCGCCGCTCACGTACTTCGCCATGGTCACGCGCCTCATCCCGCACAAGAACGTCCACATCGGCGTTGAAGCGCACATGGAGCTCGCGAAGCGCCGTCCCGAACTCGCCATGGCCCACCCGCTCGTCATCGTCGGCGGGGCCTCCTTTACGGATGACTACGTGGCCGAACTCAAGGCATTCATCGGATCGTACCCGCACGTCGTCATGACGGGCGAACAGAACGGCGACGCGCTCCACGCGCTCCAGGAGTACGCGCTCGCGCACCTCTCCGTGTCGAGTTCCGAAGGGATGTCCCTTGCGCTCCTCGAGGCGATGGCGCTCGCGAAGCCGATCATCGCGTCCGACATCCGCGAGAACGCGGACGTCGTTGAAGCCGACGCGATCCTCGTGAAGACGAACGACGTGATGAGCTTGAGCCACGCCATGGAATTCCTCCTCGAGATGACGCCCGCCGAACGCGACGCCATGGGCGCGCTCCTCGCCGCGCGGACCACGGCCCGCCACGACTGGAACGCGATCGCCGCCGAAACCGTGCGCGTCTACGAAGACGCGATCGCCTCGCACCGCGCACCGCGCGTTCGTGTTTGGGCCTCTTAAAACAGTCGTGAGTCGTGAGTCGTGAGTTCGGATTTTTTTTAAATCTTACTCACGACTCGTGACTCACGACTCACGACTTTATATTTTCAGGAGGCCTTGGACTGTAGAGGGTGTTCTTTATCCGCCACTGGTCGACCCACTGGCCGACTCCTTTCGTATCACGTTTTTCTCTGATCGATGTCCGTTTCTGCGACCAGGAGAGGAGGGAATCGAAGAGGACTTTGTACCGGTTGCGGACAATGACGTAGCGGAGTTCGCCGCCGCGGATGGCGCGCCGGATGGTTCGTTCGTGGATTCCGAAGAGTTTTGCCGCCTCGGAAATCGAGACGCGGATGGGGTTCTCCATGCGGGGTGAGCTTAGCATGGTATTTTTTGATTGTCTAGAACAGTCTGGACATGACAGGGAGGTGCGTAGGTGCGTAAGTGCGTAGGTGCGTAGGCTGGGAATGTCTGACCTACGCACCTACGCACCTACGCACTTACGCACCTGATTCCGGCCCCTTGCCAAATACCAGACTCCCATGTAGATTCAGGGCTGTTTCCGTTGCGCAGAACCCGCTAATCGCCAGGTGGCGGCATCTGCGCTCAATGCATGACGAGTCTCGTTGACCGATACCTCCTGTTCCGCATTCGACGGCATCAAGACCCGGACGCCTTTGCCCGCATATACGATCGGTATGTTGCGGCTATTTTTCGATTTGTCCTCCTGAAGCTCCCCTCGAAGGAAGATGCGGAAGACATCACGTCGAGCGTCTTCCTGAAATGCTGGCAGTACCTCCAGGAGCGGCATGACGTGACGCAGGTCCGGGCGCTCCTTTATCGTATTGCGAGGAATTCGATCGCGGACTGGTACCGGGAGCGGTCGATGACCCCTCACCGGAGCCTCGCTGTAACGTTCGACCTCGATTTCGCGTCTACTTCCATGCAGGATGAGGATGCGGGGGACGCGGGGCGCGGTAAAGCCGCAGTCGAAGCGAGGGCGGAACTCGCCCTCGTCATGGGGGCGCTTGAACGCCTGAAGGACGACTACCGCGACGTGCTCACGCTCCGCCTCCTCGATGGGCTGCCATTTACGGTCATCGCGGACATCATGGAGAAGTCGCCCGGAAACGTCCGCGTCCTCTACCATCGCGCAAAGAAGTCGCTCGATACACTCAACGCAGAGAAGTCGTGAGTCGTGAGAAAAACTCACGACTCACGACTCACGACTCACGACTGGCACCATGACCGATATCCATAAATCAATCCGCTCGCTGCGGAGCCATGAACGCGGGATCACGCCTGATCCCGCGTGGGTTCGTTCTGCGCGCGAGCGGCTCCTCATGCAGGTCCGGAATACGATCCCCTCCGCGTCGGCCGCCGAGAAAAACAGGAAGACGCTCGCCGCCGCGTATCCGAGCGTCCTTCGGATCCTCCGCGGTCCCGTGTTCGTCATCTGTTCGATCATCGCGCTCGTCACGGGCGGATCCATCGCGTCCGTCCGTGCGGCGGACCAGTCCCTGCCCGGCGACCCGCTCTACACGATCAAGCTTGTCGCGGAACAGACGCAGCTCGCGTTCACGCCGTCGGCGTCCGATCGCGTAAAACTGAAGGTCGAATTCACGAAGCGTCGCGTCCAGGATTTGAATACGATCGTGACGTCGTCCGTGAGCGGGAAGGACGCGCGCGTCCGCCAGGCCACGGACATCCTGAAACAGGACCTCCAGACGCTGCAGGATCAGCTTGACGAAGTGAAGAAGGGATCGTCGCAGAGCCGCACGGTCGCGGAAACGGCGAAGGCCGTGGACAGCGAAGCGGTCGACGTCGTGAAGTCGCTCAATGAGACGAAAGGAGGATTGACGACCGGCATTGGAGCCGACGCGCAGAAGACCGTGACGGACGCGCAGGCCCAGGCGGCCGATCTCGCCATGAACGCGCTCGGCGTGCTCGTCGATGCCCGGAAAGACGCGTCGGCGAAAGACGTGATCAGCGACGCGGATCTCTCCGCATCGGTCGCCGAACACAAGGACGTGGCTGCGGCGACGGCGGCGAATGCGCTCGAACTCGCAACGGCGAGCGCCGATTCGGCGTCCATCCAGCCGCTCCCCGCCTCATCGACGACCGTCGGGAGTTCGGTGAACGCCGTCTCCTCGGCAACGGTCACGGGAACGGCGGCGCTCGCGAAAGACGCCCAGAACTCGCTCGGCGAAGTCGAAGCGCTCCTGAACGCCGCGAAGGTCGACGAAGCGGTCACGAAGCTGAAGGAGGCGAGCGCGAAATCCTTCCAGGCGCAGTCGCAGATCCAATTGATCCTCTCCGCATCCGGCATGTCGGCCTCGTCGACCGCGGGTCTGTCGAATGTCACGACGACATCGTCGGGAGCGAGTACGACGTCATCGAGAGAATAGTCGTGAGTCGTGAGTCGAGAGTCGAGAGAAAATACTCACGACTCACGACTCACGACTCACGACTTTTGAAATCACTAATTCATCCTTGAGAACGCGACACGCACGATCCCCCGTCCCGTTGGACGCCTCTCGACGAGAGACGCCCAACCGGGCGGGGGGAGGACTCGGCCGATCGGCCTTATCCTCCGTACGTCCGCTCGCATCCTCAAGAGCATCCTCGCCAGGCCATTCCCGCAGCAAGGTCGACCCCGAAGTACAACGGGGGCGTGAATGGGAAGATTCACCACACGGTGTTTTAGGGATTCGATAAGGATCCCGACACCCACTCCACAGATTCAACATGAATCATCTTAAGAAATTCGTCTCAACGTTCGTCGCGCTCACGACCATCCTCTGGTCCATGGGCGGCGCGTTGCTCTTCCCGGGCATCGCACAGGCGGCGACGCTCTCCACCGGCGACCTCATCAAGGCCTCCGGCCCGGCGGTGTACTACTACGCCGCCAGCGGAAAGCGCTTCGTCTTCCCGAACGAGAAGACCTACTTCTCTTGGTACAGCGACTTCGGATCCGTGAAGACCATTACGGACGCCGAACTCGCGGCCATCCTCATCGGAGGGAACGTCACGATCCGCCCGGGCACCAAGCTCGTGAAGATCACGACGGACCCGAAGACGTATGCGATCAGCGACCGTTGCGGCACCCTTCACTGGGTCCAGACGGAAGCCCTCGCGAAGTCGCTCTACGGCGACAATTGGGCCCAGCGCATTGTTGACGTTCCGGACGCATTCTTCGTCGATTACGAGGTCGGATCGGCCATCGCAACGGCGGTTCATCCGGACGGCACGCTCATTAAGTATGCTGGTGACTCGAACACGTACGTTGTCCAGAACGGCCAGAAGCGGAAGCTCACCGATGCGGCGATTTCCGCCAACCGGTTGAACACCGCGAACGCCATCACGACGACGATCACGTACGCGAACGGCACGGACGTGACCGGCGCGGAGACCGACCTCATGGAGGTCGCCTGCGGCACGGCATCACAGCCGGCGGTTTCCGGCGGAATTTCCGTTGCGCTCGCGAGCGACACGCCGGCGGGACGCACGGTGCCGAAGAACTCGAGCTCGAACGCGCTCATCAAGATTAACCTCACGGCCGGCGATGCCGCTGCGCGCGTGACGGGTCTTCGCGTGAAGCGCGTCGGCACGGGTGCGGCAACGGACTTCTCGAACGTGTACTTGTACGACAAGAACCTCACCCGCCTCACGTCGGGCCGGACGATCAACTCGTCGACACACCTCGTCGAGTTCAACTCGCTCAGCATCGACGTCCCGGCGAACACGACGGTTCCGGTCTACGTGTACGCTGACTTCGACGCCACCACAGCCGGCGGCGAGCACGCCATGCAGATTACGGACGCCGCGTCCGTTGTCATGGAAGGCTCGGGCACGGTTCAGGGCAACTTCCCGATCACGGGGAATACCTTCGTTGTCGGCAACGTGAGCGCAGCCCGCGTTGACGTGAACAAGGGCGTGACGCCGGCGAATCCGACGGTCGGCTCAAAGGCCGTTGAAGTCTCGAACTTCAAGCTCACGGCGAACACGAACGACGTTGAAGTCCGCCAGATCAACCTCTACCAAGGGGGCAACATCTCGAACACGGACCTCACGAACTTCCAGCTCGTCCAGGGGACCACGGTCGTTGCGACCGCGGCCGCGGTGAGCAGCAACAACCTCATCACACTCGTCTTCAATCCGCCGTTCGTCATCGCGAGCGGCATCACGAAGGTCTTCAGCCTGAAGGCCGACGTCGGTGGCCGGTCGGATCGGACAATCCAGACGTACGTCGAGTACACGACGGACATCACGGCGATTGACCGCGTGTATAACGCGGGTGCGGCGATTTGTATCGCCGATACGGCCACGGGCGGTTGTACGACGACCAGCCAGGGTTCGTTCGACGGCAACTCGACGGACACGAACTACATCCAGGTCACGACCCAGGGCGGACAGCTCACGGTCGCCTTCAACGGGCCGACGGCAACGAACATTGCCAAGGGCTCGCTCGGCGTTCCGCTGTTCGACATGGCCATGACGTCGCAGTCCAGCGACCTTGAAATCCGCAACCTCGACTTCTCGCTCGCGGGCGTCGGGGCAGCCGCGTACGTGAAGGGCGGAGCAAGCGGTACGGAATACTTCCGCAACTTCAAGCTCGTTGACATCGACACGGGCGCTACGGTGATGGGTCCGATCGGGATGCCGTCGGCCGTCGCGCACGACACGGCCACCGGGAACATGCAGTTCACGGATTCCTGGACGCTGAAGGCCGGCACGACGCGGAACCTCCGCATCGTCGCAGACCTCGCGAACAGCGAAGACAACACGAACGACTTCTACGGCAGCGGCCAGAACCAGTACAAGCTCACGGTCGCCGCCTGGTCGGCGAATGACATCCGCGTCGTTGACACGGGTGAATTCCTCGCCACGTCGAAGATCGTCCCGTCCGCCGCGATCACCGGGAACCCGATGACCGTGAAGGCGGCCGGTCTCACGGCGAGCCTTGCTTCGGCACCGCTCGGCGCGACGATCGTGAAGAAGCAGCAGAACTACCCGTCGGTCGGCATCTCGCTCGCCGCAGGCCAGCAGGGCGACGTCACGCTGACGTCCGTCAAACTGACCGGGTCGGCCTACCAGGCGAATACGCCTTCCGCGGGCTACACGGCCGCGAAGTTCAGCCAACTCGTCACGAAGGTCGCCCTCTATGACGGCGACACGGATACGCCGATCGGCGACGCCGTTGTTCCGGATTCGAACGGAGCCGCGGTGATCACGAACTTCCAGCTCAGCATTCCGAGGGGGACCTCGAAGACGCTCATCGCGAAAGTGACGGTCGCTTCGTCGCTCTCCACGACGCAGACGACGAGCACGGATAACTTCGCAATCGGCATCGCGCAGGGCTCGGACATCACGGCCCAGGATTCCGATTCGAATACGGTGACGCCGTCGGTCAGCGCCGACCTCGTGTCGAACGCCGCGCTGACGGGCCAGCTCGTCATCCAGAAGGTTCGCAATAGCGGAACCATTACGATCCAGCCGGACAGCCAGCCGCAAGCCACGATCCTCGTGGGCGGCGGGTCGGCGTGGAAAGTCATGGCGCGCTATAAGGCCACCGCGCAGTACGAAGACGGGAAGATCGACCGCGTAGCGGTCCTCCACCCGAACGACGGCGGCGTGAATGGCGACATCTCGATGATCGCGGTCGCCGCAGTCGGCGACACGACGAATCGTACGGATGTCTTGAGCGCAGGCACGACGAGCACGAAGGACGTCAACCTCTCGGCCAACCCGATCGTCGTTCCGGCCGGCCAGAGCGTGAACTTCGAAATCTGGGCGAAGATGGCAACGCCGGTCTCCACCTCGACGGCAACCTCGTTCTCTCCGCGCACGGGCAACACGCCCTCGCTCGGCATTGCAACGAGCACGCAGACGGGTGAGTGGACCACGAGCTACCTGAACCAGATCAACGTTCGGACCACGGGTCAGGCGTCGGGCGAGTACCTCTACTCGACCTCGACGAACGGCCTCGTTGGCAGCCTGATGGTGCTCCGCAAGGGCAAGCCGGTCGTGACGAAACTCACGCCGAGCACGCTCACGCTCACGTCCGGCGCGCCGACGGAACTCTACAAGTTCCAGGTCGCTCCGGATGCGGACGGCGGCAACATCGCGTGGAAGCAGATCGTCTTCCAGGTGACCACCTCGGGTGGCACCGGATTGGCGTTGAGCAACTTCCGCCTCCTCAAGGGGAGCACGGAACTCAGCACAACGGCCGGATCCGAAGAGGTCTACATCCGCCGCTCAACGGACGGCGCGAGCATCACTGGCTCGACGGCGCTCCAGACCGGCTACGTCGTGGTACGCCTCGTCAATGAGGAGTCCGTGACGGGTTCGGGCACGGTGTACACGCTCCGCGCAACACCGACGTTCACGGGCACGGGCGCGTCGATCTCGACGGCCTTCGTCCGCGCATCGACGGTCGTGACGGGGTACATCATCGATGGATACCCGACGCAGACGTATACGGGCGAACTGTCGATTGATCCTTCCGTCGGCGGCGCAAGCTCGACGGCCGGAACGACCATCTACGACGGAACGTTCCTCTGGTCAGACAATACCGACATCCCGCACAGCTCCGCTTCCGGCGCAAACTCCGGATCGCGCGACTGGACGAATGACGTGTACGTGTCCGACCTCACACAGAGCCAATCGCTCACCCAGTAAGCAAGCTTTTCGCCCGGTCTTCGGACTAGGCGGCTAGCACGCTTTCTGGAGGCCCTTGGTCTCCGCAGGCCCCCCGGCATTTGTCCGGGGGGTTTGCTTTGGAGACACGGTTTGATCGGTCGGGGCGGTCTGATCGGTCTGATCGGTCTGATCGGTCAGAACGGTCTGATCGGTCGGGTCGGTCTGATCAGACCGATCAGACCGATCCCTTCGACTTATGCACATTGACAGGGTCATTTGAAAGGTTCACTGAATGGGTCATATGGGAAATTTTCAAGACCTGAAGACGTGGAGACGGTCACTTTTTGTCGCGAAAGAGATTTATCGGATTACCAGCGTTTTCCCGCCACAAGAGCGTTATGGCTTGGTGTCGCAAATGCGCCGTGCCGCGGTATCAGTCATGTCGAATATCGCTGAAGGTGCTCGGCGGGGCAGCATTCGAGATCAGATCAATTTCATTCGAATATCACATGGGTCCGTCGCTGAACTCGAATCTCAACTCTCCTCGCGAACGAAGTCGGCTTTGTGGGCAATGATTCGTCCAAAGCAGTTCGAGATTCTTTAGACCACCTTTCCCGGCTTCTCTATTTGTATCGTAAAGGCATCGAACGACAGCGGCGGTCTGATCAGACTGATCAGACCGACCAGACCGACCGACCGCACAGCCTCTCGACTCTCTAACCGCCTCCTGCTATCCTCATTTTCACTATGACCCGTCAAAGCACCGTGAAGCTCTTCAAGGCGATTTCGCTCGTCGGGATCTACGGGGGGCTCCTCATGCCGCTCGTGTTCATCCCGGTCGTCATCTTCCCGTTCGTCTTTTCGAAGCTCATCCCGTTCCAGATCCTCATCGAGATCACGTTCCCCGCGTACGTCGCGCTCGCGTGGATGGAGCCGAAGCTCCGGCCGCCGAAGTCCGTGCTCTACACGGCGATTATGGCCTACCTCGGGGCGGTCTTGCTCTCCGTGATCTTCTCCGCGGATCCGAGCCGGTCATGGTGGGGGAACCAGGAACGGATGAACGGCCTGTTTACCGTCCTCCATTTCTTCCTGTGGCTCACCATGGCGATCGGCGTCCTGAAAACGTGGGAGCAGTGGAGGCGGATCCTCGGCTACGAAGTTGTCCTCTCGGTCATCATGGCCATCGTCGCGCTCCTCCAGAAGCCGTTTCCGAACATCCTCCTCTTCCCGGCGCAGGAACGCGTCGGCGGCCTCCTCGACAACCCGATCTACATGGGGGCGTACCAGATCTTCAACCTCGCGTTCGTCACGCTCCTCTTCTTTAAGACGCGTTCGTCGACCATCCGGTGGCTCCTCGGCGTCGCGGCGCTCATCGACCTCGGCGCGTTCTTCGCCGCGGAGTCGCGCGGCGACCTCCTCGGGCTCGCGGCGATGATCGGCGTCTTCACGTTGACGTACGCGATTTTTACGACGAACAAGAAGGCGAAATTCGGCGTGATCGGGAGCGCCGTCGGCGGCTTCGTCCTCTACCTCATCGTCTTCCTCCTCCGCGCGACGCCCTTTATCGCGAACAATTCGATCCTGAGTCGCCTCACGAATTTCTCCGTGGCCACGGGGACGCGGTTCATCGCCTGGGACATCGCATGGAAGGGGTTCCTCGAGCGGCCGCTTACGGGCTGGGGATTCGACTGTTTCCACATCCTCTTCAACGCGAAGTACAACCCGCGCTCGCTCGAGTTCGGGTACTACGAGACGTGGTTCGACCGCGCGCATAACACGGTCATGGACGCCCTCTCGATGACGGGGATCTTCGGCTTCCTCACGTACTTCGGCATCTTCGCCGCGCTCTTCTTCCTCGTGTGGCGCGCCTACAAGAAGGGGTGGATCGATCTGCCGATCATGTGCGTGCTCACGGCGCTCCCGGTCGGGTACTTCCTCCAGAACGTGTTCGTCTTCGACCATCCGGCGGCATTCTCAATGAGCTACCTCCTGTACGCGTTCGTCATCGTCGCGGCGCGCCCGGGGTTTCTCTCGCCAATCCAGGAGGGAAGTCCGAACACGTCCGTCGCCGCGCCGACGGCGAACGGGACGGCCCCATCCTCCGCCCTCCGGGCAACGGAAGGCGCACGCGCGCAAAAGCCCGCGGCTCCGCACGCGGCGCCGTGGACGGCGTTCGTCATCATCCAGATCGTCGGCGTCTTCTTCGCGTGGCGGTTCTCCGTGCTCCCGTTCGAGGCGTCGTACCTGTCGATCAAGGCGAACAACCTCCTCACGGCGGGCCAGGCCGACGCGGCGTTTACGCTCTTCAAACAGGCGGGCGCCATCCCGACGCCGTATACGGACGAGCAATCGTTCCTCCTCTCGCGCGACATGGTCCAGATCGTCCAGGCCGGACAGCTCACGAACATGCCGAACTGGCAGGAGTTCTACGCGTTCGCGAAAGCGATGAACGAGCGGACGAACAACGAGCATCCGCTGAACACGAACAACCTCTTCGTGTACGCCCAGCTCCTCCGGGCCGTCGCGCCGAGCCTCCCGCAGGCCGACCAGACCGCCGAGATCGCGAAATCCGAAGACTACTACAAGCGCGCGCTTGCGACGTCGCCGACGCGCCAGCAGGTCGCGTTCGGGCTCGCGCAGCTCGAATCCGAACTCGGCCGCGGGCAGGACGCGTATGACATCCTGAAGAAGACGACGACGGACGACGGGAACATCGGCGAGTGCTGGTGGTACCTCGGCGGAACGGCGTGGTTCCAGCTCGGGAAGGTCGATGAGGGGTCCGCGGACCTCGTGAAAGCGATGAAGGTGAGCGACCCGTTTACGCTCCGGAACGTGACCGACGCCGCCCAGCTCGCGCAGGCCGCGCTCATCCAGAAAGACAACGACGCGCTGAAGTCGATCCTCCCCATGCTCCCGACGCTCGGCGGCGGCTCAATGGATCTCTACCTCAGCATCGCGAAGGCGTACGAGTCTGCCGGCCTCATGGAGGAGCGGAACAGTATCCTGAATGCGCTCGTCCAG
Source organism: Candidatus Uhrbacteria bacterium (assembly GCA_963835915.1). Classification (GTDB taxonomy): domain Bacteria; phylum Patescibacteriota; class Patescibacteriia; order 2-12-FULL-60-25; family 2-12-FULL-60-25; genus 2-12-FULL-60-25. Next base: position 427,218 of record CAWIHE010000004.1, read on the forward strand.
CTCGACCCCACGCTTACGCCGAAACTCGACGCGCTCCGCACGGGGAAGGTGAAGACGATCGACGAATCAATGGGCCTCGCCGCCGCGAGCACGACGGCTCCAGCGCCGACGGACACGAGCGCGTCATCCACGCAGGTCCTCGTCGCGACGTCCTCCCCGTCGGCATCGGCGTCGGCACCGGCCGCGGCACCGGCGGCGCAGACGGGAAAACCGGTCGCACCGCGGAGGTAGGCACGCGGCTCGTCGAAGCCGAACATCAAAACAATCCGGTCATCTGATCGGATTGTTTCATTGTTTCATGGCTTCATTGTTAGCTCTCATCGGAGCTTAACAATGAAACAATGAAGCCATGAAACCATGCGGGATGGCGTGATGTTTTTATGCCGGTTGTTTCTCTAAAGGAGTCTGAACGTCTCCTCCATCATCCGCTTCCCGGTGAATCGCCACTCGACTTCGCGGCGGGCGGCGTCGCCGCGTTCGCGAGCGAGCGGCGGATCATTGATGGCGGCCACGATGGCCCGTGCGAGCGCGTCCGCGTCTCCCGGCGGGACGATCCAGCCGTCTTTTCCGATCATCCAGTGGCTCGCGCCGACGTCCGTTGCGATGCAGGGGAGCGCGGCCGCCATCGCCTCAAGGAGCGCCCATGACATTCCTTCCTTCGCGCTCGGGAGGACGAACGCGTCCGCGCCGCGGAGCAGCGTCGACGCATCGCGGATGATGCCGGGCAGGGAAACGACGTTATCAAGGCCGAGCTTGTGCCGCTTTGATTCGAGTTGCTTCCGTTCCGGCCCGTCGCCGATGACCAAGAATCGCGCGGCGGGTATTTTTTTGTGCGCAATCGCAATCGCATCCAGATAGCCGAGGAGATTTTTCGTCGGAAAGAAGTTGGCGATTGTGAGGATCGTTGCGTCGTTGCGTCGGGCGTCGGGCGTCGGTCCGGACGATCCCTCGGCTCCGCTCGGGACAGGCTCCACGACGCCCGACGCAACGACGCCCGTACTCCATAAATCAGCAAGCATCCGCTTCGCCTCATCCGTCGGACGAAGCGCTTTATCAAACGTTGCAAGGTCGATGCCGTTCGGGATGACGGCGAGTTCGCCGCGGGGGAGGATGTGATATTTTTTTGCAAGCGCCTCATCGTCGGGATGGAGGACGATGATCGCGTCTTTGAGACGTGCGGTGTGCCGTTCGCTCCTCCGGCGGATCATTTTCTGGAGCGGGGAGACGGGATCGAGGAAGCTCCAGCCGCCGATGCGGTAGACGACGCGTTTGACGCCCGCCCTCCGCGCGGCGAGAGATCCGATGACGCCGGCTTTCGAGCTGTGGAGGAACGCGACGTCCGGCTTCCACTCGTCCATCAGCGTTTTCAGTTCATTGACCGCGGAGGCGTCCGTGAAGAGCGAGAGATTCCGCTTGAGCCGATGGAGTTCGCGGTAGGGGATGGAGGCCTCCTCGCACCGCGCGGCGAGGTCGCCGTGACCGCTCGCGGCGACGAGGACCTCATATCCGCGCCTGACGGCTTCCTTCGCCGTGTTGAGCACATATGACTGCGCCCCGCCCCATTCCGAGAGCGTAATGACGAAGAGGAGGCGGCGCTTGGCGTCTGACATGATGGGGAGTAGAGTAGATGATTGGACGGGAAGTGGTAAGTGGGGAGCGGGAAGTGGGCCGATTCAGCCCACTCCCTACTTCCTACTCCCCACGTACTCCTCTTATGTGCGGCATTGCCGGTCTGATCACGCGCTCCGGCGCCCTCCCTGACGAGGGCGCGCTTCGGCGTATGACGGATGAGCTGAAGCATCGGGGACCGGACGGCGAGGGCGTCTGGATCGCGCCCGGCGCCGGCCTCGGACATCGGCGGCTGTCGATCATCGACCTCTCGGATCGCGCGTCCCAGCCCATGGTGAGCGCGGACGGACTCCACGTTATCTCGTACAACGGCGAGGTCTACAATTATCGCGAGCTTCGCGTCGAGCTTACCGAACGCGGTGCAAAATTTCGTTCGGACAGCGACACCGAAGTCGTCCTTGAAGCGTACCGCGCCTGGGGTCCGGATTGCGTAAAGCGGTTCCGCGGCATGTTCGCGCTCGCCGTGTGGGATGCGGCGGCGAAGACGTGCTTTGCCGCGCGCGACCGCATGGGGAAAAAGCCGTTTTTCTACCGGACGCTCCGTGACGGGACGGTCGCCTTCTCCTCCGAGATCAAAGTGCTCGCGCCGATCGAGCCGGTCACGGTGGACGATGCGGCGCTCCGCCTCTTTTTCGGGCTCCAGTACGTCCCGTCGCCGCTCACCGGATTCCACGAACTTCGCAGCCTCCCGGCCGGCCATCGCGCGTTCATCAAAAACGGCGAGGTCCGCGTAGAATCGTATGCCTCATGGGATGCGGAGGATCCGCTCTTCGCGCGGCGTCCGAATGAAGGGCTCTTGGAGATCCTCGAAGAAGCCGTGCGGCTCCGGCTCCGCGCGGACGTCACGGTCGGCGCGTTCCTCTCCGGCGGCATCGACTCCGCGGCCATCGTCGCGCTCGCCACGCGATACATCTCGCGCCCGCTCCGGACGTTCACGATGGGATTCCCCTCAATCGGCATGGACGAACGCCCCGAGGCCGAAGCGCTCGCCCGCCACTTCCACACCTCGCACGATGCGCTCGAAGCGCGTCCGGATCACCTCTCGGCGCTCACGGAGCGCCTCATCACGCAGTACGGCGGACCGTACGCGGATTCGTCCGCGCTTCCGGTCATGCTCCTCTCCGAGATCGTCGGCCGCGAAATCAAGGTCGTCCTCGTCGGCGACGGCGGCGACGAGCTCTTCGGCGGGTACCGGCGGTACCAGGCGTACGCGCAGGCGCTCGCCGCCGCGCGCCTCGGGGGATGGATGGCGCCGTGGTTCATTATGTTCGGGCAGATCGTCCAGGACATGCAGATCATCCGCATGGGCGAGACGCTCGGCATCGCAAAGGTGAACCCGATCCGCGCGTACGGCGAACTCTTCTGCGGATCGTATTTCTCAACGCGCCTGCGCGGCATGTTCCAGCCGGAGTTCATGGAGCGGACAAAAGAGAGCGACGCGGTCTCCTATATCGCCAAGCGGATGTCGACGTTGTCCGGCAAGCCGTTGGAGCGCGCTATGCGTTTTGATTTTGAGTCCTACCTCGCGGACGACCTCAACGTGAAGATGGACCGCGCGACCATGGCGTACGGACTTGAAGCGCGCGCGCCGTTCCTCGATGCGCGGATGATTGCGTACGCGCTCAAGCTCCCGCTGAACCAGCGCGTCACGATGTTCAACACGAAGATCGCGCTGAAGCGCGCGATGAAAGGGATCCTCCCTGACGAGGTCCTCACGCGGCCGAAGAAGGGATTCCAGGTTCCGCTCGCCATATGGTTCAGGAACGAACTCAAAGACTACTGGAAGGAACGCTGCCTCGCGCCCGGCGCGAAGCTCCATTCATACGTGAAACCTGAAGCGGCGAAACTGCTGTTTGATGAGAATGAGAAGGGGATGGACCATGGGAATCGGATGTGGATGCTCCTCGCGCTGGCGGGATGGCTTGAAAATAACGGTTAAAAAAATTCCAAATAACAAATTCCAAATTCCAAGTATTTTCTTTGGAATTTTTTAAAGCCCGTTGATCAAACTGTTGTACAAAAATCGAATCTGGTTCGCGAACGCGTCCCCTGACCGATTTGATTCGGTGAGCGAGATCGTCGGGTCGATGCGGGAGATGCCGCGTTCCTGGTGGGCGGCGGACGTTGAGATCTGGTCGGCGTTCCGGAGGATGAAGCGGATGATCCACTTCATGAAGAAGGGGATATCCTCGAGACGTTGATCCGCGAGTGTGATGAGGAGAGGGAGATTATGCTTCCGGCGGAAGGCCGTGGCGGCGAGGGCGGCGTAGCTGGCCATGATCGACCAGGCGAAGAGGTAGCGATGCTGGGCGCTGAGTTCGTTCGCTTTTTTGTATCCGTCGATGATCAATCGATACTTATCCGTCGTACTGCCGCGGCCTACGCGGTGAATGGTGACGTTCGGGAGCGCGCACGTCGTGTCTGCGGACGCGCGGTCATAGACCGTCGTCACGACATCGAACTGGACGTCTTTCATCTCGCGCATGAGCGCGATGAGCGCTTTCTCGGCAGGGCCTTCAATGGGATAGAACGTCGTCGAGAACACGAGGATCCGTTTTTCCGCTGGTGCTTCGCGCGTGCACCCGGCCTTGAATTCGCGGATGTGGTCTTCGAGCGACACGCGCGGCGACCATCCGAGTTCGCGCATCTTCGTTGACTCGAGAGACGATCCGAGCCGGTTTCCTTTTCGTTCCGGAAGCATGATGATCTCGGATTCGAAAAGCTTCGCGGCGTCGAGGATCGAGTACGCTTTTTCGTTCCCGATATCGTACCCGTCGCCTTCGCCGCGTTCGGCGATGAGGACGAGCCCGTTGACGATGTCGGAGATGTGCGTGAAACAGCGCGTCTGCGTCCCCGGGGAGACGACCGTCATCGGCAAGCCACGCATGTATTCCTGCTTGAAGATGCCGATGATCGTCGCATACGGGCCGGTGGCGATCTCGCCCTGGCCGTATACGTTGTAGAAGTAGGCGATGGCGTATTTCAGGTCGAACCATCGTCCGTAGTTCTGGATGAGTTCCGTGTTTGTCGATTTCGTCCATGCGTAGGGACTCTGGTTCCGCCCATCGCCTTCGTTCGCGAATTTCGTGCTTGATCCGGCGTAGACGAGCTTTGCTTTTGTCCTCCGGCAGAATTCAAGCACGGAAAACGTGCCCGCGGCGTTCATGCCCCAGATGAGTTCAATCGGATCCTCGAAGCTCTTCTCGACGCGCGAGTACTCGCCGAGGTGGAACACGAGGTCCGGCGTTTCGGGGATGACCTGATTGATGTCGCGCGTGTGTCCGGTTCGGTATTCCACGCCCGGCACGTGGTTCTCCTTCGATCCCGTAAAGTAGTTATCAATCGAAATGACGCGGTGCCCGTCCGCCGCAAGGCGCCTGCAAAGATGGGAGCCGACAAAGCGGCTCGCCCGTCACGACGATCGTTTTTCGCTCCGGATTCATTAAGGCGCATTCTAGTCGCGATCGGCTTTAGGGTCAACCGGACCAGTCGGGCACGCTTGACTTCACGGCTGTTTTCTGGTATTTGTTGAGCGCACCTTTCATATCGAAGGGTCCATATCAGGAGGTCTCCATGTCGGCGACCGTTTCGTACCGGGATGCGCTCGCCCTTCTGACGGGGGCGGAACGGAAGACGTTTTTGGAAAGCGATGACCGTTGGTCGCTCCTCATCGAAGGGATTCCGGCACCGCCAGGGACGGACTGGAAGGTTACATCGCGCTTCGGTGAACTGGCGTCGGCTGTCGTTGTCCTTCCGGATGGCGTTCTGTTCGACCGGCCCGTGACCCGGCATGCTCCGAGCGTGCACGTGGTCGCCTGGGGGCGCGGCGCGGACGGCATCATCCGCGTGGCCGTGATCCGCCAGGTGCGCCCGCACGCGGACGATCCCGAGCGCGAAGGCAATGGCCACGAGCCGTTCGTTTTCGGGCAGACGGTCATGGGCTATGCGGAGGGCCATCGGCGCGGAACGCGGGAAGATGCGATCCGCGAAGTGTCGGAGGAAACCGGCGCGGCGGTGATCATCAACGTCGAACAGCCTCCGTACCCGTACCACAATTCAAACCCCGCGGTCACGGCAACGTGGAGCGACATCTTCTTCGTCGAAGTCGATCTCGAACAGGTTGAGCTCCTGAAGCCCGATCGGACCGAACCGATCTTTACGTCGGAATACATCCCGTTCAGGGAGCTCCTCCGGCGCGTCCGCGAAGGGAGAGATCTCCAGGGCGCCTGGTACCGCGTCGGAGTAGCGAACAGCCTGTGGCTGATGTTCCTCGCGTGCCACCCGGAACTGATCCCAGAGCTTCTCTTGGAACCGCCCGCTGCGGAGTAACCGCGAAACAACCCTTCTATCGTCGAAGCCCCTGCTGACCGTCAGCCGGGGCTTCTGTATTTTATGCAATACCCGCTTTTTTGCTTATTTCCCCGATTTTCGCTAGGATGACAGGCAGTCTTATTCGTTGAGTCGGGCGTCGGGCGTCGTTGCGTCGTGATGATAGGAATCCGACGCCCGACGCAACGACGCCCGACGTCCGATCATGAACGTCCTCATCTTCTCCACCGTCTACTTCCCCCTGGTCGGGGGCGCGGAAGTTGCCATGAAAGAAGTCACGGATCGCATCCCTGACGTCCAATTTGATCTCATCTGCGCGCAGGTGAAGCCCGGCCTCCCCAAAATGGAGAAGATCGGCAACGTCACCGTCCACCGCTGCGGCTTCGGCCATCCGATTGATAAGTACCTTCTTCCAATGATTGGTGTCTTTCGCGCTCTTTCGTTGCGTCGGGCGTCGGGCGTCGTTGCGTCGGCCGGACCGACGCCCGACGTCCGACGCAACGACGCAACGATCTGGTCCCTGATGGCCTCCTACGGCGGTTTCGCCGCTCTCGCCTATACCTGGATCCGTCCGAAGACGAAGATGCTCCTCACGCTCCAGGAGGGCGATCCGCTCGAGCACTACGCGAAGCGGGCGGGCGGGCTCATATTTTTGCATAAGATGATTTTCAGGCGCGCGGACGTTGTCCAGGCGATCAGCCGATTTCTTGCGCGGTGGGCAACGGCGATGGGATTTAAAGGGAAGCCGGACGTTGTGCCGAACGGCGTCGATATCGAAAAGTTTGCCGTCCGCATCTCGCCGGAGCGCCGCACGGCATTGCGGACGTCATTCGGGTTCGGCGATGATGACGTCGTCCTCGTCACCGCATCGCGCCTCTCATTGAAGAACGCCGTCGACGATCTCATCTCGTCGCTCGCCAAACTCCCGCCGAACTATAAAGCGCTCATTGCCGGCATCGGCGAAGATGACGAGAAGCTGCGCGCCCTCACGAAAGAACTCGGCTTGGAATCGCGCGTCGTTTTTCTCGGATCGAAAACGCACGATGAATTGCCGGAGATCTTGCAGGCGAGCGAGATCTTCGTCCGCGCGTCGCTCTCCGAGGGACTCGGGAATGCATTCCTGGAAGCCATGGCCGCGGGCATCCCGATCATCGGCACGCCTGTGGGCGGGATTACGGATTTCCTCACGGACGGTGAAACCGGCGCGTTCTGCCGGCCGCGCGACCCCGCATCCATCGCGAAGGCCGCCGAACGCATCCAGTCCGATCCCGCGCTGCGCGAACGTTTAATCATCCAAGGCGAAAAGCTCGTCCGCGACCAGTATGACTGGAACGGCATCGCCGCGCGCGTGAAAAGCGCGCTCGAGGATCTCTCCCGCGTATGAGCCAGATTTACGAACGGGGAAACGCGGCGAAGCAGGCGATTTTGGAAGCGCTTGAGGGAAGGTTTGGGAGTGGGGAGTGGGGAGTGGGGAGTGGGACTGAACGTCCAGCTTCCAGCTTCCAGCTTCCAGCTTCTTCATTCGCAGAATCTCCAAGAATTCTTGATTTAGCGTGCGGCGACGGTTCCAAGTGGAAATCCTTCGCCCTCGCGCACCCGCACTGGACGATCGTCGGCGTAGACACGGATGCGCGCGCGATTGCGCGCGGCGTAAAAGCGCTTGGCGGGATTGCGAATGTGCAGCTTGTGGTTGGGGATGCCCAAGGAAGTCGTGAGTCACGAGTCGTGAGTCGTGAGTCCGAACAGAGCGCGTCCACTCACGACTCACGACTCACGACTCACGACTACGACGCGGTCGTTGCCTTAAGTGCCGTCGAGCACGTCGTTGACCGCGCCGCATTCCTGAAAACGGTCTGGGAGGCATTGAAGCCGGGCGGCATCGCATTCTTGAACTACGATGTCGGCCATTTCCGCTCTTGGAATCCGAAAGAGCGGATCATGGTGCCGGTGAGTCAGATCCTCGCGATGTTCGGCGTCGAGCAGTTCTACATGAAGCGCGTGAAAGACCGGAAGTTTTTGGAACTCGCGAAAGCGCAGGGATTCAGGCATCTGCGGACAACGAAACACAATCTCCATCCATTGAAGGGCTTCATGCGCAAAGCGTCAGACGAACAGCTGCGGACCTGGTTCGCCTTCGAAAGCTCAATGAACCACCTCTACGCCCCGGACGATCTCGACCGCGTCATGTGGTCAACGACGATGGTACTCGAAAAACCGTTATGAATGGAGATGCACAAAAAAAATTAAAGATCGTTATTGCAACCGGGATTTTTCCACCTGACGCCGGAGGACCCGCGACTTACACGCGGTCGATAGGGAAGACTCTTTTAGAGCAAGGGTACGAAGTGCAGGTCGTATGTTATGCAGATGGTGATTGGGATAGGCGTCAAGGAAATAGCGAAAAAGAAATTGCTTTGGAGGTATTTAGGGTTTCTAGAGAAAATCCATTATTTTTTCGATATCTAAAATATTTTCTTTACGTCTATCGATGTGCCCGCAGAGCTGACATCGTGTATCTTCAGGGACCAGTTTCAGAGGGATTCCCTGGTATGTTAGCAGCATGGTTTGCTCAAAAGCCGACGTTGATGAAGATTGTTGGTGATTATGCTTGGGAGATCTACATGCAGTCGGTTGAGGAAGATGGTAAAAAGAAAGAGCTACTTGACAAATTTATTGAACGACGACATAAAGGAAAAATTGGCTGGCTAGAAATCATCGAAAGGTGGACGGCGAAAAAAGCCGGATGGATAATTGTTCCAAGTTTGTATTTAAAGAGTATTGTTGGAAGATGGGGTATCTCCTCAAAAAAAATTTCCGTTATATATAATGCGGTGAATACATTTCCGCCCGGTCTAAGCAGGGAGCAGTTTAGAGATTACTTTGGATATAAAAATAAACAAGTAATTTTTACAGCCGTTCGTGCCGTGCCATGGAAAAATATTGATTTTATTGTCAAATTGTTGCCAAAAATTTTGGATCAAAATGTCATTCTTGTTATTGCCGGAGAAGGTCCGCTTTATCAATCATGGAAAGAGTTAGCGGCAAAGCTCTTGATTGAAGATCGTGTAAATTTCGTTGGCAAACTCAACAGGAGGGAGATGGCTGAATGGTATCGTGCTTCAGACATTTTTGTTCTTCCGAGTGGGTATGAAGGTTTTCCTCACGTTATTCCAGAAGCCGTTTCTTTTGGGCTTCATTGTTTAGTAAGTGACCAGGGCGGAAATCCGGAAACGGAAAAAATGTTTGGATCTTATGTTTCGGTGCTGCCGTATTTGGATGAATACGCTTGGGTAAGGGCACTTTCAAATATTTGCGAACGAAAAGAGGGTCGGTTGCTGCCAAAAAAATTGTATTTCGATAATATGGTGGAAATTACTTCGAGCTTAATTGAGCAAATTGCTCGGACGCCTAAAAGAAAAAGTGGTGTATGACTCCTCTCCGCATCATCATGTTCTCCTACGAACGCGGATTCCTTGATCCCGCGTCCGAGGCGTCGAAGCGGCTTGAGCGGCTGATCTCTGAAGAGATGAGGATCAGCGTTTTTGTGCTCTCAAAAGCCAACCCGCAAACCCGCCAACTCGCAAACTCGTCAATCCGCATCTTCAACGGCTCTGCGTTTCCTCGCCTCTGCAAGGTATTCTTCGCCGCGATCAAAGAAATCCGCGCCGCGAAGAAGCGGGGCGAGCAGGTCATCATCTCTGCGCAGGACCCGTTCATCGCGGGATCAATGGCGTTTAAGCTCTCGATGTGGCTGGATGTGCCATACGAAATTCAGGAGCACGGCGATTTCTTTTCAGGGTATTGGGAGAAAGAAGTTTTGTTTTTCAATCGATTCCTCTGGATCATAGGTCACTTCGTCTTGAGGCGTGCGGACGGCGTGCGCGTTGTTTCTGCGCGCGTGAAAGATCATCTCGTCCGCCGATGTGGGGTGGATGCGGACCGCGTTCTCGTCAATCCGGTTGCGACAGATCTCTCATGGCATCTCAATCGCGCCGCACGGCCGTGGCCGGAGGTGCCGACGATCGTCGTGCCGTGCCGTTTCGTGAAGCAGAAGGGATTGGATACGCTCATTGATGCGTTCGGGGTGCTCGCGCGGGATGGCGTGCGATTCCGTGCACGTCTTGTCGGCAGCGGTCCGTTGGAGCCGAAGATTCGAGATGAGATCGCCAAGCAAGGACTCGCGGATCGCGTGAGGATTGAGACGTGGGCGGATCAGACGGCGCTTTGGGGGGACGCGGACCTCTTCGTCTGCTCGTCGCGCTACGAAGGGTGGGGGAGAACGATCATCGAGGCCATGGCCGCCGGTGTTCCTATCGTCACGACGGACGTCGGCTGTGTCGGCTCGGTCCTCCGCCCGCAAATCGACGGCCGCGTCGTCCAGCCAAACGATCCCGCCCAGCTCGCCCGCGTCATCAAACAACAGTTCGAAGAACCCGATCGCCGCACCTGGCTGGCCGCAAACGCCCGCGAACGCGTAAAAACGATGATCGTCACCCCGGACGCATCAGCAGACGCCCAACGTTCATCGTGGCAACGAATCGCACAAGCCGAGAATCAAAGAAAATCTACGGACAACTCACAACGGACAACGGACCCCAGTCGCCGCGGTTGGATATGGACCGCCTCGCTCGTCCTCTTCGCGACAATCATCCGCCTCGCCTCGCTCATCCTCTTCTGGCATTCCCTCGGTGCGAACCGCGAGTGGGGCTTCTTCACGCTCGTTCAGAACTGGTTCCTCGGGAACGGATTCTCGTACGTTGCCGCGCCGGGATGCGCGTCCGCGTACCGATCACCCGGCTATCTGATTTTTCTTGTGATCGTCTATGGCCTCTTCGGCTTCGCGAACTTTTTTGCGCAGGCGCTCATCCAGAACATCCTCGCCGTCATTCTCGTCTACCTCGTCTACCGTCTCGGCCGGTCGATTTCGAAGGATCGGCGCGTCGGTCTCGTCGCGGGATTCCTCATCGCGGTCCATCCCTATGCCTTCTATCACTACACGCAGTTCTACCACACGGTGATCTCGGGGTGCTTCCTCGTCGGACTTCTGCTCGCGCTCCTTGCGCTTGAACGCACGAAACGATGGCGCTGGGCGATCATGAGCGGGATCATGATCGCGCTCCTTGCGTACATCCAGGGGACGATCCTTCCCGCGACCGTGCTCCTTTCGCTCTGGCTTTTGTGGCGCTGGCGGAAGGACTGGAAGCGCGCGCTTGGCGCGATCGCCGTGATGGCGGTCGTCTCGGTCGCAATCATCGCACCGTGGACGTATCGCAACTGGAAGGTTTTTCATGCGTTCGTGCCGCTGACGACGGACCTTGGGTACGGGCTCGCGAAGGCGAATCATCCGTTGAACTACGCGATGACCGCGCTCGGCTATCCGCAGGAGGCGTATGGGCAGACCGTGGATCCGAATAATCCGCTCGTCGTCACGAACGCGCCGCTCCCGGAGGTGACGGCGGATCTGAACGCGCACGGCATCGACACGACGGGTGATTACTTCTTCGGACCCTCGTACCCGATCGAACCGGGCGGACGGCCGACGTGCGCGGACCAGAGTAAGATGAACGAGGCCGCATTCAACCAGTTCTGGACGACGACGGCCAAGACATGGATCGTCGCGCACTACTGGCCGGACGTCGTGAAGCTCCAGGTCCAGAAGATCGCCGGCTTCTGGTCGCCGGTGCTGACCCCGGGCATCAAGTACGGCGCCGCGTGGTCCTTCGGCAACACCGGACTCATCGCAACGCTCGCGCGCGGCGGTCTTGCCGCGTACGTCCTCATCGTCGAGCTCCTCGCGCTCATCGGATTGATCGTCGCCGAAAGCAGGAAGCGGTTCGCCTACGTCGTCCCCATCCTCCTCGTCTTCGCCGTCTACACAGGCCTTCACTCCTTCTTCGCCGGCTACACGAAGTACCGGATCCCTCTCGATAACCTCTTGGTCATCCTCGCCGCACTCGCCCTCGTTGGCGCATGGGATCTCTGGAGGATGAGGAAAAGGGAAAATGGAAAAGGGAAAATGGACGGATCCGATCCGGCCGGCCCATCTTCCAATTTCCATTTTCCATCTTCCACCTGATATGTGCGGCATCGCCGGCTTCGTCGGACCCCGGAACACCGAGCTCCTCCACGCGATGGGGGAGTGTGTTCGCCATCGCGGTCCGGACCAGAGCGGCGTATTTGAAGATGATGAGTGTTCGCTGAACCACAAGCGGCTCTCGATCATCGACCTCTCCGAAGCCGGACGCCAGCCGATGACGACGCCGGACGGGCGATTTACGATCGCGTACAACGGCGAAGTCTACAATTATCTCGAGCTTCGGAAGCGATATGAAGGCGAAGGGTGGACGTTCAGGACGAAGACGGACACGGAATGTTTTTTGGCGTCCGCGGCGTTGCACGGGCTTAGCGACCTTGATCAGTTCCATGGGATGTTCGCGTTCGCGGTCTGGGATGCGAATGAGAGCGTCTGCTTCGTTGCCCGCGACCGGATGGGCATCAAGCCGCTCTTCGTGACGCGCGGATTGATTGACGGGCGCATCGGATTCGCGAGCGAGATCGGCGCCGTGCTCGAGCTCCGTCCGTCATGGATGCTTGATGAGATCGCGCGGTCGATGTACCTCTCGGTCGGTTATGTTCCGGGTCCGCGAACGATGTTCGCCGACATTCGGAGTCTGGAGCCAGGGTACCTCTTTATCATTTCATCCGGTGACATCAAAGAGATCGCTCGATTTGATGCCGTAAAGAGGATGGATATCCATCTCGGCCGCCAAGAGATGCGCGAGCGTCTCATCTCGATCGTCGACACGGCGGTCAACGAACAGCTCGTGTCCGACCGGCCCGTCGGCGTGTTCCTCTCCGGCGGCATGGATTCGTCCGTCGTCGTCTCGTCGATGCGGAAAGCCAGGCCGAACGCGACGATCAAAACGTTCACGACGAAGTTCAAACATCATACGGTGGACCCGAAGTTTAACCGCGATGCGGAGCTCGCATCGAAGACGGCGAAGCGGTATGGATGTGAGCACCACGAGATCGAAGTCGGCGCGGAGGATCTCATGCGGAACGCCGAGGCCATGGCGCTCTCGCTCGGACAGCCGCATAACAACCATTCGACCGTTGCGCTTGATGCGGCCGCGCGTCTCGCCGCGAAGGATGTCACCGTTGTCCTCTCCGGCGACGGCGGAGACGAGTCGTTCGGCGGATATGATCGCTATAAGCTCTACGCGTCCATCTTGCCTTTGTTAACGTCCGGCATCGGACGCGCGGCGCTTTCGCTCCATCCGCGCACCAGGAAGTGGAAAGACGCCTTGAGCGCGAAGGATGAGGCGGGCCGCCTGCTCTCATTCCACGCGACGCCGCTCGCGGATCGCCGGGCGCTCTTCGGATCGTCATCGAGCGATGATGCCGTGCTTGATGCGTGGAGGGAAAAATTGAAAGAGATCCATGATCGTGACGGCGTTTCGCGGTTCATGGCGCTTGACCGCATGACGTGGCTTCGCGACGACGCGTTCGTCCGGTCTGACCGGTTGACGATGCGTCATGGGCTCGAATTGCGCGTCCCGCTCACGGATGATGCGGTCGTCGAATACGCGGCGTCGCTCCCGCGCGGAGGCCACGTGAATCCGTTCGGGACAAAACGCCTCTGGCGCGACGCGTTCGCGGATCGCTGTCTTCCCGAAGTCATGAGCGAGCAGAAGCGCGGATGGTTCCCGCCGACCGCGAAGTGGCTGCGCGAAGGATTGACGGATTGGACGCGGACGATCCTCGAGGAAGCGATCTCAACGCACGCGTGGATGAACGGCTCCGCGATCCGTGCGGCGTTCAAGGACCATCTCGACGGCGCGTACCGCCTGCAGGACGTATGGACGGTTGTCGCGTACCAGCTCTGGTGGCGCGCGTACGGCGCAAAGATCAAGCACCCATGAAGATCATCTTCGTTGAAAACGTGCGCATCCCGTCGGAACGGGCGCACGCCTACCAGATCGTGCAGACGTGCCAGTGGCTCGGGCGGTTTGGGCATGAGGTGACGCTCGTCAACCCTTCGCGCGCGAAGGACAAGGACGTCTTTGAGGCCTTCGGGATTACGGATCGGCCGTTCCGGCATGTGACCCTGCCCGTCTTCGATCCGCTCGCGTGGCCGTGGTTCCCCTCGAAGAAGTACGCGTACGCCATCCAGCGCTGGTCGTTCGTCCGCGCGGCGTCCCGATGGGCCGCGATGGCCGCGGCTGATATCTGGTACACGCGCGATCCGGCGATGGTTGATGCGTTGCTCCATGTTGCGAAAGGACGATGGGCGCTCGAACTCCACGATTCGCCCGATTCGAATCCGTCGCGGTGGATGCGGATCAAGGATCACGTGTCGCGGTTCATCGTCATCTCGAACGGATTGCGGGCGCGTCTCATTCAGCTCGGGATTCCAACCGACCGCATCACGGTCGCGCATGACGGGTATGATCCGAAGGAGTTCGAATCGCTGAAGACGCGCGTGGAGGCGCGCAAAGCGCTCGGTGTTCCGCCGGACGCGTTCGTCGCCATCTACGCGGGAACGTTCTATCCGTGGAAGGGGATCGACCTGCTCGTGAAGGCGTGGAAGGACACGCCCGAAGACGCGCACCTCGTGCTCATCGGCGGGCCGAACGAAGATCGCGAGCGGCTGAAACAGCTCGTCAGGCCTGCCGTGAAATCCCGCATCCGCGTGATGCCGATGATGCCGCGGCGCTATGCGACGCCACTCCTCCCAGCGGGAGACGTCGGCCTGCTCACAACGTCGCCGGAATTCGAGATCGGCCACTCGTATACCTCGCCGCTCAAGCTGTTCGAGTACCTCGCGGCGGGCCTTCCCGTCATCGCGAGCGACGTTCCATCCTCGCACGAGATTTTGACGGATGACGTCGCCGTCTTTTACCCGTATACTGAGTCGGGCGTCGTCGCGGCCGTCAGGAAAGCGATGGATGATCATCCGTGGCGGACAAGGGCATCGCAGATGGCACCGTCGTACGCGGCGCCGTACACGTGGGAAGCGCGCGTACGTCGAATTGACGGTGCTCTCGATCGGGGATGAAGGATGAGGGATGAGGGGGGATACGGCCGCTCTTCCCCCCTCATCCCTCATCCTTACCCCCTTGGCCATATGATCTCATTCATCTTTCCGGCGTTCAACGAAGCGGAGAACCTCAAACGGTTCCCCGCGGAAGTATTTCCTGTTTTTGATGCGCTGAACGAACCATACGAGATCGTCGTCGTCGACGATGGGAGTTCGGATGCGACCGCGGCCGTCGCGAGCGGGCTGGGGGAGCGCGTCCGCCTCATCACGCACGACCACAATCAGGGCCTCGGCGCCGCCGTGCGCACGGGCATCAGGGAGGCGAGAGGGGATCTCGTCGTGACGATGGACACGGATCTCACGTTCGCGCCGTCGCTCGTGCCGAAACTCCTTGAGCGTTTCAGGCAGGGCGATGTCGATGTCGTTTCCGGGTCGCCGAAGCTTGCGGGGTATGACAAGAACATTCCGTTCTATCGAACCCTCATCTCTTACGTTGCAAGTCTCGTCTATGTGACCGTGATGGGGAAGTGGATGCGCGACGTGAGCCCGATTTTCCGCCTCTACAAGCGCGAACAGCTCCTCACGCTCCCGCTTCAGACAACCCGGTTCGAGATTAACGCGGAGATCCTCTTCTACCTCATCCGCGACGGGCGTCGCATCGCCGAGATTCCGACGCCGCTGACACAGCGCATCCACGGGGAGAGCACTCTTGATTATAAGAAGGAAATCATCCGCCACCTTCGGCTCGTGCGGAGGATGATCGGCTTGCGTATCCGTGGAGCGATGCGGAGCGTCCGGTTCAGGGACGTTGCGTGGTGGGTCGGCGTCCCCGTGGTCACGCTCATCACGACGTGGCTGCCGAACGTCATCTGGAATCTCCTGGCCGGCCCTCCGCTGTCACAGGCATTTTGGCGCGTCACGATTTCGCCGGAGGGCGTCTTTGACTCGTATATCTATTTCCATTGGGTCGGGGCACTGTTTTTGGGCATTGATACGGGTTCCCAGCTCCAGTGGCTCGGCACCGTTTTTCTTTGTTTGAAGCGCATCATCCCAAGCGGAGCGAGCATTATTGAATTTTGGCTGATCACCCGATGGATGGCGACCGTCGCAACCCTCTGGATCGGCGGCTGGTGCGTTCGGCGCTGGTCGGGCCTCGAAAAATGGCCGGCGCGCCTCATGACGTGCGCCATGTGGATCGGGCTCCTCTTCACGCTCAATTTCCGTCCGGGCGTTTATTCGTGGACCTGGCCGTTTACGACCCTCGGGCTCACGCTCGCGTTCATCGCCGCGGAGAAACTTGAGCGTGGAAGGTGGAGATCGGCGGCAGCGCTGTCGATCGCGGGCCTCGCGCTCGCCTCCGTCTACCCGTGGTATCTCCTGTTTGTCGGCATGTGGGTTGCGGTTATCTGGAGCCTCTGGATCATTAATCGCAAGCCGTTCATTTTTTTCGCGCTGCTCCTCGGCGGCATCGCGGCGCTCGTTGTCGCATCGCCGTCCTTGGCGCGGTGGTTCCTCGACCCCGCGCGTCTCGTGTGGATCGAGGTGCAACAACGCAACGGCATCACCTTCTCACGCATGCCGTTTTTGTCGAATGTACCCCTCGTTATTCTTGGATGGATCATGATCACGGCCGCGATCGTGAAGGCCGACGTGCGGACGAAGGCTCCTCGACGGACGCATGTTTACCTCTTCACGGCCTGGCTGACGTTGTTGTTCGTCTGGTTCAATTCCCCGTTCACGGACATCTTTTTGTTTAACGATCACTTCATCGCACCGGTCGTCTTCTTGTCTTGGATGAGTCTTGCCGCCGTCTGGCCGATTGCGCGCAATGCCGTTCCGTTCGTTTCAAAAAAGACGGGACTCATCGTTGCGCTGTTCGCCACGGCGTTCTTCGTGTACGTCTTGCGTCAACCAATCGTGGGCAACATGCTGAAATTCAGCACGTACGTGGTCCACCTTTCGAACTGGTTCACGCTCGCCGCCGCAGGCTGGCTCGTCGTCGTGAACGGTCGTTGGACCGTGAGACGCACACTGTGGATTTTTTCTCCGATTGTTCTTGTCGGCCTGGTCGGGTGGTTCAGCGTTCTCGCGAAAGACGCGCCGAGCGCGAGCGTGATCAGTACGAGAATGCCGGAGATCGAGTGGATACGGCACCATGCGGCGAATACGCAGACGTTGTGCGCCGAACCGGCGAGCGCGTCGTTCTATGCGGCGCACACCGGTTATCCCGTGCTGCCGAGCGATGGGACGGTCGTCTATTCCATCTCGGACGAAACGGTCTTGCGCCAGCTTGAAACGATCGTCGGGTCGCTCGACGCCCGCGCGGCGCAGGACGAGAAGACGTTCCTCTACTTCGCCGATTACTATCGAGGCAGACCGTGCCAGCAGTTCGCGCGCCAGGCGGGGTGGCTCCAAAAACTCGGATTTTCAAAGGAGGATACGAACGCCATCATCGGATGCCCGCAAAAAGAAATCGACATGCACGTCGCGCGGATCACGGCAGCGATCGAAAAACACGAACTCAACGAAACAATGTTTTCGGAGGTCTGCCCGTTCGTCATCATCGATTCGCCCGACCGAAAACAGTTCTGGCACCTTCCGGCCTCGTACCACGAGGTCAGCTTTCCCGACGGGGGAGAGATTTGGATGAAGCCGTAATTACGACGACGGCGTCCCGAGCATGCCGAGGCGACGGATCAGTTCTTTGCGCTCGGGAGAGACCAGCGGAGAGCCGAGGAACCATTGGACCGATCGCCGCAGCGCCTCGCGGGAAGGTCTCCACGAGTAGCCGAGGTCCGCGACCGCTTTTGCGGACGAGTAATACGAATAGCGTCCGACCATCGTTTTTGCCAGGGCGTATGACATGGGCGGGTGGTCAAGAATCGCCGAGAGCACGGCGCTCGCGCAGAGCATGAGCGGCTTCGTGACCGGAAACCACGGCGCCGGAAGCCCGGTCAGCGACGCGAGCGCATCGAAGAACGCTTTGAACGTCATGTTGTCGCCCGCGAGGAGGTACCGTTCCCCCGGGACCCCTTTCTCCGCGGCAAGGAGGATGCCGCGCGCGACGTCTTCAACGTCGACGACGGACAAGCCCGTTGAAAAATAGACGGGCGCTATTTTCGTATTAAGTTTTTTTATCCATTCCCACGTCCCGGAATAATTCAAAAAATCAACGATCATTTTGCTCGGCGGCGTCGGCGACACGTTGCCCGGTCCGACGATGGTCGACGGGTTCACAACGACGATCGGAAGGCGATGCGCTCTGATGAGCGACGTCGCAAGCTCTTCCGCATCCCACTTCACCTCCTGATAGAGCGTCCCCTGAAGCCGCTGATGCGCGTCTTCCGAGAGCGTCTTTCCCGGCGAGTCGGAGACGCCGACGGTCACCGATGAACTCACGTAGACCGCTCGCCGGACCGTCGGCGTCTGCCGGACGGCCTCGAATACGTTGTCGACGCCCTCGAACACCGCGCGCCGGTCTTCTTCCCCCCGCATGACCGTTGGCGCGGCGGTATGGATAACGACGGTCGCGCCGTGCACGGCCCGTCGGATGGCTTCACGGTCCCGAAGGTCGCCGAAGCAAAGTTCGATCGGAAGACCGGCGATCGCCGTGCGGTCGCTCGTGGGCCGCACGAGGCCGCGCACGCGGTCGCCCCGTGCCACGCAAAGACCGGCAATCGTCGATCCGAGATGGCCGTTCACGCCGGTGATGAGGACGATTTCGCTTATAGGAGTTTTTTCCCGCTGTAGGCGTCGAGCATCTCGCGCATGCCTCGTTCAAACGGGACGGCGGCGGTGAACCCGAGGAACTGTTTCGCCTTCTGCGTGCTGTAGAGATGCCCGTACGCGTACTCGCGGACGCTTCCGGGCGTCAGGTGCCGCAGGTGCTGGGGCTTGAGCGCGGCGGGGATGCAGCAGAGGACGTACGACGCCAGCATGGCAACCCCGTACGGCAGGTTCATGGGCTTTGGCGCGTGGAAGTACTCGGCAACGGCCGTCACGATGTTCCTGAACGTGATCGGTTCGTCCGAACTGATGATGACCTTTTCGGTCTTTCCCGGCGGCGGGACCTCAATGGCGAGCGCGATCGCGCGCGCGAGATCTTCGACATTGATGAGCGGGTAGGGCGCGTTCCCTCCGGCGACCATCTTCATGGCCCCCTTTTTCGTGAGCGAGAACACGTCCGGCCACCGGAACCGCATCCCGACGCCGTAAATGGTGGCCGGGCGGATGATGATGACCGGATAGGAGAGTTCCGCGCTCACGCGGTCGAGCATTTTTTCCGATTCGATCTTCGACCAGACGTGCGCATTCTGGGGATCGCGGTACGGAAAGGTCTCGTCGCCGGCCTTCGTTTTTTTCTCGTAGTGGCTCGCCACGCCGGCGCTCGAAATGAACACGGCCCGCGGGATTGCGCACGCGTGCGCCATCCGGATGACGTTCTCCGTTCCGCCAACGTTCACGCGCCACTGGGCGTCTTTGTTCAAAAAATCCTCGTTTTCGGGGAGGAACGCGGCGGTGTGCACAACGGCGTCTTTCCCCATGAACGCGCCGCGGGACGGCTCAAGATCGCACACGTCGCCGACGACCGTCTCAATGCCGTTCTGTTTCAGGACGGCGATGCGGCTCTCTTCGTCCCACGGGGCAATGAGCGCCGTGACGCGGTTGCCGTTCTTCGCCAGAGTCAGGCACGTTCTCAGGCCGACGCCGCCCGCGCCTCCGGTGACCAGGATATTTTTCGGCATAGGGTATGTGGTGGGCTGATAAAAAGGGAGGTTTCAGTCGATCAGCGTACAGGGCGCCGGATGCACCGTCAATGCAGTGTATCAGGCCAATACATCCTGGACTTCCCCTTGTTCCACTCCGTTAAGAATTGGATGGGTGATTGGAGCTTGAGGCTCCAGTGAGGTCTTTCCGCATTGTACCAAACGAGCCAGTCGAAGAGTCTCCGATTGAATAGACCAATATCGATCATCTCTCCCTTGTGGTAGTTGATGTATTCTTCCTGGATCGTCCGGTTGAACCTCTCGCAGTGGGCGTTCATCTTCGGGGTCTTCGGATACGTATGCCAATGGGTGAGGCAGAGACGCCGGAGCTCCTCATCGAAGTGCTTCATGAATTCAGACCCGTTGTCCGTCAGGATGTATTCGAGGCGATACGGAAAAAGCGCATGGATGACCTTGAAGAAGTCCGCTGCCGCTCTCGATGCATGGCTCGTGGTTGCGAATGCGAACGAGAAGCGCGAATAGACGTCCGTGAACGTGATGACGTACTTCCTGGCATAGTGGACGATGAGTTCGATCGTATCGAACGAGATGCAGTGTCCCGGATGGTCCGCTTTGAAGTGTTTTGGCTTTCTCAGGCGCTTTGCCCGTTGAATCGGGACGATCCTCCCGTTGTGGCGGACCTTCACGGGGAACGTCCGCATCTTGTCCGGCGCGTCCGCGATCAACCGTCCGATCGTTCGAGGTTTGGGACAGGAGAGCTTCTTGACCCCGCAGAACCGTTTGAGGAACACGTGGACCTTCTCTTTGCCGAGGTTTGGGTGCGCGGTGCGAAGCCGACGGATCTCTGAAAGGACGTCATCGGGCCAATCCCGATGACGGACCCGCTTTGGCCGCTTGGAGCCGGGGTTTAACGACTCCATGCGCCCCTCTCCTTTGCCCCGTGCCTTCTTCCATTCGAAAAGGGTGCTTCGACCGACGCCAAACGCTTCTCTCGTCGGTTCGAGACCGTGCTTCTCCCAAAACAGGAGGATCTTGGCTCTCCGTTTGGCTTCCTCGGTGACCATACGGAGATACCGTATGGCATAGTCGTTTAGCTTCCAGAACCCTTTGACGCAATACCCGAGCCTTTTGATCTGCATGTTCCTTGAGGGGGCAAGGAGTCCAGGATGTATCTGGCCTTATGCATGCAGGAAGGGGGAGGGAAGCGGGAAGCGGCGAGCGGGAAGCGGGACAGTCCGGCGCGGGTGTCCGGGCGGGCGCCGTTAGCGCGTCGTAATCGGACGGGCTTGGACGATAAAAAACCGGTCGCCGTCAAGCACCCACTCAATGTCCTGCGGCGCGCCCGCGTGGCGCTCAATGGCCGTGCAGAGTTCGGAGAGCGCAAGGATTTGTTCAGCCGTCAGTTTCTGGCCGTTCTGCAGCGCCGCCTCGATCGGCTGGCGCCGGACGAGGCGATCCGCGAAGACCAGTTGATGGGTTTGCGCGGCGATCGTTGTTTCGACCAGGACTGAATGCTCTTTGTCGATGAGATACCGGTCGGGTTCCACGAGACCCTCCACGAGGAGCTGTCCCAACCCGTGAATCGCCTCCACCATCAAGTGAGTTTGGTCGCCGGAAACGGGATGTGCGGTGAAGCAGACGCCGGAAACGCGTGGGGAGACCATCTGCTGGACCACGACGGCGAGCGAGATCGGTCCGTCCGCCATGTAGTTCCGGCGGCGATACGCCGCCACGCGCTCCGTGTCCGCTGAGTGCCAACAGCGCGTCACGGCGTCCAGGACGTCATCCGGCGCCACGTGCAGGTAGCTTTCAAACTGGCCCGCCCATGAGGCGGTCGCGGAATCCTCCATCGTCGCCGAACTGCGGACGGCCAGGCTGGACGCCTGAAGCGCGGCGAGCCGGTCGTTGAGCTCGCGCGGGAAGGCGTCCGGTATTGATTGGTGCCGGATGAAATGCCGATGGACCTCCGTTGTCACTACGAACCCGGGCGGAACGGGGAGGCCGTGCCGGCTGAGCGCGCCGAGCGACGCGCCCTTCCCGCCGACGAGGTGGTTGTCACCGGCCGTGATTTCGGCGAATATTTTGGTGTAGGGCATGTCACTGCACAACTTCCACGATTCCGCGCTGCGCGTCAAGCCGGACCCGGTCGCCGTTCTGCAGGATGTTCGCCGCGTCCTTCGTGCCGACGAGGCAGGGGATGTGGAGTTCCCGCACGACCACGGCGGCGTGGCTCATGAGCGCGCCCACGTCCGCGACCACGCCCGCGGCGCGGTGCACGACCGAGGCGTAGTCAGGCGTCAGGAAGGGTGTGACCAGAATTTCATTTTTTTTGAACGACCGGAAGGAGGCCTTATCCGCGACGATGCGGACGTTCCCTTCGGCCGTGCCTGAAGAGACGGGGATGCCGTGGAAGATTTTTTTCCGCGTCTTCCCGGCGTCAGACCTCGAAGGCATACATCGTGTTGTATTTGAAGCCGTCATGCGCCCGCATGGCCTTCGCGATCGGCGTGGCGTGCAGGATCGCGTCGATCACGGCGAACGTTTCCCAGTGCGCAACGATGAGCACGCGGTCGTTCGCGTCGTGGCGGGCGGCGACGTCGAGCAGGAAGCGCGCCACGCGCGCCATAAAGTCGCCGAGCGGTTCAATGCTCGGCAGTTCTCCCTGCACCCAGCGGTCGCCCGTCCGCGAGCGCGTTTTTGCGTTTTTGACGTGGGCGATGATGTCAGGCCCCTTGTAGTCGACCTTCATCGGATCAATGCGGCGGTCAATGATCACGCGCGGATGACGGCGATTGAATGTTGACATGATCTGCGCCGCGATTTTGGACCGGTTCGCGCTGTTCGCGTACACCGCGGCAAATGCGTTCTTCGCGTTCTTTTTCGCGAAGGCCGTCGTTTCCTTCATCCCTTGGGGATTTGGCAGGGGGCCGGCTTTGCGCTTCTGGTAATCGTCCAGGCTGTACGTGTAGCGGGCGTGGCGCATGATGAAAATACGCATAATCGAGGTTTAGTGTGGGGCAAGGAAGGGGAGGCGTCAACTCGGATGGAGGAAGATGCGTAAGTGCGTAGGTGCGTATGTTCGGATCTTACTTACGCACCTACGCACCTACGCACTTACGCACCTTCCCGTCATCGTCCCGATTCCCTCCCCGCTCCGGCGTTTGATCGTCATGATGGCTTGTGCTATAAGCAGACGGTATGCGTGACCCGCGTTCAAAGATCGTGACGCTTGATCAGCTCTCCGAAGCCCTGGCGCCGTTGCGTGCCGAGGGCAAAAAAATCGTGCACTGCCACGGCGTGTTCGATCTGGTGCACCTCGGCCACATCAATTACTTCGAACAGTCAAAGCGGCTCGGAGACGTCCTCTACGTCACGCTCGTTCCCGACCGGCTGATCCGGAAAGGGCCGGACCGGCCGCGCTTCAAGGAACAGGATCGCCTGTACTGGGTTGCGAGCCTCGAGGTTGTGGATTACGTCCACCTGCTCGACGAAGAGGGGGCGTGGTCCGTAATGCGCGCCATCCGTCCGGACGTGTACACGAAGAGCGAATCGGATCGCGTCAAGCTCACGGATCCGACCCATGGGCTCTCGGAAGACGTCCGGATCATCGAGAGCGTCGGAGGCCGGTTTGAATTCATCAACGAAGAAATCCCAATCCACTCGACCGACATCTTCAACGGGACGTGGCAGCGGTAATCGGACTGAATCGGACGATCCGTTTTTTGAAGCCGATCCGCAATCCATCAATCCATCCCAATTGGGGGATGGATTGTTTGAATCGGATGTTTCGCGGGCTCTCGGGTAAAGAGCTCGCGTATTGGTTCCCACTCACGACTCACGACTCGTGACTGCCCCCGGGGGATTGACAAGGACGGGCAAATCGTTCTAATCTGCGCCCGCACAATCAGGTGCGGTTTGCCTCGTGCAGACAAGGAGTAGGACCGTGAACAAGCTGAGCAACGAAGACCGCCTGGATCTCATCATCAAGGCGGCCATGGCGGGCGGCAATCAGGCGCTCGCAAAGCGCGGACACTCACCCATCGTCGCCGATACGGGCGGCGGGGGCCTCACGACCGCGGAGGACGAAGCGACGCAGGCCACGGTGATGCGGATTCTCCGCGAGGGGGACCCGGGCATGAACATCATCGCCGAGGAGGCTCCGGACAAGCTCATGACGGAGCAGGCGTACGTCATCGACCCCATCGACGGGTCGGTGAGCTACTCGCGCGACGCGCGCGAGTGGTGCTGCACCATCGCCTTCAAGAACGGCAACGACATCGATGCGGGCGTCATCTACCAGCCCCGCACCGGCACGCTCTGCTCCGCCATGCGCGGCGGACGCGTGAAGATCGAGGAGCGCGGCGAGGTACTCACCATTCCGCCGGCGCCCGCTGGGCCGGTCGTCCTGTCCAAGCTCGTCGTCATCGCGCCGCTCTCGGGGGAGTTCTCCGACGAGGTCATCCAAAGCGTCTTCGCCAAGCTCCTCGGGAACATGCGCTTCACCATGATGAGCGGTTCCAATACCGACGGCCTCATGCGGCTCCTCATGGGATACGTCGACGTCTTCACCGGCTGGGGCAGCCTGTGGGACTTCGCCGCCGGCAAGCTCTTCATCGAGATGCTGGGCGGCTCAACGGCCAACTTCGACGGCAGCCCCATCGACGTGAATGTCATTGCCCCCCAGCGCGTGGTCATTGCCAAGAGCCAGGCCCTGCGCGATGCGGTCGTCCCGTTCACGAGCCAGTGGCCGATCGAGCGCGAACGACGCGTTCGGCCGTAGCGTTCCCGCACGAAGGTCCTTTTTTCGGGGCTCCCCGTCCACGTGACGGCGGAGCCTTTTTCTTATCCGCGTCGGTCGCCTTTGCCGGGATCGGGGTATTGACGGTTTGGCCTGTTTTCGCTACGCTCGCACCGCGGACGTTAACAAACGAACCACATCTTTCTCTCGAAAGGAGAGGACCATGAGCAACGGAAAAATTTTGTTCGCCATGCGCAACGACCGGGACAATACCGAGCCGATGGGCATTATGCTCCTGTCCGCGCTTGCGAAGCGGCAGGGCTACGACACCGACCTCGTGCTCTTCGAGCGCGAGAACATCGTGGACGCCGTCCGGCGCACGAACGCCGACGTCGTCGCGTTCAGCGTCATTACCGGATCCCAGCAGCCCACGCTGCTCGCCAACGCCGAACTCAAGCGCGCGATTCCCTCGGTCAAAACGATGATCGGCGGACCGCACGCCACGTACCACCCCCAGATGATCCGCGAGCACGACTTCGACGTCGTGGGCGTGGGGGAGTGCGATGAGGCCTGGCCTGAGCTCCTCGAACGGATGGCGGCAGGCCGGCCGTTCGACGACATCGCGAACATCGTGACGAAGGAAAACGCGTCGCGCGTGCTCCGGCGGTCGCTCACCGACGGGGTAACGATCTCGCCCGAACACCTCCGCGACCGCACGTCGAATCTCGACGATTTGCCGTTCTTCGACCGCGTGATCATCAACAATAACACCCGCCACGGGGCGAAAGCGCTCCGCGCCATCATGGCCGGTCGTGGGTGTCCGTTCCGCTGCACGTACTGCTTCGAGCACGCCCACAACGAGATGATGAAAGGGAAGGGCAGGATCCTCCAGCGGTATTCGGTGCGGCGGGTCTGCGAGGAGCTGAAGCGGCTGAAGCGCGACTGGGATACGCGGTACATCAAGTTCTACGATGACGTGTTTCCCGTCTTCCGCAGCGACGAGGCGTGGCTCGAGGAGTTCGCGGACGTCTACCCGCGCGAAGTGGGGCTTCCGTTCCACTGTCTCGTGCGCGCCGACCTCGTGAACGAGGAGTCGGAGCGCAAGCTCCGTCTGCTCAAGAAAGCGGGGATCGCCTCGATGACCATCTCAATCGAATCCGGAAACGGATTCGCGCGAGACTTCGTCCTCATCCGGGACATGACCGACGAGGACATGCGGAGGGCGTTCGCAAGCACGCGCAAGCTCCGTATCGGCACCTTCGCCAATACGATCCTCGCGATGCCCATTCCGACGCGGCCCGACATCCATGCGCCGCAAGACGCGTACGACGAACGGCTCGAGCACGTCCTTTCGGTCGTGCGCGAAGTCGGTCCTCGTAGCGGCGGGAACGGCGCCGCATCGGGCGCAAAACCCGCGCCGCTCGCCGACGCCGTAGCGGTCCTGCGGCAGTTGCCGCTCCCCGAAGAGCGGCGGCGCGCCCTCATTGACCGGGTCCTGTCCGAGCACGGCGTCCGCCGCCACCGCATTGACTACGATAAGGATTCGGTGCGGTACAACGTCGCCGTCGGGGCGTCGTTCGGCGAGTATCCCGTCTTCTTCCCCTATCCGGGAACGAGACTCAACGCGTACGCGGTCCGGCACGGGTACTTCGACGGGGACCACGACAAGCTCCACGCCTCGTACCAGACCAAGTCGCCGCTCGACTGCTTTACGGAGCACGACAAGCTCCAGCAGCAGAATCTTGCGCTCCTCGGGACCTTTCTCCACCTGTTCGGGGGAAGCTACAACCCGGCCGTCCGGCTCCTGGCCAGGCCCATGACGTGGCTCGCGACGGAGGTCCTCTCGCACCTTCCGCTCACAACGGCGTACTTTCGCCTGTACTCGCTCTCGAAGACGTACATGCACGAGACCCGGGTCTACCCCATGCCGAAGAGCTGGCGCGAGGTCTGGGCCATCTGGAGGCACAACTTCAAGTTCGACGCCTTCAAGCAGTTCAAGGTCAAGAAGGCGAAGAAAGAGAAAATCAATCCTCGCCCGCGCACAGAAGCAACCCTTGGCGGTCCGCCTCCTGCGTGAATCTCGCCCCCCGACGAATCTTCGTCGGGGGGCCGCTTATTTTTCTTGTATACAAAACGGCCCCGTCTCCATGGGTAGGAGGCGGGGCCGCGTGACGTTCAGGCGGTCAGTACCGCTTGAGCAGCAAACCGAGCTCTTTGGCCAGTCCGTCGAGAAGGAGCCAGGTTTCGAGGTCGAGATCGAGCTCTCCGGCGTCGCGCGCGCGGAGCAGGTCAAGGAACGGATAGATGCCGACCACCGTGTACTCGCCGAACTGGTGCTCGCCGTGGACGAGCTCCTTGGGGAGCTGCGACTCGGTGATCCTTACGATGCCGCCCGAGGCCTTGCTCGGCATCATCGAGGGCTGGATGCGGCCCGTGAACACGACGCGGATCTCCTCGAGCCGTACCGTGATGTGCGCCTCTTCCTCGAGCTCGCGCGCCATGGACGTTCGGACGTCCGGGTCGACGTCTGGATTCGCCTCGCCGCCGGCCGGTTCCAGCGTCTTCCCCGGGAGGGCGATGCGGAACTGTTCGACCATCACGACGTACGTCCGCTCTTCGCGTTCGAAGTACGGGAGGATCTTGGCGCCGTTCTTGGCGTAGATCACGCCGCGTCGGGCCGTGAACGCGTGGGCCTGTTCACCGGTGCTGACCTGCACCTTGGCCGTTGTGATCGAGAAGGTGGACGTCCCGTACCGGTTCATGCGAAGCGCCATGCCGTCTTCGCTTACGTCCACGGGCTGGGATTCCTTGACGAGGTCCGAATAGGTGATGTCTGCCACGGTTGTCCTCCTTGGATGTTGAAGTGCCGCTCAAGCTAAGCACGTTTTTTCGTCCGATGTCAACCCCCGCCATCACGGCCCGCAAAGGAATACGCGCTCCGGTACGAAACGGTCTCGTCACGGAAGGCGATGAAAGAAAACGCGGATCACGCTACGGCTGCCTCACGAATGCTTCCCCGAGCCATCGCCCATCGCCTTCGATGTCGTCCGGCGTTTTGTGTTGAGGGATGAATCCGATCGCCTTGAGCCGCGTTTCGATTTCTCCGAAGCGTTCCGCGGTATCCGTGACGATGTACGGGGTCACGCGGTTGCCGGTCTGCTCCTCAATGGCCGAGAGATCATGGACGAGCCTCGTTTCATCCTTGAACCCCATGACGTGCGCGTCGGCGGCGTAGAGCAGCTGCGGGACGACGGTGTAGACCGCCCATGCCGGGTTGAGCGGAGCCGGTCCGAAAAAGACGAGTCTTGCGTCGGGATCGTACATGAACGCCATGGACGTCCGATTATCGAGATGGGGTGCGAGCGCGAGTCCGAAGCGTTTCTGGTCCGGTTGCGGTTTGCCGAAGGAGTATTCCGGCGATCCCATGAGGCTGATCGCGGTGAGCTGGATTTGTCGTGTCGCGATGAAGATCGACGGTGCGATGAGGAGGATGGCGACCAGGATCTTTTCGCGGCGCGTTACGAGTCCGCGCCACCGGACGATCGCGTACGCGACGACCGCAGCGAAGAAGGGGATGAACTGGCGGCCCTCATACCGCATCCACGAGGCGCCCGGAAAAATGAATCCGAATCCGCATCCGCCGACGAGGAGGATCGTCGGAATGAGCGCCGTGACGCGAAGCCATGAGCCGGTCTCCTCGCGTTCGCGCCGGGCGAGGATGAACAAGCCTGCGAGCAAGCCGAACGTCACGACGAACGCGAGCAGGTGGAGAAGGATGATCTGGTGTTTGTCGTATCCGAATCCGATCAAATACCGCAGTTCGCGCGAGATCGAGAGGAACCGCTCG
This sequence comes from Candidatus Uhrbacteria bacterium, assembly GCA_963835915.1. Classification (GTDB taxonomy): domain Bacteria; phylum Patescibacteriota; class Patescibacteriia; order 2-12-FULL-60-25; family 2-12-FULL-60-25; genus 2-12-FULL-60-25. The sequence goes on from CAWIHE010000004.1 coordinate 455,528, forward strand.
AGGACTGTCGTCTTGCCGTCCTGGTTCGCCATGGTCGTCCACCGACCGAACCAGTCGAGGTACGCGTCGGCCCACCCCCAGACCGCGACGGTCTGGAGGAACTGGATGGCGCGCGCCGCGATCGGCGCGACGGCGAACAGGGACCAGCGCGGGATGCGCCAGCGATGCTCATGGAAGAGGTCGTATCCGACGAGCCACGCGAAACAAAAGGCCATTGATTCGAGCGACACGAGCGACACGAGGAAGTACGACATCCACATGGCGGCCGTGACGAGCCGCCGCCGTTCACGCTCGACCGTCTTTTCGATGACGGAGAGGAGCAGGAAGCCGTTCCGGAAGAAGTCGTCGAGCGGCATGTTCACGAGGGTGTGCGCGAAGTCGGTGTAGAGCCCCGAGAGCATGTACGCCGTCGCCGCAACGCCGGCGGCGACGCGGGAGCGGAAGAGGCGCCAGAGGAACAGGTACAGGAAGAACAGCCCCGCGGCGGAAATGGCGAGCTGAACCATGCGGAACACGGCCGGATGCTCGGTTCCGATGAACCAGGAGACGACCCAGTTCGGGACGAGGAAGAAGCTCGGGTAGTGGTTGTAGTAGATCCGCCTGACCATCTGGCCGTTTTTGATGTAGGAGGAGCTCGCCGCGTGAGCGTCGAGTGCCGTCCCGTCGAAGATCTTGATGAACGGCGAGTACCCTTGCGCGATATTCAGCATCGCGTGCTTCGCCACGCCATCCCGGGCCCAGTAGCGGAGGGCGAGCATGCTCTGGATGTCCGCGTTGTAGAAGCCGCTCCAGCGATTGGGGTCGAGGAGCCGCCAGCCCAACACGAGCTGCCAGACCACGAGGATGATGAGGAAGACGCGGTGTGAGGTCTTTGAGCGGGATTCCATAAGGGTCGGTGTCGTGTGGATTGGCGCGCGGGGGGGGGTCCAGAACCGCCATTGTAGCATCCGTTCGACGGCGCGGATGGACGAGGAACGGGGGATCTATTCAAACAGGGCCCGGATCGATTCCTTGGTCCTCCCCCAAAAATCCAGCGTGAAGAAGCGCACGTGATGCGTCCCCGGCGGGACGAGCACGGCCTGGTAGGCGTCATTCGCCTGGTACGTCGGGACATCCAGGTCATCAATCTGCGCGTGCCAGAATGGGGCTCCCGTTTCGCTGAAGACGAGCCAGCGGGCGTTTTTTGTTTTCGTCGTCACGTCCAAGCGCCCTTCGGTATACGTGATGAGCGAAATCCGGTCATCGGGATCCGGCTGGGCGGCGAGCGCGCGATCGTTCCCGAATTGCGTCTCCAGAACCGTCGTGGATGCCTCGGAAGATGCGAGGTCCAGCGCTCGCGTTCCCACGGCCGCGTCATGGCCGGGGTTGTCGACCCACGTGATCCGATCGGCGAAATACCAACGCGGCAAAAAGAACGGATTTTCGTAGACGGTCACGGGGATCTTGCCGAAGACGTGCGACGTGAAGACCGGCTTCCACGGGGACGTGAGCGGGAGGGGCGAGATGACGTATTTCACGTTCATGCGTCCGAGGAGCCTGGCTTTCGGTTCCGACGAATAGCTCGCAAGTTCTTCATCAAGCGTTCTCGGCGCGATGACTCTGCTCGAAACCAGTTCCGTCGCGCCAACGATGCGCGCATCGGCGAGCGGCTCAATATTGGACGCGCCGTCCAAGCCGAACCACGTGTTAATGTTGTCCGTGAGCAATTCCCGCCGCAAGATCATCCAGTTGCCCAGGTCGATCAGATCGACATGGTAGGTCTCCTGCAGGAACGAGGCCGTCGGTTCCGGAACGTAGGTAAAGATGCGATAGGGTGTCGGTGCGGCGTCTCCTGAAATCGGAGGCTGACGATAGGCATTTTGGGAGCGTATGTAGGCGGCCGTTGCCGGAGGTTCCTTCAAAAATGCGTCGGATGGACCGGTGAGGATGCCCATCAAGAGCATGATACTGCCGCCTCCTGCGATGACAACGAACAGCAGCCGCCTGGTCCGCCAAGGGAGAGGTTTTTTCCCCGTGTACGTGATCGCGATCAATGCGACGAGCCACAGGATTGCGGAGAGGAGCGTCCACGGAGCGCGCCAAGAGAATTCCCGAACGAGTGACTCCGATATCCCTTTCACGATCTCGGTATAATAGTCAGGACTGCGCTGCAGCACGCGGCCGGATTGTTCCGCCGCGTGCCGGTATTTTGAGATGCCCAGCGCGGAGATCCTTTGGGCGATGGGCTGCGACGCGATCGTGATGACGGTCAGGGCGAGTATGATCAGCGATGCCGCCACCCACAGCGCCGTGAGAAGTTTTTTGGCGTATCGATGTTGCCGAAATGCGGGGAAGCTGTCCGTGGCGTATCCGACCAGCACGCTGGCCGCGAATACCGTGAGGAATGTCCATTTGAAATGCCAGCGAAACCAGCGCAGGACCGGCAACTGGTGGACGAACACGTACAACGGCGACCGGAATAACATGAGGAAGGCGAACACGAGGAGCCCGAGAAAAAACCAACGTTCTCGAGACCGGATCGACGCCCATGTCAACGGGAGGGTGAGGAGAAGGAGGAAGGGAAGCGTGCCGATGAAAAGTTCGATGTTATTCCCGAGCTGGACGACGGGAATAATGCTTCCGTGATACACCGAGAGCCGGGGAAGAAATAGATGGATCACCTGCGAGAGGCTCAATGAAGCTCCATCGTTGATCGAGGCGTCCAGCCCCCGATTCGAGTAACGTGTGACGAAATGGGAGACGGTCATGAGCCACGGTGAGACCAGGAGGATGCTGAGGAGCACCGGCGTAAGAAATTTTTTCGTGCCGTCGCCGATCATCGCGCCCATCGCCGCAATCGGATGGTGCCGCCATGTCCGCATGTGTTCCGGATCGCCGACCACAAGAAAGAGACAGAATCCGGCGAGCGCGATGAGGTCGTAGATGAGCAGTTCCGTAAATCCGGCGATCCAGCCGTACACCAGCAGCGCGAGCAGTATCCACCACCATATTCGCGAGCCTCGATGAATCTTGATGCAGGCGAGAAATACCAATGGGAGTAACGGAAAAAGCGCGGTGAATACGATGACGTCGGTCCATGTCATGATAATGCCGCTCAGCCCGTAGGTCAGCGCGGTCAGGGCGGCCGCAACGCGCGTCATTTTCAAGGCGCGTCCAAACGCAAAGGTGCTGACGATATTCAGGACAAAAAAGCCGAACGTCAGCCAGTGATATGCCGGAAGAACGGGGAAGAACCGGAGCGCAAGGATGAAGACGGGGTTCAAAAAGCCGTTCAAGGTCAAGCTGATGGGATATCCCGAGTAGTATGGCGTCCACCAGTAAGGCCATTGATGAAGGTCGAAGATCAGGTGTTTTTGCGCCGCGAAAAAGAAGATGTGGTAGTAATTGACGCCGCTGATGCAGGGAAACAATTTTCCGTTGAAGAGCACGTCGACGAAGAGCGGGAGTACGAAAACGGCGGCGACGGCTGCGCCGAGCACGACACGGGCAATTTTTTTCAGGATGGGATGCGGCGCCATGTGCGCATGACGTCAAATGCGTCACTCGATGAGACATTATCGGGTGCGTAACATTGGCGCAAGACGGAGCACGGCGATGCTCGTCCATGGAGACCATGGACGTCCGGTTGTCGGGATGGGACGAGCATGCTCCGGAGATCGGCGCTGATGAAGCCGTTCCGGCGGTTGGCGTCGAGGAGCCGCCGGCCCGGCACGAGGTGCCGGACGACGAGGCCGGCGAGGAAGACGCGGAGAGAGAAATTTTTGACGTGATCCCATGATTCGGTGCCGCGTGCGTTCGTTTGACGTGGGATGTCCGGAACCGCTACTGTACGTCCGTTCAACGCGTCAACCCCAAAAGGCCATGCATTCCAGTTTGGAAAACGTCGTGCCCGTCGTGCGCGGATGGCTGAAGAAGGTATCGGTCGGGTCACTCCTATGGTATGTCGTCATGCCGATCGTTTTATGTCTCGGCTATTGGACGTTTTTAAACACGCTTGACGTCGATGGCGACTGGAGGCGTTTAACCGCGATCACGAATCCCATCTTTGACTGGTGGCTGTATCTCCAGATCCTTGCCCGAGATGCGCTCTCAGGGATGCATACGCTGTTCACCGGTCTTGCCTATTTCATGATCCCCGTTCTCGCCGTCGTGAAGTGGCTGTCCTCTTTTCTTACGTGGAGCGAGATCTACTATTTGAGTCTCGTCCTGTCGCTCGTTCTGTCGATCTGGCTTTTTGCGAAACTGCTGAAGGAAGCCGCTGGTCTCGGGACGCGCCAGGCACGCGTCTATTCGCTTACCATCTTTCTCATGGCACAGTCGGTCATCGGATTCCGTCCGGGCGCATCATCGTGGTACGTGCCCGAGTTTCTCGTTGCGCTCATCGCGTTTTGGGCCGCGGAGAACGCGTGGGTGAACGGACGCGTCCGGCGCGCCCTCGTCCTTGACGGCGTTGCGCTCTTCTTCACGCTCGTCTACCCGTGGTATTTCCTGTTCGTCGCGACGTCCGTTGTCATGCTGATCGCGCTGCGGTACCTGAAAGCGGCCCATGCACGCATCATCCTGGCCGCGGGGATCGTCTGCGCCTTCGCGGCGATCCTCTCGCGCAACGCGTGGCTGCCACGCCTCTTGGCCGCGCCCGGCATTCCGGTTCTCGTGCGCGGAGGCATCGGGTTCGGCCATCTTCCGATCATTTCGAATACGCTCGTCGCGATCTTCTTTTGGTGGGCCGCGTGGTTCGCGTGGATTCGGCGATCCGCGGCGCAATCCGAGCCGGATGACCAGCGATCAAAGGCGGTCGCGCTGCTCGTCATGTGGTCGGCGCTCGCGATCCTCTGGCTTCAGAATGTCCTCACGGGCTTTCCGTATATCTCGGATCATTTCGTCTACTGCGTCTGGATTCTCTCCGCGCTCTCATGGGTCGTGTGGATCCGGCTCGCGCCGGCAATCCGCGGAACCCGCTTCGCGACGTTCTCATGCTGGCTCGGTGCCGGCGCGGCGGCATACGTCGCGGTCATCGTCTATCAAATCGCGTTCAAGTACACGCTCATCTCGATGGGCGGAGAACTCATCCATCTCGCGAACTGGACCTTCGTTGCCCTCGCGCTTTGTTCAACGCCGCTCGGAAGCCGCGGGCAGGCCATGATGACGCGCCTCGCCCTTGCCGTTGCCGTCATCTTCACCGTCACCGGTTTCATGGGAGCCGCCCGGTTCGCCGGACAGGAGACGTCCGATCTCCGGGAATATGCCGGATTCATGCGCTGGGCCGCCGCATCCAATGCCCCGAATCAGGACATCACGTGGTGCAGCGACTGGAATGCCGAGCAGCTGCTCGCCCCAAATACCGGACTCAAGATTTTTCCGAGTACGGTCTTCCTCATGGATCCCGTGAGCACGGAAGAACTCCAGCGCCGTCTGGTCGACGTTTCCGCGTTTTTCAATACCGTCGGTTCGGACGAGGGGTGGAGATACGAGCGCGAGATTTTGTTCTGCACGGACCTGCTCTGTGACATCAACGCGCGGGCGCGCGTGTTGATCCAGCGGGTCGTCAAGGACGAGGGCGCGAGGACCTTCATCATCGGCTGCGATCAGGCGGCCATGGATCGGATCCGCGCCGATGTCGTCGCGCAGATGAAGGCGCGCTGGGCCGCGCCCATGCCCGAAACGTCAAACGTCTGCGACCGGTTCATCGTCCGGCATTCGTTGGATGCGTACTGGCGCATCCCCGCGTCCTACCCAAAGCTCTACTCGGACGCGTCGCTGACGGTTTACGGACGCCGCTGAACGATGGGCCTACGAATGTACGTTTGGCCTACGAAATTACGTTTGGCCTACGAATTTACGAATTGGCTCACGAATCGGCGAATTACGAATGGTCATCTCATACTTCAGCAATATCTTTTCGTGTATTCGCCGATTCGCCCTATTCGTACATTCGTAGGCCAAACGTAAATTCGTAGGCCAAACGTAAATTCGTAGGCCAAACGTAATTTCGCAGGCCCGTCATCCATGTCACGGATATTGATCATCACCCAAGTCGTAGATCCGGCCGATTCGGATCTCGGGTTTTTTTGCGAGTGGCTGTGGACGTTCGTCGCCGACCCGCGCGTGACGAGCGTCGAAGTCTGGTGCTTAAGGGAAGGGGAGTGGAAAGAGAAGCCCGCGAACGTCACGATCCGTTCGTTTCCGCAGGGGTCGCTCGCGCGGCTCTTCGCGTTCTACGGTCGTCTCGTTGCGCAACGATTTGACGCCGTCTTCGTGCACATGACGCCGGTCTGGGTCGTGCTCGGCGGGTGCTGGTGGCGCCTCACGCGCCAGCGGCTCGTCCTCTGGTACACGCACGGGTCCGCAAGCAGCATGCTCCGGCTCGCGATGTGGGATGCGAATCGGATTTTGACGGCGACGCAGAAGGCGTTTCCGCTGCGCTCCAAAAAAGTCCTCGCGATCGGCCACGGCATTTCTCCGCGCTTCTCATCCGTCGATCGTCGGGCGCGGACGGATGGCCGGGCTCGAATTTTTGTCAGTCGGACGCTTGACGCCGAGGAAACGCATCCGTGAGACGCTGGAGTTTTTTGCTGAGATCATCAAGCGACGACCTGATGCGCATCTCACGTGGGCCGGTGGACCGATGAACGATGCGGATCGTCAATATGAGAAAGAGATCCAGAGCGATGTCGTTCGTCTCGGCCTCAAGGATCGCGTGACATTCAGCGGACCGCGTCCGCCCGCCGATCTCCCGCGCGCGTACGCGGACGCGGACTGCCTCCTCCACCTCTCGGCAACGGGCAGTCTCGACAAGGTCGTCCTTGAATCGCTCGCCTCGGGCACGCCGGTCTTCTCCATCAATCCGGCGACCGGCGAAGCCGTCCCGTCGGCATTTTGGGCCGGAGATCTCGGATTGACGGCCGCCGAAGAGGCAATCCGACGCGCAGAGCAGGGGATGACGGAGGACGAACGCGGCGAGATCGCGTCGCGCTTCTCGCTTGAGGGACTCATTGGGAGGATTGTCGATCGGCTGTTGGAGTGAGGGAAGAAGCTGGAAGCTAGAAGCTGGAAGCTGTTCGTTTTAAAAAATCTATCGGCTTCCAGCTTCTAGCTTCCAGCTTCTTCGTCAGGCCGATGACGAGTCCGCATCGGCAGAGAGGAGGAGCCAAGAAGCGGCTCCATGTCTAGACGCGCGTCAACCCCACCATACTACAGTTTTTTAAGGGCGCTTGCTACGATCTCGGCCTATGGAATTGAGCATCGTCATTCCGGCGTTTAACGAGGAGCAGCGCCTGCCCCGGACGCTTGATCGGATTATGCAGGCGTTTGAGCGCGCCGGGTATTCGGACTACGAATTCGTCATCGTGGACGACGGGAGCAAGGACCGGACCGTCGAGCTCGTTGAAGAGGCCGCGCGGGCGTCCGGGGGCCGGATCCGGCTCATCAGACAGCCGCGGAACATGGGTCGGGGCGTGGCCGTGCGGACGGGCATCCTGGACGCGCGCGGCGATTACGTGCTGGAGACCGATGCCGACGGGAGCGTTGACGAGGAGGCGTTCCTCCGTTTTGTGCGCGAGCTGAGATCCCATCCCGAGCTTGGCGTGCTCATCGGCAGCCGCCGCATGCCCGGGGCGGAAATCCTGACGCCGCAGCCATGGCTCCGCGTGTTCCTCGGAAAGGGCTTCGTGTTCCTCTCGCGCCTGCTCATTGACCCGTCGATCGTGGACTTCTCGCTGGGATTCAAAATGTTCCGCCGTGACGCGAGCCGCGACATCTTTGCCTTTCAAGTGGACAACCGGTACCTCGCCGAAGCCGAGATCATCTACATCGCGCAGGTGCGCGGCTGGCTCATGAAACCGATGCCGATCCGGTGGACGGACTTCAGCGACTCGCGCATCAAGCCGTTCAAGGACGCGATGCGGACGCTGAACGGGTACGTCGGGATTTTTAGGCGCGCGTGGTCGGGGTTCTACCGGCGCGACCTTCCGGTTCAGAACCGCCCGATCCCGGATTTTGGCATTGCGGCGCGATTCGTGAAGACGCTCTACGCGGGGAACGGCTGGCCGTCGCTCTTCGCGCGCATCCGGTTCTGGACCGCGCCCTACCGCGCCCTCGAGCCGCTTATCCCGAAGGAGGGAACGATCGTCGATGTCGGATGCGGGTACGGGCTCTTTACGAATCTGCTCGCCCTGATGTCCCCGCGCCGTCGGATGATCGGGTTTGATACGGACGCGGGGAAGATGCGTTACGCCGACCGGGGCGTGGAGCATGCATCCTTTCGGAACGGCGACGCGATGCAGCTCGAACCCGGTGAAGCGGACGCGTTTCTCCTCATCCACGTCCTCCACCATCTCAAATCAAAAGAGGAGCAGGTGACACTGCTCAAAAATATCCGCGCGCGCCTCCGCGCGGGCGGAACGCTCCTCGTCTGCGAGGTCGACCGGCGGCCGTTCTGGAGGTTCATCCTCGCGTGGCTCACGGACCACGTCCTCTATTTCGGAGACCGCATCTATTACCGTTCGCCCAAACAGCTCGTCACGATCCTCGAAGACGCCGGATTCGAGGTCTCGGCTGAGCCGATGTACGTGGGGACGCCGTACTCGCACATCACATTCGTCTGCGGGGCGGTTGACGGACGGCCGGTCCCGCACGTGATCGAGACGGCCCCCGACGATCGGAACGCCTGGCTTGCCTGGTGGTTCGGCGTGCCGATCCTCACCTTCCTGTCCGTGTTCGGTCCGTACTGGGTGTGGGATCTCATCCACCACTATACGCCGTTCTGGCGGACGCCGATTTTCTACGGCGCGATCTTCGACATCACGTGGTACCTCCCGCTCATCGGAAGCGTCGTCTCGGGATTCCACGCCGGGAATTACCTTCACTGGTTCGCGATTCCGCTCGGGTGGCTCGCGCGGATGATGCCCGGCGCAAGCGTTCCGGAAGTCTGGTTCGTGAGCCGCTGGATCACAACGACGATCATGGTCTGGATCTCTCCGTGGTGCTTCCGCCGCTGGGCCGATCTCTCGCGCGGCGCCTCGCGCATCTTTTCGCTCGCGTTCTGGTTCTCGATCGTGCTCGCGCTCGGCATGCGCCCCGGTATCTACTCGTGGTGGTATCCGGCGGTGTTCTTCGCGCTCACGGCCTCCCGCATCGTCTTGGACGATCTGCGGAAGAATCATCCGGGCCGCGCCTTCGCGTGGACGCTCGCGGCATTGCTCTTCGGATGGCTCTACACGTGGTTCTTCATCCTCTGCGTGATCTGGCTTGCGTCGATGTGGGCGATCTGGCTCTTCCGGAACAAGCGCGGATTGATCGGGACCGCGTGCGTCGTCGGATTCTTCGCCCTGCCGTTCGTCGCGTACTACGGCGCGCACTGGCTCTTCTCGGGATCCCACGTTGCCTACTGGCAGATGTATGAGCGGATCGGCCTTGCGTATTCGCACATGCCGTACCTCACGAACTCGTTCCTCATCGTGCCCGGATGGATCGCGCTCCTCCTCTGTTTGCCGCGCTGGCGCCGGATGAACGAGCGCGAGGAGCGCGGGCTCGTCGCGATGCAGTGGGCATGGATCGCGCTCCTGTTCGCCTGGCAATGTTCGGTATTCATGGGCGTCGCGCTCGACAACGACCACTTCCGTTCTCCGACCGTCCTCCTCTGCTGGATCAGTTTTGCGTGGCTCTGGAGCGTCCTCCGCGCGCCCGCCGCGTCCGAGCCGCCCCGTCGCGCGCGCGGCGCCTGGATTTTCGACGTCCTCACGCTCGGCACGCTCGCCGTCTCGCTCGTGTTCATCTACCGCATCCTCGCGTCCGGCTACGTCTTCTTCGACGAATACCTGAACGTCCTCCACTTCTCGCACTGGTTCATCCTCGCGCTTGCGGCCTGGTGCCTGTGGCGATACGCGCGCAGCGGCAAACCGTCTGCGGCATTTCCCGCGAACGGGATCATCGCGATTGCGCTCGTCGTCTCGATCGTGAGCGGCGTTTCCGCGTCGGCGCACATCTACGCGGTCGAACTCGTCAGGCTCCCCGGCATGGACGGCGGTCAGCAGCTCGTCGATTTTCTCCGGGCAACGGTTCCCGTGGACCAGGCCGTCTGCGCCGATCCGGTAACGGCCGGTATCCTCGGCATTCACATCGCCCGCCTCACGCACCCTACGGTCATGTCGAAGATGTTGCCCCAGACCGACGCACAGGCGCTCAACACGCTCACGACGTTGGCGGGGGCCTATGACGTCGTCGGCTCCGGATTCCAGAAGTCATTCAAACGTTTCGTCCGAATGGATCGGTATATCCCGTGCGCGTCCTATTTGAAGACGGACGCCGTCCTGAAGCGCCTGGGCGTCTCGGACGCGACCATCCAGCGTCTCGACGGCTGTCCGATCACGATGCTCGACCAGGAACAGCAGATCTTCCAGCAGGCGCTCGACCTGCGGACGCTCGACCCCGCGGCGTTCCAATCCGTCTGTCCATGGGTCGTCATTACGCCGGATCAGCGCGCGTACTGGCGGCTGCCGGCGAATTACGTCGAACGCGCATTCCCTTCGGGCACCTCCGTGTGGTCGCCGTATCTTGGGAGTGCGCTGGTTGATCAAGCGGCTCCGGCGCAGAGTATGAGCGTTCGATGAAAAGAGAGAAGAAGCTGGAAGCTGGAAGCTGGAAGCTGATATGGTCTGGCTTCCTTAATTTTCAGCTTTCTTTACTTACGGCCGATAGCGTTTCAATAATAAGGAAGAAGAAGCTGGAAGCTGGAAGCTAAGTACGATATGATCTTGTCAGCTTCCAGCTTCCAGCTTCCAGCTTCCAGCTTCTTCGTTATGCCGTCTACGATCATCGAGCGCATCCGCACCATCCTGCGCGAGGAGCGGGTCATCGTCATCCTCTGCGTCGCGGTCTTCATTGTGAGCGCGGGGTACGCGTTCGCGTACCGCATCCAGCCGGCCGTCGACGCGCGCATCTATGACGCGATCGCGCAGAACATCGTTGGGGGAAACGGGTTCCGCTCGAGGCTCGATGTGCCGCTCCTGAAGGACGACGGGATGACGTACCAGGGGCCGCTCTACGAATTTTTTCTCGCAGGCATCTACGGCGTGGTCGGCCATCGGATCAGCGTCGTCTGGATCGTCCAGTCCCTGCTCCGCGCGATCTCCGTTGGGCTCATCTACCTCACGTGCGTCGAGATCTTCGGGAAGGAGGACCGGCGGATCGGCTGGTTCGCGGCGGCGATCTTCGGGTTCTATCCGGACCTCGTCGAGATCGGCGCGATGCTCATGACCGAGACGCTCTTCCTGTTCCTCTCGGCCCTTGCGACGTATTGCTTCGTCCGCCTGTTCAAACGGAGGACGACGGCCGGTATCGTCTGTCTTTCGCTCAGCTTCGGCGTCGCGGTCCTCACGCGGTCGACGGTCGCCGCGTTCACGCCGTTCATCCTCTACTGGTTTTGGACCCAGCGCGCGTGGAAGCACGCCATCCTCTTCCTCGTCATCCTGACGGCGATCCTCATCCCGTGGACCGTACGGAACGAGGAAGTCTACCATGCGTTCATCCCGACGATGGCGAACTTCGGGTACAACCTCTACACGGGCAATCAGCTCAGCGGCAGCGGAGAAGGGGGAGCACCGGCGGAACTGTCGGTCATTTTCGACCGGCTCGGCCTCCTTGGCACGAACGCGTACTGCCTGACCTACTTCAAGGCGTTCGTCACCCAGCACCCGTTCGTGTACGCGAAGCTGACGTCCCTCCGCGCCGTGAAATATTTCAGCGTGATCCGGCCGTCGGGATTCTGGTTCTACCAATCCGGGATCAAGCAGACGATTTTCGTGGCGTGTTCGGCCCTCGCGTCGTTCATCCTCTTCGGCCTCGCGTTCGCCGGCGCGTTCATCGCGTTCTTCAAGGAGAAGCACCGCCCCCTCTATTACCTCGCCTGGTTCTCCCTCGTCACGTGCCTCCCGGTCATTGCCATTTTGGTCGAAACCCGCTACCGTTTTCCGATCTACCTGTTTCTGGCCGTGTTCGCCGGATTCGCCCTTTCCCGATGGCTCAACGATCGGGCCGGATATCAGCGATACGTCCTCTCCGGCTTCGCCCTCGTCTGCGCCGTCGGCGCCATCGACCTCCTCTTCGAACTTCCGAAAGTCATCGACAGAATACACACGCTCATCGGGTGATGGGTTTGCGGGTTAGCGAGTTATCGGGTTGGCGAGTCATAAACCCGCAAACACGTTGACCCGCAAACGCGTAAACTATTCCCCACTCATGATCGCCTTCGTCCTCGGAACCCGGCCGGAGATCATCAAGATGTCCCCGGTCATCCACGAAGCCCGCCGCCGCGGGATTCCTTTTGCGATCGTGCACACGGGCCAGCACTACACGCCGGAACTCGACGAACTATTCTTCAAGGAACTTGACCTCGAACAGCCCGCGTACAACCTCCACGTCGGCTCCCTGCCGCCGGCGAAGCAGGTCGCCGCGATGCTCGGTGGATTGCATGACGTCTTTGCGGAATTGAAGCCCGATGTCGTGATGGTCCAGGGCGACGTGAATTCGGTCCTCGCTGGCGCCCTCGCCGCGCAGCTCATGGGCATCACAATCGCGCACCTCGAAGCCGGTCTGCGGAGCGACGACTGGGACATGCCCGAAGAAGCGAACCGCGTCCTCGCGGGCGTCGTCGCGGATTATCATTTCTGTCCCACGGAAGTCCAGCGCGAACGATTGGCGCGCGAAGACATCACGGATGGCGTCCACGTCGTGGGCAACTCGATCGTCGACGCCGTCCATCGCTACGCCGCTGTCGCGAAGGAGAGGAGTGATGTCTTGGATCGTCTTTCCATTGGATCCCAACCGTACGCGCTCCTCACGATGCATCGCCCGTCCAACGTCGACGATCCGTCCCGGCTCCGCGCGATGATCGACGCGATCGGCCGCGCCGCATTGGTCCATGGGCTGAAGGTCGTCTTCCCAATCCATCCACGGACGGCATCCGTCTTCGAGAAGAACGCCATCGGCGTTTCCGACCCGTTCATCGCGTCCGCGCCCATCGGCTACCTCGACCTCCTCCGCCTGCAGGAAGCCGCCCGCATCGTGCTCACGGACTCGGGAGGCATTCAGGAAGAGGCCTGCATCCTCAAGGTCCCGTCCATCACGCTCCGCTCCACGACCGAGCGCCCGGAAACCCTCACGGTCGGCGCAAGCGTCCTCCACCACGAAGCGGACGCCGACCTCCTTGCGCGCAAAATGCGCGATCAGATGGATCGTCCCCGCATCTGGGAAAACCCCTTCGGCGACGGCAGGACCGCTGAACGCGTCATGGACATCCTGGTCGGACCGGACCGCCCACCCGTCGAGCTGACCACGCCGCAGGAGAGCTCGTGGGCCAACGAAATCTAACCAACAACTATGTTACTCGTCTTCATCAGCTGGCTCGCGGTCATCCTGAGCTCCGTTCAGCTCATTCCGCAAGCGATCAAGGAGATGGAGACAAAGGGGACCAGGGACGTTTCCCTCACCACGTACCTGATCTTCATGCTCGCGTCAACATTGTGGATCATCCACGGCGTCGCGAACCACGACATTCCGATCATCGTCGCCAACATCGTCGCATTCGTCTCCGCGACGGTGGTCGTTGTCCTGAAGTTGAAATACCAAAAATAGTCATCGCAACCGGGAGCATCCGTTCGGCGACGGCAAGACGGCGGAGCGCGTCCTGAATATTTTGATCAGCACGGAGCGACGGGAACGTCGATAGGTCACCTGTTCACGAGTCATCAGGCGACGCTGTTGACCCGATATGGGTGATTCGGTTGCAGCAGGTGTCGCGCAATGACGCCTTGTGCGACGCACGAGATCGTTGAGCCGTCGTTCGAGCGGGCCGTCATCGGCGGATCGAGAGCTTGTCCTTTTATGGAAAACTTCTCGACTCGGGCATCCCTTCGCTCAATGAGCGGTATGGCGGGCATCGCGACATGGGCTCGTATTCGAGCGGCGAACTATTTTTTTGCAATCGCGTGTAGCGTTATCCCGTAATGGAGGAGTTTTTCTATGCCGGAAATCCTGCAGGCGTGATAGACAAATGCGATTTTCGGATTGCGGGTAAAAATATCGTCTCCACCGCAAAAACGGTAGACCTGATCCGCGCATTCACCGATCCTGCCTTTCCTTAACGCAAGCAATGTGATGCCCGCCGTATCGGCCAGCGTTTTCATGCTCGCGGCCGTAAAAAAATTAATGTGGCCGCTAAAAACCGCGGGCGCTTTGTTGCGCACAAAACGCATGGGCAGGGCGATCATCTTCTTCCATTATTCGTTCGGCACTTCGATGTACACGAGGCCGCCGGGCTTAAGAAAATGCAGATATCGACGGACAAACTCGACAGGTGAAGGCAGATGTTCCAGAACGTGATTAAAGATGAGCGCGGACTGCGATTCAGGCGGAATTTCGCTTTCCTGTTCGGGCGATATGATGTGGATCCTCGAACCGCCAACGTCATCCGCAAACGCAAAGCGCGGCGAAGGTTCTATGCCGATGTAGCTCAGCTCGGGAAACGAATGTTGCACCGTCTTACCGATCGCTCCGGTTCCGCAACCGACATCCAGAATAGAGCCGTCTTCCAGGCCTTGAGCTTTCAAGTCACGAATGATGAGGCCGCCCAGCCGCTGATTGACCGCATCGATACTTCCTCCCAGGTTGCGATACGCGGCATCCACCTCTTCATCCACCCCGAGTTCGCCGATCCTGTCTTGCCTGAACACGAAGCGGCATTGCCGGCACTTCAAAAGCGTATACGGTCCTTCGCGCAGATACGGGCGTATGCGTTGTGCGTTGCACACCGGACAGGAGCATGATGATTCCATGGCGTGTGATGTGATGATGGTCGAGCGATCATTCGTGTGAGCCGTCATCGGCGGATCTGGAGTTCATTCATCAAGAGCTTGTCGCGAGCGTCCGTTCCGCTCAATGCGGGAGGGGAAGTTAGAAGTTAGAAGTTAGAAGTTTGGGTTGGATCGGATTTCAAACTTCCAACTTCCAACTTCTAACTTCTAACTTCATCCGGTACTTCGTCGACTCGCGGACTCGTCAACTCGAGTCCCGCTGACGCTCCGAGCGGAGCCACGTTCATCCGTTCCGCGACGATGTACGGCGGGCGGCGGCGGGTTTCGTCGTACGTGCGCCACACGTACTCGCCGATGATGCCGAGCATGACCATCTGGAGGCCGCCGATAATGAGCACGGCGACGAACAGGGACGTCCAGCCCTGGATGGAGATACCGTACGTAAACCGGTAGATCGTGTAGAAGACGGCGAGCACGAACCCCGTAAGCGCGGTCAGGATTCCGACGAGGCTCATCGCGCGGACGGGGAGGTATGAAAAGGAGATGGCGGAATCGATGAAGAGCTTCATCTTTTTTGAGAATGTCCATCGGGACGTGCCGGATGTCCGCTGCTTGCGGACGTACGGGATCGTCGCGTAGGGGAAGCCCGTCGTAAAGACCTGGAGCATGAAGTGCGAATTCTTTTCGCGCGCCGTCCGGACGGCGTCCGCGGCGGCGCGGTCGAAGAGGATGAAGTCGAATCCGCCCTTCGGGAGATTGTGGATCGCGAACCGGCGCATGAACTTCCAGAAGGACACGGCGAACACGCGGTCGACCCACCGGTCTTCGCGGTCCGTGCGCTCCGCGATGACGATTTTCATGCCGTCCTGCCACGCGCCGACCATGCGGAGGATGAGTTCGGGCGGATCCTGGAGGTCCGCCATGATCACGACCATTGCGTCGCCCGTTGCGGCGTCGAGCGCCGCGAGGAGCGCCATGTACGCGCCGAAGTTCCGGGAGAGCCGGATGAGCTTGATCCGCGCGTCCTCGGCCGCCGCGTCCCGGAGGATGGCGTAGGAGCGGTCTCCGGACCCGTCGTCGACGAAGACGATCTCGCCGTCCATCCCCGTCGGGAGCCGGTTGATGATCTCTTTCAGGACCGGAATGGTCACGGGCAGGTTCTGCTCGTTGAAATACACGGGGACGAGGATCGAGAGCTTCGGCATACACCGCATATTCAAGCACGCGGAGCCGAGGGATGTCTAGGAAAACGCGGGAAAAACGGCCCCTCGGCGCCCTACTACGCAATTGCGGCGCTTCCTGATACCGTAGTCCCCATGCCGATCGACCGTCCGGCCCGCTGGATCCTCATTGGAGGATCCGGGTTCCTCGGGACGAACCTTCTGCACGTACTCTCGCCGGACGACGGCGAGGCCGTCGTTATCGATCGTCTCCCTTCGATGGGGTCGCTCCTCCCGGGCACGCGATCCATCGAACAGGATTTTCGCGAGGTCGATTCGTACCGCGACGAGATCGTGCCGGGCTCCGTTGTCGTCCACATGGCGGCGAGTTCGTATCCGGGAAAAGCGGAGAAGATCATCGAAGCCGACATTCAGGACAACATCCAGGGGACGGTCAAACTCGCGAACGCGTGCGCGGACGCGGGCGCGGCGGCGCTCGTCTTCTTTTCGAGCGGCGGCACCGTGTACGGCGAGCGCGGATTGCATCCCATCCCGGAGACGGCGCCCACGGAGCCGATCAGCGCGTACGGCGTCATGAAGCTTTCGTGCGAGCACTACCTGCGCGTCACGAGCCGTCTCCGCGGACTGCCGGTCGCCATCCTGCGGATCAGCAATCCGTACGGCCGGTACCACCGCGGATCGGGCCAGGGCGCGATCAACGTCTTTTTCGAGTGCCTCCGGACGGGGAAACCGATCGAACTGTGGGGCGACGGGTCGCAGACGCGCGACTTCGTGTTCGCCGAGGACGTCGCGCGCGCCGTGCGCCTCGTCGGGCTCCGGTTCCGGAGCGGCTGTGACACGTTCAACATCGGCAGCGGGGAAGAGCGCTCGATCAACAGCGCGCTCGCGGCCGTTTCGGCGTGCGCCGGCATTCCGCCGGACGTCCGGCGGTCATCGGTGCGCGACGTCGACGTCCAGCGCAACTGCCTGGATACGGCGCGCATCCGCGAACGCTTCGGCTGGACGCCCGACGTCGCATTCGAGGATGGACTCCGGCGGACGTGGGCGTGGATGGCGACGCGCCCTTGAGTCGTGCGCTCCCGTTGTTGATTGATCCAGTTTGCGAGTTGACGAGTTTGCGGGTTTGCGGGTTGATCTTATTTTTTTAACGCGCAAACCCGCAAACCCGTTAACTCGCAAACCCAAAAAACATTCTCATTTCATCAATCTCGATCGTAAGTGCTATCCTCTCCCATCGTCCGAGTCCCTCTAAGTCTCCCCACTCATCCACTCCCCCCGCCTATGAAACTGTTCATCGATACCGCCAACCTCGAAGAGCTCGAAACCTGTCTGAAGCGCGGATTCGCCCAGGGCGTGACCACGAACCCGTCGCTCCTCGCGAAAGAACCGAAGTCTTCGTTCGAGGGCCATGTCCAAAAGATCATCGATTTGATCAATAGGTATCAGCCGGGCATCTCCTTGAGCGTCGAGGTGTTCTCACGCGACCCGGAGCAGATGATCGCGCAGGCGGAATCGTTCGTGAAGACGTTCAACTACCCGCAACTGAGCATCAAGGTCCAGGTCGGCTGGAACGAGCTTGAGACCGTCTCCCGGCTTTCGAAGAAAGGCATCTCCGTCAATTGTACGGCGTGCATGGATACGATGCAGGCGATCATGGCCGCGCGCGCCGGTGCGAAGTACGTGAGCCTGTTTTGGACGCGCATCCGCAATGGCGCGACGGAGGAATCCTTTGCCGCCGCGCGGAACGATTTGAAGGCGCGCAGCGTCCTTGATGAAGCGGACTTCGATCCCGCGGTCGTCGTCCGGAATACGCGCAAGCTCCTCGACGACGGAAGACTTGATTCGGAGATCATCATCGGGAGCATCCGGTCCGTCGTCGACATCCGCGACGCGGCGCTCGTCGGCGCGCACATCGTCACGATCCCGCCGAAGTTCTTCCCGGACATGGCGACCCACTTCAAGACCACGGAGGCGGTTGAGAAGTTTTTGACCGACTTCCAGGCGTGGATGCAGTAAGAGGGGATAGGCGGTTCGGAGGTTCGGGAATAGGCATCGGAGAAAATTATTCCAAAGCCTATTCCCTAACCGCCGAACCGCGTAATCCCTCGATCCCAATATGGAACCCGACCTCATCACGCCTCCCGACCCGCAACAGCCGATTGACGCTGAACAGCCGGCACCGCATCCGTCTCCCGCTCCGCGGCGGCCGAGGTTCTGGCAGAAGCTGCTCCTGCTCGCCATGAGTACGGTCGTCATCCTGCTCGTGCTTGAGGTTGGGCTTCGCATGGCTGGCTTCTCCTCGGCGGACATGAAAGACACGGATACGAAGACCGGTCTCCGCGTGTTCAGGCCGAACGGCACGCTCCCGTACCGGACCGCCTGTTTTTCAAATACGCTCAAGATCAACAGCCGCGGCTTCCATGCGCCTGAGTATTCGGACGAAAAAGCGTCCGGAACGCGGCGGATCGTGATCGTCGGCGATTCGTTCGTGGAATCCGTGCAAGTCCCCGTCGAAAAGACGTTTTGGTATCTCCTCCAGCAAAAGATGAACGATGCGGCCCCTGCCGGCGTGAAGGTCGAGATCATCCCGTTCGGGATCGGCGGAAACGGGACGCTCGCCAACCTCGACTACCTTGCGGCCTACGGGTTCCCCGCGCATCCCGACCTCGTCATCGACGCCTTCAACTCGAGCGACGTCGACAACGACGCGTCGACGCCGGATCTCGACGCCCAGCTCCGGGGGATCGAGGGTCGCCTGTCCCGGAAGGAAGATACGGCGAAGAGCGGGAACGCCCTTACGGCGCGCGAGTACGCCGTGGCCGTGCTGAAAGGCATCGCAAAAAAATCGGCGCTCGTCGTGACGATGTATTCCAAATATCTCGCCTGGAAGGCCCGTGAGGATGTCGGACCCGAGTCGTCGTCCCGGCCGGCGATCTTTGAGGAAAAGTTCTATGCGGGACCGACCGACGTGGTGACGGACGCCTGGGACAAGCAGAAACGGATCTTTGAACGGATGAATGCGCTCTCGACCGAACAGGGGACGAAATTGCTTGTGGTCGCCATGGCGGAGGCGACCCGCTTTCCGCCGTTACGGGAGGATTGGAAGAAGCAGTTCAGCCATGCCGACAAGATCGTCGTCGACGAACCGGAGCGCGTCCTCGGGGAGGTCACGAAACAGCTCGATATCCCATATTTTTCCATGTTTCCGGCGTTCGACGAGCGCGCCCCCCGCGAAGGCTCGCCACCTCTCAGCTGGGCCTGCGACGCCCACTACAATGAAACTGGACACGCCTGGGCGGCTGATGCACTATTCACCTACTTGACGGCGCATCCCGAGCTGTATGCCCCCCATTCGTCAACGCCTTGAGCGTTTGTGGACGCAGGTCAAAACGCGCACCCGGATCGTCGGGAGCCTTTTTCGGTTCCTCATGCAGAACAAGATGTGGTGGCTCACGCCGATCATCGCGATCCTCATCCTCTTTTTCGTGATCATGATTTTCGCCACGAGCACGCCGCTCGGGCCATTCATCTATGCGATTTTCTGACGCGGTCGGCCGGGGCTGGAGCGCCGTGCGTCGCGGTCTCATCTTCATCGGCGAAATCATTTCAACGGCGCTCCTCACGATTTTTTATTTTACGGTGTTTGCGCTCGTCGCCATTCCGTTCCGGCTCATCGCCGGCCCTTCGCGAGCGCGTCCGGCGCGTCGAATTTCCGGCCTCCGAGCCGCGTCTTTACGGCGCGCGGCGATTTCGAGCAGGAATTCTAAGATATGAATCACGGCTTCCAGCTTCCAGCTTCCAGCTTCTCCGAACGAGAAGCTGGAAGCTGTGCTCCTGATGCGCATCCACCTTCGGCGGGGAAGCTGGAAGCTGAACGCTTGACGTGCCGCGAGGATTTTCAAAAGGAATTCCATGTATGAAGATCCTTGGGCTGTCATTTTTCTATCACGATGCCGCGGCGTGCCTCCTCGTTGACGGGGTTCCCGTCGCGATGTCCGAGGAGGAACGGTTCTCCCGGAAGAAGCACGACGCCGGGTATCCGGAGCTCGCCATCGCGTTCGTCCTTCGCCAGTCCGGCCTCACGGCGAAGGATCTTGACGCCGTCGTGTTCTACGAGAAGCCGTTTTGGAAATTCGACCGGCTCATCAAATCCGCGCTCGCCACGTTCCCGCTCGCGCCGGCGGCCTTCTCCGAATCGCTGAAGAGCCTGTTCACGAGCAAGATCTGGATCCGGAACCTCATTAGCTCGAAGCTCGACGTCCCTCCGGAGAAGGTCCATTTTTCCGGCCACCACCTGTCGCACATGGCCTCGTCGTTCTTCTGCTCGCCGTGGGAGAAGGCGGCCATCCTCACGGTCGACGGGGTGGGGGAGTGGGCGACGACCGCGCTCGGCGTCGGGGAAGGGAATACGATCCGCGTCCTGCACGAGATCCGGTACCCGCACTCGATCGGGCTCCTCTACTCCGCGTTCACGGCATTCCTCGGGTTCGAGGTGAACGACGGGGAGTACAAGGTCATGGGGATGGCGCCGTACGGCGCCCCGCGGTACGCCGACCGCGTCCGAAAACTGGTCACGGTCTACCCCGACGGCTCGTACGCGCTGAACCTCGAGTACTTCTCCTTCCAGCGTTCGATCTCGCGGACGTACTCGGAGAAGTTCGTTGAGCTGTTCGGCGAGCCGCGCGATCCGAAGTCCCACTTCTTCACGCGGACGACCGGCTGGCCCGTGTACTTCGGCGAGAAGCCCACGGGCGAGGCATTCGACAAGCTTGCGGAACGTCAGGAGTACTACGCGGACATCGCCGCGTCCGTCCAGGCCGTCACGGAAGAGCTCCTCATCAATCTCGCGAACGCGCTCTACGCGGAGACGGGCATCGACAAGCTCTGCTTCGCGGGCGGCGTGGCGCTGAACTCGGTCGCGAACTGGAAGCTCATCCAGGGGACGCCGTTCACGGAGATGTTCATCCAGCCGGCGGCCGGAGACGCGGGCGGCGCACTCGGCGCGGCCTTGGCGTACGAATTCCTCGGGACCGACAAGAAGCGCCCGTTCATCCCGCCGCACGCGTTCTACGGCGCCTCGTACACGACGGACGACATCACGAAGGCGCTCGACGCGAAGGGCGTGCGGTACGAGGTCGTGCCGAACGACGCCGACGTCATCGAACGGACGGCGCAGGCGCTCGTGGACGGGAAAGTCATCGGCTGGTACCGCGGACGGTTCGAGTGGGGGCCGCGCGCGCTCGGGAGCCGGTCGATCCTTGCCGATCCGCGGCGCGCGGACATGAAGGACATCGTGAATACGAAGATCAAGTTCCGCGAGCCGTACCGGCCGTTCGCGCCGTCCGTGCTCGAGGAGAAGGCGGGCGAGTGGTTTGACCTGCCGAACGCGGAGCACCACTATCCGGCGCGGTTCATGCTCTACGTCGTCCAGGTGAACGCGGACAAGCGCGAGCGCATCCCCGCGATCACGCACGTCGACGGGTCGGCGCGCCCCCAGCTCGTCGTCCGCGAAGACGCACCGGACTACTACCGCCTCATCGAGCGGTTTTACGAGAAGACGGGCGTCCCGCTCGTGCTCGACACGTCCTTCAACCTGAAAGGCGAACCGATCGTGAATACGCCCGAGAACGCGTTGAACACGTACGCGAAGAGCGGGATGGACATGCTTGTTATGGAGAACGTCATCGTCCGCCGCGAGGACCTCCCCGACGCGGTCTCCGTTCAGACAGCAACCGCGATCCTCCCGTCGGAGCGCGTGTTCTCCTTCGGGAAGCTCGCCGCGAAGCTCGCCGGTTCGCTCCGGCGCCAGTGGTTTCCGATCGTCTTGGCGATGCTCGTCGGCGCTCTTTGCGTGGCGCCGGCCGTGCTCGCGCGCGTATCGCTCGGAAGCGATTACCGGGGCATCCCGTTCTTGTACCTGGACAATGAGGATCTCTATTTTTCGAGGATCCAGGAGATTATCGACGGGCACTGGCCGGTGGGGTCGGCGTTCCTCTACGAGTACAAAGACCAGTATTCGCCCCAGCCGCCTGTCGCCGAATTGGTTTTTTACGCTTTTCCGACCACGCTCCTGCGCATCCCGTTGAAGGATTTTCTCGTCGTCGTGAAATTTCTTTATCCGGCGGCCCTGTTTCTTCTCGCGTATGCCCTCGTGAAAAAAATAGCCGAGGAGATACCGATCGAGGATTCGCGCATCGCCGCTGCGGCCGGAGGGCTGCTCGTGACGCTCGGATACGAATTCTTGAGTTTCGGAACGATCGTCAACGCGTTTCGGGGCGTCGCATTGCCGCTCACGCTGTCCGTCTGGACGCGGCCGGTGAATCCGATCACGGGCGCGCTCTTCCTGTTCGCCTTCCTGAACCTCCTTTGGATTTCGTATCGGAAGCCGGCGGCGTGGAAGGCGCTGGTCCTCGGCGCGCTCTGGGGGCTCATGATCGGCTACGCGTTCAGCTGGGCGATTGCGCTTGCGGTGTTGGTTTTTCTCGGCGCCGGACTGGCCGCGCGGCGCGAATGGCGGGGCGTCCGCGCCGTGGCCGCCGTTTTCGTCGTCGGCATGCTCGCGAGTGCGCCGTACTGGTACGCGCTCATGACGACCGCTCCCCTCGAAGGATCGGAAAAATTCGCGCTTCGGGCCGGATTGTTAAACATGCATGCGCCGATCCTGAATAAAACACTCATCGCGGCGATCCTCGTCTACGCCGTCCTCACGGCCGGCATCCTCTGGAAGCGCGGATGGCGCGCCATCCGCGGCATTCCGGAATGGTGGTGGTTCTGCGCGACGCTGCTCGTTGCCGGGATGAGCGCGTACCTCCAGCAGGTCGTGACGGGGCGTACGATATGGCCGTACCACTTCGTCCAGTATACGAAGCCGTTCGCCTCCGTCTGCGTCATCGTCGCGATTGCGTACGCGTTCAGGTCCCATCGCCGGTTCCGCCAGATCGTATTCGCCTGCATCATCGCGTTTTGCGTGCTGAACGGCGCCGTGATGGCGGCGAGTTACCGTTCCGAGCTGGGCAATTTCCGCGACTGGCAGAACGACGCTCCGATGTACGCGTGGCTGAACGCGCACGCGCCGAAGGACAGCGTTGTGCTCGTTCAGGAAGAAGCCGAACACCGCAGCCGGTTTATCCCCTCATTTACGTCGTGCAACGTGTACACGACGAGCTACTTCATGACCGACGTCCCCGCTGAACGGATCGATCACAATTTTTTCGTCTGGCTCCGCATCAATCATGTCACTCCCGACACCGTTCGGCCATGGCTCGACCGTCACGAGGGCGATGTGCGCGACTACTATTACGATTCATTTTTTACCCTGTTCGCGCAACGGAAGGACGCATGGCTCGCGCAAACCGAGGACCGCATCGTCGCGGGGTACGACGCATTCTACCGCGAGGATTTTGCGGCCGAACTCCGCAAGTACCGCATTGACTATTTCCTCGCCGACCATGACCTCTCCAAGGAGGAACGGACATCGTACGGCGCCGGCGATCTCGTCTTTTCGGAAGGCGGGTTGAGGCTGTACGCCATGCCGCCTGGCGCTATGACATCACCCGCGGGCCTCCGGGCTTCCGCGTCCCGGTGAGAGGGGCCGGACGTCGGCGTCTATCTCAACGTGACCGGCAGGCGTTGAAGAGGCCCTCCATCGACCTTGCCATTGTTTGGTAATCGAATTTCTTAAGACACCTGAGGGCGTTTTCCTCGAGTTTCACGCGGAGCGCGCCGTCCGCGGACGCCGAACGCGTTACGACGCTATTGCCGGGATTGAATGAGATTCAGCTGTTCAACGAAGGGGTTCTCTACGAGGTGAAATAACCAGGAACCGGATGATGATCTATCCGTGGCGGGTTCGGTAGCCTTATTTATGATCTATAAACGCAGTCAGTCTTCCTGCCAAGTTCTTCATCGTGTATACTTATAATTATTATTTTAAAAAACAACTCCAAAAAAACCATTTTTACGAACGTGAAGAAATGCGTTTAATTGACAAAACAGACAGGGCACGCAAATTACAGATCAAACTTAAGAACCACGAACCGCAAATAACTCATTCATACGCGTAGATATATTTGCCGTAGTGTCGCACAATGACACCTCGTGCAACCGCACTCACGGATGGTCTTCTTTTATCCGTTCGCATTCGAAAGCCGAACAACGACGTCAGCGATCGTTGAAGCGCAGTCTACGGTAAGGCTTACGCGCAGGTTTACGGAGAATTGAAGATCCTTCCCACGACCCCATATGGGGGACATGAATCACGCAGACATTTCAAGCCTAACAATATGTTTATTTTTCAAAATCCGTTCGTAAACAGAGAGACGCCACAAACGTCATCCGGCATATTCTTGTTACTGGCTGCCCTCTCCGCTTTCGGAGCCCTCTTCTTGGGGAGCATTGTCTACGCCCAAGTCCTCAGTCCAACAACGTGCACGGCGGGAACGCCCTGTGATGTCACGATGAGCGGAGGGACGACGCTTTCGGCAAATAACGGGAGTTGGGTGGGTCTCGTGGATCGGGTGTCGGATCCTGCCTTCTGGAATCCCATCTCGAGCTGTTCGCAGATCAGCGATGGTCAGGCGACCGTGGAGGTCACGGGAAATCGGGCTGGGACGACGGGGTCTCCCATCCTGGCGGGAATCTTCTCAAGCGAGGAGGGATGCTTGAACGGATGGGACGATCCATCTCGAACAACGAATGAGAGCTTCGATACGATCACGTTTGAACCGGGTGGTCCGGTCCTCAGTCCAACAACGTGCACGGCGGGAACCCCCTGTGACATCACGATGAGCGGAGGGACGACACTCTCTTCATATAACGGGAGTTGGGTGGGTCTCGTGGATGTGGAGGACCAGAATGCCTTCTGGACCCCCATCTCGAGCTGTTCGCAGATCAGTGATGGTCAGGCGACGGTGACGGTCACGGGAACTCAGGCTGGGACGACGAGCATCGTCCGGGCGGGAATCTTCACGAGTGAAGAGGGATGCTTGAACGGATGGGACGATTCGTCTCGACTCGGGGGCGAGGTCTTCGATCCGATCACGTTTGAACCGAGTGAGCCAGGTGGTCCGGTCCTCAGTCCGACCACGTGCACGGCGGGAACCCCCTGTGACATCACGATGAGCGGAGGGACGACACTCTCTTCGTATAACGGGAGTTGGGTGGGTCTCGTGGATCGGGAGGATGAGACGCCCTTCTGGACCCCCATCTCGAGCTGTTCACAAATCAGTGATGGTCAGGCGACGGTGACGGTCACGGGAACTCGGGCTGGGACGACGGGATCTCCCGTCCGGGCGGGAATCTTCTCAAGTGAGGCGGGATGCTTGAACGGATGGGACGATTCGTCTCGACTCGGGAACGAGGCCTTCGATACGATCACGTTTGAACCGGGTGGTCCGGTCCTCAGTCCGACCACGTGCACGGCGGGAACCCCCTGTGACATCACGATGAGCGGAGGGACGACACTCTCTTCGTATAACGGGAGTTGGGTGGGTCTCGTGGATGTGGAGGATGCGAATCGCTTCTGGACCCCCATCTCGAGCTGTACGCAGATCAGCGATGGTCAGGCGACAGTCACGCTCACGGGAAATCGGGCCGGGACGACGGACATCGTCCGGGCGGGAATCTTCACGAGTGAAGAGGGATGCTTGAACGGATGGGACGATTCGTCTCGACTCGGGGGCGAAGTCTTCGATCCGATCACGTTTGAATCGAATGAGCCACTCCTCAGTCCGACCACGTGCACGGCGGGAACGCCCTGTGACATCACGATGAGCGGAGGGACGACGCTTCCGGCGCATAACGGGAGTTGGGTGGGTCTCGTGGATCGGGTGTCGGATTCTGCCTTCTGGACCCCCATCTCGAGCTGTTCGCAGATCAGTGATGGTCAGGCGACAGTCACGCTCACGGGAAATCGGGCTGGGACGACGGGATCTCCCGTCCTGGCGGGAATCTTCTCAAGCGAGGAGGGATGCTTGAACGGATGGGACGATCCGTCTCGACTCGGGGGCGAAGTCTTCGATACGATCACGTTTGAACCGAGTGAGCCAGGTGGTCCGGTCCTCAGTCCGACCACGTGCACGGCGGGAACCCCCTGTGACATCACGATGAGCGGAGGGACGACGCTTCCCGCATATAACGGGAGTTGGGTGGGTCTCGTGGATCGGGAGGATGAGACGCCCTTCTGGACCCCCATCTCGAGCTGTTCACAAATCAGTGATGGTCAGGCGACGGTGACGGTCACGGGAACTCGGGCTGGGACGACGGGATCTCCCGTCCGGGCGGGAATCTTCTCAAGTGAGGCGGGATGCTTGAACGGATGGGACGATTCGTCTCGACTCGGGAACGAGGCCTTCGATACGATCACGTTTGAAGCGGGTGGGCCAGGTGAGCCACTCCTCAGTCCAACAACGTGCACGGCGGGAACCCCCTGTGACATCACGATGAGCGGAGGGACGACACTCTCTTCATATAACGGGAGTTGGGTGGGTCTCGTGGATCGGGAGGATGATCCTGCCTTCTGGACCCCCATCTCGAGCTGTTCACAGGTCAGCGATGGTCAGGCGACGGTGACGGTTACGGGAACTCGGGCTGGGACGACGGGGTCTCCCGTCCGGGCGGGAATCTTCTCAAGCGAGGAGGGATGCTTGAACGGATGGGACGATTCGTCTCGACTCGGGAACGAGGCCTTCGATACGATTACGTTTGAAGCGGGTGGGCCAGGTGAGCCACTCCTCAGTCCAACAACGTGCACGGCGGGAACCCCCTGTGACATCACGATGAGCGGAGGGACGACACTCTCTTCATATAACGGGAGTTGGGTGGGTCTCGTGGATCGGGAGGATGATCCTGCCTTCTGGACCCCCATCTCGAGCTGTTCACAGGTCAGCGATGGTCAGGCGACGGTGACGGTCACGGGAACTCAGGCTGGGACGACGAGCATCGTCCGGGCGGGAATCTTCACGAGTGAAGAGGGATGCTTGAACGGATGGGACGATTCGTCTCGACTCGGGGGCGAGGTCTTCGATCCGATCACGTTTGAACCGAGTGAGCCAGGTGGTCCGGTCCTCAGTCCGACCACGTGCACGGCGGGAACCCCCTGTGACATCACGATGAGCGGAGGGACGACACTCTCTTCGTATAACGGGAGTTGGGTGGGTCTCGTGGATCGGGAGGATGATCCTGCCTTCTGGACCCCCATCTCGAGCTGTTCGCAGGTCAGCGATGGTCAGGCGACGGTGACGGTCACGGGAACTCGGGCTGGGACGACGGGATCTCCCGTCCGGGCGGGAATCTTCTCGAGTGAGGCGGGATGCTTGAACGGATGGGACGATTCGTCTCGACTCGGGAACGAGGCCTTCGATACGATCACGTTTGAATAGGGTGCTTAGGAAGGCCTTATTGGGAACTTGATCATAATACGAAATCGCAATGCGATATTCACGTATGAACGAAGATATGAAACCGAATAATGAGATGCGCGAAAAGAAGCGATAGTGCGGGGCGGGGAATGCCTGCGGAGCCGGAGGAGCCGTGTACGGACTCGGACTCATCGGTTCCGCGATCTATTACATCCAACACGCGGGGTCGTTCTGGGTGGGAGTGCTCGGAATTCTGAAAGCCATTTTCTGGTCGGCATTTTTGATCTACGAAGCGTTGGAACTCTTCAAAATGTAAAACCCCCCGCAAAATACAAAGATTGGCCGTACGTCGAACGCGTGCGGCTTTTCGACTACGGACGTTTAACGACATCGACCATGAGCGCTTCCATCTCGTTCGCCATTTTTTCGTGATCAAACTCGCGCATCCGCGCGAGGCTTTTTTCGGAAAGCGAGGATCGAAGGGGGGGATATGACGCGACCTTCATGATCCGTTCGGCAAGTTCCGCGTCGTTGCCCGCGGGGAACGTGAGGCCGGCGTCGCCGATGAGCCACTCAAGCCCGCCGCCGGCCATGACGATCGGCGGGATCCCGAGCGACATCGCCTCGAACAGGATGACGGACGTGAGTTCGATTCGCCATTTCGGAAGAACGAACATGTTCGCGGCGGCCAACCGGCGAAGCATTTCGTTTTTTTCGATCCAGCCAGTGAACGTGACGAACGTCGAGATGCCGAGCTGATTCGCGAGCTCCCGTAGTTTCGTCTCTTCCGGTCCGTCACCTCCGATGACGAGTTGGTAGCGATCGCGGTGCTCGAGGCGCGCGAAGGCGCGCAGCACGATGTTGAATCCCTTTTCCGGGATCATTCGTCCCGTGCAGAAGATCACGCATGGATCTTCGGAGTTCGGTTCGTGCTCCATCCCGGCGATTTTCCGGACGCCTTCGGAATCGACGAAGTCCGGTAAAATCCGCGTGGGTCGTTCGGCGAGTCCGAATGCTCGGAAGGCGTCACGAAGCTGCGGCGAAGTGATGATGAATCCGTCCATGCGGCTCGCGATGGGTGTTCCGATGAATTTCTCAAGCAGGAACCGGCATTGCCGTTTGAATGTTTGCTTCACATACGGTTCATTCGGCCACGAGATGAGTTCGCGATTGAAAAACGCCACGACCGGTACGCGCCCGCCGAACATCCGGTACGCGCCTGCGCCGTACATAAATTGCCCCTCGACGTGGAATACGTCCGCTTTATCTTCGTACCGTTTGAGGAGGCGGTAGATTTCCGGCTGGGTCGTGAAGAGAGATTTCGTCGAAACGCGCTCCTCGTATACGCGATATGGGGGCTTCGGGTCGAGGATGTTCCCCTTCGAGAACGCGGTGATCACGGCAACGTCATGGCCGAGCGCCATGAGGTCCCTCACCTTCAAATCCAAATCCGGAACCGATCCGCCGGCCGTCTTATAATTCAGTTTCGAGGTGAGGAAGAGGATGCGCATCGTCGTTATGAGGTGGTAGGCGTGGGCCTTTGGCGAATCACCCGCCGTCCGTCAAACGGACGGACGGATTCATTTGTGCGCAAGATCATTCGTTGGGGTCGTTTGCGAAGCATCATTGGTCATCTCCGGCGTGACCCAGTAGTGGCTCGTCAGAAAGTTCTCGTCAAGGCGCGTCATCGTGAACCCCTTCGTCTCGATGAAGGCAAACAGCGATTCTGCGGAATCGTTGAATTTTGGCAGGAATTTTTGATGCACTTCGAGGAGGATCGAAGCATGGGAAGGGAAGCGCATCCCGCGCAGCGCCTGGAGTTCCGCGCCTTCGATGTCGATTTTTATGAGATCGGGTTCGACGCGCCGTTCCCCGCACCATGCTCCGAGCGTCGTACACGGAACCGTGATGTTGCCTTGTGTTGTGAGGTTCGCCCCCGTATGTCCGAAGTCCGTAAAGAATGATTTTGTTCCATTTGTGTCGCTGACGGCCAGTTCAACGACCTCGACGTTCAAGAGCTCATTCAGGCGGATGTTGCATCGGATATGCGCGGCGCTGATCGGATCGGGTTCAAAAATGAATATTCGCGCTTCAGGCCTCATCTTTCCGGCGATGAGTCCAAAGACGCCGTTATACCCCCCGAGATCAAGAATGACCTTCGCGCTGGAAGTCGATATTTTGTCGCTCCAAAATTTCAGGAGATCTTTTTCATACCTCCCGAGCGACATGATCCGAGCCAAGTGATGATGGTATGGATGGAAAAAGGAGAGTTTGATCCGCGTATCGCCGATGCAGACGTCCCAATGCGTTCTCTTTGTCAACTGCGACCATAGATACGAAACGTGTATGGTGGCACCCTTCCGGAAGCGTTTAAGGAAATAACGCGGATGCGTTATGAGAGTAATGAATTTTTTTTTGATGCTCATATTCTGGGATAAAATTAGAGGATGGATAAGTCATTTTTCGCGACGCGTATTCAGCGCCGGATGCGACACCGAAGTCATTGGCCGCATCAGATCGTCCCGAGCTCGATCTGCGTTTTGATCCACGGGATGACCTCGTCGAGGATTTGG
The DNA here is from genome assembly GCA_963835915.1 of Candidatus Uhrbacteria bacterium. Lineage (GTDB taxonomy): Bacteria > Patescibacteriota > Patescibacteriia > 2-12-FULL-60-25 > 2-12-FULL-60-25 > 2-12-FULL-60-25. Next base: position 485,446 of record CAWIHE010000004.1, read on the forward strand.
TCGAGCGACGTTGACGCCTCGAAGCCGAGGACGCGCTTTGCTTTTTCCACGTCGGGGCTCCGGTGCTGGACGTCGTGCGGGAACGGGGGATCGGAGACGTATTCAAACGCTTCGCCGGGCTTTACTTTATTCCAGATCGCTTTCGCAAGCGTGAGGACGTCGGTCGCGACCGGGGTCGAGAGGTTGAACGCTTCGTTGACCGCTTCGGGCCGCTCGACGCACAGGCGGATACCGCGCGCGAGGTCGCCGCCGTACGTGTAGTGGCGCACCTGCGTTCCGTCGCCGAGGATGTGGAGCGGCTTCTGGCCTTTCAGGATTTTTTGCGCGAGGTCGGGCACGACGTGGCTCATGGCGAGCGTGATGTTGCCGGACGCGATTTCCTTTTCGGTTTTCGCGCGGCGCTCGCCGGTCCCCACGCAGTTGAACGGGCGGATGACCGTGTACGGGAGGCCGTACTGTTCGAAGGCGCCTTTCACGAAATACTCGCAGGATAATTTTTGGAATCCGTACGTCGACGACGGCGGCGGGCAGCGCTTCGCTTCGTCTTCGGGCGTCGGAAACACGGACGTGTTCTCGTACACCATCGACGACGAGAGGATGTTGATTTTTTTCAGCTTCTTCGTTTTGAACGCCCAGACGGCGGCATCCATGGTCGAGGCGGTAATGCGCTCGTTTTCGGCGATGAGGTCGTACGCGAACGTGTGGAAGTACGTAATGCCGCCGATCATCGCCGCGAGGGCGACGACCTGGTCGCAGTCCGCGATGAGCTTCTTGAGGAGTTCCACGTCCTTCGCATCGCCTTCAACGAACGTGTAATTGGGATGGTGATCGTAGCTCTTTTCAACCGGACCGTATTTGCTGAAGTTGTCGATGCCGATAACCTTGTGCCCCTGCGCGAGCAGGTCTTCGATGAGGTAGCCGGCGATGAAGCCGGCGGAGCCCGTAACGAGGATGGTCATAGCGGTTGTGATGCGGGTGATTCGGGGAGGACGTCCCAGATATCAATGAATCGTTTTTCGGGGTAGCGCGAGGCGTCGATCTCTCGATAGACGTCATGCGGCGTCGCGACGATGACGATGTCCGACGCGGCGAGGAGGTCGTCCAAGGAGGAGAACGACGGGTCGGCGATGTGCGGATCGTGGCAATGGACGGCTTTGAATTCGATTTCCGCCAGCTTCTTCAGCTTGTACGACAGGCTGTCCCGTTTGTCGTCGTTATTCTTCTTGAAGGCCATCCCGAGGATCCCGAGGGTGCGTCCGCCGAGTCCGCCGGGGATCTCGTCTTTCATTTTTTTGAGGAGATAGCCCGGCAGTCCTTCGTTGATGAGCATGGCGGCATGCCCGAGGAAGAACTGGTTGTTCGCGAACGCGGCGAGCTGCATGGTGTCTTTGAACAGGCACGGGCCCGCGGCAAAGCCTGCCGTCGGCAGATTGTCGTTCCGCGGGTACTCGTCGCACATGGCGCGATGGATGCGGCCGTAGTCGAGCCCTTTGTTCTCCGCGATCATGTAGAACTGGTTCGCCGCGGAAAAACGGATGTAGCGCCATGCGTTCGAAAAGAGCTTCGAGAGCTCCGCCTCCATGGGCTTCAGGCGGATGATTTTTTTGTCCGTGATCGCGCGGAAGAGCGCTTCGACCTTGTCGAGCGCGCGTTCGTCGCAGGCCGAAATGATCTGCGGGAGGCTCGTGAGCTCCTCGAGCGCCTGGCCCTGGACGATCCGTTCGGGGGCGAACGCGAGCGTGACCTGTTTGCCGTGGTCGCGCATGTAGCCCTGGATCATGTCCGTGGTGCCGGGGAACACGGTGCTGCGGAGGATGATGGTCTGCCCGTCGCGGAAGTGGGCAATGTGCCGTTTGACGAGATCGAGGAGGCCGCGGAAATCCGGGTTCAGGTATTCGTCGATCGGCGTGCCGATGACGATGATGACGGCGTCGCTCTCGGCGATGACCTCCGGCGAGCACGACATGGAGAGCGTCCCCTTTGCGAGCGCGTCGGCGAGCGCCGCGTCACCGTTCTTTTCCATGAACGGAAACGTGCCGGCTTTGATTGTTTCAAAGTGGCCGTCATTGATGTCCATGATGACCGTCCGCAGGCCGCGACGCGCGAACGCCACGCTGAGCGGCAATCCGACGTGTCCGGCTCCGCCGATCACGCAAACGTCGTACGTTGATGTCCGTTCCGTCTCCATAGAAGTGACGGGAATGTAGCAATTCACGGGGAAAAAAGCAACCGGCCGCAGGATTGAAAAAGGCGCCCGAATCGCGTATGGTAGCTTCCATGGCAGGCGTGTACAGCAAATCGATCCATAGCGGGAAATGGTTCCTCATCAACACGTTTTCCCAGAAGGCGCTCTCTCTGGGGACGTTTTTCATTTTGGCGCGCCTGCTCGTCCCCGCGGATTACGGCGTGATCACCCTCGTCCTCCTTATCGTCGGCATCAGCAACCAGGTTACGACGTTTCCGTTCGGCGACGCGATCACGCAGCGCCAGGGGGACATCGAGCCGTTCCTCGATCCGGTCTGGACGATCGACGTCCTCCGCGCCGTCCTGCTCGCCGTCCTGCTCGCGATCGTCGCCGGTCCGCTTGGCCACTTCTTTAATCTTCCGGATGCCTCGATTCCGATCCTCCGGTACGCCGGACTCTTTTACGTCATCCCCGCGTTCGCGAACGTCCGGCAGTTGTATTTTTTCAAGCAGCTTGATTTCCGGAAGGTGTTCCTCCGGGACCTCGTAAGCCAGATCGCGTACGCGACCACGGCAATCTGCTATGCGACGTTCGTCCACCCGTCGGCGTTCGCGCTGTTCTTCGGTTACCTCGCGCTCTACACGACGAGCGCGATTGCGAGCTACGTCCTTGCGCCCGCGCGCATGGCATTCTCGTTTGCCTTCCGCCGGCTGAAGGAACTCATCCCGTTCACGAAGTGGATGTACGGACAGGATTTTCTCGACCTCCTGCTCCAGCAGAGCGACAAGCTCGTCGTCGGGCGCCTGCTCGAACCGGCGCTCCTCGGCATCTACTCGCGCGCGAAGGACCTGTCGTCCATGGGGACGAGCATCCTCACGTCGGTCATCAACAAAGTCGGTTTTCCCGCGTTCGCCCTCGTTCAGGACAAGATGGAGAAGATCCGCGAAGGGTTCCTGAAGAGCGTGGACGTCCTCGTCCTCGGCGCCCTCCCGTTTACGCTGATCCTCCTCCTCGAGGGCGGCGCGCTCGTCCGCGTCATGCTCGGGACGCCGTGGCTGCCGATCGTCGTGCCGCTGAAGATTTTCGCCTTCGGCAACGTCTTCCTCGCCTTCGAGCGGCTCGCCTCGCCGGTCTTATGTGCGCTCGGACGTCCGGACGTGAACGTGAAGATCAACCTCACGCAGGCCCTTATCGCCCTGCCGCTCATGCTGATCGGCTACCGCGTGTTCGATTTCCGCGGCCTCGCCATCGCCGTCGTCGTCTCGTGGATCATCATGCTCGTCATCGCGATTCTGAAAACGCGGCCCATCCTGAACATCCCGGTCAGCGCCTTCATTCCCGCCATCCAGAGCGCCGGCGCCGCATCCGCGTTCCTCGTCCTCGTGGATGTCGCTTTGCGCGCCGTGCGCACGGGGGAGGACCCGCGCCTCATCGTCCTCGGCGAAGCGGCACTCCTTGGCGCGGCGTACTTCGCCATGCTCCTCGGGATCAGCTCCCGGATGCGCAAAGGGCCGTGGACCACGCTCGTCTCGATCATCCGCGAACTTGGCTGGCCGCGCCGTCCCTCGCTGCCCGTCCCGCCGCCCGGAACGTCGGGCGACGTCGTCTAGCGTCTGCCGCGCGTCGACGGCATGATGCGGGCTTGTCGTTTCATGTGAGACGTCGACGAAAAGGAGAAGCTGGAATCTGGAAGCTGGAAGCTGAATACGGTGAGCGAGTCAGCTTCCAGCTTCCAGATTCCAGCTTCTTTTTTATCGTGGGGCTGCCAAGCCGAGTTCCTTCGCCAAAAGATCGGCAAGCGGGATCAAACCGAGTCGTCGCTTGACCGGATCCCGTTCGATTTCCCAGAGCCGGCGCAGGTTCACTTCGGTCGAATCTTCAAAGATCGAAGCGAGCATGGCGAGCAGCGTCTCCTCGTCGTGACGGAACTGTTCGAGCTGGTATTTGACGAGCGACGGCAGGGATTCGATTTCGGCGCAATATTTGACCGTCGGGAGGGTCTTGAAGAACCAGTATCCGAACATGATGACGGGCCTTTTCATCATCACGGCTTCCCATCCGACCGTGCCCGTGACGTCAAGCACGAGCTTCGCGCGCGGGATGAGGGAAAAGCCATCGACCGACGGGTCAATCAGTTTGACGTTCGGATTCTTTTTCAGCTCCCGGTAGAACCAGCGCGGGCGGTACGGCACCATTTCGGGGTGCTCTTTGACGTAGAGTTTGAATTGGACGGGCAGCGATCGCGCGATTGATCGGATGAGGGAGATTTGGTCCGTGCGGTACGGAGCCAGGAGGAGGATGGAAATTTCAGGTTCGAGATGGAGCGGGAAGAATGCGAACTCGTCGTTCGGATCAATCGGATCGTACAGGTCGTTGAGGCCGACAGTGTTGCGCGCCCTCCGCTTAACGGCGTCCTTCAGCTGATTCCACGGGCTGATGTAGGAGTAGTCGAGTCGATCCCGGCGCGTGAAGTGGGACGCAATGTTCCGGGCGTACGCGCCGACGGAGCGCGCGATCCTCGCCGGCTTCAGGAATTTCATTTGCCTGCGGCGGGTGACCGGCTGGGCGCTTGGCGTGAGCGTTGCGTAGTAGGGGATGGGGCGCGCGCGGAATTCCTCGAGGTAGCGTTTTGCCTGATCCCATGAGGGCGACGAGGCGGGGACGGGATCCGCCCGGTTCAAGAGACGATCATCCACGGACGTGAACGTATCGTACGCGTGACTCAGGATGTAGCGGTCGCGGACGCACGTCGGCTCGACGAAAATGATGTTGATCCCGCGAGCCTTCGCGACGTAGTAGAGGAGCTGGCTGCCGATTGCGCCGAGCACCGAACAGAAGAGGAAGTCCGGTTTCTCCTCGTCGAGCATCGCGATGATTGCGCGCGCGTGGGCCTGGAGGATCCGGAGCATTTCCTCATGCGTGTACGGCAATGCATTGTGCGGGTATTCGCGGACGAGCTGGCCGAACATGAGGACGCGGTCCACGGCGAGGAGCGGCCAGAGGAAGGGGATGCCGTACGTCTTTTCGAGATGCGACAGGTAATCGGGGTCGACCTTCTCGTTCTTGAATCCCTCATGGATGTCCTCGTCGAGGAGGAGCGTGCCGTAGGCGATCTCGTTTTGGGACTTCAGGAATTCGTAACTCGACCGCAAATAGACGTACCCGCAGAATTCGGTGACGCCGTATTTCTCTTTGAGCAGGCACGCGAGGTCATGGCCGACGTACGCGAACCCGCGCTGGAGGAGCAAACATCCTTTCATGTCGTGATCATGGGAACTGATGCCGGATCCCGTTCGGGTTCAGTGGCGTTCTACAGTAATGAAAAATCGGCGTTTTAGCAAATCCTCGAGGGCGTCGCCGATGCGTGCTGATGAGCCGTCACGCCAACGGGTCATCCAGCGTGGAAGAGAGGTCCGTAAGACCGTAAGACCGTACGTCCGAGAGGAAGATCCGACCTACGGACGTACGGTCTACGGACTTTTATCTCCTTCGTCTCCTTCGTCCTTGTTTTTTTCGGCGAAACGTGGAAAGCTACCTCATCGCCGCCATATGAAAAAAGCGTTGATTACGGGCGTGAACGGGCAGGACGGGTCGTACCTTGCCGAGCTCCTGCTCGACGGGGGGTACGAGGTCCACGGGATTATCCGCCGAAGCAGCATCAACAAGATCGAAAAGATCGAGCACCTCTCGAACGACCCGCATGATCCGAACGGGCGTTTTTTCCTGCACTACGGCGACCTCACGGATTCATCCAATCTCCTCTACCTCCTCCAGCGGATCCAGCCGGACGAGATCTATAACTTGGCGGCCCAGAGCCATGTCCGTATTTCGTTTGATACGCCGGAATACACGAGCAACGTGAACGCACTCGGCCCCCTTCGTCTCCTCGAAGCCGTCCGGATGATCGGACGCACGAAGGATGTGAAATACTACCAGGCGTCCACGAGCGAAATGTTCGGCAAAGTCGTCGAGACGCCGCAGCGGGAAACGACGCCGTTCTACCCGCGGAGCCCGTACGGGATCGCGAAGCTCTACGCGCACTGGCTGACCCGGCACTACCGCGAAGCGTACGGCATGTTCGCGTGCTCGGGCATCCTGTTCGACCATGAGTCGCCGCGCCGCGGTGAAAATTTCGTCAGCCGGAAAGTGACCATGGCGATCGCCCGGATCGTCGCGGGACACGACGAGACGCTCTACCTCGGCAACCTCTACGCGAAGCGCGATTGGGGATTCGCGAAGGAGTACGTCGACGCGATGTGGCGCATGCTCCAGCAGGACGCGCCGGACGATTACGTGGTCTCGACGGGCGAAACGCACACCGTGAAGGAATTCGTCGAGCTCGCGTTCCAGGAGGCCGGCATCGGCCTCGCGTGGGAAGGGGAGGGTCTTGATGAGAAGGGAATCAATCGGTCGACCGGCAAGGTGCTCGTGAAGATCGATCCGTATTTTTTCCGTCCGGCCGAAGTGGATCTCCTCATCGGCGACGCGTCGAAAGCCGCGCGCGTGCTCGGATGGACGCCGAAGATGAAGTTCCCGGAGCTCGTCCGCCTCATGGTCCGCGAAGATATCAAGGCGCTCGAGCATGCCGAACGGCTCGGCTGACACCCGCCTATGCCAGCTCCGGACGGAGGCCCGAACATCGTCGTGTTCGTCCAGGCGCGGACGGGGAGCACGCGACTGCCCGGGAAGATCCTGAAGACCGTTCTTGGGAAGGAGCTGCTCATCCATCAGGTCGAGCGGATCCGGAAGGCCGCAACCGTGAATCGCGTCGTCGTCATCACGACGACGAAACCGGAGGATGATCCGGTTACCGCGCTCTGCGGCGCGAACGGCGTCGACGTCTACCGCGGGAGCGAAACCGACCTGCTTGACCGTCACTACCGGGCGGCACGGGCGTTCGGCGCGGATTTCATCGTCAAAATTCCATCGGACTGTCCGCTCGCGGATCCGCGCATCATCGACGAGGTGATCGGCCTCTGGGTGGATCATCCGGACGCGTACGACTACGTGAGCAACTACCACGCGCCGACGTTTCCCGACGGGTTGGACGTCGAGGGCTGCCCGTTTGGGATCCTCGAGGTCGCCTGGAAGGAAGCCGCGAAGCCGTTCGAGCGCGAGCACACGTTCCCGTTCATCTGGGACAACCCCGGGCGTTTTCGGATCGGGAACGTCACGAACCCGCGCGGCGACATGTTCATGTCGCACCGGTGGACGCTCGACTATCCCGAGGATTACCTGTTCCTGAAAGCCGTCATCGAAGCGCTCGCCGCGAATCCGGACTTCGGCATGGACGACGTGCTGGAGCTCCTCAATCGACGGCCGGATCTCGCGGAGATCAACGCGAAATATAACGGCGTCAATTGGTACCGCCACGTCGACGGTCAACTGAAGACGGTCGATCGGACGCAGTACCGGAACGAGACGGAGTGATATCATGTGACCCTATGCCGTTGTCATGCCTCATCTGCCAAAAGAAGCGCTTCACCGTTGTCAGGCGGAAACTCCGCTACGACATCGCGCGCGACGTCCTCCGTTGCGCCAACTGCGGGTACGTTTTTTTGCGTCCGCTTTCGAAGGGCAGGCGCGCATTCTATGAGGGGAAATACCGGAAGATCTACGGACCGAGTCTGAAGAAGACGTCAACGTCGCGGGACATCTTCAATACGTATCTTCCATATCAGGGGGATATCATCCGGCGCGTAACGCACCTGCTCAAGCCCAACACGAAGGTCCTCGAGGTCGGTTGTTCCGCCGGCCACTTTTTGAGTTCCATCCGCAAGCTCGCGAAGACGCGCGTGGGCATTGAGTTGAACACGCAGGATGTCGCGTTCATCCGCCGGAACCTCGATTTTCCCGTGTACGACCGCCCCATTGAGTCGCTGACGATTCCGGAAGGTCCGTTCGATCTCGCCGTTTCGTTGCAGGTCCTCGAGCACATTGATGATCCGGTGTCGTTTTTGCGCGGCATCGCAAAACACCTGAAACCGGGCGGGTGGTTGTACCTCGAACTTCCGAACCTGCACGACATCATTCTCGACGGCTTTCGTTCGAAGGGGTATGCGGATTTTTACTTCCGCGAGCCGCACGTTTCGTATTTTACGGCGTCGACCCTGAAACGTTTGCTCGCGAAGGCCGGGTTCCGGGGGACCATCTCTACGGTCCAGCGGTACAACCTGATGAATCACCTGCACTGGCTCATGACCGACAAGCCGCAGGAGCGGTTTCAGATCGGGAATGGCAAGCCGATCCTCATCGACGATGACGCGAATCTTCCGCCGAAGGCGCGGGCGGACTTCAATCAATTCATGATTCGGGCCGATGCGGAGTACAAGCGGTTGATCGTCCGTCACGGGTTGGGGGAAAGCCTCACGTTCCTTGGAAGCGTAACGCGATGACACCGCTATGCCGCGTTCCGTCCAACGTTCCGAAGATTTGCGCCGGCGGGCGTCTGAAGTCATCCCGCGCGCCGCACAGACGCTCAGCAAGGCGCCCGACCAGTTCGTCCGGGGCGTCTCGCCGTACGCGATCGACCGGGCGTCCGGATGCCGCGTGTGGGACGTGGACGGGAATGCGTACCTGGATTTGACGTGTTCGCTGGGCGCGATCTCGCTCGGGTACGGGAACGCCGCCGTCGAGGACGCCGTCCGCGGTCAGCGCGCGAAGGGGACGATGTTCGGCCTGCCGGGCGAACTCGAGATTGTCCTCAGCGAGCGGATCCGCGAATGGATCCCGTTCGCCGAGATGGCGCGGTTCGGGTTGAACGGGTCCGACGTCACGACGGCCGCCATCCGCGTGGCGCGGGCGCATACCGGACGCGACCACGTGGCGAAGTGCGGCTACCACGGGTGGCCGGACTGGACGATCGCGACGAACGCCATGCGGAGCAAGGGCGTGCCGCAGGCCGTGAAAGACCTGACGCACGAGTTCGCGTACAACAAGATCGAGACGCTTGAGCGGATCCTCGCGGACTTCAAGGACCGGGTCGCCGCCGTCATCATCGAGCCCGTGGACATGGTCCTGCCCGATCCCGGCTTCCTGGAAGGCGTCCGCCGGCTTGCGACCGAGGCCGGGGCCGTACTCGTCTTCGACGAACTTATCACGGGATTCCGTCTTGCCCGCGGCGGCGCGGCCGAGTATTTCAACGTCCAGCCGGATCTCGCGTGCTACGGGAAGGCCGTCTCGAACGGGGAGCCGCTCTCGATCCTTGCGGGAAGGAAAGAAATCATGTCCGCGTTGAACGAGGTCTTCTTCTCGTTCACGTACGCCGGGTACCTGCCGAGTTTGGCCGCGGCGATGGCAACGCTCGATTTCATGGACGCCCATCCCGTCCACGAGAAACTCTGGCAGACGGGGTCGCGTCTCCTTGAAGGATTGCGCAGCCATGTTGCCCGCACCGGACTTCCGCTCGCCGTCCTCGGCACCGGCGTGCACCCGATGCTGTCGTTCAAAGACGCCGACGGCGTTGACGATCTTGAATTGAAGACGCTGTTCCTCCAGGAGACGGCAAAAGCCGGCATCCTCACGAATTGCAAATTCTTCGTGAGCTACGCCCACGAGACGTCGGACATCGACGAGGCGCTCGATCGGATCGGCGGCGCGTTCGATCTCATGGCGGACGCCGTGAAGCGGAACGCCGTCACCGCGTCGCTCGAAGGCCCGACCGTCGCCGCGCGCTACGTCAGGAGTTGACAGCGACGGACATCGCTGGTCAGGGACGGAATTGATGAATTGCGCATTGGCGCATTGGCGCATTGGCGCATTGAGATGGAGAGCAACAATACGCAAATTCGTCAATGCGCCAATGCGCAATTCATCGCGAGCTGACGATACCGAGCCGCTTTAAGTCGGCGATGAGCCGGCGCGGCGATTTCACGTGGAGCGTTTGCATGCCGAGGGCGCGGGCGGCGATGATGTTTTCTTTTGAGTCATCGATGAACAGCGTTTCGGCCGGTTCGGCATGGAGGCGCGTCAGCGCGTGGCGGAACATTTCGGGTTCGGGCTTCAGCCGGCCCACGCGGTTCGAAAAAAAGAGGCGGTGGAATTTTTTGCGCAGCGCATGCGTGTTCACGATGTGGCGCATCATCTCGTCCGTGAGGTTCGAGAGGAGCGCGACGGTGTACCGTTTTTTGAGCCTCTGCGGGATCGCAAGGATCTCGGGATAGGGGCGATAGGAGGCGATGTACGCCGCATTCAATTCCTTGAACGTGAATCCCTTCAGCTTGAAGATCCGAACGACGCGGCGCCACACGTCGCGGGATCGCGTCTTGCCGCGATAGTAGTCGGCGTGGACGGCGCCGACGCGCCGCTCGATCTCGGCGGGCGAAAGGCCGAGCGTCTTCCGGAGCCGCGGGTGGGAATAGAGTTCGCCGGGCGAGCAAAAGACGCCTGCCCAGTCGAAGATGATCGTTTTGATCGGGGATCGCATCGGAACATCATACCATGGGAATCGGACTGACCTCATTCAAACGTGATTTTGAATGCAGAATAAGCTTCTGAAGAGACTGCAGGGTGACTTTTTGTTTATGCATCGTCGTTGAATGATCGTCGCCGCTCATGGCGAACGCGTTTCGCACCGTTCTATTATTCTTGACAGGCGTCCCAATCACGCATAAGCTCGGCATTCCCGTGGGTGAGACTACGGGTTGCGGAGTCTGCGAACCCGACGGGTCCGCGTAAAAGCAGTTTAAGCTTACAAATGGCCCTTTTTTAAGCACAGGTCGCGATTATGCGATCTGGTGCGCGGAAAGACATTCGTGCTTTTCAGTTCTTTCACATTAATTAGTTCAAATAGTGCAAAAAAAGGAGGTGGCCGTGAAAAATATCTTGAATGTAGAGAATGGTTCTGCTAGAGTCGTTGGGACGGAAAAACCGGAAGAGACAGCGGAAACGTTTTCGATTAATGCCATGTTTAAGCCGAATAATCATAGCGTCTATCGTATCGATTGGCAGTCGGTTTCGCCGCGTGTCATTTCGGAGCTCGATGCCGTTCTGCGCGCGGCGTATCGTTTCGACGCCGTCTCATCAATCGAACAGGTCGGGGAATGGGGACGGATGAGCAGCAATTTTAAAGTTCGCGGAACGCGGGAAGGCCGTGTGGCGACCGTACTGCTTCGGAAGAACCTTCAGGTGCGGGACGAGGAGAGTATCAGGGTCGTCGCGCGGATCATCTCGGAACTCGCCGAACAAGGAATGCCCGTCCCCGTCGTCATCCTCGACGAAAGCGGTTCGCCATTCGCCGTTGATGGTGGCCAGATCTACCAGTTGTTCACGTTCATAGCGGGCGACCACTATTGCGGCACGGCGGAGGAGCTTCAGACGGTCGCCGAAGGCGTCGCGGCCATGCACCGCGCGATGCGGAATCTCTCTTGTCATGAGGCCATCCGCGCGAAGCCGCCGGTTCTTCCGGCGTGGAACAGCGTCGGATTCTCGCGCATGATCGGGATCGCACGGGCGCGTCAGGATGAATCGGACCGTCGGATTCTCGCCGAGTGGCCGTTGATTGAGAATGCGATCGAACGCGTCCTGACCGGCAAGGAACGTTTGGCGGGGAAACTTTCCCTCCAGCCCGTTCACTGCGACCTCCATCCACAAAACACGATCTTCGCCGATGGACGACTCGCCGCATTTCTGGATTTCGACGACGTGCGCATGGGCGAGCGCGCACGCGACGTCGCTGGCGCCTGCCACCGGTTCGTCCGCCAGTACGTCGTCAACGCCGGCCGCCCGTGGGAGGAGACGCTCGCCGACGGCGTTCGCGCGTTTTGCTCCGCATATGAGTCTGCCGACCCGCTCACGGCAGACGACCGCATCGCCCTTCCGGTCATGCTTATGGACGAACTCCTGCGGAAAGTCCACTTCCTCTTCACGACCTACTACGAGCAGGGGACAGACCGTTTCATCGGAGGCGGCGAACTAACTAAAATGATGACGCTCCTTCGCGAAGCCGAATGCTTCGCAGAACTTTTTCCGTGATCGATTCGTCGTCTTCCACTAACGCCGTATGACCCCTTCATCCGAATATCTCCACTGTCTGTTCAATCTCGACGGACGCATTGCCGTTGTCACGGGCGGCTGCGGGCGCCTGGGCGCCGAGTTCGTGAATACGCTCGCATCTGCAGGCGCGCGCGTCGTCATATTCGACGCTTCGTCCGAAATTCCGGACGCTCTTACCCGGCTGGTCGCTGACCGCCGGGTTTCTTTTTATCAGGTCGACGTCACCGTCGAGGACGACGTCCGGCGGGCATTTGAGGCGGTTCGGGGACAATGGGGCGTGCCGTCGATCCTCGTGAACAACGTCGGCTGGCGCTCGTCCCCGAACAGCCCCGGCGCGGGCGGAGCGCCGTCCGAGTCCTACTCCATGGACGTCTGGGACGAGGTGTTCCGCGTCAATACGCGCTCGGCGGCCGTCTGTTCGAAGCTGTTCGGCGGCATGCTCATCGGCGCGGACCGTCCCGGCGTCATCATCAACATCTTGTCCATCTACGCCGTCGTGGCGCCGGACCAGCGGATCTACGCGTACCGGTCCGAGCGCGGGCTTCCGCCGTTCGTGAAAGACGCGTCGTACAGCGCGTCGAAGGCCGCGCTCCTTGGGCTCACGCGGGACCTCGCCGTCCAGTGGGCGCCGCACGGGATCCGCGTCGTCGCGCTGTCGCCGGGCGGCGTGGAGCACGGCGGGAGCGATCCGGAATTCGTGAAGCGCTACAGCGAGCGGGTCCCGCTTGGCCGCCTCGCGCGGACGGAGGATCTCCGCGGGGCGCTCATCTTCCTTGCGTCCGATGCGAGCGCGTACGTGAACGGGATCAACCTCCTCGTCGACGGCGGAATGAGCATTTGGTGATGGACGCTCGGCGCGCTCCATGCTAAGAAGCTACGCGTATGCAGGACATCCGCATCGGTGACCGGCTCGTCGGGGACAAGCACCCCGTGTATGTCATTGCGGAGGTCGGGCTGAACCACCAGGGCGACATCCGAATCGCAAAGCACCTCGTCGATGAGGCGGTCGCGGCGGGCGCGGACTGCGTGAAGTTCCAGAAGCGCGCGCTGAAGGACTTGTACCTTGAGGACGCGCTCGCGCATCCGGAGCGGCAGGAGCACTCCCAGCAGTACCTCATCCGTCACGTCGTCCAGTGCGAACTCACGGAAGACGAGATGACGGAGCTGAAGCGGTACGTCGAATCGAAGGGCGCGGACTTCATGTGCACGCCGTGGGACCGGACGAGCCTGAGGTACCTCCAGGGTCTGGGCGTGACGGCATACAAGATCGGTTCGCCCGACATGACGAACCTTCCGCTGCTCAAGGAGGCCGCGACGTTCGGCATGCCGCTCCTCGTCTCAACGGGCATGTCGTCTCTTTCGGACATCTGGGAAGTCATCGGGTATCTCGAAACGATCGGCGCGACGTACGTCATGCTCCACTGCAACAGCACGTATCCGACGCCGTACGGCGACATCAACTTGAATTTTTTGAAGACGCTCCGAGAGAAATCGCGGTACCCCATCGGCTTCTCCGGACACGAACAGGGGTTTTCGGTCGCGCTCGCCGCGGTTGCGCTCGGCGCGCGGGTCATCGAGAAGCACATCTCGACCGACCGGTCGCTCCCCGGACCGGATCACAAATCAAGCCTTTTGCCGAACGAGTTCAGACAGATGGTCGAACAGATCCGCATCATCGAGACCGCGCTCGGGGATCCGTCCCGCTTCGCGTCGCGCGGCGAATTCCTGAACCGCGAGAACCTCTCGAAATCCCTCGTCGCGAAGCGGCCGCTCGCCGTCGGCCACGTTTTGACCGAAGACGACATCGACCTGAAGAGCCCGGGAAAAGGTGTGAGCCCGCTCCGACGGGACTACTTCGTCGGGAAGGCGCTTTCCCGCCGGGACCTTCCGGCAGGGGAGTACCTCCTTGAATCGGACGTTGACGCCCCGGCCGTTTCCGCCCCCATGCCGGACATCAGACATCACTGGGGCGTGGTCGCCCGCATGTGCGACATCGAAGGCCTGCTCCACTGCGGATCGCCGTACGTCGAGATCCACCTGAGCGACGGCGACGTGAAGAATGACGTCATCAATCCGACGGCGTACGACCGCGACCTCGTCATGCACGCGCCGGAATACCACGATGACCTCCTGCTCGACCTTTCGAGCCTCGACGACCGCGTGCGCGAACGATCCGTCGACTTCGTGAACAAGGCCCTCGACCACGGCCGCCGCGTGAAGCGGATGTTCAGGAACGGGAACGGGCGGGTCATGTTCGTCGTCCACCCGGGCGGCATGAGCATGGGCAAGCCTCTGCTCGCCGAGATCGACACGCTGAATGAGAACCTCTTCGATTCGCTGCGCCGGCTGAACGCGGACGGATTCGAGGTGCTCGTTGAAAACATGCCGGCCTGTCCGTGGTATTTCGGCGGGCAGTGGTTCCATGCGTCCTTCATGGACGCGTCGGAGATCGCGGATTTCTCCCGGCGTTCCGGGTTCGGCGTCGTCTTCGACACGGCGCACGCCGCGCTCTACTGCAACTACTACAAAAAAGATCTCCTCGACTACACGCGCACCATCCTGCCCGTCGCGAAGTACGTCCACGTGTCGGACGCGGCTGGGAACGGGGGCGAGGGCCTGCAGATCGGCGACGGGAGCATCGACTTCGCGGGCCTCATGCCCATGCTTGCGAAAACGGATTTGTGGTTCTTGCCCGAGATCTGGCAGGGCCACAAGTTCGGCGGCGAGGGGTTCATGAAGGCAATCCGGACGCTGAAATCCATCAACGCGGATTTTTAAGCCGCTCGTCTCCGTCCGCGTGAGTCCCAAAAAAATTCGGAGAACATTCGTGAAGCGTTTTCGGGTGAGAGGCGCTTTGATAGCGGATCTCGGGGATCAAGCGAGTTCGACGATCACGAGACTTCGTGGGGCGACGTGCGCAGCGCCGCCAAGTACGACGTGAGCGAATCCTGCCATGTCGGCATCGACAGGCCGCTCGTCGCGAGACGGCGGTGGGCGAAGAGACTGTTTTTCGGGTACATGTTCACATCATCGAGTGTTACTTCCAATTTGGGATTGATCCCGAGCTCCTTCGCCATCTCATGCGCGAAATCGAATCCGGTCGCCTCTCCGGTACACGTCACGTGCCATGTGCCGAACGAATCCGTCTGCGCAATGCGGATCAGCATCGCCGCCGTGTCTCGTGCCCACGAGGGCTGCGTGCGACGGAGGTTGTCGCATCGGACGGTCCTGCCGTCACGCAGGTCGTCGTACACGCGTGAACGGCGGTGCCATCGGCTTCGGTCAGGGATCTCCTCTTCGCCGTAGAGCGCCGAGACCCGTACGATGTGATGTCTCGGCGCCGCGTCTTCGACGAGCCGTTCACCGTCACGCTTGGATCGTCCGTATGCGGACAACGGGTTCGGCGGATCGTCCTCCTCGTAGGGCCGCTCGCTCGTCCCGTCGAATACCGCGTCAGTTGAGACGTGAATGACGGGAGAGCCGCTCTCCGTTGCGGCCAGAGCCACGTTCTGGGCGCCTACTGCGTTTACCTGGAATGCCTTGGCCGGCTCCTTCTCCGCGGCCTGCATGTCGGTCCATGCGGCGGCGTTGAACACGCAGTCGATCTTCCCTTTCCGCCCGCAGGCCGCAAGCGAATCACGGACGAGACCGAGCGATTCGATCGGAACGTCCTCCCATTGTGGCAATTCAACAATCGTTCCAGCGTCCTCAAGTAAGCGGACGAGGTGCCGCCCAAGTAAACCGATTCCTCCGAATATCACGACATGTCTCAGACGACGCATGGCGCCGGCTTCCTTTTGAATATTCATGTTTGCAATCCTAGCAAGAACCGCGTGGATCTTCAACGACCGCAAGGTCTGACGTCTGCATGCGGCGTCGTTGTGCGGCGTGGGCTTGACGGGTGCGAGTTGACAGACGGACTGACGCAGATTACGGTGTTCAACGCTATGAAATCAGCCGTTCACATCCCGTTCGCGTCCGAGCTCGTCGCGATGTACCGCACCATGGTCCGCATCCGCCAGGTGGAGGAGCGGATTGCCGAGCGGTACGCCGAGGACCGCATGAAGTGTCCGGTTCACCTGTCCATCGGCCAGGAGGCGGCGGCGGTCGGGGCCTGCGCCCACCTCGAGAAGAGCGACGTCATCTATTCCACGCACCGCTGCCACGCGCACTACCTCGCAAAGGGCGGGGACATGAAGAAGATGATCGCGGAGATGTACGGGAAGGAAACGGGCTGCGCGCACGGGCGCGGCGGCTCCATGCACCTCATCGACGCGTCGTGCGGCATGTACGGCACGTCCGCGATTGTGTGCGGCTCCATGCCGCTTCCGGTGGGCGCCGCGCTCGCCTTCAAGCAGCGCGGAGAACGCCGCGTCGGCGTCGCCTTTTTCGGCGATGCGGCGGTCGAGCCGGGCGTCTTCCACGAGTGCATGAATTTTGCGGTCTACCACAAGCTCCCCGTCATCTTTTTCTGCGAAAACAACGATTACTCCACCATGGCCCGCCGGTTTGAGCGCCAGGCCGTTCCCATCGCGCCGCGCGCGGACGGGTACGGCATGCCGAGCGTCCAGGTGGACGGCAACGACCTGCTCAAGGTGCACGCTGCGGCGGGCGAAGCGATCGCGCGCGCGCGCAACGGCGGTGGGCCCACGCTCATCGTCGCGGAGACGTACCGCTGGCGCGAACACGTCGAACACAACCGGGGCATCATGAAGCGGCCCGAAGAGGAGTTGAAATTTTGGATGGCCCGCGATCCGGTTGAGCGCTTCCGCAAGGAAATCCTGTCGTACGGCGTCCCGCCGGCCGAACTCGAACACTACGATGCGGAGATCCGCGCGGAAGTGGACGAGGCGTTCCGCTTCGCGGAGGCGAGCGCCGACCCGAAGGTTTCCGAGATCGCGCGCGGCGTGGGCGACGAGGTCGAGGTCTTCGAGGATCCGATCCCGCCTTCCGCGGGCCGAACGCTGAAGTGCACGGAAGCGATCGCGGAAGCCACGGTCCAGGCCATGCGGAACGACCCGAGCGTGTTCGTCCTCGGACTGCACGTGTCGGATCCGAACGGCATCTTTGGTACGACGGTCCCGGCGTTTAAGGAATTCGGTCCGTCCCGCGTCATCGAGACGCCGATCATGGAAGCGTCACTCACGAGCATTGCGGGCGGCGCGGCCATGCAGGGGATGCGGCCTCTCCACGTCCACGCGCGGAACGACTTCCTCCTCCTCTGCCTGAGCCAGCTCGGCAACGAGCTCACGAAGTGGAGGTACATGAGCGGGGAGCAGCTCACGGTCCCGCTCGTGATCCGCGCCATCGTCGGACGGTCGCGCGGACAGGGCGGACAGCACTCGCAGAGCCTCCAGTCGATCTTCGCCCACTTCCCGGGCATGCACGTCGTGGCGCCGTCGAACGCCTTCGACGCGAAGGGCCTGCTCATGACCGCGCTCTCGGGAAACGCGCCGGTGATCTACCTTGAGCACCGGCTGTGCCATCCCGAGGAGTGTCCCGTGCCGGAAGCGCCGTATAAGATTCCGTTCGGGAAAGCGCGCATCGTCCGGCCGGGAAACGACGTCACGATCGTTACGCTCCTCCAGTCGGTCTACGAGGCGAAGCGCGCGGCCGACATCCTCGAAGCGGAGGGTATCAGCGCGGAGGTCATCGACCTTCGTTCAATCCGTCCGTGGGATAAGGAGACGGTTTGCGCGTCCGTCCGGAAGACCGGGCGCCTCATCATGGCCGATACGGGGTGGGTCGACTTCGGCATCTCCGCGGAAATCGTCGCAACCGTGACCGAGCGGGAGTTTGCGTCCCTCAAAGCGCCGCCCGTGCGGATCGGCCTTCCGGCCTGTCCCACGCCGATGGCCGAACCGCTCGAGACGGCCTACTATCCCGGCTCGCGTGACATTGTCATCCGTGCGCATCAACTCCTTTCCCGGACGGCGCCCGTCTATTTTCATGACGGGTTCGCATCCGAGGCCATCCAGGGCCCGTTCTGAGCCTTCCCGTAAGCGGCGAGCCCGTCTCATCCACTTGATGAGACGGGCTCCTGTTTTTTGATGAATCAACGAGCGGAGTTGAGCCGTCGAGCTGTCAAAAGGGTGAGACGATCGACGCTTGGCTTCTTGACGGCCCTGTCTGATTCTGATATAGCTATTAGCATCGTCGGCGTCGCCAGATGATCGCTTTCAAGCCATGGAGGCGTGAGCTCATTCACAAAGGAGAACGACCGTGACCCTTCCCATGTTCATCGCGTGTGCGATCGCATATCTCGTCATCGGAGTGCCTTTCCTCTTGTTCTACCGCTACGTCCTCTGCCCGAACCTATCGTCCTGGATGGAGGAAAGGATGACCTACGCCTCGGTCGTCGATGGACCTGAGTTCGGCTGGTTCCTGAAGCCGGACGCGCCCGCGCTGCCCACCGTCCTCTTCGACTTGTTCGAGCGTCCGTCGTTCATCCTCCACCTCCCATACGAGGGGAGACGCAAGGAGAGCGCAATCGTCCTCCTGCTCTGGTGGATTCTCATTCCCCGCGTCGTCGTCGGGATCGTCTTGCTCGTCTTTCACGGCTTCTCGCGGCTCCTGCCATCATCTTCTCCCACGGGAAAGCTTTCCTGACCGCCTCCGGCGTTTTCGCTCTCCGGCCTCGCTCGCGTCCTTTGTGTGCGAGGCCTTTTTTGTTTGAAGTGAGAATGACTGAGGGTTATTCGTTGAAATGTCGTTTGAATACGTCCGCTTGACGAAACATACCCTCTCCCGCAAGATCGCCCTGCAAAGCACAACGCACTTTTCCCACTTGAAGAGGTGAAGGGTCATGGACAAGCTGAACGTCGACAACGGCATTGACGGCCAGAAGCTGCATCTGCATCCCAAGCGCATGGCCGATTGGCTCGCCGCGAAGGATGACTGGGGGAAGGCGCAGTACGTCTTTCCCATCTACGTGGAGATTTCGCCGATCGGCGCATGCATCCACCGGTGCACCATGTGCAGCGTGGACTACATGCTCGATCGCAAAGACACGCCGCGGCTCCGGTATGGGGTCATGGAATCTACGCTCACTGACATGGCGAAGCACGGCGTCCTCTCGACGCAGTTCGCCGGGTGCGGAGAGCCGCTGTTCTACCGCGACAAGGACGCGAAGAAGGACCTCGCGGACGCCATCCTCCACGCCGACCGCGCGGGCATCGACTCATCGATCATCACGAACGCCGTGCTCCTCTTGGGCAAGTTCACGGAGCGCGCGTTCAGCGCTCCGGGGTTCAAATGGATCCTCGCGTCGGTCAACGGCGGCGACGCCGAAACGCACGCGCGCATCCACCGGTGCAATCCGTCGCACTTCGAACGCGTCATGCGGAACCTCGAAGCCGCGGTGAGGCTGCGCGATCTGCTCCAGTCGGGCCCGCAGATCTTCGTCCAGATCGTCGCGCTCCCGGAAGCCGAGGGCAGAGATCGGGGATCGCTCATCATGGAACGGTACCCATCGAACATCCCGACGATCGTTCCGCTCGCAAAGCGCGTCCGCGACATCGGCGTGGATGAATTCCATGTGAAGCCGTTTAAGCTCCACACGGTCGAACTCGTCGAGTCACGTTCGCGGATGTACGGGAACGTGAGCGACGACTCCCTCGAGGACGTCCTTGCCGAGGCCGAGTCCCTCCAGACGGATGCGTTCAAGGTCATCGTGCGCCGCGAATCCATGGCGAACGTGCGCGCGGACGACCGCGGGTACGAGTGCTGCCACTCCACGCCGTTCCACTGGGCGTACGTCGAGGCGGACGGCGAGGTCTGGGGATGCTCGGCGTACGTGGGTCGGATCGATGAGAGCGGCGAATTCGGTGACCACCGGTTCCGCTTCGGGAACGTGAACGATCAGCCGTTCTCGGAGATCTGGCGCGGTGAACGCCGCAGGGCGTGCTGGGAGTACACCCGGAAACCTCCGGCCGACGGCGGCCTCGACGTGCGGCAGTGCATGAAGAGCTGCCAGATGGACGCGCCGAACCGGTTCCTCTGGAAGCTCACCCATCCCGGTCCCACGGATAACTTCGTCAAGTGAGGCTCCTCTCGTTCCCCCGATTTGTCGTCAGACGGATCGGGGGGAACTTTTTATATACGCGCGCATCATCAACCCGAAAGGGGAAGCTGGAAGCTAGAAGCTGGAAGCTGTCGTTATGAGGATTTCTCTCTCATTTATTAGCTTCTAGATTCCAGCTTCCAGCTTCTCGTAAAAAGAACGAGCCTCCTGCGTGCCACGTGCGCGCGGGAGGCTCCGAGTCGTCTCACTCTGGAAGCTGCGGTCCGTACTCGACCTTCGGGCTCCGGTCCGGCTGGCGGAGAATCCGGATTTCGAGGAACGGCGTTTTTTGAAACTGGACTTCGTGCCAGATCGCGAAGGCGACGTCGAACGGGTCCATGAATTTGCTCGTATCGCGATCGCGCCCTTCCCAGAATGGGGTTGCCATTCCGCCGGGACAGGCGAGAAGCACCTTGGAACCCGGGAGGTCGCGCGGCAGTTCTTTGCCGAGCGCGCGGGCGAGCTGGGCTTTCGCGGCCTTCAGCGCGTCGTACAGCGATTCGTCGACCCGCGAGACGTATGCGCTCGTCGACCCGATGACGACGAGGTGACAGGGCTTCTCGCGCCTCCTGTTCGTGCGGAGCAGTTCCGTGATCGCGGAAATGGGTCCGATGAGATGGTTACGCGCGTATCGGTCGATTGCGCGCGGGATGAGTTCGAGGAACCGTCCTTCTTGATAGACCCCTGCGGCCCATACGATGAGGTCGAAGGGCCCCGCGTGATCAGGGGGGATGTTGATCCGTTCCGCTTCGAGATCAAGCGGAAACGGCTTGGCAAATCCTTTCGCGACAAGCGGACAGGTTTCCGCCGTGCGCCCCGCGATCGTCACATCCCAGCCGTCGGCATGGGCCGTGCGTGCGAGCTCGAGTCCGAGCCCTGTTGTGCCGCCGATGAAAAGTGCGGTTTTCTTCATGGTGCCTCCGGCCGGGAACTTACCAAGGGGCCGTCATGCCGTCAAAGCGACGTCTTTCTGGCTTGTTGGATTGTTGGGCTCTTGAACGAGATGGTCGACATGACGAATCCAACGAGCCAATAAGCCAATAAGCGAAAAGAATACGCCCTCCCCGGTAAAGAGGAGGGCGCGGCGAGGGACGTTACTCGTCCAGGGAGAAGGCGCGACGGATGGCCGCGGCCAAGCGGAAAAGGCCGATGGAATGTCCATGCGCACCAAAGGCGAATCCAGCTTGCTCGCGATCTGCTCGGAGAGGAGCGGCGCGAGGACGAGCTTCGTCGGCCAGGCGGTGATCACGTTGCCGTCCGTGAGGATCTGGACGCCATCCGAACGGGATTCGCCCTGTTCGACGTACTCGGCGCGGTTCACCTGATACGTTGACAGGCTGATCTTCGGCCACTCGAAGCCGGGGAGCGCTTCGTACACTTCGCGCCACGCGGCTTCTTTGAAGTCGGGGTCCGTTGATGAGACGCCTTCGCAGCCGACCTGCCACACCGTCTCATCCGGTGAAACGGACTGGGTGGTGATCACGGCTTTTGCGTGCGTGCCGTCGATGCAGAATCCGTTCAGGTGCGGAAGCTTGCCGCGGATCACGAGGATCGAGAGCGGCAGCCGCTGCATGACGCCCGGGTGGAGGCCGCAGGCCTCGCGGAGCGCCGCGTTCCCTTCGCCCGCCGTCAGGACGACGTTTCGTGGATGAAGGCGCGCGAAGTGCGAAAACTCCGGGGCGGCGATCTGGACTTCCTCGACGCGTCCTGGACCGGAAGGGAGGATCTGGATCCCGTACGCGTGGATGAGGTGTGCCTTGTTCCGTTCAGCAAGAACGGAGACGAGGCTCCTTGGGTCCACGATCTGCTCGTCCAGACGAAAGACGTCGCCTGGGCAATTCCAGAGGGGCGGCGGACGGCCGACGGGCGGAATGCGGGTCAGATCCACGTTCAGGCCGAAACGGGCTCCGATCTGGCCGAAGATCGCGCCGACGGAACGCGTCCGCCAGCAGTAGTGGAATGCGCCGCGCAGGGCAACGCCGTCCAGATTCGGCTCGCGTTCTCCGTTGAGGCATGCTCGCCAGATGTCCGGCATCGCGTTCAGCGTGCGGACGTACGCGCGCCCGCGCCCGCCGATCGCGTGTTTGAAGCCGCCATGGAGGATGCCCTGGGACGGGATCGTCTGGCCGCTGCCGAGCGCCTTCGTCTCGACGAGGAGCGCGGAATACCCGGAACGGCGGAGTTCATCGAGCAGCCACAGTCCGGCCACTCCGCCGCCGAGGAGGAGGACATCGAGATAACAATCTTCCATGGTCTGTCTCCTTGGAATGAGGATGGAGGTCGAATGTGCGTTCCGAGCATTTAGGCAGGATTAGGGGCTCGTGTCAAACGGAGAAGCTGGAAGCTAGAAGCTGGAAGCTGACATGATTGAAGTCTTCTGCCAGCTTCCAGCTTCTAGCTTCCAGCTTCTCCGTTTGGCTTATAGCCAATCTCAAGTAGAGATATCTCTGAAAGGTAGAGATATGAACAGCCACTTTTGACACACACTCCCCCGAACGGTTAAATAGCGCAGCCCTATGTGCACACCGGAAGATCGGAGATCGGCCCCTGCCGTTTTTTTGGATCGCGAAGGCATCGTTACGCCGAAGCTCCCAATCGGGGTCCATGTGACGTCGTCGGAGCAGGCCGTGCTTGCGCCCGGGGCCGCGGAGGCCCTCCGGAAGCTTCGGGACGCGGGATGCCGGCTCTTCATCGTGAGCAACCAGAGCGGCGTGTCACGCGGGTACCTCACGCAGGCGGAGGCGGATCGCCTCCACGGGCTCATCGTCCAACGGCTTGCGGAAAACGGCGTTATGATCGAAGATAGCCGCCTCTGCCCCCACCGGAACGAAGACGGTTGCTCCTGCCGGAAGCCGAAGCCGGGCATGATCGCCGACCTCTGCGATGAACACGGAATTGATCCTGCCTCGTCCGCGATGATCGGCGATTTCGCTACGGATATGGACGCCGGTCGGGCGGCGGGATGCGCGCTCCGGATCAACGTCATCCCGGCTGACGAAGAGGTCGCTTCAGCCGCGACGCATCGTGCCGCAGACCTTGATGAAGCCGTACGCATCGTCCTTGAGACTCCCATGATGTCATGACGTATGAACGATAAGATCGTCCTCCTGGAACGGCTTGCCGAACATCTCGCTCCGCTGCGCGCGGAGGGAAAACGGGTCGTGCTCTGTCACGGCTGTTACGATCTTATCCATCCGGGCCATCTGAAGCATCTCACCGCCGCGAAAAAGGAAGGGGATGTCCTCGTCGTGGCGTTGAAGAGCGACCGCCACGTGAACAAGGGGCCCGGGCGCCCCGTATTTTCTCATGACGCCCGCGCGGAGTTCCTTTCCGCGCTCGCCTGCGTGGATGTCGTCGCGGTCTCCGATCATCCGACCGCCGCGCCCGTGATCCTTGCGCTTCGACCGGATGTGTTTGCAAAAGGAGGAAAACATGCGGCGGAGGAATCGAACGCGGCATCGCCCGTTGCCGAAGAGAAGCGCGCGGTGGAAGCCGTGGGCGGTCGTCTGGTCTACACGTACGAACCGGCATATAGCTCGAGTTCGCTCCTCAACAAACATTTCAATCTGACGTCGGAGGACGCCCGTTCGTTCCTCAAGGATTTTCGACAGCGGTACGGCGCGGACGATGTCATCAATGAGATCAAGCGGATCCGTCCACTGCGCATCCTCCTCATCGGCGATGCGGTCATCGACGAGTATTGCTACGTCAAGCCGATGAACAAGCCGTCGAAAGCGAATACGATCGCATCCCAAATTCTGGATACGGAGTCGTTTATCGGCGGAATTTTCGCGTGCGCAAACCACGTGGCCGGCTTCTGCGAGACCGTCCATGTCATTACGTCGCTCGGAAACACGAATAGCCGCGAGTCGTTCATCCGCGAGCACCTGAAGCCGAACGTCACGCTGAAGGCGATCTACCGCGACGGCGCGCCGACGACCGTGAAGCGGCGGTACGTTGAAAGAGTTTTTCTTTCAAAAATGTTCGAGGTCTACGACTTTGACGACCAGAACCTCCAGCCCGCGCAGGAAGCCGAACTCCATTCGTACCTCTCCTCGGTGCTTCCGCAGTACGACGTCGTCATCTCGCTCGACTACCTCCATGGCCTCATTTCGCCGCAGACGGTCCAGCTCCTTTCTTCGCAGGCGCCGTTCCTCGCCGTTAACACGCAGACGAACGCGGCGAACATCGGCTTCAATCCGATCACGCGGTACCCGCGCGCGGATTTCGTCTGCATTGACCACCAGGAGCTCCGTATGGCCACGCTGGACCGGTTCGGCGACGTCGAACCGCTCGTTGGACAGGTCGCGGACCGGCTCTCGTGCAAAAAGGCGATTGGGACGCTCGGTCATCGGGGCTGCCTCGTGTACGAGCAGGGGAGGGACATCGCGCGCATTCCGGTGCTCTCGCCGCCGAAGGTCGTCGATGCCGTGGGCGCGGGGGACGCGTTCCTCGCCGTGACGGCGCCGTGCGTCGCCGCGGGCATGCCGATGGACCTCGTCGGATTCATCGGGAACGCGGTGGGATCGCAGGCCGTCACGATTGTCGGCAATCGCGAATCCGTGGAGCCGAAACCGCTGTTTGACTTCATCAAAGCGCTCATGGCATAACACGCCAGTACATTCACCTCATTCACCCACACAAGAGACCAACGCCTATGTCACTCCGAGAGTATTATCAACAGTACGCCAGCAATCTTCAGACGTGCGTGCAGGGCGTCGTCGTGACCGACGCGGCGGGAGGCACGCTCGATGCCATGTCGACGCTCGAGGGACTGGTCGCCCGATTGAGCCGGTTACGCGCCAGCGGCGGGAAAGTCATGCTGGTCGGGAACGGCGGGAGCGCGGCGGTCGCGTCTCACATCGCGTTCGACCTCCTGAAACGCGCGAAGGTCACTGCGATGGCGTTCAATGACCCGGTGCTCCTCACCGCCAGCGTGAACGATTTCGGGTATGAACGCATGTTCGCCGAGCCGGTCAAGATGTTCGCGAAACAAGGGGACGTCCTCTTCGCCATTTCGAGCTCCGGCAATTCGAAGAACATCGTGAACGCGGCGTGGGAAGGGCGCCAAATCGGCTGCGAGGTCGTCACGCTCTCGGCGTTCGGCGGCGATAACGCCCTCCGGAAGACCGGCAACCTGAACATCTACCTCAATACGATGGAATACGGCCACGCGGAACTCGGTCACGAAACGATCCTGCACGCGCTCGCTGACTATCTCCGGACGGTCGACAAGGTCTGATCGCGTTTAACGCGACTAATCGGCCGTTGGCCTGCTCGAATGAGCGCGGAAACAACCTCAACGTATCCCTACGTGACGGTTTTTTCCGCGCATCTTGTTATCCGACGCCCATTCGTTCAAGTTCCGCGCGCAACCGGTCCGCATCGCGGAAGAGGATCGTCGCCATCCCCATCGCGTTTGCCGGAACAAGGTTGGCGGGACGGTCATCAATGAGGAGGCACTCCTTCGGATCGGCGGAGAGCCGATCGACGAGACGCAGAAAGATCCGCGGGTCTGGTTTTGAGAGCCGTTCCTCGTAGGAAGTGACGACCGTCGAAAACATCCCGTTGAGACGGAACTGCTTCATGAGCGGGATGTGCCACGAGCGGATCTGATCGGTGAGCATCGCAAGCGGGTAGCGTCGGCGAAGGCCGCGCGCGATCCCGACAACGTCGGTTTGGAGGCGGGGAAACGACATGAACTCGCCAAAGAGCTGTTTCATCGGGATGCGGAGCTGTTTGGCGCTAAGCATCCAGAACGTCCGGTCATATCCGGGGTCGGTCATCGCCTTCAGCCAGTCGCGTAAGACGTTTTCCTGAAACAGCGTCGGATCGACGCCGTACTTCTCCGCAAGGCGGGGCGCAATGTCCTCGATTTCTCCCTGCATGAAGACGCCGCCGAAATCAAAGATGATCCGTTGGATGGGTTGGAGCATAGATCGCCGTCCATGGTACGCGCGATGCGTCGTTCGGGGAATATCGTCCGTGATGCGGTTAAGCGCCACCGTCCGGTTGCCAAGCGCCACGGGATTCTGTACGCTAAGCCGCGTATGGCGCCGTCGCTCAGCGTGATCGTCCCGGCCCTCAACGAAGAGAAAAACATCACCGCAACGATCGGGAGCATCCTTGATGCGCTCGCCGTATCGGGCATTGACGATTTTGAGATCATCGTGGCGACGTGCACCGATACGGATGGAACCATGGACCGGACGGGTGAGATCGTCACCGGGCTCGCCTCCGGCGAGCCGCGTATCCGTCTGCTCCATAGCGACGTCTACAGACCGCTTGGCGTGAACTACCGAAATGCCGTTCTCGCGGCGACGAAGGCGTACGTCGTGATGATTCCGGGCGACAACGAGATCGATCGTGCGTTGTTTCCGGTCATGTTCCGGACCATCGGTTCCGCGGACATGGTGCTCGCATACACGGCGAACCAGGGGGATCGGCCATTTTATCGCCGCGCGCTCTCGAAGGCGTACATCTGGCTCTTGAACACGATGTTCGGGCACCATCTTCGGTACTACAACGGTCCGAATCTGTACCGAACGGAGCAGCTCCTCACGGCTCTCCCGACGACGGAAGGTTTCACGTACGCGTCGGAAATCGTCCTCACGCTCCTGAAGCGGGGGGCATCGTACGCGGAGGTGCCAATGCGCGTTCAATCGAGATCGGGGAAATCAAAAGCCCTGCGCTGGGACAGCGTCGTGAGCGTCGTGCGTTCGCTCATCGCACTCCGGAAGAAGATCGCGCCCATGGGAGAAGCCGAGCCCGTGGAACGGGATCCGTTGTAGGGGATGGGCGAATGGAGATCGGAAAATGCCCTGACGCGCTTTTTCCTTTTTTTGATGTTCCGGTTTTTCCGCTGGCGGAGCTCCCGGTTGCCAAACGCGCCGCTGTTCTGTAGGATTTGCACGATATGATGCCATCGCTCAGCGTGATCGTTCCGGCGTTGAATGAAGAAAAGAACATCGCGGCGGCGATCCGGAGCGTCGAGGCCGCGCTCGCGCTGTCGGACATCGGGGATTACGAGATCATCGTTGCCTCGTGCGTCGATCTGGACGGGACCGAGGATCGGACCACGGAGATCGTGAAGGAACTCGCCCTGAAGGACCCGCGCATCCGCCTGATGCACAGCAGCGTGTTCCGTCCGCTCGGCGTGAACTACCGCAATGCCGTTCTCGCGGCCACGAAAACGTACGTCGTCCTGATTCCGGGCGACAACGAGAACGACAGCGCGTCGTTCCCCGCCCTGTTCCGCGCCATGGGGTCCGCGGACATGGTGCTCGCGTATACGGAGAACCAGAAGGATCGCCCGTTCCACCGCCGCGCCATCTCAAAGGCGTACATCTGGCTGTTGAACACGATGTTCGGGCACCGCATCCGATACTACAACGGGACGAACCTCTACCGGAGGGAACTGCTCCTCACGGCCCTCCCGACGACGGGGAGTTTTACGTACGCGTCGGAAATCGTCCTCACGTTCCTGAAACGGGGAGCGTCGTACGTGGAGGTGCCGGTGCGCATTCAGCCGAGGCCCGGAAAATCAAAAGCCCTGCGTTGGGACAATATCGTCGGCGTCGGACGTTCGCTCATCGCGATCCGGAAGAAGATCGCGGCGATGCCCGACGTCAAGCCCGCGGGAGCGGAGTCGCGCTAGGAAGCGGAATAATCGCATGCCTCAGAAGATCTCCATTATCGGTACCGGAATGGTCGGCGGCGCGCTCGACCGGTTTTTTAAGACGCGAGGGATTGAAGCCGGGCGGTACGATCCGCCAAAGAGGCTTGGGGACGCATCCGTGCTCGTGGATGCCGACGTCATCTTCGTCGCCGTCCCGACGCCGTACTATCTGGACGGGCGGGGGTTCGACGATTCGTTCATCCGCGCCGCGCTCGATGCCGTTTCGGTCCCCGGGAAAACAATCGTTCTGAAATCGACGATCCTTCCCGGAACGACGGATCGTATCCAGTCATTCTACCCGCAGCACCGCATCCTCTTCAATCCGGAATTCCTCACGGAGACGACGGTCGATCAGGACATGCAGCATCCGAACCGGCAGATCGTCGGGTATACGGCCGCATCGCGCCGCGACGCCGAGCTCGTTCTGGGTCTCCTCCCGTCCGCGCCGTTCGAACGGATCGTCCCCGCGAAGGCCGCGGAGATGGTGAAGTATTTCGGAAACGCATTCTATGCGCTCAAGGTCGCGTACGCGAACCAGATGTTCGACCTCTGCGGAACGCTCGGCATCGATTACGAAACCGTGAAAGATTGCGCAAAAGCGGAGCCATGGATCGGAACGCAGCACCTCGAGATTGACCACAAGGGCTACCGCGGATACGGCGGGAAATGCCTTCCGAAGGATACGCGCTCGATTATCCAGCTTGCGAAGGCCTCAGGCGTCGATTTGACGCTCCTGGACGCCGCCGAGGCGTATAACTGCGGCCTCCAGCGCGGGCAGGGGATTGATGTACAGTGGAGGGAAGGATCGCCCGAAAGAGGGGAAGCTGGAAGCTAGAAGCTGGAAGCTGATTTGATTGAGTAACAGATCTTATTTGAAGCTTCCAGATTCCAGCTTCTAGCTTCCAGCATATGCCCGACGCCAGACAGCAAAAGAAGATTTGTAACTTTACGGACCTCGAAGCATGGCGAACGAGCCATGCTCTGATTCTGATGATCTATAGAAATACAAAATTATTTCCCAAAGACGAATTGTTCTGTTTAACATCGCAGATGAGACGAAGTGCGATATCGATTTCCTCCAATATCGCGGAAGGATTCGGACGCAGGACGTTTGCGGATAAGAAACAATTTTACACGATCGCGTCCGGTTCAATAGCCGAGCTTCAGAGCCAGCTCATTCTTGCGAGAGACCTCGGTTATATGGAGTCGAGCATATTTCGTGAAGTTTTTTTAAAATCCGTCAGCGCATATAAGCTGCTGAACGCGCTCATTGCTCGCACGCACCAATAAAAGATCAGCTTCCAGCTTCTAGCTTCCAGCTTCCCCTTCTTCTCTCTAACTTCTAACTTCCCCTGTATGCTCTACCTCGTGACCGGCGGCGCCAGGCTTCATCGGACATCACCTCGTCCGTCGTCTGTTGGACGATGGGCATCAGGTCCGTGTTCTCGATAATCTCTCAACCGGGAAACGGGAACGGATTCCCGCAGAGGCCGATTTTAGCGAACTCGATATGACGGACCTGGAATCGATCCGGCCCGCGTTCGAGGGGATTGACGGCGTCTTCCACCTTGCGGCGCTCCCACGCGTTCCGTTTTCGATGGAACATCCCGTTGAATCCTCGAAGGCGAACATCATGGGCACGGTCTCCGTCCTTACGGCGGCGCGGGATGCGAAGGTGAAGCGGGTCGTCTATTCCGCATCGTCATCCGCGTACGGGATGCAGGCAACGCTTCCGCTGACGCCGGACATGATTGCGAAGCCGTTGAATCCGTACGCGCTCCAGAAGTACGTCGGCGAACTTTTCTGCACGCAGTTCTCCGCGCTCTTCGGCATCGAGACGGTTTCGCTCCGGTATTTCAACGTGTACGGTCCGAACATGGCGGATGAAGGGGCGTACGTCACGGTCTTGAGCGTCTTCAAGCGCCAGGCGCTCGCCGGAGAGTCATTGACGATCGCGGGCGACGGGGAGCAGACGCGCGACTTCACGCACGTCTTCGATGTCGTCGACGCGAACGTCCGCGCAATGGCATCCGATCGCGTCGGCAAGGGAGAAGTCCTGAACGTCGGCGCCGGCGCGCGCCACAGCGTGAACGAGATTGCATGCGCGTTCGGAAAACCGAGGGTATCGGTTCCGGGACGCGTCGGCGAAGCGCGCGACACGCTCGCGGACATCTCGCTCACGCGGGAGCTTCTCGGCTGGGAACCCAGGGTTAAGTTTGACGAGGGGTTGGAGGAGCTGTTGGGGGCGTGGGGTCTGGCGAAGTCGTAAAGTCGTGGAGCCCTTTTTAGCAGCTCCACGACTTTCCGCCTTCACGACTTTACGACTTCTTCACGTGCCTTTCCTTCTCAAGATCGTATCTATCGTCTTCAGGAGGATCGCAAGATCGAGGAGGAGCGAGCGGTGTTTGACGTAGTAGAGGTCGTACTGGAGTTTCACGAGGTTGTCGTCGAGCGTGCTCGCGTAGTCGTACTTGATCTGCGCCCATCCCGTGAGGCCGGGGCGCGTGAGGTGACGGAGCGCGTAGTACGGCATGCGTTCCGTGAGCTGGGCAACGAATTCGGGGCGTTCGGGGCGCGGGCCCACGAACGACATGTCGCCCGTGAGGACGTTCCAAACCTGGGGGAGCTCGTCGATCCGCGTGGCGCGGAGGAACCGTCCGAGCGGCGTGACGCGCGCGTCGCCTCTCGTTGAGAATTGCATGCCTCCCGCTTCCGCATCCGCGCGCATGGTCCGGAATTTGACGATGCGGAAGCGCTTCCCGTTCTTCCCGACGCGTTCCTGCGTGTAGAGGACCGTCCCCGGCGACGTGAGCTTGATCGCGAGTGCAACGAACGGCGTCAGCGCGATCGTGAGGATGCCGAACGGGATGGCGACGACGACGTCGAGTCCGCGTTTCACGCTTTCAAACCACGCTTTTTCGGATTCGCGCAAGTGCCGGAGGAACCATGCCTTGTCCACGGCGGCGACCGGCACGCGGCCGGTCAGCGTTTCTTCGAGGTCGCGGCGGTCGATGAACGCCACGGACGTGTCGAGCGCGCGGTAGAGCGCTTCTTTGAGCGCTTCGATCTCGTCGACGTGGTGTCCGAGCACGACGCCGTCGATCCGGTCGCTCCGGATGAGCGCGGGGAGGCTCTCGATATCCTCCGTCCAGTGAATGCCGTCCGCTTCGGCGGCGAAGCGGGGCGTCGTCGTGATGATGGACACGAGCTCGAAACCGAGGGTGTTTGTCGCGACGAGATCGCGGAATGTGGCGGCCTCCTCGGCCGGGCCGACGTAGCAGAGCCGCGTCCGGAAGAGCCCTTTGGCGATGAACCGGTTGAACGCGAGCCGCCACGCGTAGATGAGGAAGAGCGAGATCGCGAAGAAGATGAAGAGGTTCGTCCGCGGTTCGATGCCGAAGACCGGTACGAGGTAGAAGAACGCCACGGCGACGAGGAGATTCACGAACATCCCCTCGAGGAACGTGCGGAAATTCGGAAGCGTGTTTTTCGCGCGCGTCAGCTCGTAGAGGCCGGTCACGTAGAGGCCGATGAGCCATGCGGTGATGACGATGGCGAACGGGAGCGCATGCAGGGACCACGTTTTTGCCGTAATGCCGCCGTACCGCAGGAAGAGCGCAAGGACGAGCGCGGCTTCGAGCGCGGCAAAATCTCCTGCGACGAGCAGGAGGCGCTTCAGGTTCAGGCCGAACTGGTACATGTTGCGTTGGAGCGTACAGGAAAACGGGCGTTTTAGCAACGGGGAAGGGGAAGTTCGTAGGTTCGTAGGATCGTAGGATCGTAGGATCGTACGACCGTGCGGCACGTCTCTCTTCCGGTCTTACGATCCTACGATCGTACGAACCTTCCCTCTGTTAGACGCCGCCCCCATCAAATGCTACGATCAGCGCGCATGAAAAAAAGGGTCAGTCTCGTTGCGCTTTTCATCGTCTGCTCCCAACTCGTAGGAACGGCGGCGTTCGCGCTTGTCCCGAACGATCCGTATTACGGGGAGCAGTGGGATCTCGCCAAAATCAACGCGCCGGCGGCGTGGGACAAGACGACCGGATCGCCGGCCGTCATCGTCGCGGTCGTCGACACGGGCGTCGACATCTACAACGACGATCTGAAGGACAACATCTGGACGAACCCGGGCGAGATCGTCGGGAATGGGAAGGACGATGACGGGAACGGGTACGTCGACGACGTCCACGGGTGGAATTTCATCGCGAATTCGAACGACGTGAGGCCCTGGGGCGACGCGACGGACGAGGACGCGTACGTCCACGGGACGCTCGTTGCATCGCTCATCGCCGCGCAGGGGAACAATGGGCTGGGCGTTGCGGGCGTCGCGTGGAACGTGAAGATCATGCCGCTCGTCGCGCTCGCCGGTGATGGGACCGGTTCGACGACCGACGTCGCGAACGCCGTCCGGTATGCGGCGGACAACGGCGCATCCATCATCAACTTGAGCATTGAAGGAGACGTGCGCGATCCGGATCTCGACGACGCGATCGCGTATGCCCGGTCAAAGGGCGTGTTGACGGTGACGGTCGCGGGGAATGGCGAGAAGCTCGGGAAGGATCTCGGAAAGACACCCGTCTATCCGGCGTGCGCGGCGCCGGACGGCCTCTTCGGGACGCTCACGGTGAGCGCAACGAACGAGAGCGACCAGAAAGCGTCGTTCGCGAATTACGGATCGTGCGTCGACGTGATGGCGCCCGGCGTGGACATCTTCGGTGCACGGCCGCCGTACACGGGGTCGATCCTCGATGCGACGACGACGCACTTCGCCG
Organism: Candidatus Uhrbacteria bacterium; assembly: GCA_963835915.1. Taxonomy (GTDB): domain Bacteria; phylum Patescibacteriota; class Patescibacteriia; order 2-12-FULL-60-25; family 2-12-FULL-60-25; genus 2-12-FULL-60-25. Next base: position 518,139 of record CAWIHE010000004.1, read on the forward strand.
GCGGGTATAGCGGAACGTCCGTCGCCGCGCCGATCGTGAGCGGGATCGCGGCGCTCGTGAAGTCCGCGCATCCGACGTGGGGCGCCTCGGAATTGCGCAAGCGCATTATCGCGTCGGCCGTGCCGATTGACGCGAAGAATTCCATGTCGCTCGCCGGCAAGCTCGGGGCCGGGCGCGTGGATGCCGCCGCCGCGCTCGATGACGCGCGATTCCAATCCGCAACGTCAGCGTCGTCCGCGCTCACGCTCGAGGGCACGCTCCCGGGCGTGCCAACGCGCTTCCGCATCCTGTCGGACTCGGAGATCCTTGAAGTCGCGCCGTTCGGCACGGACGATCGCGGCGGGACGGTCGCCGCGTTTTCGGACCTCGACGGCGATGGGACGCCCGAGATCGGCGCGGTCCAGGCGAGCGGCGTCGGGGACGAGGTCGCCATCTACGGCCGGGACGGACAGGAGCGCAAACGCGTCAAGCTCGGCGCAGACTATTCCGCGGGCGCGCTCATCGTCGGCGTTGACGGCGGCTTCGTCGTCTCGGACCCGCACTCGGGACGGGCGTGGGGGATTGATCGCGATTTCGCCGTCCATCCGTTTGATCCCTACGGGACAGTCTATTCCGGCGGTCTTGATCTCCTCGGCATCAGCGGAGCGGCCGCATTCGCGCCGCGTAACGGCGGCGGACGCCTCGTCGTCTCGGATGTGAGCGGCGTGCAACTCGTTTCCGCGTTCCCGTTCGGCACGAAGCCGTCCGGGCGCTGGGCGCTCGCGAAAGCGACTCAGAACGGCGCGTCGTCGCTCGTCTTGAGCGGACCTGCGGGAACGAAAGAGATCGGTTCAGCGTTGATCGGTCAGATCGGATGGACGGACGTGTCGTTCTCCGAACTCGAACATCTTACACTCACGCTCTCGGACGGCCGTCCGGGAGAACTCCTCTCGACACGCGCATATGATTCGTGGCCTCGATAAGCTCCGCGATCCCAAGTGGCTCCGTAAAGAATTTTGGCGGTTATTCAAATATGGAATTGTCGGCCTGATGTCATTCGGCATTTTTATCGGCGTCTACGCGCTCTTCTCGCGCGTTATCTGGCCGTCCGCAAATAAGACGCTCCTTGATGGGATCGCGCTGACCGTGAGCGCCGTCATCAATTTCACGCTCCACCGCGTCTGGACGTTCGAAGCCGGTTCGCATAGCGCCGCCATGGTGACGCGGTACCTCATTTCCGTCGTCGGATCGTCGATCCTCCAGGCCGCACTGTTCCATGTCGGGAACGGCGTCCTCGGATTCAATGATTTCGCGGTCCAGGTTTCGCTTGTCCCGATCATCGCCGCAATCTCCTACGTCATTAACCGCCAATTCACGTTCAACCGCCGCTTTGAGAAGACGTGCGAGATCGCCGTCCCGACCCCGTCCGCCCCGGTGGAAGCGGCTGTTCCCGTCGAAGAGGGCGCGGAGTGAGGGAGAGACGACTATGCTATCATGGGCTTAGTGTCAGCGAATGTTCGAATAGGGCGAATCGGCGAATCACGGGGAAGCTGGAAGCTAGAAGCTGGAAGCTGGCAATGACGAACTTGGTCATCAGCTTCCAGCTTCCAGCTTCTCATTTCGTTAATTCGCGGATTCCAGATACAATCATGCCAAACCTATGAGCAACCAGCCCATCTTTGAAAAAAAGAATGTCCTCGTGACCGGCGGCGCCGGGTTCGTCGGGTCGTACTTGAGCGAGCGGCTCCTGAAAGAAGGGGCGCGCGTCATCTGCATCGACAACTTCCTGACGAGTTCCGAGGCGAACATTGACCTCCTCCTGAAGAACCCGGACTTTGAGTTCATCCGGCAGGACGTGAGCGTCCCGTTCGACATTGAAGCGTACCCGGAGCTTGCGCGGTTCAAGGTGAAGTTCCAGGGAATCCAGGAGATCTACCACCTCGCGAGTCCGATGAGCCCGAAGAAGTTCGAGCAGTTCAAAATGCAGTCGCTCTATGCGAACTCGCTCGGCATGAAGAACGTCCTCGATATCGCGGCGAAGTACCATGCGAAAGTCTGCTTCACGTCAAGCTCCGTCGTCTACGGACCGCGCTCCGCGGATCTCCATCAATTCGACGAGGCCGAGACCGGGACCGCGGACACGCTCTCGCCGCGGTCGTGCTACGACGAGGGGAAGCGCTTCGCCGAGGCGTGCTGCACCACGTACGCCGCCGTCCACGACCTCGATATCAAGATTGCGCGCATCTTCCGCACGTACGGGCCGCGCATGCCGCTCTTCGACGGGCACATGATCCCGGATTTCATCCTGAATGCGCTCGACGGGAAAACGCTCGAAGTCTTCGGCGACGAAACGTTCAAAACCACGCTCTGCTACGTCGACGACACGGTTGACGCGCTCATCAAGCTCATGGCGGCGCCCAAAGGGATCGGCCCCGTAAACGTCGGATCCGACATGGACATCCCCATCCTCGACGTCGCCCAGCGCGTCATCGAGATGACGGGCTCGAAATCAAACATCTCGTTCCAGCCGTCCCTCCTCTTCATGTCCCAGCTCGGCGTCCCGAGCATCGCGAAGGCAAAGGAGCGCCTCTCCTGGCTCCCGCTCGTCACGCTCGACGAGGGCCTCAAACGAACGATCGATTACACGATGTCGCACAAGCACCTCCTGGCGTTTACGCCGAGGGGGTAGGCCTACCCAAAACCTCCATCTTCGCGTAACGTTGGCGACATGAACGATCTTGTTGAATGTTTGACGAATGCGGGTGGAAGGGCATTGATTCCTCGTGAGAGAATGACGGAGCGCGTTTCCGCATATGGGTTTATCGTTCGCGGCCGAGAAATTTTATTCGTGAATTCAAAGACAACCGGCAAGAAATGGCTCCCGGGAGGGGGAGTGGATGAGGGCGAGTCGCTTGAAGAGGCGCTTCGTCGGGAGATTTGGGAAGAAGTTGGGATCGAAATCAGGAATCCTGAACTACTTCATGAAGATGAGGCGAATTTTTATTACATCCCGAAGGATCGACCCTGGCATGGACGACTGAATTTTTTCGTTTGCGAATCCGCAACTGATTGCGTGCCTTCTGACGAAGGAGCACCCGCTGAAGAAGAAACGCATCACCCTCATTGGGTCCGCTTCGAAGAGATCAATGTCAGGGATCTCCAGCCCGCATTGGATCGAATTTTTCCGCTTGTTCAAGAGAAGATCGAGAGAAGAATGAGGAAGGGATGACATCAGGACTCATCCTCAAAGAGAACTCCCCGCCCTGCTAAGGGCGGGGCCGGGGGTGGGTCGCAGGTCTACCCAAATCTCCCATTTTCGCGTACTGTAGGCCCCATGAAGGTCGTGGCGGTCGTCCCTGCGTATAACGAGGGGCCGAGGGTCCAAGAGGTCGTGAAAGCCATCCGTACGTACGCGGATGGCATTGTCGTTGTGGATGACGGGTCAAAGGACCGTACGGCGGATGAGGCACGGGCGGCCGGGGCGACCGTCCTGCGGCATGCCATCAATCGGGGACAAGGCGCGGCGCTTCGGACGGGCACGGAGGCGGCGCTTCAGCTTGGCGCGGACATCGTCGTCCATGTGGATGCGGACGGCCAGCACGATCCGGGGATGATCCGGACGCTCGCGGCGCCCGTCGAAGCAGGGGAGGCGGACGTTGTCTTTGGATCAAGATTTCTCGGCGTTGATCCCGTCGGGATGCCGATGATTCGGAAGATGTACTTTGGGATCGCGCGGATGTTCAACCGCTACGTCGTCGGCGTGCGCGGCAATGTCACGGACCCGCAGAGCGGTGCGCGCGCGATGAACCGCAAAGCGGCGATGCAGATCGACTTCCATCAGGACCGCGCCGCGCACTGCTCCGAAATCCTCCGCCTCGTCACGCAATCCGACCTCCGCTGGAAAGAAGTCCCGGTCAGAGTGACGTACACGGCGGAGACGCTCCGAAAGGGACAGAAGTTTTCGGAAGCGTTCAGGATATTGTGGCATTTGATTATTAGAGGAACGGTTAAATAGAATTTCGTTGCGTCGGGCGTCGTTGCGTCGGGCGTCGTCCGGCCGACGCCCGACGCCCGACGCAACGACGCAACGAATATGCTTCCCATCCAATTCCTCCTCATCGCCTCCCTCCTTGTTGCCGTCGTCATCACCTGGCGGCGCGTTCAGGGCGGGGTCATCCGTCCGCTCGCGGCCGTGGGCTGGACGATCGCGTGGATCGCCGCGGGCGTCGTCATCGCGCTTCCGGATGTTACGTCAACGATCGCGAATCTCGTCGGCGTGGGCCGCGGGGTCGATCTTGTGCTCTATGCGGCCGTCATCGCGCTGTTCTTCCTCGTGTTTAGGATATTCATCTCGCTCGACAGGATTGAAAGAGAGATCACGGAGGTTGTGAGGCGGGAGGCGCTTGGGAAGAGCGGGCAACGGGCATCCCCCTTCGCCAAGGATTCGGGGAATGGGTCTGGCATGGGACATCGGGAAGATCAAGCTGACGGTCAGAAGAGTGGGGCTGATCGTCAGAGTGTTGATCGCGAGAGTGTCACGCATTAGCCACGCGCCCCCTTCACTTTCCCGAGCGAGTCCCCCGAAGCCCCGTCTGACGGGGCGAAGGGGGGCGACGAGGGATCCCTTTGAAGCGGGCAGGAGATGAAGAAAAAGTGACTTTTCCTCTTCCAAACCTCCTTTCCAAGGGATCCCTCCGACCCGCGGCGGGTCGTTCGGGAAAGTGAAAAGAGGGGCCGCGCCATTATGAACGAAGCCATTAAACGAACTCCGACAATCGATGTCATCGTCGTCCTCTGGAACCACGCGCGATTCGTGGAGTTTATGATGGAGGGACTCGCGCGCGTCGAATATCCGCGCGAGTCGCTGACGGTCCACATCGTCGACAATGGGTCCACGGACGGAGGGATCGACGCGGTGAAACAGTTCATCGCGACGCACGGATCTCGTCTCCCGAAGATTCTCATCTACGAACCAGGAAAGAACCTCGGTTTCTCTGGCGGAAATAATCTCATCATGCGGGGCTCGCAGGCGGACTACGTCTATCTCTGCAACCCTGATGCCGCGTTCGAAGCCGATACGCTGAACGAGGTCATCGTGGTTGCGGAGTCGCATCCGAATGCCGCGAGCGTTCAGTCGATGCTCGTCCTGGCCCAGCACACGTCGAAGCTTAACTCCATCGGCAATGACATCCACTTTGCGGGATTCGGGTATTGTCGCGGGCACATGGACCATCTGGCGTCCGCGCCGAAGGACGTCCGCAAAATTGCGTACGCGTCCGGCGCAGGAACGCTCTACCGCGTGAGCGCACTCCGAAAGATCGGCATCTTTGACGAGGAACTCTTTGCCTATCACGAAGACCTCGATCTCGGCTGGCGGATGCTGGTCGCCGGGTACGACAATCTCCTTGCCCCGAAGAGCATCCTCTACCACCACTTCGAATTCTCGCGGTCGATCTCCAAATGGTATTTGATGGAGCGCAATCGCGGGATCGTCCTCCTCACACTCTACCGCATCCCCACGCTCATCCTCCTCGCACCCGCAATCCTCGCCATCGAGATCGCGACGTGGCTCTTCGCCCTGAAAGGCGGCTGGACAAAAGAAAAAGCCCGCGCGGACGCGTGGTTCTTTAAGGGATCATCGTGGCGATATATTTCGAAGAAGCGACGTGAAGTCGGTGCCACACGAAAACGGAGGGATCGAGATATCTTGAAATTGTTCGTCCCTATCATCGCGCACCAGGAAGTTGAGAGCGGGTTTGTCTCGGCAGTCGCGAATCCGTTGATGAGAGTTTACTTCGGGATCGTGAAGATGATCGTGGGGTGGTAAAATTGCGGTCTATTCAAATTTACCGCTTAGCTTTTTAATCGTTCTGCTCATTTCTTCCAGCCCCAAACACGAATGCCAGTCCCATCTATCCGGTTTTTCGATTTTGTGAGCAATAATTTTTCGAATGTATTGTGATGGAATAATATCAGGAATTTCAAATACATATCGATCACTATTTTCTTCCAAGAATAAATACGGGATCCCTTTCGAAAATTGTTTAGTCAAACCATCGTAATTGGTTATTTTTTTGAATTGAAACTTATCTGCGATATCATTTAAGATATCCATTTGTACAGGGACGGCATGAATGTGGGCGTGCTCAATACAGCAGCCACCTCTTTTGCTTCTTGAAACTGGCCCATGTTCAAAAAATAAAGGAGTCCCATAATTTTCAGTTAAAATATTCCTAACTTTCTCTTGAACATTTTCTAACTCCTGATGTAATTGCATCGGAACTTCACCGATTCCGATGTAATGTTCCTTCGATGAGATCAGTAAATATCCTTCAACGATTTGTCCCAAGGAAGGGAAAACTAAGAAATTTTCAGATTCAAAAAGAATCTTGTTTTTGAAGTTTTGTCCTCTAATTTCAAAATAGCCATTCGAATATTCACAAAACGGGCAGTTGCACATTTTTGCCATATAACTTTGGGTTGTGGCCGACATCATCCTAGTAGATGACTGGAATTTTGTATAGCACGCTTTTTGAAGTGGTTACATATACGAATAGACCTCGAATGGTTGTCTTTTTGTGGTATTGACAAAATGCATTGTTTTTGTTAAGACCGAAGGGTCCTTTTCACATCAAGAAGGGAGGACGCATGACTTCGAATGGTTCTGATCATTTGAACCCGCGTGCAGAAAAGCGTTACGTGCTGTATCTCACGCCGGCGGAATCCGACGTGTGGACCAGCGTTCAGGTGCTCGCGCAAGAGCATGGCGATGAGCTGCTCGTCGATATCCCGGTCGATCAGGAACTCCTGGTGCGCAAGTGGCGCCTCGGGACGTTGAAGTGTTCATCTGCGGAGTATCTTCGCGCCATTCGGAAACTTACGGAGACCGGAATTCTCGCAGATCGTGGATTTGTGGCGAAAATGACGAAGCGAAGGTGCGCGTTCAGCATTTCTCCAGAAGCATTTCTGACGGTGAACGTGTCTCGAAGGTCGGCTTACTGGGAGTCCCCGAGCGAGATCGCGCCGATCAAGCATACGCAACGACATTTCCTCCAATCGGCTACCGCGCCATCGAGAGAGGAAATCCTTCAAGAGATAGAGGAGTTTTACCTGTCTCATGGAGATGGAGGGAAGGCGCGATCCAGCGCCTTGAATCTCTGCATCATGCTGCTCGGAAAATGGGCACGTGAGATTTTTCCTTCCGATGGGGCGCTTCAGCCAGAGGGTATGTTTCACGCGGTCGGAGAACACGAAGACAGGTACATCGTCGCGTTTCCAGGTTATGAACCGTTTCGTCTGCACGATGAGCGGTTTGCTCCAAAGCTCGGCGCGAGGTTGGTGATTTTGCCTCAGGAAGGCACCGAGGATGGTTCGTCGACTCTGTATCTCGCGCCACCTTCTTCGCATCGTCACTGGCATGACTTCGAGGATACGCTTCCGTACCATGATGATGGGGAATTGAGGACCGACTGGCTCGAAGGAGAGGCTTTGGGCCAACTTTCACTCGAGGAACTGGAGCGATGGCAGAGGTTCTGTCAGTGTCTCAAGTCTCACGTCGATACTTGGTCTTCGGCACTCGGTGAAGCGTTCGAACGTCGTCAGCGCGAGGAAGAAGAGCGGGCGCGGAAAGCGCAAGAGATCGAGCGGCTCGGGCGGGAACTCGCCGAAGCCGAGAGGGCGGCGAAAGAAGCCGAACGTCGGAAACATGCCATCGAAGAACAAATGCAGAACGTGGAGGATCCGCCTCGGAGGTCCAGTCGTCCCGTCATGCTCTGTAGGTCCTGCGGGGAGTGTCCCGTCGTGCCGGGCGAATGGTACTGTCGGGATTGTCTGCCTCAATAGACCACACTTCCGCCCGCTTAGTAGGAACTCCGAACGGCGGGCGTTTGATTGTCTTTTCATATCAAAAACTGCTAGGCTTTCCTGGCCGCGCGCCGAATCATGCGCATCCTCCACCTCTCCTGCGTCGCTCCTCCCGAAACCGGCGGTATCGGGCAGGTTGCGTTTGAAGTAGTCCGGCGACTGGTGGTGCGCGGGGAGCAGGCACAGCTCATCGTCCCGCAGATGAGAGGGAAGAAGACCGAGCCGGACGGGCCGTTCGTGAAGCGGCTGGCGGCGTTTCCGCGGTGGGGGAATGCAGCGGCGCTTTCGAATCTCGAGCCGCATCTCGATGAGGCCGACGTCATCCACCTCCACTATCCGTTCTATGGAACGGCGGAGCAGGTTGCCCAGTACTGTCTCTTGCACCGGAAGCCGCTCGTGATGACGTTCCACATGGATGCGAAAGCGCCGATGCCGCTCGGAATCATCTTTGACCTCTATCGGATCTTTGCCCAGCCCGCGATCCTTCGCGCGTGCAAGAAGATCGTCGTCTCGTCGTTCGATTACGCGGAGACGTCGTCCACCGCGGGATTCAAACGCGAGCACCCCGATCGATTCGTTGAACTTCCTTTTGGGGTGGACCATGCATGGTTTCATCCCGGCGCAGATTCGCGAGCGCGATTCGGTTTTACGCCGGAGATGAGGGTCGTCGGCTTTGTCGGCGCGATGGACCACGCGCATCGGTTCAAAGGGATTCCGGAACTCTTCGCGGCTGTAAAAGATCTCTCTTCAAACGTCCACCTCCTCCTCGTCGGCGACGGCGATCAGCGGCGCGTCTATGAGACGAAGGCGAAAGAGCTGGGGATCACGGAACGCTGTCACTTTGCCGGACGGTTGTCGCACGACGATCTCGTCCAGGCGTACCGGAGCATGGATGTCTTCGCCTTTCCGTCCACGAGCGCCGCAGAGGCATTCGGACTCGTCGCCGCGGAGGCGGAGGCCTGCGGCGTACCGGTCGTCGCCTCGAATCTTCCAGGTGTCCGAACGGTCGTCCGAGACGGGGAGACGGGAATCCTCGTCCCGCCGAAGGACGTCAACGCGCTTCGCGTTGCGCTCTCGAAGATTCTTGATGATCAGGGTCTGCGATCAAGGATGTCCGAAGCGGCGCATCAGTTCGCGGTCGCACGGTTCAACTGGGATACGCACGTGCAGGGGTTGATGGATGTCTATCGGGAAGTCGCGAACCATTAATTACTTTCCCGAGGAGTCTGCGACGAGGGATCCCTTAGAAAGGACTTTGATCAGAGGAGAAACTTCATCTTGATCCCCTTCCTGCTTCAAAGGGATCCCTCGTCGCCCGTCGGACGGGCTCGCTCGGGAAAGTGAAAAAAGGAGCGTCACTCAATTCCAATCATCAGACATGAAAATCGCCATACTGACCAACGCCTACCCGCCAGACGGAAAAGGGGGCGCAGAACGGATCGCCTTGCTTCAGGCGGAGGGGTTGGCGTCGCGCGGGCATGACGTCAGCGTGTGGGCTCCATGGGAATCAACGAGTCATCGAGTCATCGAGTCATCGAGTCGCGTCCGAGTGATTCGATTCCCATCGAGGTTCTCGGCGCTCTCCAAGCGAAATGCGCTCTCGCGTCTTTTTTTTCATCTCGGAGATCTTTCTCCTCGGAATGACGTCGCGCGCGAGATCGTTGTGTGGAAGCCGGACGTCCTCATCACGCACAACCTGACGGGATGTGGGATTGGGTCAGGAGCCAAGGTTCAAAAGTCATGGGTCAAGTGGATCCACGTGCTCCATGACGTTCAACTCACGGAGCCATCCGGGCAGGTGAGAGCGTCGCAACAATCAAGCAATCAAACAATCAAACAATCTTTTTGGAGATCATTCTGGTCTTCCCTGCGCCGTCAGTCATTCGGAACGCCGGATGTCCTCGTGAGTCCGTCGAAGTGGCTTTTGGATTGGCATGCGGGATATGGATTCCACGGAAAGAAGGAGGTCGTCCTGCCGAATCCGGTCGAGATGGGGGAGGTGCGCGAACGGACGTTGCATCATCCGGCGAAGATTGCATACATCGGGCGCCTTTCGGAGGATAAGGGATTCGGCGATGTGCTGAAGATGATTCCCAAGCTTGATGCGGCGACCGTCGGACGGATCGTCGTCGTCGGTGACGGGCCGCTCGCGATCAACGCTTCATCGCTGAACGATTCACGAGTCGATCTGCGCGGCGCGTTGGATCATGACGGATCGCGTCGCGTGATCGCGGAGGCGGATCTCCTCATCGCGCCGTCGCGCATCCTCGAGAATCAGCCGACCGTGATCCTCGAAGCGATGGCTGAAGGGACGCCGGTCATTGCGACGGACGTCGGCGGCGTGCGCGAACTCCTTGATGGCACGGGCGTAAGCATCCTCGCAGTCACGGACAATCTTGGGGAGCGTCTCGCCTATGAGGCGAAGGCGATCTTGGGAGATACGGAGCGATGGGCAACGATTTCCCGCGTACTCCGTCGTCGGGCAGAGGAACGGCATCGGACGGACAGGTATCCTGATCGGCTCTTGAGCTTGCTTTGATTTTTTTCGTGTTACGCTATTTCGTGACTCGTGACTCGTGACTCGTGACTCTTGACCCCGATGTTGAAGGGGTTGCGTGGGTGATAAAATTATCCACAGTGCGATTGGACCTTCGTGCCCCTTCGACAAGGAGAAGATGTCATGCGTTATGTCGGATGGTCTGTCTTGCTGTTCGTGTGCGCGTTCACCGCGCTGGCATTCGCGGATCCCGCGACGCGCCGCGCGGATGCCAAAACCGCTCAACTGGACGCTCCCGCGGCAGACACGGGGTCGGAGCGGATTTACCCCATGCAACTGCCCACGTGGAAGCGCCGGATGGCCGCAGGGCTGAAACCGTTCGGATCGCCGATGCCGCTCGTGGTGCCGCTCGATCTTCGGATCACGAAGGATTTTTTCGTTTGGCAGCTCGCCATCGAAGAGATCGCGAAAGGGCTCGAACCGCCCAAGCGCGCTCAGGAAGAAATGCTCGGCGACGGCGGCTGGCCCGCTCGGCTGATTCTGATGCCGCCGATCGGGTCGCCCGGACAGTCCCCCTCGTTTGTCGTCGTTGACCGCTACATCCTGATCTTCGTGCCGGTCATCGTTAATCAGGGCCGTGCGCCTGGGATCATCCAGACAGGCTGGCGTTCGGATTCGTCTCCGTTTCAGCGAGCGCCGAGTCAGGCAACCGTCAAGACGGCTCTTCAGACGCCGCAAAAGTCTCGCGAACATAAGCACGTTCCCCGGCCTTGGAGCCCTCTTTCACTGCTCCCTCCAGAGACTCCGTCCCAAATTTTGTCGACTCCACCATCGCCGCCTTCGCCTCCGCCTCCTCCGCCGTCAACCACGGTCGAGCCCTGGTGCGGAAGCATGCGCTACATGCCCGAAGGGACGTACCCGATGTTTCCGGGCCTCTGCATCAGGTTCCCAGGACTCTGACACGCAACGACATCTTCTTCCTTGCGAACGCTCCAAACGCCACGGCTCTTCACAAGCCGTGGCGTGTTCGTTTCTGGATGCGTGGAGAGTAGAGAGTGGAGAGTGGAATGATTACGGATTACGAATTGCGGATTACGAATTGAGATGAAGAACAGTAAAAAGATGTTAAACCATTTTTGTCATTCAGAGGGAGCCCCGTCTGCGGGGCGACCGTGGGAATCCCTTTCCATTTGAGTATTGAGGGGGAAGCGCAGTCTTTTTGACCTGTCCAAAGCCTCTTCAATTACCGAAATTCTTAGAGGGTTTAATTGTTGTCTACTATTTAAGATAACGCGCGTGAGCTGTTCTAATGAAACGATGTATACGTGATCATGTTTTATGTGCTCATCAAAGAGAACGAATGCTTTTGGTGAAGCAAAAACCAGAACAGGAGTCACCCAAGTGTCGTGGTGAGTGTGTAGCGATAAATAGTTGTGAAGATCCCACGCTTCGTTAAGCGTTTGTTTAACAAAATTTTTTTTCTTCCGTCCTTCTGGCTGAAATGTCAGATCATGTCGAGATGAGATGGTGCCTTCTCGGCTCTTGACTTCGATTGCAAATACACCGGTCGGTCCGATGACGACGAAGTCGATGTTTCCGGAGCGGCTGATTTTAACGTCTGAAAAAATTGAATAAGAATCCAATGGCAGGGACTGTGAAAGATAGTTGAAGACTCTCTGCTCGCAGCTAGCTCCTCTTTTTATGTCAGTGAGTCGAGTTTTACTTCTATCGAAAATGGAGTGCGCGTCTTTTAGTATAAATGCGACAGGAATGAGAAGTAGAGCGGCGAAGAGCCAGTTGAGTTGAAAGGCGTAGAAAAGAACCCAGCCCAACCAGAAAACACAGATCGCGGTGACGGAATAAGCGGTAAGAAAGAAAAGTCTTTTTTTATCGAGAAAGTTCATACTTGAAAACCGTCACCTTCCCGTCATCGATCACGAACGTCCGATCGGTAGAGGAGCTCGCCATCTGGATGAGTTCGTCCGATTTCCACCAGTAGTCGTTCACGGCGAAGTAGACGAGATTCGAGCCGCCGAGCGCGGCGGCTTTTGACATCGTGTCGCGCGACGGATCGCCGTAGCTTGCGGTGAGGTACACGTTGTAGAGCGCGCCGCCGGTCGGAATCGGGTAGAAGAAGACGTCGCCGTTGTAGCGTTTGAACCCGAATTCGCGGACCGCGGCGGCGCTTACGGATTGGTTGGCGAGGACCGTGTATGGTTGTCCCGCGCTGTCTTCGTCGATGAGCTTGACGGCGTCGACGTCCGCCCGGCTCACGCTCCACCCGCGGCTCGGCGTGACGGCGTCATAGCGCGGGAGCGCGGCGTACGCCGTCCCGGCGCCGATGACGCCGATCGCGGCGAACGCGGCGATCACGGAGGATGGGCGGGCGTTCTTCAAACGGTCGACCCATCTCGCGAGTTCCGGAATTGCCGCGGGGAGGAGGAGGACGAGCGCGACGCTCCACAGACGCTCGGCGTAGTTGCCGCGCTCGTAATCGATGAGGAATCCGAAATCGCCGGCGAGCTGGAGGATGATGGCGGCGGCAGCGGCACTTGCGGAGGCAAGGAGGAAGAGGGGGGCATGGGGCATCGGGCATGGGGCATCGGGATCGCTGGATGCTTTTCTTGCCTCGCGCCACGTCCTGATCGTCCCGGCGATCGCGAAGACAAGGACGAGGAGCGGGATCATCCGTTCGATCCAGACGGCGCTATCGGCCCAGAGCGAGAAATGATTGTTGACCCATGGAATCCACGCGCTCACGAGCGTGGCCCACGCGCCAGCATCCGCGATCTTTCCGATCGCAAACGTCGTTCCCTGCGATCCGATGAGCGATGAGATTCCGAAGACGATTGGGACGGTGAACCCAGAGATGATCGCGATCAGGATCGCTGCAATATTCCGGATCCGAATCCGCTGGCCCGCTGGCCCGCTGGACCGCTGGACCGCGACGGCGATGATTGCCGTGAGAATCGGCAACCCCACAAGCGGATGCGTCAACGCGGCCCAGATGCCAAAGAGGAGGGGAATCGTCCATGGGATGATCCTGCGTGACGCGCCGATGGAGGCGATGAGCGCGGCCGCGCCAAGGACCATCGCAAAGCCGTTCGGGGTCGTCGCGACGAAGAAGCCGAGCGGGAGGAAGATGATCGCGGCGAGCAATGACGATCGTTTGCGATCTGACGATGATGCGAGCGAAAAAGGGATCATGACCGATGCGGTGATCGGCACGAGCCAGCGATCAATCGTGCCGATGTCGATTTCCGTCAACTTCGTCAGCCACGTCGCCGTCACGTATTGCCCGATGTAGTACATCGGTTTCGGGGAGAGGACGCCCGTATTTAAGAGAACGCGTTCGCCCGCAACGTGGAGGAATCCATCAAATCCAAAACCGATCGTGTAGACGAGCGGGGCGATAACGGTGACGGCGGCGATCGCGCACATCCCTTCAATCGCGACAATCCATCGATTCACGCCACGCAGCGCAGAGACAGTGGGGATGATGAAGAGCATCCCGATCACCGGAAGCGTCCAACTCGGCATTAACGGCCACGGTGTGCGGATTGCCGCCGTGGTCCCGGCACGATGAGCGGCGAAGGCGATCAGTGCCAGGCCGATCAGGGAAAGGAAGGGATAGACGAGGTCCGTAAGTGCGTAAGTGCGTAGGTGCGTAGGTTCGGAACTCTTGATGAGATGGTTCTTCGTTGTATCCAGCTTCCAGATTCCAGCTTCCAGCTTCCCCGTCATCCGATAGACGCTCGTGATAACAACGACAATCATCAACGGCACAACATCCCCCCAGCCGTTGAGACTGAGACCGGCATAGAACCAGAGCGTCCGCACGATCATGAGCGCCGCGAGCGAGGCGAGGAGGCCCCAGCCGTAGGCGACGGTGCGATCCATAGCTTTCCACGCGTGCGCGAGGGCGTCTGCGGCGACGATGATCGCGAAGAGCGTGACGATCGTTTGAATCGTCCAGGGCGCGCCAAAGACGCCGATTGCGGCCAGTGCGAGGATTGAGACGGAGAGGATGGCGATCTGGCCGAGCCGGTGAGACATGGGGATTATGCTAGCACGGGACGTTGAAAATGGCGTAGGGGCGACCAAACTTTGCTCCAAAATCTTTATGAAAAGCAAAAGGACCCGTAGGTCCTGAGAGGTAGGCACTGGCTCTTAGCCACGAAGGATAAGAATCAACGTCTGACAAGAATGTAACATTTTTTGTTCTCCTTGTCAAGACGCCACGACTCCGTCATCGTATGACTTCGTATGGGCGACTTCGTGCGATTTCTCCGTAAAATCACTCCTCCCTGGGCCTTTTCCGCCTACCACCGCTCGCTTTCATGGCTGGCGGCGGTTTGGTATGGGTATCCGAGCAGGCAGATGACCGTTATCGGGGTCACGGGGACGAACGGGAAAACGTCGACCTGCTACTTCCTCGCGCACGCGCTCGAAGCGTCCGGCGCGAAGACGGGGATGACGAGTACGGCGCTCTTTAAGGTCGCAGATCGTGAGTGGGTCAACGACAAGAAGATGACGATGCTCGGGCGCTTTCAGCTCCAGCGGCTTCTTCGCGAGATGGTTGATGCGGGGTGTGCGTATGCCGTCATCGAGACGTCGTCGCAGGGCGTGGTCCAGCATCGGCATCGTGGGATTGCGTACGATGTCTGCGTCTTTACGAATCTGACGCCCGAGCACATCGAAGCGCATGGGGGGTTTGAGAACTACAAGCAAGCGAAGATTGATTTCTTCCGGCATACCGTCGCATTGCCTCGCAAGACGATTGGCGGGAAGAAGATCCCTCGGATCGCGATCATCAACGGAGATGATGAACACGGGAAGGATTTTGCGATTCAGGGATTTGATAAGGTTGTCACGTTTGGCGTGGGTGGTCAGGCGGACGTGAAGGCGACGGGGATCGTCGAGACGCTTGATGGCGTGACGTTTGACGTGGGATCGACGCCGTTCTCGCTGAAGACGCCGGGGCACGTCACTGTCCTGAACGCACTTGCGGCGATCGCGACGGCGGAAGCGCTGGACATCGACGGAGCTCGGATTGCATCAGTGCTCGATCATCTTCCGGGGATGCCGGGGAGGTATGAGCGGATTGAGGAAGGCCAGCCGTTCACGGTCATCGTCGACTACGCGTTCGAACCCGTTGCGCTGACGGCGCTGCTTGATTTTGTCGTCTCGAAAAAGGGTAGTGGCCACATCATCCACGTCACCGGATCCGCAGGAGGCGGGCGGGATGTCGCGCGCAGGCCGGTGATGGGCCGGATCTCTGGCGAACGGTGCGACGTCACGATCGTCACGAACGAGGACCCGTATGATGACGATCCGCGCACGATCATCGACCAGGTTGCCGCTGGTGCCATTGATGCGGGGAAGATTGAGGGAAGGTCGCTATTCAAGATTCTGGATCGCGGCGAAGCCATCCAAAAGGCCGTCTCGTTCGCGCAAGCCGGCGACATCGTCCTCATCACGGGCAAGGGGAGTGAGCCGGTCATCGCCGGCCCGAACCGGACAAAGATCCCGTTCGACGATCGCGACGTAGCCAGGCGGCATCTTCATAGCTTGTAGATATGGGCCTACGAATGTACGAATTTTGGCCTACGAATTTACGAATAGGGCGAATCGGCGAATGAAGACCGTGCGCGTATTCGCCGATTCGCCCTATTCGTAAATTCGTAGGCCCATATTGTTCTCGCCTCTACCACACGCTAAACTCCCTCAAATGTTCAAGCTCGAAGACGTCATCCAGCTCAAACCTGAAGAGAAGATCCGGCTTGTCACGAAGCGCCATGCCGTGACGATTTTCCCGAGACTCCTCATTGCATTCCTGCTTATCGTCGTCCCGTTTTTCTTCCTGTTCCCGCTCTTCAAGTCCGGTCCGACGGGCGTCGTGGCATTCCTCGTATGCGTCGGCGTTGGGATCTTCGTGGCGCTCCGGACGTTTGCCGTGTGGGACGGGGATACGTTCATCGTGAGCAGTGCACGCGTTGTCTGCGTCTCCCAGCCCGGCATCTTCTCACGGACCGTCACGGAAGCCGGTGTCGAGCACCTCACGGATTTTTCCTGGGGAAAGCGGGGGATCGCCGGGACGGTCTTCAACTTCGGCGATATCACAATGAATACGGCAGGACAGCAGAAGATTGTCGCGCTCAAGCTCCCGGCCCCGCAGGCGGTCCATGCGCTCCTCGTTGAAGTCGTGGACCTCGCGCGGACATCGCGTGCCGCCGCCGAATCCGCGCATCAGTCGCACGTCGAGCGCGTCCAGAAGCTCATCGAGGATCTCGACGAGACGTCCCTTTCGGCCTTGGAGCATACGATCAAAAAAGAGGACCGCCAAGCAGCGCTCGATCTCATCTTCCCCGCCCCCGCGCCTCCGGCGACACCGTCCCAACCAAGTGATACGATCGCGGTGAAGCGGTTCGACGCGGAAGACGCGGGAGGTCTCGCCGATGCATCACCGTCAACGGATTCATCGCACGATGATGCCATCAAAGTGAAACGGTTCGACGCGGGAGACGAGGACACACTCATCATCATTCCTGATCCTGATTCCGGTGCAGACGCAGACTCCGGTCCTGACCTCGATCTCGATCCCGTTGCCGACTCCGATCCGGATTCAGATTCAATCCTTGACCTCGAACAAGACCCCGACCCGTACTCCGGTCTCGACCCAAGTCTCGATCCCGATCTCGACCCCGATCCTGATACGCGGACTGATACTGCTACTGATACTGCTACTGATCTCGGCACCAACTCAGATCTCTATCCCGATCCCACCCCATGACCGAACAGCCGAAACCCACGATCATCGCCCGCTGGCGCTACGCGATCATCGGCACGGTTCTCGTGATCGTCATCTTCGGCATCGGGGCGATCCGCGAGAGCTACCGGGGATGGCAGGCCGATGCGGAGATCAAGGCGCTCGAGGCGCAGGCGAACGATCTTGAGGGCAGGAACGCGCGCCTTCGCGACCTCGCGGGTGCGCTCCAGTCGCCGGATCGGCTCGACCTCGAGGCGCGCATGCGGCTCGGGATGAAGCAGCCCGGTGAGCACGTCGTCGTCCTCGACGGATTCGCCGCAAGCGGCACCTGGCAGGACAGCGTCAAGCTCGACGTCGTCGCGGATAAGCCGGAGGTCACGTATTCGAACCCCCAGCAGTGGGTCCGATACTTCTTCCACTCAAAAAGCTAGTCGTTGATACTCACGACTCACGACTCACGACTGCCTCTATCCTATGCGCCCAAAATGGATTCTCATCGCCATCGCCTCAATCGGCGTCCTTGCCGTTGCGGGATTGGCGTGCGTGATCTTCCTCCTCGGCCTCTACCGCTGGCACTGGGAGAGCCCGTTCGTCGTGTCCGTTTCACGCGCGTTTCCGGTCCGTGCGGCGACGTTTGCGGGCCATCCCGTTCTCCTTCGGGATTATTTTCAAAGCGTGAATGCGATCAAAACGTTCCTTGCCTCGGATGATGCGAAGTCGCAGGGAATCTCCAGCGCGATCTCGGATGCCGATCGGAAACAGGCGCTTGAACGGCTCCTCGAAGAAGACGCACTGAGCGAAGTCGCGAGTCTCCGGAGCATCCCCACGATCACCGACGCCCAGCTTGATCAAATGATCGACACGGAGCTCGCGACGACCGGAACGAGCCACGGCGATCTCGTCGCGCACATCCAGAAGACGTTCGGCTGGTCGTATGCTGATTTTAAAACGCACGTGGCGCGTCCGGCGCTCCTCACGCGGTACCTGACGGCCTCGTTCGCCGTGGACCACCCGAACGACCCGGGTGCGCTCCAGCAGTACCTCGACGACCGTCTCAAGCGGTCGGATGTGGTGCGGTACGTCACGTTCTAGGGTGGAAAATGGAAATTGGAAAAGAGAAAATGGCCGACCGGATCCGATCGGGCCATTTTCTCTTTTCCAATTTCCATTTTCCAATTCATCAATATATTGATTCGCTTTAGTGATCAACCCGACTGCATGCAACCCGGCCGCGTGCCGCGCTCTGCTTGACGGGGCTTTTGTCCTATGGGCGGGATGGGGGCACACTATACCCATCTCATTCTTCATTACGCGCAACCCTTTATGTGCGCATCGTGCTATTCCAAGGATCCGCTCCGGATGACCGCCTTTTGGCTCGTCATCATCGGGGGGCTGAACTGGGGCCTCATCGGCCTCTTCCAGCTCAACCTCGTCCAGCTCATCCTTGGGTTCATCCCGCTCCTCGAACGGCTCGTCTACCTCCTCGTGGGGATCTCGGCCGTCGTCCTCCTCATTCCGGGGAAAAAGGCGCACGCGCCATCCGGCCCCCCGTCGGCCCCCTCGCGGCCGGTTCCGCCTCCGGCTCCGGTCGCGCCGCCCGCTCCGCGGGTCGAGCCGCCGAAACCGCCGGAAGCGCCGCCGATGCCCCCGTCGCCGGAGCCGCCCTCCATGCTCTAGGACGCAGCAAAAACCCCCGCACGCGTGCGGGGGTTTGCATTTGGCCGAAAATATGTTGAGCTATGAGGACGACCCTGAAAGCGTTATCTCCCGAACCGGGGATGGTACACTGCTTTCTCAAGCGTTCATTCAGAAAGGAACGGCACATGGAAGCGGCACGCCAGCTGGATGAGAGCCATGAGAGTCAAACCGCGGCGTCGGGGACCTACCGTCTCGGCGCGGTCTACCGTGAGGATTTGGACTGGCTTGATTTCATCGGAAAGAAGGTCTCGCTGTGCCCAGGGCACGTCGATGCGTATCTTGACCTCCTTTTTCCCTCCGAAGCGGCGGACGTCGATCCGTTGACGACTGACGCGAAACCCATCGGCGTGAGGATGAAGAATATCCGCAACCTCCTCGATCGGGACCCTTTGCTCCTCGTTGACATGTATGGCTCGGCCGTCCTTACGTTTCACCGTTTCATCCGTGCGGCCATGGCGTACGCGCGCGAGGATGACCTCGGCTGGTACCGCCTCGCCCTCGGGTTGACGGAGGATCTCTTCGTCCCTACGGACGCCATCGGTTGAATCCATCCCGGTTCCGGCGTCGGCGCCGTTCACTTTCTCCTCACGTCCTCGCTTCGTCCGGCACCCTGTCGGCAAGCGAGGACGTTTTTTGGATGAGTGGATGAGTGGATGAGTAGATGAGTGGGGCGTCAAAGGAATCCCACTCATCTACTCATCCACTCAACCAAAGAAAAGCCCCGAGATTTCCCGGGGGCTTCTCTCTGGAGCCAGCTCCGGGATTTTCCGCCGGAGGCGGATTCGCCTATGGCGAAGAACCCGGGACGTCATAGATCAAAAACTCCCGAGGCATTCGGGAATTTTCTCTGGAGCCAGCTCCGGGATTTGAACCCGGGACCTCTGCTTTACGAAAGCATTGCTCTACCGCTGAGCTAAGCTGGCGCGCTCAATTGCGGCGATACGCTATCAAAATCGGGTGAATGGCGCAAGAGGCACGGGTAAAAAGGAAAGCCCCCCCTTCGTCCGCCTGCGGCGGACTTCGGGGGGCATCCCCCTCCCTCTCAATTGCGATGATCGCATTGCGCTGGATGGGGACCTGTCCCCCAAAGCGACGCGTCAGCGTCGCGACGGGGGATGGAGCGGGCAACGGGAATCGAACCCGTCTCTAATGCTTGGGAAGCACTCATAATGGCCACTATACGATGCCCGCATGTTTCGTTGCGTCGTTGCGTCGGGCGTCGTTGCGTCGGTCCGGCCGACGCCCGACGCAACGACGCCCGACGCAACGAAGTCGATTTGTCTAAGCGATTCACGTCCAGTATAGTAACGCCATGTCATTTCGGAACGTCCTTATCGCGGTGGGGATTCTACTCATCGTCCCGTTTGTCGTCAAGGCGGATGAGACGCCGGCCGTTGATGGAAATCCGATCCCGGTCGCAGTATCCGCTGACGTAGGCACTCCGTCTGACGCCGTCGCGACGACATCGGTCCCGACCGTTCTCTCCGAAGAGACCGTGACACTCCATCTCGATCAGGGATTCGTCGGGCGTCCGGCGTCGTTTGAGCTTTTTGACGGCGAGGCCGTCGTCGCGTGGGACGCGAAGGCGCTCGTCGCGCCGACGACCCTCACGGTTTCGCGGACGCGCGGCGGAACGGGGGACGCGGGCCAGATCGAGGCGGGGAAGGGGATCGCCATCCATTTTGATGACGCCGGCGCCGTCAGCGCGAGCGGAACGTTTCGTCTCACGATGATCGCGGATCATCCACCGGGAAAATCGGAACGGGCGCACGTGAAGATCTTCAGCGGCGCATCAAGCTCGACAGTCGATGCGGCGTTCGCGAAGGACATGATCAAGGTCACCGTCCGCGCGAGTGCGGACGCGATCTATGCGCCGTATTTTTCGAGCGGGATCATGCATGCCGGCCTCGCAACGTGGTACCGCTACAAGGGCGGACTGTTTGCCGCGTCGCCGGACGTTCCGAAGGGGACGAAACTGAAAGTCGCCCGTGAGGACGATCCGAGCCGCTTCGTCGTCGTCACGGTGAATGACTGGGGGCCGGACCGGAGCAAGTACCCGGATCGCGTCATCGATCTCGACAGAGTCGCGTTCAAGAAGATTGGGAATACGCGCGGGGGCGTGCTGGCGGTTACGGTCGAGGTCATCGAGGATAAGGGGCCGCTCGCTTCTGCAACGGGGAAGCTGGAATCTAGAAGCTAGAAGCTGAGCTTCTTTTCAACAGCTTCCAGCTTCCAGCTTCCAGCTTCAACCATGATCAAGCTCGAGCACGTCTCAAAGATCTACCCGCCGAACGTCCACTCGCTCGTGGACGTGACGCTTGATATCGGGCAGGGGGAATTCGTGTCGATCGTGGGACAGAGCGGGGCGGGGAAGACGACGCTCGCGAAGCTCCTCATCGCGGACGAACGGCCCACGCAGGGAACGATCACGCTCGGCGGGTGGGACATCACGCGCATCCGGCGCCGCGAGATCCCCATGCTCCGCCGCCAGATCGGGACGGTCTTCCAGGACTTCAAGCTCCTCCAGAAAAAAACGGTCCATGAGAACGTCGCGTTTGCGCTCGAGGTCGCGGGCGAGCCGGGCCGGCGCATCCGCGAGATCGTTCCCCAGGTCCTGAAGATCGTCGGGCTCGAAGAGAAGGCGTCGCGGTATCCGAAGCAGCTCTCCGGCGGCGAGCAGCAGCGCGTCGTCATCGCGCGGTCGCTCGTTCATCGGCCGAAGATCCTCCTCGCGGACGAGCCCACGGGAAACCTCGACACGCTGAACGCGAACGACATCATCGATCTCCTCCGCCGGATCAACGAGTTCGGAACGACGGTCGTCCTCGTCACGCACAACCGCGAAATCGTGAACGGCCTCCAGCGCCGCGTCGTCACGCTCGCGGACGGCCGGATCGTCTCGGACGAACAGCACGGCCGCTACCGCATTTCATAGGGCCGACTGGGCCGGTTGGGCCGACTAGGCGAATCCCTCGTTCCCCAGTCGGCCTAGTCGGCCCTCCGCCCCCCTCCCTCGCCACATGTCCGTCTTCTCCACGTTCTTCCGCCTGCTCAAGGCCGCGTTCCAGAACTTCGGTCGGAACGCGTGGCTTTCGATTGCGACGATCGTCATCCTCGTTCTCGCGCTCGCGTCCGTGAACCTCCTCGTCGGCGTGGACGTGCTCCTCATGAACGCCACGAAAGCGCTCGAGGAGAAGATCGACGTGACAATTTTTTTCGCGCGCGACGCGAAGCCGGAACTCGTGACGCAGGCGAAGTTCTTCCTCTCCGGCCTTCCCCAGGTCGCGACCGCGGATATCCTCCAGGCCGATGAGGCGCTCGCGGCCTTCAAGGACCGGCATGCGGGCGATACGCAGGTCCTTGCCGCGCTCGGCGAACTCGACGAGAACCCGCTCGGCGCGACGATCCGCGTGAAGGCGAGGAACCCGGCCGACTACCCGTTCATCATGGAGACGCTGAAGAACCCGCAGTTTGCCGATGCGATCGAATCGAAGACGTACGACGACCACGCGGCGGCGATCTCGAACGTCCAGCGGATCGGCGAGCGCGCAAAGGAGATCGGGATCGCGCTCATCGCCGTGTTCGCCGTCATCGCGGTCCTCATCGTCTTCAACACGATCCGCGTGGCCATCTACACCCAGCGCGAGGAGATCGGCATCATGCGGCTTGTCGGCGCAAGCTCGTTCTTCATCCGCGGCCCGTACGTCATCCATGGGATCCTCCTTGCCGCGTTCGCCGTCGTAATCACCGCCGGGCTCATTGCGCTTTCGCTCCCAAGCATTGAATCGTCGCTCGCCACGCTCTACGGCGGAAGCTCGGGGCTCACGGCGTTTTTTGTCACGAACTGGCCGCAGCTCCTCGCGATTGAAGGCGGCGGTCTCGCGTTCCTCGTCGCCGCAACGAGCTGGCTCGCGGCAGGGAAGTACCTGAAACGGTAATCGTCTCAATCAAGGGTATTACAAGCCCCCGCCGACGAAGCGGGGGATTGATTTTTTTATTTAACGTCGCGATCTGAACAGGGAATCAATTTTCAAATTGTCCGGTGACGTACGCGGCGGTTCCGCCGGGGTACGCCTGGTCCGCGGCGCTCCAGTCCCTGGACGGGCAGCTCCAGCCGGGGCTTGAGGGAGAAGGGCTGGAAATGCTTTCAAACTTCATCGCGACGAGCACGTAAAACGCCCCGCGGGTGGCATCGCATCCGCTCGTGCCCGCCGGATAGCGGTAGTAGAGGAACGCCGTGGTGCACGCGTTGAATTTCGGGTCGCCGGGGACGCGCCCCAAGATTCCGGATGTCGTGAGTTGGGGAATGAAGTCGTCGGTCGCCATGCTTCCGAAATATCCGGCGTCCCAGCCGCCGCAGTCGTTGTCGATGTTGTCGGGATACTGGCCGTAATTTTGCTTATAGATCTCGAGGGCATCGCGTATTCTTCTGATGTTCGCAAGGCGCAGCGTATCGCGCGCCTTTTTCTGGACGTCGCTGTACGTGAGGATGGCGATCGTCGCCAGCAGCCCGATGATCGCAACGACCACGAGCAGCTCGATGAGCGTGAATCCTTTTCGCCGCGATGCGTTCATGGGGCAATTCTAACAAAGATGGGGCAACTCGACGAATCAAAATCCTCCCGCCGGAGAGGCGGGAGGATCTGATTTGTTTTGAGTCGGCTGTCTACGGCGTCGTTGGCGTCGCGCTCTTTGCCGCCTTGATGGCCGCCGCGAGCGCGTCGTTCGCCGTTTTGATCGCGGCCGTAAACGTATCGTTCGCCGCCTTGATCGCCGCCTTCAGCGTATCGCTCGCCGGCTTCGTTGCCGTGTTGTACGCGTCGCGCGCGCTCTTGACGGCTGTCTTATACGCCGTGCCCGCATCTTTGACGGCTTGATTGTAGACTTTCATCGCCGCTTTCCGATCCGCCGCCGTTCCGCTGCAGCTCGGCTTAAGCACCGCGAGCGCCGCCGTGATCGCATCCTGGCGCGTCTTCAATGCGGCCGTGATCGCATCCTGCCGCGTCTTCAGCGCGTCCGACGTCGCCGAACGGTACGTCGCGCGTGCCGCGTCGACCGCCGTCCGCCGCGCCGTAAGCGCCGCGGTGACTGCCGCCGTGTGCGCATCAATCGCCGCTTTGATCGCCGGATTCGACGTGAAGCGCGAATTCAGCCGCTCTTGCCGTTTGGCGACTTTCGCATCCACGTTCGCGCGGAGATCCGAAATTTTGCTGTCAACGCCGGAGCGCATCGTCTGAACCCGGTCGTCGACTTTCGCCTGCGCTTTTGCGAGCTTATCCGCGGCCGTCGCCTGCGTGTTTGCGATCCTCGCCGTCATCTTGTCAATTCGCGCTTCGCACGTCTGGACGGACGTGGTGGAGGGAGCAGCCGTTGAGCCGGGGTATGCCGTCTCGTTTGCGAACGTTGCCGCCGGCATTGCCGCGGCGAGCAGGAGCGATCCTGCGGTCATGATTGAAATAAGTCGTCTCATCATATGGACGTTTGTGAATGACTCCGCTGACGGCGGAGGAGCGCCGCGGGTCTCTTTGATCCCGTTCAGCGATCTCGTTTTTTCGATCATACACGTTTCGGATGAAGATGGGGAGAGACGAATGCGGCAGAGCTCGTTATCGTCTGTATTCAGCGGAAAAAGTATCCACATCGCATCAACGCGCCAAAAGAAAAGAGCGCCCGGTTCGGGTGCTCTTTTTTTTGCAATCGTTGATGATTACGCCGCCTCTTTCTTGATCTCCGGCTCCGCGGGTTCAACCTTCGTCTTCGGTTCATCCTCGACCTGTTCAAGGTGAGTTCCGGGAACGGCTTCCGGACCGACGTACGGCTTACCCGTTGTCGCGGCGCTCACTTCGCTGCCCTCGACGAGGATCTTCTTTTCAGGGGCGCCCATGGGCATGGATTCAGGACCTGACATAGGGAATGGTGATGGATGTATCTTTGGGATACGCAAGCGTGAATAAGAATCTTATGGCGAAAGGATAGCAGAAAAATCGAATCTTGTCAAGCAAATTGGGCAGCTTGAATGAACGAACGTAACAGAAAAAGGTTGTCGTTTTTTCCGTTGGCCGCGCCAACCGAAGCCCCCGCCGTTCTGGCGGGGGCGAAGGTTGGCTCGGGGACGTGGGTTCGAACCACGATTCACGGCTTCAAAGGCCGCTGTCCTACCATTAGACGATCCCCGAATGGGAGGGAAGTGGGAAGTTGGGAGTGGGGAGTGGGTAGTGGGGGAACGGACAGCGGGATCGTACTGGAAAATGGGGGAGATCGCAATACGTGGGCTTAGGGCCGAGGGCTTAGAGCTTAGGGCCTGATGGAAGAATTCTGGCCCTAAGCTCTAAGCCCTCGGCCCTAAGCCTCCATCAAAGCGCCAAACCTTCAAAGAGTGTACAATAACCCTTCATCCCACCCGCTATGCGCTTAGAAGTGATCGTGCGGGAGTTGGGCGATATTGAGGAGATCGCTGAATTCCTCAAACAACAGCGGATTTCGAAGGTCAATGTCTGCCATATTTCAAAAGGCGTTGATCCGGTTCAGGTTGCCAGTGAACTCTTGAGACGGTTTCCGGGGATCGACGTGATCCCGTACCTCTCCCTTAAGCACTATTCGCGCGGATCCATGGACGATGCGAGCACGGGGTTTCGGCGCGCGTTCGAGGAGGCGCGACGCGTTCCGTTCCGGCGGATCCTCGTCGTGAGTGGGCATCCACGCCAGACGTTCGAGACGATCGACGCGCTCCGGGCGATCCAGACGTACGGGCTCTCGAAGGAAACGGAGGTCTACTGCGCGTACAACCCGTTTTTCGATCCGGCTCGCCAGCGCGACGAGAACGAGCGGCTCCGGCGGAAGCTCGCATTTCCTTTCGTTAAAGCCGTGTGCTTCCAGATCGGCATGGACACCGAGAAGCTCCGCAAAGCCGTTGAGTTCGTCCGGACCATCCGGCCGGACATCAAACTCTTCGGTGAAGTTCCGGTTCCGTCGGAACGGACAATCCAACGGTTGAAACTCGTGGCGCTCTACGGCGTGTTTCTCCCGAACTGTTATTTCTTGAGCGCGGAGACGGCAAAGGAGATGACGACGGCGATCCTTGCCGCGTACGGCGCTCACGGCGTCGAGCCGGTGATCTTTTCGGCGCACGTGAAGGACGTGGAGGCGGCGCTTCCGCTCTTCTTATAGTCTTTGGAATAGCATTTGGGGTTTGGCATTTGGGGTTTGGCAAGAAGAGAACCAAACGCCAAAACCCAAATGCCAAACCCCTGCCCCTATGGAGACTGGAGCCATCGACAGAGATGCCCGTTCATATGAGCCATGGTATTCCGTTATGACAAGTAGAAGGGTTTGGACAGCCGCGTTCATCGTGGCCGCTCTTGCGGGCGTCGCCATCATCGTACTCATCACAGTCCGACCGCCGCGTACGCCCTCAGTGAACCCTTCTTCATCCATCACGCCGCAACATACGACGACGATTATGAGAATATCAAGTTCTGCGTTTCAAGACGGCGGCGCCATTCCGAAGGCGTATACGTGCGACGGCGGCGGAGCGCACCCGCCGATCAGCATTTCCGACGTTCCGGCGAAAGCGGCATCGCTCGCCATGATCGTTGACGACCCGGATGCGCCGCACGGGACGTTCGTCCACTGGGTGATCTGGAATATTCCGCCGAAAATCGGGAGCATCGGAGAAGGGGAGGTTCCCGCAGGCGCCGTTCAAGGCTCGTCGAGTGCCGGGACGGCGCGGTGGGCTCCACCCTGCCCGCCATCCGGCACGCACCGGTATGTCTTCACGCTCTACGCGCTCGACGTGGTGCCCAACCTGAATCCCGGAGCGACGAAAGAAGCGCTCCTCTCGGCGATGGGCGGGCACATCGTGGAGAAGGCGGAGTTGGTGGGGAGGTACGGCCGGTAGGAGGTAGGAGGATCAGGGGGCGAGGGCCGACTGGGCCGACTGGGAAAAATCCTAGTCGGCCCAGTCGGCCCTCGCCCCCTTGTCCTAAAAGAAAGAGCGGCCCCGTTTTAAGGCGGGACCGCTTTCTTCGTAGACTGACGGTGCAAGTTACGGCTGCGGCTGCTCGGCGGCGAGACGCGCGAGGTACTCGCGGCCGTGGCCGACGTCCGTGTTGATGGGGACGCCCTTTTTGCAGAGCGGACAGTCGGGTTGCTCCCACATGTCGAGATCGACGTTGAGAAGGGCTTCGAACTCCGGAATGTCGCCGAGGTCGGCGCCGGTGATGCGGCCGCGGTTGCAGAGCGCGAACGCGCCGACGACGACTCCGTTGCACGAGCGGATGGCTTCGACGACTTTCTTCAGCGAGCCGCCGGTCGTCACGACGTCCTCGATGGGAAGACTGCGTTTTCCGGCGATGAGCTTGTCGAATCCGCGTTTGATGACAAACGAACTGCCGTCCGCAGATGGTTCCGCGTAAACGCTCAGGATCTCTCTGCCGTACAGCGTTGACAGGTGTTCGGCGACACGGTGCGCAAGGACGACGCTTCCGGCGACCAGTCCGACCAAGACGTCCGGGGCGTTTTCGATGACGCGCCCGGCATGGATCCGTCTCGCCATCTCTTCGCAGAGCCGGACGACATCGTCGACGTATGGGTAGATCGCGTCCTTATTCACGTACGCGCTTCCGTGTTTTCCTGATTTGTACACGACGTGCGAATCCGTGATGATGGCTTTTCGATGTGCGAACGTGAGACGGACTTCGTCCGTTTTCATGGCCGAATTCATGACCGTTGCTCCCTTCTCATCTCCTCGAGCGCCTGCTCGATTTCGTCCGTTGTCCGTTTGACCGCTTCGAGCGGTACCCCGATCTCTGGCTGAAGAATCGGCCGCCCGATGACGAGCATGTCCGATCCGGCTTTGACGGCCTCGAAGGGCGTCATTGGACGCTTCTGATCGTTCGTCGACGCCCCTTTGGGCCGGATGCCGGGGGTCACGTACATGAGTCCGCTGAGGGCCGGCTGAGCGTTGAGGGTGTTCAACTCTTTCGGCGAGCAGATGATTCCATTAACCCCGGCATCGGACGCCATTTTTGCAAAACGCAGGACAGCGCGCTCTGCGGGCACTCCGAAAAAGAGTTCCGATTCGGGCTTGATCGACGTAAGGACGGTGACCGCGAGAACGATGGCATTACCGGCGTTTTCGACGGCCGCCTTCATGGACTCCGCGCTTGAGGACGCGTGGACGTTGAACATGTACACGCCGAGCGACGAAACGACCTTTGAGGCCTTTCCGACGGTCGTCGGGATGTCGTTGAACTTCCCGTCAAAGAAGACGCGTCCGCCGATGTCATGGATCGCCCTGACGACTCTTGGCGCCCCTTCAGCCGTGAGGAGTTCGAGGCCGACCTTGATGCAGCCAACGTGCGCGGCGATCGGTTCGAGGAGTTTCAGCCCGACGTCGAGCGAATCGACATCCAGCGCAACGCAGATGTAGTCTTTTGCGACCCCGATGTCGCCCTTGGTTCTGATCATGCCATTTCTCCTTGTCAACTTGTCGATGGTTCGAACCGTCCGGACTGGCCGAGCGGTGCGCGCATGGTGTACAGGTTTTTGACAGGATCGTCAACAGGGGAAGTCGGCAGTTAATAGTTAATAGTTGGTAGTGTGCGCCTTACTATCTACTATCTACTATCTACTCCTTAAAACTCTGATCGACCCCACTTGATGATTTCTCGCATCATGCGCTACGCTTTCTCCGCTATGAACAGCCCTTCCTACGAATTCACGGAACAGGATGGAAAACGGTGCATACTGGCGCGCGGTCGCACGCGCGCGGGGCTGTTTACCTCCGCCATGCAGGGCGTCTTCGCGCTCATGAGGCCGGGACGTCCGGCGGAGAACGCGGAGAAAGTCGAGCGGCCGTTCGCATTTGAAGCCGAATCGCCGGAGCACCTCCTCGCGCGGATGATGAACGAGGCGATTGCCGTCGCGGACACGCACAGCGAGACGTGCGAAGAGGTCAAGTTCACGCTCATCACGGACAAGAAAGCCGAAGGCGCGTTCACGAATTGCGGCCACACCGCGTTCAGCGCGCCGGCCGTCGCGATCCATGGCGAAAAGCTGACGATCTCGAAGAACGAGGTCACGGGGGAGTGGGAGGCCGTGATTTGTCTCGAATGATCGTTGCGTCGGGCGTCGTTGCGTCGGGCGTCGGCCGAACCGACGCAACGACGCCCGACGCAACGACGCAACGATGATCTTATGTCTGACAACAACCATCAACACACCGACCCCCGCCCATACTGGGAAAAACAGAACGAGATCTTTCGCGCCATCCGCGAGAAGGGGATGCAGGCGTATGCCGACGAGGCGTCCGATCTTGCGTCCGGCTTCGAGCTTCGCGATCGGACGATCCGGTGTATCGACGAAGGGACGCCGGGCGGCATCCATATTGCGGGCCAGGGGATTCTCATGAATCAGGATCAGCTTGCAGACTTCTGCGCAAAGGCCCAGCCCGACGGCGTGACGAGCCATGAGGAGTGCGGCGCGTGCGGTCTCTACGCGACGCGGGAGCATCTTGATGCGGCGGATACGGACGGCTACGGGAAAGTGTGGGTCGCGAAGCTCGCGGACATCTGCGGGGTTCCCGTGAAGGGCCATGTCGCCATCTCCCTGATGGCGCGGCCGTCCGGGCTCCACGTCGCGCGCGCCGCGTTCTACGACGGCACCGGATCATTCGACCCGACGCGCGTGTCGTCATTCCCGCCGGGCTTCGTCATCAGCCGCGCGTTCCTCGATCCCGCGTATGCAAAGGATGAGGTCAAGATCGCGGCGGACATCGCGATGGGCGCGCACGGGTTCGGCGGACTCATCACGCCCGAGGAACCGTTCATGCTCATCGCCGTTGCGGGGAAGCGCGGAGGCGTCGTCCCGCTTGAGACGCTCCTCGCGGAGCTTCGAGAAGTCGCGGCCGGGTTTGGAGGGAAGGTTGTTGTGGATGGATTCGCGGGGTGATCAGGAGAGGTGGGAGATCGCGTCTTTTAAGTTGAAGCTGGAATCTAGAAGCTGGAAGCTGTTCAAATTGAGTTATCCCTCAATAGAGACAGATTCCAGCTTCTAGCTTCCAGCTTCTTCTGAAAAAGAGAAGGCCGTCGCGTGCATCGCGGCGGCCTGTTGGCATGAAAGGGTCGTCTCGCTAGTGGAGCAGTTCCTGGACCTCATCGGCGAGAACGACGAAAGGGCGAATGAATCGTTGGAGAGGCGTTGCGGGGATCCGCAGGGATTCGACGACGTAGCTCGCGTAGCAGCTTCTCGAACAGAGGGGGAGCAGCGTCCCGAGTTCGCGCGCGATCTTCTGGTAGTTGATCATGCGCCCGTGATGGATGCGGTACTCGTCCCGCAGGCATTCGAAGAATCCCGGAGGGTGGTTTGTGAGGACGAAGTACGCCGTGTCCGCCGGGAACCCGCACGCTTTGCAGGTTTGTCTGCGCGGGAGCGGCTCTCCTTCGGGGTCAAGCGCGATGAGCCATCTGGAGCACAGATCTAATGGCCCGTCCTCGTCATATTCTTCGGAAATAATCAGTTCCGGATCGCTCGATCTGTTTTCAGTGCCGGTTGCCGTGGAATTCATGGCGCCTCTCTTTTTCAAAAGGGCAGAAGGGTAGACGAAGTAGTGTGCGCCCGGTTCGAGGGGGCGTCAAGACGGGGAGAGTCGTGAGTCACGAGTCGTGAGTCGTGAGTAAGAATAAAGAAAATCCGGCACTCACGACTCACGACTCATGACTCACGACTTCACCCTGGCCTCATGCAGCGCGGCATACGTGACGCCGCCCTGTTTCCCCGGATGGTCCGCATCGCGAAAATAGGCGACGAGTTTATTTGATTTCAGGTGATTCCGTACGGCATCGCGTAGCGCACCCGTGCCGCGGCCATGGATGATTTCGATGACTTCGGTGCCGATGGCGGCGTGATGGCTGATCTCGGCGTCGAGTGTCCGGATGGCGTCATCGCGATCCATCCCGTGGAGATCGACCGACGGAGCACCCCCAAGCTCGGCGGCGAGGACGGCCTGCTCGTATGCCGCCCGTTCGGACGTCCGCGGCGGATGCGGATCCGGAGTCGGAGGGATTTCGACGATTTTACGCGTCCCCATAGGAGACCATCGTACCGCAGGGGTGAGGACGTTGTCAGGTTCAAGGGGCGTGCTATCCTTTGTCGGAAGGGCTTTAGATCGTTAGATGGTTAGATTGTTAGGGTTTCCTTTTATTTTTTTTCTGACTAACCATCTAACCATCTAACGATCTAACCATCTAACCCCTGCCTATGAGGATTACCCGGATCGCCCGCTCGCTCGCCATCTTCGGTCTGGTCCTACTTGCGTTCGGGGCTGCGGTCGCGACGAAGGGAGGGATCGGGTTCTCTTTTGCGCCGTCAAAGGTCACGATCGCGACGGTCGTTTCGCCGCAGAAGACGGTCCCGCCATCCGCGCCGTCGCAGACGATCTTCATCCATATCGCGACGTCCACCGTCGTGACGAACGCGGTCGTCACGCACGTCGTGGACGGGGATACGCTCGACGTGAAGATCGACGGGGACGGGACGGCGCGCATCCGGCTCCTCGGCGTGAATACGCCCGAGACGGTTGATCCGCGGAAGCCCGTCGAATGCTTTGGGCCCGAAGCGTCCGCGTTCGCGAAGTCGGTGCTGACGATCGGGAAACGCGTGCGGATCGATGCGGACCCGCAAGCGGATGAGCGGGACAAGTACGGGCGATTGCTGCGGTCGGTCATCCTCGGCGACGGGACGGATTTCAATGCGACGCTCGTTGCAAACGGGTACGCGCAGGCGTACACGTCGTTCCCGCTGAACCCGGAGCGCAAGCGCCTGATCATCAAACTCCAGAACGAAGCGAAAGCCGCCGGACTCGGCCAATGGGCGCCCGGCGTCTGCACGAAGTAGGCAAATGGGGAGAATGCTGGTAGGCTTCTGACGGTGAAGCTGGAAGCTGGAAGCTGGAATCTGTTTGAATCAAGTGAGATTTCAACAGATTGACAGCTTCCAGCTTCTAGATTCCAGCTTCTTTCTTCGAAGTGTTTATGGACATCCAACCAACCGACCACACTCGACGCATCCTCCGAATCCGCCGCGGCATCTTCATCGCCGCATGCGCTGGCGTCATCATCGCGTCGTACCTCGCCGTGACGTACTTGAGCGCCATCCCGATCGCGTGCGGACCGCTCCATGGCTGCGACGTCGTGCGCGCCTCGCGCTGGGCGAAGTGGTTCGGGATTCCCACGCCCCTCTTCGGGCTCGCGTTCTACCTGGCCATGCTCGCGCTCCTCGTCGTCCGCACGGCGATGCCGCACTGGAAGCGGATCCTCTGCTATCGATTGACGAGGATCCTGGCGGTTCTCGGATTCATCGAGTCTTGTTTCCTCTTTTTCATCCAGCTCCTCGACCTCAAAGCGTTCTGCACGTGGTGTCTCGGATCCGCGGTTGCCGCGACGACGATCTTCATCTGCTCGTGGTTCGACGGCCGTCCGGAGGTCGATCCTTCCGGAGAGACGAAAGAACTCCGGTTTCAATTCACGACGCTCGTCGTCACCATCGTTCTTGGCGCGGTCCTCATCATCGTCCTCACGATCCCGCGCTCGAACGGGACGCCGCCGACGATCGCGCCCGTGAGCGCGGAGGCGGAATCGGCCGCGATGGCGGTCTTGAACCGGAGCGACATCACGTTCGAAGGGCCGAAGGATGCGAAGGTCACGCTCATCGAGTTTGCGGACTTCCAGTGCCCGGCGTGCCGGCAGGCGTATCCGGAAGTACAGAAAGTCCTGAAGACATACGAAGGGAAGATCAAGTTCGCGTACCGCGAGTTCCCGCTCCCGATCCACGAGAATGCGAAAGGCGCGGCCGTTGCGGCCGTCTGTGCGGACCACCAGGGGAAGCTCTACCAATATGCGGACGTCATGTTCGCGGGGGATGCGAAGCTGACGCGTGACGATCTCGTCCATGACGCCGCCGATCTCCGGCTCGACATGAACGTCTTCATGTCATGTCTCGATGCGACGTCGACGCGCGAAGCCGTTGCGCGGGACGTCACAGACGGCGACACGCTCGGCGTCTCGCAAACGCCCACCTTCTTCGTGAACGGACTGATGATTGATGGGCTGCCGAATGCGGAGCAGTTGGGGACGATCATTGATCAAGCGTTTGTTCAGTCGGGATCGTGAGAATGAGAAGGTGGAAATTGGAAAATGCTCTTTTGAGGGCCATTTTCCATTTTCCAATATCCATCTTCCAATTCCGTTATCCACATCCCAACATCAACTGTGCTATACTTGCGGCACAATCACCTATCGTGCACACCATCTCTATGAAAATAAAAGTGTACTCAACGCCGACGTGTCCGTACTGCAAGCTCGTGAAGGAGTATCTCGACGGGCAGAAGATCGCGTACACGGAGGTGAACGTCGCGGACGATTCGACGGCGGCGAACGAGATGGTGAAGCTTTCAGGGCAAATGGGCGTACCGGTCGTCGATATCGACGGGGACGTGATCGTCGGGTGGAACAAGGACGCGCTCGAGGAGGCCCTCGGAAAAGCGGGCGGAGCGGCACCGGCAGCACCGGCGGCGGTGCCGAAGGCGGAAGAGAAGGCAGCCGCTTAGGAAAGTCGTGAGTCGTGAGTTTTGAGTCGTGAGTATCGAAAAGAGCATCGAAAGATGCTCTTTGTGTTTTGACTGTCAACGTCAATCGTCGGATCCTCAGCGACTCACGACTCACGACTCACGACTCACGACTCACGACTCACGACTCACGACTCACGACTCACGACTTTCTCATACCGCGCATTAGCCTTCGCCCAGTCAAGGTTTTTCCAGAACGAAGCGATGTAGGCTTTCCGGTCTGAGCCGGCGTCGATGAAGTAGGCGTGTTCGTAGACGTCGAGCGTGATGATGGGCTGGGCGCCCCAGATGCCGCCGTGGTTATGGGTGTCGCCCGTGTACACGCGGAGCGCGTTCGCGTTCGGATCGTACGCGAGAACCGTCCATCCGCGCGCGGCCATGCCGCACGCGCTCATGTAGGCGATGAGGTTCTCGACTGAACCGAATTCTTTGGCGATGGCATCGACGATTGCTCCGGACGGATTCCCGTCACCGCCGAGAACGTCGAAGTACGCTTCGTGGAGGTATGCGCCGTTCAGTGCGAACGTTTCACCGTCTTTCAGCGCACGGAGGTCCGAGTACGTCTGGTTCGCCGTCGAGACGTCTCCGCCGTGTTCCAATGGCGCGAGCTTCTCGCGGATTTCGTTCGCCTTCGCGACGTACCCCGCGTAGAGCTTGTCGTGGTGGATTGAGATGGTCTTCTCGGAGATGCCGTCGAGCGGCTTGGAGAAGGGGAGGGGTTTTGTATCCATATGAAGTTATCGTGATAAGCGATGAATCCATCGCTACGAGTTAACGGGTTTGGGGTTTGGCATTTGGGTTTTGGCAAATCCGGACCAAAACCCAAATGTCAAACCCCAAACCCCGTGTAATGACGCACGGCTTATTTCAAGGCCTTTAATATCTCCGTATCCTTCGGCATGCCTCTCCGGTAGAACGTAATGATGCCGTCCTTCCTGACGCCGACGACCGTACGGCTGATGATTTTCTTTTTGAAGATTTTTTTGATGGCGCCGTACTTTTCGCTCACCGCCATCCCCTCGTCGATGAGGAGCGGGAACGGGAACGCGTGCGCTTTCGTGAATTTCGCGTGCGATGCGGCGTTCGCATGGTTTACGCCGAACACGGCGACGCCGGCCTTGTCGAACGCGCTCCAGTCGTCGCGAACGGCGCAGAGCTGCATCGTGCAGCCGGGCGTCATGTCGCCGGGGTAGAAGATGAGGACGACGTTCTTCTCTTTCAGGAGTTCGCGAAGCTCATAGGCCGTTCCGGAGGCATCGGAGAGGGTGAAGTTCGGCGCCTGAGTGCCGACGCCGATTGGGGTTGAGGGTTTTGTCATAGATGTCCTCTGGATGAAGGTCGGCGATGTAAGTAAATGGGGAAGGATGAGGGATGATGGGGGAATGCCCCCCTTCATCCCTCATCCTTCATCCCTATTCCGTTATTGCCAAGCCCCCTCTCTAGGAACACAATACCAGACAATTCCTATGCTCGGCCAGTCGGCGAAGGACGTTGATCGCGAAATTGAAGGGCGGGCGTTCTGGCGCGCGTGCATCATCGCGGCGATCGTCGGCGCGATTGCCGTGGTCGGCGTCCTGTTCCTGTTCGTCCGCGCAGGGGTTGCGCCGGGTCCGAAGCTCGTTGACCGGATTCCGCCAGCGTTCCCGTCGCAGTTCATCCTGTACCGGCCGGAGCAGATCTACGAAATCTACACGTACCCTGCGTCCGCGAAGCGGAGCGCCGCGTCGTTCGCGCTCGCGCCGATCCGTTTCATTCTCCAGGCAACGGGCCAGGGCGGACTTCCGGCGGCGTTCCAGGGCGTCGTGAACACGGCGACGGACCGGGATACCACGTCGTTCGCATGGAAGGACGTGGCGAGTTCCACGCCCGAAGAGATCTTCGAATTCTACGCCGGCTCCTTCAAGGAGGTCGGCCTCGCGAACCCGTACGTCCGCATGCTCGACGACAAGAGCGTCATCGAGATGGTCGCAACGAGCACGGTTTTGAACGCGAGTCTCGTCATCACGGACCACCCCGGGGCCCCCACGGTTGACACGGTCACGCTGATCGTGGACTATCCCAGCGGAGGAATCGGGGGAGGGCAGAAATAAAGGAAGATTGGGGCGGGGGGAAGCGCCAGATGGTATGGGGTTCGGTTATCATCTTGGCGCGTAAGTGCGCGCGCCACCCGAAGCCCCGTCCGACGGGGCGAAGGGTGGTAAGTGCGTAAGTCGGATTTTCTCTTTATCTTAAGATGCATGAGTTGAGATATGAATGAGCGTACAAAAAAGATCGTCTTCGTCGCGGTGATCATCCTTATCGTGATCGGCGTTATCGCGATTGGAGTTGGATGCGCAAAAAAGAAAACGCCATCCTCATCTTCGGCGGCGAAGAACGGGATGGCGGCGTCGGCTTCAGAGGCGACGGATTTCAAGGTCGGGTCGTCGTTCGTCCTTGAGCAGACGGTGTTTCCGTTTGAGGGAAAATTTGAGACCGTCGATCCCGCGCATGATAAACGGACGATCAAGGTGACCGCGTTCGATGCGGGCAATGCGGCCGAGGTTACGTGGCACCTTACGCAGCTCGTGCTGACGGACGAGTCGAAGGCGGCCGAGAAAACCTGGGAGGACGGCGGGAAGCAGGGCGCGGCGCCGCAGCCGAAGTACGGGCAGATCGACACCGACGGAACGCTCTCGCGCATCAACCTCGGATCGATGCACATGATCGGGTCTCCGCTCATCTGGCCGTTCGGCGATCCCTCGGAATCAAAAACGAGCGAGGTCTGGGTAAGCTCCGACGTCTACCAAGAGCTCTCGCGGACGCGGTCCGCGACGGTCTACATGAGCGCGCTCATTGCCGCGCGGTCGGTTGCGGCCGGGAATGCGGCGCTCACGAAGCTCATCGGAGATATCCAGACGCGCGCCGACATCATCGGGAACCGGACGGACGTCGACCTCATGAAGGCGGACGAGACGCGGGTCGATTACCCCGTTAAACTTAACGGCGCCGACACGACCGTCAAGGCGATCAAAGCGAAGAACTGGTACGGGGAAATACTCGTCCTCGACAATCCGAAGAATCCGCTCATCCTCTCATTCACGTTTAACCCCGACCTCCAGGGCGTCCAGGCGTCGCAAGATGACGTGAACGTGCTCAAGGGGCTGTTGAGCTACAAGATCGTTGAGATCAATCCGTAACGTGATGGAAATTGGAAAACAAAAAATGGAAAATGGACGCTGGAGCCATTTTCCATTTTTTGTTTTCCAATTTCCATCGTTGATTATTCCGCGGCGATATGCGACGATCGTCGTCGCGATCGTGGCTGCTCTCCTTCGCGGTTCTTCGCCAGGTTCGGAAACAGGAGGAGGAGATAGATTTCGTCGCGGATCACGCGAAGGTCCGAGAGCTCGCGCTCGCCGTCTCGTTTGATGTAGGGACTGCCGTGGGTTATTTTTGAGATGGTGCTGGACAGCTCTCCCTCAATTGCGCTCGCCGCGTCACGGAGATCTTCGCCGGAATTTCCCATTTCGATCGCTTCACTCATCTGCCGGAGCTCCGCGATACGCTCCTCGACGATGTCAGCTTCCCTCGGGTCATATCGACGGACAAAATCCCGTTCGCTTTCCGTTTGTTCGATGTGTCGGCGGAGAGCCCGTTTTGCCGCGTCCGATGACGTATTCGCATTCAGCCCTTGGGAGACGAACCAGACCAGTCTTCGAATCTCATCAATCTTCCCCGCCTCCGCCGATTCGCTTTGAGCAATGTAAAGATTGTCCATTAATTCCCGTTCAATCCGTTTTTGGCGGTCGAGCGCGCTCATTCCGGGTTCGCGCTGCGGGAGTTCGCGATGGCGCGATGCAAAATACGCGTTCACGTCGTCGGCAGTCGGCGGAATATCAACGTGCGGATGATCCTCGATGCGCCGCCGCTGTTCAGCGCGAAATTTATTTTCAGCCGCAACGCCCTGCGGCGTACTCGTGTACGACTTCCATCGTGTCTCCATCGAAGATGAGTTGCCCCTCCGCATAGACTCGTTGACTGGATGACTCGTTGACTTCTTCTATGCCGCAATTCCCGGCGGCTCCTTGGGCTCGTCGCTCTTGTTCCAGTGGACGCGTGTCGGCATTGCCGGCACGTCGGGAAGCTCGGACGGGACCGTCTGTTTTGAGCTGACCCGGGCATTCGATGGTTGCTGGTGGCTGGACGGGAGGATGGCTTCGCGACTGCTTTTCTTCCCTGGCTTATCATCGGATAACGCCAGTCTCGCTTCATGCACGCGCATTCTTGCGAGGACTTTTTCCGGCAGCGGGGGGAGCCCCTCCAGCCCGGGCGGCTTTTCCGGTTGATAATTTGGCGTTTTGAGCGTAGGGGACATAGTTGAATAACGATTGGGATGGACGAAGGATTGGGCTTAGTACCGGCGCATGCTACGACGTGAACCGTCTCGGCCAGTCCGGATCCACTTTGACCTTGAGGTCAAGGAAGACCCTGTCGCCGGTTGCGGCTTCGATTTCCTTGCGGGCCGAAATGCCGATGTCCTTCAGTTTACGCGCATCGCGGCCAATAATCATCCCCTTGTACCGGTCGGCCGTCGTGTAGATTGTCGCTTCGATGATGCGGGTGTTCCCTTTGAGTTCGATGTTCTCGACGGCGACTTTCACGGAATAGGGGAGTTCCTCATCAAGTGCGAGGAAGCATTTCTCCCGGATGACCTCCTCAAGCCACTGCGTTTGGCTCAAGTCCGTAAGCTGCATGTCCGGGTAGAACGGTTCGCCTTCGGGGAGGATCTCAAAGAGCGCATCAACGAGGCGGTTCAGGTTCCCGTGATTCTTCGCGCTGACTTCCATCGTCGCTTTTTGTCCGATGTCGATGCCGAGCGCGTCTTCAAGAAACGGTTTCTCGCGTTTCAGGACGTCCATCTTGTTCACGGCGAGGATCACGGGGATCTTGGACGCTTTGAGGAGGCGCTGGACGAGCTCTTCTTCGCGCCCGGGCGCGCGCGTGGGGTCCACGACGTACACGACGGCATCAATGCCTTCGAGCGATTCCTTCACGATCTGGTTCAGCTTTTTCGAGAGAACGTCTTTCTTCCCAAGGAATACGCCCGGCGTATCGACGAACACGATCTGCCCCCGCGGATCATGAAGCACGCCGCGGACCGGCTGGCGCGTGGTCTGCGGCTTCGGCGTGATGATCGCGACCTTCGTGCCGACGAGCGCGTTGATCATCGTCGATTTGCCGACGTTCGATCGGCCGGCGAGAATGACGAATCCGGATTTCATGGGGGTTGATGGAGGGATCTTTAGATCGTTAGGGGAAATCTAAGGATCATCATGCCAGAAAAAGGTCAAGATGTCGATGTTCGGCTCAGGATCCAGTACCGATGTGCCGCTTGTGTCGATGCGACTCCTTATTCACTTTCCCGAACGACGAAGGCCGTCCGCGGCCGGAGGAGGAGGGATCCCTTTCCCGTGGCAAAGGGATCCCTCCCCTCGGGTGCACTCGGGGCAGGCTGTCGCAGACTCCTCGGGAAAGTGAAAATAAGTCACTGCGGGAAAAAATCGATTACGTTCAATCCTCTTTCGAGTGCATTGAAACGACCACCTCGACGTGAGGCGTCTGCGGAAACAAATCGAGCGCGCGAATCTCGTCGATTACGTATGTCTCTTTTAAGAGTTTCAGTTCCTCAACGAGGCGCTGATACTTGCATGAAACGTAGACGAGGCGCGGATACTTTTTTTCGATGAGTGTCTCGATCACTTTCGGGTGGAGGCCGGATCGCGGCGGATCGATGATGCAGACGTCCGCATCAATGTCTGTCCATGAGAGGTCTTCCGCCTTGCCGCTCTTGAAGGTGCATCGGTCCGCAACGCCATTCTTCGTCGCGTTCTCATTGGCGAGCGCGATCGCATGTTCGTCGATCTCGAATCCGCTGACGCGGAGATCGGGATCGCGTTTGGCGAAGTTGATGCCGAAGAAGCCTAGGCCGCAGTACAGGTCGAGTAGGGAGTGGGGAGTGGGGAGTGGGGAGTGGGAACTCATTTCATGAACGGCGTCCTGTAGTACCGCGGCCATCGTCGAGTTCGTCTGGAAGAAGCTGTTCAGGTGGATCGTGTACCGCGTATCGTTGATGATCTCGTCAAAGGTCTCTTTTCCCTTGAGGACGACGATCGTCGATCCCTGCGAGAGGTCGGTGATGAGCTGGTTCTCGGAGAGGCAGATGCTCGTCGTGATCGTTTCGAGGTACTTGACGAGCCATGCGCGCATCTCGTCCGTGATGCGCGAGAGGTCTTTCACGACGAGCGCAATGATCCCGTCGCCGGTATTCATCCCGCGCCGCACGACGACGTATCGGAGGTCGCCGACGTGCTTCTTTGCGTCCCACGGCTTGAGATCAGGGAACGCGCGCATGAATTCGTGGAAGATGCGGAGGACCTCCTCCGATCCGTCCATCAGCGGACAGTCATCAAGATCAATGTAGCGGTTCCAGCTTCCGAGTTCCTTCATGCCGAGTTCGCCTTTCCAGCCGAAGCAGTAGTCCATGCGGTTACGATAGGGCAGGGGCGTGAGGGCGTGAGGGCGTGAGGGCGTGGGGATGATGGGGCAGGGGATCACCGAATCGACACGCTCGGAATGGACCGCGTTCTCGAACGATCGGTTGATGAGATCGCGTTTGAACGCCAGCTGATCCTCGTAGCGGATGTGCATCCAAGGCGCATACGGTAGCGTGAGATCTTTGAGTTCTCCTGCAATGCGTGACGGTCCGGGTCGGGCGATCTTTTCCGGTTTTCCGATGAAGCGGCCGCGGATGCGGCGGATACAGCGGGCTTCGACCTCGTCGCCGATCGTCGTGAACGGGACGGAGAACGGGCGCTTTGTGATCTTGTCGCCGAGGATGACGTCAAACACGCCCCGCCCTTCATCATCGAAGCGGGTAATCGTGCCGGACGCGAGGTCGTTGAATTTCATGGGAAGTCGATGAGTCGATTAGTCGATGAGCGAGCGGACTTATCGACTCATCGACTCATCGACTTCTTCCATATTGCCACTTTGCCCGTATTCCACTAGTGTACACGGCGATCATGCCTGAAACCTCTCACTACGTCCACCTCGTTCTCATCAACGTCCGATCCGCCTTGAATGTCGGCTCAATGTTGAGGACGGCGGACGCATTCAACATCAAGAAGGTCTGGCTCACGGGCTACACGCCGACGCCTGAGCATCCCACGGTCAAAAAGACGGCGCTCGGCGCGGAGTTGACGGTCCCATGGGAGCACGTCGTGGATCCGATCGCCTGCCTAGATCGTCTCAAAAAGGACGGCGTCCATCTCTACGCTCTGGAGTGCGGTGTTACGGGCGCGATTGCCATCAACGAGGCGGAGATCGTCCATCCATCCGCGATCATCGTCGGCAACGAGGTCGAAGGATTGTCGAAGATGCAGCTCTCCCGTTGCGATGGTATCCTTGAAATTCCCATGCTCGGCGCCAAGGAATCGCTGAACGTTGCGGTGGCGGCGGGGATCGCTTTGTGGGAAGTCGTGAGTCATGAGTCGTGAGTCGTGAGTAGAGACCTCAGACACCGCGCTTTACTCACGACTCACGACTCACGACTCATGACTTCATGCCCACGCTCTCCATCATCATTCCGACGAAAAACGAGGAAGAGACGCTCCCCTCGCTTTTAGCGTCGCTCGCAAAGCAGACATTTAGAGATTTCGAGATCATTGTCGCGGACGTCGCTTCAACGGATCGGACGCGCGCGATTGCGATGGCGGGGGGTGCGCGTGTTGTGGAAGGCGGACTGCCGGGCGCAGGGCGGAATCGCGGAGCGGAGGTAGCGAGCGGGGATATTTTTGCGTTCGTTGATGCGGATGTCGTATTTCCG
The DNA here is from genome assembly GCA_963835915.1 of Candidatus Uhrbacteria bacterium. Classification (GTDB taxonomy): domain Bacteria; phylum Patescibacteriota; class Patescibacteriia; order 2-12-FULL-60-25; family 2-12-FULL-60-25; genus 2-12-FULL-60-25. The sequence continues at coordinate 559,432 of CAWIHE010000004.1, forward strand.
GATGACGTGTTCCTTATGGCCGCGGTGACGGAAATGCGGTCTCGGAATATCGACGTCTCGGCACCGGATGTCGCACCCATCTCGAACCGCGCGGTCGACCGATTCTATTACGGGTTTTACAACCGGTACGCGCGGATCCTTGAGCATGCCTTTCCGCACGCACCGGGATTTTGCATGTTCGCGACGCGCAAGGCGCATGAGCGGATCCACGGGTTTGACGAGGAGGTCGTCTTCGCGGAAGATCACGATTACGCCCAGCGTGCACACCGGGCCGGTCTCCGCTTCGGTCTGCTCCGCACGCCCGCCCCGGTCAAAACGAACGTCCGCCGCCTCGAAAAGGACGGCCGCCTCCGCATCGCCGCCGTGTACGTGTGGACGGAGTTCCGCATGATGTTTATCGGACCGTATAAGAAGAAGACTCCTTTTACATATGAAATGGGTGGCAAAGGGAAGTCGTGAGTCGTGAGTCGAGAGTCGTGAGTACGGATCACTCATCCGTATTCTCACTCACGACTCACGACTCACGACTCACGACTCTTTACGCATGTTCAACATCGTCAAAAAAATCTGGAATGGAGAAACTGAAAGCGTCACGACCGCCGCGATCATCGTGGGGGCGGCGTCGTTGATTGCGCAGTTGACGGCGCTCGTGCGCGAGCGCGTGCTCGCGTCCACGTTCGGCGCGGGCGACGTGCTTGACGTCTATTACGCGGCGTTTAAGATTCCTGATTTTTTGTACAACCTCGTCATCATCGGTGCGCTGTCCGCGGCGTTCATTCCGGTGTTTACGGAGTATCTCGTCACAAAAGAAAAGAAAGCGGCGTGGGAACTCGCCGGTCAGGTCCTCTCCGTCATCCTGATGGCAATGCTTATCGGGTGCGCGGCGATCTTCATCGCGGCGCCGAAGATCGTCCCGTTCATCGCGCCGGGCTTTACAGGCGACAAACTTGAGATGACGATCCGCATGACGCGCGTCATGCTCGGGTCCACGTTCATGCTCGCGCTCTCCGCGGTCATGGGCGGCATCCTCCAGTCGACGAGGCGATTCTTCGTGTTTTCGGTCGCCCCCATCCTCTATAACATCGGTATCATCTTCGGCGCCCTCGTGTTCGTCCCGCTCATGGGTCCGATCGGTTTGGGTGCCGGCGTCGTCCTCGGCGCGGTGCTCCATTTTCTTGCGCAGGCGAGCGTCGCAATCCGCCTCGGCCTCCGGAACGTCCCGGTCCCGTCGCTCAAACCCGAAGGCGTCCGCCGTATCCTTAAACTCATGGCGCCGCGGACGCTTGGGCTCGCCGTCACGCAGATCAACCTCACGATCATCCTTGCGCTTGCCTCCGCGCTCACGGTCGGGTCGGTCGCGGTCATGAACTTCGCGACGAACCTTGAATCCGTCCCGTTGAGCATCTTCGGCATCCCATTCGCGCTCGCCGCGTTCCCGGCCATGTCGCGCGCGTTCGGGAAAAAAGACGAGAAGGAGTTCCTCGACGTCTTCGGCGGCGCGGTGCGCAAGGTCATCTTCTTCATCGTCCCGTCCGCAATCGGATTCATCATCCTTCGCGCGCAGGCCGTCCGCCTCGTTCTCGGCGACGGCCGCTTCGATTGGACGGCGACGGTCCGGACCGCGGACGCGCTCGCGATCTTCGCGATGTCACTTCCCGCGCAGTCGATCACGCCGCTCCTCTCGCGCGCCTTCTACGCGATGCAGAAAACGTGGACGCCGCTCTGGATCGGATTGATCTCGGAAGCGACCTGCGCCGCATTCGCGTTCCTCTTCGTCCGTCCGTTCGGCCTCGATGGGTTGATCGCCGCGTACTCGATCGCCGCGTGGGTCGGCATGCTCGTCTCCTGGGTCGTCCTCCGCTCGCTCCGCGGACGGCTCGGCACGCGCGAGGTCTGGGTCTCGTTCTCGCGGACGCTCGCCGCGTGTTTCATCATGGCCGGCGCGGTCATCCCCGTGCGCAACTTCTTCGGGACCATCTACCCGCTCGAACACGTGTGGCAGCTCGCGCTCCAGGCGTCCATGTCCGTCCTCGCCGGCCTCATCGCGTTCTACCTCTCCATGCGCCTCATGAAATCGCCGGAGCTCGACGAATTCCAGCGCGCCTTTATCGCGAAGATCTTCAAGAAAGGCCCGCCCCCATCCGAAGGCGCGGAAGCGGCGCGGGGGATGTAGCGCGCAGTCATCCTCGAAGGGTCGGAGGAGGCGAGAGGATAGAGGTGGCATGAAGGATGATCACGATGGTGATCCGACGCTTGACATCGGTTCATCATCGGAGATATCGTTTAAACATATATGACGAGCCAGGTCATCTTCACGATGGATAAGGCGCTCAAGGAGCGCGCGATGCGGAGGGCAAAGGCGCAGGGCATTCCGTTCGCGGCGGTTTTAAAAATGGCCGTGAAAGCGTTTGCGGACGGTTCGCTGGGCGTTCATCTCATCGAAGAAGATCCGCCGTTTCGTCCGGCGTCCGCGGATCGGCTCAAGAAAGCGCTCGCTGACGCGGATGCGAAAAAGAATCTGTCGCCGGAATTTGCGAACGCAAAGGACGCGCTTCGGTATCTGGGGCAAAAGGCATGAGGGTCATCTTCCATCACACATTTACGAAGAGGTTCCGCAAGATGACGCCGAATGTCCGCGCGTCGTTCGGAACGCGCCTCGAAATCTTTTTAGCGGATCCCTGCCACCCGATCTTGAGGAATCATGCCGTCGGCCGCGCGTATCCCGGATGTCGGAGCATCAATGTGACCGGCGATGTCCGCGCGATCTACCGTCTCTCCGGAGAAACGGCGATCTTCCTTCTCATCGGCACCCACGCGGAGCTTTATTGATCTAAGTTTATCCGCCTATGGACACCGCCATCGTCGTCGCCCTCCTCGCCCTCGCCGGATCAATCATCGCGACGCCGGTGAGTTCATATTTCTCGAAGAAGCGAGAGATCGAAGTCGAATGGCAACGGAAAAAGATTAAACATTACGAGGAGCTACTTTCAGCGATGTCGGATTTGGCTATTGAAGGGCGAGACAGGGCGGCTGCAAAAATAAAGTTTTCAAATGCTGTTAATACGATTACTTTAATTGCAGGACAGTCGGTAATTAATGCACTAATGGCATTTTGTGATGAGATAAAGTTTGATAACCAATCAAAATCTTTAGAAAAGCATAATGATCTGCTTAAGAAATTAATGTTGGAAATTCGAAAGGATGTAGGATTAATAAAAAATGACGAGGATACTTCCTTTGATTTTCGTTTCATCCAACCGTAGCCACATATCTACCCCTTGCTCAAAACTCCGTTCCCCCATACAATCGGCCAGCCGGTCGGTTTTCTCTTATTGTACGTCGTTCGAGTATTTATCGGACGAAAGGGATCCCTCGTCGCCCCGTCAGACGGGGCTCGCTCGGGAAAGTGAAAGAGAGAGCGTGCGTATTTCCGGCCCCCAGCCCTAAGCTCTCTGCCCTCAGCCGTCACAGCATGGACCAATCGCTCCTCCGAAACTTCTGCATCATCGCCCACATCGACCACGGGAAGTCCACGCTTTCCGATCGTTTGCTTGAGACGACGGGGACCGTTGAGAAGCGTAAGATGAAGGAGCAGCTTCTCGACACGATGGATTTGGAACGGGAGCGGGGGATTACGATCAAGCTTCAGCCTGCGCGGATGAGCTATCGCGCGAAGGACGGCGTCGAATATCAGCTCAACCTTATCGATACGCCGGGGCACGTCGATTTTAATTACGAAGTCTCGCGATCGCTCGCGGCCGTCGAGGGGGCGGTCCTCCTTGTGGATTGCACGCAGGGCGTGCAGGCGCAGACGATTGCGAACCTCTACCTCGCCATCGAACAGGGGCTTGAAATCATTCCGGTCTTGAACAAGATCGATCTTCCGAACGCGGAAGTCGAACGGCGCGCAGAGGAGCTCATCAAGCTCATCGGGTGCAAGCGGGACGAGATTCTCACCGTATCCGGCAAGACGGGTGAGGGGGTGCCGGTGCTGCTTGAACGGATCGTCTCGCAGATTCCTTCGCCGAAAGGGAAGTTTGATGCGCCACCGCGCGCGCTGATTTTTGATTCGAAGTACGACGACTATCGCGGCGTCATCGCGTACGTCCGCATGGTCGATGGCGCATTCGCGAAGAACGATCGGCTCATCTTCAAGGCCACAGGGGAAGACGGTCAGGCGCTTGAAGTTGGGTTTTTGAATCCAGGGTACGTGGAGATCCCGCGTCTCGGGACCGGGGAAATCGGATACATCGTGACCGGGCGAAAAGACATCATCGCCGTCCGCGTGGGCGACACGGTCGCACTCGCGTCTCGCGTCGCGGAGACGGAAGCGCTCCATGGATACAAGGTCGTCAAGCCGATGGTTTATGCGGGCATTTTCCCGAAAGAAGGAAATCAGTACGGACGTCTGCGCGATGCCATCGAGAAACTCCAGCTGAACGATGCGTCGCTCTCGTTCGAGCCCGAGCAATCAACGGCGCTCGGATTCGGGTTCCGGTGCGGACTCTTGGGGATGCTTCATCTCGAGATCGTCCAGGAGCGTCTTCGACGAGAACATGGATTGGAGGTCGTCGTCACGACGCCGTCCGTGGCGTATGAGATCACGAAGACGGACGGGTCCGAACACGTCATCACCTCGCCGCTCGATTTTCCGGATCCCTCGCACATCGAAGAGACGCGCGAGCCGTGGGCGAAGGTCGATATCGTGACGCCATCCGAATATTTCGGGAACGTCATGACCGTGGTCACGGATCGCCGCGGGACGTTCGTGACGACGGAATGGCTGGATCCCTCCCGCGCGATCATGCACTTCGAGATGCCGCTCTCCGCGGTCATCGTCGACTTCCACGACACGTTGAAGAGCGCGACGCAGGGGTATGCGTCGATGAACTACGAACTCGTCGGGTTCCGGCCCGGGGACATCGTCCGTCTTGACATCCTCGTCGCCGAATCGCCGGTGCCGTCGCTCGCCACGCTCGTCCACGAGACCGAAGCGCTCGCGCGCGGCCGCGAAATCGTCGAGACGCTGAAAGGGGTGCTCCAGCGCCAGCAGTTCGTCATCAAGATCCAGGCCGCGATCGGCGCGAAGATCATCGCGTCCGAGCGGCTCGCCGCGTTCCGCAAGGACGTGACGGGGTACTTGTACGGCGGCGACGTAACGCGCAAAATGAAGCTGCTCGAGAAACAGAAGAAGGGAAAGAAGAAGATGCTCGCCCGCGGCACGGGGACGGTCGACATCCCGGCGGAGGCGTTCATTAAAGTGCTCCGCAGAAAATCATGAAGTTGGGGTTTGGCGTTTGGGTTTTGGCCGGCAAACCCCAACAACCAAACCCCAAACCCCAGATATGAAAAAACGTGGTCGCGTCAAAGACATCGTTTGGAAGGTCTCCATCATCATCGTTGCGGTCTCGATGGTGCTGGGGATGGTGCTTCCTTTCTTTAGGTAGGAACGTAGGTAGGAACGGAGGATGGTTAGATCGTTAGATGGTTAGGGTTGGAATAATTCCTTTGATTCTCGGCTGCTTGATCCTAAATCAAAGAAAATCACTCCAACCCTAACCATCTAACCATCTAACGATCTAACCATCTATTTCCTTTCTCCTGCACCCGTGAGAGGATCACTGCCGATGCAAAAACGCTGGAATATCCTCGAGCCTGCTCCCCGCGATTTCGTCGCGGGGTGTCGTGTTTCAGAGACGGCGTGCGGACGGCTTCATGACGCGGTGCTGCACCTTTTGTGGCAGCGGGGGATTCGGACAACGGATGAGGTCTCGTCGTTCCTCGAACCTGCGTACGAGCGCGACGTCCACGATCCGTTTCTCTTCTCGCAGATGGAGCGCGCGGTCGAGCGGATCTTCCGCGCGATCGAAAACGGCGAGCGGATCCTCGTGTTCGGCGATTATGATGCGGATGGCGTGACGAGTTCGACGATCGTCATCACGACGATTCGCGAGATTGCGGCTCGGATGGGGATCGCATCCAACGTGACGTCGTACATCCCGCATCGCGACCGCGAAGGGTACGGACTGATCATGGCGCAGGCCGAGCGATTCGCCAGCGAAGGGTATCAACTCATCATTACCGTCGATTGCGGAATCTCCTGCCCGAACGAATTCGCATTCTTGAAGTCGCGCGGCATCGACGCGATCGTCGTCGATCACCACCAGTACGGCGACGTCCTGCCGGACGCGATCCTCATCCACCCCGCGATTCCCGGCGAGACGTATCCCTTTAAGCATCTCGCCGCCGCGGGCGTCGCGTGGAAGCTCGCGTGCGCGCTCGCGATCACCGCACGCAAACGGGGGATTGATCTCCCTGATGGATTTGAGAAGTGGATGCTTGATCTCGTCGCGATCGCGACGGTCGCAGACGTTGTCCCGCTCGTCGGCGAGAACAGGACACTCCTCTCGTACGGGCTTCGCGTCCTCCGGAAAACGCGGCGACCCGGCCTCCTCGCGCTCCTCGCGTCCGCCGGCATCCCCGCGCGCGACGTCGGAAGCCGCGACATCGGCTTCGGCATCGCCCCGCGTTTGAACGCGCCGAGCCGGATGGCGCACGCGGAGCTTTCACTTGCGCTCCTCCTCGCATCGTCCATGGAAGAGGCGGAGCCGCTCGCGCGGGACGTCGAGCAGCTCAATCGCGCGCGCCAGCAGACGACAACGGGCATGATGGCGGAAGCCGACGCCTTGATCGCGTCGCGCGTCGGAGATCCGCGCGTCCACGTGATCTGGAACGCCGAATGGTCGCCCGCGCTCGTCGGGCTCGTCGCGGGGCGCGTTGCGGACCGGACCGGCCGTCCGGTCGTCGCCATCGGGAAATACGGAGACGCGTGGATCGGATCAGGGCGTTCGCTGCCGGCGTACGACATCACCGAAGCGGTCCGGCGCGCGGGCGACGGGCTGCTCACGCGTTCGGGCGGGCACGTGCAGGCGTGCGGGTTCTCGCTCGCATCGGACGAGTTCGTCCATCAATTTGCGGATCGTCTCCGCGCGGATGCGGAGGAGCGTCTTGGCGCGGACGCCGTCGGACCGGCATTGGACATCCATGCGGAGATCGGGCTTCGCGACATTGATTGGGTGCTCGTCGAGTCGCTCGAGCGCATCGACCCGTTCGGGCAGGGGAATCCGGAGCCGGTCTTCGTCTCGCGCGGCCTCGAAGTCGGCAGCGCAAGCGTTGTCGGCAAAGACGGGACCCACCTCCGCCTCTTTTGCCGTTCGACGGACGGAAGCGCGCGTCCGTTCATCGGATTCGGCTTCGCCTCGCGCGCGCAGGATGCCGCACGCGGATCAAAGATCGATATCGCCTACAACGTCGCCGCCGAGGAGCGCAACGGGGTCAGGGACATCCGGTGCAAGATCGTCGATCTCCGTCCGCATGCGCTAGAATGATGAAGCTTGAAGCTAGAAGCTGGAAGCTGTCAGCACGAAGACTCCTTGCGGTTCCAGTCTCCCAGCTTCTAGATTCCAGCTTCCAGCTTCTATCTCTATGAGAATGCGCGAACTCAATCTTCGAATCCACACCGACGGCGGGGCGCGGGGGAATCCCGGGCCGGCGGGGATCGGCGTCGTGATTCGGGATGCGGACACGGGGGAGGTTCTCATCCGCGCGAAGGAGTACCTCGGCGAGACGACGAACAACCAGGCGGAGTACCGCGCGGTCATCCGCGGGCTCACGGACGCGCTCGACCTCCGGCCCGCGAGCATCATGGTCGTTGCGGACAGCGAACTCCTCGTCCGGCAGTTGACGGGCGTCTACCGCGTGAAAAACGCCGATCTTGCAAAACGGTTTCTCGAAGTCCGCAATCTCGAAACGCGCCTCGGCGTCCCGGTCCGCTACCGCCACGTCCCGCGCGAGCAGAACAAGGATGCGGATGAACTCGCGAATGAGGCCATGGATGAGGCCGTCAGGAAGTCGTGAGTCGTGAGTCGTGAGTCCGGAATGACGGATTTCAAGACGTCCGAGATTTTTTTTGCGTTGTAGACGCGCATCGCGTCCCACTCACGACTCACGACTCACGACTCACGACTTTGCCTGTTGAGATGATCGCTTCCACCCATCCACAAGACTCCGTTGCGGCGCGCCCGTGTGGTATGATAGTCCCCAAATGAGCAAGAATCGCTTCCAGCGGGGAGCGCTTCCGGCAATGGCGCCGGGAGCGCGGCGCGGATCCGCGCGCGCCCACCATCAGCTCGTCGGCCTCTTCACGGTGGCGGCCGTGCTCCTCCTCGTTGCGAACGCCGCGATCGTCGTCGTTCCGGGGAGGCGGGGCGTGAGAGCGACGTCGCTTCAGAACGTTACCGGTTGGGTGTGGAGTTACACCGGCGGATGGCTTTCGATGAACGATACGAACATCGGATCGGGCGGTGGATCATACGGCGTACAGCTCAACGCCGACCATACGCTGTCGGGATTTGCGTGGTCGCCGAATGCGGGGTGGGTCTGCTTCGGGACGTCGTGCAACAATCCGTCGTGCAACCAGGGCATATCGCCGGTCCTCCTTCCATCGGGATCGACTCCATTCGCATCAGTGAATGGCTCATGGACGGCCATGCTGGGGTGGGGAAAATTTTGCAATCTTGGCAGCGATGGATGGGTTTCAATGAATTGTTCGAATACGGCCGGAGAATGCGCGACGAGCAATTATGCCGTCACGTTCAGCACGTCGACCCAGTCGATGGGCGGATGGGCGTGGCACGGACGGACGCCGAACGGGTGGGGCTGGATGGATTTCAGCATGGTGAGCACGAGCCGGGCGCTTCCGCCCACGCCCGAAGGGCCGGATCCGGTGCGGTGCCACGACGGCATCGACAATGATGGGAACGGGCTCATCGACTGCGCGGATCCCACGTGCAAGGGGAATCCGATCGCGTTGTGTCCGGCGAAGGAAACGGACTGCGGAATGCTCGGCCGGACGAATTGCTGCAATAACGGCATGGACGACGATCTCGACGGGCCGATCGATTGTGCGGATTCGGATTGCACGGGGGATCCCCTGTGCGCCCCGATCGACTGTTCGGTCGGCGGAGCCATCTGCGCGAATCCGCGCTGCGTGAACATGCCAGGGTGCGAGCTCTGTACGGACGGCATCAATAATATTCCCGCGGCAACGACGACGTTCGACTGCACGAATGCGATGTGCAAGACGTATTTCCCCGGATGCACGCCCGCGTGGCTCCAGTCGAAGTACGGGAACGTGTACGCGCGGCTCGGCGTCCAGGGGAACCCGCCGCCGCCGGGCATGGCGAACGCCACGTACTGCATCACGTCGAAGGGGACGATCGTTCAGGCGACGAGCGAAACGGGATGTATCGAGTCGTTGAGCACGCAGGACATGTCCGTCCCGTCGAGTACGTCGGGGTACGTTTCAACGCTTGGCCGTCTCGATGTCGCCGGCATCCTGAACGGGCGCTATGGAACGGTGGTTTCGATCGCGAGCGAGTCGGACATCAATGCGTCTCCGCTTGGCGGCAAGGTGTACGTGTATGACGGGACGTCGGCGTGCTCGGGGAGCAGCGCGTTCACCATTTCCGCGAAAACGTTCTTCAACGCGACCGGTCAAGCGGGGCGCGGAAACGGACTCCTCGTCATCAAAGGATGCAACTTGAACATCACCGGGAATCTCAGCTATGACGCGTCGGGGATCGGCGCCGGCCAGTATCTCCGGAATCTCGCGTCGTTCGGCATCCTCGTCCTCGCGAAATACCAGAGCGGCGCGTACCTCTCCGGCGGGAATATCAACATCAGTTCGGGCGTGACGAACCTCGTCGGAACGATGTATGCGGAACGGACGATTTCGACGGGATCCACGGGGAACCGGCTCACGGACGTGCCGCTTCAGGTCTATGGGGCGCTCGTGGCGCGGCAGGTCAATCTTCAGCGCCAGGCGAGCACGCCGACGACGCCGGCGGAGAGCGTCATCTTCGACGGGCGGTCGGTCGTGAATCCGCCGCCGGGGTATCAGGACATCACGAAATCACTTCCATCGGTGAGCGACAAATACTAGCGTATGGGGCTCTTCTCGAAGAAAACGGAAGCGAGCTACATCGGGGTCGATCTCGGACTGAGCGGGATCAAGCTCGTCGAACTCCTGAACGAGAAGGGGCGTGCGCGCCTCGTGACGTACGCGTATGCGGATTTTCCGGACCTCCAGTCCGAACGGAGCTACACGGACCGTGCGGCGGAAACGTCGGCGCTCATGAAGCGGATGCTCGCCCAGGCCAGGGTGACGACGAAGCGGTGCATCGCGGCGCTCCCGATCTCGTCGGTTTTTTCAAGCATCATCAGCGTCCCCGCGACGAATGAGAAGGAGTTGAAGGACGCGATCACGTGGCAGGCGAAGAAGCTCATCCCGATGCCGCTTGAGGAAATTTCGCTTGATTCGAAAACGCTCGACGCGGACGGGGACGAAGGGAACGGAAACGGGAAGAAGGTGACGCGCGTCCTCCTCACCGGTGCGCCGAAAGCGCTCGTGAAGGAGTACGTCGGCATCCTCGCGGACGCCGGGCTCGAGCCGCTCGCGCTCGAAACGGAAGCGTTCGCCCAGATCCGGTCGCTCGTCGGGCGCGACCGTTCAACGGTCATGATCATCGACATCGGCGCGTTCCGGACGAACCTCACGATCGTCGAACGCGGCATCCCGTACCTCGCCCGTTCGATCGCCTCGGGCGGCGCCGCGATCTCGTCGACGATCGCGCAGACGATCGGCATCCCCGCCGAAGAGGCGGAATCGATGAAGCGTGACATCAAGGCCATGCAGCAGTTCGCGCCCGCGGGCGACCTCGCGCCGATCCTTGAGACGCTTTTGAAACCGATCATCGACGAGGTGAAGTACTCGTTCAACCTCTACCAAGGTCAGAGCGAACAGGGGAAGCTGAAGCGTATCGACAAGATCATCGTGACCGGCGGATCGTCGCTCCTCCCGCGGCTCCCGGAATTTTTCACGCAGCTCATGAACGTGAACGCGTACCTCGGCGACCCGTGGGCGCGCGTGGTGTATCCTGAAGATCTCCGTCCGGTCCTCGAAGAGATCGGGTCGCGTTTCTCGGTTTCCGTCGGGTGTGCCATGAGGGACATTGAATGAAGTCGTGAGTCGTGAGTCGTGAGTAAATACTCACGACTCACGACTCACGACTAAGCGTCGGATGGAACGCGGGCGCATGGATCCACCTCCGTGCCTCCGTCCACCGTCCGACGATCAATGAGCGATATCTCCCTCCTCCCGGAAGAGATGAGAGGGAAGGAGGAATTAAAGAAGGACGCGAAGCCACCGGTCAGCGAAAGCGGATCGGGGGGTTTGAAGATGCACGTTCCGGAAACGGAACCGGATGAAGACATCGAGATCATCGAGGTCGATGAAGGGGATCTCGCGTCCGTGCTCGCCGACGAGCCGCTCATGACGCGGCTCACGTACAAGCTTTCGTCGGCGATTGACCGGCTTCGCGGGGAATGGTTTGCCAAGAAGGAAGCGGTTCCTCCGCCGAAGGTTCCACCGCAGTTTTTCAAGCCGCCGAAGCCCGGGCTCGTCTCGAGGTCGGCGATTCCCGCTGCGCCGCCGCGTGTGGTCGGAACGGCGCTGCCCGCGTCGCGCCCGTCCATATCGGGAGGGACGCCGGCCATGACGGGAGGGATGCCATCCGCGCAGGCGCGCACGGCCAAGCCCGGCGAACAGAAGCCCTCGGGGATCCCGCGGGCGCGAATCATGCCGCAGGCCGAAGTCCCGCGCCGGGTCCGCGTGATCCGCCGGGTGCGCAAGCCCGTCCTCGTCAGTCTCATCTCCTCGCGGGAGCTCGCCGCGCTCACGGTCGACGTGTCGAAACGCAAGTGGACGCTCTCCGCCGTCGTGGTCATGTTTATCGTGACACTCACGGGAGCCCGGTTCTTTCTGAACGGGCAGGTCGCCGCGGCGGAGAGCCGTCGAAATGCCGTTCAGGCGGACCTCGCCTCGACGCGCGCGGAAACCGAAAAACAGCTGAAGACGTGGAGCCAGTACGAGGATCTCCAGAACCGCCTCGAACTCCTGAACGGCGCACTGAAGCGGCACATCATCGTAACGCGGCTGTTCGACTTCCTTGAAACGAGAACGCTCCCGACGGTGTCATATCGGTCGGCGTCATGGTCGTCCGAAGGCAGCCTTTCGCTCGATATCGTGACGGATTCGTACGAATCCGCGGCGAGCCAGATCATCGCCTTCAAGGAGAGCCGGGCCGTGAAGCATGCCGAATCCACGTCCTTCTCGATTTCGGGAGGAACGGACGGAGCGCCGGCGACGGTGACATTTCAGATCGTCCTCGAGCTCGATCCGACGGTATTTCAGAATCCGGCGTTGACGCCCGAGGACGCGGCGCGCGTGACCGCCGCGTCAACGCCAACCTCGACGAATCCGTAAGCCCCACTATGCCGGATTTTCTCCATGAGACATCGGAAACGGCGGCGCCGAGCGCGGCGCCGGTGAACGGCGTCGGGGGACCGTCTCCATCCGAACCGTTGAAGGCGGAGGCGTCCGTGAAGGCGCCGGCGCCGGCGGCGAAACCGCGCCAAGCGAGCGCGGGAGAGGACGGCCGGACGCATCGCGGCGACATGCATGGCTCCAGGCGGAAGTCGGCGCCGCTCATCTTTACGCATTACTACGGCGCGTTCTTCCTCCTCATCGTCGCGCTGTTTCTCGGCGCGGGGTACCTGCTCCTCGTCCCGTCCTACTCGGCGATGAATGACATCCTTGCGCAGACGAGCGCCGATGCCGATGCGCTTCAGAAGGAGCAGGCGTACCTCACGGCGCTCAACAACTCCATCTCTGCGGCCGAAGCGATTCCGAAGGACGTCCTCATGGGCGTCAACGAAGCGATTCCGAACGACAGTTCCGGGATCCCGAAGCTCCTCGTGACCATGTCGGCGATCGCAAAACAAAGCGGCGTTGACCTTGGCAGCGTCCAGTTCAGCCCCGGGAGCGCCTCGGAGGTGAGCGGGAGTGCCCCGATCGCGCTCTCGCTTGTTCCAACGGGCATCTCGACGTCGATGCACGCGAAGGGGTACCAGGAGATGCGGCGATACCTCACGAATCTCGAAGAGAGTCTCCGGCTCATCGACGTCAATTCGATCTCCGTGAGCGGCGGCGGCGAGTCCGCGGAGGCCGGGCAGGGCGGCGGTGGTTTCTCGTATACGCTTTCGATGACGACGTATTCGGTCGCGCAAGCCCCAAGGAATGTCGCCCCGGCCAACCCGGCGGCCGCTCCGGCCGGCCAGGCCAGCGTTTCACTGCCGTAATTCATTATTGCATGACGATTACCGAGCGCACGCACCGCATCCTCCTCCTCCTCATCGGAGGGATCATTGTGATCTTCGTCCTCTGGGGAGGGACAACGCTTTTTCGGACGCATTTCGTGCTGACGGCCATTCCGGCGCGATCGTCGGTCCATTTCGAGCCGAACAAGGGTGCGTGGGAAAATCCGGTCTTCCGTTCGCTCCGTCCTTTTTTTACGGGAAGCGTTGAAGTGGGCGCGCTCGGGAAGCCGCTTCCGTTCAGTCCGGGGGGAGGGGGAGGGCAGCTCCTCCAAGGCCAGGTCTCGCTGCTGGCCATGATGGAGGACGTGCCGCTCGGCGGCGCACGCGCGCTTGATCTCTCACGGGCCGGGGATGGATCCATGCTCGTTCTCCTCAAAGGGATCCGCGAAGGCGGCATCGGCACGTATGAGATCCGGGCGTATGCGCCGGACGGGTCCGTTTCAACGTTTGCGGCGTGGGACGAACACCCCGGGGATCCGGCCGTCTTCCGGATCGCCGGAGGGTCGGACGGGTCCGTGTGGGTCGGCGGCTCCGCCGGACGGGTCGGCCGAAGCGAGAAAAGCGGGGCGCCGATCTGGTTCGCCGCGGGATCAACGGGACTTCAGGGAACCGTGACCGATCTCATCGTCGACGGAGCGGACCGCGTCTGGGCGACGGACGGAACAGACCTCGCGCTCGGCGGGCAGGAAGCGTTCGCCCCGTTCGATCTCTTGACGAACATTCGCGAAGACGAGCGCCAGCAGATTCTGTCCGGCCTTACGGCGATGCCCGACGCCGCGCGTCCGCGCGCTCTCTCCGGCGACAACGGCCTTCTCCGGGCTGCGCTCCTGCCGCGGCGGCTGGACGTGCTTTCGGACGGCGAAACCGGCCTCGTGACCGCGGACGCCGCGTTCATTTTCCCGCTCGCGCTCCAAAACGGCATCCGGTGGATCGATACGTCGATCTCGACGGCCGTTCCGCTCGCCTTCGATCCGAACGGCAACGTGTTCAGCCGGCAGATCAGCGACGGGAACCTCGTCCGCTCGTGGGCAACCGGAACCCTCGCCTACGCATCGTCCGCCATCCCGAAAGACGCGCGCGTTTCGCCTTCCCTGTTCGCGCCCGGCGGCAACGCCCTTGTCGCGCTTGATTTTTCTCCGTCGTCGACGGTCCTCTGGACGGATCGTGGAGGCGACTGGACGGCTGAAGTCGTTGCGGCCTCCGGAACCATTCCGGGTGACGGGGTGTCGAAAGTCGGCGCAGACGGGACCGGGAACGTGTGGGCGATTTTGAATCAGGGAGGCCTCCTCCACATCCGGAAGGGCGCCGGGTCATCATGAGAAACGATATGGATGAACAGATCGTTGCCCTCCTCCTCGCCCGCGGCCAGATCGACGCGAAGACCGCCGCAATCGTGCGGGACCTCATCGCGCGCGGCAAAACGGCGGAGCAGTCGCTCCTCGGGGGGCGGTACGTTCCCGAAAAAGAGTTTACGAAGGTGAAGGCCGAAATTTTCGGGCTTGCGTTCGTCGATCTCGAGGGGTGGGAGCCGGCGGATGAAACCATGGCGCTCATTCCCGAATCGACGATCAAAGAGTTCCACGCGCTTCCGCTCGGGATCGAGAACGACACGCTCGTCTACGCCCTCGCGAATCCGAACGACATCCGGGCGGCCGAGGCGATTCAATTCTTCGCGTCCGGAAAGGGGTGGAAGGTGCGTCAGGTCCTCGTCCCGCCGTCGCAGCTCCAGAGGATCCTCAAAATCGAAGGCGGCGTCGGCGCCGAAGTCCAGGCGAGCCTTGCGGAGGTCAACAAGCAGAAGCGCGCGAAGGGATCGGAGAAGGAGATCGAGAGCCTCGGCGAGCTCATCAAGGGCGCGCCCGTCGCGAGGATGATCACGAGCATCATGCGGAATGCCGTGGAACAGCGCGCGTCCGACATCCACATCGAACCCGTCGGCAACGAGAGCCGCGTCCGCTACCGCATCGACGGCGTCCTCCGGACCGTCCTCACGCTCCCCGGGCACGTCCTCCCCGCGCTCATCGCGCGCGTGAAGGTCCTCGCGAACCTGAAGCTCGACGAGACGCGCGTCCCGCAGGACGGCCGGATCACCGAAGTCTACGGCGACAAGAAGATCGACTACCGCATCTCAACGCTTCCGGTCGTCGACCACGAGAAGGTCGTCATGCGGATCCTCGACACGTCCGTGGGGGCGCCGACGCTCGAGCAGCTCGGCTACCGGAAAGAGTACGTCGCGATCATGTCGGACGAGATCCGGAAGGCGCACGGCCTGTTTCTCGTGACCGGCCCCACGGGGTCCGGAAAATCAACGACGCTCTTCGCGTGTCTCAACATGCTGAACAGCGAAGGGATTAACATCTCCACGCTCGAGGATCCGGTCGAGTACTACATTCCGGGCGTGAACCAGTCGCAGGTGAAGCCGCAGATCGGGTACTCGTTCGCGACCGGCCTCCGGTCCCTCCTCCGGCAGGATCCGAACGTCATCATGGTCGGCGAAATCCGCGACCGCGAAACCGCCGAACTCGCCATTCACGCGTCGCTCACGGGCCACCTCATCTTCTCCACGCTCCACACGAACGACGCGTTCGGGATCGTCCCGCGGCTCATCGATATGGGTCTCGAGCCGTTCCTCCTCGCCGCGACGATGAACATCGGCGTGGCCCAGCGGCTCGCGCGCCGGGTCTGCGACGGGTGCAAGACGCGCGAAGAGATCCCGAAGCAGGTGCTCGACAACATCTCCGCGGAGATCGCGGTGATTCCAAAAAAGTATTTCGGAATCGGCATCGACCCCGCGAACCCGGTGTTCTACCACGGCGAGGGCTGTCCGCGGTGCAAAGGGACGGGGTACGTCGGCCGCGTCGCGATCGCCGAACTCTTCCTCTTCACGGCGCAGGCACGGAAGCTCGTTGAGCGCGGATTCCCGGTCGACGGCGCGATCGCCGAGGCGAAGCGCCAGGAGATGATCACGCTCCGCCAGGACGCCATCCTGAAGGCCCTCGAAGGGCTCACCACGCTCGAAGAAGTGCTGCGGCTCTCCCAGGAAGCCGTTGAGGGGGAGGGGGAAAAGAAACCGGAGGCGGGACCCGCGGCATGACATCAAGGATAGACTGACGTATCGTTGCGTCGGGCGTCGGTCAGCCGACGCAACGACGCCCGACGTCCGACGCAACGAAATCCATGGCCACATTCAAGTACCGTTGCCGCACGCCCGGAGGCCGACTCCAGGCCGGTTTTGTCGAGGCCTCGACGTCCGAGGACGCGGTCGCCGCGCTCGCGGAGCGCGGGTATGAGATTCTCGTCCTCGAACCGTACGTCCCGAACGTGGCCGTCCAGTCCCTCTCGTTCCTGAACCGCATCAAGACGAGGGATCTCGTCGTCATGAGCCGGACGCTCTCGGTCATGATCTCCGCGTCGGTCCCGCTCGTCGAAGCCCTGAAGAACATCACGCTTCAGATCCAGAATCCGAAATTGAAGATGGTCATGCTCGACGTCACGACGGAAGTCGAGTCGGGCGCCCGTCTTTCGGACGCGCTGGAGCGCCACCCGAAAGTCTTCACGCCGTTCTTCTCGAACATGATCCGGTCCGGCGAAACGTCCGGACAGCTTGAGGGCGTCCTCGAGTACCTCGCCGACCAGCAGGAGAAGGATTACGACCTGACGAGTAAAATCCGCAGTTCAATGATGTACCCGGCGTTCATCCTCGTCGCCATGGTCGTCGTCGGATTCATCATGATGTCGTTCGTCGTCCCGAAACTCCTTGACATTTTTAAGGAATCGAACATCGAGCTCCCCCTGTCGACGCGGGTCCTCATTGCCGTGTCGGGCTTTTTCAGTTCGTACTGGCTGTTCATTCTCATCGGCACCGTCGTCCTCGCATTCGTCGGGAGTTTCGCGTACCAGACGCCCGGCGGACGTCAGGTTTGGGATGCCGTGAAAATCAGACTGCCGATCTTCGGGAAGATTTACAACAACATCTACGTGGTCCGTTTTGCGCGCACGCTCGCCACGCTCATCCAGGGCGGGGTGGACCAGGTCTCCGCGCTTGAAATCGTCTCCGGCGTTGTCGGAAACGCCGTGTGGAAGAAGATCATCTTCGACACGATCCAGGAGGTGAATGAGGGCAACTCGATGACGACGGCGTTCCTCCGGTCGAAGTACGTCCCGACGATGGTCAGCCAGATGCTCGCCGTCGGCGAGGAGACGGGCCGCCTCCAGGAAGTCCTGAATCGCATTGCCGAATTCTTCCGCCGCGAGGTCGACAACCACGTCGCCGGCCTCGTGTCGCTCATCGAGCCGATCATCATCGTCGTCCTCGGCATCGGCGTCGGCTTCATGGTGAGCTCGATCCTCCTCCCGATGTACCAGATGACGAATGCCGTCTGAGGCCAGTCGTGAGTCGTGAGTCGTGAGTCGTGAGTATGAATCAAAGGGAATCCGAACTCACGACTCACGACTGGCCCCGTTGGCTCTGAGGGGCTCCAAGACTTGCTAAGCTACCCTGAGCACTAACGAGCGTGCTATACTTATCCACAACCTAACTTCACTCATCACTTTTTCCTCCATCTTTATGAGAAAACAGAAAGGGTTTACGCTCATCGAGCTTCTCGTGGTCGTTGCGATCATCGGGTTGCTCGCCACGCTTGCCGTCCTCGCGTTCGGCAACGCCCGCCAGAAGGCCCGCGACGCAAAGCGCCTCGGGGACCTTGAGAATGTCATGAAAGCCATGGCGAGCGCCGATGGGGAGGGTATTACGCTCCAGACGTGTGGCACCGGCTCGCTCTTGAGCACGTGCACGTTCAGCTCGCCTCCGTCTGACGTGAAGATGGATTTCGCGACGCTTAAGGATCCTGGGACGAGTGCTGCGGCGTGCGCGCAGCCGCCAACGGCTCAGTGCAACTATACGATTCGCGGACCAAACTGCGGAGCCGGTGCTCCGACGATGTCGAACTACTGCATCGCCTTCTGGGTCGAAGGAACCGGAGGACCGGTCACGGCGGGCGCCCACTACGCCTCGTCGACGGGGATCTACTAAGGTCATCGTTAGGCATTCCACAGCGCCCCGGTATCGAGGTATCGGGGCGCTTCGTAAGAACGGAACGCTGCCGCCCCCTCCGTTCTGCGCTGAATCATCACTTTTCGGCAAACATGCATCTGAAAACAACACGTTCCTATGAAACGAAAAGCGTTTACACTCATTGAACTCCTCGTCGTCGTTGCGATCATCGGTCTGCTCGCGACGGTCGCCGTCATCGCGTTTGGCAGCGCCCGAACGAAAGCGCGTGACGCGAAGCGCATGGGAGATATGGCGCTCCTCATTAAAGGCTTAAGCAGCGCGTACGGGGAAGGGGCGACGCTGACGTGTGCAGCCGGTGCGGCCGTAAATACGTGCACGCTCAGTCCGTTGCCGACGGAGATCAAGTTCGATCTGGCGACGTTCAAGGATCCAAGCGGGGCCGGGACATGCGGATGGCCGCAATCGGCGGGAGCCGGCGCCTGTAACTATGCGATCCGCGGCGTACCGTGCAACGTGAGTGCGGCTCCAACGATCTCCAATTGGTGCGTTTCCTTCTATTTGGAAGGAAGCGGAGGAGTCGGCCACTACGCCTCTTCGACCGGCATCTACTAATCATCAGCATCATCATCATTCCAGGATGTTCGTCCAGCGCCTCGGGAAGCCGGGGCGCTGGTGTTATACTTCTTTTAGGCGAGTAGGCAAGTAGGCGAGTAGGCATGATTCTTACATACTCGCGTACTCGCCTACTTACCTACTCGCCTCGCCACGTCCCAATCTATGTCTCTCCCATCCCGAAAAGGCTTCACGCTCATCGAGCTCCTCGTCGTCGTCGCGATCATCGCGCTCCTCTCGACGATGGCCTTCCTCTTTTTTGCGAACGGGCGGAAGAAGGCCAGGGATTCGCGCCGCGTCGCGGACATCAACGCCGTCATCCAGGCCATGCAGTCGGCGGAGAATGACGGCATTTCGCTCGCGGGATCCTGCGCCGGGACGGGCGGCCCATACGCGCTGAACGGGTGCGCGTTCAGCCCCGTGTCGAGCTTGGTCGATTTTAAATTTACCAGCCTCGTCGATCCGTCGACGTCCGCATCGGCCGTCTGTACGTCGGCCTCAACGGCCCCGTGCATCTACTCGATCCAGGGGCCGTCCGCGGGCGCCACAGCGCCGACCGTCTCGAACTACGTCATCTACTTCTACGTTGAAGGCACGGGCGGAATGGTAAGCCCGGGAATCCACAAGGCGACGCCGGGGGGGATCAACTAAACGGCAGTTTATCGCCGTGATGCCGCGAGAAGCTGGAAGCTAGAAGCTGGAATCTGAATCATGGAAACAGATTCCAGCTTCTAACTTCCAGCTTCCAGCTTCTAACCCGAGGAGATACTGACGACCTCGCTCCGCACGTGCTATCATAAGCGCCATATGGAGGCCGATCCCCGCAAAGGATTCACGCTCATCGAGCTCCTCATCGTCATCGCGCTCATCGGGCTTCTTGCGATGATTTCGATCATCGTGTTGAACGGCGCGCGGCTGAAACAGCGCGACACGAAGCGCGTCTCCGACGTCCAGATCATCCGCGCGGCGCTCGAGCAGTACTGGTTCAGGAACGCGTCGTACCCGTCATTGGCCGCGACCAATATCGGGACGGGCGTCTATTCGACGATTACGTCGAACGGCTTCGAGGGGGTGGCGCCGACTGGAGAGGTGTTTCTTCAAAAAGTGCCCGTCGGACCGAAGGCGAACGAATTCTATAATTACACTGGCGGCACGGCGGGGGGCGACAGTTCGGGCTATGCACTCAAGTTTGTCCCGGAAGGGGCAACCATCTTCGGGCCCGGGGACGGATCGACGGCGTACTACGCGCACTCGGACGTCGTCGACGCCAGTCCGGCGGTAAAATAATTCTTCACTATGGCCAGCTTCCAGCTTCCAGCTTCCAGCTTCAAAACGGGAAGCTGGAAGCTGGAAGCTGGAAGCTGATTTTCACATGCTCATCCTCATCGCCGTCTTTGCGATTGTCCTCGGAGCCGTGCTCGGGAGTTTTGCGAACGTCGTCATCATCCGGATGAAGGACGGGGAATCGATCCGCGGGCGGTCGAAGTGCATGAAATGCAAGCGGCAGCTCCGCGCGTCCGAGCTCATCCCGATTGCGAGCTGGTTCATGCTCGGGGGGAAGTGCTCGTCGTGCGGGAAAGAGATCCACTGGCAGTACCCCGTGGTCGAGAGCGCCATGGCCGTCCTCGCGCTCATCGCGTTCCTCCGTGCCCCGTGGCCGCTCACCCCGCACGGCATCGCCGCGATCGGCTTTGAGATCGCCCTGGGCTTCGTCCTCCTCGTCGCGACGGCGTTCGACCTCCGCTGGAAGCTCGTGCCCATGGATTTCATCGTGACCGGCGCGATCGTCCTTGCGGCCTACCGGATCCTCCTCGGCGAGCCCTGGCTTGAGCTCGTCCTCGGCGCGATCGTCGTCTCGGCGCTCCTCGGCGCCATCGTCTTTCTCTCGCGGGGATCAATGATGGGGGAAGGGGACCCGTTCGTCGGGCTCCTCATGGGTGCGGTCCTCGGGTTCCCGCTTGCGCTCCTCGGCGTCCTCGTCGCCTTCGTCATCGGCGGATCCGTTGCCGCCGCGCTCCTCATCGAGCGGACGGTCACGCGCAAAACGGAGGTCCCGTTCGTGCCGTTCCTCGCGGCCGGAACGCTCGTCGCATTCTGGTGGAGCGCGCCGCTGCTTCTCATCGCAAAATATGCGATGTTGTAAGAAAATCCCAAATCCCAAATCCCAAATCCCAAAGAAATTATTTGGGATTTGGGATTTGGGATTTGGTCGCGTTCAACGCGATGGGATTTTCCCACGGAGGGGATTCACGATGATTGAGCTGCTCACGAGCATCGCGATTCTTGCGATCATCTCCGTGTCCGTGTCGATCGATATCGGAAGATCGAAGATGCGCGAAGAGCTTGATTCGAGCGCGCGGCAGGTTACCGCGGCGCTTCGGAATCTCCAGGCGCAGGCGCTTGCCGCGCGGACCGTGAAGACGTGCAAGCCCGCCGCCGTGAATGTCGTCTGCGAGGTCGGGACCGGCATCTGCGGCGCGGCGAGCTGCAATACGCCGCTCGTGCCCATGGCCGTGGGACTCACGCTTCGAACGGGCGCGTCCTCCATGACGTCGTTTGCGGAAACGGACGTGACGCTCGAAGACCGTCGCGAAGACGCGAACGGACGGGAGAACCTCGGGCGGACGGATTTTGCGGCATCGACGGCCGGCTAGGGGTCGTCACGGTGACGTCGCTCATGGAGGGCGCGACCTCCGTGGGATCGGCCACCGTCGCGTTTGAACGGCAGAACGGGAACATGCGGATCGACGGGTGCGGGACGCCCGCGCTCGCCCCGGCGTGCCCCGGGGGCGGAGAACCGATCACGCTCGACATCACGCTCACGCACGCCAAGCTCGGGAAGTCAGTGGTCGTCCGGCTGAACCGGCTCACGGAGAAGATCTCCATCGAATAGGCATTGAGTATGTTTTGGGACAGTCGTGAGTCGAGAGTCGTGAGTCGTGAGTCTGAACTCGCAAATCGTGAGCGATACTCACGACTCACGACTCTCGACTCACGACTGGCACGAAGCGCCAACGGGCAGACGCTCATTGAGCTCCTCATCGCCATGACGGTCATCCTGATCGGACTGACGTCCGCGGCAATTCTCGTCATCTCGAACATCCGTCTCCAGGAGGTCTCGGTCGACCGCGTCATCGCGACGAACCTCGCGCGCGAGGGGATTGAGATGGCAAAAGGCCAACGCGATTCGAACTGGCTCGCGGGGAGCGCGTTCAACGCCGGGATGAGCGTGGGCGTCGGGGTCGCGTCGGACTACTCGGCTATTCCGAGCGTGTTGAATAACGGGACGTTCAACGGTTTCGATTTTACGCCGAACAATATCGGCACGGACACGAACTACACGAAGATCGTCCGATCAACGAACGCGGCGAGCCTCGGCATGTTCATCCAGGGATACGATTCGGGCGCTCCGGTCGTCGGGACGTCGACGGCGTTCCTCCGCATACTGCAGTTCGGGCCGATCTGCGCGGACGGGAAGATCATCGGGATCAACGGAACGGACTGCACCGGACACGGGATTGTCGCCGGGGTCCACGTGACGTCGACCGTCCAGTGGACGAAACGCGGGACGACGCGTCAGTCGGTCATCGTCGATGATTTGTATGATTGGAGATAGATTCGTTGCGTCGTTGCGTCGTTGCGTCGGGCGTCGGTCCGGCCGACCCCTCGGCTTCGCTCGGGGCGGGCTCCACGACGTCCGACGCCCGACGCAACGACGCCGGGGCTTCACCCTCGTCGAGATGCTCGTCGTCGTTGCGATTTTTATCGTCGTTTCGGTGGCGATCACGGCGACCTCCGTGAACCTGACGCGGCTCCACCGGCGGACAGCGAACGCGGAACGCCTTGGGGAAGACCTCCGCTTTTCGCTCGAACTCCTCGTCCGACTTGCGCGGAACCGCCGCATCTCGTACCCCACGCTCCCCGCGACGCTTCCGGTGAAGGGGACGTCCCTGACGCTCGTCGATGCGAACGGCACGCCGATTTCCGTCGGCGTGCTTCCGAAAACGGATCCCGCGTGCGCCGGGCTGAACGCGAACTGCCTTGCCGTGACGTCCACGAGTTTCGGGTGGACGGCGGTAACGGGGAAAAACATTAACGTGGACCGGTTCGACGTGTACGTGACGCCGCAGGCCGATCCGTTCCAGCTCGTGAACGGCGCGTACGCGAACAGCCAGCAGCCGCGCGTCACCTTCGTCATCGACGCCTCGACCGTGACGACGAGCACGAAAGAGGCCGCCTCGCTCGGCGTGCAGACGACCGTCTCGAGCAGAATCTATGTCAGGTAGGAAGTCACGAGTCACGAGTCACGAGTCACGAGTGGAACGTCCTCGGCGGGTTTTTGGTCGGCGTACGCGCGGGTATGCGCTGCGGGGGGACATCCTTCCGCTCGCGCTCATCATTCTGGCGACGATCCTCATCGGGGCGTTTACGCTTGGATTCATCATCCTTCAGGGGCTGCTCCGGACGCGCGACCTGGACGCCTCAACGGTCGCGTACTACGCGGCGGATGCGGGCGTCGAGCGCCAGCTCTACGCGGTCCGGAAGGAGAACGCGAACGTCGGGACGCTCGCCGCGATGGGGGCGACGTACGCGAACGGGAGTTCGTGGGCGGCGGCCGGATCGGGGTTCCAGACGACGAACGCGAAGTTTTTCCCGGTTATCAACAGCGGCGATTTCCAGTTCGTCGACCTCTTTAATCCCGACAGTCTGAATTCCGCGTCGGGGATCTCGATCGTCAAGTGGACGTGGAACGGACCGGCGCTCTGCAAACTTGAAGTCGCGTACGCGCAGTGGGACGTGAATTCCGCATCCATCCTGCCGTCGCAATTCACGATTGCGACGAGCACCGGAGGCATCGGCCAGCTGCAGATCAATCCGTCGTTTGCGTACCGGCTCCGGTTCCGTCCGAAGGGCTGCACGGTGACGAACTTGAGCGTGTCGGTTTTCGCGAACCCGTGGGACACGGTCCCCATGCCGTTCCCCGGCGACATCACCGTTGCCGCGCAAGGGTCGTACGGGAGCACGACGCAGGCGATCTCGGTCTCCATGCCGCGGCTTGAGATCTTGAGCGGCATTTTCTCCTACGTCATCTTCTCGGAGTGCACGCTCTTCAAAGACCCCACGGGCAGCGCGCCGGCGTGCCCGTAGTGGGATGAGTGGATGAGTAGATGAGTGGGGACTTAAAAGAGACCCCACTCATCTACTCATCCACTCATCCATTTATCCCGTTCGTTTGGCGCTTGGGCGTCCAAGACGCTACCATGTCCCTTGTTATGGACCACGCCGCCGCCAAGGAACGGATCGCGAAGCTCCGTAAAGAGATTGACCGGTACCGGTACCAGTACCACGTGCTGAACAGCCTTGAGATCTCCGAGGCGGCGCTTGATGATCTCAAGCACGAACTCTACCGGCTTGAATCCGAGCATCCGGACCTCATCACGCCGGACTCGCCGACGCAACGCGTGGCAGGGGAGGCGATGAAGGGATTCAAAAAGGTGACGCACGCCGCGCGGATGCTTTCGATCGAGGACGCGTTTTCATCCGAGGAAGTCGAGGAGTGGCTTGAACGCCTGAAAAAGCTCCGTCCGCGGGCGGCGTTTGATTTTTATGCGGATCCGAAGATGGACGGCCTTGCCGTCTCGCTCCTCTATCGCGATGGGGCGTTGATCCGGGGTTCGACGCGCGGCGACGGCGTCGTCGGCGAGGACGTCACGCATAACCTGAAGACGATCGAGGCGATCCCAATGGCGCTCCGGACGCCGTCCGAGCATGAAGTCTCGGCGTTCCTGAAGCGATTCCACGGCGCCTGCAACGCCGCAAAGGTTCATCGTCTCTTCGAGTCTCACGCGGGAGAGATCGAAGTCCGCGGCGAGGCGTACATGACGAAGAAGCAGCTTAATCATCTCAACACGATGCTGAAGAAGCGGGGAGAGCCGGAACTTGCGAATCCAAGGAATGCCGCGGCCGGATCCATCCGCCAGCTCGATCCGAAGGTTGCGGCGGAACGCGGACTCTCGTTCATGTCCTACGCGCTCATTGGCGACCACGGGTTGACGACGATGGAACAGCGCTATGCGGCGATGAGGATGCTCGGGTTCCCTATCAACGTCGTCGGCCGCCATTGCCCGTCGTTCGCGTGCCTCAAAGAGGCGTTTGAGGAGCTCGGGAAGAAACGCGAGAAGCTCGACTTCTGGATCGACGGGCTCGTGATCAGCGTGAACGATCTCGCACTCTTCGAATCGCTCGGCGTCGTGGGGAAGACGCCTCGCGCCATACTCGCATGGAAATTTCCGGCAGAGCAGGGGACCACGGTCGTCCGTGACATCATCGTTTCGGTCGGGCGGACGGGTGCGCTGACGCCCGTCGCCGTGATGGATCCGGTCAAGCTCGTCGGCACGACGGTGACGCATGCGACGCTCCACAACGAGGACGAGATTGAGCGGCTCGGCCTCAAGATCGGCGATACGGTCATCGTCGAGAAAGCCGGGGACGTCATCCCGAAGATTATCAAGGTCCTCCCGCGGCTCCGGACCGGGAAAGAGAAGGCCTTCCACATGCCGAAGCACTGTCCGATTTGCGGATCTCCGGTCGAGCGGAAAGAAGGGGAGGTCGCGACGGTCTGTACGAATAAGCGCTGTTTTGCACAGGAGCTCGCGCGCCTCCTCCACTTCGTGAGCCGTGGCGGACTCGATATCCGCGGCCTCGGCGACAAGATCATGGAGCAGCTCATCCAGGAAGGGCTCGTTCGGGAGGAGGCGGAGATCTTCAAACTCGCGCCGGAGGATCTCCTCGGGCTTGAGGGATTTGCCGAAGTCTCATCCAAGAAGCTCGTCGACGAGATCCAAGAGCATCGCCACCCGCCGCTCGGCAGGTTCATCAACGCGCTCGGTATCCGCCACGTCGGCGAAGAGACGGCGGCGGACCTCGCGTCCAGATTCGGCTCATTCGCCGCATTCCGGTCCGCATCAAAGGAGGATTTGATGGCCGTTGATGGAGTCGGCGAGATCGTCGCGGACGCGATCGTCGAATATGTCGGGGATCATCGGGAGGCGAGCCGGTTGGATCGTCTCCTGAAAGAGGTCACGCCGCATCGAGCGGAAAAGAAGACGGGAAAACTCGAAGGGACAACGTGGGTCTTCACGGGCACCCTCGAGTCCTTCAGCCGCGAGGAAGCGAAGGAGAAAGTCCGCGCCCTCGGCGCCGACGTCTCAGAGACGGTCTCGAAAAAGACGACGTACGTCGTCGTCGGCGAAGAACCGGGATCAAAAGCGGACAAGGCGAAGAAGCTCGGGGTCAAGATGCTGACCGAGAAGGAGTTTTTGAAAGAAATCGGGGCATAACAGTGAACGCCGCCCGGGAGGAGAGGGCGGCGTTTTTTTAGCTCGCATCAGAGCGAGAGGAGGACGGTCCGACGTCATGGAGGCGGAGCGCGGCCGTGCCGAGCGCGGTGCAGCGGTAGCAGACCGGAGGCGGCAGACTACGGCAATGCGCGCGCATGAGCGAGAGGTCCGGAGTAAAACACTGGACGAGTCCGTGGTCCACGAGCTGTTCCAGATTGATGAGGAGGATGTCGTCCGGAACCGGTATCCTCTGTCGCAGCCGCTTGAGGAGCCGTTCTTCGCTCATCGCGCGACCGCGTTCCATGATGCGAAGGATGATGATTTCAAACGGCGACGGGACGTACGGCGGATGCTCGCAGGCGCGGCGGACGTCGATGCGGACCCTGACGTGAAACCTAACGAGGATGAAGAGGCCAATGGCGGTCAAACACGCCGCGATGATGAAGGTCAAGGGTTACCTCCCGTGTAAAGTACCCGAAGGATGTTGCCATCTTCGGCGGGGACGGTCAACGCCGCGGCTATCGACGATTCGGGCGTTATCCTGTACGCTTTTTGCCGTATGCGACTAACGAAAGAGGATGTCTTATCGATCGCGAGTCTCGCAAGGATCGGGATGACCGATGAAGAGGTCGACCGGGCAGAGAGCGATCTCGGCGCAATTTTGGGCTACGTCGAGCGCCTCCAGAACGTCGATACGACCGGTGTCCCCGAAGCCGCTGCCCCGGCCGTCGAAGCGGCGGGCTTCCGTCTCGACGAGGTCAACGCCTCTACGGACGTCGAGCGGTCGCTGATTCTCGATAATTTCCCGGCCTCAGAAGGCGGATTCTTAAAGGCACCGGCGGTATTTGAGAAACCGAAACGGTAGGGTTTGGGGTTTTGTATTTGGGTTTTGGCAAAAAAATACCAAACCCCAAACACCAAACCCCAAAACCCATCCTCCGTATGCAGCTGAACGAACTCACCATCACCGAAGCCCGTAAGAAACTCGAAGCAGGCGACACGACGTCCGTTGATTTGACGAAGGCGTGTCTTCAGGAGGCATCATCACGGAATCCGGCATTGAATGCGTTGCTTGAGACATGGGACGAGGACGCGCTGAAGCAGGCCGCGCAGTCGGATGAACGGCGCGCGAACGGGGACGCGTTCGGGCCGCTTGATGGGATTCCGCTCGCGATCAAAGACAACATCCTCGTCGAGGGGAGGCACGCGTCGGCCGGATCGAAGATTCTTGAGCCGTATGTAAGCGTTTCGGATGCGACGGTGACGCGGAAACTCAAGGGTCATGGAGCCGTCCTCATCGGACGGGCGAACATGGATGAGTTTGCGATGGGGTCGTCGACGGAGCACTCGGCGTACGGGCCGACGAAGCATCCGCGCGATCCAGAGCGCGTGCCCGGGGGATCATCCGGCGGGAGCGCGTGCGCCACGGCCGCGCACCTCTGTCTCGGTGCGCTCGGATCGGACACAGGAGGGTCCATTCGCCAGCCCGCGGCATTTTGCGGCATCGTGGGCCTCAAACCGACGTACGGGCGCATTTCGCGGTCAGGATTGATGGCCATGGCCTCGTCGTTCGACCAGATCGGGCCGCTCGCAAAGAGCGTGGAGGATGCGGCGATGATCTTCGAGACGATCCAAGGGGCTGATCCCATGGACCAGACAACGGCAAGCGTCGATCCGTTCGTCCCGGCGTGGCGGGATCGGCTGGTTGGATTGCGCATCGGCCTCCCTCGGCAGGCATGGGGAGAGGGGATTGATCCGGGCGTCCGCGAGTCTGTCATGGCCGCGGCGGACGTCTTCCGCTCGCTCGGTGCGGATGTCATTGACGTCGATCTCCCATATCAGGATGAAGTCCTTGCGGTCTACTATGTCGTGATGCCCTGCGAAGCGTCGGCGAACCTCGCACGCTTTGACGGAATGCGCTACGGCACGCGGCACCCGTCTCAAACGCTCCTCGAGACATATCTTGAGACGCGGCGCGAATATATCGGCGATGAACCGCGACGGAGGATCCTCCTGGGCACGTACGCCCTCTCGTCCGGTTACTACGACGCGTACTACCGGAAGGCGAAGCAGGTCCAGACGCTCATCCGGAACGCGTACGCCTCGGCGATGACGCAGGTCGACCTCCTCCTCACGCCCACGGCGCCCACGGTCGCCTTCAAGATCGGCGAAAAGACGGAAGACCCGCTCGCGATGTACCTCGGCGACCTCTTCACCGTCGGCGCGAACGTCACCGGACTGCCGGCGATCTCGATCCCCTGCGGCGCGAGCGACGGCCTTCCGGTCGGCCTCCATCTCACGGGACGCGCCTTTGATGAGGCGACGCTCCTCGCTGCGGCCCGCGCCTTTGAAGAAAAGTCGTGAGTCATGAGTCGTGAGTCGTGAGTCCAAAACTCATAATTCACGACTCACGACTCATGACTCACGACTGCCATGACCGACATTCCCCTCGACAACACGCTCGCCCTGCCGCAGCCGACGATTCCCGTTGAAACGATCGCGCTCATTGTGATCGGCGTGATCGTCTTCGTTGCATTCATCGTATTCGCGATTATCATCCGGAGGATCCTCGGCCGCCCGGCATTGCACGGGCTCACACGCGAGAATATCCGCGCGAAATGGGGCGAAATCGAGAAGCTCTCGGCGAGCGGCGCGATGGGCTCGAAGATGGCGATCGTCGAAGCGGATAAGCTCCTCGACGGCGTCCTGAAGTCCATGATGATGCACGGCGACACGCTCGGCGAGCGCCTCAAGTTCGCCGGGTACAAGTACCCCGAACTCCGGAAGGTCTGGGATGCACACCGGCTTCGGAATCAGATCGTTCACGAAACAACGTTCAACGTCTCGGAGCGCCATGCACGTGCAGCACTTCATGATTACGAGAGGGCGATGAAATCCATAGGGGTCCTTTAGGTGAAGCGTTTGGATGGTTAGATCGTTAGATGGTTAGGGTTGGAATTATTTTCTTTGATAATTCTACCGATCACCCATCTATCCATTCCCCATCAAACAAAATACTCCAACCCTAACCATCTAACGATCTAACCATCCATACCCTTCTCGACAGAAGCGCCGAGTGATCTTTCGCTGAAACGTCCCTTAGAATCGTGGTATAATCTCCCAATGACATACGACGCGATCATCGTCGGCGGGGGGCCGGCAGGACTCGCTGCGGCGGTCTACCTTGCGCGTCAAAAGATCAGGTTCGCCCTCATCGCGAAAGACGTCGGCGGCCAGCCGCTCTGGTCGTCTGATGTTGAAAACTACCTCGGATTCCACCTCCTGAACGGGATGGATCTCGTCGCGAAATTCAAGGAGCACCTCAAAGATTACGAGGGGTGTTTTGATTTGAAGGACGGCGAATCCGCGTCAAAGGCGGAGCGGATCGACGGCGGTTTTCGCGTGACGACGGAAAAGGGGACGTACGACGCGACGGCGCTCCTCATTGCGACCGGGGAGAAACACCGCGAACTCGGCGTTCCGGGCGAACAGGCGTTCTTCGGGCGCGGGCTCACGTACTGCGCCACGTGCGACGCGCCGCTCTATCGGGACAAGGACGTCGCCGTTGTGGGGGGAGGGAACAGCGCCATGGATGCCACGCTCTTTTTGGAAAAATACGCCAAATCAATCGCGATCCTGACGTGCAATGAAGCGCTTGCGGGCGATGCCGTCATGCTGAAGAAAATCAGCGAGAATCCGAAGATCCGCATCCTCGGGAAGACGAAAGTGACGCGGATCCTCGGCGATACGTTCGTGACCGGCATCGGGTATGAGAAGGACGGCGCGAAGGAACTCCTCGACGTCCAGGGCGTCTTCGTCGAAATCGGCCTTGTCCCGGTCTCGGACTTCATTGATTTTGTCGAGAAAGACAAGTGTCGTCAGATCGTCGTCTCCGTCCATAACGAATCATCCGTCCCCGGCGTCTTCGCCGCGGGGGACGTCACGAACGTCACGGAGAAGCAGATCGCGATCGCGGTCGGGGAGGGGAGCAAGGCCGCGCTCGCGCTCATCAAGTGGCTCCAGAGGAAAGCGGATTAGCTGGTTGGCTTGTTCGCTTATTGGCTTGTTGGGCTATCTTGTCGATGTCATGAGATGACCTGGCGAGTCTGGTCTAATCCTCGACGATCCAATAAGCTAACGAGTCAACAAGCGACTAGCCAATAAGCCAATAAGCGAACAAGCCAACCCGCCATCCCCTATGCCTTCCGACCCCCGCAAAGCGCTCATCTTCGGCATCATCGGCATTGCCGTCCTCATGCTCGGGGGGATCGTCTGGGCCGTCGTCTTCCTCCCGTCGTCGACCGGCGGCACAACGGGGACGTATGACGCGAACGCGTCGTTCAACGACACGAACGATCCCGTCCTCGGACCGGCGAACGCGAAGGTCACGCTCCGGCTCTTCGAGGACTTCGAATGTCCGGCGTGCAAGTCGTCGCTCCAGGGCGTGGACTACGTGAAGAAGACGTACGCGGACCGCATCAAGATCGTGTGGAACGACTTCCCGCTCGACAGCGTGCACCCGAACGCGCACATCGCCGCGGATGCCGCGCGGTGCGCCGAGGACCAGGGGAAATTTTGGGAGTACACGGATGCGCTCTACGGTGCGCAGGACACGTGGGCCCCGCAGACCGATCCCACGAGTTCATTCGTTGCGTACGCAAAACAGCTGGGGATGAACGACGGCGCGTTTGCACAGTGCCTTGCGGACCGGACGTATGATTCGAAGGTCGCGGACGACGTCAAAGAAGGCTTGGCGAACCAGGTGGACGCCACGCCGACGTTTTTCCTCAACAACGTCCGACTGACCGGCGCGCTCACCCAGGCCCAGTGGGACACGGAACTCCAGAAGGCGCTGAAGGAATCCTGAAGCCCCGCGCGACTCATCGCGTTCAACGCGACGTATATAAAGAGTGAGCGCCCACACGCGAGAAATGCGGGTGGGCGCTTAGGCGATCTGGCTCTGGAGGTGTTCCATCCACGTTCGCTCGAAGAAGTCGTAGAATTCGTCGAACGATTCAACGCGGATGAGGCGATGCCCGTTTGCATCGAAGTCAAGGTTCCGATCGTCGGTCAGGAGGCAAACGTGCGTGACGTAGGGGAGAAGTCCGCAGGCGTCTTCCGTATCGTTTTCCAGGAAGTAGTCGAAGTGCGGAAACAATTTCAGGATATCTGCCTTCGGCCGATGCCGGCCGGTGGCGATATTCGGCAGATCGCGGAGTGATTTTCTGATCATCCAGTGGAGCGTTGCGTCATGCGCGGCGGCATCGCTTTTCGTGACCATGAAGACGTGATGTCCTTCGGCCTCTAGCTTGCGGATGATATCGGTCGCACCAGGCGACTCCATGACGTATCTGCAGACATATTTTGGATTCACGTAGGCGCGGTTGCGAGATGCCCTGATTTCGCTTCGCGTGAGTTGGGCGCCTTTCTTCCGACGCGCGCTCTTGAGCCCTTTTTTGGCGGCGTCTTCCGGTTTGTTGAGGGTGCCATGGCAGTCGATGCCAATAATGGCACCGGACTGATTTTCCATGGTTTCCTCACGTATTAATGTGCGGTAGGTTGTAAAGTACTTTTTACGTTCGATTAAAGATTAAAGGGATGTTTGATTTTTGTCAATACAATATGACATTTTTTCATTGTATATGTAAAGAACCTCCCCGCTGGCGGACCCAGGGGGAGGTTCAGGAGACTGACAAGGAGACGCGGGAGGCGTTCAGGCGGCTTCTTCCCGAGGACGAAGGACCAGCGTCGCAACGTTGGGGATTTCGTCGCCCTCCGCGCGCGGAACGTCGTCGGAGATGACGAGGAAGCGGTGGACGCTGAGAATGTCATCAGCGAGCTCCGCTTCAGAATCCGTTCTGTCCGGGGGGAGTTGAACGGATGCGAGATCCATGACGAGATCGCCGGACGCGATCTGGAGAATCGCCGCGGACAGGACCTCGGCTTCCCCTGGTTTACCTCTCGGCTCTTCGATCGTCATGAGTTTGCCGAACGTCGGATCGTCGGTGATGTCGCCGGGGTGCGACTTCGCATAGGATGCGAAATCGAACAGCGTGGCGAAACGCAACTTATTCTCACGCACGTATCGGAGTACCGCCTTCAGGTGGACGTGCTCATCGAGGAACGTGAGGACGTGCATGATGACGCGGCGTTTTTCCGACGTCGGCGGATTGCTCGTGCGCGCGGTCCGGCTGACCGGCCAGCGGGCCTTGATCTTCGCCTGTTCGAGGAGCTGGTAGAACGTCAGGCGATAATCGATCGTCACCAGGCGGCGAACGATTGCGACGATGTTCGATCCCGCGCTTGCCTGCGTTTTGAGGTAGTCGAGGACCTTGTTCGTGACCGTGACGACCTGACAGGCGCGCGATTTGATATGCACGGGTTCGGCGGGGGGTGACTCCGTCGCATTTTCTTTGGTTGACACGAGATCTGCCTCCTTGTCGAGAGTGCGTTTGGCGGCGGGGATGTCCGCTCTGCCAGATGAGTATTCTACGCTCAATCGTCCAAAGAAGGAATACGCTCCGGGGATGCGAAAAAGCGCCGTATTCCATCACACCCCCGTCGTGTGACGGGGGTGTGTCCATCAGGCGGGGATACCCCCGCGGCTATTCCACTGAATGATCCTTATTTAATACGATCGCTGGGCGAACTGGCCGATGTCGTTGATCGCGCTCGCCGTGATTGTCGATCCGTTCGCCGTGCCGATGATCGAAAGGCGGTCGCCGACTTTGATCGCGCTCACGGCGATCGTCGTTCCTTTAAGGAATCCCTTCGTGATCGTCGCGGACGAGGCGTCGACCGTGAGCGTCGTCATGTTCTTCGCGTTCAGGGTGATCGTCGACCCGCTGATCGAGGCGACCGTGCCCGTGAAGACGTTCCGTCCGACGAGTGAGGCGTCATTGATCGTCTTGGCCGTGACGGATGTTCCGCTGATCGTCCCGCTGATCATCACCTTGTCGCCGACCTGGACGTCCGTCAGGACGAGGCCGGTCGAGAACATGCCGCCCGAGAGCTTCGCCTGGCTCGCGTCGACCGTATACGACGTCCCATTCATGCCCGCGACCGTGATTGACGTCCCGTTGATCGCGGAGACGGTGCCGGAGACGAACGGCGTCTTCCCGAAATGGCCCGGCGTTCCATGCTTATCGTTCTTCGCGCCCATCGGCTGTCCGAGGTCGCGGATGGCCGTTGCCGTGATCGCGGATCCGCTGATCGTCCCGACGATCGTCAACCGGTCGCCCGTCTTGATGTCGCCGATGCCGACTGTGCTCGATGTCGTGTTCATAAACCCTTTTGTGATCGCGGCAGAGGACGCATCGACCGTCTGCGTCACGTTATTCTTTCCCGTGATCGTCATCGTCGACCCGCTGATCGACGCGACCGTACCCGTAAAGACGTTCCGGCCCATGAGCGACCCGTCCATGATCATCTTTGCCGTGACGGACGTCCCGCTGATCGTTCCGCTGATCATGACCTTGTCGCCGACCTGGACCACGGCGAGCGTCAATCCTGAAACGAACTGCCCTTCTTCGACCTTCGCGCCGCTCGCGTCAACCGTGTAGGTCGTCTTATTGACTCCCGTGACCGTGAGCGTGGTTCCGTGGATGGCCGTCACCGTGCCGTTCACGAGATTCTTCGGAGCATGGATGCCGCCGCGTCCGTGCGCGTATTTGGCCGCGGAATGCGTGGGCGGTCTCTTCTCGCCCTGCGCCGTCTGCGGCATTTGCGCGGATGACGCAAACGGAATAATCATCGCCGACGTCATCGCGGCGCCCGTCATGAGAATGGTCTTCTTCGATTTCGACTTTGGCATAGGCTGGGGAAATGGTCGCGTTTAACGCGATGGATCGGGTGGATGAGTTATAAGGTTCTTACGTTGTGGTGAGCTGTTTTGGTTCAAGAGCGATAAAACGCACCGAACGAAGCTGATTTTGTTGCAACTTGAGCGCTCGTTGAATATCATGAGTTATCCACAGTATGAATACCGTTCACGTTGATCGTCCCTGGGGCTGTTTCGACCGTTTTGTCCACAATGAGGCCTGTACGGTGAAGGTGTTCACCATCCATCCGGGCGGGCGGACGAGCCTGCAGTATCACAAAATAGGGGAGGAATTTTGGCGCGTCATCTCCGGCGATGGAGTGGCTGTTCTTGGGGAGGAGACGTTCCCGGCCAAGGCCGGGGACGAGTTTGTCATTCCACCGGAAACGAATCATCGCTTCATCGGCGGCGATCATGGCGCGCAGGTGCTTGAGGTTTCGTTCGGCGTATTCGATGAAGCCAATACCGTCCACGTGGAGGACGCCCGCGGCAGCGATGAACCGAATGAGCGTGTTGGTTGAAGGGGGCGGAATGCTTGCGGAAAGCCCGTATTCATCGTAACCTCTCCGCGTTCCGGGAGAGGTCGCATAGCGGTCTAGTGCACCTGCTTGGCCACCGCCTACGGCGGGGTCCCGCCGAAGGCGGGAAAAGCAGGCCTTCGCAAAAAATATATTTTCTCGGAGAGGTCGCATAGCGGTCTAGTGCACCTGCTTGGAAAGCAGGCATACCGTAAGGTATCCAGGGTTCGAATCCCTGCCTCTCCGCCATCGCAAAACAGCCCTTCGCGGGGCTGTTTTGTCATGGTATAACGTCCATATATGAATGAAGAAATAAAGTCAGACGTGCAAGGAGCGGAAAAGAAGAAGTGCTGTAGTCGCGGGTCGCGGGATGCGTGCAGCGCTGGAGGAGGGGCGGTGTACGGGCTCGGTTTGGTCGGAGCCGCCGTGTACTACATCCAGCACGCGGCGACGTTCTGGGCCGGGGTCATCGGTATTCTGAAAGCCCTCGTCTGGCCCGCATTTGTGGTCTATAAGCTGCTCGGATTTTTGGGGATGTAGGGGAAGGTCCGTAAGTGCGTAGGTGCGTAAGTGCGTAGGCCGGATCCGGCCTACGCACTTACGCACCTACGCACCCTCCCTCAATTCAGACTTCCAAAAGCCCCCGACTTCCATCGGGGGCCTTGAATACCTTTAGCCGAGCTTAGCTCTTCGCGCCTGCGGCGGTTACGAGCGGTTCGAACTGCGCCATCGGGATGGCCCCTTCGGCGATCTTGCCGTTCACGAACACAGCCGGCGTGCCACTCACGCCCGCGGTCATGCCGTCCTGGTACGACTTCGCGACTTTGCTCGCCATGTCGCCCTTGTCGAGACAGGTGTTGAACTTGTTCGTGTCGATGCCGATGTCCTTCGCCGCCTGCTTCATCGCGTCGATGCTCAAGCCGGATGCGCTCGATGCGATCGTGAAGAGCTTGTCATGCATCTCCCAGAATTTTCCCTGCGCGTTCGCGCACTCCGAAGCTTCCGCGGCCTTCTCGGCGAACGGGTGGAGCGACGAGAGCGGGAAGTGGCGGTACACGAGACGGACGTCGTTCGGGTACTTCGCGAGAATCTGCTTCAGCGTATCCTCGTGCTTCGCGCAGTACGGGCACTGGAAGTCAGAGTATTCGATGAGCGTGACCTTCGCCGTGGCTTTCCCGCGGACGTGGTCATCAGCGGTCACGGCCGGAACGGGTCCTGCCGGAGGTTGCTGTGCGTTCGGGTCGGCTGCCGTCGGATCCGTCGGAGCCGTCGGCTGGGCGCCCGCGTTCGCAACCTGCCCCGCAGCGGCGTTCGCATTTGCATTATTTGTCCCTTTCGCGAACACGTTCGTCGGGCCGTTGATAAGGAAGACGACGCCGGCGACGAGGCCGAGGACGGCCATGGATCCGACGCCAACGGAGAGACCGAGAAGGAACATCGTCTTCGGAGTGCCCGAAAGCCCGTAGACGGTGTTCTCTTGAGGCTGATCGTTGAGAATACTCATAGGTTTTATTGAATAAGGTTGTGGACAAGATTTGCTGTGGCATCTTACGCGGAAGGGGCTGGTCAATCCAGCGGAGGTGTCAAGAGTCCCCAGCCGCGGTGATCCTTATGGGCTCATTGCATTGGGCCTACGAATGTACGAATGGGGCGAATCGGCGAATTACGAATGCGAAACTCAGTCTCTCGACGTGGACGTCGTTTTGCTGTACCCTCCCTGCGTGGCCCGAATAGCGGGGATGTTTGGGTATTAAAATGAATTCGTCATTCGCATTCGTAATTCGCCGATTCGCCCCATTCGTACATTCGTAGGCCAAATATGCAAGATAAGATCATCATCAAAGGAGCAAGGGAACACAACCTCAAGAACGTCGACCTTGAGATTCCGCGCAACAAGCTCGTCGTTTTTACCGGCCTCTCGGGGAGCGGGAAGTCGAGCATGGCTTTTGATACGATTTTTGCCGAAGGGCAGAGGCGGTACGTCGAGTCGCTTTCCGCGTATGCCCGTCAGTTCTTGGGACAGATGGACAAGCCGGATGTCGATGAGATCGAGGGGTTGTCGCCGGCGATCTCCATCGACCAGAAGGCGCACTCGCACAATCCCAGATCGACGCTTGCGACGATTACGGAGATCTACGACTACCTGCGCGTGCTCTACGCGCGCGTCGGGAAGCCGTTCTGTCCGATCTGCGGGAAGCCGATCCGGCGCATGACGATCGATGAGATCGTCGACGCGATCCTGAAGCGGACGGTTGACCTGCACTCAAAGCCCGAGGCGATCAAGAAGCGGAAGGGGGAGTCGCGGAATGAGATCAGCATCCTTGCGTCGGCGGTGCGCGGGCGAAAAGGGGAGTACTACCAGCTGCTTGAGGATTTTTATCATGACGGATTTTTGGAGGCGCGCGTGGACGGGAAGATCTACTCGCTCCGCGAACAAGTTC
Source organism: Candidatus Uhrbacteria bacterium (assembly GCA_963835915.1). Classification (GTDB taxonomy): domain Bacteria; phylum Patescibacteriota; class Patescibacteriia; order 2-12-FULL-60-25; family 2-12-FULL-60-25; genus 2-12-FULL-60-25. The sequence continues at coordinate 596,454 of CAWIHE010000004.1, forward strand.
CCTTGAAGCGCTACCAACAGCACACGATAGAGATCCTCATCGACCGCGTCCCTCTCGGCTGGCCGATTGAGCGGAATCCGGGATTGCGGTCCCGTCTCGCCGAAGCCGTCGAGATTGCGCTCGAACGCGGAAACGATACGGTCCTCGCGGTGTTGGATGACGGGAGCGAGATGCTGATGAGTTCGCGGTTTTCGTGTCCGGATGACGGGTTTACGTTTCCGGAGATCGAGCCGCGGTTCTTCTCCTTCAACTCGCCGTACGGCGCGTGTCCGTCCTGCCACGGGCTTGGGACGGTCGATATCTTCTCTGATGATATCTGCGAGACGTGCAAGGGAAAGCGGTTGCGGAATGAAGCGCTCCACGTTCTCATCGGGAAGAAGAGCATCGTCGACGTCACGGGGCAGAATGTGATGGATGCGCATGCGTTCTTCGACGGTCTCGCGCTGAACGAGACGGAGATGAAAATCTCCGCGCCGATCCTGCGCGAGATCAAGGCGCGGCTTTCGTTCCTGCTTGATGTCGGGCTCCACTATCTGACGCTGGATCGAAAGGCGGGATCATTGTCGGGCGGGGAGGCGCAGCGCATCCGCCTCGCATCGCAGATTGGTTCTCATCTTGTCGGTGCGCTCTACGTGCTTGATGAGCCCACGATTGGGCTCCACCAGCGGGATAATGCGAAGCTCGTCGAGACGCTGGAGAAGCTTCGTGATCTTGGGAACACGATCGTCGTCGTCGAACATGACGAGGATACGATTGCGGCGGCGGACTACCTCGTCGACTTCGGTCCAGGGGCTGGGAAGCACGGCGGGGAAATCGTTGCGGCTGGGCCGATGCCGGAGATCCTGATGGATAAGAACAGCGTGACGTGCGCCTATCTCCGCGGCGAGAAGTCCATCCCCGTCCCGAAGAAGCGCCGCGGTCCTGCGTCCGCATTCCTTGAAGTCCGCGGGGCGCGCGAGAACAACCTGAAGAACATCAACGTGAAGATTCCGTTGAAACGGCTCGTCTGCATCACGGGCGTCTCCGGGTCCGGGAAGTCGACGCTGATGATCGATGTGCTCTATCGCGCGCTCGCGAAGAAGCTCAACGGCTCGATGGTCGAGCCTGGGAAGCATGCGAAGATCGTCGGTGCGGATTGGCTTGATAAGATCGTGGACGTCGATCAGTCACCGATTGGACGGACGCCTCGATCGAATCCCGCGACATACACCGGCATCTGGTCGCATGTGCGCGACATCTTTACGCTGACGGCGGAGGCGCGCGTCCGCGGGTACAAGAAAGGACGCTTCAGTTTTAACGTCTCGGCGGATCGCGGCGGGGGACGGTGCGAGCACTGCGAAGGCAACGGGCAGATTGCGATCGAGATGCACTTCCTGCCGACGGTCTACGTGACGTGCGACGTCTGCAAGGGGCGACGGTTCAGCCGAGAGACGCTGGAGGTCCGGTATCGTGGCAAGAACATCAGCGACATCCTGAATCTGACGGTCGAAGAAGCGAACGAGTTTTTCAAAGACATCCCGCCGATTCATGACCGGACATCCATCCTGATGGATGTAGGTTTGGCGTACGTCTCGCTTGGCCAGGCCGCGACCACGCTTTCGGGCGGCGAAGCCCAGCGCGTGAAGCTCGCCGCGGAACTCGCGCGGCGCGACACGGGACGCACGTTCTACCTCTTCGACGAGCCGACGACCGGCCTCCACTTCGAGGACGTCAAGAAGTTCCTTGAAGTTCTCCACCGCCTCGTGAACCGCGGCAACACGGTTGTCGTCATCGAGCACAACCTCGACATCATCAAAAACGCGGACTGGATCATCGACCTCGGACCCGAAGGAGGGGACCTTGGCGGGAAGGTCGTCGCCGAGGGGACGCCGGAGGAGGTGGCGAAGGCAAAGGGGAGTTATACGGGGGAGTATTTGAGGAAGGTGTTGAGGAGATGATGAACATTTTGGCTTTGAACGCTATGCTATTCCATCCTTTTGAATCTCATTGGGTCTGTAAGACTTCTTGGACTGAAATTCTGACGGCCCTTGGAACCGTAGGCGCCGTCCTGACTGCTCTGGGTGTTTCGATTTACCAAGAATGGATAAAGCCGATTCGGAAACGTGCAGTGATGGATTTATCCATTACCCCTGAATGGCCAGATTGCCTTAAAATTCTTGACAAGCGGCTTGGGTATGTGTTTTGGGTGCGCATCAGAGTCTCACATCAGAAAGGAAACACCGCGGAGAATGTCGAAATCATAGTGACTGATTTCAAAAAAATGGGATCAGATAACAACTGGCAACGAGTCCAAAATTTTCTGCCATTGAATCTCAGGTGGTCTTTTTATCGGTCATTAGCATATAAGGGTGACCCACTTGAAGCCCCGCCAAATATTAGAATACCTGCAAAAATATATCGTCATTGCGATTTGGGATTTCTGCGGAGAGAGGTTAGTTATCAGCCGAACAGCTCGGCTCAATTCCAACTTGTCACGGCTGTACAGCCGACCGACTTAGGTGATGGAAGGCAGGTGGGCTTGTTAGACCCCGGTAAGTACAAATTTGAGATTAAGATAACAGGAGATAACGTTTTTCCGGTTACCAAGAGCTGGTTGTTGGAGTTTGATGGAAAATGGGAAGACGATGAAGCTGAGATGCTCAAACGCCATATCAAAATCATAGAGGCATAGTCGAATAAGTGAGGGGTTGCGTGGACTTGACGCCAGAATTCGAGGCGCATATAGTGTTAATACAAAGTATTAACACTATTATTTATGCGCACCTCATCCCTCGTGACCGTTTCGCTCCCTCCGTCACTCGTCAAAGTGACGGAGAAGGAGGCGAAGCGCATGCATATGACCAGGTCCGAATTCATGCGGACAGCGTTGCGGCGGTTTCTGGAAGAAGAGAGCGCGAAGATCGCGATTGCGGCGTACAAAAAGGAACGGCGCGAGAGGTCGCTGAAGACGCTGAAGCGGGGGGCATTGGGTCATAAAAATATCAACGCCCCGAGACTCGAGTGAGTTCGGGGCGAAGAACGTTTAGCGTGGAGCACTCGGTATCACGCCGCTTCGGCGGGAGCAGAGAGTTCGACGTGGAGCCGCGTGTGCAGTGAGTTGAAATCGCGTTCGAGTGCCGAGAGCGTGTCGAGAAAGGCCTTAGCGCCTTTTCTTCCGGTTTTTGGCGATGGCGGCCTAAGGGCTTCGCGCTGTTGCGCGAGTGCCGTGAAGGCGTTTCGGGTGTTGACGGAAACGCACGTTCCGCTCTCCGCGATTTCCTGCGCGATGCAGGCGGCAATCTCGTCGATCTCGGTCAGGTCCGGCTCATAGATCGATCGGTACGCATCGAGATTGTTGACGAGTTTCTGGATGCGCTGCATGTTCTCGATGAGCATATGGAGATTGCTCCGAACGGCATTAATCGATTCCCCTTTTTCATACGCCCTTACGCCCTCCAGATAATAGCGCTCGATCCTGTCGAGTGCGCACTCTCCAAGCTGCCGTTCGAACTCATGGATGGTCTCCAAGGGATGATCGGGTTTTAAGGCGTCGATCATGTCGATCGCTTGACGGAAGAGTTGAAGCGCCTCCGCGTGACAGTGCTTGAGTGATTCGAGTGCTCTCTCGAATTCCGCGATTGCCGCTTCTCTTTGTTTGCGCCGTTGTCTTAGGTTGGATTCGTGGAGGGCGTAGAGGAGTCCGAGGACGAGCAATATCGTGATCGTGGACGGAAGAATATTTCCCCAGTTCATGTGAAGCGCTCCTTTTTTGAATTGTGATGGGTGCGAAGCCGGTGGTGGAGGAGGTACTAAAGCATGATTTTAGTCATTCGTCAAGTGTTTTTCCATGAATTCTTGACTTTTTAGGCAAAAAAGGGTAAGAGTCGTCTTCGGGTCGGCATTCCGCCGGGCTCGAAAACAGACTTTCGACAACAGAACCGAAAGGAGCTCTGTCATGTCAGAGACGCGAACGACGGGACGCGTGCCGTTTCGGTATCGCGAAGTGAGCGAGGAAAACCGAAGCATCCTCGACGGTCTAAAAACCTTCGATGCGCGGAAGGAGTACACCGATTATCTCCGCGAAGCGGAATGGACGGTCGTGACGCCTCGCCCGGTCGAATACGCGACCTTCGCCGAAGTGATTGCGAACGACCCGGAGATGAGGGCGTATCTCGAACGCGAGGACGATCCGGTGCTCGCCGCAGAGTTACTCTGCCGGCGCTATCCGCACATCTTCTATAGCATCGACCACGTCTACCAGATTTTCACGGATTGGAAGATCAAGTGGACGAAGAAGGGCGGACACACCGGCGGCGGAAAAATGGAACCGCTGACGCTTCCGGACAAATGTCTTGCGTCCCTCTCGGACCGCGAGATCGATGCGACGTCACGGCGGTGGTTCCGGAAGATGATCCGTCAGCTGAACCGCGATCCGGAGGGAACGCGGCGCGGACTGGAGGAAGAGTTCCGGGCACAGAAGGATCGGAAGAAAAAGGCATTCTGCGCGCACCTGCTCCGGATCAGCGACGATTTACTCCAGATGACGTTTCCGGAATTCGTCGATGAGATCGATTCTGGGAAACCGTTCCCTTCAATGCACGTGCGCCTGTGGATCCAGGAGATCCTGGAGCGCAAGAACGCGCTGATCGTCGGTGACGTCGGCACGCAGAAAACGTCGGCCGCGGTTGTCGGGCTCGAAAAGCTCGGGCGCCGCGCCGTCGTTGTCTGCTGCCGCTCGTACGCGAAAGACATGTGGGCGCAGGAGATCCGAAAGTATTACCGCGCGCCAATGGATCCGCTCGTCATTCAGAGCGCGGAAGACATTGTCGCGCTCGAGCGCATGACGCCCGAACAATTCCGCAAGCGCCGCTTCATCATTGTCGGCTATGGGAACATCCAGGTCGGCCACTGCGGACCCCTGAACGGGGACGAAGATGAAGATGACGATCCGCCGAAGGCGTGGCGCCGCGCAACGCGGAAGCCCAAGAAGGTTGATTGGCTCGACGTCGAAAGAAAAGGACGGTCATACGGCGAACGGCTCGTGGAGGCGCTCATCCGGCTGAATCCGGACGGCGTTGTTATCGATGAGGCACACGCGATCAAGAGCAACGGAACGCGAAGCCAGCGCATCATGCGGATTGCGCGGGCGAAATCCGTGCGGAACCGCATCCTGCTTACGGCAACGCCATACGAGAACCGGCCGAACGAGGTCGCGAATCTCGCCTCGCTCCTTTCCCCGAAGGAGTACCCCACGCCGCAGCATTTCCTTGTGAGCTGCCGCGACAATCCGCGGCTGTTCTTTAGGGAAATGGCGAAACGGATGTGCGACTACTTTTCGCAGGAAGACGTCCTTGATCTTCCGCCGACGAACCTCACGATCCATGGGTTCTTCCCGACGATCGAACTCGAGTGCCCGCGCGACATCGCGCGCGTTCTCGATGTGATTCGTAACGACGGGACAATGGAGGCACGGCTCCAGGTGACTCGCATGACCCGGTTCCTCTCGGCGCCGGCGACCACGCGGAACCGGTACCGCTCCCTCCGGAATCTCCCCTGCTTCACGGATCCGATGGCGAATCCGAAGCTCGCGTACCTGAAGGAGGCGGTCGCCGAACGGATCAAGACCGGCAAAGTCGTCATCGCGAGCGGCATCTACGCCGGGGGTATTACGCGCGGCTGCGACGAGGTCGACGACGTCATGCGGATCGCGTCCGTCTTCGAGCAATGGTTCCCTGGTCAGGTCCTCGTTCTCGACGGCGCCTCGCCGTCAAAAGGGCCGGGAAGCCGCAAAGACATCCAGAAACGCTGGCGGAACGATGAGAACGCAAAGATCCTTATCGCGTCCGTCCCGGCATCGTCCGAGAGCCTCAACTTCACGCTCCGGAAGATCCCGGGGTCGGTCGAGAAGGTGACGATCTACTACGTGAGCCTCCCGTGGAAGCCCACGCAGTACCTCCAGTTCAACGGACGGTTCCGCCGTCCGGGATCGGAGGTTCCGCTTGAGGTCTACACGCTCATCGTCAAAGGAACGTCGGACGAGGCGCTTCTCGAGCTGAACGAGCGGAAGTGGCGCAACTTCCTCATCGGCGTGCATGGCATGCAGCTGCAGACCGAAGAGGAGGACGCCATCAACAAGTCGGTGTTCGCGAAGATCATAACGACGCCGGGGCAGTGGCTCCGCGAGGTCTTCATGAACATGCTTGGGATGGGCGAGGAGCGGCTTGAAGGGTTCCTCGCGAAGGAATTCCGTGATCTTCCCGTCGCCGAAACGCTTGCCCGGTATTACCTGGCAACCGAAGACTACGGGACGTCCGGCCATATCTCGCGCGTCACGGCGCCAACGATTTGCCTCTGGCAGAAATCGGGCGTCATCCCGTCGTTCGACGACGTGCTCGACATCGGGTGCGGTCCGCTCACGCTCGAGCGGAAACTGGATGCGCCGATCCATGCGATCGAGATCAATCCGATGATGCTCGACGTCGGCCGCGCGGTGTCCACGCACAAGGGCGCCAATGTGATCGTCGGACGGGCGTCCGCCATGCCGCCCGAATGGACGGGGCGGTTCTCGTTCGCGCTTGCGTCGATCGTGCTCGATCTCACGAGCAAGAAGGCGTTCAGCGGAAAGGGGAGAGGGCGCGAGATCGAACGCGTCCGCGTGCTCCGGGAATGCCACCGGGTGTTGAAGCCCGACGGCCTCCTCTGGCTCACGTTCCAGGACCGCTGTTTCAGGGAAGACGAGAGTTTCGAGGTCTTCACAAAAGCCCTCGAGACGTTCGGATTCGAGCCGGTCGATCCGTGGACGAATCGCATCCGCGCGCTCGACCACACCGAACACCGCTTCGCGTTCTGGTCCGTCCTTGTACGGAAGGTGCGCGATCCGGCGGAGAAGCCCGAATGTCCGTTGTTCGGGCATGAACGGCCGGTTGATCGCGTTGTCCGCGTGAAGCCGAAGAAACCGTTCATCAAACCGCCGTCTCCGGAGCCCGAACTCTACAAGCACGAGCGGTTCGCCATCTGCCCGCGGAACGGCACCGTCGTCCCGATCGCCATGGCCGCCGCGCGCGTCACGAGCGCGGAACAGCATGCCGGTCTCCTCTTCGAGGCGATCGTCAAACGGTTCGGCATCGCCGGGTCTTCGGCATTTGCCGCGGATCTGCGGAAGCTGATCCTCCGGCATAAGCCCCGTTCGACGGGGGATCCGAAGGAGATCTGGCGATCCGTCCGCGAATCGCCAGAAGCCCCGAGGATCAAGTGGGCCGATCTCTCCCTGGCCGCACGGCCGCACCTTGTCGTGTCGTGAATCAACTGAACGCCGGACTCCACTCGGAGCCCGGCGTTCTCATATCCCTTGACAATTCTGATAATTTTGGATACGTTTCCGTGTCGGACGTTCGACAATTCAACCCATGGAGGATTGCCATGAAACAAAAGAAAAACGGCAGTCCTGTGAGGGGGCTGCCGAGTCGCGTCACGAACGAACACCTGACGAAGTTCGCTCAACCACTTGCACGTATTCTGTTTGATCTGCGCGAGAGACGCAGGGAACTGACCACTGACGCTCTTTGGGATGCGATAAAGTTCTACTGGACCGAAAGGGAGATTCAGAATGCTGTAAACGCATTCGTGGAGAACGGGCGGACTGATCAATTTCGTAAGCTCTTGAGAATAAAGTCAGTACGCGGTATTGATGAAGATGGTCTTTTCAGAGCTCATGGAGAGATTTGGGGAGTCCCAACGGCGATCGCGACGTTCTTGGGTGCGGATAAAAAGGCATTGATAAAACGCATTCGAAGGTCGCATATAAGAACGCTGAAGGGGAAGGATCGCATCGGACGACCTGCGACATTCTTTTCGCTCTCGGGCGTGAAAAGGGCATGCTCGGATATTCTCGGAAAAAGAGTGCTGACAACGGAGGATGGCACAGCGATTGTGGGGAATCGAGTTCTTGGGACGGTTGCTGCATTGTCCCGCGTTCTGCCGGTAAGCGATCCGACGATCCGCGCTCGACTGAAAGGGGAGAAAACTATCAAAACGATACCCGGAAGAGATCCGAGTAATCATCCCGTCGATCTTTACACATTGAAGGACATTGAGCGCTTATGCTGCGATTTGGTGCGGCCTCTGCCAATTGCGGACCGAAGCGGATTTTTTACCCATCGCGGAGAGTTATGGGGAACCGTTAAAGCAATCGCGACGTATGTCGGGTCAGGTGAAAAGACAGTATCTCTCTTCGCGGCACGTTGTCCGACGATGGAGGGCAGGGATTGCTACCGACGCATCCGTACGTTCTATCGACTGGCCGACGTGCGAGAATCCTTGCGTTCGAGCAGACGGGGTCGTCGGATTCAGCTCACGTAGTACGTACCGTCGAACTTCGTCAGTAATCTTCGAGGCCGCTTGTCCATTCGTGACAGGCGGTCTTTTGTTTGGTATTGACAAAACCACTGATTTTGAATACATTCTGGCGTCGGACGTTCGACAATTCAACCCATGGAGGATTGCCATGAAACAAAAGAAAAACGGCAGTCCTGTGAAGGGTCTGCCAAGTCGTGTCACGAACGAGCACCTCAAGAAACATGCCAAGGTGCTCACGAGGATCTTCTACCGCCTAAAGAAAGACTATCCGGATCTGACGACGGATGGACTATGGGAGTTGATACGTCGTCTTTGGGATGCGGATCAGTTCGCGAATGCTATCGAATATCCGTCAAATTCAATGAAGGAGTTCGGTCTTTTGCTTCGAGCTGCATCCAAGAAGTACCCTTCCCCGGATGAAAGCGGATTCTTTCGAGCCAAAGGTGAATTGTGGGGTACGGTCCTCGCTATTGCAAAACGGCTTGGACTGGGGACGAATACAGTTACACGTAGGCTGACAGAATGTCGGTTTGTGGTCGGCAAAATAAATGGGCGGCTCCCCCAGCCATTCTACTGCTTGTCAGACGCCAAAAAAGCCTGTTCGGATTTACTGACCTGTAAGCTCAAAGCGAACAAAATGGGCTATTTCAGTGAAGATGGTGAGGATTGGGGATCATCGCACGCACTATGTGCTCATTTTGGTTTGGGCTGGGGGACGATAGTATCCCGCGCACGAGCGCATTCTTGCCGCACTCGAAAAGGTCTGAACCGTAGATGTAGACCAATAACGTTCTACGCAGTTTCGGATATCGAGGCCGCTTGCGCCGACCTTCTAAAGTACGAACGCAAAGCCGGGCCCAAGGGGTTCATCAAAGTCGGACGAGAGAATTGGTATACTCTTGGAGGATTAGAAAAAACGTTGGAGCTAGACCGAGAAACAATTGCTTCGGTGCTGGGGCGTTGCCGCTCTATGGAGGGCCGGCGTGTTTACGGTAGGAACTGCACCTATTACCCTCTCTCTGATGTAAAAAAAGCATGCGCTCGTTATCTTAGGTTGAATCATCAATCGGATCGAGGTGGCTTTCTGCGTATTGGAGGGAAGTTGTACGGGTTAATGACCGCAATTTCACTTAGACTGGGTTTAAGTAAACGTGCGGTAGCTTCACGAATACGGCCTACATTCAAAAAACAATGGGTGAAAAGCTCGACTGGCCGAAGGCTCCCAGTTTATCTGTTTACGGAGGTGAAAAAGGCATGTGCCGTACTGCTTTGGCGAGAATTCAAAGCGGGAAGGGACGGGTTCTTTTCTTCTGACGGCGAGCAATGGGGGTCCAGAAATGGAATTGCACGACGCTTAGGAATATCGGGGCCTACGATTTCACTGAGACTAAAGCGGTGTCGAAGGCGTAAGGGGAAGAATGCGTGCAATCAGCCCGGCTGGTTCTATTCTCTGTCCGATGCGAAGAAGGCGTTTGCGGGTCTGATGAAGAACCGCGTTCGCGTGCAAGATCTGGTTACTCGCAGCCATTTCGGGTTACACGCAAAAGTGCTGAGTCGCATCCTCTTTGTCGTTCGGAAGAAGAATCCAAACATCACCTCTGACCAGCTCTGGAAGAGCATCCAAAAACACTGGACCGCGAAGCGGCTCGCGAAGGAAGCCGCCGCGTTCCGAAAGACAAAGCGGGTCACGCGTTTCCAGGCGTTGCTCGCAGCTTGACTCAAAGCGCATCCGGAGGGGGTGCGCTTTTCTCTTTGTGTATTGACAAGTTGTCCGATTTTCGATATGTTCACACGTCGGACGTTCGACAACTTTCCCACGGAGGATTGCATGACGAAGGGCAAAATTGGTGATCCCGTGAGGCGGAATCACAGAAGGCGGGTGACGCGAGAACAGCTTCATCGACACGCACACGTGCTCACGGGAGTTCTTTTCGCTCTGCGCGAAGTCCAGCCGAAACTCACATCGGATGCGCTCTGGGGGTTGATCAGTATAAACTGGGACGAAGACGTTCTCGAAAAAGAGATTGGGCGCGTAAGAAAATCGCTGCAAGCGTTTAAGGATCTGGTCGTAAGGCATCAGCGCGCAACGCGCCGAGCTAACCGAAAGGGATATTTCGAGGCCGATGGCGAGCAGTGGATGAACAAGCAAGGTCTCTCTCGGATTCCCGGAATCAGTCGAACTACGCTCCTGAAGCGGCTGAGGGCCGACCCCAAGGATATTCGTATTCGTTACGAAGTTGACCACATTGGTCACGTTCGTCCGTTTTACGCGGTGAAGGACATTGAGGCACTTTTCGCAGATCGTCTCGGGTCCGATCCCGAAGTAATCTCTTCGGATGAGTATTGCTCCATGGATGAGCTAACGAAGCGATTCAGACTCGGAAAGTGTACGGTCATGGAGAGGATCCGTCAGTGTAACGTCCCATCGGTCCGTTCGAAAGGCGAAAAAGGCTATCACGCCACGTGCTACTCGTTTGAGCGCGCACGTGAGGCGTGCAAAGATCTCCTCGATCGACCAATGGTTGACGCTCATGGGGCGCTTGTGAAGGACGACGTCTTGTGGGTTTCTCGGACCGCGCTTATTCGACGTACGACTTTACGGCGTACGCAGGTATCGCTTTTGTTGACGGTCGGCAAGGGGGTACGTCGGCTTGATGCGCGTGATTATATTGGGAAAGGAATATCCGTTTATGCCATAACTGATGTTCAACGCGTATGTAGGCGCCAATATGGGTTCGACATCGTCTTGAACGACGCGGAGCCCGGAGATGGTGGCGAAGAAAAAGTTGCAGGCCTTGACGGAACGTTCGTCTTCAATGAAAAGAGATGGATCGGTACGTCAAAGTACGCGCAAAAACATCAACTGAGTGAGAAGACGGTCATCCGTAAAATAAAACAAGCGCGACTCAGGTCCCTGACAGGAAAAACGAGATTACGGATACCGCGCCCTTTCTTTAGCGAAGTGGACCTTGATCGGGCATGCGCGGATCTCCTAAAAAAGAAAAGCGAAGAATCCGGAGCGTCAGCACACTAACTCGAAGCGCGCCCATGAGGGGGGGGGGTGCGCTTTTCTCTTTGGATATTGACAAACTGTCCGATTTTCGATATGTTCTCGCATCGAACGTTCGACAATCCAACCTACGGAGGCTGCAATGAGCGGACGAAACAAGCCGCGCAAGCGGCCGGATGGATACTGGAAGAACGACGCCAACGTAAAAAAGGAGTGCCAAGCGATCGAGCGGGACTACTTGAGGATCGCATCTCGGCTCAGCCGACCGCCGTCATACGAGTATCTCAATAAATGCGGACGTGGAAATCTGGCCTACTTGATCGTGGCTTATTATCCCGGAAGCTTCGAGGCTCTTCGGAGAAAACTGGGGCTGGCTCATCTTCGTCATGGGGATAATTACTGGACGAACGACGTCATAGAGCGTGAGTATCAGGAGCTCTCAAGGCGTCTTGGCCATTCGCCCTCAAGCCAAGAAATCGGTACGCTTCTCCCACGGCTTCAGGCGGCGATATGCAAATTTTACCCAGGGCAGTTGAACGGACTGCGAAAATGTTTTGGGGAAGAGATACGAAAGAGATCTAGCGTCAAAGATCCGCGATGGATAGAGAATGAGTACAAAATTCTTGCGAGTCGAGTAGGTCACCCGCCCAATCTTCCACAGCTCGCGCGACTCGACGGCGGACTTCGATCTGCGATAGTTGCATATTATCCCGGCGGCATGCGCGGCCTTCGTTCGACTTTGGGTCTCGCTCAAGCCCGCAAGCCGAATAATCATTTTCGTTCTTGGGAAAATGTCGAAGCGGAGTTGCGTGAGTGGGTTCTTGAGCATGGTCATCCAATAACCGACAAGCGGTTGTTGGACACCGGATACCACACCGTTCGCTCGGCGATCCAGAAATATCACGGCGGCATGAACGCTGTGAAGGCTCGTCTGGGAATCGTGGATGATGGCGTCGCGAGCAAGCAAACCAAACATCGTCGTCATGGGTACTGGATGGTATGGGAGAATGTCGAGCAACACGTTCGATCGTATATCAGGGCACATGGTCATTTTCCGGCCGAAAAAGAACTGAAGGTGGGTCGTCACATAAGCGTGCTGGTGGCGATTCGCGCACAGGGCGGCTTTACGGCTGTTCGCGAGAAAATGGGTTACAAGGGAATAACGGAAGAGGAATTCAGGGGCCACGCTACGACATTGACACGCGTACTTCTTACCCTGAGAAAAACCCGGGCCCAGCTCACCTCCGACGACCTCTGGTCAGCGATCAAGAGGAACTGGTACACGAAAAACCTCGAGGATGCCGTGAAGGCATTCGAGTCGAAGGGGGGTGTCAGCGCCTTCCGTCGACTTCTTGCTCTAAAATAACAACGCGCGCAGGAACTCCACCGGCGCGCGTTTGTATATTGACTTTTTTTCGTTTATCCGTAATATCCCTCCTGTCCGCAGTCGTCCCTTCCCATAACGGAGGTTCCCATGTTCAGAGCCGGTTATCGTGAGGTCGCGAAAGACCTCTTCGGGAAAGTCATCAAGGTCGATTCCATCACCGTCGAGGTCTTCGACGCCGAGGGCTACCCTCGGAAAGAGAACGATAAGGCGCCGTACACGCCCGTCGTCACAATGAAGCCCGGGGAGGTCTTCTGCCCGCGGCATCGCGGCGGGATCCTCGTCCTCATCGCCTGCCACGATGGGAACAGGCCAGGCGGGTGCGTTCTCCTTCGCAAGGTCTATAAGGACGGCCGCGTCGTTAGCGGTCCGGGACGCGTCGCCGAGGCGCTTGGCATCAAACAGCCGGGCACGCGCGGCGTCATGGCGCACAAAGAGGGCGTCATCACGCTCTCGCTAGATGGCACGCAGTAGCCCATCGTTCATTGAGAGATCTGTTGCGCGGAGATTCTACGGAATCTCCGCTTTTCTTTTCTTGAGTTGCCCCTCTGACCAATATCGCCTATCCTTACAATCCGACGCAACGACGCCCGACGTCCGACGCAACGAACATGATCCCCCCCTCCATCAAACTAAAAAATCGATCTCTTCCTGATTCCCCCGGCGTCTACCTCATGAAGGACGCAAAGGGGACGATCATCTACGTCGGGAAAGCGACGTCGCTCCAGCGGCGGGTTTCGTCGTACTTTCAGAAGGCGCATGACGCGCGGATCGAGGAGATGGTCGGTCTCATCAAATCGATCGACTACATCGAGCGCCCGACGGCCATCGAAGCGCTGATCCTCGAGGCGAACCTCATTAAGCACTACTGGCCGAAGTACAACGTCCGCGACAAGGATAATAAGAGCTTCCTCTACCTCATCATCACGAAAGAGGATTTCCCGCGCCCGCTCCTCGTCCGCGGGACGGAATTGAAGGAGGACGCGTCAAAAAAGTATCAGGCGATCTTCGGCCCTTATACCTCGCCGCGCTCGCTCCGCGCCGCGCTCGATCTCATCCGCCGCGTCTTCCCATGGTCAACGTGCGTACCTGGCCAGAAGCGCGCCTGTTTCTACTACCACCTCGGCCTCTGCCCCGGCGTCTGCATCGGCGTTGCGGATAAGAAGGCGTACCGGAAAACGATCCGCGATCTCATTCGATTCTTTGAAGGGAAGAAGGATGACATCCTAAAAGCGTACCGACGTGAGATGAAAGCGGCGGCAAAAGCGCATCGTTTTGAAGATGCGGCCGCGCTTCGGAACAAGATCAACTTCCTTGAGCACATCCAGGACATCGCAATCCTGAAGCGCGAGGACGGGGACGTCGACCGGATCAAAGAAGGGGAGGCGAGCGTCAATATCTTCGGAAGGATCGAGGGCTATGACGTCTCGAACATCTCCGGCACGTCGACGGTCGCGTCGATGGTCGTCTTCGAAGACGGCGCGCCCGCCAAAGCGGAGTACCGCAAGTTCCGCATCCGCAGCGTCGTCGGCTCGGACGACTACGCGGCGCTCCGGGAAACGCTGATGCGCCGATTCCGTAATTCATGGCGCAAGCCGGACCTGATCCTCATCGACGGCGGAATCGGCCAGGTCAACATCGCCAAAGGGACGCTGAATGAGATCGACATCGCGATCCCGGTCATCGGCATCGCCAAAGGGCCCGAACGAAAACGGAACGACCTCATCTGCAACGACGCGCATACGGATCTCTGTCGTATCTGCGAGCGTCATCTTCCGCTCCTCGTCCAGGTGAGGGATGAGGCGCATCGGTTTGCGATCGCGTACCACAGGAAGTTGAGGGGGAGGGGAATGAAGTCGACGAACAGCGGATAGCATCCAAAGAACGAAAAACAATCGTTTTGTCATCCTGCGAAGCGGGATCCCTTTCCCAGATGCGGACGTCATTCAGGTATAAATGTCCGCGCCAAATAAAAAAATACTTTATGTCATTCCGAATCCCCGAGGAGTCCGACGACGACGGGTGAGGAATCGAAAAGGAATTCAGGATACATGGACTGGATTTTCTTTTTCGATTCCTCACCCCGTCCGCCGCGACGGCTGACGGGGTTCGGAATGACATAGGGTATTTTCTTAGCGAGGACGTCAGCGCTACGATGATGATACTCGGCTGGAAAGGGATCCCGCTTCGCAGGATGACAAAAATGAAGGTGTTTGCATATTTGGCTTGACAGATTCAGAAAATCATGTAGAGTGGCGACCACATTCGACATCTGCAAAGAGGTGAGAGAAATGGAAAATGAACAGATCCGGAAAGTCCGATTCGTTGTCCGAAGGGATGGCCAGCTTTTCAAGGTGGTCGAGCTCGACGTCGAAGGAAATGCCGTCATTAAGATCGGAAACGACCAGAAGGCGAAGCTGTATCTTCCCTTTTCCGAATTGTCCCGAATGCACGCGGTGCTGGAGATCGGGTCCGATAAGGCGACGCTCCTCGATTTGGGAAATGATGACGGATCGAGGATCAATGGCGTGAGAGTCAACAAGGGAGAAGTCCATACGGGAGATAAAATGGGCTTCGGATCGGCGGAGGTCGAGGCGATCTTCAACCCGTCCGAGGATCCTGCCCAGCCGAACCCGGAGGAATATGGGGGCGGGGAAGCATCCGCGGAACAAGCTCAGGAAGATCCCGCCCAGACGATCGAGCGCTTAAGGGCAGAAAACGAGGGCTTGAGAGCGAAGTGCAAAGAACTGATCGGGGAACGTGACGAGTATAAGGAGGTTATCACGCTCTTTATGGCCGTTGGCATGTCCAGAATCAAAGTCATTGTAAGACTTTATCAAGAAACGTTCGGCGAAGAATTCGCGGAGCGCATGGGACGGGGGTGAGCTTCGGCAACAGAGTCAACACGTGGGCCGTCGATGCGTTATCGGCGGCCTTTTGCATGATCAAATGAATCAGATATTGACCACCTTCCTTTCTCTCCGCATACTTTTACATGAGGAGGTATGTGATGGCCTATACCATGAAGGAATTCACGGAAGCCGATCTTTCGAAGCTTCGCGGTGAGAATCCGGTTTGCGTTCTTTGCAAAGGGGAAATCGCGCCGGGACAGGAACGGCGCGAATACGATGCCGGTCAGGTCCATGATGAGTGCCACTTTGACGCTCTTTCCGCCGTGATCGATCGGCGTCCGATCCACCGTCTCGGAGTAACGGCCTCTACATTCAACTAGCGCCTTGTTGCGCGCGTTCTCAATCGCCTCGGGTGAAGCCGGGGCTTTTGTTATTGGGAAAGGGATTCCACGGTCGCCCCGTCGGACGGGGCTCCCTCTGAATGACAAAATAGTCGCTTGATCGTCTTAAGGGGCTTGCTTGCCATTTGGATATTTGTGCTAATTCCAGTTTCAAATGACGAGCTCAACGAATTGGCTCAAAGTGGGAAACGGCTTATCAACATTGGAACAAAAAAAGAACAAAAATGTCGCTAAGATTAGCGACGTTTTGAGATACCTGGACCCTTTGACCCATGTGCCAAAGTGGCATAAAATGTCATTAAGTGGTGATAAGTGGGATAAAAGAGGCGGGAGTTCTTTAGGGGAAAACCCTATCGAAACCGGTCTATTTTTTACCCGCGAACGTCGCCGGTAAATACACCCCATGTTCATCGGGCAATACACCCATTCGCTTGATGACAAAGGCCGGATATCGGTCCCGACGAAGTTTCGTTCAGGGCTCACCAAGGGGTGCGTCGTGACGAGGGGCCTGGACCGATCTCTCTTCCTGTACTCAATGTCAGCGTGGGAGCGGCTTGCAGAGAAGCTCGCCGCTCTCCCGCTCGGCAAGTCCGACACGCGCGCCTTCGCCCGACTGATGCTTGCGGGCGCCATGGAAGCGGAAATCGACGGATCCGGACGGATCATGATTCCGCTGTACCTGCGCGAATATGCCGGACTCTCGAAGCGGGCGGTGGTGACGGGCCTCATGGACCGGATTGAAATCTGGGACGAGGAGACCTGGAATACGTACCGCTCGCGGACGGAAGCCGAGGGGAATGACATCGCGGAACGGCTCGGCGAGCAAGGCGTGTAAACGCTATGGCGTCCCAACACATCGCGGTCATGACCCGTGAGGTCATCGAGATTCTCCAGCCAAAAGCCGGGGGCCTGTATCTCGATGGCACGCTCGGGGGCGGAACGCACGCGCGGGCGCTGCTCAACGCGTCGGCTCCAAGCGGCCGCGTCTGCTCGCTCGACGTTGACCGGAAGTCGCTCGCGGCGGCAAAAGAGCTGTTTGCCGCGTACGGGGACCGATGGGTCGGGGTCGAAGAGAACTTTCGCCATCTCGATCGGGCAGCCACGGAGAACGGCTTCGTTCCGCTCGACGGGATCGTCCTGGACCTCGGATTCTCGTCCGACGAACTCGCGGACGTCTCGAAAGGGCTCTCGTTCCAGACGGACGGGCCGCTCGACATGCGGCTGGGTCCGAAGTCGAACGAGGACGGGATGACGGCCGCGGAGATCGTGAACACGTGGTCCGAAGACGATCTCGCAAAGCTCCTCGACACGTTCGGCGAAGAACCGCACGCGCACCGGATCGCCAAGCACATCGTCGAAGCGCGGAAAGCGGCGCGGATCATCGGCACGCTGGACCTGGCGGCGGTCGTCACCAAGGCGATCAACCGCAGGCCCGGAGACAAGATCCATCCCGCGACAAGGACGTTCCAGGCGCTTCGGATCGCGGTCAACGACGAGCTCGAAGCGCTGAAGGATGCGATCAAAGCCGCGGAACAGGTTCTCGCGCCGGGCGGATGTCTCGTGGTCCTCACCTTCCACTCCCTCGAAGACCGGATCGTAAAGCACGCGTTCATGGAGAATGGATGGTCACCAGCCATCGAGAAACCCTTGAAGCCGAGTGCGGATGAAGTCGCGGAGAATCCCCGGGCGCGCAGTGCGAAGCTCCGAGCCGCCCGTAGGGGCGGGGTCCCCCCGCCCACGCGCGAGGCATGAGATCGAAAGTGCTCCATTAAAAACCAAATCGGGCTAACGGCCAACGGCTGACAGCGTACGGCCGATAGACATGACCGGCTGTGAACTGTAAGCCGTAAGCCGTCAGCCCAACATCAAAATTCAAATTAAATCCTCGGTCGAGATGAAGCGGGTAAACGGGCAAAACGAATCCCGAACCGCCGAACCGCCGAAACCCTAACAAAATGACCAGCATGTACCGTGCCTACGCACTCACCATGACGAGGCCGCAAGAAAAACTCGGGATTCCGCAGTCCGTTTCCCGTGAGCTCGCTCTTCACGCACCGGCCGCCTGGACGGCATTCCTCGGTATTGTCGCCGTCGCCGTCGTCCTCACGTACATTGCGACGATTGCCATGTCATCCACGCGCGGGTTCCAGCTCCGTGATGCGCAGAATCGCGTGGACCGGCTCCAGACCGAAGCGCGCCAGCTCGAAACGGATGTCGCAAAGGCCTCTTCCGTCGGCTCGCTCGCCGCGCGCGCCTCCGGACTCGGGTTCGTCGCCGTTGACCGCGTGAGCGTCGTGGACGCCGCGGGCCATTCGTTCGCCCTCGCCAGGTGAGTTCCAATTGACGAATCGCTGCCTTAGCGAACGTCACCTAGAGCATCCCGGTCGAACAGGACTGGGATGCTTACGATTAGGGAATAGGCGGTTCGGCGGTTCGGGAATAGTCAAAGGAATAATTCCAACACTAATCCCGAACCGCCGAACCGCCTAATCCCTAACAAGCCTGCTATAATGGAGCCCATGCAATCCCGCGTCGGATCGGTTGCTCAGCTGTTATTCATCGATTTTATCGGGAGCATTGTTTGGTTCCCGGTGTGGTGGTATACGACGGGGCTTTTGAAGGTCGTCAATGCGGCGATCCGGGCCATGCGGTACCGGGCGCAGGCGTACGCGTTTGCGATCTGGATCCGGAATTTTTTCGTGCCAATGTACGGGCAGTATGACTGGGAGGGCCGGTCATCAGCGTGTTCATGCGGACGGTCGTCCTCATTGGGCGATTCATCGCGTTCGTCATCGAATCGCTCATCTACATCGCGGGCGTCATCATCTGGTGCCTCATCCCGCCGATCGCCATCCTCGTCGCGTTCGAGAACGGGGTGATGAGTTTGATTCCGCGTGCTGCAATCCGATAACGATATGGCCTACGAATGTACGAATGGGGCGAATCGGCGAATGACAAAAAGACAATCTTGTAGCTTCAAGATATTCTTATTGTATTCGCCGATTCGCCCCATTCGTACATTCGTAGGCCAATTGGAAATGAAAAAAGTCTCTTTCTGCCGATATGGTTGATCAGAGGGAAACGCTTGAACTGGCCGAGGCACGCGCGGATGCGACGCGCGAGCATCGGCGTGTTGAGCAGGATGAGGACCGCGGGGAGAATGTCGGGCTCGCCTCCGTGGACGGATTGCTCGTGTGGGGGACGCCGGTCGCGGATTTTGAACTCGCGTTCAGGAAGATCCGCCGGAGCGCGAACGTCGGATTCCATCTTGCGATCATCATCGCGTCCGTCGCAACGCTGATCGCCTTTGGGTACAACGTCGCCGCACAGCCTGCGCTCAATTCGCTGCTGACGGTCGACTTTTGGCTTTCAGGTTCGCCGGCGGTCGCGCTCTTCGCCGTCGGGATCATTCTTGATTGTTTCCTCATCTTCCGGCTCACCGAGTTCAGCGTGATGACAAAGCAGATTCCGGGGTGGAACAAGGGGTCGATCTGGCTGAAGCGGCGCGAGGAATCCGCGAAAGATCGGGCGAATCACCGGTTTGACGTCAGCGAATATTTTACGGATGCGGCGTGGGAAACGCTCGGCGGGGCCTACCGGCTCGCAAAGCATCTGAAGCGGAATGAAATCGGCATCCCGCATCTCTTCGCGGCGGCGCTCGCCTCTGATGCGGGGGCGCGGTTTCTCCTGCGCGTCGGCGTGTCGTTCGATCGCGTGAAAGAGCCGATTGCGGCGCTCCTCCGGACGGGCGCGGTCGGCGACGGGTCACCGCCGCTCTCAAAAGAAGTCAAACGCGCGTTGATCTCGGCGTACGAGGACGCGCGGTCGTCGCGGAGGAAGAACGCCGGCGTTGCCGAGATTTTCCTTGCCGCGTTCGCGGCGGATGAACGGCTCGGCGAAGTCTATGAGTCGCTCGGCATTCCGCCGGACCACGTGGTCCATGCCGCGGAGTGGATCCGTCTTCGTGAGAAACTCCGCGACGACCACGAGCGCTTCGTCGCGCTCGCCATGCTGAAGCCGAAGCGTGCAATGAACCGGTCGATGACGGCGCGCGCAACGCCGCTCCTTGAGCGGTTCAGTGAGGATCTGACCGTTTCTGCGCGCAATGGGTACCTCGCGCCGCTCATCGGACGCGATCGGGAGATGGGCGAACTCCTCCGAGCCGTCGAGAGCGGCAACCGCTCCGTCATCCTTGTCGGCGAACGCGGCGTGGGGAAACGGGCGATCGTCGAAGGGCTCGCGCGGCGGATGGTTGAGGAAGACGTTCCTGAAGAGCTGTTTGACCGTCGATTGATCTCCGTCAATATCGCGCAGGTCGTCGCAGCCGGCGATCCGGCGCTCGCGTCCGAGCGTTTTCTTGCGTTGCTGGATGAATCCGCGGCGAGCGGGAACATCATCCTCGTCCTCGAAGGGATCGAGGGTCTCGCGGGCGCGGGCGCGCAGGGGACGCTCGATTTGATGGAGATCCTCGCGGCCGAGCTCTCGAAGAATCGCTTTCTTGCGATCGCGACGGCCACGCCGCAGGGGTACACGCGATATATCGAACGGCGGACGCTCGGCGCCAAGCTCGTCCGCGTGGACATCCCCGAACTGCCCGGGGAAGAGACGATCCGCGTGCTCATGGCAAAGAGCGGCGCCATCGAATATCAGAACAACGTCTTTTTCACGTTTGCGGCGATTGATCGCGCCGTCAATTTGAGTGCACGCTACATCCACGGGAGCGCGTTGCCGGACAAGGCGCTCGACGTGATCCGCGAAGCCGCGGTCCTTGCGCGCAAGAAACGCGGCGACGGGGCGTTCGTCACGCAGGAGGAGGTCGCGACGATCGTTCACGATAAGACGAATATCCCGGTCGAAGCCGTCACGGAGAACGAGGCGGAGAAACTCCTCTCGCTTGAGAAGGAACTCCACGAACGGATTATCGGGCAGGATGCGGCCGTCGTCGCAGTTGCGCAGGCCATGCGCCGCGCGCGCGCGGAACTCCGCGAGGGAAAGCGGCCGATTGCGAACTTCCTCTTCCTCGGTCCGACCGGCGTCGGGAAGACGGAACTCTCAAAGGCGCTTGCGGCCGAGTACTTCGGCGACGAACGGAACATGATCCGGCTCGACATGTCCGAGTATCAGGACGCGGCGTCCGTCCAGAAGATGATCGGCGCGGCAAACGACGAGCGCGGCGGCCTCCTGACTGAAGCCGTACGTCGTCAGCCGTTCGCGATTGTGCTCCTCGACGAAATCGAGAAGGCGAACCCGGATATTTTGAATTTGTTCCTTCAGGTGATGGATGATGGACGTCTGACGGACGGGGTCGGTCGGACGATCGACTTCACGAACGTCGTCCTCATCGCGACATCGAACGCGGGCACGGGGTATATCCAGGAAGAAGTTAAGAAGGGGACCGAGCTTGAACGGATCAAGACGATGCTCCTTGAGACCCAGCTCAAAGGGATCTTTCGTCCGGAGTTCTTGAACCGCTTTGACGCCGTCATCGTCTTCGCGCCGTTGACGATCGAGGATGTCGAGCAGATCGCGTGGCTCATGCTCCGGCGCATTGAGAAATCGCTCACGGAAAAACACATCGGCTTCCGCGCGGAAGATGAGGCCGTCGCCGGTCTCGCGCGCGAGGGCTTTGATCCGCTCTTCGGCGCCCGCCCGCTCCGCCGCGTCATCCAGGACCGCGTCGACAATCCGCTCGCAGATCTGTTGCTGAAGAAAGAAGTCGATCGTCGCGATACGGTCGTGATCGATCGCGATGGGACGTTGAAGGTGGAGAAGGCAAAGCCGATCGGCTAAAAAGTCGTGAGTCACGAGTCGTGAGTCGTGAGTAGGGGCGAGGATCGCTCACGACTCACGACTCACGACTCACGACTTCTCGAAATGCCTCTCGAATACCTCCTCCCCCTGACCGTCTTCACCGCCCTCGGC
This sequence comes from Candidatus Uhrbacteria bacterium, assembly GCA_963835915.1. Lineage (GTDB taxonomy): Bacteria > Patescibacteriota > Patescibacteriia > 2-12-FULL-60-25 > 2-12-FULL-60-25 > 2-12-FULL-60-25. The sequence goes on from CAWIHE010000004.1 coordinate 618,357, forward strand.
GTCTCTCTTGCGTTGACGCCACTCGTGCGGAGTTTTGCGTTCCCGGGCCGGCATCATCGATGAGCCGACGGGAGGGAGGAAGATCCACCACGTACGGACCGCGCTTCTTGGCGGTATCGCGCCGGCGGCGGGGATTGCGATCGCGCTTGCGCTTGCGTATTCGATCACGGACGGGAAGGATCTCCATCCCGTGCAGATTATCGGGTTCGGGCTTGCGATCGCAATCCTTCTCGTCGGCGGGATTCTTGATGATGTCTTCGATCTTCCGCCGTGGGTCCAATTCCTCTTTCCGCTCCTTGCGGCATCGACGGTCGTCGCGAGCGGGAGCGCGATCTCAATCATTACGAACCCGCTCGGCGCACATGCGATCTCGCTCCAGTGGACGCGGATTCCGATCGCATCGGGATGGTCGATCGGATTCCCGTCGGATCTCGTGACGATCGCGTGGCTCCTCGTCGTGACGTACGCGATGAAGTTTCTCGACGGTCTCGACGGGCTCGTTGCGGGCATGACGGTCATCGGCGGCTCGCTCATCGCCGGGCTTGCGGCGTCTCCGGCGTATTTCCAGCCGATCATTGCGATGCTCGCCCTCTCGATCGCCGGCGCATACCTCGGGTTCCTCCCGTGGAACCGGTCCGGATCCATCTTTTTGGGCGAATCCGGGAGCACGATCGCGGGATTCTCGCTCGGCGTCCTTGCGATTATCTCCGGCGCGAAAGTCGCGACGGCCTCCGCCGCGCTCGGCTTTCCGCTCGTCGACATTGTCCTCGTCATTCTCGACCGGCTCGCGCGCGGGGCGTCGCCGTTCAAGGGCGATTCCTCCCACCTCCACTTCCGCCTCGTCGAGGCCGGATTCTCGTCGCGCACGGCGGTCCGCGTCATCTGGGCGCTCGCGCTCGCGTTCGGCCTCATCGCGCTCACGCTCCAGACGAAGGGGAAGATTTTCCTCCTCGCGCTCCTCGCCGTCGTTATCGCGGGGATTTCGGCGTATGCACGGGGGAAGTCGAGAGTCGAGAGTCGTGAGTCGTGAGTTTCGGATTCTTTTAATATTCTTACTCACGACTCGTGACTCACGACTCACGACTATGCCTCATCTCGACCGTCGTCAGCGAATCGTCCTCGTCATCGCGATGGCGATGCTCTTCGGCGCGGTCGCGTTCGTCTGGCTGATGGGGGATCTTGAACGGGCGTCGCCGGCGACGTCAGGATCGGTACGGGCGCCGTCGATCTCCGTCCAGCCGTCGCCGACCGCCGTCCCAACGGTGAGCGATCTTCCGCGGGGGACGGTCGTCGCGAACGGACGGCGGATTCCGGTCGAACTGGCACTCGACGAGGCGTCGCAGGAGCGGGGGCTGTCGTACCGCGACTCGCTTCCGACGGACGCGGGGATGCTGTTCGTTTTTGATGCGGCGCAGAAGCAGATGTTTTGGATGAATGAGATGCGATTTCCGCTCGACATGGTCTTCATCAACGGGACGAAGGTCGTGAGCGTCGCCGCGGACGTCCCGGCGCAGGCCGGCGAGTTGCCCGCGTTCGTCTCGTCGGTCTACGATGCGGACAAGGTCCTTGAGATCAACGCCGGGAAGGCGAAGGAGTGGGGGATCGGGAAGGGGACGGAGATCGCGGTCGAACGCGGTCTGTAAGAACGGTCGATAATCCTATCGCCGAGTAGTCGAATCGGGAAGCTGGAAGCTGGAAATAGCCCGACCCAGACCAGCTTCCAGCTTCTAGCTTCCAACTTCCCAGTTCAACGATCGACTCTCGAAAAAAGTTTGACGGAAACGGGGCTCGTCTGTAGGATGGCGGCTCCGTCATTTTGTCATTGGAAGGAGATGGAGAATATGAAGGAACTGTTCTTTGGATGGTCGGGCGTATCGCGCGTTGCGCAGAAGGCGATCGGCGCATGGCGGTCGCTGTCGACGCGTAAGGCGAGGCATCGCCTCCTTGCGGAGCAGGCAGATCTGCTCGCCGAGAAGTCGTATCTCACGGGACTCGTGCCCGAGCGCTGCTGCCGGAGTGCTCCTGACGGCGAACCCGCGCGACGGCATGCGGCGAATAATCGGCGACGCACGGAGATCGCCGAGGAGCTCAATCGGCTCATGCGCGGGAAGAGCGTCATTCGCCCGCGGCCGGCAACGGCGATCGACGCGCTCAACACGTAAGCGCCAACGCTGAATTCGAAGATCGGGAGCTTCCGCTCGGGAGCTCCTTGTCATGTATCTTCGAGACGCCGCCGGTTGAATCATTCCCTCGGATATGATAAGCATTCCGGCATCGCAGCTTCACTCGGAGGAACCAATGCCCACCGATCCTATCGCCTTCATCGCAAGTCTCATCGTGCTCGGGTACGGCGCACTCAAGATCGGCGAACTCCTCATCGACCTGATCTTCGCGGCCGTCTCCGCGTCATCGGCGGCGCTCTTTAACCGTGCCGCGCGCCTCATCGACGTTCGTCCGGTCTACGACTGACGGAGCGGCACCATGATCCTGATGATTGAGGAAGCCCATTTCGTCTCCGGTTCGATCCTCCTTTCCCTCGCGTTCGCGTTTCTCGTCATCCTGGGGATGTTCCGTCACCTCATGGAACGGCCGTGGAGACACGTCTTCCTCGCCGTTGCCGTCATCTGCATTCTTGGCACCTTCGTTGCGTACGCGGCCGCGGCATTCGTCCAACCGTGATCTCTCTCGCTCGCGGAGCCCTCCACCGGGGCTCCGTTTGCATTATTGACGCGATGGACAGCCGGGGATATATTCCATGCGTTGATTGAAAAGGGAGAGAACAAATGCAAAAGGCATGGCCGTACCTTCTCGTCGCGTTCTTCGTGTTCTGCATGCTGTGTCTGATCAAGACGATCTTCGGCGTCGGCTGGATTACGACCTTCGGGATTTTCGGCTTGGGTGTCGTGCTTCTCATGTACAAGGCGTGCGAGCCCCCTTCTCTTTTTCGTGGGATGGGGCGATCCGGACGAAGCAAAAAAAGCGCGCCGCCGCGAAAGGTGGTCGTTCCCTCCAGTGCCGACCGCGGCATCCATTCAGGATCTCCAAGGATCCACTAGATAGACCGCTCGGACATTTTTTTCTTCTGCATGAAGCGGCCGCTCTCGGTCGCTTTTGCGTTCATGGAATGGATACGTTACTATCTCAAGCGACTCACGACTCACGACTCACGACTCACGACTCACGACTCACGACTCACGACTCACGACTCACGACTCACGACTCACGACTTGTGCCCGGCCTACAACGAAGATCAAATCAACCAATGTCCACTCAAGTCCCCAGAAAGGCTCACTGCATCGGCATCGGCGGCATCCACCTGAGCGCCGTCGCGAAGCTCCTCATGTCGAGGGGCGTTTCAGTATCAGGGAGCGATGCGTTCGAGAATGATGAGACGAGGGACCTCGCGAAACGCGGGGCGTCCGTCGTCATCGGACACGATGCGGCAAATCTCCCGGCAGATGTGGATGCCGTCATCTACAGCCATGCCGTCCCGGAGGATAACGTCGAATTCGTTGAAGCGAAGAAGCGGGGGATCGAATGCGTGGATACGCACGCGTACCTCGCGCGGATGTTCGAGGGCGCGGAGCAGGTCGTCGTGACCGGATCGCACGGGAAGAGCACGACGACGGCGATGCTCGGGTTGATCCTTGCCGCGTGCGGCGCGGACCCCACGGTCGTCGTCGGGACAAAGTGCGCGGGATTCCCGGATGGGAACCTCCGCATCGGCCGGGACGACCTCCTCGTTGTTGAAGGGGATGAGTACCAGCGGCACGTCCTCTCGTATGCGCCGACGGTTCTCGTTTTGAATAACATCGACCTTGATCACGTGGATGTGTATCCGACGATTGAGGACTATGAGCAGGTGTTTGTCGATGTCATCGAGAGGATGGTGGAGGGGGGGACGATTATCTGGAATGCCGATGACGCCAGATGTTCAGAGGTCGTGAAGAAGGGGAAAAAACAACTTTCCGATTTAAAGGAAATCGGCGTATGCGCGGCAGGGGATCGCATTGAACAAAATAACGAGGCAAAGGTATTTTTTGGAGGGAGCGAAATTAGAAGTGAAGGATATTCAAAAAATCATTTGATTTTCAAGATCGGCGAAAAGCTGGAGAAGATCAACCTTCAAATTCCGGGAAGAATGAATGCTCGAAACGCAGCGATGGCGCTAACGGCGGCACAATCCGTCGTGGAGGATTTGGGGTCCGAATTTGATATTGATTGCGCAGGTAAAAAACTTGCTGCGTTTACGGGATGCTGGCGTCGCTTTGAACGGATTGGATCATATCGCGGTGCCATAGCGATTTCCGACTACGGCCACCATCCTACCGAGGTCGCAGCGACGCTTGCCGCTGCGCATGAGCGCCATCCTAAGAGTCGTATCATTCTCGCATTCCAGCCGCATCATCGGAACCGGACAAAGAATCTGTTTGATGAATTCGTCGCATCATTCGATGGCGCGGACGCACTTCTCCTCGTCGAAATCTACGACGTTCCCGGTCGTGAGGCGTCAGAAGACGCGGACGTCTCATCCGCTAAGCTCGTTGACGCCGTAAAGAAGCGCGATGCGGAAGCGGGGAAGACGCGGACCGTCATCTTTGTGCCGAAGTTGGATGATCTTGCGGCGGCGTTGGATGCGGTTGGCGTGACGGAGAAGGATGTTGTGATCTTTATGGGTGCGGGGGCGATTGATGCGACGGCCCGTCAAATGGCAACCCAATCAAAAGAGTAAATGTCCAATTTGTCATCCTGCGAAGCGGGATCCCTTTCACACCGAACGCACTCCGGTGCCCACTTGATCACAGGATCAAGCGAATAATCTCAGAATGACGTTGATTAGACCTTTTGTCCGTATTAGAAAGACTTCACTATACAAACGGAATCCGCGGCTTGGAAAGGGATCCCGCTTCGCAGGATGACAAAGAGTATGCCAACCACTTCAAAGCAGATCGATCAATTAAAGAAATCCTTCCCCTCGCTCGTCGAAAACGAGCCGCTCGCTTCGCATACGAATTTCCGCATCGGCGGACCGGCACGGCTCTACCTCGTTGCGTCGACGGCGGACGACATCGTGAACGCAATCGAGAAAGCGAAAGAGCTCGGCATCACATGGGAAATCCTCGGCGGCGGCTCAAACGTCCTTGTCGCGGACGAGGGCATCGACGGCCTCGTCATCCAGGCCGCGAATCGCGATGTCGCGATCGACGGACAACGCGTCACGTGCGGGGCGGGAGCGTTGATGTCGATGGCCGCGCGGAAGGCGGCTGAAGCCAGTCTTTCCGGATTTGAGTGGGCCGTCACCGTGCCGGGGACGGTCGGCGGAGCGGTCTTCGGGAATGCGGGATGCTTCGGCGGCGAGATGAAGGACGTCGTCATGAGCGTCGACGCCTATCGGATCGCTGACGGTCAACGCATGACTCTCTCAAGGGATGATTGCCGGTTCGGGTACCGCGATTCGCTCTTCAAACACGAACGGCACGTCATCATCGGCTGTGCGCTCGATCTCGTGGCCGGAGATGCAGCGACGTCGCTCGCAAAACTCGAGGAGTTGGTTGCGAAGCGAAAAGATGCCCAGCCGTTCGGAAATGCGAGCGCGGGATGCATGTTTAAGAACGTGACGTTCGCGGACGAATCCGAGATCGCGAAGCTCCGCGATGAGATCGACGTGCCGCAGGAGTTCGTTGATGCGAAGCAGATCCCCGCGGGATGGCTCGTCGAGCGTGCCGGATTCAAAGGATATCGCCTCGGCAACGTCGAAGTCAGTCAGAAGCACGCGAACTTCCTCCTGAACCTTGGCGGAGGGACGGCGGACGAGGTGGCGCAGGTCGTTTCGATGATTCAAATGAAGGTGAGGGATTCGTTCGGGATCCAACTCAAGACGGAGGTCCAGTTTATTGGCTTTTAGTATCGCGACCCCCCTTCATTTTCCCGAGCGAGCCCCGCCGTGGCGGGGCGACGAGGGATCCCTTTGAAAGGGCTTTGAGCAGAGAAGAAATTTCATCTCAATTCCTTACCTGCTTCAAAGGGGTCCCTCGTCGCGGACTCCTCGGGAAAGTGAAAAAGAAGGTCGAGCAATTGATAATTGACTTTTATTTGGCAATCAGAATCCGAATCGATAAGCTATAAGCTAATACCTATAAGCTTCTATGACCGTCAACATCCAATCCAAAGATCTCGAACTCACCGACGCCATGCGCGCGTACGCAGAAGAGAAGATGTCCATCTTCGAGAAGTACTACGATCACGTCGAACGGATCGACTGCGAGCTCACCATGGACTCAAACCATCACAACCAGGGGGATATCTACGTCTGCAAGGGCCACCTCTTCGTCCCGGGGAAGGACTTCTTCATCGAAAAGAGAGAAGAGGACCTCTACAAGGCGATCGACAAGGTCCAAGTTCATCTCAAAGAAATGCTCGTCGAATGGAAGGAAAAGAGGAGAGATAGGGAAGAGCAGGCCGTTGGGGTTGAGGCGGTAGTCGAATAGTCAAACCCAAAAAAACAACGGAACCTGGTGTAACAGGTTCCGTTTTTAGAATCTAAAAAAATGACAACAATATATTTTACGACGCAAGAGTGGGTGCTCAATCCCCCTCCCCGGTAATCAAAATAGTGACGCTGGGTATCGCAAAATATCGATTTCATTAATGATTCCGAACCCTGCAACCGCGTGCCTGCGCATCCGCGTGCCGCGTGCCGCATCGTGCTAGACCAAAACTCCGTTTTCGGCTACGATGAGCAGGATCTATGTCCATCCTTACGAAGTTCTTCGGCGATCCGAATGCGCGGGAAGTCACGAAGCACGCGGCGATCGTCAAAGAGATCAACGGGCTCGAACCGACGGTCGAAAAATTGACGCAGGACGAGATTCGCGCGCGGATGTCCGCGCTGCGGACGGACGTCGCCCGGCGGAAAGGATCTTGATGAGATTCTTCCCGAGGTGTTCGCGCTTGTCCGTGAGGCGTCGAAGCGGATGCTGAACCAGCGGCAGTTCGACGTTCAGCTCATCGGCGGAATCGCCCTCCATCACGGCGCGATTGCGGAAATGCGGACGGGAGAAGGAAAGACGCTGACCGCCGTGGCGCCGATCGCGCTGAACGCGCTTTCGGGCAAAGGGGTCCACCTTGTGACCGTGAACGACTACCTCGCGCGCCGCGATACGGCGTGGATGGGGCAGATCTATGATTACCTTGGATTGACCATCGGCTGTATCCAGCACGAGGGCGGATTTCGGTACGATCCGAATTTCAAGCAGGAGCCCGAGCATGACGCGGAACGGGACGCGACGGGCACGTTCCGCGTGGACATGGACTACCTTCGTCCGGTTGCGCGGCGCGAGGCGTACTCCGCGGACATCACGTACGGGACGAACAACGAATTCGGGTTCGACTACCTCCGCGACAACATGGTCACGCGCGCCGAGGACATGGTCCAGCGCGAACTCAACTTCTCGATCGTTGACGAAGTCGACTCCATCCTCATCGACGAAGCGCGCACGCCGCTCATCATCAGCGGCCCGGCGTCCGAGCCGGCCGAGCTCTACTACCGGATGGCCGACCTCGTCCCCCGCCTCGTTGAGGCCGAGGACTACGTGATCGACGAGAAACAACGGACCGTGTCGATTACGGAAAGCGGCATCACGAAGATGGAGGGCTGGCTGAACATCGAGAACCTCTACACGGCGCAGGGCATGCGGACCGTCCACCACCTTGAGCAGGCGTTGCGCGCGCACGCGCTCTTTAAGCTGGACAAAGATTACGTCGTCAAAGAGGGCGAGGTCATCATCGTCGACGAGTTCACGGGTCGGTTGATGCACGGGCGCCGGTACAGCGAAGGCCTCCATCAAGCCATCGAGGCGAAGGAGCACGTGAAGATCCAGCGCGAGTCGATCACGCTCGCTACGATCACGTTTCAGAATTTCTTTCGGCTCTATGCGAAGCTCGCCGGCATGACTGGAACGGCGATCACGGAAGCCGAGGAGTTCTTCAAGATCTACAACCTCGAGGTGCTCGCGATCCCCACAAACCGGGCGAACCAGCGGAAGGACCTCTCCGATCGTGTGTACAAGACGGAGATCGCGAAGTTTCGCGCCGTCGTCGAAGACGTGAAAGAACGGCGTGAGCGCGGCCAACCGGTCTTGATCGGTACGGCGTCCATCGAAAAGAACGAAGTCCTCTCCGCGTTCCTTGCCGAGGGCGGCATCCCGCACGAAGTCTTGAACGCAAAGAACCACGAACGGGAAGGCGCGATCATCGCGCAGGCCGGGCGCAAAGGCGCCGTGACGGTCGCGACGAACATGGCCGGACGCGGCGTGGACATCATCCTCGGCGGAACGCCGCCGGATCCGCAGGAGGCGAAAGACGTCATCGCGGCGGGCGGGCTCCACGTGCTCGGGACGGAACGCCACGAGGCGCGGCGCATCGACAACCAGCTCCGCGGCCGCGCCGGACGCCAGGGCGATCCGGGGAGCACGCAGTTCTTCATCTCAACGGAGGATGATTTGATGCGCATCTTCGGCGGCGACCGCGTGAAGAAGATCATGGAGACACTCCGCGTCCCCGAGGACATGCCGATCGAGCACGGGATCCTCTCGAAGTCCGTCGAGCAGGCGCAGAAGCGCGTTGAGGGCCACAACTTCGACATCCGCAAACACCTCATCGAATACGACGACGTCATCAACAAGCACCGGACCGTCATCTACGGGAAGCGCCGGAAGATCCTGTTGGCGACGATGGAACGGTCGGAAGATGGCGAGCGCCCGTTGAAAAAGATCGTCCTCGACGCGATCGAGCAGGAGGTCGAGCAGGCCGTGATGCTCCGCACGGGCGAGGAAGACGCGACCGTGTGGGATATCGCGGGACTTGAGGTTGAAATGGGATCGATTCTGCCGACGGGCATGGACGTCAAAGGGAAGATCGAGAATGCGAGAGGCGAAATTGACGGGAAGCTGGACCACGCCGAACGGAGGACGAAGATCATCGAGACGCTCATGGGCCTCGTGACGACCGCGTACGACGCGTTCGAACAGTACGTCGGCGAGCCCGCGATCCTGACGGACGTCGAGCGCTTCATCTGCCTGCGCGCCATGGACGACGCGTGGATTACGCACCTCGAGAACATCGGCCATCTCCGCCACGGCATCGGCCTCCAGGGCTACGGCCAGCGCGACCCGCTCGTCGAGTACAAGAAAGAGGCGTACCGGATGTTCGGCGAACTCCAAGCCGAAATCAACCGCCAGATCGCACGGACCATCTTTCACATCCAAGTCACGCGCCAGCAGGAGGCCGACGTCCGGTTGAGTGGCGACGTCCTTAAAGAATCGGGGCCCGCAAAAGATGCGATGGAGGAAGGGGCGAAACGCCTCGATAATGCGGCGGGCGTCACGGCCCAGGTTGCGGGAAAGGTCGGTCGCAATGACTTGTGCCCGTGCGGGAGCGGGAAGAAGTATAAGAAGTGCCACGGGGCGACGGCGTAGGGTGAGGCATGTTGTTCTTGTTCTATGTCAGAAAAATCATTTTTCCGAACGGCAAATCAACCCGAACCGCAGAAGCGTGTGCGGTATTTTCAGCTGAAAGACGTGCTTGATCGTGATGGGATCAGAATATTGTCTGAATATTTCGATCCGGAATCCGTGCAGTCGATGCTCGAGACGCCGTTGGAACAGCCAGACGTGCGGGAATCCTACGCCGGACGCATGCTGGACCTGCTCGCGTCCGGGTTGAGCGAAAACAACAAAGAAAAGATCATCGCCGGGCTCGTCGGGATCGGCGCCGGAGTGTCATCGGTCACGGCGACGGAAGACCGGTGCCGCGAATCGTTTTTCGGCTGTCAGGTTGCGCGGGATTCCACGGATAAGTACGTCGTTGCGCTGGGATCCGGAACGGGCGGACAGCGGATCCTGCTGCTTCCGCGGCCGGAAGGAGGGTATCAGCGGCTGTTGGCGTTTCCCTCGCAAGGGGAGCGCTTGAGCGGAGATTATCAGCGCGCGTTCGAGCTGCTCCTGGGCCCGCGCGTCGTGAACATTTCAAAGCCCGAACACGAACCGTATCTCATCGCGGCGATCAATGAAGAGGGCGGCGAGGACGTGTGCCCGTGCGGGAGCGGGAAGAAGTATAAGCAGTGCCACGGGGCGATGGCATAAAGAAAGAAGGACATGCCGACGGCATGTCCTTTTGTATTGAGCCACGTGCGTGGCGAGTTCGGTGTGACGTATGTGCGGAGAGGCTATTCCCCCGGGACTTCACACCGTTGAGGAACCCATTCGTGTCTCGGATCGGGGACGAACGCCGTATCCAGGGACCTCGCACTTTTATCGTTGGGCGTTGAACTGTGGACGACCGTGGTGACGATCCATCCTCCATGGACTTTCATCCGGAAGGACGCGATTCTGCCGACGTAGGTATCGTGATGTTCTCCGATTTTTTCCAGATCGAGCATGGCTTCCTCTTTCTGTGATTGCGGTCTCGTGTCGTGTGGTGCTTCTTTTGTGGTGCTTCTTTTAATGTGCGGCGCTGGTCTCGTACAGTACTCGGATTGGCGCCGATGCGTTCATGGTGAAAAGGGGGATTCGACCCTGCGGACTTCTTAATACAATTTCCACGCATGATCGGCGTCCGGGACGAACGTCAGCGCGATCGAGTCAACGGGGCCGCCACGGCCGACGGTGCAGATCAGCCAGCCGCAAGAGACTTCCAGCCGATACAATGTCACGTCCGTCATGCGCACGTCGTCGATATCCGGCAGCTTTTCCCAGGCGACGGATCGAAGCGTCCACGCATTTTCGGAATCCGGGACGAATGTTTGCGCGACCGCATCGACGGGGGTGCCGTGGATGGCGGCATGCACGAGCCAGCCTCCATGGATTCTCAGACGATGCGATTCAAAGTCCGGCAGTTGCGATTTGCTGATCTCCGGTAATGTTTCCCACACGGTTTGCTCCTTTCAACGGTGCGGCTCTAAGCTAGTACGGATTCCGTGAAGATGTCAAGCCGCATATCGCGTTTTGACGCAATCGTCCCCCTTTGTCATCCTTCCCGTATGTCCATAAAAATCATCGACCAACCCATCCCCAAAGCCGAACTCGCGGAGATCGCGAAAGAGCGTTTTGGCGATATGGTGAAAGCGGTCGTCGACTTGGAGCGCGGCATGATGGCGGTCGGCGGGGAACTGCACGCGGACGAGGAATCGGTCCTGCTCGAACAGGGATCAAAACACGAGAACCTTTGGGGCATCAACCTCTATCCCGGGGAGACGGGGGATGCGTTTCTTGAATACAACTCGATGATCAATATCAGGCCGTCGCAAGGGAACCGATCGCGCGGCGTGGAGGACGAGGCGCTGCGCCAGAAGATCCGCGAGGCCGTCGGGCGCCTTGTTTTGGACTGATATGCTCCATCAGCATCAGGATCTCGCCGCCGGACGCTGGTTTACGATGTCGCTCGCGGAGCAGATGGGAAACGTGGGGAGCGAAGTCAGCCGGGCAATCAAGGCGAAGGATGATGAGGAACGGCGCTGGTCGGCGTTGACGCGCGCGTTCGAGCTGCTTGATCTGACAATCGCTGATCCGCGTTTGATCGGTCGTCGAAGAGAGATTATTCGTGCGCGCGAAGTCCTTGCGGATGCGTCACTCGGAGGCGCTGAATACAAAACGTCGATGGAGGATTTGGATAAGTATTTTTTTCAGTTTGCACTTGCGGCGAGAGGACCAATGTTAAGAAGAAGGCAAATATGAAAATAGGCATCATCAGCAGCATGCACCATACCGAGCGCATGATTGAAGTCCGTGACGAGTTGATTAAGCTCGGACATGATGCGTTTATCACGAATTTGCACGGCGCGTTCGTCGGAAAGAGCGATGAAGAAAAAGAAACTTACTCTCCAACTTCTAACGCAACGGATATGCTCACATCCGTATGCCGACCACGTACGTCCGCCTGACGGACGAAGACCGAGAAGAGATCAGTCGAGGCCTGTTCGCCGATGAGTCCTACACGGACATCGCCAGACGTCTAGAACGGCCGGTGAGCACGATATCCCGTACCGTCGAGTCAAATGGAGGTCGCGAGGCATACCGAGCCCAGAGCGCCGCGAGACGGGCGCGGCGAAACGCTTCGTCCCGCCACCGTGGTCGCTACAGGCTCGATGAGCGTCCGATGCTTCGGGAGTACGTCATCCGCCATCTCACGGATCGCTGGTCGCCCGATCAAATCGCCAGAACGCTTCGCATGGAATATCCTGAGGACGAGGCTATGCGGATATCCCCTGAAGCGATCTACGAATACATCTACGTCCTCCCGAGAGGCGAGCTCAAACGGACGCTTGTGAAAGGACTGAGGCAGGAACGGAAGTATCGGCGCAAACGAAAGACGCCCGTTCAGAAAGAACAGGAATCTCGTGGAAAAATCGCTGATATGCTCTCCATCGAGGAACGGCCGAAAGAAGTCGCGGACCGCATCATCCCGGGCCACTGGGAAGGAGACCTCATCATCGGCAAGTACAGACGATCAGCCATCGGTACGCTCGTGGAACGCACGACCCGCTACACGATCATCGTTCCCCTCGCGGCAAAGGATGCGGAGACCGTTAGAAAGACATACGCAAAAGAGATTCAGACGTTGCCGGATGAACTCAAAAAGACGCTCACGTACGATCAGGGCAAGGAGATGAGCGAGCATGCAAAATTCACGCTCTCGACCGGCATGAAGGTCTACTTCGCCCATCCTGGAAGTCCGTGGGAGCGTGGAACGAATGAAAATACGAACGGATTGATTCGCCAGTACTTCCCAAAGGGCACCGACTTCCGTGTCATCCCGGCATCGGAGATCAAGCGCGTCCAACATTCGCTAAACGGACGACCGAGGAAGTCTCTGGGCTACTGGACTCCACGAGAAAGATTTAACGAACTCGTTGCGTTAAAAGTTGGAAACTAAGAAAGATAAAAATTGATCAGAAAAATGATTTGGATGCGATCAGGGAATTCTGGAACATGATGCAGGGAGCGGACGCCGTCTTGGTGCTGAATCTGGACCGGCACGGCATCCCGAACTACATCGGCGGGAATACGCTCATGGAGATCGGGTTCGCGCACGTGCTGAACCAGAAGATTTTCCTCTATAACCCGATCCCGGAGATCCCCTACTACAAATCCGAAATCGAGGCCGTGAAGCCGGTCATCATCAACGGGGATTTGACGTTGATTCGGGATGGGGTTGAAGGCGGACGAAAACGCTACAACAAGCTCGTCCGCGATAAGATTCCGGATCGGATCCGCGCGAAAGGCGAGAGGGCCGTGACGCATATCGCCGACGAGGCGGAGTACTGGCTGAAGCTGAAGGAGAAGTTGGCGGAAGAAGTAAAAGAGTTCAACGAGGCCGAGAATATCGAGGAGATCGCGGATCTCTTCGAAGTCATCGATGCGATCATCGAATACAAACGATTCGATGCAGATGAGGTTGAACGCGTGAAGCGGTTGAAGGCGGACGAACGAGGACGATTTACGAAGCGGATCATCCTTGAAGAGTCGTAGTATGGGCCTTCGCGAAACGTACAACGCCATCGCCGAGGATTGGCATCGCGATCATCAGGCGGACAGCTGGTGGGTCGACGGGACGGATCGTTTTGTTTCGTTTCTCAAGCCCGGTGACTCGGTGCTTGATGCCGGATGCGCGGCTGGGACGAAGACGAAGTATCTTATCGAAAAAGAGCTGAAGGTAACGGGGATCGATTTTTCGGAAAATTTTATCGCGATCGCGAAGCGGGAAGTCCCGTCCGGACGGTTTTTTGTGTTGGACTTGTTTGTCGTGGACCGGCTTGACGGTGAGTTTGATGGCGTCTTCGTCCAGGCCGTCCTTCTCCATATCCCGAAAGAAAGAGTCCGTGAGTGCATCGAGCGGCTCGTGGGCAAGCTGAAGCCCGGCGGGTACATCTACCTCGCTGTGAAAGAGCGTGCGAAAGACGGTCCGGAGGAGGAGATGGTCGCCGAAAAAAAAGACGGAAAGAAGTACGAACGTTTTTTCAGCTTCTACGACGTCGGCGAGCTGGATAGGATCCTTGAAGACCTCGGCCTTGATGTCGTCAGCTCCGACGTCCTCCCGTCCGGGCATACACGATGGATTCAGGTGATCGGGAGAAAGAATGAATCCCAATAAAGCCGTACTCCTAAAAATCGCGATGAAAGTTCGGCAGGATTTTGAATGCCAAAATATTCCAAAAGACAAACTGTGCGAATTATACCGCGCGTATAATCCTGAAGTTGACGCGGAGTCGTTTGTCGGTAACGCCGAAGCCATGTTCCCGGATTTGAATTGCGGCGTCGCGAGCGCTTACTTGAGGGATGTCTTCGGAGCGGGCGATATCATCAACGGTTCGTATGACGGTCATCGCCATGCTTTTCTCCGCGTGGATGACGTCATTGTTGATATCACCGCGGATCAGTATGGCGGTCCGTGCGTCTACGTCGGCGCGTGCGTCGAGCCATGGGGCGTGTAGGTGGCGCATTTGCCACTCCTTCGCATCTTTGCGACGATTTGCGCACTATGCCGAAAGTCGGTGCGGGGGTCGTTATCGTCAAGGACGGCAAAACGTTGCTCACAAAGCGAAAAGGCGCGCACGGTGAAGGCGCGTGGGGATCGCTTGGCGGGCACGTCGAAGACGGTGAGAGCCCGCTTGAGACGTGCAGGCGCGAGGCTCGCGAAGAGCTCGGGATCGAGATCGACAATCTCCGGTTCGTTTCTTGCACGAACATGATCAAGTACGGGAAGCATTTTGTTGATATCTCTTTTCTCGCGGATCACGTCTCCGGCGAGCCTCGGGTTATGGAAGATGATCGGATCGAACGCGTTGAATGGTTCCCGCTTGATGCGCTTCCGGAGCCGCTGTTCGAGCCGGTTAGAATCGTTTTTGAGGCAATGAAGACCGGACAGATGTTTTTCGATGTCAATGAATAGAATATGTCCATGATCGATTCTTACTCCGTCCCGCGCGTCGGCATCGGTGTCATGATCTTCAAAGACGGGAAGATCCTTCTTAGTAAGCGGAAAGGAGCGCATGGCGAGGGTCAGTATGCGTTTCCCGGAGGCCATCTTGAGCTCAATGAGACGTTTGCTGATTGTGCAGCGCGTGAGACGCGTGAAGAGTGCGGGATCGAGATCACGAATATTCGTTTCCAATATCTTGCGAATTCGTTTCACTACGCGCCGCGCCACTTTGTGCACGTGGGTTTGGTCGCGGACTGGAAATCCGGCGAGCCGCAGATCCTGGAGCCTGACAAGAGCGAATCTTGGGGTTGGTATGCGCCGGAAGAGGCTCCGCGTCCGCTCTTCGCCTACTGTGAGATGTCCATTGATCGACTCAAGCGTCCGCAGACATGCATTGATGCTGACGGGAAAGAGTTGTAAGTCCGTAAGTGCGTAGGTGCGTAAGTGCGTAGGTCAGAGATGGTATTAAAGAAATTTCCGACCTACGCACCTACGCACTTACGGACTTACGCGCCTATGAAGATCACCTGCTTCGGCGGCGGCACCGGCCTCCCATCCCTCCTCACGGGTCTCAAAAAGAACCCGTGGATGGATGTGGCTGCAGTTGTGAGTATGTTTGACTCGGGCGGGAGTTCGGGCGTCCTTCGGGATCGGTACGGTATCCTTCCGCCGGGTGACATTCTGAAATGTCTCCTCGCGCTAGCGGAGGATGAGAAGGGGGCGCGTAAGATTCTTTTGAAGCGCATCAACCACTCGGTCACGCCCGGACACACGGGCGGGAACCTGCTCCTCTTCGCGCTCGAGAAGATTTACGGTTCCTATCCCGATGCGGTCAGCGCGCTCGCGCAGGTTCTTTCCGTCAAAGGGACGGTCATCCCGATCTCGCTCGAATCGTCGTCGCTCTGCGCGAAGTATGAGGATGGGAGCGAGGCGTGCAACGAGGTTGAGGTCGATGAAGGGATGGAGAAGGGGAAAAAGATCGCGTCGATGTTCCTCAAGCCATCCGTCACGGCGTACGCGCCGGCAATTGACGCGATTCGCGGGGCGGACGTCATCTGCATCGGGCCTGGGAGTTTCTATACGAGCATCCTCCCGAATTTTCTCCCCGACGGCATCACGGCGGCGATCGCGGGGACGAGTATCCCGGTGATCTTTATCGCAAACTTATTGACGGAGGGGTGGGGGATGGGGGATGCGACGGTCTCATCAATCGTCGCCGACCTCGAATCGCGTCTCGGACGGCCGGTCTCCCGCGTTATCATGAATACGGCGCGGCCGCCTGATGAACTGATTGCGCGGTACACGTGCGAGGGGAAATACTTGCTTCCCGTCGGCGATGCCTCCGCGCTCGGTGATCGACTCATCGCCGCGCCCGTCTGGAGCGATCCGACCATCGCGCGCCACGACTCCGAAAAGCTCGCAGCACTCGTGTATGCGCTCGCGGGGAAGATCGTCTGAGGAGGGGAAGTTAGAAGTTTGAAGTTGGAAGTTGGGGAAGATCGGATCCGACCCTAACTTCTAACTTCAAACTTCTAACTTCCCGTACTAAAAATGTTCAAACCCCCGTCCAGCGGACAGGGGTTTGAGACAGTAGCGATGCTTGTTGGTCTAGCGCTGAGGCGAAGGAAGCAGGCGGAGATGAGCGCGACGTTTGGTTGACGTGGTGGTGGAAGCGCTCGTCTGGTCGCTTGCCGGCCGCCCAGGTTCGCCGAGGGGGGCCGTATTCGAACGGTAGGCAGTCCATTCTTTGCCGTCTTTGTCGGGGGCGTGTCGTGAAAAGATCGTGATTCGGTGCATGGGGGACCTTTCTTTTTGGAGGTGTGGGACGGACGGATCTCGCTATCGCACGACGTAGAGCGTGCGATACCGGACCCTGCTGTTTCGGGTTCCGCGACGTCCGATGTCGACCGTCTGGCTGACGGTTGCCGGCTTCTTCTGCGTCACCGTGACCGGAGCGGCCTCACGGGCTGCCGCGACCGCGTCCAATTCGAGACCGGTGCGCGACGAGATGATGTGGGTTCTGCCAGTGCGCCGATAAATGACTTCGATGGCCATCGATCCTTCTTGTTGTTTTTGAGCGTGACGCTCGTTGAAGTTGCAGGTGTTTGGATCCCCATCCAAATCGCCGATGTCTCGGCCATTCGGACGGGGAGGGGATCGCAGCGAGTGCCGCGATCCCCGAGCCGCTATGAGGTGACGTTTTTGCGTGCCACGTGCGAGTCCGCGACGCCGGTGAACGGAGTGAGGTCAAGGAAGTCGAGCACTTCCGTGAGCGGGCGTATTCGCACCCACCAGAGGTTCAAGAATGGTTTCAGATGTAGCCACGTATCTTCCCTGAGAGCGCCTCCATAGAAATCCGTATCGCCACTCTTCATGGTGACTTCCGTTCGATCGTCCTTCACGGTGAACGAGTACCGTCCGAGTTCACCCTCAACGTTGTCACAGAATTCATCTAGGGGAACGAGATGGCGCATGTACACGCCTTCCTTCGGATCGAGCAGTTCGTCGATGACAACCCACGGGACAGGATCGCTTTCTCTGCTCATCGAATGTCCTTAGGCGATCTCGCGTTCTGCGTCGGTGCAGTCTGACGGATGCCTTCATCGGATGTCTCGATTTACATCGAGATTTCTGATGAGGGCATCGCGTCTCCGCGATTCTTTCTGAACATGATTGTTTTTCGAATCTCCGCTTCAACATTCGACCTCGATCGAACGCTCAAGTGGAGAGGGAGTGCGAGATGCGACTCCCAATGGTCGACTTCGGTTGGCGAGACCTTCGAGGAGAGACCACTCCCCGCCTTTTCGTCATGTACGCCCACCTGCGACAGAATCAGGAAAGGTCGCAGGATCGTAGAGTCATTTCATACTCACCCTCTCTCGCGGATCGCGGGAAAAATACAATGCCTCGCGGTTCGTTGATACGATAGATCAGCGAGCGCGTTCCATTTTGGTCAGGTGACCGGAATTGAATCCGATTCTTTCCAAAAAGGAAAAATAATCTTAGCAGAAAAAGGAGAATTTGTCAAGTGTGGTTGCTAGAGAAATAAGGTTGATCCTGAAAAAAGGCTCATTTTGGAGCAAAATCGCCATTCAGGTAGCAATCTGGCAATTCAACAATCAAACAATCGTCTAAAAACCAAGGGATCATAGGGTCGCTGTCGCGCACCACACCGAAGACTTGCTTTATTCTCCCAGAAGACGCTACACTCACGCCCGACTTCATATGTCTTCGCACAACAACCGGTCAAAAGGTCCCGCGACCCGGAAAACGCTCTGGCGTCGGATGGGGATTCTCATCGCGCTCTTCATCGCGGCGGCATCCGTATCATATCCGCAGCCGGCGAACTGGCTCATTGATCAGTTCAACAACCTTACGAGGATGAAGGTCGGGCACATCAACGCGCCGATCGTGCTCGGGCTCGACCTCCAAGGCGGGACGCACCTCGAGTACGTGGCCGACCTCTCGAAGGTCGGTGCGAGCGAACAGGATTCCGCGATGGCGGGCGTGCGCGACGTCATCGAGCGCCGCGTGAACCAGATGGGCGTCTCGGAGCCGCTCGTCCAGACGGCGAAAGCGGGCAACCAGTGGCGGCTCACCGTCGAGCTTGCCGGCATCCGCGACGTGAAGCAGGCCATCCAGATGATCGGGGAAACGCCGATCCTCGATTTTCGCGAGTCGAATCCGAATTCGGGCAAGGGACCGACGGATGCGGATTACAAGAAACTCGCGGACGACAACGCGGTGATTCAGGCGAAGGCGCAGGCCGCGCTTGACCGCGTGAAAAGCGGGGAATCGCTCGATAAGGTTGCCCGGGAAACGAGCGATGACGCGGATTCGGCGAAGAACGGCGGCGACCTCGGCTGGATTCTCAATCAGCCCCAGTACGCGAAGCTCCTCGAGATTTTTCAGAACGTCCAGCCCGGCCTCTACGGCAGCCTCATCGACAACGGCGCGAACCTCTACGTCGCCGACCTCCTCGAGAAGAAGCCGGCGGGCCAGGAGATCCAGGCCTCGCACATCCTCGTCCAGTGGCAGGGCGCCACGCAGAGTTCGTCGACGTCCACGAAGGCGCAGGCGCTCGCGAAGGCCAAACAGATCCTGGCGATGGTGACGCCCGCGAATTTCGACGCGATGGCGAAAAAATATTCGGAGGAGCCGGGCGCGGACAAGACGGCGGGCAACCTCGGGTGGTTCAAGAAGGGCGACATGGTCCAGCCATTCGAAGACGCCGCCTTCAAGCTGAAGCCGGGCGAAGTCTCCGGCATCGTCGAGACGCCGTTCGGCTACCACATCATCAAAGTCACGGGCGTCCGCGACCTCTTCGACGTGCACGTTCGGGCGGCCGTCTACAAGAAAGAGCAGGCGTCGGACATCACGAATTCGGACCCGTGGATCATGACGGGGCTCACGGGGAAGCAGATCACCCGCGCAACGCTCGACTTCGACCAGCGGACGGGCGCGGCGCAGGTCATCCTCTCGTTCAACAGCGAAGGTGCGAAGCTCTTCGACGAGCTCACGAAGAAGAATATCGGGAAGCCGATTGCGATCTACCTTGACGGAAAGCCGATCAGCATCCCCACGGTCCAAACCGAAATTCCGAGCGGCGAAGCGGTCATCTCCGGGAACTTTACGGTCGATGAGGCGAAGACGCTCGCCCAACGCCTCCAGGCAGGCGCGCTCCCGGTCCCGATCGAGCTGATCGCCCAGCAGACCGTGGGTCCGACGCTCGGGTCGCAATCCGTCGCGGATTCGCTGAAAGCCGGCCTGATCGGGTTCCTCCTCGTCGTCGTCTTCATGGTGCTCTACTACCGCATCCCGGGGCTCCTCGCCGACCTCGCGCTCCTCTTCTACGCCGCGCTCACGTTCGCGATCTTCAAAATCATCCCGGTCACGCTCTCGCTCTCCGGTATCGCGGGATTCATCCTCTCGATCGGCGTGGCCGTTGACGCGAACGTCCTCGTCTTCGAACGCCTGAAGGAGGAGTACGCGACCGGAAAGCCGATGTCGCTCGCCATCGAGGAGGCGTTCAAGCGGTCGTGGACGAGCATCCGCGACGGCAACGCGACGGCGCTCATCACGTGCTTCGTCCTCTACCTCTTCACGTCGTCGCTCATCAAAGGGTTCGCGCTCACGCTCGCGATCGGCGTCCTCGTCTCGATGTTTACGGCGATCACCGTGACGCGCACGATGTTCCGCCTCATCGCGACGACCGGCTTCGCCCGCCGGTTCCCGTGGCTCTTCCTGAGAAAACGCGCGCCGTCCCCTGAAACGCCAACGGTATGAACATCATCAAACTCCGCCCCGTCTGGTTCGCGTTCTCCGGAACGCTCATTGCCGCCGCGATCATCGCGTGGGCCGTGTTCGGGCTCCACTACGGCATTGATTTCACCGGCGGCTCCATCCTCACCGTCCGATTCGACGGCAACCGGCCGTCCACGGTCGAGATCGAGCGCTCGCTCGACGGCATCGACGTGGGCGAGCTCATCGTCCAGCCCGTCGGCGAGCAGGACGCGAATATCCGGATGAAAACGCTCACCGAAGAAGAGCATGCGGCCGTCGTCAAAAAGATTTCCGACACCTTCAAGGGCGTCACGGAGTTGAGCTTCAACGCGATCGGACCGGCGATCGGCGCGGAATTGCGAACGAAGGCCATCGAGGCGATCGCGCTCGCGTTCATCGCGATCATGGCGTACATCGCGTACTCGTTCCGGAAGGTGTCGGTTCCGGTCGAGAGTTGGAAGTTCGGGTTTATCACGATCCTCACGGCCTTCCACGACACGATCATCCCGGTCGGGGCGTTCGTCATCCTCGGGAAATTCTACGGGTGGGAAGTCGACACGCCGTTCGTCGTCGCCGTCCTCACGATCATGGGGTACTCGATCAATGACACGATCGTGGTGATGGACCGCGTCCGGGAGAACCTCCGCCGCATGAGCGGGACGTTCGAGCACATCGTCACGGAATCCCTGAAGCAGACGTACGTCCGTTCGATCAACACCACGCTCACCGTCCTCCTTGCGATCCTCGCCGTCTACCTCTTCGGCGGCCAGACCCTGAAGCCGTTCGCCCTCGCCCTCATGCTCGGCATCGCGACGGGCGCCTACTCCTCGATCTTCATCGCCCCGCCCTTGCTCGTCACGTGGGAGAAGCTCCGGAGGAAGAGGACTTGATTTTTTGAGCGGTTTCCGCAAAAAAAAGAAGAAGCTGGAAGCTAGAAGCTGGAAGCTGATCGCTCCGAATGAGACAGCTTCCAGCTTCTAGCTTCCAGCTTCTTCGTTCGTCCGAAGCGCGGCGCGACGATATGGATGATCGGTTCTCGAATATCCGCGTTTCCCTCGACACGAACGGGATTTTGCCTTATTCTGCCCTCCATGGCGGTCGATCAAGTCATCTACAGCGCAGACGCGGGAGGGAACGCCGCTTCGAACGTCGTGGGTTCGTTTGATATTTCGAATATCGCGAACCAGCTTGCGGCATTTTTCAGCAACGCGGGGAACGATCCGATCAGCGCCATGGGGTGGATTTTCATCCATGGCGGGTGGATCGTGTTCGTCATCCTCGGCATCTTGGGCGGACGCATCATTTGGCTGGGATGGCGGCGGATGATCTATGACGCAAAGCGGCGGTACGTCCTCCTCGCGATCGACATCCCGCGGATGTCGGAGCAGACCGTGAAAGCCGTTGACAACCTGTTCGCGCACATGGCCGGCGCCCACTCGCCGGCGACGTTCCTTGAAAATTGGATCGACGGCAAAACGCAGGACCCCATTTCGTTCGAGATGGTTTCGATTGAAGGGCACATCCAGTTCCTCATCCGGTCCATCGACAAGTACCGGGACCTCATTGAGGCGAGCATCTACGCGCAGTACCCCGATGCCGAGATTACGGAGGTCGAGGATTACACGGCGCTCGTCCCGAACCAATATCCGAACGACACGCACGAGTGCTTCGCCGTGGAGATGGAGCCCGTGAAGAGCGACGTCTACCCGCTGAAGACGTATGAAGATTTCGAACATGGTCTGACGGGGGAGTTCAAGGATCCGCTCGCCGTCCTCCTTGAAGCGATTTCACGGCTCGGCCCCGGCGAGCAGGCGTGGTATCAGATCGTGGCGACGCCGATCGACCAGAAGGCGTTCGTCGAAAAAGCGAAAAAAGAGATCGCGAAGCTCGCCGGCCGCGAAGAGCCTGCGTCGAAAAAAACATTGCTCGATAAGGCGCTCCAGGCGCCCATCGACGCCATGGGATCGGCGGCGAGCGTCCTCATGGGCGGCGGTGCCGAGGCCGAAAAGAAGAAAGAGCAGTCGCCGTTCGGGAAGATGATGCTCGTGACGCCGGGCGAGCGGAAGATCATCGAGGCGGTTGAGAAGAAGATGGGGAAGATCCAGTTCCTCTGCAAGATCCGGCTCGTCTACATTGCGCGCAAGGAGGTGTTTTCGAAGGCGAAGATCGCAAACTCGTTCATCGGCGCGATCAAGCAGTTCAACACGAACGACATGCAGGCCCTGAAGCCGGAGAGCAAGCGCGTGAGCGTGTCGAGTACGATCGTCGTCTTCAAGAAGCGGCGCAACGACGCCCGGAAGAACAAGTTCGTCGCCGCGTACCGCGCGCGCTCGAACTGGCACGGCCTTGACCAGTTCCACCTCGGGACGGATGAGCTCGCCACGCTCTGGCACCTGCCGATGTCGAAGGAGGTGAGGGCCCCGCAGGTGAAGAAAACGGAGTCGAAGAAAGTCGAACCGCCGATCAACATCCCGTTTGCGTAGATGGCGGCTGAAGGGTACCTTGTAAATAATGGTTGGCCTACGAATTTACGAATAGGGCGAATCGGCGAATGTACGAATAAGATGCTGAGGTCGTTAGATTGTCATTCGTAATTCGCCGATTCGTGAGTCCATTCGTAAATTCGTAGGCCCAGATGCGCCAGAGCCGCTCTTTGTTCCTCAAGCCCCTTCACTCTACATGCCCAATACCGAGTTCGAAGCCAATCCCGTCACGCTGTTCGCGCAGACGAATTTTCGTAATCAGCAGCGCCGTTTCGGCATCAGGCTCGATGACCGGCGGAGGCACATGTACATCCTCGGGAAGACGGGCATGGGGAAGACGGCGCTCCTTGAGAACATGATCCTCTCGGACATCTACGCGGGCCACGGGTGCGCGTACATCGATCCGCACGGGGATACGGCCGAGAAGCTCATCGACTTCATTCCGAGCTGGCGGATCAACGACGTCGTCTATTTCAATCCCGCGGACGTCGATTATCCGATGGGATTCAATATCCTCGAGACGATGAACGAGGGGCAGAGAGCACCTCGTCGGGTCCGGGCTCATGGGCGTCTTTAAGAAGATCTGGCCGGACGTGTGGAGCGCGCGCATGGAGTACATTCTCCTGAATTGTGTCCTTGCGCTTCTGGATTTTCCGGGCGCCACGCTCCTCGGGATCAATCGGCTCCTCGTGGATAAGGAGTACCGCCAGCGCGTCATCGAGAAGATCCGAGATCCGATCGTGAAGACGTTCTGGGTTGCAGAGTTTTCCTCCTGGTCAGAGAAGTACGCGACCGAAGCGATCGCGCCGGTCCAGAATAAAGTCGGACAGTTTCTTTCCGCCTCGATCATCCGCAACATCGCCGCGCAGGTGAAGTCATCGGTCATCCCGCGGCGGATCATGGACGAGCAGAAAATTTTCATCGTGAACCTCTCGAAGGGCCGGATCGGCGAAGACAACATGCGGCTCCTCGGCGGGATGCTCATCACGAAGATCCAGCTTGCGGCCATGGAGCGCGTCGACACGCCCGAAGAAGATCGCAAGGACTTTTTCTGCTACGTTGACGAGTTCCAGAATTTCGCGAACCCGAGTTTTGCGAGCATCCTTTCGGAAGCGAGAAAATACCGCCTCTCGTTGACGCTCGCGCACCAGTACATCGAGCAGCTGGACGAGACCGTCCGCGATGCCGTGTTCGGCAACGTCGGGACGATGATCATGATGCGCGTCGGCGCGCCGGACGCGGCATTCCTTGAGACGGAGTTTACACCCACGTTTTTGCCCGAAGACCTGACGAACCTTCCGAAGTATCACGCCTACCTGAAGCTCATGGTCGACGGCGTTTCGACGGAACCGTTTTCCGCCACCACGCTCCCGCCGATCGCGAATCGGACGGACTCGGCGGAGAAGGTGATCGCGGTCTCGCGCGAGCGATACGCGATCCGCCGCGAGGAGATTGAGCAGAAAGTGCTGAAATGGAGCGGGATGGAGTCCGGAAGCACGGACTCGCCCGTCATGATCGCGCCATCCGGTCCGGTGACCGAGGTTGAGCCGCCTCCGGGTTTTCAGTATCCGGCCATCCAGACCGAAGAGGAGCGGGATGCCGCGGAGGCGACGAAAGGGGATCTTGATGATCGAACCGCGCCGCCGAGTGAATTCCTCCGGTTTTCTCCGGAGCGTCTGGCGGCGATCGTAAAAGCGGGGCCTGCGCCGAAAAAGGACAAGCCGAAGTTCAAGCACACGTGCTCGCGGTGCGGGAAGGTCTGGGAGATGCCGATACAGCTCGACCCGACGCGGCCGATGTACTGTTCGGACTGCCTGCCGCTCATCCGCGACGAGAAGAAGGTCAAAGGGAAGGTTATCAAGGCGGCCGTGACGGGCGAAGCGCCGGAGGGGATGACGTTGGAGGAGATGACGTCCGACGATCGGGAGGCGGAGAGTACGCCCGGCGGACAGCTTGAGCAGGCCATGCGCGACGTTGAGGACGGGCGCGCAATCCGGATTGCGAAGAAATCAAAAGCCCCCGAGACGAACCGGCCGCGGATCATCGTGACGAATGCGGACATGTACTCGGACGTCATTGAGGGGAACGACGGCGACGAGGAGCGATCGGAGCTTCTTGACGCGATCTCGGCGAGCCGCGGGGCGCCGATCGAGACGCGCAAGCAGGCCGCCGTTCCGACAAGGGACGTCCGGTCTCCGATGTCGAACCATCCGCCGCGCGGGAGTGACTCTGATCCGCATCGGGGTGATGACCGCGATGACGGGCGTCGGCGCGCGCGCCGTCCGCGCGAGCGCACGATGAACGGACGCGGTCCCGGCGGCGGTCAGGACCGTGCGGATGGACATCGGGACCATCCCTTCGGCGACAGGAATGGTTCCCGGCGCGACGAACGCGCCCCGTTCCGCCCGTCGGCCCCGCGGGACGACCATGTTCCGCATCGACCGCACTCCGGCGAGACGCGGACGGCGGATTCGGGCCGGAGTGACGTCCGTGTCGGCCCGGCTTCTTCCTCGTCCGGCATCCCGCATTCGCTTCCCGTGCGCCCATCGGCGCCTCAGGATCCCCATCTGGATTTCGACGACGACGGTCCGATCGGAGGGGCGCCGCAAGTTGCATTCAAATCACCGCAGGGCTCGGGAGGAGGATCCGGTCAGGGGAGAAACGTTCGTCCGGGCGAGCGGATCAAGTTTTAAATGAAAGGGTTTAGATGGCTAGATCGTTAGATGGTTGGTCAGAAAAGAATCAAAGTCATTAACTCCAACCCTAACGATCTAACCATCCAACCATCTAATCATCAATATGCCCCAAAAAACGACTTTTACGACCAGCGACGGCGTCTCGATCGCCGCGAACTGGCAGGCCGCGCCCACGACGCTCGGCGCCGTCATCCTCCTCCACCAATATCCCTCGACGAAAGAGTCCTGGGCGCCGTTCCAGGGTCTCCTCGCAAAGCGCGGGCTCGCCTCGCTCGCGATCGACCTCCGAGGCCATGGCGAATCGACGCGGACGGTTGAGGGGCAGACGCTTGACTACCGTAAATTTTCGGATGCGGAGCACCTGTCGAGCATGGAAGACATCCGCGCCGCGTACGCGTGGATCGGTACGCGCGGGCTTGAACGGGACAAAATTGCCGTTGCGGGTGCCTCGTACGGCGCGAACCTCGCGTTGCGGTTTCTTGCGGAAGAGCCCCTTGTTCCCGCGGCATTGCTATTGAGCCCCGGCTTGAGCTTCCACGGCGTGACGACCGAGGACATCGTTGATTTCGTGAATCCGCACCAGGCCGTCAAAATGATCGTCTCAAGAGAGGATGATGACACGAGCGTCCGCGCCGCGGACACGCTCCTCGCGCGGCTTGCCGTTGACGTGAAAGACGTCCAAAAATTAAAGAACGCCGGACACGGAACCCGGATGTTCGAAGGCGACGCCGCGCTCATGGCCGAAGCCGCGGACTGGCTCCGCGACCGGATCCAGGAATCCTCGTAGGAGACCATCAGTTGACGCGTTTACGGGTTGACGAGTTTGCGAGTTCGCGGTAGCAAGCCGGTCGTTAGCGAGTGGACGTGTCGCGTATGAGTTGACAAGATAATTCGAGACTCCAATCCATAAACCCGTTAACTCGCCAACCCGCTAACTCGTCAACCGTCACTTCATGTCTGTATCCATCCTCCACGGCCTCATCCTCGGCATCGTCCAGGGCGCGACCGAATTTCTTCCCGTGAGTTCGACGGGTCACTTGATTCTGGTTCCGAAACTGCTCGGATGGGAAGAACCCGGTAACGCATTCGACGCGATCATCCATCTTGGGACGCTCGCCGCGCTGCTCTGGGCCACGCGAAAGTTCGTCTGGACGCTCACGACGGATGCGTTCGTTCGCGGATCGCGGCCCGCGCGGATTCTCATCGCACAGATCGTCGTCGCGTGCATTCCGGCGCTCGCGATCGGCGCGGTTTTCGGCAATGTCCTCGAACAACGACTGAGCGGGGCTGGGATGATCGCATTCTCGCTTGCGCTTTGGGGCGTCGTGCTTTGGATTGCGGACCGGTACTCCGCGGTGCTGAAGATGCGGACGGCGCGCGTCGAGGATGTCGGCTGGAAGCGGTCGATCGCCATCGGCGCGGCGCAGGCGATTGCGCTCATCCCGGGCGTGTCGCGGTCGGGGATTACGATGACCGCGGGGCTCGCAAAAGGGCTTGATCGCGAGACGGCCGTCGAATTCTCGTTTCTCCTTAGTATCCCGACGATTGCCGCCGCGGGCGCTTCAGGCCTCCTCTCCGCGGCCAGGCATGGATTGGGGGGCTCGACGCCCTCGATGCTCATCGCCGGCCTCCTCGCGTCGGTCGTGAGCGGCGCGATCGCCATCCGACTTCTTAAAACGTATGTCGCTTCGCACAGCTTCACCCCGTTCGTCGTCTACCGCCTCCTCCTCGCGGCCGCGGTCATCGCCCTCGTCTAGGCCGATCGCGTTCGTGGCCGCGGTGATGATCGCCGCGGGGCTGATTGGCGTTGCGCCGGCGGCGCACGCCGCGGTCCTCGTTCCGGTCAAGAAGGCGGATGCGCCCGCGCTCCCGGTGTCGCCGGCCGCCTATGGTGCACTCCTCGTCATTGACGACGCGTCGGGCGCCACGCTCTACGCGCATGATGCCACAGAGGTCCGCGCGGCGGCGAGCCTAACGAAGCTCATGACGACGACGGTCTTCACATCCACGCCGACGAAGTGGGACTCGCTCGGGAAGATACTGAAAGCCGACGAGGTCGGCGGCGGGCGGCTTCGCGTGGCATCGGGGAGCACGCTCACGCTCCGCGACATCCTGTACTCCGCGATCATCGGGTCCGCGAACAACTGCGCCATGGCGCTCGGGCGGATGTTCAACGGGAAGGGGATTCCGGAATTCGTCACGCAGATGAACGCGATGGCGAAGAACCTCGGCCTTGCAACGGCGACCTTTGCGGACCCGAGCGGGATGAATCCGAAGAACCAGGTTTCCGCGTACGATATCGCGACGCTCCTCGCCTCATCGTCGAAGGAACCCGAGACGCAGAAGGCGATGGAGCTTCCGACGTATTCGTTTACGATTCGCTCGCCGAAGCTCGCGAAGACGATCAAGAATACGAACGATCTGCTCGTCACGGCGAAGGATTTGGATATCACGGCGGGGAAGACCGGCTACATTGAAGAATCAATGTACAACTTCACCTTCCGGGCGTCCCCGAAGAGCGAACCGTCCAAGTCGGTGACGGTCGTCGTCCTCGGCGCGCCGACGCGGAAGGATTCGATCGATGCGTCAGAAGCGCTCGCGCGCTGGGCGTGGTCCGCCTACGACTGGAAGTCCGCTCCGGCGAAGACGTCGGTCGCGCTCGCGCGGAACCTCGGCAAAGGCGACCGCGGCCCGGACGTCCTCGCGCTCCAGAAGTTCCTCAATACGCACGGCGCCGTCATCGCGAAGAGCGGTCCGGGATCTCCGGGAAAGGAGACCCCCCTCTTCGGCGAATTGACGCGCATCGCGCTGAAGAACTACCAAGATGCGCATCGCGAAGGGACGCTCACGCCCCGCGGAGCGACGTCTGGGAGCGGATACCTCGATGCGACGACGCGGGCGTTTATCCAGACAGGAACCACCGTGCTCGCCGCGAAATAGTCGTGAAGTCGTACAGTCGTGGAGTCGTGAAGTCTCAAAAGAGTGACCTTCACGACTCCACGACTGTACGATTTCACGACTATTCAAGATGGTTTTCAGAATCGACGATTTCCGATAAGATGCCGTCACCCATGAGAACGAAAACAGTCCTCCTCGGCATGAGCGGCGGCGTTGACTCGAGCGTCAGCGCGGCGTTGCTCGTGAAAGCGGGGTATCGCGTCATCGGCGGATTCATCAAGAACTGGTCGGATACGAAGGATGCGTGGAGCGGGGAGTGTGCGTGGCGCGGAGACCGGAGAGATGCGATGCGCGTCGCAGCTTCGCTGGGGATTCCGTTGATGACGTTTGACTTTGAGAATCTCTACCGCAAACGCGTCATCGCGCCGATGTTCAAGGCGTACGCGCGCGGCGTGACGCCGAATCCGGACGTCCTCTGCAACCAGGAGATCAAGTTCGGCGTCTTCTTCGAAGCGGCAAAACGCCTCAAGGCAGACGGGATCGCAACGGGCCACTACGCCCGCGTCCGCCACGGAAAAGACGGCCTCGCCCATCTTCTTCGCGGCATAGATGCGGATAAGGACCAATCCTACTTCCTCCATCGCGTCTCCCAAGCCGCGCTCAAGAAGACGATGTTCCCCGTCGGAGCGCTCAAAAAGACGGAGGTCCGCGTTATCGCGAGGAGACTCGGACTCTCGACCGCGGAGAAGGCGGAGAGCATGGGCATCTGCTTCATCGGCAAACAGCCGATGACATCGTTCCTGCGCACGAGGATCCATTCGAAGCCCGGCGACGTGACGGATCCGAACGGGAAGATCATCGGCCATCACGAGGGACTTGATAGCGCGACGATCGGCCAGCGCCACGGCTTCCGCGTGACCGTCGGAGGCGGCCCGTGGTACGCGGCAGCAAAGGACATCGCATCAAACTGCCTCATCGCCGTCCCGGGACGTGAACATGCACTCCTCTACTCGATGAAGGCGACGATCAAAGACATCCATTGGATCGCCGGACCTCCATCGCCAAAGGGTCGCATCACGATCGCCGTTCGTTATCGTCAGGAAGCCGTTCCCGCAACGCTCGCGATGAAACGCGTGACGACGAGCCGCGCGGACGTCACGTTCAGCTCGCCCGTCTTCGCCGTCGCTCCCGGTCAGTCCGCCGTTATCTACCGAGGAGAGGAATGTCTTGGGGGAGGCATCATCGTTTGACGCGTGATGAGATCGTCCTACCATCTTCACAACTCACAACTCACGACTCACGACTCACGACTGACCCCCACCCTCGACACATCCCCCGCTCTCCGCTACGCTTCCTCAAACGTTTGATATGCGACCGCCGCGGATTGAGTGGATTTCGCTCTTATACCTAGCCTTTTTTGCGCTCGCCGTGGCCACTCCGCAATTCGTGAGCCACGGGGCGTTCGGTTTTGCAGAGGAGCGGATCGAGGAAATTCTTATCTTCGGGTTCGGCCTTGCCGGACTCGTCACGTTTACGATCTACGAGCGGGTCATTGAGCATAAAGAGCAGGAGCACAACGAGACGATCGGCGAGCGCGATCGCGCAAAAAAGGAGCTCGTATCGTCGTACGAGTACATCGGCGCCGTGAACCGGCGCATGGAGGCGCTGAAGGAGCTCGCAAACGAGACGGCGATCCACCTCGTCGAGGGAGACCGCCTGACGAAGGAGATGTTTCAGTCGCTTGCTGCGAGCGCGGCCGCGAGCGCACGCGCGGAACACGGGGCCATCCGCATTGTCGCGCTCGACCGGATGCGGACGCTCAAGGAGTTTGCCGTCGACCACGATGCCATCCTCCGCGTTTCGAACCGCGATCTGCGGTCCATCCATGACGAAAAGAAAACGCATGCGTTTATCGCGTGCGAGGACGGGACGCGCGTCCTCATCGTCCCATCGTCGCGGCGGGACATGGCGGCCAAAGCGTTCCTCCTCATCCCGCTCCAATCCGAGGTCGAAGGCCTCGACATCGGCCTCCTGAACGTCTACGCGAACCAAGCCGAGGTCCTCTACCGCGTCCTCTCGCTGAAAAACGGCCATAGTGGCGAATCGGACGGCGGGGCTGACGAGATGGACGAGGGTGATGTAGGATGATGACTATATTTTAAGTTCGGGCGTCGTTGCGTCGGGCGTCGGACGTCGGTCCGGCCGACGCAACGACGCCCGACGCCCGACGCAACGATTTCCTATGACTGTCCACGACCTCCGCGACAAATTCCTCGCCTTTTTCAAGGAAAAGGGCCACGCGATCATCCCGAGCGCGCCGCTCCTTCCGGAGAACGATCCGAGCGTCCTCTTTACGACCGCGGGGATGCAGCCGCTCATCCCGTACCTGAAGGGCGAGCCGCACCCGATGGGGAAGCGCCTTGCGGATGCACAGAAGTGCATCCGAACCGACGATATCGACGAGGTCGGCGACAACCGCCACCTCACGTTCTTCGAGATGCTCGGGAACTGGTCGCTCGGCGACTACTTCAAGCCAGAGACGATCGGCTGGTCGTTCGAATTTCTCACGGATTCCCGCTGGCTCGGCATCGACCCATCGCGCCTCTACGTGACCGTCTTCGATGGGGATGCGGATGCGCCGCGCGATGACGAATCCATCGGCATCTGGCAGGCGCAGTTCGAGGTGAAGGGGATCGGCGCCACGATCGGACGCGCGGGCGTCGACGAACCGGCGAGCGGAGACGGGGCGCGCATCTACGCGTACCCGAAGGCGAAGAATTGGTGGCCGGGCGCGCTCACGAAAGGCCTCTGCGGGCCGGATACGGAAATCTTCTACGATACCCGGCGTGCACATGATCCCGCCTTCGGCAAGGTCTGCCATCCGAACTGTGACTGTGGACGGTTCGTTGAAATTTGGAATGACGTCTTCATGGAATTCAATCGTCCGGATGACGGCGCTAAGCTTGAACCGCTTCCGGCGAAGAACGTCGATACGGGGATGGGGCTTGAGCGGACGGCGGCAATGATGAGCGGCCACGCGACCGTGTTCGACAACGACGTCTTTCAGGCGATTTTTCGCGGCATCGAATCGGCCTCCGGAAAGAGGTACGGCGAAACGGAGGACGTCGACCGCGCCATGCGGATCATCGCGGACCATCTCCGCGCGGCGACGTTCGCGATTGCGGACGGCGCCATTCCGTCGAACGTCCAGGCCGGGTACGTCGTACGGCGCCTCATTCGACGAGCCATCCGCGAGGGCCGCCGGATCGGTATCACGGACCCGTTCGCGGCGAAGATCGCAGAGGTTGTCATCGGCGAGTTCGGTGTTGCGTATCCAGAACTCGAGGAAAACCGAAAGGAGATCGCGTTGGAGATGGCGGGCGAAGAAAAGAAATTCCTCCAGACGATCGAAAAGGGGATGAAGGAGCTCGAGAAGCTCATCGCGTCCGGGACGATCACGGGCGAGCAGGCATTCACCCTCTACACGACGTACGGGTTCCCGCTTGAATTGACGGAAGAGATTGCTCGCGAGCGCGGCATCAACGTCGATCGCCAATCGTTTGATCGAGAGTTCGCGAAGCACCAGGACCTCTCGCGCACGGCGTCCGCCGGCATGTTCAAAGGCGGCCTCCAGGACCATTCCGAGATGACGACGCGCCTCCACACGGCCACGCACCTCCTCCATTCCGCGCTCCGGAAGATCCTGGGCGAGCACGTCGAGCAAAAAGGATCGAACATCACGGCCGAGCGCCTGCGCTTCGACTTCTCGCACCCGAAGAAGCTCACGCCTGAGGAGATCATCGCCGTCGAAGGCCTCGTGAACGATGCGATCTGGAGGGACCTCCCCGTGACGGTCGAGACGATGACGCCGGAAGAAGCGAAGTCCTCCGGCGCGCTCGGCCTCTTCGAGCAGAAGTACGGCGAGAAGGTGAAGGTCTATACGATCGGAGACTCGAAGACGGGCATCTTCAGCAAGGAAATCTGCGGCGGCCCCCATGTCGAGCATCTGGGCGAGCTCGGCTCGTTCAAGATTCAGAAGGAGGAAGCGTCCAGCGCGGGGATCAGGAGGATCAAGGCGGTCATCGGCGGTACGTAAGTCGATAAGTCGATGAGTCGATTAGTATTTCTTTGATCTACTAATCGACTCATCGACTTATCGACTTCACTCATCTATTAACTCGCTGAAGGGGTGACTAATCGACTTTCCTCAGAGGGTTGACCTCCCTCCCTCGCTCCTGCTACCATCTCCCTACTTAATGCGAGAAAGCCGGGCCCAGAGCCAGACCGTATGAGCGCTGACACTCCTTCAACGAAGGAATTTTTGGTTGTTAAGGGGATCGTGGCGGAGAACCTGCCGGCGACGATGTTCCGGGTCAAACTCGAGAACGGACAGGACATTTTGTGTTATTTATCAGGAAAATTGAGGAAACACCGGATCCGGCTGACCCCGGGGGACGAGGTCCAGATCGAGATCAGTCCCTACGATTTGACAAAAGGACGAATTATCTATAGATTCTAGTCCGCGAAGTCGGGTTTATCCACATCCCCCATGAAAGTCCGAGCATCCGTAAAGCGCATGTGCCGCGATTGCCAGGTGATTCGCAGGAAGAACCGGGTCATTGTCGTGTGCCGGAAGAATCCGCGGCATAAGCAGCGTCAGGGTTAACAAGGGCGTTCTTAAGCGGGGAGGCGGGCGATTCATCCGGATCGCCGGCCTCCAATCTGAAGCCGTCACAACCATCCCGGCTGATTGGTCCCTTCTCATCCTATGGCCCGCATTGCAGGAGTCACGCTCCCGACGAACAAGCGCATCGATATTGCGCTCACATCCATCTACGGCATCGGCCGTCCGACCGCGGCGAAGATCGTCGCGTCGGTTGGCATTCCGGCGTCGACGCGCGTGAAGGATCTCACGGACGCGCAGTCGGACAAGCTTCGCGAAGTCGTCGAGAAGGGGCATAAGGTCGAAGGCGACCTTCGACGCGAAGTCCTCGGGAGCATCAAGCGGCTGAAGGAGATCCAGTCGTACCGCGGCATCCGGCACATGAAGAAGCTCCCCGTGCGCGGCCAGCGGACGAAGACGAATAATCGCACGGTCCGGGGGAACGTCCGGAAGACGATGGGCTCCGGAAAGCGGAAGCTCGAGAAGACGTAATGAAGGAAAATGGAAAATAGAAAATGGAAATTGGATTTATGAACGATCAAGAAACGACGACGATGAATGCGGACGCGGGGACGGCGAAAGCGGCCGTGCCGGCGAAGACGCGCAAGAAGAAGGCGAAGCGCCAGGTCTCGACCGGGTGCGCGTATATCCATGCGTCGTTCAACAACACGCTCGTCACGCTCACGGATACGGAGGGGAACGTCCTCTCGTGGTCGAGCGCCGGGCACTGCGGCTTCCGCGGGCCGAAGAAGGCCACGCCGTATGCGGCGTCTGTCATCGTGAAGGATGCGGTCGACAAGGCGCAGGAGTACGGGTTGAAGGAAGTCCGGGCGTTCGTTCAGGGCGTGGGCCAGGGACGCGAGAGCGCGGTCCGCGCGCTGAATGCGCAGGGGTTGAACGTCGTGTCGATCAAAGACGTCACGCCGATTCCGCATAACGGCTGCCGCGCGAAGCGGCCGCGCAAGGTCTAACCGGATATGAAAGCGAAAATCACCGCAAAAATGTCGCGCCGCGAGGGCGTCAACCTCGACGGCCGGGACAAGATTGGCCGCATCCTCGCGAAGCGGCCGTACGCGCCGGGCGTCCACGGGCCGAACAGCCGGTCGCGGATTACGGACTATGGGAAGCAGCTCCGCGAGAAGCAGAAGTGCAAGCGGATCTACGGGCTCGCGGAACGCCAGTTCCGCAATACGTTCGAAGAAGCGGCGCGCAAGCGCGGCGACACGGGTGCGATCTTCATCCGGTTCCTCGAATCGCGGCTCGACAACACGATCTTCCGCGCAGGATTCGCGAAAACGCGCGCCATGGCGCGGCAGTTCGTGAGCCACGCGATGTTTGACGTGAACGGGACGAAGGTGAACATCCCGTCGTACCGCGTGAGCGCCGGCGACGTCATTGCCGTCCGCGCGAACAAGCGCGCGAAGGGGCCGTGGAAGGACCTTGCCGAGCAGGCGAAGAACCGGCAGACGCCCTCGTGGATTTCCATCGAACCCGCGGAATTCTCAATCCGCGTGACCGGCGCGCCGACGGACGACGAATTGAAGAACCAGCCGTTCGACGTGAAGCCGATCGTCGAATTCTATTCACGCTAATCGCTCATTTTTTTCATCCCCGTCCTATGGAGTCCATCCTTCTCCCATCTAAAATATCGTACGTCCGCGGAGACCGCCCGAACGAGGGCGTCTTCACGGTCGAACCGTGCTCGCCCGGCTACGGGACGACGCTCGGGAACGCGCTCCGCCGCGTCCTCCTCTCATCGCTTCCCGGCGCGGCGGTTACCGCCGTTAAGATTAAGGGCGTCGATCACGAGTTCTCGACGATCGAACACGTGAAGGAAGACGTCGTCGAGATGATCCTCAACCTGAAGGCGATCCGCATGAAGCTCTTCTCCGAAGAGCCCGTGAAGCTCTTCCTGAAGGTCTCCGGCGAGAAAATCGTGACGGCTGCGGATTTTGAAAAGGACGCGCAGGTCGAAATCATGAATCCGGAGCAAGTCATCTGCACGCTTACGGAAAAGAAGGCGTCGCTCGACATGGAGGTGACGGTCGGCCCCGGCCGGGGGTACCGGACCACGGAAGACCGCGCGAAAGAGAAGCTCGAACTCGGGAATATCGCGATCGATGCGCTCTACAGCCCGGTCCTGAACGTGTCGTATAAGGTCGACCTTACGCGCGTCGGCGAAAAAACGGACTACGACAAGCTCGTGCTGCGCGTGGAAACGGACGGGACGGTGGACCCGAAGGACGCCATTGACCAGTCCGTGAAGATTTTGCTTGACCACTTCAACCTCCTCGTGACGATCGATGAAGGCGGTACCGCGGACGAAGAAGCGGAGACGAAGGAGGACGACGACGTATGAGGCATCGAAGGAAAGACAAGACGCTCGACCGGGCTCCCGGTCCGCGAAAAGCGCTCCTGCGCGGACTCGTCACGTCCGTGATTCTCTACGAGCACGCGAATACGACGCTCGCAAAGGCGAAGGTCATCAAGCCGATCGTCGAGAAGGTCATTACGCGCGGGAAGATAAAGTCGCTCGCGTCGCGACGGAAGCTCGCGGAAATCCTGACGGTCGAATCCGCCGTGAATAAGGTCCTCGAGGAACTCGGGCCGCGGTATGCGAAGCGCGCCGGCGGGTATACGCGGATCATTAAGCTGGGCGTTCGGAAGGGGGACGGCGCGGAAATCGCCCAGATTCAGCTCGTCAAATAACGATATGCCGTGGAAGAAACAAAAAGGAATGCCGAAGGTCGACCGGAAGACGGTCGTGATTGACGCCGCCGGAAAAGTCGTCGGCCGCATCGCGACCCAGGCGGCGCGGATCCTCATCGGCAAGCACAAGGCCACGTACGAGCACCACCTCGACGGCGGTGATTTCGTGAAGGTCATCAACGCGTCGAAAGCGGAATTTACGGGAAAGAAATGGGAACAGAAAGTCCATTACCACTCATCGAACCGTCCGGGCGGCATCCGGCGCGTGTCGGTGCAGAAGCTCCGCGCGGAGCGGCCCGACGTGATCATCGCGCACGCGGTGAAGTACATGCTCCCGAAGAATACGCACCTCGCCACCCGCATGAAGCGGCTCACGGTGACGGCATAACCACAACGTATGGCAACGAAAACCGAAACGAAGAAGGCGGCACCCAAGGCCGTAAAGAAGCCCGCTGAGAAGAAGCCGGCGGCGAAGAAGGCGGCTCCGAAAACCGAAAAGAAAACGGCCGAGAAAAAGCCGGCGGAGAAGAAGGTCGCCGCGAAGAAAACAACGAAACCAATCGAAACCATGATCGAAGCATCGAAGCCCGCCGAGATGAAGAAAGGGTCGTACTTGTCGGCCGTCGGCCGCCGGAAGGAAGCGATCGCGCGGGTTCGGCTCATCAAGAACGGGAAAGGCGCGATGACGGTCAACGGGCGCGCGGCGGATGCGTACTTCACCACGTACGAACTCCGCGAAATCGTCCGGTCGCCACTCAAGGCCGTGGGCCAAGATGACGCCGTGGATGTGAGCGCGAAGGCTGAGGGCGGCGGGCTCCGCGGACAGGCCGAGGCCGTCCGTCTGGGCATCTCCCGCGCGCTCATCCAGCTGAACCCGACGTTCCGCAAGGCGCTAAAGAAGCTCGGCTACCTCTCGCGCGACGCGCGCGTGAAGGAACGCAAAAAGTTCGGACTCCGCGGCGCCCGCAGGGCGAAGCAGTGGTCGAAGCGGTAGCGAAGAAAAGACGATGGAGCGGGACGGTCAAGGCCGTCCCGTTTTTAATTAAGATTTCGTAGGGGCGACCCATGGGTCGCCCCTACGAAATTTTCGTGGGTCCATGCCCCGCCGCTTGTGGCGGGGCAGTTCATTGTTATGCGATGTCTTTTTATGTAGGATGGCGGCGAGGAGAGAGCCATGGGAAGAGTGATCGTCGTTCCTTCTTACGAAGACGTCTCCGGTCCGCTCATCTTTCTTGCGGGTCCGATCCAAGGCGCGCCGGACTGGCAAGCCGATGCGATCCGGATCATCAACGACCGCGACCCGGGGCTCATCATCGCGTGTCCGCGGAGTCCGCCGCCGTGGAATTTGACGATACAGACTCAAGCCCGCTGGGAGCATCATTATCTGAATTATGCGGCTCATTGCGGAGCGACGATGTTCTGGCTGGCCAGGGAAGAGGTTCATGATTGCCGTCGGGCATACGCCCAGACGAGCCGGTTCGAACTCGGATGGATGATGATGCGCCATATCATCCAGCGGAATCACGTCGTCATCGGCATTGAGCGGGGATTTTCAAACGAGCCGTATCTTCGGATCACGCTTGGCGATCAGGCGCCGGACATCCCGATCTTCATGACACTCGCGGAAACGTGCGCAGAGGCGGTCCGCCTGGCGCGCACGTAGTCTCTCCGGAGGCATTCGAAAACGACTTCGAATGCCTCTTTAAGTTATGCACATCTTCCGATTGCATCCCGCCCGACCGCTCTCCAAGATACGTGCGCACATTACAACCTTGGAGGGAGCCCATGCGGGTGCTCGTGAAAGGACAATTATCCCGAATCCGGGGATGCCTCGCTTCAATCGCGACGCCGGATACGGCGGCGCGCTGGAGGTACCCGCTGAACGCGTACGAGGCGCAGTTGCCGCCGTTCGTGAGGGATGCCTGCGTGATCAGAAATTGCGACGCGTTCCGGCGTCTGGCCGGAAAGCCCGCGGTCATCTCGTTTCCGACGAACACGCACGTGTTGAACCGGTTAACGCACGTCCTCGGCGTCGTTTCGGTCGCAGCGACGGTCGGGAGCATCGTCGGCCTGAACGTGTCGCTCTGCGAGGCTGCCGCCTACGGACACGATCTCGGCCACGTCCCGTACGGCCATTACGGCGAACGCGTCATCTACGGTCTTCGAATGCCACGGTTCCGGCATGAGCTGTTCGGGCCTGTCGTCGCCCAGCACGTCGAACGTGGCGGCAGGGGATTGAACCTGACGTACCAATCGCTCATGTGCATGCGCGACCACTCGCGCGGCGAAGGGGATCTCCATACGAACGGGCGTCTCCCCGAGGCGGACGCCGTGATGTACGCGGATAAGATCATGTACATTTTTTCGGATGCGGACGATTTTTTTGAACGGTCCGCGCGGACCGGCGTCCGTTTCCCGCTTGGCGAACACCCGTCGTTGTGGCGGCGGCTCCGCCGGTTCGGACAAACGGCCGAGGAGCGCGTCCAGCGCTGTGTTACGGCGCTTTGCGAAGAGTCCGCGGCGTGCGGCCGCGTCTCGTTTCGGACGAGTGAAACGGCCATGGAGTTCGATGCGCTGCGGAGGCAGATGTACGAAGAGCTCTACGAGGGAGAGATTGATCGGTTCGAACAGCCTCCGACGGAACATCTGAACGGCCCGCGCGATCTCGTCAGCATGCTTACCGACGTCACGGACGCGCTGGCCGAGATTGAACCGACGATCGCGCCGGAACTCCTCATTGCCCTCATGACGGACGCGGACATTGCGCGGCTGTGGGATCGCATCCATGATGCGCCGGACGCGTACGGTTCCATCCTGAACGAAATGTCCATCTCGGACCTCCTCCCGTCCCTCCGAGGGCGGAAGATCGACATGGATAATCCGGACCTTGATTGGTAGTATAGACGGGGCCGCTCCAGCGCTTTGGAGCGGCCTCTTTTTTTGTTGACAGGGCTTTAGATGGTTAGATCGTTAGATGGTTAGGGTTGGAGTATTTTGTTTTGATTCTCAGTGTCAACTTAAATCAAAGTAATGAACTCCAACCCTAACGATCTAACCATCCATCCATCCATCCATCCATCCATCAACCGACTCACTTCCTCTCCTCACCCAATCCCGCTATCATCATCATCGACATGACGACCGGGAAAACGATCGCGAAAAACGCCTCGTGGCTGCTTATTGCAACGACGGGACAGAAGCTCCTCGCGTTTGCGGCGTTTACGATTGCCGCGCGGATCGTGGGGGCGGACGTGACAGGGGAATATTTCTTTACCGTTGCGATCACGTCGACGTTCGTCATCCTCGCGGATCTTGGGCTGACGCCTGTCGTGATCCGCGCGACGGCCGCGGATCCGGAGCGAGGACGGCGGTACCTCGGGGCCGTGCTTCGGATCAAGGCGGCGCTCATCCCGATCGCGATCGCCGCGTCGCTCGTATACGCGGGGCTCCGCGACGCGAACATCACCGTGTGGCAGACGCTCTTCTTCATGGTCGGCGTCATGTCGCTCGATTCGATCCATTTGGCCTTCTACGGCGCGCTCCGCGGGACACAGAAGCTCTTCTTCGAGGCGGTCGGCATGTTCGTGGGGCAGATTCTTTCGACGATCGTCGCCGTGTCCGCGGCGTTGCTCGGATGGGGCGCACCGGGGCTTGCCGCCGCGCTCCTCGTCGCGAGCGCGTGGAACGTGGGCTGGTCGCGCTTCCAGATGGACCGGAACGGGGTCTCAACGCTCCCCGCGTCGCGTGAGGACGTCCGGATCGTCGTCCGCCAGGCAATCCCGTTCGCGCTCGCGGGCATCTTCGTGAAAATCTATTCGTACCTCGACACGATGATGATCGAGGCGTTCCACGGGACGCAGGCCGTGGGCCCGTATGCCGTGGCGTACAAGGTGACGTACGCGTTCCAGTTCCTGCCGCTCGTATTCGTCGCCGCGCTCTATCCGGCCATGAGCGGCGTGTTTGCGCGCGGCGAACGGAAACAGCTGACGGACGTGTTTGCGGGGTCGCTTCGCCTCATGGCGATCGGCGCGGCTCCGATCGCAGCCGGCATCTCCGCCATCGCGCCGCGGTTCGTCCCGCTCTTCTATGGGGATGCGTTCCTTGCCGCGATTCCGCCGCTCTCCATCCTCTCGTGGGTTCTCATCCCGATCTTCCTGGATTTTCCCGTCGGATCGATCCTGAACGCATCGCACCGCGCACATCTGAAAACGGCCGCGATGGGCTCCGCGATGGTCGTGAACGCGGTGTTGAATCTCATCCTCGTTCCGCCGTACGGGCCCGTTGGCGCGGCATGGGCGGGACTCGGCAGCTTTACGCTCCTCATGCTCGTCGGGATCGTCTTCGTCCGCAAAGACCTCCCGTCCATGTCGTGGTACGTCTCCTTGTTCATCCGATGCGTAGCCGTCGGCGCAATCACATGGTTTGCCGTTCGATACGTAGGCGCGGTCATGCCGTTCGCGTTCGACGTGCTCTTCGGCGCGGCCATCGCGATCGTAAGCCTCCTCGTCTTCCGGCTCCTCACGTTCGCCGACGTTATCTCCGCCATCGGATGGCTCCGCCGCCGCGTTGCGCCGTCCGAGGATCCGGACGATGAGATGCTCCATGCCTGACGACGCGCGCTTCGTCCTCGTGACGACGGACTACCCGCCGATGCGCGGCGGTGTTGCGCGATACCTCGGCGAGCTCGTCAAGGGCGCTGGCGATCGCGTCCGCGTTATCGTCCCCGATGGAATGGAGACGACGGGACCCGGACGCGTCGAGCACGCGCGTCTTGATCGTCATGCGTGGCCTGCGTGGTGTCCTGCCGTAAGAATATTTAAGCGCGCGGGCAAGGACGGAGAGACGGCCATCGTGAGCCACGTGATCCCGATCGGGACCGCGGCGAAGATTGCGCGATTTTTCGGCGGAGCGCCGTACGTCCTCATCTGCCACGGGCTGGACGTCCGTCTCGCCTCACGGAGCGCGTGGAAACGTTTCCTTGCAAGGACGGTCATCCGCGGCGCGTCGTGCGTCATCGCGAATAGCCATTCGACCGCGGAGGCGGTTAAACGGATATCGGGCGTGGACGCGAACATCGTCAATCCCGGCGGCGCGTTGACGGGCCTCCCGGACCGCGAGACGGCACGGACGCGGCACGGGATCGCTCCCGGCGACTCCGTCATTCTTACCGTATCGCGCCTCGTCGAACGGAAGGGAATCGACCGGCTCATCGAAGCCGTGAAGATGCTACCACGCTTCGATACGATCCGCGTCGCGATCGTGGGTGACGGGCCCGAGCTTCCAATCCTCCGTGCGCTCGCAGCGGATGCTCCGCACCGCATTGATTTTTATCCGGACGCGAGCGACGCGTGCGTCGCCGAATGGTATGCGGCGTCGGACGTCTTCTGCCTTCCGGTCCGCGAATCTGCAGACGACGTCGAAGGATTCGGCATCGTGTTCATCGAAGCCGCGTCGGCCGGGCTTCCCGTCGTCGCGACGAAGACCGGTGGCATCGCCGAGGCCGTCGTCGACGGTGAGACGGGCATCCTCGTTGATCCGTCCGAGGACCCGCGCGATCTCGCCCGCGCATTGACGCGCGTCCTTGGAGATGCGGATCTACGCCATCGCCTCGGCGATGCGGGGCGGACGCGCGCGCTTCGGGATTTCAGGTGGGAGGACCGGTGGCGGCAGTTTGAGGAGATCGTGACTCGCGGAGCCCCATCAGACTCAACCCCGAATCAGAATCAGCGGGGAAGTTAGAAGTTTGAAGTTAGAAGCTGGGGCTTGACACCCTAACTTCAAACTTCTAACTTCTAACTTCAAATTTTCATGCCCCTCGCCTCCCCAAAGCCCCTCGTCAGCATCATCATCCCGACCTGGAACCACGGTCGGGAATTGATCGCGTGCTTGAAGTCGCTTGAGGTCCAGACGTACCGGCCGTTCGAGGTGACGATCGTCGATGACGCATCGACGGACGAGACGGCGGATTTGCTGACGCATTTTCGAGCCGGGTTTCCGATGACCGTCATCTCGCTCACCGCGCGGAGCGGCGCACCTGTTGCACGCAATGCCGGGGCGAAACAGGCAAAAGGGGAGTATCTCCTCTTCGTTGATGCGGACGAGGTTCTGCGCCCGCACGCGATCGAGCGGATGGCGGTCGAGCTCGAACGCCATCCTGACGCCGCCTTTGCGTACCCGTCATTCCGTTTCGGATGGAAATTCTTCCGATCGCGTTCGTTTAACGTCAAAGCGCTCCAAACGGCGCCCTACATCCATACGACGGCCCTCATGAGGAAGGCTGCCTTCCCGGGCTTTGACGAAACGCTCAAAAAGTTCCAAGATTGGGACCTCTGGCTCACAATCGCGGAACGGGGCGGAAAAGGCGTCTGGATCCCCGAGGAGCTTTTTACGGTCAACGTGAGGCGCGAGGGGATGAGCCGGTGGCTCCCAAAGATCGTCTATCGCGTCCCATGGCCCGTCCTGGGCTGGACCCCGAGCGAGATCCTGAAGTATCGGCAGATGGAGACGGTCGTGAAAGAGAAGCACGGTATCCGTTCGTAGTGCATGGATTTACGCATCATCATCGTGACGTACAATAACCGCTCGACCATCGGGCGGTGTTTATCGTCTCTGCCGGATGCGTGCGCGGGTATGGATTGGGAGGCCGTTATTGTTGATAATGCATCAAGCGATGGAACTGCAGATGAAATTCGGAACTGCACCTTGATTAAAAACCGCGAGAATCGCGGCTTTGCGGCGGCGTGCAACCAGGCACTCGGCGGGCTGGATGCGCGGTACGCCCTTCTCTTGAATCCCGATGCCCGATGCCCGGCGGGATCGCTGACGGCACTCGTGCGCGAGGCCGATGCCCGTTCGCGGGCAGGGATCATCGGTCCGAAGCTCCTCAATGAGGACGGGACGACGCAGACGAGCGTCCGTCGGTTTCCCGGGTTTTGGGATCAGGTCGGCATCGCGTTGAAACTTCATAATCTCTTCCCGTCCCTTCCGGCATTCCGTCGATATTTCGCGCAGGATGTTGATCTTGATCGCGAGCACGTCGTTGATCAGGTCATGGGCGCATGTTTCCTCATCCGCCGCGAGGTCATTGATGCGATCGGCGGACTCGATGAGCGATATTTCGTTTGGTTTGAAGAGGTCGACTACTGCCTGATGGCGAAAGAGGCGGGGTGGGACACGGTCTACGTCCCCACCGTAAGCGTAACGCACGCCGGCGGCCATTCGTTTGCCCAGATGTTTTCGACGACGAAACAGCGGATGTTCAACGCGAGTCTCATCGCCTATGCGGACAAGTGGTGGGGGAGCCGGTCTGCGGCCGTCTTTCGGCTGTTGAATCCGATCTCGCTCGCGCTCGCGTGGACGGTCGGTCGTCTCGGAATGACGGGACGGGGGGGCCGGAGCGTTCTCCGGAGCCAAAACGACAAACCACAAACCACAAACGACAAACCAAGCACAAGATCCTGGCTGATCGCCATCGCCATCCTCGAACTCGTCTCCGCGCTGACGATCTTCCACGATGTTGCCAATTCGATCGCGCTCATCATCGCGACAGGCATCGTCGCCATCATCTCGTGGAAGCGCCCGTCCCTCGGCCTCGCGCTCCTCGCGCTCGAGCTCGTCATCGGCTCAAAAGGCGCGCTCCTCCAGCTCGGCGGCTGGCCGGGGACCTCGTTGCGGATCTGCCTCTTCGTCGCTTTCTTCATTGGGTGGGCTGGAAATCTTCTCGACGGGAGGAGGATCGTGAAGCTTATCGCGTTGATGCGGACGCGATGGGAATGGATCCTCGTCTTCATTGCCGTCGCATACGGTGTCGCGCGCGGTCTTGCGCTTCATCAGCCCTTCCTTCTCGCGGATGCGAATGCGTGGGGCTTCACGCTCCTCATCCTCCCGGTGATCGATGTCGCGGCGCATGACGGTGCAAGACTCCGTCGATACGCGTCCGCAGCGATCATCGCGGGACTGCTTTGGCTCGGGATGAAGACACTCGTCCTCGAATACATCTTCAGCCACGGATTCGTTTCGATTGCATCAAACGTCTACCTCTGGGTCCGTCGGACGGGCGTCGCAGAAGTGACACTGATCACTGTCAATGCGTTCCGGATCTTCATGCAGTCATACATCTACGCGATGGTTGGGTTACTGGGGGCGATGGGATGGGTCGTAGAGTCATACAACCGTGAAGTCGTGGAGTCTCCAAAGAAGGCTTCACGACTTCACGACTTCACGACTTCACGACTCGCGTCATTCCTACTGATCGCGTCCGCGGTATCGCTCGCCATCTCCCTCTCCCGAAGTATCTGGATGGGAACGATGGCCGGACTGATCGTCCTCGTCGTCTTGATGCGGAAGTTGATCTCGCGATCGGCGGTCATCCGGATCATCCGTGATGGCGTGATTGCGATGGCACTCGTCGCGCTCGTCATCGTGTTCCCGATCCCGCACGTCGACATCGGATCATTGAAGACGCTGTTCGGCTCGCGGCTTTCCGTAACGGATGATGCGGCGGCGACCCGGTGGAATCTGGTCCCCGTCGTGACGTCGAAGATCCGCGAGCACATTATCCTGGGGAGCGGATTCGGCGCGACGATTACGTACCAATCAAAAGACCCGCGGATCGTCTCACAGGGTAAAGGCGGGATCATCACGACGTACGCGTTCGAGTGGGGCTGGCTGGAGCACTGGGTGAAGATGGGTATCCTCGGCGTCATCGCCGTCCTCCTCCTCGTCGTCGGCGTCGGGCGGCGTGCGTGGAGATCTGAGAATGACGTCTGGGTGCGATGCGCATCAATCGCGATTCTCATCGGCCTTGCAGTGACGCACTTCTTCACGCCGTACCTCAACCACCCGCTCGGGTTTGGAATTTTGATGATG
This sequence comes from Candidatus Uhrbacteria bacterium, assembly GCA_963835915.1. GTDB lineage: Bacteria > Patescibacteriota > Patescibacteriia > 2-12-FULL-60-25 > 2-12-FULL-60-25 > 2-12-FULL-60-25. Next base: position 662,933 of record CAWIHE010000004.1, read on the forward strand.
ATCGAGGGGCTGTCGGTCGCTCAGTTCTCTAGCGGGTCCGTCTCTCGTGACGTGATTTTTGGCTGATCGATATCGCGCGTTGTGCGCGGTATTTTTTACGCGTACAATAGCTCTTAGACATGGCAAAATTTGGCGAATCATTCGGATATCTTCCGCCGGAACGGAGCACCCCTTCGGAGGACGTGGGGCGTAAGCCCTCTGTTTTTAAGCGTTTGAAGGAAAGCCGTCTCGCAAAAGCGGGTCTCGTTGCCGCGGCGCTCCATACGCCCGCGATTCCGGGCGTAGGACGTTTTGTCGGCGTGGAACGAATCCCGGCATCAATTCAAGAGTTGAACCGTCGCTGGAATACACCAGGGATGGTTCTCCATCCGCAAAGCGAATCTGAACGCGCTGACGTTGAGAGACGCGTCGCGCGTCGGGAGGAGCGGCGCGACGAAAAAGGCCTTGCCGCATTCCACGCGAGTGCCGCAGAGCGGCTGGATCACGGGGTTCCGGTGACGTACCGCGAGCTCTATTTCGAGCAGGAACGACTGAACGGCGTTGATCAAGACGAGGTCGCAAAAGCGGAGAAGATTGCGGATGGACTGGTTTCGTATTACGCCTCGCAGCTTGAGCATGGGCTCGATGATGAGTTGATTCGACGGATGTCGCGGGAGCTCTATGAGCGGGCGACGTATGATTGGGGACAAGGGTCCGTGACGAAATATTTCGTCGATCGAAAACGGAATTGCGTGTCGTATGCGGATGCGGAACGCATCGTCCTCGAAGGCGTCATTGCGCGCCTCCCGGAGACGGAGCGCGAAAGGTATTCGCTCGGGACGCGGTTTGAATCCCAGCATGAGATCGCCACGTTAGCAGCGAGCGCTCATGCCGACGGCGCGTCCGGGCGCCTCTATGCGCTGGAGCCGCCGTATGACGTCGAGTCGATCGGACGCCCGCCGGCAGGAACGGCCGATGTTGGAGAACCGCTCCTTAAGCAGGCGCTTGCCGGAAAGACGGTGAAGATATCCGCGGCTGAACCGCAGGGCGGCCAGGTCGTTCAGGGCGGACCGCGTATTGACTTCAATACGGATCAGCCCTTGGAAGACGGTATTATCGTCGAGGGGAGGTTGCGCGGCGCCGAGGAGAATAAGACGCAAGCGGAGCGGCAGCGCATTCTCCCCGTTCCGGAAACCGAGGTCGACGTGCAGGTGAAGACCGGAGAAGAACCGACCCCCGAAGCGATCGCACTGCGTTTCGACGAGGCAGATGCCGCATTCGTGAAAACGGGCGTTCCCGCGGAAGTCAATGCGGCGGATCTCGTCAGTCCGCGGCCGGAGGTTATTGCGTCAATGCGGCATCAGCCGCACGCGCGGCGGATCATGTTCGGCGATATTTCAAAATGGTCGAAGGAGAGCATCAGTGAACTCGTAAAGCTGGATGTGGACGAGATTTCCGCGGAGCTTGACTCGTCGGGCCGCCTGCCGGACCACATTCTCGCCGCGCTGCAATCGCGGGCTGTGGAAAGAATCAAGACAGGATCGACTGAAAAGGGATGGTCTATTCTAGGCATCCGCCAACCGTCGACGGCGCAAGAAGAAGTCCACCTACCTCCTGAACAGATGCGCGTGATCCTTCTGATGATGAGGGCGAATCTCGTGAAGGGCAAGAGCGGCTATGAAGCCCTGCGCCTCGACTATTCAAAATTGACGGATGAGGAGTTTAAGCTCCTGCGTGAGCTTCCTCCGAGTGCGATCTATCTCACAAAACGTTTTAAGGACGTCTTTGATTTGACGGACGCAAGCTCGTCGCTTCCCGAGATTGAGCAAGCCGTTCAGGAACAAGACTTGTATGAAAAACAATTTGCCAGGCTCGGCATACCGGTATACGTCCAGATCCCCGATGTTTCACTACTCGGGCAACTCGACCCCCTGTTTGACGAGAGCCATCGCGCGTACCCGGATTTGCTCGATATGAATGAGAATGATCATAACATATTGGTCGCTCGTATTGTATCGGAATGGGGGGTGAATTCCGTTCCACAGACCGGAACGAAGAGCTCGTTCATCGTTTCGCAAGTCAACTCGCTTTCGGCTTATCAAGATGCGACAGCATTTCAACCGGGCTACGAAAAAGCGCGCAACGCTTGGAGAGCGGGTGCGGCGGCGTATCCAAGGAAGCCTTCCGTGCCCGCGGTCGGAGGGGCGTAGGGTGATGCGGATGGCCCAAACGGGTCTGGAATTGGAGTTGTATCAAATACTACTTATTGAATTTTTTCTGACAGTTAATTGCGAGGCCGATGCAATCTTCAGGATCATAACCCAGATCATTGCACCATCGGATTGTCGAAAAGATGATATTGCCGAGTTCTTTCTTTAGTTCTTCATCCGTATGAATTTCTTTGTCTTTGGCGGTATTCCTTTCCCATCGGCAGATATCACCGTACACCGTGCCGAGATTGATGATAATTTGAGACAGCGGCAATTTTTCATCGCCCCAAATTTCCCGGCCGTTATCCAACAGATCTTTTACATTCATATTGTGATGGTGTCTGTGTGATGAATTTTTGAAATAGAGACCTTCGGACTCGTGGACATTGAGTATTTAATGAAGCGTCATATCTTCCCACCCCCGATAGCCCTTCAGAAACTCCCGGCCATCGACGGCGTCCCGGCCTTCGAGTTGGACTCGGATGAGCTCCAGGGCCATCTCGCTCGTCCCGCAGGCCACGCACGGGCGGTGAGCATCGAGGACGAACATTTTTCCCGGTGCGAAGTTCGGATCGCCCTGGACGACGCGAGCTTCGAGGATTTTGAGGCGTTTGTCTCTGAGCATCGTCCACGTTCCGGGCCAGGGATCGTACGCGCGGACGAGGCGTGCGAGATCCTCCGCGCCGGTCGACCAGTCGAGCTTGCCGGCATCTCGGGTCAGGATGCGGCAGAACGTCGCATCTGCTTCGTTTTGAGACTCTGGCTTGAGACGTCCTTCGAGGTAATCGACGAGCGCATCAGGGAGGACGATCGCGCCGAGCATCGCGATGCGGTCGTGGAGCGTTCCCGCGGTGTCGTTCGTGAGAACGTGCGTCTCGGCTTTTTTGAGGATCGGGCCGGCGTCCATCGAGAGTTCGGTCTTCATGATCGTAACCCCGGACATTGCATCGCCTGCGGCAACGGCGGCCTGGACGGGCGATGCGCCGCGCCAGCGCGGGAGGAGCGATCCATGGACGTTGATGACGCCCTTCTTTGGCAAATCAAGAAACGGTTGAGAGAAGATTTTTCCGTATGACGCGACAACGAAAAGATCGCACGATGGTCCGATCTGTTCGATCCATGATTTGAATTCAGAGTCGGCGAGTTTGGCGGGCTGGAGGATCGGCGCGAGGCCGAGCGTCGTCGCCGATGCTTTGACGGGTGGCGGCGTGAGTTCCGCGTGCCTGCCAACCGGCTTATCCGGCTGCGTCACGACGCCGACGATCCTGAATCGCTTGTCGGCGGCGAGCGCCTTGAGGGATGGAACCGCGAAGTCAGATGTTCCAAGAAAAATGATTTGGTATGGCATGTGGTTTCTGTGTAACAACTCACGACGGGAGCCTGCCCCGAGCGCATCCGAGGGGACTCGTGACTCACGACTTTACAATCTTCTTCGCCTTATCGATGAACAGAATCCCGTTCAAATGATCGATCTCGTGCTGAAAGATGGTTGCGCGAAAGCCGGATGCGTCAAATTCGATACGACGTCCATGGCGATCCAGGGCGCGGATGCGGATGCGTTTTGAGCGGTCGACGATGCCGTAGACGCCCGGAACGCTCAAACATCCTTCTTCGCTCTCGATGGTCGCGGTGGATGCCTTGATGATTTCCGGATTCACGAAGACCTCGGCGACGTCTTTCTTGAGGACGGCGATGATCCGTTTTGAGATGCCAATCTGGTTTGCGGCGAGTCCGACGCCATTCGACGCGATCATGAAGGCGGCGTAGGCGTCCGCGAAGGTTTGAAATTCCGGGGCGGTAATCTCGGCAACGTCAACGACCTCCGTCTTTTTGCGGAGGATCGGGTTTGGATTCGTCAGAACCGTCCATTGCATATTCATTGCTTCTACGTACCATTATGCCATTGGCCTACGAAATTACGAATAGGCACGAAAGTACGAATGCGATTCCTGACGTCCAACAAGAGAATTCGTATTTTCGTGTAAATTCGTAATTTCGTAGGTCAATGAGTGATGGTTTGCAGAAGGTAAAGGCCACCTTACTCGAAAAAGGCAATCGGGTCAAGGTCGATGAGCGCGTTTGATTCAATGGCCGGAGCGAGCGCCTCGGCGAGCTCATCGTCGTTCGTGACGAGCGGAGCCGTGAGGTGGGCGATCCAGCGCTGTTCGTGCGGCAGGCGGTGCGCGACCGGAAAGAGACCGTTGACGGCCATCCCGCTGCGCTGGGAGACGCGTTCGACGAGGCGCTCGAAGACGATGCGAATGGCGGGCTCGTTTCCGCGGAAGATGATCTTTGCGAGGCGGAATGCGGGAGGAAGCCGGAATGTCTTCCGTTCGGTGAGTTCGCGGTCGTAGGACGTCCGGACGCCTTCGGCGGAGAGCCAGGATTTTGCTTCTGTGAGGAGCGCGTAATTGGCCTGGATGCAGAGCGTGGACGACGACGAGGCGGCGCGGTCGGCGAGGCGGCGGAACGCCAGGATGAGCCGTTCTTTGCGTCGGAGATCCTCCACGCCGCCAGAGAGGAGCGCGAGGTCCGTGCAGACGACGAGCGACTGCTGAGGAAGGGAATCGCCCGCATTCCATTCGCCGATCGAGAGGATGCGAATATCGTTCGAATTGATCCGTGCGCGGAGATCGTGCTCAAGCCGCTCGCGGCCGGGTCGGGAATCCGTCAGATTCGACGAACCGCAGACGGCACAGACGTCCGTATTCGGCGCCTTCTTGTGGCACCGCGAGCAGATGGTCGCGCCGCCCAGGATGCGGAGTCCCGCACCGCACGACGGACAGACGGCTTCCCAGGAACAATCCGCGCAGCGGAGCCGCGCACGGTCGCCGTGGATCGGGTGGATGATCGTGACGCTCCGACCGGCGGAGGTTGCCTCTTCAATGGCGGTGAGCGTTCTCCCCTGGAGGCCGGCAACGGGCGACCAGTCCTTCCCGTGGACATCGACGGACAGGAACTCCGGTTCAAGCGTCGGGATGCCGATCTGGCGGATCGTCGAGCAGAGCCGCGGCGTCGTTCCGATGCAGACGAGCGTGCGTCCGAGCGCGTGGGCCGTCTCGGCGACCCAACGTGCGTCGTATCGCGGCGAAAGTTCATCCTGTTTCAGATCGTCGTTCTCCGGTTCGTCGATGACGATCGCGTCCGCCTCGGTCGAAAGCCATGCGCCGATCCGCGTCGTGACGAGGCAAGAGACGGTTCCGCGCACGAACGCGCTCCACGCGGCGAAGCGGCCGCCCATCGGCACGCCGCTCGTGAGGAGGTGTGCGTCCAGCTTCGAGGCGATCCGTTCGGCGCGCGCGGCCCATGGGGCGAGGACGAGCGTCTTTGCGCCGCCGGCGGCGAGCGACCGCGCCGTCGCGATGACGCCCGTGTCGGTATCAACGTGATCGGAAAGATACCGTTCCTCTCTGAGCGGCAGGGGAGTCCGCGTTTCGCGGCAGACGCTTTCGGACGGGCGTTTCGGGCACGCGCCGATCCAGGCGTTCAGGATCGACGGGGCGGAAGAAAATGACCGCGCCGCGAGTCGCTCCAGGAGTGCAACGGTCTCGTTGCGAAATCGGACGCCGGCGTACGGCCCGGAGATCGGCTTCAACGGCATCCGTTCGTCGGCGATACCGTCGACGACCTCAGAAACGAGTCCGATGATCTCCGACGCGCGGAAGGGGATCCGGACAAGGTCGCCACGGGCAACGGTCATGCTCTCCGGAACGGCGTAGTCAAAAATCCCCACGCGGCGCGGGGTTCTGATATCGGGGATGACGCGAGCGTACATGGATGAGTGGTTGAGTGGATGAGTGGATGAGTAGGGGAAATTAACCCCCACTCATCTATTCATCCACTCATCCCTTCGTTCAGGCGGGCTCGATCATTGAGGTCAGATACCCCACGCCGAACGGCGCTTCGTACGCAAGCTCGGTCACGCGAACGTTCATGCCGCGGAAACATCCCATGGCCATGAGAATCGGGCGGTAGCCGCACTGGCCCGCCGTCTCGACGGCATCCGCGTCCATGGCGATGAGCGCGTCCGCATCCATCGCGGCCGTTTTGCTTCGGATCGTCGCATCGAACGCCGGGCCTTCGACGCTCGCGCCGCCGGGCGAGCGCGCGTCGAGCCGGTGCGAGAGGTCCGCGGACGCGATCACGGCGACGCGCGTCGGCGACGCGTCGAGCGTGTCCTGCAGCGCGCAGCCGAAATCCGCATGGGCGCGCGCGTTCAGGAGCGACGGGGCGATCGGGATGATGCGGAAGGATTTGAGATGGCGCGTCAGGAAGAGGAGCGGGATCGTGAAGCCGTAATCAAGCTCTTCGGACGTCGTCTGCGCGAACGGGAGATGCTTCCGTTCGCGGAGATCGGTCTGGAGATCGTCGAGGAGCCGGAGATCGCATTCCGCGCGCACCGACGTCTCATGGTCGCCGAACGTGGTGAGCGTTCCGAGATAGGTTGGCGCGAGATTCGCACTGAACGCGTCGGGGAACGATGGCGCGTGCGGCGAAATGAGGACGAGCGTCTCAATGCCGGCCGTGTACATCCGTTCTTCAAGCTCGCGGTACGCGCGAAGCGTCTCTGCGAGCAGTTCGCGCTTCTCCTTGCCGACGTTCGGGGCAAGAAGCGGCGAGTGGGGGACGATGGCGCCGAGGGTCAGCATAGGGAGTCAATGAGTCACGATGAGTCGATCAGTCGATCAGTCGATGAGTCGATCAGTAAAAATTGGGGTGGTGCTAATCGACTTATCGACTGATCGACTCATTTTAATGACGTTGACATCGTCGATGACGAGGCGGATGCGATGGCCGTGGGTCCGGTGTCGATGAGGATCGGATCGCCTTCCGCGTAGCCGTCGAGGAGCGACGCGGGGACGACTTCGACGCTTGCCCAGCTCCAGCCCATACCCTCGAAGACGCTTGCGCTCGGGATCGGTCGTTTCTTGCCGGCTTCGATCGCGTAGACGGCCGGGGCGTCGGGCGTCCGGACGAGTTCGCCGTCATGGAGCGCATACGGATCCGTCGTTTCGAGTGAATCGAGCGTCGCTTTCGTGATCGTCTGCGGGCGCTCGTCCGGGAAGTAGAGCGTGAGGAGCGCGGGATGGCTGACGAGACTCTTCTTTCCGTCTTCGGCGTACCAGGTGCTCTTGTCGCCCTGGACTTTCACGAGGCGTCCTTGCGGGTACATGCTCTGCGTCGTGATCGGTTCGCCGATCGCGTACGGCGCAAGGTCCGCGTCCGACGCGTTGTCGACCTCATCCATGTTGAATCCGAATTTTTTGAACGTCGCCATATCGACGATGTGCCGCCGCTCGTTTCCGACGATGAGCCAGATCGCGCCGTGGGGATCCAGGAGGAGCGCGTAGTTCGGGAACGCAATCGGATCGCCATCCTGATACGCCGAGAGTTCCGTGTCCGATGCCGTCGCCGCTTTTGAGAGGTCGACGAGCGAGCTTGCAACGGCAAGCGATGCGAACTTGCGTTTCATGCCAAAACGGATCCAGTAGACGTCGCCGGATGGCGCTCCCTTGACGACGGTGCCGTCCGGATAGTTTTTTGAGAACCAGCGGCGCCAGATGCTCCAGAGGTTCAGGTTGCCGTGGATGTGCGGCGTGTACGAGTAGAGCGCCGCTGTCGCCGCGTTCGCGGGCGTCACGGGAATGCCGTCAATCACGGTCGTGATGCCCGGACCGACGCCGGAAATCGTTTTTCCGGTTGCGAGGACGGACATGTAGTATTTTTCGCGCATCTGCCGCGCGGCGTAGTAGAGCTGGTTCGCGAATCCCTTGAAGTCCGAGATGGACGGATCGTCCTTCGAGCATGAATCACATACGCCGTAACCGGTCGCCCAGTCGAGTTGCCCCTGCGACGGACTTGAATCTTCAACGAGACTCTGTTCCTTCTGGAGAAGGGCGAGCATGTACTTCGGATTGATCTGGTACATGCCTGAAATTTCCCAGATGACGTCCGCAGCGCTCTTCGTCGTCCCATCAAGGTCTTTGACTTGCGCGTCTGCGAGATTTCCTTTTGCGTCCAGGAACGCGACGAGACGGTCGTGCGTCATGCCGGATGCGTCAAAGACGTCTTCGTCCATGAGGACGGCGTTCGGGTTGAATGCAGGGTCGATGGTGAAGCCCCGGCTGTCCGTTTGGGCGACAGCGGAGAGCGGCTGTGCGCAGAGGACGAGAACACCAAGAAAAACGGCGATTTTCTTGAGCATTGACCCATCTTAGCAGGGGACGGGAAAGTCGTGTAGGGGCGGTTGTTCGCCCTTCTCGGTATTGTTAAATTGGGCAAAATCGAATAACCTGATAGCAAATCAATGTCGCGTCGAACCGTCATTACGTCAGTAGTCGTGCTCGCGGGCGCGATATGTTTTTTGTGGCTCGGCACATTCCTCCAGCGGACAACGACGGACCTCTTCGCATCGCCGGACGAGACGGCGGTCATGCGTTTTGCGCGAGGATGGACGATCGGCGGCGGGTTTCGCCTCCCGACCGGGCTTCCATCGGATCTCGCTGATCTCGCGGGTCTTCATGCGCGAAGCGTTGTCCGCGACGGTGATGCGCTTGTCCCCGTCGGGTTCCTCGGCATGCCGATCATCATCGGTATTGCGGAAAAGATGGCGTCGGGACTCGGCGCGTACCTGACGCCGATCCTCGTGTTGAGTTCAGTAATCCCGTTCTTCCTGCTCGTCAGGCGTCGGAGCCGCAGGACGGCCCTCATCTCAATTTTCGTCTGCCTCTCGTTTCCCATCGTGCTCTTGTATTCAAACCGCGCACTCTTCCCGAATCTTCCCGTCGTCGCGCTCGCGCTCTGGGCCGTATGGGCTTGGAGTGAGATCGGAGGCCGTCTCACAAGCGGAGATCAAAAAAATTCCAAATTCCAAATTCCAAATTCCAAATTCATTATTTCGATCATCGCCGGAATCGCGACGGGCCTCGCGCTCCTCATCCGTCCCATTGAGTCCGTCTGGATCATCCCGTGGATCGTGTGGGCGTTGCTGACGGGAAGCGGGAAGCGGGAAGCGGGAAGCGGGGAGCCGGTGAAACGTCGGAGATCGATATCGCCGATCCAGATTGCCGCGGTGATTGCCGCCGCGATGCTCGCGGCGGGTTGGATTTCCGCGTGGCATACGTACGGATCTTCGCATGGGCTTTTTCCAATCGGCTACCTCGTCCATGACAGCGTAGGCGCGGCATCGTCCCCGTCATCCGCGCCGGCGATGAGCGCCGGAGGCTCCCTCATTGTCCTCCCGTTCGGGTTTCATCCGAGAACGCTGTGGACGAACGTCCGCGCATACCTCATCTCTGCGTTCGGGTTGTGGTTCGGGCTTGCACTGCTCGGCGCGGCGCTCGCCATCCGAACGCGGAAGGGATTTGACCGGTCCTCTGTGATCTTTTTCGGACTCGTTGCATGGACGGCATTCGCCCTGCTCCTCATCTACGGCCAATCCGTCTACACGGATAACATCAACGGGGGCGTGACGATCGGCAATTCGTTCTTGAGGTATCTCCTTCCTCTCGTTCCGTTGATTGCAATCGGATGCGCGTCCGTCATTGACGGCCTCTACGGTCTTAGAGGATGGCGCGGCATTGTGCTCGCGCCGATTGCGACGACACTCCTCGTCATCCTCGGCATCGTGACGGCGTTCGCGCGGGATAACGAAGGGTTGCTCCAGACGCGCTACGAACTTGCGCGGTACGTATCGATCCGGGCCGCCGCGGAGCAGATGATCCCTTCCGGTTCGATCATCCTCTCGGAACGTTCGGATAAGATTTTCGAATCGGGTCCGTTCGTTGCCGTGAGCCCGATTCCACCGACGTCGACCCTTGATCGGCTCCATGCGTATGGATCCCCGGTGTATTATTTTACGAGGACGTTCGGCGCAGAGGGGGATTCGGATCCGGTCGTCGCGAGATTTGAGAACGTCACCCCGCTGTTCACACAGCTCAACGAGACAATGTATCGGCTTGAAGCCACAACCCCCCAATGACGGTCCCGCGCCCGATTGCCTTTGCGCTTTTCGTCCTGCCGTGGCTCCTCGCGGCGGCGGGTATTGCGTGGCTCGTCGTCCTCCGATTTCCGCCGTCGGGGACGGTCACGTTTGATATCCCGTTTGACGGGAGGAGCGCCTGGATCGACCCGTTTCTCCCCGCGGAGCGCGTCACGTCGCCGGGGAAGCAGGATGGCAGCTGGAGCGGACAGCGCATCCTCGGTGATCCCGTCTACGGATCAATCCGCATTCCAGGGACGTACGATAACGTGAATGTCGCCGTCGAATTTCGGACCACACGGCAACCGCTCCTTGAACTCGGTATCCAGCAGGCCGCTGATGCTGACGCGTATGCGTACACGCCAATCTGGTTTGAACCGCTTCAGGATCCATCATGGCGGCCGGTGCAATCCGGCGATCATGCGGGATTCGTGCGCGACGGATCTCCGGACAGCATCATCTCTTCGACGGACGCGGGCCATCTTCTGGACTGGCACGCGTCATCGACGATGCCGCTGTTGAGCGACGCGACAGGGACAATGATGAAGACGAGCGTATCGCTCCGCGGCGCGCAGGATTTTTGGGCAGTCCCGGCAAGCGGGACGGTTGCATTCACGTTTGAATTCCAGGATGCGAATCGGACGCGCGGGAACGACGCGATCATCCTTAAGGTCACGCGCGGAGATGAAGAGATACGGACGGACGCGATCGGCGTGGGAGGGTCACGAGATACGACGATGGGCCGCGTATTCTCGAAAGCGATCCGCATCGACGATGCAAAACCCGGCGTCTACCGGATCCAGGTTGTCGCAGACGATAACGTTTTCATCCGCTCGATTACGACGCCGTGCGTCCACTGGGTCGTAGGCCCGCGCCTCGTCTTCGGCGACCTCGTCGGGTACGCGACTTCGACGCCGCCGGCGATCGCGTGGAGCAATTCCCGCCACCTCGTCCTCGAGACGTTCCACAACGAGGGTCTCCAGCGCATCACGTTCGGATCATCCGGCGCGACGCTCACGAAAACGCACGATCAGGTGCGGCTTGATCGGATGGATCCTGGCGCGGCCCCGCAGACGCTCGTCGCCCCAAAGGGGGATGTCCGCATCATCGGCGACGGCTGGTTCGCGTTCTCGCGCGACGCCTTCTTCTCTCCCGAGCCGCGACGCGTGACGGATCAGACGAATCTCGACCGTGAGGGCATCAACGGTGTCCTTGCTCCTTACGCCCGTCCAGAATCGTTGGGCGATGGATGGTACCGCACGACGATAAATCTCGCGCTCGATCCATCACTCGACCACGTCCGCCTCGCGCTCTCTGCACCCGGCATCGTATCCCGATCGGGTTCGGTTGATATCCGTCGAGTGACACTCACGTATACGCGGCCTCCCTTGTCTTGGAGTGAATGGTTCCGCGTCGTGAGACAGGAACTTACAAACGCGTGGCACCGGATTAGTGATTAGTTTGTAGTAGCAGTCGCAGTCAGAATAAAGACTTCGACTGCGACTGCCACTACCAACTGCAACTCATGTCCCTCACTGACTTCCTCAAACGTCTTCTGACGCACGTCGCTTCCGCCGCGCTCGTCTTTAGTGTTGTCGCGATCTCGATGGAGGTGCTCATGCCCGGCTTCGTCCTCCCGTATCTTAACCCGATTCCGTTCGCCATCGCGGGGATGCTCGGCCTCATGGTCATGCCATTGATACCCGAAGCAACGACGCCCGACGCCCGACGCAACGAAACGAGATGGAAGGGCCGTCTCCTCCTCATCCTTGCCGCGTTGGTTGTTGTTGCTGCTCTGATCCTCTTCGCAAACGAAAACGGCCGCCTCGGAATGGCGGTGATCGCGTGGCTCGTCATCTCGTTGATCGCGATCGTGATTTCGATCTGGCCAAAAGCCAAAAGCTAATAGCCAAAAGTGAAATCCAATTTTAAACGCCCCGGAGTCTCTTTCGAGTCTCGACGGGGCGTATATGCAATTTAGTATCGCGGGAATCGTTTTCGAGCCGGTCGATGCCTCAGCGTACTGCCGCACCTAGACTCGTCTCGATGTTCCACGATTTTCAGGCGAAGGATCCGTTTGTAGAGCTCGATGGCTTCGCCGACGTCAGGACTTACGAGTGAGATTTCTTGTGAATCCCTCGTGTTATTGACACGGGCTCTTGCTCGTCGATACACATGTATTCCAGCGGCCAAGGTGCCCCCCCTGACCGCCGAATGGATGGAGCAGCCATCAGCGACTCTTGAGACGAAATTCGGCAATGCTCTTCCGAGGTGGATATACTCATCGCCGAAGTCAACGTACGGCCGTTGAAAATCTTCAAAGTCGCCCATAACATTAATACCGCCGATATACGGAGACCTCCCAGAGGTTCTCTTGTCTGGGTCTGTCCGCCAATCGCTCGTGAGATAGATTCGTAACGTTGCCATGATTCCTCCGTGTTTGGTCCTGTAGGGGTTATTCCAGTCAGGCCAGTTGACTGCGGGTTGATAGGTTAAGGTGCAAGTAAGTGGCCGAAATATAACAGAAATTGTAGCGTTTGTCAAGAGTCTTTGCCATTTTCCATCGCGTTTAACGCGACCATTTTCCAATTTCCTGTATTTCTTGCCAAAACCCCTCATTTATGATGAACTCCCACCCTACCGCTATGAAGATTCTCGTGACCGGCGGGGCCGGATTCATTGGGACGAATTTCGTTTACCATGTGCTGAACCGCCACCCGGAAGACGAGGTGACGGTTTTGGATGCGCTCACGTACGCGGGGAATCTTGAGAATTTCAGGCAGATCGAGAAGGACCCTCGTTTCAAGTTCGTGAAAGGGGACATCTGCGACGCGGCGCTCGTCGACGAACTCGTGAAGCGTGCGGACGTGGTCGTCCATTTTGCCGCGGAGTCGCACGTGGACCGGTCGATCATGGATCCGATGGCGTTCGTCAAAACGAACCTTATCGGAACGCAGACGCTCTTGGACGCGTGCCGCCGCCACAACAACGTCCGGTTCCACCACGTCTCGACGGATGAGGTCTTCGGATCGCTCGGGCCTTCTGGAGCGTTTACGGAATCTACGCCGTATGATCCGCGGAGCCCATATAGCGCATCGAAAAGCCGGCGCGGACCATCTCGTGCGCGCGGCATGGCATACGTTCGGGTTGCCGATTACGATCTCGAACTGCTCGAATAACTACGGCCCGTACATGTATCCGGAAAAAGTTATCCCTCTCTTCATCACGAATATCCTCGAAGGGAAGAAGGTTCCGCTCTACGGCGACGGGATGAACGTCCGCGACTGGATTTACGTTGAAGACCACTGCGAGGGCATCGACCTCGTCCTCCGCAAAGGGAAGATCGGGGAAACGTACCTCTTCGGCGGACGGAGCGAACGGTCGAACGCGGAACTCACGCAGACGATTCTCTTCGAAATGGGAGCGGGGAGTGATAGAATCGAATTCGTGAAGGACCGCCCCGGCCACGACCGCCGGTACGCCATCGACCCCTCAAAATCGGAACGCGAGCTCGGTTGGGCGCCAAAGACGCCGTTCCTCCACGGACTCAGGAAGACGATCGCCTGGTACAAGTCAAACGAATCCTGGTGGCGGAACGTGAAGAGCGGTGCGTATCGGGAGTACTATGAACGTCAGTACGGCCGGGATGGCCGCAATGTCATGTAACGAACATGAAAGCCCTGATCGCCGCCGGCGGACGCGCTACGCGCCTTCGTCCGATTACGCACACGACGAACAAGCACCTCATTCCGCTCGCGGGGAAGCCGTTGATCGAGTACGCGATCGAAAAGATCGCGGAGTGCGGCGTGAAGGAGATTGCGATCAACGTCAATCCGGGTGAAACGGAAATCCAAAAAGTCGTCGGCAACGGGTCGCGATGGGGCGTCAATATCACATACCTTGAGCAGAGCGGCGGCGCTCTCGGGATTGCCCACGCGGTCGGATGTGCGAAGCCGTGGATCGGGGATGAATCCTTCATCTATTATCTCGGCGATAACATCATTCTCGGATCTATCGTTCCGCTGAAGGAGAAATTTGAGTCTGAAGATCTTGACTGTCTCCTCGCGCTCTCGAAGGTTCCGGATGCGCGCGCATTCGGTTGTCCCGTTTTGGATGGCGATCGGATTGTCCGCGTCATCGAGAAGCCGTCCGATCCGCCGTCGCCGTTTGCGGTGACGGGCATCTACTTCTATAAGCCGTGCGTCTTCGATGCGATCGCACAGCTCACGCCGTCCGCGCGCGGCGAATACGAGATCTCAGACGCGCATACGAAGCTCATCGAATCCGGAAAGAAGGTCGGGTACGAAGAGATCACGGGCTGGTGGAAGGATACGGGGAAGCCGGACGACCTCATCGAGGGGAACGGATTCATCCTCGATCTCATCAAGACGCCGGACATCTCGCCGGAGGCGACGATCGAGTCTGGCGCCGTCATCGACGGCATCGTCCGGATCGGAGCGGGGACAAAGGTCTCAAAGAATTCCGTCATCCGCGGCCCCGTCACGATCGGCGCGCGATGCACGATCAACGGCGCGGTTATCGGTCCGTACGTTTCGATCTCGGATGATTCAACGATTGAGCGCACGCGGATCGAGCGGAGCATCGTGATGGAAGAAGCGAATATCTCATCCGAGCGGCACATCGTCCGCTCCATCATTGGCAAGCGCGTGTCGATCAGCGATCGCGAACGTTCCGACGAGGCGGGACTTCGTTTCTTGATCGGCGACCAGTCTCTCGTTGAGTTGTAGGCGTCGATGTCAGTCGATCCTTCGATGAAGAGACTCATCGACTAATCGACTATCGACTACTCGACTTTCCCCGCGTACACTCTCTCAATCCATGCACACGCCCCCGTTCCATCGTCGCGTTTTTCTCTGGGTGTTCATCATCATGTTCGCCGCGGTTGCGCCTGCCGCAGTTTTTTATACGGCAGGGTATCGATGGAACCCTAAAAAGGGCGCCATTGAGCGGAACGGCACGCTCATCATCGACACGACGCCGGAAGGCGCGAAGATCACGCTGAACGGGGCGGTGCTCGGCAAGGCGAGTCCGATCACGCAGCAGGACGTTGCGCCGGGCACGTACCGCATCCGGCTTGAGATCCAGGGGTACCACCCGTGGGAGAAGACGCTCGAGGTGCGGCCCGAGCGCGTCACGTTCGTGAATGAGATCCTGCTCTGGCCGATTGCGGATCCGCAGAGCATCGACACCGTTTCCGCGAACGCGATCAGCGTATCCCCGAACGGACGGTACGCGGCCTACGTCCGGAACCGCGACGGGTCATTCGGCGTCTCGATCGTCGATACGACGAATAACAAGCGGACGGAGTTCGGTTTCTCCACGTCAACCTTCGTCGGGAACGGAACGCTCCGCTGGAACAGTAATTCGTCCGCGGTCATCGCTGTCGATGGCGCCGGACATTCGTGGATCGTCAATCGCACGGGCGGAAACGCGATCGCGCTCCCGGAAGGCGCATACAGGTGGAGCGGGACGAATCTCATCGGCGTCATCTCCGGAGAACGGTATGCGTATGACGTCTCGAGCGGCGTGACATCGCGGAGCGCGCCGGCGAAGGGCGTCATCGATACCGAGGGGTCCTACGAAATCATCCTCCCCGCATCGTCGACCGACCTCGCATTGAAGGACCGTTCCGACCCGAACCGGCTCTATGGACTCCCGCAGGGCGCGTGGACGTTCGCGACGGCCCCGAACGGGTCGGTCGTCCTTTCGAGCGCCGGATCCCTGTTCGTCTTCAGCAACGGCGCCGATCCATCGTCCGGGAAAATGGTTCCTTCGGACGGCGCGCTCGAAGACGTCAAAACGAGCGACGGCGACCTTCTCCTGTCGGTCCATGAGAATGAAATCTGGCTCATGGCGACGAACGCCGAGCCGGAGCTCCTCACGCGGAAGAGCGTCCCGATCATCAACGCCGTCTGGCATCGGCTCGGGCGCGATGTCTTCTATGCGACGCCGACGGACGTCGTTGCTCTGGACCTCGATACGCGGGACGGACGCATGGAAACGACGCTGGGGAGCTTCGATGAAATTTTCGGCCTCTCCATCGGGGCGAAAGACCTCTACGTCTCCGCGCGCAAAGGGGACGCGCGGGGGGTGTGGACGATCAGGATCGAGTAGTC
This sequence comes from Candidatus Uhrbacteria bacterium, assembly GCA_963835915.1. Classification (GTDB taxonomy): domain Bacteria; phylum Patescibacteriota; class Patescibacteriia; order 2-12-FULL-60-25; family 2-12-FULL-60-25; genus 2-12-FULL-60-25. The sequence continues at coordinate 679,240 of CAWIHE010000004.1, forward strand.
GATCAGTCGATGAGTCGGTCAGTCGATGAGTCGATCAGTTCGATTCACCAACTGATCGACTCATCGACTGACCGACTGATCGACTGTGCGACCACGATTGACGCCTCCCGGGCCACGTTCTATCATCACGCATGATGATTCCGAAAACGAATTCAAAAATGATTCCGCCACACGCGCCGTCCGGCGGGCATCGCGCGGCGACGACGTTTGTCGTCGGCGTCGTCGCGTTCCTCGTCGGTCTCGGGATCGGCATACGCGGCATCGCGGCGCCGCTCGGCGCGACGGATGCGAACGGAGGCGCTGCGTCGACGTCCACGGACCGAACGTACGCCGGTCGTGTCATTGGCATTGGATCGTCGGCGCCGTCCGGCGTTGCGACCGACGTCGATTTCAGCCTCTTCTGGCAGGTCTGGAAGGATATCCAGAAGAATTACTACCAGCCGCCCGTTGAGGACAAGAAATTGCTCTACGGCGCCATCCAGGGCATGGCCGACGCCGTCGGCGACCCGTACACGACGTATTTCCCGCCGCAGGACGCGAAGGCGTTCAACGACGCGATGAAGGGCGAGTTCTCGGGGATCGGCGCGGAGATCGGGATGAAGAACAACGAACTCCAGATCATCGCCCCGCTTCCGGATTCTCCCGCGGAGAAGGCCGGGATCAAGGCGCGCGATCTCGTCTTGAAGATCGACGGCGAGGATTCGATCTCCATGCCGGTCACGGAAGCCGTCGCGAAGATCCGCGGGCCGAAGGGGACGGTCGTCACGCTCACAATCGGGCGTCCGTCGAATCCGCCGAAGAAAGATGCCCAAGGGAACAGCGTCCTCGACACGCAGGACATCAAGATCACGCGCGATACGATCGTCGTGAAGAGCGCAAAACTCACCGATAAAGGGAACGGCGTATTCGTCATCCAGATCAGCAGCTTCAACGAGGATACGGCGGATACGTTCAACGGCCTCGTTGACGAGGCGCTCGGCAAAGGGGCGAAGGCGTTCATCGTCGATCTCCGGAACGATCCGGGCGGCTACCTTGACCGCGCCATCCAGATCGCGGGGCAGTGGCTGAACGGCGACGTCGTCGTGATGCAGCGGAAGCAGGGGCAGATTACGGACCGGTACACCGGAACGGGGGCGGGGAAGCTCCGCGGCATGCCCACGGTCGTCCTCGTGAACGAAGGGTCGGCCTCGGCCGCCGAGATCCTTGCCGGGGCGCTCCAGGATTACGGCGCCGCGAAGATCGTCGGCACGAAGACGTTCGGGAAAGGGTCCGTCCAGAACCTCATCGACTACCCCGACGGATCGGCGATGAAGATTACGATTTCAGAATGGCTAACGCCGAAAGGCCGTTCGATCGACAAGGAAGGCATTACGCCTGACGTCACCGTGAAGATCACGCCTGAAGATGAAAATGCAGACAAGGATCCCCAGCTCGACAAAGCCCTTGAGATCATCTCAACCGATCGATCGTCCCGATAAGCCGGCGAGTGGCGGAAAACGGAGATCGTACCCGCGGTGGGAGACGTTCAAGCGGAGACCCGACTACCACCTGGTGAGCGCGGGAGGTGTTGTGTACCGAAACCGCGGCGGGCGGATTGAGGTCTTCTTCATCAAGGATCCGTACGGGCGCTGGTCGTTCCCGAAGGGGAAGGCGGAACTCGGCGAAACGCTCGCCCAGACGGCCGTGCGCGAGATCCGTGAGGAGACGGGGCTCGAAGGGCTCCGGCTCATCGCGCCGCTCGGGAAGACGAGTTTCCGTTTTTGGCGCGAGGCCGGATTGATTGAAAAGACCGTCCACATGTTCCTCTTCATGGCGCCGGCGACCGCGAAGGCAAAATTGACGAAGGAAGAGGCAATCAAGGGCGGCGCATGGATGCCGGTCCAGTGTGCGTTCCAGGTGAGCGGATACCGGAACAGCGACAAGCTCCTCGGCGAAGCCATGCGGAAGATCGCCGAGAGCGAAGGCGTCGAGACCCCGCTCCCGAAAACGCGCGCGGAACCGAAGCGGAAGAGACGTTTCCATTCGAGGCGCAGGTCGACTTCTGGGGGATCCGTCAAGAGGAACGTGCGTATACACTTTTGAGAGGTCGATGAGTTAATATGTGAAGTCGATTAGTCGATTAGTCGAATAGTAAAAAACAATCCCGAGACTCATCGACTATTCGGCTACTCGACTAATCGACTGGCTGATGGCTTGATGCTCGCGCGTGTGCTAACGTCCACTCCCGATATGCCTCACGCGCGTCGGAAATTCATTTTTGTCACCGGCGGCGTCATGTCGGGCGTCGGGAAGGGCGTCACGACGGCCTCAATCGGCGCGCTCCTCAAGGCGAGAGGGCTCCGCGTTACGGCCGTGAAGATTGATCCGTACGTGAACGTGGATCCCGGAACAATGAACCCCGTCGAACATGGCGAGGTTTTTGTGACCCACGACGGGCAGGAATCCGATCAGGACCTGGGGAACTACGAACGGTTCCTCGATGCGGAGATGAGCTCCGAAAACTACATGACGACGGGGAGCATTTATCTCTCCGTCATCGAACGCGAACGGTCCATGGGGTATGGTGGAAAAACCGTTGAAGTCGTTCCGCACATTCCGCTTGAAGTCATCTCGCGCATCACGGCCGCCGCGGAGCGCGCGGATGCGGATGTCACGCTGATCGAGGTCGGCGGGACGGTCGGGGAATACCAGAACATCCTCTTCCTCGAGGCCTGTCGCATGATGCGGCTTGATCGTCCGAATGACGTCGCGATCATCCTCGTGAGCTACCTCCCGGTCCCCGGGACGCTCGGTGAGATGAAAACGAAGCCGACGCAATACGCGTGTCGCTCGCTGAACAGCGCCGGACTTCAGCCGGACATGATCATCTGTCGGTCGACCCACCTCCTTGACGAAGCGCGCAAGCGGAAATTGAGCGCGAATTGCAACGTGAGTCCGGAGGATGTCATTTCCGCGCCAGACGCCGCGTCGATCTACGAGGTCCCGCTTCGGCTTCACCTTGAGCGCGTCGGAGAACGGCTTTGCAAGAAACTCCAGATCCATGCGGCGCGCGAGCGGATGGCGAAATGGGAGGATCTTTCGGCGCTCATCGAGCGGAACGGCGCGCGCCCCGTCCGAATCGGCATCGTGGGAAAGTATTTTTCAACCGGGGATTTTACGCTGAGCGACGCCTACCTCTCCGTCATCGAGGCGATCAAGCACGCGGCGTGGGCGGTGAAGCGCCATCCGGAAATCGCGTGGCTGAACAGCGAGGCGTACGAGAAATCGCCGGCGCTCATGAAGCGGGAGCTTTCGAAGCTCGACGGGATCCTCATCCCCGGCGGATTCGGGTCGCGCGGCGTCGAGGGGAAGATCAAGGCGATCCGGTACGCGCGTGAACGGAAGATTCCGTTCCTCGGCATCTGTTACGGGATGCAGCTCGCGGTCATCGAATACGCGCGAAACGTCCTCGGTCTCGCACACGCGCAGACGACCGAAGTCGCGCCGAAGACGCCGCACCCGGTTATTCACCTCATGAACGAGCAGGAAGAGCGGATGAAGAACAGCGACTACGGCGGGACGATGCGCCTTGGGAACTATCCGTGCGTCCTCGCCGACCGTTCGATCGTGAAAAAGCTCTACGGCGGCGCAGCGCTCATTCAGGAGCGGCATCGGCATCGTTATGAGGTCAACCCGGCATATGCGGACGCGCTTGAAAAACGCGGCCTTCACATCTCCGGCCGATCGCCGGATGGGACGCTCGCGGAGATGATCGAACTGCCAAAGCATCCCTTCTTCATCGCATCGCAGTTCCACCCGGAATTCACATCACGGCCATTCCGTCCGAACCCGCTGTTCCTCGGATTCCTCAGCGCCGCCGCGAAAAAGCGGTGATGGTGCGAAGAAAACATTTCCCATATCACTCGAAAAACAAAGGCGCCCCGAATTTCAAATCGGAGCGCGTGGAAAGGGGGGACGTGAGGGTGAGAGGAGTGTTCAGGCGGATGTCGGTGCGTGCTGATCAGGATCGGGTGAAGCCGACCGTTTTGGAGGCGCGGTCGAGGCGTTCAGGACTTCGCAGAGATATTCCCGGGCGATCCGTGTCGCGACCGTAAAATCCGGATGCTCGGTTGGCCTGTTTTTTTTCCGGGTGAATGGAGCGCTCGGCGGTTTGCGCAGTTCTCCGATGTGGTAATCGGAGATTGTAATCTCAAAGTGCTGGAGTGAGGGGTCGAGTCGGATAACCCCGGCTTCATTGAGGTGTGTCATCATCTTGCCGAAATCTCTAACACGTGAGATTCCTTGCGTGAATGGCGCTCCGCCGTCTTCTCTGGCGAGATCGACCAAGATGACGTTTCGTAAGCGGGATGCATCGAATCGAATCTTGGTTTGTCGAAAGTCCGCTCCGATGGCCGCTGTGAATCCTGCCATCAGGAGACTGGCGAGTCTGGATTGTTCTGCAGAGATGATCATGATCCTCCAAACGATCGGGACATTAAGACGGAAGTGGGATTCTGTCAACATGAATCAAAAAAGACCCGTGTGGGTCCTTTTTTCCAATTCGGGTTTATGCCGTCGGAAGCACATTCGCGAACTTCTTATGCGTGATCTTCCCGTCGTAGTTGGTGACCCGCTTCGTCGTGTACTTCACGATTCCGTTCGCGACGGCGAAGAGCGTGTCATCCTTGCCGCGGCGGACGTTCAGTCCTGCGCGGATCGGCGTGCCGCGCTGGCGGACGAGAATTGCGCCGGATTTCGCGTGTTCGCCCGCGTAGAGTTTTACGCCAAGGCGTTGCCCCTGCGAATCGCGGACGTTCGCGGTGGAACCGCCGGCTTTTTTATGTGCCATAGGGTTGGGATGAATCGGGCGTCGTTGCGTCGGGCGTCGTTGCGTCGGCCGGACCGACGCAACGACGCCCGACGCCCGACGCAGCGAGAATGACGTTATTGCGCGGGAAGTATAGGCGGAGGAGGGCGGGCTTGTCAAGGGGACCCTACGCGACTAGGATGGGGTTGTGAAATGGCAGAATCCTTTAAGAATCGCGTCGAATCGGCGCTGAATGACGTCCGTGAGCGTCTGGAGCTCCACGGAGGCGGCATTGAGCTCGCTGATGCGGATGCCGACACGGGGATCGTGCGCGTCCGGTTCCTCGGGGCGTGCGTCGGATGTCCGTTTGCCGCCGTGACGCTGGAGGGGATCGTCGAGAATCGTCTGTTGGAGGTTCCGGGGTATTCGGAAGTGGTTGTGGATGATCCGGCGGGGCGCATCTTTGTCGAGGGGAAGTTAGAAGTTTGAAGTTAGAAGTTAGGGAAATCCGATCCGACCTAACTTCAAACTTCTAACTTCTAACTTCTAACTTCTAACTTCCCAAGAATGAAACGCATGAAGCTCAATACCGCCGAATGGCGTCTCGCGTACGAAATCGCATGGGACGACCCGTGGTTCAAATGGCAGACGATCGCGACGTGCGCGATCGTCCTTTTGGCGATCGCGTTCTACCTTGTCCGGCTCGTCCCCGTCGGCGTCCGGAATAGTGCGCTCGTCTTCCACTACAACCTGTACCTCGGCATTGATGACGTGCGGCCGTGGCCGTGGGTGTTTGCCGCGCCGGCGTACGCCATCGCGGCGATTGGGACGGACATCGTCGTTTCGTTGATCATGTACCGGCATGATAGAATCGCGACGAGGGTTCTTTTAAGCGCGGCAACGGTGTTTGCCGTCCTCGCCGCCATCGGAGCGATCTTCATCGTCCTCAAGAATGGATAGCATGTCGTTTTACGAGACGTACCACGTTGCGCGTCTCGTCATCATTTTTGCAACGGCATTCATCGTGGCATTCGCGGCGATGCCGGTGTGGATTGCGATCCTCCGGCGGCTGAAACTCGGGAAGGCGATCCGCGACGAAGCGAGCGCGCCGATCATGGCGAGGCTTCACGCCGCGAAGGCCGGAACGCCGTCGATGGGCGGCGTTGTGATCTGGGCGACCGTCCTCGCAATCATTCTTGCGTACCGCGGCGCGTGCGCGGTCCAGTTTGCGCCGCTCTGCAGCCTCTCATTCCTCTCGCGCGCGCAAACGCGGCTTCCGCTCGGGATCCTCGTTGCCGCCGGTCTCATCGGGATGCTTGATGACTACCTGAACGCGCGAAAGATCGGTCCGAACGGCGGCGGGCTTCGGAAACGCGTGCGGCTGGTTTCGTACGCGGCGATTTCGCTTGTTGGGGCGTACTGGTTCTTTTCGAGGCTCCAATGGGATTTCGTCCATGTCCCGTTCGTCGGGACGTTCCATCTCGGCTGGGCGTACATGCTGTTCTTCGTCATCGTGATGATTGCGACGTCGTTCAGCGCGAATGAAACGGACGGACTTGACGGTCTGGCGGGCGGCACGTTCATGACGTCGTTCGGCGCCATGGCGATCATCGCGCTGACGCAGGGGCGCATCGACCTTGCGGCGTTCTGTCTCGCCATCTTCGGCGCGCTCCTTGCGTTCCTCTGGTTCAATGTCCCGAAGGCATCCGTCTTCATGGGCGATACGGGCGCCATGTCGCTCGGGGCCGTCCTTGCCGCCGTCGCGATGATCACGAATACGGCGCTCCTCCTGCCCGTCATCGCCCTTCCGTTCGTCGTCGAGTCGCTCTCCGTGCTCATCCAGACGGCATCAAAGAAATGGTGGAAGCGGAAAATCTTCCGTTCATCACCGCTCCATCACCACCTCGAGGCGATCGGCTGGTGCGAATCGCAGATTGTCATGCGGAGCTGGATTATCTCAATCATCGCGGCGTCGATCGGCGTGATCCTCGCGCTCGTCGATCCCACGCGCACGCCATTCTAAGCCGCATGCGACGCACGGACGTCCAGCCGATCGATCGGCTCCTCCTATGGCTCGTCGCGGGCCTGGCCGTGTTCGGCGCGGTCGTCCTTCTCTCCGCCTCAGGACCGATTTCGTTCCAGGCGTACAGCGATCCGCTCTACTTCGTGCGCCGTCAGATCCTGTTCGGGCTCATCCCCGGCGGGATCTTGTTTTACGCGTGTTCGCGCATCGACGTTCGTACGCTCGAGCGTTTTGCCGTGCCGGCGTTCGTCGCGACGCTCGTCCTCCTCGCCGCCGTATTCCTTCCGTGGGTCGGGCACGCCGTTGGGGGGTCGCGGTCGTGGGTCCGCATCTTCGGCGTCCAGTTCCAGCCGTCCGAGTTCGCGAAGCTGACCTTCCTCGTCTACATCTCGGCGTGGCTCGCATCGCGCGGGACGCACGCGAAGATGACGGTCGAGCACGCGATCTCGTACTTCGGCGCGCTCGGCCTTGTCGTTCTCCTTCTCGTCGTCGAGCCGGACACGGGGACCATGGCCGTTGTCGCCGGGACCGCGATGCTCCTCTACCTTGCCGCCGGCGCGCCGCTCATCTGGTTTGCAACCGTCAGCGGCGCGTTCGCGTCGCTCTTCCTCGTCCTCGTGAGCGTGGCCCCGTACCGGGCCGCGCGGGTCATGACGTTCATCCACCCGGAGCTCGACCCGAAAGGGATCGGGTACCACATCAACCAGGCAATCCTCGCCGTGGGGAGCGGGGGATTATTCGGCCTCGGGTACGGCCAGTCGCGGCAGAAGTACCTCTACCTCCCCGAGGCGCAGGGCGATTCGATCTTCGCGATCATGGCCGAAGAACTCGGCTTCCTCGTCGTCCTCGTGTTTCTCGCGGCGATTGGGTGCCTCGTGTGGCGCTGTTTCGACATCGCGCACCGGACGGACGACCGTTTCATGAAGCTCTTCGCCGCGGGCGTTGGAATCTGGATCGGCGTCCAGACGATCGTGAACGTCGCGTCGATGATCGGCCTCATGCCGATGACGGGCGTGACGCTCCCGTTCGTGAGTTACGGGAATTCGAGCATGGTGACGATGCTGGCCGCGCTCGGCCTCGTCGCCGCCATCGGAAAGCGCGCGCGCCAGAAAACCGTATGAGCAGGAGCGTTATCTTCGCGGGCGGGGGAACGGCGGGTCCGGTGACGCCGCTCCTTGCCGTTGCCGACGCGATGAAGCGGCGGAACCCGGAGCTCCGGATCGCGTGGGCCGGCACGGAGACCGGACCGGAGCGGGATCTCGTCGAGCCGTACGGGTACCCGTACTTCGCGATTCCCGTAGCGAAGCTCCCGCGGTACGTCTCGCTCCGCCTCCTGACGGCACCGTTCGATTTCTATCGCGCGCGACGGACCGCGCGCGACATGATGGTGAGCATCCATCCGAATGTCGTCGTCTCCGCCGGCGGCTTCACGGCCGTTCCGGTCGTCCGCGCCGCGAATGCGTACCGGATCCCCTGCGTCTCGCATCAGCTCGACTGCATTCCGGGGTTGAGCAACCTCCTCGTCGCGCGGAAGAGCCGGTACGTGACGACGTCGTTCGCCTATTCGGACAATCCGTTCGGCCGCGGCGTTGCGTCCTACCCGATCCCCACGCCGACGCGATTCGGCTTGGAAGACCTCCCGATGCGCGCGGATGCGTGCCAGTACTTCAACCTCGATCCGTCCAAGAAGGTCCTCTTCGTCACCGGTGGCGGAACGGGCGCGCTCGCGATCAATCGCGCGATGTGGAAGATCGCGCCAGGACTTCCGGATGACGTCCAGGTTATCCACCTCACGGGAAAGGGAAAAAAGGAGCGGACGTCCGTTGATCGCGAAGGGTACATCATCGAGGAATTCTTTACGGATGAGATGATGACGGCGTACGCCGCCGCCGACCTCGTCGTATCGCGCCGGCATCGGCGCGATCGCGGAATTCGCCGCCTGCTCAAAAGCGGCGATCCTTGTCCCGCTCCCGAATTCACCGCAGGAGGCAAACGCGGAGGCGCTCAGCAGTTCCGTGCGGACGATTGAGCAGGAAGGGCGTGCGTGGGTCGATTTTCTCGCCGAAGCGATTCGTGATCTCATCGCGGATGATGACGCGCGAACGAGCCTCGGCGATTCGCTCCACGCCGCGTTCCCGACGGATCGCGGCGACGCGCTCGCGGACATCGCGTACAGCGTGATGACGTAGCGATGCCGGGGAGATCTGATGCAAAACGGACTCCCTGGTGCAGAGGGAGTCCGTTGGTCGTTAAGCAGTAGAAGAGGAGACCGAGCGAGGATCACGGATTATAGTCGAGCAGTTTCCATCCGCCGTCGAGCCGCCAAACGAACTCGACTTTTTTTCCGTTCTGGAACGCGACCATGATGCGGACGTTCCCGTCCTGGTTCAGCGGATCGTCGTTCTGGTTTACCTGTTCGCAGCGCTCGTCCGCCGTCTTTCCGTGGTAGACGGCCATCATGGCCTTGAGATTCGCGACGATGGCGCTGCGGAAGGTCTCGAGCGGATCTGTTAAAAAGGCTCCTGCGACCATACGTGCGCTCAGGAAATCGGAATTCGCCATGATGGTTCGATAGAGCGCGTGGCCCTCATTCGCGGCGAGCTCGTTCGAGATGATGCTCTGGAGGAATTTGTAGTTCGGGCTTGACGATTGGAGTTCGTCAAGGAATTTCCGGCACGTATCCTTGAGTTGACCGGTCAGCCAAGACTTATCATTCCTGCGCTCCCGGATTTCTTCGGCTTGCTTGAGCGCGCTCTCAATGGCTTCCGCCGGAACGGCGAGAAACATGCTGTTGCGGCCTCCGAGGATCGCCGTCGTGACGCCGACAACGGCGCCGTTTGACTTGGCGATGATCGGGCCGCCGCTGGATCCCTGATCCGTTGCGGCCGTATGCTTGATCCAGCACGAATCGCCGTTCGGCGTCGTCCCATCTTTCTCGAGGTCGCGCTGATGGAGGCAATGATCCGAGATGACGCCGGTCGTGACCTGAAACTTTCCTTCCTTCGCCAGCGCGGGATATCCGAGCGCGAGGATCTCTTCCGTGTCGTTATACGCCGTCGCAAGCTTCAATCCGGATGAAGATGCGCCGCTCGACTTGAATTCGAGGATCGAGAGGTCATGGGTCGGATCCTGGAAGAGGATGTGCGAAGAGCTGAATGTTTCTCCGTCATCCAAGGTGAGTTCCGGGCGATCCGCGTATCGCGTGACGTGTCCGTTCGTGACGAACAGGGATTTTCCGTTTTTCTCGTGGCCCGAAACGACGAACCCGCTTCCGGAGGCCTCGTTCAAGGCGGCTTCGAGGAATGTCTTCCTCGCCGCTTCCGAAAGGTCGTCGTCGGCGCTGAGCTGGAAGAATTTCTTCTGGAGCACTTTGGCGGGGAAGACGCGCACGCGCGCGACGGCCGCCCTGGGTTCCTGATTGCCGCAGGCGAAGGCAAAACACGACATGAGGAGGATGCAGAAGACTCGAAGGGCTCTGGACATGGATGCCCCCTTTCTTCTCTGTGGGTGGTGTGAATGAGCGAACAAGGAACGAAGTGGCTCCAATCTGACACAAGTTTCAGATGCCGTCAACCTGATCCGGTGACGTTAATGGATTGAACTATTCTGTAACTCACGACTCACGACTCACGACTCAAAATCCTCCGCCGAAGGCGGAGGATTTTGATGGTGACCCGGGCGGGATTCGAACCCACGACCGTTGGCTTAAAAGGCCACTGCTCTACCAGCTGAGCTACCGGGTCAGGGCTCGGGCGTCGTTGCGTCGTTGCGTCGGACGTCGGCCGAACCGACTCCCGACGCCCGACACAACGACGCCCGAGAAGAAAGTGCTACAATACTAGCCGAAAGCTTCACTTTAATCAAGATGCGCATCGCGATGATCGGGTGCAAGGGGGTCCCCGCCACGATGGCATTCGGAGGCGGCATTGAGCGTCACGTCGAACAGCTTGCGCCGCGCCTCGTGAAACTCGGGCACGACGTCACGATCTACGTGCGCCCGTACACGAATCCGCGCGATCATCAGCGATGGAACGGGTGCCGTCTCGTCACGATTCCGACGGTGCGGAGGAAGCACACCGAGACGATCGCGCACGTTCTTCTTTCAACGTTCCATGCGATCGGACAGCGGTACGACATCATCCACTACCACGGCGTTGGCCCATCGACGCTTGCATGGATTCCGCGGATGTTCTCGCCGCGGTCGAAGATCATCGTGACGTTCCATTCGCGCGACCGGTTCCATGAGAAATGGAACGTGTTCGCGCGCGCGTACCTCGCGCTCGGCGAGTGGACGGCCGTGCGGTTCCCGCACGCGACGATCGCCGTGTCGCACGTCATCCAGCGGTTCTGCGTACAGATGTTCGGCGTGAAGCCGGTCTTGATCCCGAACGGCATTGAACCGCCGAAACGGAACATCGCGACGGACGCGATTCAGGCGATGGGGCTCCGGCCGAACGGGTATTTCCTCGGCCTCGGACGGCTCGTCCCGCACAAGGCGTTCGACGTCGCCCTCGACGCGTTCCTCACCGTGCCGACGGCGCTTGATTTTGCGCTCGTCGGCGACGCGGGATACGACGAGCGGTACGCGGAGCGCCTCTACGCCATGGCGGAGCGCGACATGCGCGTGAAGATGCTCGGGTTCCGGACGGGCCGCGAGCTTGAACAGCTCCTCGCGCACTGCACCGCGCTCGTCCATCCGTCGAGGAGCGAAGGGCTCTCCGTGGCCGTCCTTGAAGCGATGTCGCACGGGAAGGTCGTCATTATGAGCGACATCCCGGAAAATCTCGAACTCGTCGACCACTCGGGCATCAGCTTCCCAAAGGATGACGTCCGTCGTCTTCGTGAGATCCTCGCCTGGGTCTCGGAAGACCCGGAGATCCTCCGCGAACGCGGCGAGCGCGCGAGGGAGATCGTGACGCGCGACTATAATTGGGATTCGATCGCGGAGAAGACGGACCGACTGTACAGAGAAGTCATCCAGTCATCAAGTCAACGAGTGAAGTCGATGAGTCGGTAAGTCGATAAGTGACTATATTCAATTTTAAATCGACTGATAGACACGCTATGCGGTTTGGCCTGATGATTCACCACGCGCTTGCTTTATCGGTGTGGAATGCGTAGCATCTCATCGACTCATCGACTCATCGACTCATCGACTCATCGACTCATCGACTCATCGACTCATCGACTCATCGACTCATCGACTCATCGACTCATCGACTATCGCTATGTTAGATATCAAAGCCCTCACGACCGTCGTCCGTTCCTATAAATCGATGACCGCGCGCCGGCGCGAAATCCAGCAGATCTCATCCGATATCCTCGGCGCGTCCAAGCGAGCGATCTTTGCGGTTCAGCGAGGAACGAAGGCGGATGCGGACGGGGAGTTGAACGGGGCGCGAAAGCTCGTTGCGCGGGGGAAGAAGGTCGTCGGGACGGATCGGCGCTTGATGTCCGAAGGGGCGTGGCGCGCGGCGCTTGAGGAATTCACGGAAGCTGCGATGTACCGTGATGCGATGTTTGCAAAGACGATCGGGATCCCGAAGGAGGTCGCGGATGATCCGGACGTCATCCTCGGCGCGCTCTCGGACGTCACGGGCGAGTGCGTGCGCTCGTGCGTCCTAGCCGCGACGCGGCGCGACATGAAGGAAGTCAAGCGCCTGTCTGACATCGTCCGCGACGGCGTGGCGTTTCTCCTCGAACTCGACTTGACCGGCCCGCTCCGCCAGAAATTCGACCAGGCAAAGCAGAATCTCCGGAAGGTCGAGGAGATTGCGTTTGATTTGTCGCTTAAGAGATAAGGCTTTAGATGGTTGGATCGTTAGATGGTTCGTCGGAAAAAATCAAAGAAAATATTCCCCGCCAAAGGCGGGTGCGCCTCTGGCGCACAACCCTAACCATCTAACCATCTAACGATCCTTCCCCACCTGCTTCGTATGAGACGTTTCGATGCGCCATTGACCAAAAAGAACTGGAAGGACGTCCCTGTCTTGATTCTCGGGCTCGGTCAGTTTCCCAGGGGGAGCGGCATCTCGGCGGCGCTCGCGTTCGCGCGTGCTGGCGCGAAGGTGACCGTTTCGGATCTGAAATCGGCCGTCGACCTCGCGTCAAACGTCAAGCGCTTGAAGCGTTTTAAGAATGTCCGCTTTGTCCTTGGCCGTCATGACCCGGAGGACGTGAGACGCGCGGCGCTCATCGTCGCAAATCCGCGCGTCCGTCCGAATTCGCCCGAGATGAAGCTTGCACGGAAAGAGGGGATTGCCATCGCATCCGACATCTCGCTCTTCCTTGATCGGTGCCCGGCCACGGTCATCGGCGTCACGGGCACGCGCGGGAAGAGCACGACGAGCTCGCTCATCGCCGCGTTGCTGAAGGCGAGCGGAAAGCGCGTCTGGCTTGGCGGCAACATTCTCGTCTCGCCGCTGACGTTCCTCTCGAAGATCAAGCCGAAGGACGTCGTCGTCCTTGAATTGTCTAGCTGGCAGTGCGAATCGCTTCCGCTCGTTCGCCGCGCGCCGCATATCGCCGTCGTAACGAACGTGATGCGGGACCACCTCAATGCGTATGATGGGATGGAGGATTACGCGGAAGCGAAGGCGCAGATTTTCCGCCAGCAGCGTCCCGCAGACGTCGTCATTCTGAATGCGGGCGATGTCTATGGGCAATTATGGCGACGGGAAGCGCCCGGCCGCGTAAAGACGTTTGGAACGAGCAAGGGAACGGATGCGCGACTCTTGCGCAGCGTTCTCTATCTCAAAAAGACGCGCGTGATCGGCGTTGACCGCATGAAACTGATCGGCGCGCACAACGGCATGAATGCCTGTGCCGCAATGCTTGCGGCGCGCGAGGCGGGGGCGACCGTTGCCGGGATCCGAAAAGCGCTTCGATCGTTCGCTCCTCTTGAACACCGACTTGAGACGATTCGGATACGGCGAGGGGTGCGGTACGTCAATGATACGACCGCGACGACGCCGGACGGGACGATTGCGGCGCTCCGGGCGCTCCGACCGGTGTCAAGGCAGGTATGGCTCATCGTTGGCGGAGCGGACAAAGAGCTTGAGTTTATCGAACTCGGACGCGAAATCGCCAAGATGCGGCGCTCCGTTTCTATCCTTCTTTTGCCCGGGGGCGGCTCTGAGAAATTGCGCAGGGAATTGATGGTCCGGAACATCAAGCATCAAACGATCCCGTCGGTCGACGAGGGCGTCCGCATCGCTTCCGCGCGCGCGAAAAAGGGGGATGTCGTCGTCCTCTCGCCTGCCACGGCGAGTTTCAACCAGTTTAAAAACGAGTTTGAGCGCGGTGACGTTTTTTGCCGCGCCGTTCGCCGACTGCGTTAGGTATACGAATGTACGATTGGCCTACGAATTTACGAATGGGGCGAATCGGCGAATGTACGAATAATTGGGGTCAGGGTTCGTCCATTCGTAATTCGCCGATTCGTGAGCCCATTCGTAAATTCGTAGGCCAACTGGGTATTGACACCATTTTTAATGATTGGTAATGTTGTGTTTAGCAATCAAGACGGTAGAGTGCTAGCTATGGATCAACGCATTGAGCGCGTCCTCGAACACGTCGTCGCCGACTACATTCGAACGGCCGAGCCGGTCAGTTCCGGCGCGGTTGTTGCGTCGCACAAGATCCCGATGAGTTCGGCGACGGTCCGGAACTGGTTCGCGACGCTTGAGGAGGAGGGCTACCTCGTCCAGCCGCACACGTCCGCCGGGCGCATCCCTTCGACGAAAGCATACGAATGGTACGTCGAACGCCTTGGCGACGCCGCTCCGTCCGCCGCGGAACGCAAGCTCGTCTCCGGGTCGATCCTTGAGGAGGATGGGGTTGACGCCAATGCGAAGCGCGTCGCGAAAGCATGCGCGGACTATGTTGGCGCGGCGATGTTCGTCGGCATGAATGAATCGGATGCGTACTACACGGGGCTGACGTCCCTCTTCAGCCAGCCGGAATTCCACGACCGGGCGCGCGTCGTGTCGATGGGGTCGGTGCTCGATCGGCTCGATCGCGAGCTCGCCGCGTTGCGCGACCGGACGTACGCGGAACCGACCGCGCTCATCGGCGGGACGTGCCCGTTCGGCAGCGGCTGCGCCACGGTCGTCATGACGCTCCGCGGGAGGACGCTCATCGCGGCGTTCGGCCCGATTCGTATGGATTACAGGAAAGCGCGGAACGTCCTCGCGGCGGCGAAAACCGCGATGACTTCACTAAAATAATATGGATGAAGAGATTCGTAAGGACATCAAGGGCGGTGATACGGATGACGGTTCGTGTGAAGACCGGTGCGCACGCGCATCCGACGATCCGATCGACATCGTGAAAAAAGAGCGCGACGAGTACCTCTGCGGGTGGCGTCGGGCAAAGGCGGATTACGAGAACCTCGTTAAAGAAACCCAGCGCGCGAAAGAGGAGTACGTCAAATTTGCGAACGAGCAGGCGCTCCTACGGCTCCTCCCCGCGATCGACCAATTTGATGTGGCACTCTCGTACGCACCGTCGCTGGATGCGGTTCCCGCGGATGCGCGCCGCCCCTTCGAGAACTGGATTACCGGCCTCGAAGCCGTCCGCTCGCTCTGGATGGACGCCTCGAAGGAACTCGGCCTTGAGAAGATCCGCGCAACCGGTCCGTTCGACCCGACAATCCACGAAGCGATCGGCGAAGAGGCATCGGCATCCATTCCCCCCGGCGAGATCATCCGCGCGACGATCAACGGCTGGAAACTGAACGGGAAAGTCATCCGCGCTGCAAAAGTGACCGTCTCATCCATCAACGAATGAGCGACTATCCATCCAACGATCCAACCATCTAACCATCCAATGATATGCGACTCATCCCATGGCAACCGCTCTTCGATGACGAAGAGTTCAGCCGATACATGAAACCGTTTCAATCGATGATGCCGACCGTCGGGACGGACATCTTCCCGCCCGTTGATATCTACGAAGACGGGAAGAATCTCATCGTCGAAACGCCCGTCGCCGGCATCGACCCCGCGAAGATCGAGGTCTCCGTCCAGAACGACGTGCTGACGATTAAAGGTTCGATGGAACGGAAGACGGAAGTCGACGAGAAGAACTATTATCGGAAAGAAGTCCGTTCAGGCTCGCTTTTCAGAACGATCCCACTTCCGGTCCACGTCCTCGAGAGCGGGGCGAACGCGACGTATGAGAACGGGATGCTGAAAATCGAGATCCCCAAAGGAAAGGAAGAGAGCAAAACGATCAAGATTAACGTCAATCCAAAGAAATAGCAGTTGGTGTTTGGCGTTTGGGTTTTGGTCAGAGAGACCAAACGCCAAACCCCAAACGCCAAACCCATATCCATCACAAAGAAACTATGCCAAAGATATTAGGAATCGACCTCGGAACGACCAACTCATGCATGGCCGTGGTTGAAGGCGGCCAACCGAAGATCCTGGAGAACGCCGAGGGGAATCGGACCACGCCGTCCGTCGTGGCGTTCGCGAAAGGCGGCGAGATTCTCGTGGGCCAGCAGGCGAAGCGGCAGTCCGTCGTGAACCCGAAGAATACGTTCTTCTCCGTGAAGCGGCTCATCGGGCGCCGGTGGGATGACGCGGAGCTCCAGCGCGACGTGAAGTGGCTTCCGTACAAGATCGTCCAGAAGAGCGAAGGCGTCCGCCTTGAGCTTGAGGACGGGAGCAAGCAGTATTCCGCCGAGGAGATCTCCGCAATGGTGCTCCAGAAGTTGAAGCGGGATGCGGAGGCGCGCGTCGGCGAAAAGATCGCACAGGCCGTCATCACGGTGCCGGCGTATTTTGACGACAGTCAGCGGCAGGCCACGAAGATCGCCGGCGAGATCGCCGGGCTCGAGGTCCTTCGCATCATCAACGAACCGACGGCGGCCGCACTCGCATACGGGTTTGACCGGAAGAAGGACGAGAAGATCGTCGTGTACGATTTGGGCGGCGGAACGTTCGACGTGTCCGTCCTCGAGGTTGCGTTTGACGCGGCAACGAACCAGAACACGGTCGAGGTCCGTGCGACGAACGGCGATACGCACCTCGGCGGCGACGATTTCGATCAGGTCATCATCGGCTGGATCGTCGACGAGTTCCGGAAGGTGGAAGGGATTGATCTTTCAAAGGATCACCTCGCGCTCCAGCGCATCAAGGAAGCCGCGGAGAAGGCCAAAATCGAGCTCTCACACGCCGTGGAGACGGAAATCAACCAGCCCTTCATCACGAGCGACGCGAATGGGCCCAAGCACCTGCTCCTCAAGATGACGCGCGCAAAGCTCGAAGAGCTCGTCGGCAGTCTCGTCGTAAAGACGCTCGAGCCGTGCAGGAAGGCGCTCGCGGACGCAAAGCTCTCGGCGTCCGACCTCCACGAGGTCATTCTCGTCGGCGGGATGACGCGGATGCCGCTCGTCCAGCAGGAAGTCGAAAAGTTTTTCGGCAAGAAACCGAACGTGACCGTGAATCCGGACGAGGTCGTCGCGCTCGGCGCGGCGGTCCAGGCGGGCAACCTCCAGGGCGACATCAAAGGCGATCTCCTCCTGCTCGACGTGACGCCGCTTTCGCTCGGCCTTGAGACGTACGGCGGCGTCTTCACGAAGATCATCGAGCGGAATACGACGATCCCGACGTCCAAATCACAGGTCTTCTCGACGGCGTCCGACGGCCAGCCGAGCGTCGAGGTCCATGTCCTCCAGGGCGAGCGCGAGATGGCCGGCGACAACCGTTCGCTCGGCCGGTTCATGCTGAGCGGCATTCCGCCCGCGCCGCGCGGCGTCCCGCAGATCGAGGTCACGTTCGATCTCGACGCGAACGGGATCCTGAACGTGAAAGCGAAGGACCGTGCGACGAACAAGGAACAGCAGATCACGATCACGGCGTCGACGAACCTCTCGAAAGACGAAGTCGAACGGATGAAGAAGGAGGCGGAGGCGAACGCGGAGTCCGACAAGAAGCGTCGGGAGTCCATCGAGATCAAGAATATGGGCGAGACGATGGTCTACACGACGGAGAAGATGCTGAAGGAGGCCGGCGATAAGGTGACGGCGGATGAGAAGAAGCCGGTTGAGGAACAACTCGAAGAACTCAAGACGGCGCTCAGAGGCGAGGATGTCGAGGCGATCAAGCGCGCATCGGATGCGCTCGCGACCGCCGCGCAAGCCGTCGGTGCGAAGATGTATGAGCAGGCAAAATCAGCCGGAACGGACTCGACAGATTCTGCTGGATCTGCAGACGGTCAGCCTGGGGACAATTCCGGCCCGGTCGAAGGTGATTTTTCGCAGAAATAAGCCCCTTAAAGCCGTCCACGAACGGGTGTTTGTGGCGTACAATAGAGTGCAGTATGAAAAAGAAGAAGGCGAAGACGGGGGCGAAGAAGAGGGCGGGCAGGCGGATTGTCGTCAAGCACGCAAGCAGGACGCGGACAGCGGCAAAACGGGCCATCAAAAAGCGCGCGAAGATCGTTCGGCGGCAGCCCAAGAAGAAGTCACGAGTCACCCTCCTCCGCCAAGGCTCCGGGGGGCGCACGAGTCACGAGTCACGAGTAGGGGCACGCCGCGCGCGCCCGAAACAAAAAAAGACGGTCGTGGCGGTTGTGGCGGAGGCGCCGAGCGGGACGTTGTTTCCGTACGGGATCAAGCGGCATGGGGATCTCGCATGGCATCTCGCGCAGTTCGAGCGATCGTTGAAGAAGTTCAGCGAGGAGGATAAGGAAGTCCTGCGGCGCGCGCTCAAGTTCGCGAAAGAGCGTCACGAGACGCAGGTTCGGAAAGACGGGTCGCCGTTCATCATCCATCCGGTCAGGATCGCGAACACGATAGCATCCGAGTGGGGGATCCATGAGATGCCGATCATTGCGGCGGCGCTCCTCCATGACGTCATCGAGGATACGCAGACGACGATCCGCGAGGTGAAGGACGGGTTCGGCGAAGGGATCGGGAAGCTCGTGGACGGACTCACGATGTGGCCGGGCAGCGAAACGCCGGAAGTCTACCTGAAACGCGTCGCGCGCGGTCCGCGGGAGCTCCGCATCGTCAAGTGCGCGGACGTGCTGGACAACCTCCGTTCGTGGCACGAGTGCCGCGAAGGGATCGCGGACCAATTCACGCGGTGGTGGCGCCAGGCGCACGACTTCGCGCTCCCCATGGCCGAGTCCACGCTCGACGTCGCCGCAAAACGGATCCGCGAGATCGTCGAGGACCCGTGGTACCTGAAGAAGGCGAACATGGTCTAGGAGTAGTAGTTGGCAGTGAATAGTTGCAGTCAACCGTAAATATCTGGCTATTCCTACTGCTACTGCCACTACCAACTATTAGTATTAACTCAGTCATGACGACCAGTGGACTGAAACGCATTACTCTGATCGGCATCGCGGCCGTGATCGTGATTGTCGTCCTTGCGGTTGCCGTGATTTCCGTTTCGCACGGGAAGGCCGTCCATCCGCCGGTGAAGCCGAGAACGGATCTGGCGAAGATCGGCGATTTTCCGGCGACGTCGACGGATGCGGATGTGAAGACGAAACTCCTCAACGCATTTCGGGCCGGACGGCTCGCGGAACTCTGGTCCGGCGATATCCCGAACGGGAACGGGCGTCTCGTCCTCGCCGCACCGACGCCGGATGGGACGTCCGAAACCGGATCATGCTCGGATGCAGGCCGTCTCTGCGCGTTCTACGTAGCGGGCGGCGCGGAGGGCGCGGGAAGACTCCTCATCGCTGGAGAACGGGTTACGGGGTTCCGCGCGGTTGAAGCATTCCAGGATGACGGCCATGCGCGGATTGCGACGGAATTTTCTCTTTACGACTACTCGAACGTGAGCCGTTATCTCCTCGATCTGAAGAACGGCAATCTCGTTCCGCTCCTCGTCCTCGAAATCGATTCGGACGAATCGTCGTCCGCCTCGCTCCAGGCGAGCGGGTATGGCTCCATCCTCAAGCTCGCGATCAGCGGAACCCGGACGAACGGACGATTTACCCCTTCGAAGGTCGACGTGACCGAGGATGACGGTGCCGTCATTTCATCGCTTGACGCCTCGTCCGTCGCGCGTCTCGCGAAATCGTCCGCCTCCGCCGACCAGCCCGTTCCGGCGATCACGATCAGCCCGTCGAATGACGATACGCGCACGCTCGCCATCGGCATCGAACTCTCCGGCGTCCCGTACGTGTTCGATCTTAAGTCGAAGACGCTTGATTCGGTGATGAGTCAGTGAGTTAATAGTACAGAGTATGTAGTAATAGTAGGACGCGCGGATCCATTCTGAACTATCAACTACAAACTACAAACTACAAACTGAGCCATGCCCCGCGACTACTACGAAATCCTCGGCGTCCCGAAAGGTGCGAGCGAAGACGATCTGAAAAAAGCCTTTCGCAAGAAGGCCCATGAATTGCATCCGGACAAGGGCGGGGATGAAAAGGCGTTCAAAGAAGTGAACGAGGCGTATCAGGTGCTCGGCGATGCGAAGAAGCGCGCCGCGTACGACCAATTCGGCCATGCGGCGTTCCAGCAAGGCGGCGCAGGTGCCGGTCCGCAGGGATTCGGCGGATTCAACGTCAACTTCGAGGACATGGGCGACCTCGGCGACCTCTTCGGGAACATGTTCGGGTTTGGAGGGGCGGGCGGGACGTCTCGCGGCGGACAGAGGCGTCGCGGGAACGATGTCGAAGTCCGCGTCGAGATCACGTTCATGGAAGCCGTCCGCGGCACGGAGAAGACCGTGAGCTATCGCGCATTGACGGCCTGCGAGGCGTGCGGAGGATCAGGAGCCGAAAAAGGGTCCAAGACGGTCTCATGTCCCGCGTGTAAGGGTTCAGGACGCGTCACGCGCCTCCAGCAGACGATCCTCGGATCATTCCAGACCGTCGCCGCGTGCGAGAAGTGCCGTGGCACGGGATCCGTCCCCGAGCGGACGTGTCCATCCTGCCACGGGAACGGTGTCATCGGCGCGAACCGGACGTTCTCCGTGTCGATTCCCGCCGGCATTGATGACGGCGAGTCGATCAGGGTCTCGGGATCCGGTGAAGCGGCGCCACACGGCGGAGCCGCTGGCGACC
This sequence comes from Candidatus Uhrbacteria bacterium, assembly GCA_963835915.1. Taxonomy (GTDB): domain Bacteria; phylum Patescibacteriota; class Patescibacteriia; order 2-12-FULL-60-25; family 2-12-FULL-60-25; genus 2-12-FULL-60-25. Next base: position 700,086 of record CAWIHE010000004.1, read on the forward strand.
TCTACGTCCACGTCCGCGTGAAAGTAGATTCGAGGTTCACGCGCGAAGGGAATGACGTTGTGAGCGAGGCGTATGCGCCGATGTCGGCGTTCGCGCTCGGAGGGAAGATCGACGTCGAAACCGTTGACGGTCCCGTCGAACTGAAAGTCCCGGCAGGGACGGATGCCGGAACCGTCTTCCGGCTCCGCGGCAAAGGGATCCCATACCTGCGAAGCCACTCGCGCGGAGATCACCTCGTCACGCTGAAGCCGGAAATTCCAAAAAAGCTTTCGCGCGAACAGCGGAAGCTCCTTGAGGGACTCTCTGGTATGGGGCTCTAATGGGCGAACGGCTTACGCGTCCGCCAGCCCGTTTCACGAAGGTCGCGCGTTTACCGTAATCGCTTTCGCGGTGATCGTCGCTTCGTTTTTAAGATCAGATCCGTCGCCGTACACCGCGATTACGTCTCCGACCTTGAGGTCGGCGATTGTTATTTTATTGGTCGCGTTTGGCGATGGAGGCATCGGCGGGGCCGAAGGCGCTCCCGGCTTGAACGATCGCTGCTGGGCCATGTACGTCTTTACTTGTTTTGCGAGATCTTCCGGCTTGAGTGGAGCGATCAACGAAATCTGCGTATCTTTTGTAACGACCACCTGCCGTTCAGCACCGATGCCGTCGATGTTTTTATCCGTCATGATGCTCGTGACGTTGACGGTCAGCGTATTCCCATTGATCTTCACGATATTCGCGCTCAAGGCCGGTACCGGCATTGATGCCATCGGGTTGATCGCCGAGGCCTGCGTGGCCGCTTTCACGTATCCCTCGGAATACCCTTGCGAATACGTTTTGATCTTAAGCGACGACGGACCGACGCTCTGGATGATGACGAGTGAGAGCGCAACGACGAACAGGCAGAGCGCGACGATGAGGAGGACGCGCCGCGAGGCGTTTGTGTCCGACTTTTTTGAATAGCGTGCAATGGGTGACATACGCGCCATAGTATAGCATGTCAGGGCGGCCTGACGCGAAGGAACTGTCCCATGTGGATAAAAAGATCCTTATGATATATTCTTACGCGTGGGAAAATGCAGAAACATATGAAGGTGATCAACCGCGTTCATCCATCCGTCGCCGAATGCCTCCTGGCCATCCGTATAGATGGTGCTGGCTCGGTCTTCGATCCGTTCCCCGGTGCGCATCATCTCCTTGAGCACCTGGTCGCTTCGCATGTCGAAGCAGCCATCGTAAAACGAGGAGGGCGTTTTGAGGCTCATACGTATCGCGAGTATCAAACATTTATGTGCGCCGTTCAATGTGATCGCGCGGCAGAGGCAGTCAGGGGAATCACGGGCGGATTTCAGTTCGTGTGCGATGGTTCTTGGAGTGATGCGCAGCAGACAAAGGCAATCGGCATGATGAAGAAAGAGCGATTCACACACCTTCGCAATCCGCATGAGCGGCTCATGGAAGAACTGGACAGCGCCGTTCTGTGTATGGCGTATGCCCGCCCTTCATCCCTCATCGAGGTCCCCGCTGGACTCCAAAAAAAACAGTTCGTTTCACTTGCGCGTTCCGTGTATCACCCGGACAACATGTGCATGATTTGTCTGGGGCCAAACGGAGACGTGAACCAAAAAGCGATTGACGCGAGCGAGGTCGTCGCGTTCCATGACGGCACTCTACTTGCGTATCCTCCGTGTGAACGTACCGTAAAAATAATAAAAACAGAATCGCCATCATCGAGCGAAGCATTTCTGCGCATGGATCTTCCCGGTTTTGGACTGCAGTCGCCTGAACACTTCATCAACCGAATTGCTGCGAATTTGTTATCAGGCCCCCTCTATGCGCTTGAAGCGCAACTTGGTGAAAACGGATCAGCCCTCTGTTACGATTTGTTTTCCGATACCGCGGAATTTCATTCCTTTGCCCAGATTAATCTTGGAGCGGCGTGTTTGAAAAAGGATTTGACGAACGTAAAGGAGATTATTTTGAAATATATATGCGCATTACCTCAAAACGCATTCCATTCGAATACGTGGGAATTGATGCGCGCGCAAACGGAACAAGAAGTTAAAATTCTCGAATCAGAGCCGTATGACCTGTTCGATTTTTTGATGCTGGAGTCGGATAGTCGCACGATACGTACTCCGGAGCCAAGAGATCTTTTGTATCCGTGGACGCAAGACGCTAAGCGCATCAAGGAATTGCTGAAGAGGACGTGTGATCCTGCTGCCGTAGCAATTGCGATCGCTGCATAGAAATGGAGCCTGGGTAGATATCTACCCAGGCTCCGCGAGAAACGCCCCCGACTGCGTCTGCACCTACTTCGGGATTCTTTTACTGGAAGTCCCCTTGTACGTGGAGCCGGACGACTTGTTGACGTTGCGTTGGCCCTTTGAACCTGTTCCGGATACCGGGTTATTTCTACCCTGTGAGCCCGAGAATCCTCCCGACTTGCCGGAACCACCCGACTTGCCGGAGCCTCCAGATCCAAAGAAATTGCCAAAAATACCCATTTCTGTCTCCTTGTTTTGCTTCAGTCGAAGCTTTTATGAAAATAAGGCATAAAAGAATAAAAGTCAAGTCACCATCGTCCTACTACGTAGGGCTGCATGAGACTTGGAGGACTGACCTTTACTTTCTATTTTTCTTGACAAGCGTATAATCAATATGCATGGGTCTGGCATTCCTGTGGACATCCATCGGTCGCGAAAGTCTGCCACACTTGACAGTTTCGCGTAATAATGCTAGCCTTAGCACAACCTGCCTTTTTGCGCATTGGTGCGCATTTAGGTGATGGTGAGGGGTAGAAAGTCTTTTAGGACCTTCAGCACCTTTAAAAACTGACAGGTCCAAATACACTGGATAGAGAAGGAGACGACCATGAAAAAGTTTCAGGGTTTGGTTTTGGCCGTCTTCGGCTCCGCCCTGGCACTTGCTTGTGGCGGCACCGGAGATGCAAATAACAATCTTCACACGGTTCTTGCCTGCGAAGTCATTGATGGCGGAAGCTGTGTGAATGGCGCGGCTGGCATGAATACAGCCGGCGCAGCGGGCGATAGCGCTGTCAATCCTGGAAGCGATTCCGGCGTTGGCGGGAACGCACCCTCGACTGGCGGCAAAGCTTCGTCCACCGGCGGTAATCAATCTACTGGCGGATCGGCTCAAGCAGGCGCGTCCCCGCAAGGCGGACAAGCGCCCGGCACGGGCGGCAACGCCCCTTCGACTGGCGGGTCTTCACCGCAATCAACCGGCGGATCCACTCCGGCTTCGACTGGTGGAAATCAGTCGACGACGGGCGGTTCCTCGCCTCAAGCGACGGGTGGCTCAAATCCGGCAACGGGTGGGAGCAATCCGGGAACCGGCGGATCCACTCCGCAGTCTACGGGCGGCAACGCCCCTTCGACTGGCGGGTCTTCACCGCAATCGACTGGCGGATCCACTCCTGTCTCGACTGGTGGAAATCAGTCGACGACGGGCGGTTCCTCGCCTCAAGCGACGGGTGGCTCAAATCCGGCAACGGGTGGGAGCAATCCGGGAACCGGCGGCAGTTCGCCGCAATCCACAGGTGGCAACCAATCTACCGGCGGAACCTCTACCGGAGGAACTGCGACGGGTGGAAGCAAAACCGGTGGAACCTCGACGGGTGGAAACGCCCCTAGCGGGGGCAGCGGCCCCACTTCTACCGGCGGCACCGCCACAGGCGGCATGGGAACGGGTGGAATCGCAACGGGCGGAACTGCTCCTGCGTGTGTCCCCAGCCCACGTCCGGCCCTAGTGCCGGATAACGGGCCGGCGATTCATTGCACGGTCACACCGGATTCGACGTTCCCGGCAACTCAACACCTGAATGGAGAGATCCAGTGTCTGCCCTCGGGCGACTGCTTCCTTCTTTCTGGTACTGAAGCAAGGAATCACCAGATTCTACGCAAGACAAACGGAGCGTGGGCTCCGGAAACGCTTCCCGCCTCGCTCTTCCCGGGTGATGCCGAAACATACAACCTGTGGTTCTACGGAATCTCAGGGACGCGTCTCGACAACATGTGGGCAGTCGGCGCAAATAGGCCGGTTGCGATCATCCGGCGAGCCGCGGATGGCACGTGGTCTGAGCAGACCAATGGCCTCGTCTCCAAGACTGGGTGGAATATCCGATGGGCCCAGTCAATCTGGGCGTCAGAAGATAGTGCTTTCGTGACCACGGAAGAGACCAACCCCTGCCCGAACGGCTGCACGACTGCACAGGCGCAAGAAACCGATGCAGGCATCTATCAGTGGGTCGGTTCTAGCTGGAAGGCAATGGATCTACCTGCTCACGAGAAGCACATCGGCCTCCAGAAGATCTGGGGGACGTCCAACACTGACGTATTCGCAGTGGGCTGCATCTTTGATGCGCAGCCTGACTCGGGCACGTTCCAGTCCTGCATTCGTGGAGTGCTTTGGCACTATGACGGGTGCACGTGGTCGGATCTTACGGGTTCCGTGCCTCAAGACGTAAGAGCCTTGAACGGTGTCCACGGAAGCGGTGGACATATCGTAGTCGTTGGTGCTGCCATCACGGCTGATAGAGATCGGCCAGTCAGGCTGTTTTCCACCGACTTGAATCAGTGGCAGAGGTCTGACGGGACGATCCGGGCAGGCGATGGGCCAGTCTGGATGGCTGGCGCAAATAACATATACGTAGGCAGTACGCTCGAGGATGCTGCCGGAAACGACGTGATCGATGGTGCTAGAGTCACGCTCCTTAGTAATGGGGCTTGGCAGCAGCCGGTATATACCGGAGGGTCTGCCGACGAAGTCGTGTCGGGAATTTCAGTAGGCAGTGCTCCATACATTGCCACTCAGGGCTCATCCGGAGCCCGCGTGTATACCTGTCAGTAAGCCCCCTCCGAAAGAGAGGGGGATCGGACTAGGCGGCATCGCTATTGCGTGCCGCCTTTTCTGTTGTGGTATAATAATTAACAGTATGAAACGATTTACACAGAAGTACACCGTGCCAGTTATTGTATTTATTGCAATACTTGCCGCGGGTGTCAAATTTGTATCAGCACAATACTACGGGCCAACAGCTTCTCCGCCTGGGAATAATCCGCTTGGGCCGGTCTGGCTTCAAACAGCGGCAACGCCTGGCCACCAATCTGGAAAGATTGATATATCGGGTGCGGCTGGAAGTGACATCTATTTGTTTAGCAACAGCGCAATTCGTGCCGACTTGACTTCGGGAAACAGTTCAATAAATATTTCGAACTATGGAAATACTCCAACTGGTTTTACCTTGAATGTAAAAGGAGATCTAAAGATCCTATCGGGTCTCACGGGCACAACGGGAAATCTCTACGTCCCCCAAATCTGTCTCGGTGCCGCAGGAAGTGAAGTCTGTCGCACCACCTGGCCCTCGGGCAGTGGCGGTACGCTCACGGGCGGAGGAACGGCGAACTACGTTCCTCTCTGGTCAGGGGCGACAACACTCGGAAATTCGTCCATCTATCAGGATGCGAGCAATCGAATCGGGATCGGAACCTCAAGTCCGGCGGAGAAGCTGCATATCGTAGGTGCGGGAGGAGAAGACGGCATTGTCGTAGATGCGGCGACATATCCGGAAATCGTTTTTGATCGAACCGGTGTGCACAAGGCATATCTGGGTATCGCCGGAACCGCCGGAGGTTATGCGGCGGGATCATTGGCGGATTCTCTCGTACTTCGTTCGCAAAACGCGCTCCATCTCGTTTCAAATGCCTCCACGATTGGCTTGACGGTAAATGGTGGGAATGTCGGCATCGATACAACGACTCCGGCGGCAGAAGTTCAGATCGCCGATATTGGAGCCGCAGGGACGAAGAACTTGATGGTCGGGGACGACACCTACTTTACGGATCTTGATTGGGGAAACGCGCTCGGATTGTACGGAGTATATGATTCGTCAATTGGGATCTTGCAGCTTGGGAGTAGCGCAGGCGCGAACATCACTGGAGCAGCTGGGCACATCGGAATCACGACGGCAAATTTCAATATCACGCCGGCAGGCAGACTGACCATCGCGGGTCAGGGGGGTTCTGCGGCGAACGATGGAATCGAGTTTTTTACAACGACCAACGGGAGCGGGTACAGCGGATGGGCGGGCCGGGAATTCATCGATGTGCCGTCCGGCGGCTGGGGCACGGCGCCGTACGTGTTCTCTGTTCCGAATACGTCAGGGGTCGAGGTGAAGACGATGACGCTGCTTAACGGCAGGGTCGGCGTTGGGACCCAGGCGCCCGCCGTGAAGCTCGATGTCGTTTCGACTGCGGAGGGAGCTGCGATCAGCGGAGTTGCTTCAAATGCGCTTAGCACAGGAGTCGAAGGAACCGGTGTACTCTACGGCGTCTGGGGAACCGGCACGGGGGGGGTGTATGGCATTGGGAGCTCGGCCGGCGTCATCGGGTCTGCGCAGTCGGCGGCCGGAGGCGGCGGAGGAATACTCGGAGACGCTGGACTTGGAGTCGTCGGGACTGCGGGGGCGCTGGCAAATGCTTCGTCGTTAGGCCATGCCGGAGGTTACTTTACGTCGCTAGAAGGTTCCGGGGCTTTGAGATCGAGTTTTGCCTTTGCGGCGGCGACTCCTGATGAAGGGTATGGCGGATTCGGTGGAATCGTCGGTCTCGGAGACGATTACGGAGGAAGGTTCTATCAATACCATCAGGGTGGATCGTACGTGAACATGGCTACGCTCGGAACGCCATCTTACTCCGGTGATTTCGCGGGTCCGGTGAACTTGAACTCGAACAACATCGTCAACGTGGCGAGCATCCAGAACAGCGGCATTGTCTTAACGCCCCAGAATATCGGAGGAGACAACGGACTTCTTTTGAAGAATACCGGCGGGGTAAATAACGACACGGATCTCCAATTCATGGATGGGGGCGGTAATTCCAATAATATCCGTTGGGAAACTCGGTCGGGCGCGACTTTTGCTCAGCAGCCGGAATGGCAGATCGGAAACGCCGGCGACCCCACACTGCTGATCGGGCCGAAGGCCGGTTCAGCGGGAGTCGTAAAAATTCGCGGTTTCTTACAGATAAGCTGTCCGTCCTGCACTTACAACGCTCAATTTTCACAGCCCACCAATCCGGGAACGGCTGTTTATCCTCTGAATACCGCGAGTGGCTATTACGCAAATATCGGCAACGGTGACTCGTCGGCCATGTTCGTCGGTCCCGTGGGCATTAACATCGGGGGCGGCTCAACGAATAGTGGTGCGGCGCCCGCGGCGGGGCTCGAAGTCGGCACCGGGGGGAAGCCGAACGCCGCGCAGTTCGACGGGTCGGTGAACATGAATAGCAACAACATTCTGAACGTCGCGTCAATGCAGGCGAATGGCGTGTCCGAATACCTCCAGAACATCGGTGGCGATAACGGTGTTCAGTTCTATAACACGTCGGTCGATATCTCCGACCTGCAATTAAAAACGAGCACCGGGAAGTTGAGTAACATCCGACTTCAAAACGCAGGAGGGATGTACACGGGAAATACGGAATTGCAGATCGGGAAATCCGATTATGCGCCGCTCGTCGTCGAGGCAAGGCAGGACAACACGATCGGAAAAGTCGCCGTTCGCGGATTGATGGGCATCGGGACAGGGTCACCGACCGTTCCGTTGGATGTCGTTGGGAGCGCAAACGTGTCGGTCTCAGGGTGGGCCTATACGAGTACTGGCGTTACGGGGGCGTTCAATACCAGCGTTCCCGTCGCGATCAGGACAACGACTGGCCGCATCCTTGCACAGGGTGGCGAGATCGACGTTGCCTCGGATGGACGCGCAAAAGACATCCAGAGCCGCCTTTCAAGCAAGGAGTCGCTCGACAAGATCATGAAATTGAGCCCGGTCGATTACAAGTGGAAGTACAACACCGATAAAGCTGATCACCTCGGTCTCATCGCGCAGGAGGTTGCCAAAGTCATTCCCGAAGCGCTGACGATCGTCGACGGAAAGATCAACGGCAAGGACGTTCCTGACTTCCACATGCTCGACTACAACGAAGTCGGCATCGTGGCGATCGGCGCCATCCAGGAACAGCAGAAGGAAATCGACTCCTTGAAAGCGCAGAACGCCGATCTCTTGAAACGGGTGGAGGCGCTCGAGGCGAAAGTGAAGTGAGAAAGAGTAATAGTTAATAGTTTATAGTAAGGCGCGGCGGAAGCCGTGTCTTATTATGAACGAATAAGGATTGAATTAAGAATCTTTGAGATTTCATCGAGATCTGAAAATAGTCCCGGATAGAGCGATACCTGCCCATACCGGAGACGTTCGGATAAGTGCAGTTGAGATTCGAGTTCGGATGCTGATCCTAGGGCGATTCGCACGAAGTTCAGCCATCCGGGCTTAGTACGTCTGGAGCCTTCCGCGATGTTCGACATCAATGAAACGGCAGCTCGCTCCATTTGATCACAGAGGCTATACCGTTGATGTTGAGGGAAGGAGGCCGTTAGGCGATAGACTCGTTCCGCAACGTCAGACGCCTTTTCCCAGACGATGAGCTTACGATAATCGGACATGTTCTATTCAGTCCCGCGTTTCAAATGAGTTGTCAAGCCCTTATTAATCCGCAATACTATCAATCATCCGTCCGTCTACTATTTACTACATACTATTAACTTATCCACATGTTAAAAATCTACAACACCCTGACCCGCCGCATTGAGCCGATAACTCCCATCACCGCAGGGAAGATCGGCTTTTACGCGTGCGGCCCCACGGTCTACCAGCGCGCGCACATCGGCAATCTCCGCGCCTACATCATGGAAGATATCCTCCGGCGGACGCTCGAGCTGATCGAGGGGGACGAGGTGAAGCACGTGATGAACATCACGGACGTCGGCCATCTGATCGGTGACGAGAGTTTGGGCGAGGACAAGGTTGAGAAGTCGGCGCGCGAGCAGGGGAGGGATGCATGGGAGATCTCGCGCGAGAATACGGAGACGTTTTTGAAGGACCTCGATGCGATCAACGTCCTGCGTCCGACGGCGATGCCGAAGGCGACGGATCACATCCAGGAGCAGATTGATCTCGTAAAGATTCTTGAGGAGAAGGGATTCACGTATAAGATTACCGACGGCATCTACTTCGATACGTCGAAATTTCCGTCGTACGGATCTCTCTCGGGCCAGAAGCTCGATGAGAAGGAGGCGGGCGCGCGCATCGAGGCGAATCCCGAGAAGAAGAATCCGACGGACTTCGCGCTCTGGAAATTCTCTCCGTCCCACTCACCCACTCATCCACTCATCCACTTACCCAAACGGCAGATGGAGTGGAAGTCGCCGTGGGGCGTCGGGTTCCCCGGATGGCACATCGAATGCTCGGCGATGAGCCGGAAGGAGCTTGGTCAGCCGTTCGATATCCATGCGGGAGGCGTCGACCACATCGCGGTCCACCACGAGAATGAGATTGCGCAATCCATGGCTGCGTACGGTGTCTCGCTCGCGAATTATTGGATGCACGTTGAGTTCCTCATGGTCGACGGGAAGAAGATGTCAAAGTCGATCGGGAATACGTACACGCTGGATGATCTCAAGGCGAAGGGGATCGATCCGATTGCGTTCCGCTTCTTCGTCCTTGGCGCACACTACCGATCCAAACAGAACTTCACATGGGAGGCGATCGCCGGCGCGCAGAGCGCGATGGATAAACTTCGGCGCGCCGTTCGGTCATGGCAGAAAGCGGACGGCGAAGGCGTCGGCGCGGTCGAAGAGGAATTCCGGAATGCGATGCTGAACGACCTCAATACGCCGGAAGCGCTCGCGATTCTATGGAAGCTCGTAGACGGGGATTTCGCGACACAGGCGAAATCAACATCCCTCCTCTTTATCGATCGCATCCTCGGCCTCAATCTTTCGGCGATCATCAGCATTCCCTTCGATGTACCGAAAGACATCAAAAAAATTGCCGATCTCCGCTGGGCCGCGCGCAAGAACGGCGACTGGGACGAAGCAGACAAGCTCCGCCAAGAGCTCGCGGGGCACGGGTGGACAATGCTTGACGGGAGGGACTCGTACTCGCTGGAGCCGGATAGTCGGTAGTTAGTAGTAATAGTAGGAAATGTCTCATGCGTCCTACTACATACTACATACTAAATAAAGGGCCCGATACGTCCGTACACACCATCCGGAGGGGTGGATGAGAGATGACGTATCGGGCTTCGAAGGGGAGCGAGGGATCGAACCTCGGACATCCAGACCTGGTGACTGGTGCTCTACCGACTGAGCTACTCCCCTTTAAGGAAAGAACGATTCCGTTCGGCCCCGGCAGATGGATTTGAACCACCGTCTCAGAATTCCACCGAATCCCGCGCTCTAACCGCTAAGCTATGCCGGTAAACGTGCGCGCCGGTATTCAATCAGGCCTCCTTGGAAAAGTCAACAAGTCAACGTATATATAAAAAAACGGCCTCGCCCTCGAGTACGAGAGTAAGGCCGTCAGGTGATGGATCGCGGGACCCGGGGTTCAATCGTCGCGGCGACGAGGATGCCCACAGCGAGTATGAAATGACGTCGGGTCGATGAGTTCGGCCTCGGGAACGTCCTTTCTCCTCACCAACTCGGGTTCTGGATCAGGTTTTTCAGCGAATTGTACTAGGAAGGGCAGCATGGTCAGTATTCCTTTCTTGACATTTGCGCCAAAATCAGGATAGCAGACGAGCGATCTCTGTCAAGCTCCTCGGATTCCGGGACGGATCGGCTCGCGGAATCGTAATCACGATATCATAAAATATGTCCGGATCTTCTCTCTGTGAGCACGCTTGCCTCACCGCTCGGCTTTTCCCATTGACGTCTATTTTTCCTTGTTGATATGACAATAGCATTGAGAATACGGAGAATTTCTTTTTCAATAATGATGCCATTGAAGTTCGACTGATATGGTTCTTCGTATTGACTACATATCTTGCGTGAATATTCCCCGTCTCAACGAGGATCGTTGATCGTGGATTACGTTTTTTGTACCTGCACAATGAGTCCGCCATCTTGCGTTCATGATCCTTGCTTCCAAGGACGTTATCAAACGTGTGCACATCAATCCGGTTATGGTGCGCACGGTTATATCCGCGTATCCATTTTAACAGAGCAATATGTTCATACGTAAAACGACCGTCGGAATGTAAAAAAAATGTCGTGAGTTGCGAGGGAACGCTTCCTCCGTACACGTAACGTCGAAGCGCATTCCGTTGTGCGTCGGACAACTCCCATTCGAAGGCAGCCGTACAGGGGCGAGATCCGGCCAGGATGGCACGCAAACACCTTTGCACAAACGGCCCATTTTGTTTTGCGCCGTGCATTTCGCCGATTAATATAAAATCATGCGATTTTCTTAATACTGAAGACAGCGGCGTCGGTGTGCGTAACGAGATTCTTTTCATCGTCTCATTATATAACAAATGAGTCCGCGGCGGGTGCCGTGGACTCAACGACATAGGTTTCAGAGACACAAGAGGTCGATAAAAGGATCAATGAGATTGACGCCAGTCATATATTGCAACCACAGCCATTGGCCGTTGGGATTGAGTTCCAAGAAAACGGGCTCACTATCGTCTATGATGGCGAAGTCAATCGCTCCGAACTCCAAGCCATAGAATGACATGAGGGTGCGTACCTTCGCGGCAACTGATCCATCGAGTTCATGACGTTCATGTTCGATCTGACTCAATTTCAGTTGTTTCAGGTCATCCGCCTTTGCTCTGGCTGTAAGCCGGAACGAATAGAGATCCGTACCAAACACGACGACTCTGATCTCGGATTTTATTATCAGTTGTTCTTGGGCGTAGCACGGAGAGAATGCCAGAGCAGACTCAAAGAATTCCCGGGGAAGCTTTCGAGTCCCGATAACCAGCGCGTCGTCCTTCGCTCCGATGACTTGGGCCTGAATCGGCTTCGCGACAATCTGTTCATGGTGTTGCGCGGCAAATTCCTCCAACGCTTCCAGGCTTGTCGTTACAAGCGTATCGGGAATGCGCAGTCCAAGTTCCTTCGCACGTTGGAGCTGGGCGATTTTTGTTCTTGCCGCGGCGATGCTCTCTCTTCGATTCACCCAACGGCAGTTTTGGTATAAAGCGAGGATGGAATTGAATAGACCCTCGGTTTCCTCACGTACGAATGCCTGCGAGACGGAGGTTCCTTCCGGGAGAACCACTTTTCTATACCATACCGTGGAAATTTCCGGGACGAACCACGATGTGCACATTGGTTCATCTGTTGATGCGCAAATGCGCCAGCTACGACGTTGTGACGCGAACACGTCACTATCAAGGCGAAATGTCGGGACCGAGCGTTCTTCAAGTCGCCTGCAGACCTCCGTCACGTGCGCATCATCAGTATTGCTTACGGCTAAGATACTCTTTTGCTGCATTTTATCTTCCTTTTTAAGGATCAGACCTCATTTGGGTTATCATGAATCGTAGAGGATGTCAATACCCGCGCCCGTGATACAATGAGGCCATGTCAAACGGCGTGCCGTCACCGGAGATCCAGAAGGCGCCGGAGGCTCCCGTAGAAGAGAGTGCGGATTCGAGTTCCGTTGCCGCGGATCGGAAAACGTACGAGCAGTCCGCCGAATACGAGGACGCGATTTTGCATGCCGAGGCGGGGACGGAGCTGGAAGCGGCACAGGCCACGCACGTCGCGCCCGTGAAGCCGCCGGCGCCCGCGGCGCAGGTCCAAGGAGAGAAGGACGAAGTCGTCATCGAGGTCGAGAAGATCCTTGAGGAGGGGATTGGCCCGTTCTATGCGTCGCTTCCGCCGGAGGCGAAGCCCGTATTCAAGAAGCGCGGGGAGGAAGTCGCCACGCAGATCGCAGAGATGGTCCGGCGGATGCACCTAAAGGTCCGCAAGGTCGTACGGCTCATCGCGGAATGGCTGAAGATGATTCCGGGCGTGAATGCGTACTTCCTTGAGCAGGAAGCGAAGATCAAGGCGGACATGCTGAAGGAACTCATCGACGCGCGTAAAGAAGACGCCGAGCGGACCGTATGATGCTCTTCGCATTTCAGGCGGATCTCATGACGGAGGGCGCGGGGACGCCGATCTCCGCGGCGAGCGACATGGTCGGCGCGGCCTTCGCGAATCCGTTCGTGAGCACGGCCGTGCTCCTCGTCGTCATCATTGTCGCGGTCGTCATTCTCGCGCGTATCCTCCGCGTCGTCATGCGGAAGAGTAAGCGCGCACATACGGCGATCGGAACGGCGGTCCTGAAGGTCACCGTGCCGAAAGACGTGAACCGTAACGGCAACGCCGACGAGGCGGGGACGCACAAGGTCCAGGAGCTCATCTCCGTCATGGAGACGGTGTTCCAGACGTTAGGGTCGCTCAAGGCGCAGAAAGGGCTTGCCCCGTGGCTCTTCGGGAGGACGGACGAATTCTCCTTCGAGATCGTCTACGAGCGGAACAAGATCCGCTTCTACGTTGTCGTTCCAGGCGGGTACAAGCATTTCATCGAGGAGCAGGTCCATGCGCAGTTTTCGGATGCGGAGATCGAGGATGTCCCGGACTACAACATCTTTACGCCGACGGGCGTGATCCTAGGGAGCTACCTCGTGTTCCGGCGTGCGAGCATGTTCCCGGTGAAGACGTACGACAAACTCGAATCCGACCCGCTGAATTCGCTGACGAATGCGCTCGCAAAGCTCGGCGAGGGCGAAGGGGCCGCGTTGCAGGTCATCGTCCGTTCCGCGCCGTCCAGGTGGCGGAAAGAAGGTCTCCGAGTCGCGCGCGCCATGCAACAGGGGAAGAAACTCTCCGACGTCCAGTCCGCGGGTGGCGCGAAAGGCATGGCGGGCTCGATTGGGAAGGATTTTAAGAGCGTCGCATTCGGATCCCCGAAGAAGGAAGGCGAGAAGGAGCCGTATCGGCTCTCGCCGCTCGAAGAGGAGATGATTAAGGGATTGGAGGAGAAAGCGTCGAAAGCGGGGCTCCAGGCGAACATCCGCATCGTCGTCTGTGCCAAGACGCCGGCGCGGACCCAGCAGGCGCTGAACGACATCCTCCAGTCGTTCGGCCAGTACAACGTGTACGAGTACGGCAACTCATTCGTCAAATCGATGCCGAAGTTCCGGAAGAAGCTCATCGAGTCGTTTATCTATAGGACGTTTGACGAAGGTCGCTCAATCGTCATGAACAGCGCGGAGCTCGCGTCGATCTACCACTTCCCGCTCCCGACGACCGAGACGCCGAAGATCGACTGGCTCCTCGCGCGGAAAGCGCTTCCGCCGTCGAACATCCCCGACGAGGGGATCGTCCTCGGCTACTCGGAGTACCGCGGCCACCGGTACACGATCCGGATGCTCCAGCAGGACCGCCAGCGGCACATGTACATCATCGGGAAGTCCGGCACGGGAAAGACCCAGCTCCTGAAGAGTCTCATCAAGCAGGATATCGAGGCGGGACGCGGCGTGTGCGTGATGGACCCGCATGGCGATCTCGCACGGGAAGTCCTCGCGCTCGTCCCGCGCGAGCGCGCGGACGATGTCATCTTCTTCTCGCCGGGCGATACCGAGCGTCCGCTCGGATTGAACATGCTCGAGTACGACCAGTCGAAAGTCGAATCGAAAGAGCGCGTCGTCGGTGAGATGCTGAAAATCTTCGACCGGCTGTTCGACCTCAAATCGACCGGCGGACCGATGTTCGAGTACTACATGCGGAACGCGCTCCTCCTCATCATGGACCACCCGGAGAGCGGATCGACCTTGCTCGAGATCCCGCGCGTCCTCGCGGACGAGGAGTTCCGCCGGTTCAAGCTCTCGAAGTGCAAGAACCAGCAGGTGAAGGATTTCTGGATTAAGGAGGCGCAGAAGGCCGGCGGTGAAGCCGCGCTCGCGAACATGGTGCCCTACATCGCGTCAAAGCTCGCGCCGTTCATCTCGAACGAGATCATGCGCCCGATCATCGGCCAGCAGCAGAGCGCCTTCAACGTGCGCGAGGCCATGGACTCGCAGAAGATCCTCCTCCTCGATCTCGCGAAGGGCAAGCTCGGCGACATCAGCGCGTACCTCATCGGTATGGTCCTTGTCGGGAAGATCCTGAACGCGGCGCTCGAGCGCGGCGACATGGACCCGAAAGACCGCAAGGATTTTTACCTCTACATCGACGAGTTCCAGAACTTCCTCACGGATTCGATCAGCGCGATCCTCTCCGAGGCGCGGAAGTACGGGCTCGATCTCATCGTGGGCCACCAGTTCATCGGCCAGCTCGAGAAGATGAAGGAGATCCGAGATGCGATTTTCGGGAACGTCGGCTCGATGTTCGCGTTCCGCATCGGGCCGGAAGACGCGGAGTTCGTCGTGAAGGAGTTTAAACCCGTGTTTACCGAGTACGATCTCGTGAACGTCGAAGCGTACACGTGCAACGCGAAGATCCTCATCAACAACACGGCGTCGCGCCCGTTCAACATGCACCCGATCATGGTCACGGATCCGCCGGACACGGAGCTCATGGAGCTGATCAAAGAACTCTCCCGCTACAAGTACGGCCGCCGCCGCCAGCTCGTCGAAGCGGAAATCCAGGAACGCGCATCTGCGATTGAGGCGATGATTGATGATGTCGATTAGTTATACGGAATATTTTCAATTTGGTCTACGAATTTACGAATTGGGCGAATCGGCGAATTACGAATGTAAGATGCAATTCCCTTCGTATTCAATTCGTAATTCGCCGATTCGTGAGCCCATTCGTAAATTCGTAGGCCAATGTGGATAAGTCCTCTTCCGTCTAGAACGAATCTCTGGTAGTCTGTCAAACAGAAACGAGACCAGGGGTGGGGTCGTTTCAAACAAAAACATATGCCGGAAATTGACCCGGCGAAAAACGCAGACAGTGATGACGCCGTTCCGGGCAGCTCATCAATGCCTGCGACCGCGTGCGAAACGAAACTCGCCATCGCACAAAAAGTAATCGCGAACCTCCGAGAGGAGCTCGCGAATTTAGAGCATCTCCTTTCAAGCGAAGCGGAGACCGCGAGTCTTGACGATCTCATCATCCGCAAGGAAACGGATGGGAGCGAGATGATCGGTCCGGCCGCCGAGGGGAAGGTCATCGAAGGGGTGTTCGATGGCCAGCACATGATCGGATCGGACGGGAAGCAGTACCTCGTTCCGCCGAACTACGCCTCGAAGTCGAAGCTCGTCGAAGGCGACATCCTGAAACTCACGATTGCGCCGAACGGGACGTTCCTCTTCAAGCAGATCGGTCCGATCGAACGGAAGCGGATCATGGGGATCCTCGTGCGCGACGAACACACGGGCGACTGGAAAGTCGTCGCGGACGGGAAAAAGTACAACATCCTCACGGCGAGCGTCACGTTCTTCCACGGGTCGCCGGGGGACGACACGGTCATCCTGGTCCCGAAGAGCGCCCCGTCGAAGTGGGCCGCCGTTGAGAACATCATCAGGAAGCAGTAGCTTTTTGGATTGTAGTTAGTAGTAAATAGTAATAGTAAATAGTAGGAGACGGTCATCATTCGAGAGACCGTCTTTAGTATCTACTATCTACTATTTACTACTAACTACAACGACGAGTTGACTTCCATCGAGGAGCAGGCGACACTAGCCCCGCTATGCCGATCTCCCGCACCCACCGACCGCGCCAGTTCAGGGACGTGACGGGGCAGAAACACGTCACGGAGACTCTGCGGAAAGAGGTCGCGTCGGGCGTCCTCGGGCACGCGTTCCTCTTTTCGGGCCCGCGCGGGATCGGGAAGACGACGATCGCGCGGATCTTCGCGAAGGCGCTCCTGAACGTGGAGACGGACAACGGCGAGCCGCCGGTCGATTCGGAGGCGAGCAAGGAGGTCGATGCGGGATCGTGCATTGATTTGATTGAGCTGGATGCCGCGTCGAACACGGGCGTCGAGAACGTGCGTGAAGCGATCATCGAACACGTCCGGTTCGCGCCATCGCGATGGAAACGGAAGGTCTACATCATCGACGAGTGTCACATGCTTTCGACGAGCGCGTGGAACGCGCTCCTGAAGACGCTCGAGGAGCCACCGCCGTACGCATTCTTTATTCTTGCAACGACGGAGCTCCACAAGGTTCCCGAAACGATCGTCTCGCGCTGCCAGCGATTCGAATTCCATCGGATCGCGCCGGACGAACTCTCCGACCGGATTCGCGCGCTCGCGAAAGAAGAGAAGATCGCCGTGGACGACGATGTGGTCCGCATGATCGTGCACGCGAGCGACGGGAGCGTCCGCGACGCGGAGAGTCTCCTCGACCAGCTCGCGTCGCTCGAGGTCAAAAAAATCACACGCGACGTCGCCTCGCTCGTCCTGCCGACGTCCCGCGTCCCCGAAGCCGCAAAACTTTTCATGACGTGTTTGACACGCGATGTCGGTGCCTCGCTCGCGGTCGCGCGCGCGCTCGTCGACGACGGGATCCCGCCGAGCGATCTCCTGAACGACCTCCTCGAGATCGTGCGCGCACTCATCCGCGCGGAAGATCCTGAAGAACGGAAGCGTCTTGAAGAGGGCGACGAAGGCGACCGCGCGATTGCGAACCTCCTCGGCAAGATCGACCGCGACGAACTCGGGAGCGCCGCCTTGATGCTCATCGAACGCCGCCGCGACGCGAAAACCGGCACGGACCCCCAATTCGTCCTCGAACTCGCCATCCTCGCCATCGCCGGCGGCCTCCTCCCGCGAGGCGCAACGGCCGTCCAGTCGCCGGGACCGATCCCTTCGCCCTCCGTCCCTCCATCCGTCCCAAGACCCGCACCATCAACGGACGCAAAAAAAGACCAGGCAAAAACAAAGGGTCATCGTGATGAGAGTCAACGAGTCAACGAGTCAACGAGTCAATCAGTGAATGACTCATCTCCGATTGGCCCCGCGGCCGCACAGATAGACTCTGACCTACGCACCTACGCACCTACGCACCTACGCACTCAAACAATCGACCTGAACGACCTCCGCATCCTCTGGAATTCGATCATCCGCGAGGTCGAGAAGGAGAACCGTTCGATCCCGTTCATCCTGAAAGTGGCGAAGCCGATCGCGGCAGACGCGAACCGGATCACGCTGTTGTTCGCGTACGATTTCCACAAGGAGAAGATCATCAACGACCTGAAGATGAAAGGGATCGTCGAGCGCGCCATGTCGAACGTCCTCAAGATCGACAACATCATCATCGACGGCATCGTCGGCTCGACGATGGATGACGCTCCGTCCACGGTCTCCCGGGACATCGTCGAGCAGGTCTTGAGCACGTTCGGTGGCGAGATCGTCCCGAGTCGTGAGTCGTGAGGACGGATCGGACGAACTGGACCCATCGTCAAATTGAAAGGAGCATCCGGATTGGCGGATGCTCCTTTTTGAGTTCTTCACTCACGACTCACGACTCGTGACTCACGACTAGATTGTCAGGATTGTCTTCGGCGCTCGCTTCCTCGCCACGATGAGTGCGATGTGTTCGAGGAGGCAGAAATCCTTTGACTTCCTGCCGAGGAGCTCGAGGAGCGGCTTGATGGAGACCGAACCTTCGCTGTCAAAATCTACCCTGCCTTCTTTCGCGAGCGTCACGCCGTATTCGTGATTCTTCGAGTACTGGCTGAACGCCGTGGCGGCGAAATCGCCAAGGCCGGCGTACGTATACGCCGTCTCCGGATTGCCGCCGAGCGCACCGATGATCCTGCCCATCTCTTCGAGGACGAGCATCATGTAGTACCCGCGAAAATTGTCGCCGCACCCGAGCGTGGTCGCCATGGCGAAGCCGATCGCATAGATGTTTTTGAGGACCCCGCACAGCGCCGCGCCTCGCATGTCCGCGGTCGGCATCAGACGTAACGGTGTGCCTTCGAAAAGGCGCGTCACGTGTTTCCGGACGGCCTGCGATGTTGACGCGACGACGGCCGCGGAGAGTTTGCCGACCATCATTTCCTCCGCGAGCATGGGCCCGCTCAAGAGCGCGCATGGCTGGGACTTCGGGAAGACGTCCGCGAGGAGCATGTCGACCGTTTCGTCGCCGGTGCGGTCGATACCCTTTGAGACACTCACGACGATCGTCGTCTTCTTCAAGTGGTCAAACAGGTCTTTCGCCGCGATGCGGATGGCCCATGAGGGGATGCAGAGGAACACGACATCCGCTTTCGGGATGATCACGTCAAGCGGCTTCTTCACCGGGCACGCCTTCACATCCACGTCCCAGCACTCGATCGACGCGCGGTGCTTCGGCTTCAGGATCGTATAGACGGCCTTCCCGATCTCGCCCTGGCCGATGATGACGACGTTCTGCTTCTTCATAGATTGAGCGGAATCATAGCACGCGTTGGGGAAGTCAACGAGTCAACCAGTCAACGAGTCAATCAGTCTCTGGTGGCGGATCCCCACTCGTTGACTTGTTGACTTGATGACTCGTTGACTTATAATCCAGGGCAGATGAGTCCACAGAGAGCGAGGGATTGACAAAAGCTCAAAACGCCGATATATTTCGCCCACATTCGGGGATCGTCTAGCGGTAGGACACCAGGTTCTGGCCCTGGTAACCGGGGTTCGAATCCCTGTCCCCGAGCCAGCAAAACACGAAGCGGACAGCCTCGTGTTTTGTTTTAAACAATGCTAGGATCGCTCTCATGTCCAATGATTCGCACCTCACGTTTCAGGGAAGTGTTCATACGAAAGCGCTCATCGAGCGTAGTGGGAAAATACTAATCGTTTTCGATAGAAAATGGGAACTTCCAGGCGGTCGACTGCACGTCGATGAACCGCCGGAAGATGCGTTGCGCCGTGAAGTGAAAGAAGAGGTCGGCCTCGATATAGAAATCGAGTGCATACATGACGCCTTTCCTTTTTTGGGTCTGGACAGGAAAGAACGGCGCTTCGCCGTCATCTATCTCTGTACGTCGGATCCGCGTCAGACGCCGAAGCCTGATGGCGACGAAGTCACCGACTACCGATGGATTTCAAAACAGGAAGAGCTTGATTCGTATGAGTTCTATCCTGATTTTAAAGAGACAATTGTAAAATATTTTAGGCGAAGCACAACATGAAACCGACAAAAACATCCGCCTACGCGGATGTTTGTCGAATGGGGGCATTACTTCGCCATCTCCCAGAGTCCGATCACGCTCCCTTCCGGATCCTTGAAGTACGCGATAAATCCCATTTTACCGACGGGCGTTTTTCCTTTTACGATCGTTCCGCCGGCTTTTGATATCTTTTTGATGTGAGCGTCGATGCTGTCGACGGCGATTGTGATGGTCGGCGCGTTGAACTGGCCGTCCTTTTTCATCATGCCGCCGTTGATGGCGCCTTTGACTTTCGGCATGTGTTTCGTATCGATGTCCGTGGTCTGGATGATGACGTAATCCATTTTCTTGTCGTCTTCGAGCTTCCAATCGAAGACGCTTGTGTAGAACTTTTTCGCGCGCGGCACGTCTTCCGCGGGCAGTTCGAAGTGAACGACGCTGTTCATATCGTGGGTTGGTGAAGGTGAGTTAACGTTACTTTGACGTTATGTCGAAAAAGATGGATATGTCAAGTGGATAAGACCATTCTGAGTGAGAGGAAGCTGGAATCTGGAAGCTGGAAGCTGACTTGAACGTGATTGTAGTTAGCTTCCAGCTTCCAGATTCCAGCTTCCCTGTCTAGCTGTTAATGAATCGTCCAGTTTCAACGCGTGCGCTATACTTCAGCCATGTCAAAAAATATTCTCGTTTACGACGACGCGAACATGCGACGAGAGCATGTCGGCAGATATGGCATCTCGCCGAAGGAGTGGTCACGCGTCCTTCCCGAACTCCGAGCCGCAAAGAGCGCGGTCCTAAAGCTTGCGAAGAAAGGCGAGCAGGGATTCCTCAATCTTCCGAAGGATGCGGAGATGCGGAAGGCGTGCGAGAAGGCCGCGAGAGAGACGAGGCGAAAATTCACAGACCTCATCGTCCTTGGTATCGGGGGATCCGACCTCGGCGCGCGCGCGATCAATCAGGCGCTCGGCGGCACGGAGACCAAGAACGACGTTCGTCTCCACTTCGCGGGATCGAGTACGGACCCGAATCAGATCCTAGATGTTCTGAAGACGGTCAATTTGAAAAAGACGGCCGTCAACGTCGTCAGTAAATCCGGCGGCACGATGGAGATGATGTCGGCATTCCTCATCCTGCGGGATCGATTGAAGAGGGCCGTCGGAAAAAAGTTCGCCGATCACCTCATTGTGACGACGGATCCGAAGAAGGGCGTCCTTCGCGAGATCGCGAAGACCGAGGGCTATCGGACGCTTCCAATCCCGCCGAACGTCGGCGGACGGTTCTCCGTCCTTACGGCCTGTGGTCTCTATCCCGCCGCGGCGATGGGTGCGGACATCGGGAAGATGCTTGACGGGGGCAGAATGATCGCGCGGGAGTTTGCGGCGGAGACGCCGAATCAGAACGCGGCATGCCGATATGCAGGGCTCCACGTGACGGGGATGAAGAAGCGCGGCCAGAATATCCACGTCGTCATGCCGTACAACGCGCGGATGGGGGAATTCGCGAGATGGGTCAGGCAGCTCGTCGCGGAAAGTCTTGGAAAGAAAAAGGATCAGAGGGGGAAATCGATCTTTGCGGGCCCGACGCCGGTCGCCGCAATCGGGCCAGAGGATCAGCACTCCCAGCTCCAGCTCTATTCCGAGGGGCCATTCGATAAGCTGATTACGATGATCGGCGTCAAACAAAGTGACGGCGATGTCGTCGTCCCCCGCACAAACGATCTCCCGCATGCCGCCAGCAGATTCGGCGGACATCGGCTGTCGGATCTCGTCAGGATCGAGCGCGAAGCGACGGCCGAATCCCTGCGCCAAAACGGCCGTCCGACGGGGACGATCCTTCTCAATCGCCTCGACGAGACGTCGCTCGGCGCACTCTTCATGTTCTACGAGATCGCCGTCGCGATGATGGCGGAGCTCCTTGGCGTGAACGCGTTCGATCAGCCGGGCGTCGAGCTTTCGAAGAAGATCATGAAGGAGAGGATGGGGCAGTAAATAGTAAATAGTAGATAGTTGATTGTTTCTGATCCTACTATCGACTATCAACTATCTACTTCATCCATTTCACCCATTGACTTCTTGCCTAAAGAGCGCTAATATTTCTTAAACTGGACGCACCGGCATTTATAGTGAACACGACAATTTACGTATGAAAGTGCCGGGATTTCTAAAGAAGAAACGCACGTACGTCATCCTTATCATCCTCGCCCTCATCGGGTGGGGGATTTATGCGCGAACGAAGAGCGCCGGTACGCCGAAGTATGAAACATTTACGGTCACGCGGACAACGCTCCTGGATACGGTCGACACGACGGGCGAGATCAAGCCCGTGGCGCGCATCAACCTCTCGTTCGGCGCGCCGGGACAAGTCGGGGCGATCAACGTGAAGGTCGGTCAGAAGGTCAAAAAAGGCGACGTCCTCGCGGAGCTGAACGCGAAAGACGTCCAGTTTGCGTACGATTCCGCCTCGGCATCCCTCTCCGCGGCGCAGGCCCAGCTGAACCTCGCGCTCGCGGGCGCGAAGGGCCAGAACATCCAGATCTCGCAGGCCGGCGTCACGCAGGCCGGCGCGAATCTTGATAAGGCGAAGACCGAACTCAATAATGCAAAAGTGACCACGCAGGTCGATGTCGACACCGCAACGCTCGCGCTTAAAACAGCGACCGACACGCTGAATAGCCAATCCGTCCAGCTGGATCAGGATATTATGGACGCGTACGACAACGCGCGCGCCGGCTATCTGAACGCGCTCGCCCCGATGCAGACCGCGTTGAGCGACGGTGACGCCATTGTGGGCGTTGACGACCAGGTGACGGACGCATCATATAAGTTCCAGCTCGGCGTGACGGTCGCAGGCTCAATGGAGGAGGCGAAGCAGTCTTACGTTGCGGCAAAAGCGGCGCGCGTGAACGCTGAGTCCACGGTGAAGACGCTCAGCGCGAGTTCAACGCATGCGGAGATCGACGCCGTCGGCGACGCGGTTATCCAAGCCGACACGTCTATCCAGCAGTACTTGAACGACGTAACGAACGTCCTCGCCGGGTCGATCTCGGGTTCAAGCCTTTCTGCGACGTCTCTTGCCGCGCTGAAGACGACGATCCAGACGGATCGGGCGGCGATCGCGACGCTCCTCACAACGGATCTTGGGCTTCGCCAGGGAACGACGGGGGCGGTCCTTGCCCATGACCAGACGATGTCGAAACTCACGGATGCGGTTGAAACGGCGAAGCTGAGCCTGAAGACGGCCCAGTCCGAAGCCGATACGACCGTCTCGTCGGCGGATGTCGGGGTCAAAGTTCAGGACGCGGCGCTCACCTCGGCCCAAGCGCAGCTTGATCTCACGAAAGCCCCGCCGCGCACGGTCGACCTTGATCCGCTCTACGCCTCGGTCGCGAGCGCGCGCGCCACGTTCGACAAGGCGGCGGCGGATCTCCGCGACGCGCAGATCATCGCGCCCGTGGACGGCGTTGTCTCCGTGGTAAACCCCCAGCTCGACGAGCGCGTCGCCGCGAACCAGGTCGTGCTGACCATGCTCTCGGGCGATACGTACGACATTGAGGTGCTCATCCCCGAAGCGGACGTCGCGAACATCAAGACGGGCCAGAGCGCCACGACGACGCTCGACGCCTACGGCGACAACGTGGGGTTCCCGGGCACGGTCGAATCGATCGAACCGGACCAGACGCTCGTCCAGGACGCCGTGTACTACAAGTCGCGCGTGAGCATCGTCGTTGACGACCACGAGATCAAGCCGGGCATGACGGCGAACACGACGATCCTCGTCGCGCAATCCGCGCCGGATGCGCTCGTGATCCCTACGCGGGCCGTATCAACGGATGCGGACGGGAAGACAACCGTGAAAGTCCTCGCTGCCAACAACCAAACGCATGATGCGACCGTCGAATTGGGGATGAAGGGCGACGAAGGGCGCATCGTGGTCCTCAAGGGCCTCTCCGAAGGCGACGTCATCGTCGTGTCCCAGTAGGGGCGAGATTCATCGCGCCCAACCAGGCAGCGCATCGCCTCACATCAGATAAGACGGATCGAGAGGCGGGGTTCCCCCGCCTCTCCGAATACCATGGCCAACACCATCGAACTCAAAGACGTGACGAAAGACTACGATAACGACGGCGTCGTCACGCCCGTCCTTCACGGCATCTCGCTCGCAATCCCGAAAGGGCAATTCGTCTCAATCATGGGTCCGTCGGGATCGGGGAAGTCCACGCTGATGAACATCCTCGGCTTTTTAGACGTGATCACGACGGGCACGTACCACTTCGGCGGCCGCGACGTCTCAAAGTTGAGCGACGACGAGCTCGCCGACATGCGCGGCGAGAACATCGGGTTCGTCTTCCAGACGTTTAACCTGCTCGCACGGACAACGGTGTACGAGAACGTCATGCTCCCGCTTATCTATTCAAAGATCCCATCATCGAAGCGGCATGAACTCGTCGCGGCCTCGATCGAGGATGTCGGCTTGACGCACCGGATCAATAATTTTTCCAACCAACTGTCCGGCGGCGAGCGCCAGCGCGTTGCGATCGCGCGCGCGCTCATCCGGAATCCGGACGTCATCCTCGCGGACGAGCCGACGGGGAACTTGGACTCGAAATCCGGCGAAGCGGTCATGGACCTCCTGCTCGATTTGAACGTGAAACAGGGTCATACGATTATCCTCGTGACGCACGAAACGTATACCGCGGAATACGCCGAACGGATCGTCCGCATCAAAGACGGGACGATCTTGAGTGACGAAAAGAACCCGCACCGGCGGACGCAGGACGACCATCAGCCGCTCAAATAGTCTTATTGGCCTACGAATTTACGAATAGTACGAATCGGCGAATGTACGAATAAGATACCGACGTCGTTTCATCACCATTCGCAATTCGCCGATTCGTACTATTCGTAAATTCGTAGGCCAATGAAAACGTCCGACCTCATCGAGATCTCCATCCAGAGCCTCAAGCGGGGCGGGGTTCGGAGCATCCTGTCGATCCTCGGCATCGTCATCGGCATTGCGTCGGTCATCCTGATCCTCTCAATCACCGAAGCGGGAAAGGCCTTCATCATTGCGCAGGTCGAGTCGACCGGATCGGACCTGATTTTCATTGAAAGCGGGCCGCCGACGCAGATCACGTCGACGCCGGACGCGTTTACGAAGCAGGTCCTCACGGAACAGGACTTTAAATCGCTCCAAAAACAGCCCTGGGTCATCTCCGTTGCGCCGATCCTCGTGTCCACGGATTCGCTCGCCGCAAACGGGCAGGTCGAGAACGGGACCGTCGTGGGGGCGAACAGCGTCATCCAGAGCGTCTTCAACATCAACGTCGCGAACGGCATCTTCATTTCGGAGGACGACATCGCGTCGCACCGCCGCGTCGTCGTCCTCGGGGGCTCGATTGCGAAAAAGATGTTCGGCTTCGAGGACCCGATCGACCGGACGGTCGATTTCGGAAAACAAAAATTCCGCGTTGTCGGCGTCATGGAGGTCGCGGGAACGCGGTTTCTCCAGAACGTCGATGATTACGTCTACATCCCGTACACGACGTCGATGGACGTGTATGCCCAGACGCGCTTCATGGAGTTCATCGTAAAGCCGTCGATCGCGCCGAGCGACGCCATTGACCGGATCAAGGCCGTGATGCACGACAACCATAAGATTGACAACCCGAAGGATGACGATTTCCGCGTCCTCACGCAGGAAGACGCGGCGAAAATCGTGGATCAGGTGACGGGGTCGCTCACGATCTTCCTCGGGGCCGTCGCAGGCATCTCGCTCGTCGTCGGCGGCATCGGGATCATGAACATCATGTTCGTGACCGTCACGGAGCGGACGCGCGAGATTGGTATCCGCAAATCGCTCGGCGCGCGGACCGGTTCGATCATGCGCCAGTTCCTCCTCGAAGCCGTCCTCCTCACGTCGATCGGAGGCATCGTCGGAACCTCGCTCGGCATCGCGCTCACGTGGCTCGCCATCCGGATCATCCTCCTCTACATGTCCGGCTGGACCTTCACGCTCTCAACGCTCGGCATCGCCCTCGGCGTCGGCTTCTCAACGGCCGTCGGCATCGTCTTCGGATACGCCCCGGCGAAGAAAGCGGCCTCGGTGAATCCGATTGAGGCGTTGAGGTATGAATAGCGCTGAAGCGTTGAAGCTGGAAGCTGGAAGCTGGAAGCTATTTCTTGCGGAGTATTCAGCTTCCAGCTTCCAGCTTCCAGCTTCAGCTCGATACGGTGCGACGACGACATCAGAATCAAGCCAGCCATGAAGACGATCGACTACACGAAGATGTCGCTCACGAGCTTCCGGCGCACGAAGAGCCGGACGATTTTGACGATGCTTGGGATGATCATCGGCGTGGCGTCTGTTATCATGATGCTCTCGATCGGCCAGGCGACCGAACGGTACATCCTCTCGCAGGTCGCCTCGTTCGGTTCGGACCTCATCACGGTGTCGAACGGGAGAGGGGACGATGCGACGGCAGGAGGCCCGAATCCGATCGTGAAGCAGACGCTCACGTACGACGACTGGAAAGCGCTCCGTTCGAAAGACTGGATCCGGCTCGTCGCCGGCATGTACGTGTCGAACCCGATCGTGTCCGCAAACGGGATCAGCAATTTCACGCAGACCGTCGGGACGAGCGGGGACCTCGACATCATTTATGACTCGAGAGTCGCGAGCGGACGGTTCCTCGACGACAGTGACGTCACGGCATATAGCAGGGTCGTCGTCCTCGGCAACCAGGTCGCAAAAGACTACTTCGGGCAGGAGGATCCGATCGGGAGGACGATCGAGATCTCGAAAAAGAGCTACCACGTCGTCGGCGTCATGCAGCCCGGGGGGACGAAATTCTTTTCAAACGTCGACAAGCAGATCTACGTCCCATTTACCACGCTCATGCGGGACGACGGGAAAACGCACCTGACGATCCTCCTCATGAAGACGAACATCGCGGACATGAATACGAGCATCTCCCAGGTACGGATCCTCCTCAGGGACGCGCACAATATCGACAACCCGACCGGCATCCTGTCAAAAGACGATTTCAAGGTCATGACGCAGGCCGACGCCATGCAGCGCGCCGGCATCATCGGGACGATCCTCCAAGTTCTCCTCGGCGCGATCGCGGGCATCTCGCTCGTCGTCGGCGGCATCGGGATCATGAACATCATGTATATCTCCGTGAAGGAGCGGACGCGCGAGATCGGCCTTCGGAAGGCGATCGGCGCATCGGCGCGCGACCTCCTCATGCAGTTCCTCGTCGAAGCGACCATCTTGAGCGTCGCGGGCGGCGTCATCGGCATCATCATCGGAACGAGTTTCTCGTGGCTCGGCATCACGATCCTCGCGAATGTTCTCGGCGGGTGGTCCTACGCCACGCCGTGGTTCGCCATGGCGCTCGGCTTCCTCGTCTCAACGGTCATCGGCATCGTGTTCGGGTTCCTCCCCGCCCGCCAGGCCGCGAACCTCCAGGCCGTCGAGGCGCTCCGGTACGAGTAGTTGATAGAGAGGGAAGCTGGAAGCTGGAATCTAGAAGCTGGACAGCCCCATCAGAGACAGCTTCCAGATTCCAGCTTCCAGCTTCTACATCAATAATCACAAAGGTCGCCACGAGGGTTGTTGACTACTAGATGACTGGATGACTTCTGTGTTATCGTAGGGTCTTACCCACTTTTCAACCCACACCATATGAAAAACGAGAAGAAGCATCACCATGGGAAAGCGGTTATGCTCGCCGGAGCAATTTTTGGGCTTGCCGCTGGAATTTTTATGAGTTCGCGCGAGGGGAAACGCATGGCGACCCGGCTCCAGAAGCGCGCGAAGGAGATCGAGGGGCGGCTTCGGAAGGAGTTTGAATCACGGAAAACGGCGACGCAGGGCGCCTACGCCGAATCGATCGACCGCGTCCTCGCGTACTATTTGAAATCGAAAGAGATCGCGAAATCGGAAATCCCGCAGCTCCGCACCTACCTCCTCGGGAAGTGGTCACACGTGAAGGACGAAATGGCATCAGTCTCGACGACAACATCATCTCCGAAGCGCCGACGGACGACCAAGAGGAAGCGGCGTTCCTAAGCAACCGTATGCGAATGAGGACGGGTTTCCTCTTCGCGGCCGCCGTCATCATCGTCGGCGCAGGTTGTTTTTCAAAAAAATCCGAAACGCCATCGTACACGCCCGCTGAACCGTCGAGCGCCGTTACGGTTCCGCCGAACGCCCCGGGCGCGAACGCATCAACTGGTGGGTACGAGACGACCGTCACGCCGGAGCTTGCCACGCCGACCCTCGTCTCGTCGCTCCCGGACCCCTCAAAACTCCAGGGATTTACCGCCGACGAGCCGAAGGAGACGAAGAATCCGATCCCGCTTCCGGACGGGACGCGGGACGAATACACGTCGATCGACCGGACGTACACGAAAGCGGGCGGCACGAACGACGAGGTTCGCGTCCACGTGATCGTCTCTGATACCCGGAGCATTCCCGTCCTCACGGCGTTCGTGAACAACTTCACCGAATTTTCGAATGCGGACGGGTACCGGAAGCGGATCACGATCGAAGGGACGGACGCGTGGATCTTGTACACGAACGATCCTGCACGAAGCCGCGGGGGGTTCGGGGGGCTCACGATGCTCTACCGCGGGCGCTTCCTCATTCAGATCGACGGGACCCTCGGCACGACGGAAGACGACCTCGTTGCGTTTGCATCCGCATTCGATTTTTCAAAATTCCGCTGATTCATGAGCGATACCGGCATCCTTCGGACCGCGGAACGGGATCTCCTCCCGCCGGGATTCGAGAAGGACGTCGTGTTTGATTTCTCCGTGGACGGGTATGCCGCGTACGCGGAAGTCGACGGGTTCAACGCGGAAACGAAAGAGGCGATCGAGATCTGCTTAAGCGAGACGTCCGAATCATCCCCGAAACCCGGACAGAAACGCAAACTCGCGTCTGACGTGCTCAAGCTCCTCTTCCTTCGCGATCTTGGATTCATCGGTCGCGGGAGGATCTTTGTCTCAAGTCCCGAACTCTCACGCTGGTTTCACGAAACAGGATCGTGGCTCTCCGCCGCATGCCGCCACTACGACATCGCCCTAGAACTGAAGAAAATCCCAAACAAGCGCGTCCGCAAGCAGGTCCACCACGCACTCTCGAAGGCGCGGCGTGAAATGCGCGGGTGATCGGTCGTGACGTTCGCCGTGATGATCGTCATCTCATCAAGTGGTGAAGCTGGAATCTAGAAGCTGGAAGCTGTTTTTGTTGGAATTCACACAGCTTCCAGCTTCTAGATTCCAGCTTCCCTTTTGTTATTTCGCGGTACTCACGACTCGTGACTCACGACTCACGACTGCCTTCTTTTTCGCGATCACAATCTTCCCTCCCTTCGCATCAAGCTCGACCTCGTCGCCTTCAACAATGTCGCCGGAGACGATTTTGAGCGCGAGATCGTCAAGGATGAGCTCCTGGATGGCGCGTTTGAGCGGGCGGGCGCCGTATGCGGGATCGTATCCCTTTTCCGCCATGAACGACTTCAAGGCTCCGGTGAACGAGACCGTGATCCGTTTCTGGCAGAGGCGCTTCGCGACGTTTGCGAGCTGGAGGTCGACGATCGCGGCGAGGTCTTCCTTCGTAAGCGACTCAAAGACGACGACTTCGTCGATCCGGTTCAGGAATTCGGGGCGGAAGTGGTCCTTCAGCATCCCGAGGACCTTCCCGCGGAGCCCTTCGGTCTCGCTCTGCGATCCGACGCCGTGGAAGCCGATCTCGCCGCCCTTGGTCCCCCAATCGAGGATCGCGTCCGATCCGATGTTCGACGTCATGATGACGATACAATTTTTGAACGATACCGCGCGGCCCTTCCCGTCTGTGAGCCGGCCGTCATCCATCACCTGGAGGAGCGTGTTGAAGACGTCCGGGTGCGCTTTTTCGATCTCATCAAGGAGGATCACGGAATACGGCCGGCGGCGGATCTTCTCCGTCAGCTGTCCGCCCTCGTCGTACCCTACGTAGCCCGGCGGCGAGCCGATCATCTTCGAGACGGCGTGGCGCTCCATGAATTCCGACATGTCGAGCCGGACGATCGCGTCCTCGTCGTTGAACATGATTTCGGCGAGCGCTTTCGCGAGCTCCGTCTTTCCGACGCCGGTCGGCCCGAGGAAGAGGAACGACCCGATCGGGCGTCGTTCGTCGGAGATGCCGGCACGCGAGCGGCGGAGCGCGTTTGAGACGGCTTTGACGGCCGAGTGCTGATCGACGAGACGCTTGTGGAGTTCGGCTTCAAGGTTCGCGAGCTTTTGCGATTCGCTTTCGAGCATGCGTCCCGCCGGGATGCCCGTCCACCGCGAAACGACGAGCGCAATCTCCGGTTCGGTGACGGCGTCTTTGAGGAGTCCGCGCTTCCCCTGGAGCTTCTTCAGTTTCGCCTCTCCTGCCGCGGACCGTTTCTCGAGGTCGGGGAGCTTCCCGTATCTGATTTCCGAGGCGACTTCGAGATCGCCGCGGCGCTCCGCGACTTCCGCTTCGCTCTTCAGCCGTTCGATTTCCTTCTTCATGTCCGCGTTCGCGCGAACAACATCTTTTTCCGCGGACCACGTGATCTCGAGCGCGTTCGCCTGTTCCGAAATTTCCGCGAGGGTCCGTTCGATGTCCGCGAGCCGGCGCTTTGATTCGGAATCATCTTCCTTTGAGAGCGCGCGTTTCTCGATCTCGTACCGAAGGATCTCCCGTTTCAGCTTATCAAGGGCTTCGGGCTGTGATTCGACCTGCATCTTCAGCGCGGCCGCGGCCTCGTCGATGAGGTCGATCGCCTTGTCGGGGAGATAGCGGTCCGTGATGTACCGCGAGGAGAGTTCGACGGCCGCAACGAGCGCCGCATCCGTGATGCGCACGCCGTGGTGCGTCTCGTACCGCTCCTTGATCCCGCGGAGAATCGCGATCGCGTCTTCTTCCGTCGGCTCATTCACGTAGACGGGTTGGAATCGGCGCTCAAACGCCGCATCTTTCTCGATGTGTTTCTGGTATTCCTTAAGCGTCGTCGCGCCTATGGCGCGGAGTTCGCCGCGCGCGAGCGCGGGCTTCAGCATGTTCGACGCGTCGAGCGACCCGCCTTCGCCGGACGTTCCGGCGCCGACGAGCGTGTGGAGTTCGTCGATGAAGAGGACAAACTTCCCGTTCGACGCCTCGATCTCTTTCAGGACCGCTTTCAACCGCTCCTCAAATTCCCCGCGGAATTTCGTTCCGGCGACGAGCGAACCGACGTCGAGCGCGATGATCTCGCGGTCTCGGAGCGTTTCCGGCGCGTCGCCGTCCACGATCCGCTGGGCCAGGCCTTCGACGATCGCCGTCTTCCCGGTCCCGGCTTCGCCGATGAGGACCGGATTGTTCTTCGTCCGTCGCGAGAGCACTTGCATGATACGACGGATCTCGTCGTCGCGCCCGATGACCGGATCAAGCTTCCCGTTCCGTGCGAGATCCGTGAGGTTGCGTGCGTACTTCTTCAGTGATTCGTACGTCGCTTCGGGTTCCGGCGAGTCGACGGTCGCAGTTCCGCGGACGTCTTTGAGCGCACGGAAGATCGCGTCCGTCGTCACGCCGCACGCGTTCAGGATCGACCCGATCTCGTCGCGGCTGTCCGCGAGCGCGAGGAGGAGGTGTTCGGTCGAAATGTATTCGTCATGAAAATGGCTCGCCGCGCGCTCCGCGGAGACGAGCGCGCGCGTGAGCGGCTGTGAGAGGAAAATTTGCCCCGGGATGCCTTCGGCGACGAGGATCGTCGGCTGTCGCTTCAGCGCTTCCTCGACGCGCCCCTTCAACACACGGACATCCGTCTGGAGTTTTTTCAGGATCGCGGGTACGACGCTCCCGTCCTGCTCAATGAGCGCAAGGAGGAGGTGCGCCGTATCAACGGCCTGCTGTCCGCCGCTCGCCGCGATACGGTGAGCCTGCTGGATTGCCTCTTGGGATTTTGTCGTGAACTGCTGCGGGTTGGGGGGGAGCATATTCGTTGCGTCGGGCGTCGGGCGTCGTTGCGTCGACCTTCACGAATCGGGTGGGTATGATGGAGACGCTGGCACTCTGTCTGCCTGACTGCTAACTCCATTTTTACATGCATCATTCGTTTCGTCAAGACCGTTTGCTATCATGGTCCAGGGCGCATACGATGCGCCCCTACGATATGCCTGGACGTCTGTCGCTGGTATCAACACCGATTGGAAACCTTGAAGATATCACGCTTCGGGCGATCAAGACGTTCCGCGAGGCGGATGTCATCGCCTGCGAAGACACGCGAGTGACCGGGAAGCTCCTCTCGGCCCATGGCATTAAGGGGAAGCGCTTCGTCGCCATCCACCATCACTCGGAAGATCGCGCGCTAAGAGACCTCGTCCGCGAGGTCGAAGCGGGCCGGAAGGTCGCGTATGCGAGTGATGCCGGAACGCCCGGCGTGAACGATCCCGGCGGAAAACTCGTTGAGATCGCTTACGATCACGGCATCAGCGTCGAAGTCATCCCCGGCCCGTCCGCGCTGACCGCCGCGATCGCGTCGTGCGGATTCCCGATGGAGCACTTTACGTATATCGGATTCATCCCGCACAAGAAGCATCGCGCGTCGACAATCCGCTCGATCGCAGAACGAAAGGAGTCGACGGTTTTTTTCGAATCGACACACCGCATCCAGAAGACGCTCGACGAGCTTGCCGCCGTGCTTGACGAGGATCGCCTCATCTATCTCGGCCGCGAGCTGACGAAGATGTTTGAAACGCATCTTCGCGGGACGATCTCTGGTGTGATTGACAGACTTAAAACGGGATCGACGAAAGGGGAATTCACGGTCATCGTCGGCCCGAAGAGTTGATGAAATGCCCGAAGTGCTGTTAAATGGTCAGACGAGTATGAAGTTTTACCTGACAACACCGATTTACTACGTAAACGACAAACCGCACATCGGAAGCGCGTATACGACAATCGTATGCGATGCACTTGCGCGTGCGCACCGGCTGCGCGGGGATGACGTGATGTTTGTGACGGGAACGGACGAGAACAGCCAAAAGAACGTCGAGGCGATGGAGTGGATCGGCGGAAAGGACCTCACGGCGTATCTCAATCGAATGTCATCATTATGGCAATCAACGTGGAGAGAACTCGGTATCACGAACGACGATTTCATCAGGACCACGGAGGAGCGCCACCTGAAAGCCGTTGAACGCTTCTGGAACGCTTCAATGAAGGCCGGTGACATCTACCTCGGAACGTATGACGGGCTCTACTGTGAAGGGTGCGAGGAGTTCAAAACGGAATCGGACCTCGTCAACGGATGCTGCCCCCTCCACCCAAATCGCGAACTGAAGAAGGTTTCCGAAAAGAACTACTTCTTCAAACTCTCTTCGTATCGCGATCAACTGATCGCCCTCTACGACGCGCATCCCGAGATCACCCAACCCGCTTCGCGTCTGAACGAGGTTCGCGCGTACGTGAAAGACCATCTCGCCGACATTTCGGTCTCTCGAGACGTCTCGTCGCTCTCCTGCGGGATCCCCGTGCCAGGCGACGATTCCCAGCGGATCTACGTGTGGTTCGACGCATTGATCAACTACATCAGCGCAATCGGTTTCGGCACGGACGACAAGAAGATGAAGAAATGGTGGCCGGCGGATCTCCACCTCATCGGCAAGGACATCCTTAAATTTCACTGTGCACTCTGGCCTGCGATGCTCCTCTCTGCGGCGAAAGCGGACCCGCTTCTCAAGAAGAAGCTTGCGGTCGACGATCTCCTCCCAAAGAACATTTTCGTCCACGGCTTCTTCACGATCAACGGGCAGAAGATCTCCAAGTCGCTCGGGAATACGATTGATCCGCACGATTTGACCTCGAAATACGGGAATGACGCCGTTCGATACTTCCTCTTGAGAGAAATTTCGTTCGGCGAAGATGGAGACTTCTCCGTCGCGCGTCTCGAAGATCGATACGCGTCAGACCTCGCGAACACCCTCGGCAATCTCGTCCAGCGTGCAGTCGCGATGAGTAGAAAGTACTTTGACGGCAAAGTACCGGATGCTGATCCGGCGTCGGCGGCGAAGACGGCGACCGATGGAGTCTGGAGCGGCGCAAAAGGTATCGAGGAGATCGAACGCGCATACGATGCGAAAATCGATCACTTTCGTCTCGATGAGGCATTGACCCTCATCTGGGGCGCGGGCGAATCTAAGGGATCGGGTCTCATGCAAGCGAACAAGCACATCGAAGAGACGAAGCCGTTCCAGCTCATCAAAAATGATTCGAAAAAGACCGGCGAAGTCCTCTATTCAATCCTCGAGGCACTCCGCCATTACGCGTGGATGCTCGATCCCATGATGCCCGAGACATCAACGAAGATCCTCTCCGCGCTCGGACAAAACCATAACCAGGAGATCAAGAAGGGTATTATGGAGCTGCGGAAGTGGGGCGGACTCGAGCCAAGATCAACACTACCTACACCTTATCCAATTTTTCCTCAGCTCGAGTCCGAAGCTGTCGAGTAGCCACTCATCGACTAATCGACTATTCGACTAATCGACTGCTATACTGTCCTTTATGCTTCTCGTTGATATCGTCATCGTCATCGCGCTCCTCGGATTCATCGGAAACGGGTGGCGCGGCGGAGCCATTGAAACGCTCGGGCGTTTGCTCGGTGCAGTTGTCGGTTACCTCATCGCAAAATCGTATACCGGCTGGCTCGTCGGGTTCATCGGGCTCTTCGTCCCGACGACGTGGGCGTACCTCGTGTCGTTCATTCTCGTCTTCCTCGTGGTGGACCACCTCGTCGGCTTCCTGTTCCACCTCGTCGACGACATCCTGAAAGTCGTCACGTGGCTTCCGATCATCAAACAGCTGAACGGCCTCATCGGCGCGTTCTTCGGTTTCATCGAAGGGATCATCGTCATCGGCGGCATCTCGTGGCTCCTTACGCACACGCACGCCATCAACGCGTCATTCCTCACGGCGTCGACGGTCATGCGCTACGTCAACGCAATCTTCACGACCGTCTTCGCAAAACTTCTCTAATCGATTCACAGTCCGGCCGACGCAACGACGCCCGACGCCCGACGCAACGAATGCATCCCCGTCTCATCGATACCCATTGCCATCTCCATCTCCCGGCGTATGACGCGGACCGCGACGCCGTGATTTTGAATATGCGCGGAAAGGGGATGCTCGCGATCACGGTCGGCACGAACGGCGTCTCGTCGAAGGACGCGATCACACTCGCGGAGAAAGAGCCGGACATCTTCGCGACGGCAGGATTCCATCCAAGCCACCTCGTCGGCGTTCACGATGAATACGAGAAACGGGATACGGAACCCTATTCGATCGATCGACTTCGATCAATCGCGACGTCATCCCCCCGGGTCGTTGCAATCGGGGAAGCGGGGATTGATGAGTCGTATCTCAAGGATGACGATCCGC
Organism: Candidatus Uhrbacteria bacterium; assembly: GCA_963835915.1. GTDB lineage: Bacteria > Patescibacteriota > Patescibacteriia > 2-12-FULL-60-25 > 2-12-FULL-60-25 > 2-12-FULL-60-25. The sequence continues at coordinate 735,474 of CAWIHE010000004.1, forward strand.
ATCGCGTCGAACATGAGAAGGAGCAGCGGATTGTCTTCCGCGAACACATCCGTCTCGCCTCCGAGCTCGGTCTCCCGCTCGTCATCCACACGCGCGGCGCGTTCAAGGAGATTGCAGAGATCATCTCGGACGAATCCGCAAACGGACATCCCTGCCGCGGCGTCGTCCACTGCTTCACCGGAAGCTGGGAAGACGCGTCGATGCTCCTCGATCTCGGCCTGATGATCTCATTCACCGGGATTATCACGTTCAAGCCGCGAAAGTCAGACGACCCCGCAGAGAGCGTCCTCCGCGTCGTTGAGAAGATCCCCATGGACCGGATGATGCTTGAGACGGACGCCCCGTGGCTCGCCCCCGAACCGCACCGCGGTGATCGAAATGAACCCGCGTACGTTGAGGATATCGCACGGGCCGTCGCGCGGATCCGCGGGGAGGATCTCGACGTGATCGCGCGCCAGACGACGGAGAATGCCGTCAATTTTTTCAAGCTCCCCCTTTGACACGTCAACGGAATCGTGTAAGCTCACCGCACACATTCAAAACAGGAGAATTGAACGTGAGCAACGTAAGTATTCCGATCGCCATCTTCGATGTTGATGGATCTTTTCGCCGATGGCAGCTATTCGTCGATTGGATCGACGGCATGGTGGAAAGCGGCGTGTTTCAGAAGATCGTCTTTGAACGGACGCGTCCGGCATTCGAAGCGTACCGCCGCAGGCAGGGATCGTTTGCGGCCTACATCAAAGAGTCCATTCAGGCGTATAGCGGTGAATACCGCCTACGCGGGATACGCGTTTCCGATGCGGCGTTTGTCGCGGAGCAGGTCGTGCGCGCGCACGGAATGGAGACGCACGTGTTCGCCCGCGAGCTCTCCCTTTCGGCCCACGAAAGCGGATTCCATCGATCCTTCATCAGCGGCTCGCCGAAGGTGGTGCTGGATCCGTTTGCGCGCTTACATGGGTTCGATCCGGATTTCTGTTTTGGGACGGAGCATCCGCATCGGAACGGCCTCTTCACGGGCTCGCCTCCGAAAACTTGGTACGACCGCAAATCAATAGCCGTAGATGTTCTCTGTCAGAAACTCAATCTCAACCTCGATCATTCGGTCGCAATCGGCGATTCGGAATCGGATGCGCCGATGCTCGACCGCGTTGGGTACCCGATTTGCATCAATCCCAACTCGGCGCTCGCGGATATCGCGCGCGAACGGGGATGGCCCATCGTCACGGAGAAGAAGGACGTTATCTCCCTATATCGCCTGAACCGACTTCGCGGCCTGCGTGGAGCGACGCTCAAATCAGTTCTTCCGCCCGGACTTTACCAATCAATGAGACAACGCATCGGCCAGTTCGTTCTCTAGCCGTCGAAATAGATCCTTCAGACCTCCTCGCGTGCGGGGAGGTCGTCTTTTTGACGGCTTGAAAATAACCTCGGTTACTGCTAGTGTCTCTTTAGCTCCTTACCCGAACCTTTCACAACCATACCTGAGGGTGTCATGCCCAAATTGCTTATCTTTATGAAGTACGGTGAGTTTGCCGATGGGGAATATGCCCCAGGCGCCGAGCGACAAATACGCAGAGTCGCGAAGCACCTGGAGAGCATCATCGGCGAACGTTCGACGAAACTTATCTCGTCCACTGACGAGCCATGTGTGAAGACGGCGGAAACGGTCAATGCGCATCTCCGAAAGGAGTCCTTCGCATCCAAGCAGCTCAGTCTCACAAGCGCTCCGTACGGGAGCGCAATCGAACGCTTCTTTTTCGGCGAACGCGTCAACACGTACGACGTCTACATCCTTGTCGTCCACGAGGCAATCCTCCGGGAAGCGATCAAGGTTGCGATCAGAACCGACGATCCGCGGTTGCGGTATCAGCTCCAAAAAACGCCGATTACCGACATACCCTATGGGAGCTTTCTGGTCTTCGACTGCAGTGAAAATCCGCGTACGGTGAAACTCTTGAAGAATTAGAGGGGAACATGACACGCCACAGGTCTGAAGGTTACTCGACGTAAGGTCGTCCGCGCTTGGACGGCCTTTGTCATTTTGGTCGGGGAAGCTGGAATCTGGAAGCTGATGGCTCCGTTGGATACAGCTTCCAGCTTCCAGATTCCAGCTTCTCACATTCAGTCGCAACGATCCCCAGCCCGCTCCAAGACGGACTTGCCAATTTCGCCGCTTTCCTTTAGAATCAGCGCGTCCTTTATGAAGGAAGAACGCCGTCCGTCCCGCGACCCGTCCATCTGGGAAGCCATGGGGATCGCATGGGATCTCATCATCACCATCTTCGTGACGGCGGCCGTGTTCGCTCTCCTTGGCGTGTACGCGGACCGATGGCTCGGAACGGGCATGCTGTTCAAAGTCATCGCGTTTATCCTCATGATCGTCGTCGGATACCGCATCATCCTCACGAAAGGGCGTGCGGTCGCAAAACGGCTTGACGGACCGTCCCGGCCGGAAAAGGACGAACCCCCGCATGAACATCCCCCTCAACGCTGAAGTAATCGCGCACATCGGCTCGTTCCCGATCACGAATGCGTACGTGAATTCGAGCATCATCACGCTCGTCATCGTCGCGTTTGGATTTGTTTTCAGGAAACGCGTCGCCGAGATTCCGGGGCGTCTTCAGACAACCATTGAAGCGTTGCTCGAAATCCTCTTCGGATTTTTTGATCAGGTCACGAACGATCGTGAGAAATCGCGAAAATTCTTTCCGCTCGTCGGCGGGCTATTCTTTTTCATCCTCGCATCGAATTGGCTCGGCCTTCTTCCGGGGACCGGTTCGATCGGCTTCCACGAAACCGTCCACGGGGCCGTCGAGCTCGTTCCGATCCTCCGTCCGGCGAACAGCGACCTGAACCTCACGCTCGCGATGGCGCTCGTATCGGTCATCACCTCGCACGTCCTCGGCATCATCACGCTCGGCTTCTTCACGCACGCGAACAAGTTCATCCAGCTGGGAACGCTCTGGAAGGCCGTGAAGACGCTGAACCCGGTCAACATCTTCACGGCCCTCATCGAGTGCGTCGTCGGCGCCATTGAGATCCTCTCCGAAATCGCAAAAGTCCTGTCACTGTCGCTCCGGTTGTTCGGGAATATCTTTGCCGGCGAGGTCCTCATGACCGTCATCTCTTCGCTCATCGCGTTCATCGCGCCGATCCCGTTCATGGCGCTCGAGCTGTTCGTCGGGGTCATCCAGGCGGGCGTCTTCTCGTTGCTCACGCTCGTGTATCTGACGATGCAGACGTCGGCGCCCCACGGAGATGACGATCACGAAGAAGCCGCACATCAGCACGCACACGCACGCGCCACGGCGTAGGGGGTTGGACGGGGATCCCGATGTCCATCGAGATCGCCGAACTCATCCACTGCGCGGACCGCGGACGACGATCAGCACACCGCTCTTCGCCGATCAGCGGACGCCTCATTTCATCCCATCCCTATGGATCCCGCATCAGCCGTGCTTTTCGCGAAAGCGCTCGCCATCGCCGTCGGCGGTTTTGCGCCCGCGCTCGCGATCGGCATGATCGTCTCAAAGGCGATGGAAGCGATCGGGCGCAACCCGGAATCCTCCGGGAAGCTGTTCGTCCCGATGCTCGTCGGCGTTGCGCTCGCGGAAGCGATCGCCATCTACGCCCTCGTCGTCGTGTTTACGCTCTAGATGTGACCGTTGATGCCTGTTGAGCGGGTGCTCGACGGGCAGAGTGCGGTCGTATCGAAGTAGTTAGTAGTTAGTAGTAGTTAGTAGTCGGAATCCTCTTACTTAGACGGTTATCTTAATTACAGCTATGTTCATCGAAGCCGCACGCGCCGCAACAGAAGCGACAGCCGCAGAAGCAGCGGGACCGTCCAGCCCGCTCGCTACGTTTGGGGTGAACTGGATGCTGTTTGTGGCACAGCTCGTTAACTTTTCGATCGTCATCTTCGTCCTTGCGAAGTGGGTCTTCAAACCGCTCATGAAGGCGATGGATGAGAGAAGCGCGAAGATCGAGACGGGCATCAAAGAAGCGGCGGAGGCGAAGGATCAGCTCGCGTCCGCGGAAGCGAAGCGTGATGCCGTCGTCCGTGAAGCGCATCTCGTCGCGCGCGACATCGTGGACAAGTCGAAGACGAAGGCGGACGAAGAGCACGAAAAGCGCGTCCAGGCGTCGAAACAGATCGTTGAGGAGCACCTCCGCGAGGCGAAAGTGCGCGCCGAACGGGAAGCGGATGAGGCGAAACGCGCGGCGATGAAGAGCGTTTCGGACATCGTGATCGCGGCGGCGGAAAAAGTGACGCACGGGACGATCGACGCGGAAGCCCATCGGACGCTGATCGACGAAGCGATCGCGGAACTCAAAACATCGTCCTCATGATCCGCATTCCACTCACCACGTACGCCGAGGCGTACGTCAGCGCGATGCCGAAAGGGAAAGACCCCGTCGGCGAGCTTCAGCGCGTCCATGCCGCCTTCGCGTCGACCCCTGATCTCGCGTCCTTCGTCGCGTCCGCATCAATTGCCGATGAAGATCGGCGCCGTGCGATGACCGTCGCCGCGCACGATATCTCCGAAGAGACGCAGCAGTTCATCCTCCTCCTCGCCGGCAATCGTCTCTTGAAGCGCCTCGATCGGATCATCGCGCTCGTCCGCGACGCGTCCGCGCGCGCGAAGGGAGAGACGTCCGCTTCCGTAACATCCGCGGTCCCGCTCATCGATAAGGAACGGAAGGAGATTACGAAGATCCTCGAGCAGAAAGTCGGGACGCACATCGCACTCGCTGAACGCATCAACCCTTCGATCGGAGGCGGACTCATCGTCCAACTCGGAGACTGGGAATTCGATGCAACAGTTAAGGGTCGTTTGCGACGATTGCAGCAAACACTCATGGTATGAGATTTCGAATGGAAATTGGAAATTGGAAAATGGAAAATGGACCGGCCGAATCCGATCCGTCCATTTTCCATTTTCCATTTTCCATCTTCCACCCACCAAGCGTATGACCACCAAAGCAACCAACGACATCGTCGAAGAATTGAAGCGACAGATTGCCAGCTTCAAAGATCACGCCTCGTCCGAGGAGACCGGACGCGTCCGCGAAGTCGGCGACGGGATCGTGAAAGCATCCGGGCTGTCGAACATCGGATCCATGGAGATGGTCGAATTCGAAGACGGGTCCGCGGGATTCGCGCTGAACTTGGAAGACGACCAGGTCGGCATCCTCATCCTCGGCGAGACGGAAGGCATCAAAGAAGGCGGACGGGTCAAAGCAACAGGAAAAATCCTTTCCGTCCCGGTCGGAAAAGACGTGACCGGCCGCGTCGTTGATCCGCTCGGACGCCCGCTCGATGGCGTGGGACCCATTGAGTCAAAGGTCATGTACCCGGTCGAGAAGGTCGCACCGCGCGTCATGACGCGCGAGCGCGTGAGCCAGCCGCTCATGACCGGCATCAAAGCGATCGACTCGATGATCCCGATCGGACGCGGTCAGCGCGAACTCATCATCGGCGACCGCCAGACGGGGAAGACGGCAATCGCGATCGACACGATCATCAACCAGAAAGGGCAGGACGTCCATTGCGTGTACGTCGCCATCGGGCAGAAGGAATCAAAAGTCGCGAAGATGATGCAACGACTGAAGGACGCGGGCGCCATGGCCTACACGACGATCGTCTCGGCTGGAGCATCTGATCCTGCAGCTCTCCAATTCATCGCGCCGTACGCCGGCTGCGCGATTTCCGAGTGGTTCATGGACCAGGGCGAGGACGTCCTCATCATCTACGACGATCTCTCGAAGCACGCGTGGGCCTACCGCGAAGCCTCGCTCCTTCTTCGCCGACCTCCGGGCCGCGAAGCGTACCCGGGCGACGTCTTCTACCTCCACTCGCGTCTCCTTGAGCGCTCTGCGAGACGGAACAAGGAGAGCGGCGGGGGGTCCATCACCGCGCTCCCGATCATCGAGACGCAGGCCGGCGACGTCTCCGCCTACATCCCGACGAACGTCATCTCGATCACGGACGGCCAGATCTATCTTGAGAGCGACCTCTTCTACAAAGGCATCCGCCCCGCGGTGAACGTCGGCCTCTCGGTTTCCCGCGTCGGCGGCGATGCGCAGACGAAGGCGATGAAGAAAGTCGCCGGCCAGCTCCGCCTTGACCTCGCCCAGTTCCGTGAGCTTGAAGCGTTCTCCCAGTTTGCGACAGACCTCGACGAAACGACGCGCAAACAGATCGAACGCGGCCGCCGCACGGTCGAAATCCTGAAACAGGCCCAGTACGCACCGATGGAGCTCGCCCACGAAGTCGCCGTCATCTTCGCCGTCACGAAAGGCCTTGCTGACGCGATCCCCGTCGATAAGATGATGGAATGGGAACAGGGCTTCCACGAATACCTCGTCGCCTCCGAATCCGACCTCCTCGCCGAGATCACGGCTAAGAAGATCCTCGACGATGACATCATCAAAGGCCTCGAACGAGCGGTCTCCGACTGGAACAAAACCTTCATCGCGAGTTGATCAATCTCAATGAGCCCCGCATAAACGCTCGCCGCATAACCGCCTAACCGTCCTATGGCCGTCGCCACCCGCCTCATCCGACGCCGGATCACCTCGATCCGCAGCACCCGCAAAATCACGAAAGCGATGGAGCTTGTTTCGGCGTCCAAAATGCGGAAGTGCGTCCAGCTCGCCGTCTCGTCCCGTGCGTACGCGGATGCCGCGCGGCTGCTCGTCGATCAGATCCTCCACCTCGTCGATCCGGGAATGCATGAACTTCTCCTCGGCTACAAAAAAGATGGAGATCATCGCGCACCGGCATCAGCGAAGAAGACGATCATCGCCGTCTGCGCCTCGGACCGCGGGCTCTGCGGCGGGTTCAACGCGCAGGAGATGAAGAAGACGATCGAATTCGTCCGTGGACGCGCATCGGATCACATCGAGATCGTCTCAATCGGACGTCGCGCGGAGCGCGCGCTCGGACGCGCGGGACTTCCGATTATCGCCTCGTTTGAAGCGATCTCAAACGCTCCGTCGTTCGCACGGACGACGCCCGTGAGTAAGCTCCTCGTCGACGCGTTCGTCTCGGGCCGCGCGGATCGCGTATTCATCTCCTACATGAAGTTCGAGGGCGCGATGAAGCAGGTTCCGACCGTCGAACAGATTCTCCCAATCATCCCTGAAGAGAAGATTGAAACGTCCAAGTCGGATGAGAACGACGACCTCGTCTTTGAACCGGATCCATCAGCCGTCCTTGATCGCCTCCTCCCAAAGCTCGTCGAAACGCGCATCTACCAGGCACTCCTTGAATCGTCAGCGTCGGAGCACTCGGCTCGGATGATGGCGATGCGAAGCGCCACGGACAGCGCGACGACGATGCTTGATGACCTCACGCTCGCTTTCAATCAGGCGAGGCAGGCGGGAATCACGCAGGAAATCTCTGAGATTTCTGCGGGGAAGGCGGCCATCGAATAACCCATGAACTTCTTTTCCGACCAGATTCCAGCTTCCAGCTTCTTCGTTAGAAGCTGGAAGCTGGAAGCTGGAATCTACCCACTTCAAGAAACACATCTATGCCAGAACACCATCACGGAACCATCACCCAGGTCATCGGCGCTGTCGTCGACGTGGCCTTTGAGGGCGAACTTCCGGCCATCTACACCGCGCTTCGCGTGGAGCGAAAGGGTCAGACGCCCTTGATCCTCGAAGTCGAACAGCACATCGGCGCCGGACGCGTCCGGACCATTGCGATGGACTCGACCGATGGATTGACGCGCGGACTTCCGGTGATCAACACGGGCGAGCCGATCAGCGTGCCGGTCGGGAAAGAAACGCTTGGTCGTATGTTCAACGTGACCGGCGATGAGATCGACGGCAAAGGCGAGGTGAAATCGAAAAAGCGGTACCCGATCCACCGCGAACCGCCGGCATTCAAGGACCAGTCAACGTCGTACGAGATCCTCGAGACGGGCATCAAAGTCATCGACCTCATCTGCCCGTTCCTCAAAGGCGGAAAAGTCGGCCTCTTCGGCGGCGCGGGCGTGGGGAAGACGGTCGTCATCACCGAGCTCATCCGCAACATCGCAACCGAACACGGCGGCTTCTCGGTCTTTGCGGGCGTGGGCGAACGGACGCGCGAAGGCAACGACCTGTACCGCGAGATGAGCGGCTCGGGCGTGCTTGATAAGACATCCCTCGTCTTCGGCCAGATGAACGAACCTCCGGGAGCCCGCGCGCGCGTCGCGCTGACCGGACTCGCGATCGCCGAATACTTCCGCGATGAAGAGCACCAGGACGTCCTCCTCTTCATCGACAACATCTTCCGCTTCACGCAGGCCGGTTCCGAAGTCTCCGCGCTCCTCGGCCGCATCCCGTCCGCCGTGGGCTACCAGCCGACGCTCGCGACCGAAATGGGCGCGCTCCAGGAACGCATCACGTCCACGAAAGACGGCTCCATCACGTCCGTCCAGGCCGTGTACGTTCCTGCGGACGACTTGACCGACCCCGCGCCGGCAACGACGTTCGGCCACCTTGATTCGACGGTCGTTCTTGCCCGCGCGCTCTCCGAACTCGGCATCTACCCGGCGGTCGACCCGCTTGATTCCACGTCCACGATTCTCGACCCGAACATCGTGGGCAAGCGCCACTACGACGTGGCTCGCGGCGTCCAGCGCGTCCTCCAGCGGTACAAGGACCTCCAGGACATCATCGCGATCCTCGGCATGGAAGACCTCTCGGAAGAGGACCGCCGCGCCGTTGCGCGCGCCCGAAAAATCCAGAAATTCCTCTCCCAGCCGTTCTTTGTCGCCGAAGTCTTCACGGGTAAAGCCGGCAAGTACGTCCCCCTCGAAGAAACGATCCGCGGCTTTGAAGAGATCCTCGAAGGCAAGCATGATGATAAGCCGGAACAGGAGTTCTATATGAAGGGCGGAATCGATGAAGTGAAGTAGCCGCTCAAATCTGGGCCTACGAATTTACGAATAGGGCGAATCGGCGAATGTAGGAATAAGCTTAATCAAATATTGAAATCATTCATAATTCGCCGATTCGTGAGCCCATTCGTAAATTCGTAGGCCCAGATTTATCAACAACCGCCCACATGAACCTAAAGGTCAAACTTGTAACACCTGATCGCGTCCTCTTTGAAGAAGAGGCCGTGTCATTGACCGTGCCTACGGAAACGGGGGAAATCACGATCCTGCCGAACCACGCGCCGCTCGTCGCAAACATTATCTCGGGCGTTGCGGAACTCCATCGGCCCGACGGCAGCATCGAGGACATCGCGCTCTCGAACGGCTTCCTCCAGATCGGAACCGGCAGCCAGGTCTCCATCCTCGCCGAAACGGCGGAGCGCGGCGCGGAGCTCGATATCCAAGCCATCGACGAAGCGAAAGCGCGTGCCGAGAAGGTGATGAAAGAAGGCATCCACGCGACCGAAGAATCCTTCGCCGAAGCGGCGGCTGCGCTCGAACGCGAACTTGCGAGGTATCGGGCGGCGATGAAGTACAAGAAGAGGGGAGGGCATCATTCGTCGCAGAGATAGCTTCCGCAATAGACTGACGATACCTATCCACTTTCCCGAGCGAGCCCGTCCGACGGGCGACGAGGGATCCCTTTGAAGCGGGGTGAGGATCTAGATGCAACTCCATTTAGTCGCGAAGGTCGTTTCTGAGGGATCCCTCGTCACGGACTCCTCGGGAAAATACAAAACAGGCAAGGCTTCATGCTGAGAATCTTCTAACTGATTAGTTGCCTAACCTCCCTGCTTCCGTTAAGCTCTCTTGCGTACGCTAGAACCTAAAACATGCGCTGTTTTATCGCACTTCCGCTCGCTTCCGAGCTCCGCGACGTCATGACGGAGGCGTGGGCCAAAGCGGAAAAGCCGTTGAAGATTCGGAGAATCGCCGAAGGGCAGTGGCATGTCACGCTTGCCTTTCTTGGCGATGTTACGCCAAACCACGTCGGCGATCTCATTCGCGTGTGCAATCGGCAGGGGAAATGTCCGGGGACGATCACGTTCAATGAGTTCAGATCCTTCCCGCATGATCGTCCGCGCATGATCGTGGCGTCCGGAGAGCCGGAGCCGATCAACATGTGGAAGATGTTCGTCGACCAGCTCCGCGACCAGTGCGCGATCTTCTCGCCAGCCATGGATCGAAAGCCGTGGCGCGCGCACGTGACGCTCGCACGTTCGGCCCCGGACACCTGTCTCCTCCCATGGTCATCACCCATCGGCCCGTGGACGTGGCAGCCCGGAGGATTCATCCTATACGAGAGCAGGCTGGAGGCGACGGGCTCGAAGTACCGGGTTATCCATGAGTTTCCGTTTACGCATTAAAATAGCTCTATGTCATCCCGAACCGAGTCCCGCCAACGGCGGGACGAAGCGTGAGGGATCCCGGGACGAGATGGGGCCACGATGGCGCGATGACTATTCCTGAGATCCCTCACCCATCGCTCGCGGACTCGCTCCGGATTCGGGATGACATAATGGTATGAGTCATTTACATACGTCTACAAGTTTCTTCGGCATCACCGTCGACGGTCTGACCGTAGAAGAAATCATCTCCCGCATCGAGTCGAGCCCCGCTCGGCCGTTTTGGATTGTGACGGCGAATCCGGAGATCCTCCTTTTCGCCAAGCGGAATCCCTCATACGCCGAAACGCTTCGTCGCGCAGATCTCCGCATCGTCGACGGCTTCGGCCTCTCGCTCGTCGGGTGGCTCCGGGGCGCCCGTCTCAAGCGGACGACCGGGGTCGATCTCGCGGAACGGCTGGCGTGCTGGGCGGCCCAAAAAGGCCTCTCTGTAGCGCTTATCGGCGGTGAGGTGCCGGATGTCGAAAAGCGGGCTTTACGCGCCCTACAGGCCAAAATTCCGGGCCTACGGGGGTTCACGGAGGCCGGCGGACGCGTATCCGCCGACGGCGTAGGGGATGAAGCGAACGATGACGCAAAAATGCGCATTTCGCTTCAGGACCCGGGTGTCATCTTCGTCGCCTTTGGCCATCCCAAGCAGGAACGCTGGATCGAACGCTGCCGCGAGGACTTCCCCAACGCCCGCGCCATCATCGGCGTCGGCGGGACATTCAACTACTGGGCCGGCGCTTCATCCCGCGCGCCGGGATGGGTACGCTCGATCGGATTTGAATGGCTCTACCGGCTGGTGACGGAGCCGAAGAGGTGGAAAAGGATTTGGGATGCGGTGGTGGTGTTTCCTGTCGCAGTTACGTCTTTTTCATTTTTTCATGCTAAAATAGACAAGAATAAACTATGAATTTACTCTATTTCCTCCTTGCTGTAATAGCTATCATTCTTTGGCGCATTTACCGTCAGAAAGAAGATGAAAAAGAAGCGATTGCCAGCGAGAAATTTGATACTGAATGGGAGGCGAAGAAAAAGAATGAATTTAAAGATTATCCTCATTTGATAGGGAATGTTGATTACACTTGGTTGGAACTTTTCGGAAAAATTTATGTCGAGAAAGATTTTCCACACCTTAAGGCGGCTTTTCTCATATACTTGAAAGAATCCAATAACACTAAGTTAGATATGGAGGTAGATATGTTGTTTAGTGCGGTATGGGATATTACGGAAGAACTTCTTGAACATCTAGAGAAATGTCACGTGAGTACAAAGTACGAATTCGAAATAGCAATTCTTACCTACTGGCAGATCATTGGACAAGAAGCCGATTCCTTTGTCGGGAAAGATATTGAAGATATAAAAAAGGCATTTCGTTCTGCACCATTTACCGATATAAAAAAGATTGCTTCGTGGTTTCCGAAAAAATCGAACCACCCGGATAAAGAACTTTCGTTTACAGATAAAAATGGAGTATTTCCTAGAGAATCGAAGGGCTCAACTCTAATTCAAAAGAGATTAAAAGCGCTCGGACTTTGATGTAAAGTAATCACCTTTAAAAAACCGCCCATTTTGGGCGGTTTTTTTAAACTCTCAATTCTCTAACTCTTACGCCTTCGGCGCTTCTTCTGCCGGGGGAACTTCCGGGGTCGGCTCTGTGGCGACCGGCGCCGGTGTTGCCTCTTCAGGGGCCTTCGTCTCTTCGACGGGCGCTGCCGTTGTATCGTCTGACATATGAGCTTTTGGCTGTATGGAAACAGAATGAAGTGAATTACCGCTGTACTATGCCAGAATTCGACGATAAGGTCAATGGACGCTTGGTGTTGTTGACCTCTCTCCATTCTTTCCTGTATTCTAAAATCAACATATGAGCCGTATTAACTTAACGAATATCGTCTGGCGGGAAGGAAAACACTTCGTCTCATGGAATCTCAACACGGGTGTTTCCAGTTTTGGGGACACGAAAAAAGAAGCTCTCGGGTCTCTCCAGGAAGCGCTTGAGCTCTATCTTGAAGATGTCCCTTCTTCAAAGATCATGAAAGTTGAACGTCCGGACGTGGTTCCGCTTCTTTTTAAGCATGCCTAGACCGATCCAGCTGAAGATCGTCCTCCGGATCCTGCAGGAAAAAGGATTCTTTTTTATTTCGCAGAGGGGATCACACGCGAAATTTCGCAAGCATGGGAAGCCGACGAAAACCGTTATCGTTAAGATGGGCAAGAAGGAGATCCCGCATGGCACATTCCAGTCAATTCTGCTCTTATCCGGGCTTAAAGAGTCCGACTTTAGAGATGATCTGAAGTCGTAGACATCCCACATCAATCCCCGTACGATTCCCCTCGCTATGCCCATCCGCACGCGATTCGCGCCAAGTCCGACCGGCTACCTCCACATTGGGGGGCTTCGGACCGGGCTCTACCAGATGTTGTTTGCGAAAAAGAATAAGGGCACATTCATCCTGCGGATCGAGGATACGGACCGCACGCGGTTCATCGAGGGGTCGACCGAGTCGTTCTGCAAGACGCTGCAGACCATCGGGATTGTGCCGGACGAGGGGATGATGATCGACGAGAAGGGGATGCTCTACGAGAAAGGCGATCACGGATCCTACCTCCAGTCCAAGAATGCGGACCGTCATCTCGCGTATGCGCAACAGCTCATCGAGATGGGAAAGGCGTATCCGTGCTTCTGCACGGAAGAGCGCCTTCAGGAGATGAGAAAATCTCAAGAGGCGAATCATCATCCGACGCGATACGACCGGGCGTGCAGGGCGATTCCGGCAGAAGAGGCTGCACAACTCGTCACCGATGGTGAGAAGCACGTCATCCGTCTTGCGCTTCCGACGACAGGAAACATGACGTTCCACGATGAAATCCGCGGGGACGTCTCGTTCAGCTGGAGCGAAGTCGATGACCAGGTCATCATCAAATCCGATGGCATGGCGACGTACCACCTCGCTTCGACGTGCGACGACCATGACATGGAGATTACGCACGTGATCCGCGGCGAGGAATGGATCTCGTCGACGCCGAAGCACCACTTCATCTACGAATCGTTCGGCTGGACGCCTCCAGTCTATGCGCACCTCCCGCTTCTCCTCAACGCGGACCGGTCAAAACTCTCTAAGCGCCAGCGCGACGTTGCCGTCGAGGATTTTCTGAATGACGGATATCTCCCTGAAGCGATCATCAATTTCGTCGCGTTGCTTGGATGGAATCCGTCGGGCGAGCGTGAGATCTACACGATGGCCGAACTCATCGCGGCATTCGACCTCTTGAAGGTCAACAAGGGCGGCGCGGTCGTCAATTACGAAAAACTCGACTGGATGAACGCGCAGTACATCAAGGCGATGCCCGAGGCGGACTTCCTTGCGCATACAGATGCGCGACTGAACGGGATCATTCAGGATGCTGACGTGCGGAAGCGCGTTGCGCTCGCCATCCGCGAACGGATGGTGAAGTTCGCTGACGTTGCGACGGCCGCCGCGGAATTCCTCTCAACGCCTGAGAACGTCGACGCGTCCGTACTCGTCTGGAAGACCCAGAAGCCGCACGACGCGGCAAAGATGCTGGAAGTTGCCCGACTCCATATCGATTCGATGGACGACGCCACCCTCGCATCGATCTCCGCGATCGAAGCGTCATTCAAGGAACACATCGCGGATGCCAAACTCCAAAACGGCGAAGTCCTCTGGCCGCTCCGCGTCGCCCTCTCGGGTAAGACGCCCTCGCCGCCGCCGTTTGATCTGATCTACGTGCTCGGGAAGAAAATGACGCTGGAGCGGATCAAGAGCGCGATCGAGATTCTGAATAAGTAGTATTTTTGATCCGACCTCCTCTTTCATTTTCCCGAGGAGTCTGCGACGAGGGATCGCTTTGGTTGAAAGCCTGGAGCCATACAGCAAGAAAGGGATCCCTCCGACCCCGTCGGACGGTGTCGTTCGGGAAAATGAAAAGAGCATATCCACTTCCCGGACCGCTCATGCGCTATAATGCCCGCATGCGTTTGTTTTTCGCCACATTTTGCACTATTCTCGTCGTCGCCGTCGGCGCGATCGGGGTGCGAGCGGCATCGGCGACGCCGACGACGCCGGAGATCGACACGCTGAACGCGCAGATCAAGGACCAGCAGAGCAAGGCGAAAGACCTTGACGGGCTCATCCAGGCGACGCAGTCGAGCATCACGGCGCACCAGAGCGACGTCCAAAATCTTCAAAACGAAATCGCGCTCCTCGATAACCAGATCGCGGAGAAACAGTTTACGGTTGCGCGAACGCAGAACGAGATCGATACGGTCACGCTTGAGATCGATCTCGCGACGAAACAGATTACGCTGCACGAAGACCGCATTGCAAAAGAAAAGGATCTCGTCGAAGCGCTCATCCAACGGATGAACGAGGAGGATGCAACGACGCCGCTCGACGTTCTCCTTGAAAACGGGACGCTCTCGGACGCGTTCGCGCGGTTCGAGGAGGTCCGGAAGATCGGGCGCGACCTCGAGACCACGCTCGCGCGCGTTAAAGACGAGAAGACGGCAATTGAGGCGGAAAAGCAGACGCAGGTCGAAAAGCAGACCGCGCTTGAAGATGCAAAACAGGCCCTGAAAGATCAGATGCTCGAACTCCAAACGGAGCGTGATTCGAAAACGTCGCTCGTCTCGGAGACGCAGGACAAGGAGGCGGAATTCCAGCGGATTCTTTACGAGCTCCAGCAACAGCAGCAGTCGACGACGGGGGAAATTTCCGATCTCCAAACCAAACTGAAACAGCAGCTCCAATCGGTCGATGAGCTCCTGTCGCGCGGTAACACGACGTTCTCGTGGCCCGTGGATCCATCACGGGGCATCACGGCGATCTTCCACGACCCCCTCTACCCGTTCCGCGCGATTTTCGAACACCCCGGTGAAGACATCCGCGCGAGCGTAGGCACGCCCATCCGCGCGGCCGCTGGCGGGTACGTCGCATGGACGAAGACGGGGCGCATGTACGGGAACTACATCATGATCGTCCACTCGGGCGGACTCGCAACCGTGTACGGTCACCTCTCCAAGTTCATCGCAAAGCCGGACACGTTCGTTGAGCGCGGCGACATCATCGGCCTATCGGGCGGCATGCCGGGTCAGCCCGGCGCGGGCCTTTCGACCGGCCCGCACGTCCACTTCGAAGTCCGCCTGAACGGCATTCCCGTTGATCCCGAACACTATCTGCCCGATTTCCCCTCAAGCTTCTACGACAGCTATGCGGAGTATAAGGCGATGAAGATAAGACTTTAGACTCAAGTCGATAAGTCGATCAGTCGGTGAGTCGGTCAGTGCGAACGACTCACCGACTGATCGACTTATCGACTAATATTTCGACTGAAGGACTTCCTTTACTTCCTGAAACGTCGACGTCCGCACGAGCTTTGATCTCAACTCCTTCATCCCCTCAAGCCCTTTGAAGTAGTGCGCGAGATGCTTGCGGAGGCCGATGATACCGCGGTCGCCTTCGCGCTCGTAGACGAGCATGGCGTGGAGGATTGCCGCGTTGACGCGATCCCGCATCGACGGGGGATTCGTCGCCGCTTCGTGAGAAGCTGCAGCCGCAATTTGTTCAAAGAGCCACGGATTCCCAAGCGCGCCGCGTCCGATGAGGCATCCGGCGGAGTTCGCGCGGCGCATCGCGTCGATGGCCGTCTCACTCGAGACGATGTCACCGTTGACGAGGACCGGGATCTTTACGCGTTCCGCAACTTCACCGACGCGATCCCAGTTCGCGCTTCCGGCATATCCCTGGACCTTTGTCCGCGCATGCATCGAGATGAGATCGGCACCGGCGGCCTCCAGTCGCGGTACGAAATCGATGCACGTCCGATCGTCATCCCAACCGAGCCGCGTTTTTACGCTCACGGGAACATGAACGGACGATTTGACGGCTCGGATGATCTCTTCCGCGCGGTCCGGATCACGCATGAGCGAGGCGCCGTCGAAATTTGAGACGAGTTTCCGGACCGGGCATCCCATGTTGATGTCAATCCCGTCCGCATGGCAGCGTTTGACGATGATCCGCGCGGCTTCCGCCATCACGCTCGGATCCGATCCGAAGATCTGCTGGATGACCGGCCGCTCTTCATCCTCGATCTTCGCCATCGCAAACGTCTTCTCATTCCCGCGGATGATCGCCTCGGCCGAAACCATCTCTCGATACGCAACCCGAAGACCGCCGATCCGCTTACAGACGAGCGTGAACGGCGTATCCGTATAATCCGCCATTGGCGCAAGGCCGACGATCGGACGTGGGAGGGAGGACCAGTCGAACATGGGTGCAAGTCAACCATATTTTGTCAGTCAAGTCCAGATCGATTGCTTCATTGCTCCATTGTTTCATTGTTAAAATTTGATGATTGTCAACAATGAAACAATGGAGCAATGAAGCAATTTGTCTCGGTACGGGTCTATGAAGAAACGCCAATCTCCTCTAGAATGATGCCATGGCCCTCCCGAAACAGCTCTTCAAGCCCGAACCCGTCTCGACGCAGGTGAGGCGCGCCAAGCGCGTCATTGCGACACTTGGGACGCTGAATGTCCTCCTCGCAATCGGCATCATCGGCACCTTATTTTGGTACAAGACGGCAAACGATCAGTCGGCGCTCCATGCGGCGGATCTGCAGCGCAGCGCGCCCGTCATCGTGACGATGCCGCTCAAGGCGTTCGCGGACAATCGCATCCTCGACACAACGGATCGCGTAACGTCGCCGCTGCTCACGATGTACGGCAAAGTGAATGGCTATGCGGACTTGCGGAAAGCGCTGAATGACTTTACAGTCACCGTCCGCGACACCACGGTGACGCCGAATCCGTCGTCCGGCGAGTTCGCCGAGAACGTCGTCCTCCATCCGGGCGAAAACGACATCGTCGTCGCGTTGGGATGGGACGGCACGATACGGGATCAGCAGACGTATGCGATTACGTACGACGAGTCGGCGAATACATCGAGCTCCAGCGATGTGACCGCGCCTTCGTTATAGAGATTGAAATTGGAAAATAGAAATTGGAAATTTGTCCGGCCGAATTTGATCCGTCCATTTTCAATTTTCCAATTTCCCTTTTCCACCTGCCATGAACGGAACCTTTGAGCTCCGCAAACCCTATGAACCCGCCGGCGACCAGCCGGAGGCGATTCGTGATCTCATCCGCGGCATCAAAGATGGAGAGAAATATCAGACGCTCCTTGGCGCGACCGGTACGGGGAAGACGTTTACGATCGCGAACGTCATCCAGGACATCCAGCGGCCCACGCTCGTCGTCGCGCCGAACAAGACGCTCGCGGCCCAGCTCACGAACGAGTTCCGCGAGTTCTTTCCGGAAAATGCCGTCGAGTACTTCGTCTCCTACTACGACTACTACCAGCCGGAGGCCTACATCCCGTCGTCAGACACGTATATCGAGAAGGAAGCGATGATTAATGAGGAGATCGACCGGCTCCGCCACAGCGCCACGCAGGCGCTCCTCACGCGGCGCGATGTCATCATCTGCGCGTCCGTCTCATGCATCTACGGACTTGGGACGCCGGAGCATTACCTGAAGAGCGTCATCCACATCCGGAAAGGGGACGACGTCACGCGGAGTGACGTTATGAAGCGGCTCGTCGAGATGCAGTTCCTCCGCACGAACGCGGACCTCGTGCGCGGCGCGTTCCGCGTGGTCGGCGGGCTCCTCGAAGTCATGCCCGCGAACGAAGAATCCATCTACCGCATTGAAGCGCCGAAGGGCGTCGTCGAAGCGATTTTCGTAATGGATCCAGTCACGCGGAAGATGAAGAAAGAAGTCGAGGAAGCGTGGATCTTCCCGGCAAAGCACTTCATCACGCCAGGGCCCGAGCGCGAGCGCGCGCTCGTCGCGATCCGTCACGAACTCGCCGAGCGTCTCCGTCAGTTCGAACAGCAGGGAAAGCTCCTAGAGGCAGAACGTCTTGATCGCCGGACAAAATTCGACCTTGAGATGATCGAGAACCTCGGGTACTGCAACGGCATCGAAAACTACTCGCGCCACCTCTCGGGTCGGAAGGCGGGCGAGCCGCCGGATACGCTCCTTTCATATTTCCCCGACGACCTCTTTGTCGTCCTCGACGAGAGCCACATGACGATCCCGCAGTTGGGCGGGATGTATGAAGGCGATCGCAGCCGGAAGCAAACGCTCATCGAGCACGGGTTTCGCCTCCCCAGCGCCATCGATAACCGTCCATTGATGTTCGACGAGATCAAAAAGAAGTGGACGGAAGTCGTCTTCATGTCCGCAACGCCGGGACCGTTCGAGAAGAAGAATTCGTCCAGCATCGTCGAGCAGATCGTCCGTCCGACGGGTCTCGTCGATCCCGAGGTGATCGTGCGCCCTATCAGTGCAGTCACGAGTCACGAGTCACGAGTCACGAGTTCTGATCGGATCCGACCAAACCCCAAACACCAAACCCCAAACGCCTCATCTCGCAACCAGATCGACGATGTCATTGAAGAGATTCGAAAGGCCACAAAGGATAAAGAGCGATCCCTCATCACGACGCTCACGAAGAAGATGGCGGAGGACCTCTCGTCGTTCCTTGAGGAGAAAGGCGTGAAATCAAAGTTCATCCATTCGGACGTCAACACGGTCGAACGGCTTGAGCTCCTTTCGGATTTCCGCAGAGGGACATTCGACTGTCTCGTCGGCGTGAACCTGCTCCGCGAAGGGCTTGATCTTCCCGAGGTCGCGCTCGTCGCGATCCTTGATGCGGACAAGGAAGGGTTCCTGCGATCTGACACGTCGATCCTCCAGACGATCGGCCGCGCGGCGCGCAACGTTCGCGGACGCGTGATTCTCTACGCCGACCATCCGACGGGCTCGATGAAACGCGCGCTCGAAGAGACGGACCGCCGCCGCGCAAAACAGGTCGCGTACAACGAGGCGCACGGCATCACCCCGCAGACGATCGTCAAAGCGATCCGCGATTACCGCGAGGTTCTCGGACTTTCCGTGAGCGAAAAGGACGTTAAAGAAATCCTCAAGCTCGAGCTCGGCGCGGAGACGCACGACCTTCAGACAATCCTCAAATCCAAGGAAGTCGAAATGAAAGAAGCCGCCCGCAACCTTGAATTCGAGCTCGCCGCGATCCTGCGGGACGAGACGATCGAGATCCTCAAAGAACTCAAGCGACGCGAGAAGGTTGAGATGGCGAAACGTAAAGGGGGACCCCGATCAGCGACGTTGAGGATGAAGAAGATGCCGAGGCACGGGAGGACGAGGTGAGAGTCGAGTAGTCGATAGTCGAATAGTCGATGAGTCTCTGTATCGTGCTCATTTTTTACTATTCGACTACTCGACTACTCGACTATCGACTTCACTTGACTTTGAAGTACACAACGTCGCTCTACTGCGCGCCTTGAGAAACCGCCTTGACATTCTCAACAAAATCTGATGAGATCGTGGGTCCATGTGTCCACACGGACTTCAAGCATGGGACGTTCGGCGATTGTGCCGGATTAAATCAAAAAGGAGGCCATCATGGCCAAACGAGCAAGCAAGAGAGACGAGTCGACCGTACCGAGTGCACCGGCCGAACCGGTTGCACCGCCCGCAAGAACGCCGCTCAACTTCGCGATCGCGCACGCGTTCCGCGGCGTCACCTTCGTCACCGAATGGAAGGACGGGAACGACGATTCGACGAAGCCCGTCATCCGACGGCTGAAGGACGAGGACGACAAGCAGACGTTCTTGATGGACTTCGTGGAAGGAGACCATCTGTACCTCGAAAACGGAGGCGCGAACGACCGCATTTCGCTCTTCGCGCTTTCGGCAGGCGCGCACGTCTTTGCCATTCCGACGTTCGCGCTCGGCAACAAGGGCGCCGTCGAGAGGCTTCTTTCCGAGTCGACGTCATGGGACGTCGCCGAAGAAAAGGCCGCCGGCGAAGAGACGACGGACGAACTCACGGCTCGCAAGTGATGCGTACCCCATATACTAGACACCATGTCACACCCCTAAAGTGACGTGAATTCTCTAGCCATATGGCAGCCCCAATCAGCCACGAAGTACGCACCAAGATCATCGCGTCCATTAAGGACGGAATGTCCATCGTCCAAGCGGCGGAAACACACGGCGTCAGAGCCAAAACGATCTCGAAGTGGATGCGCCAGGGGACGAACAATTCTCATACGAGTTCGAGTGAACTCCAGAAGGCGAAGAAGGAGATCGAATTCCTCCGTTCGGTCATCGTCGACCTCTACCTTGAACAAAAGGCCGCGAACCGCAAAGGTTCGGGCTCATGATTTTTTTCCTCTCCGCCCTAGGCCTTCCAATATCTGTGAAAGCCAAACTTTCGGGAAGATCCCGATCGTCCTTCTACTACAAACCGAAGAAGCCGGAGAAGGACCGGGTCCTCAAAGACCGCATTACGTCCGTCCTCGACGCCAATCCCTACTACGGCCATCGCCGTGTCGGGAAAGCGCTCGGCGTGAACCACAAGCGCGCGTATCGCGTCATGCGACGCTTCGGCATCCAGTCCAAGTCGAAGCGCGGCCGACGTCGGAAAAATCAATACAGTGCGGGCAAAACCACGCTCCCGAACCTCATCAAGGACATGCCGATCGTGGTGCCCAACCACGTCTGGGCCGGTGACTTCACGCACTTCCAATTCCAACGCCGCACGTACTATCTCGCGACCGTCATGGATGCCTGCACGCGAGAGGTCATCGGCTGGCACATCGCGACGAACCATTCCGTTGAACTCGTGGCCGAAGCCCTCCGGATGGCGATCGGCAAACGGTGCAAGGCGGCTCTCATCTTCCACTCGGACCATGGCAGCGAATACATCAGCGAGACGTACGTCTCGACCCTCAAGCGATTCGGCATCACGCCGTCGAACAGCCAAAAAGGGAAGCCGTGGCAAAACGGCATCCAGGAATCCTTCTACCACCGGTTCAAACAGGAGCTGGGGGACCTGCGTCGCTTCTCGAGAATCGACAAACTCATCGAAGCGCTCGGCCATCAGTTCCGCTACTACAACACGACCCGGATCCACAGCACCCTGAAGATGCCTCCGAGGGCGTTCTACGAGCAGAAGATGAAGGAAGTTGAGGCGCAAAAAACAGCGAACTGAGCGTCTTCAAAAATGGTGCGGACGAGTGTCCGAAAAACGGGGTACTTGCCACTCTCCTCTCATCCTCTTCAGTAAAAGTTGGAGAAGGTCAGAGGGGAGACTGGAAATGTCTTGCCATGCTACGTTAGGCCTGTCTCCCCATCCCTCAGCGAGAGGACTGGCGGTATGAAGTTTACAACTACTGCGTTCTTGTCCTCTCGCGCCCTCTCCTCCTCACGATCTCTCGTGGATAGGAGAGGGTGGACTCTTGACGTGATGCGACTAGCTGTCCTGCTGATGTCCACCTGAACCTTTTGCTCTTGAGAGAGGACTTCAATTGCGATGTATCTTCTAAGCGACCATTGTCCTCTCTCTCCTCTCATCCTCTTCAGCGTCCGCTGGAGGAGGTGAGAGGGGAGACTGCATCAGAACTGTCTTATGACTTAGGAGGAGCTGTCTCCCCACCCCTTCGCGAGAGGACTACACGACAGGTGTTTCCAACTCATTGCCGATCGTCCTCTCGCCCCCTCTCCTCCTCGCGAACCCCACATTCGCGGTGATGAGAGGGTGGACTGCAGGAAGGATGCTTTAATCGGCTCATACCGTGCTGTCCGCCCGCACCTTGATCTTTCCTCAAAATCGTGATATATATCCGTCCGTTCACCATACGCCCAAAAAAAGGAGGTACTCCCGTGAACGAAAAAGCTCCGCCCCTTCCAAGCCAAGTCAACGAGCCCGTCTTCGTCCTGAAAGAGCTCGGATACGAAAAAGTCTTCACCGTCGCAATGGATAGGTTCGCGTCGGTTCACGTCGTCTTCGAAGATGGCGAATTCGCCGTTTGGGCGCTTCCCCATGAGAGCGTCCGCACAGCGGACCATCTCATCGAGCAGCCGACTGCCGACATCGGCGACCGTGAAACCGCCTATGGTCTCCCCGCATTCGTCCCGCCAGCCGAAGAGCCGGCATCGGGCGAACCCCGCGAAGATCCTGTCGACGCCGGCACGGAAGCCGAGCCGAGTGCCGCGACCGTCATCATCACCGACCCGGAACGAACGATTCCGTTCAATCAGATACCCGAACCGCCTCCGTCTCGGCCCGCGGATGACGCCGATCCGCACCTCGATGTCTCGTCAGAGCCGCCTGCAGACCGCGTCGATTCTGATATGCCGGACCTCGGCATTGAAGCGACCGTTGAAGAAGCGGCAACCAGCTTAGAATCGCAGGGCCACGAGTTGGACGATGAAGGCCAAGCCGTCATCCCTCTCACGCGTCGGTCGAGCAAGCCGCCTCCGATGGTCGACGCGAAACCGGTCGATGCGGACGGCGCAGACAGTGAACCGTCGGAGGCCGAACTGCCGGAGATCCCTCGGCGATCCGATCCGCCTCAATTTCCTACGGCTTTAACGGAGGAGGACGACGAATCGCCGATAAGCAGTAAACCGGCTCTCGCCCACGACGACGAACTCATCATCGACGAGCGTCTTCTGGTGGAAACTGCCGGCGAACGTCGCAGCTAGCCCGAACGACCATCAAGAACTCCTCGCACCGCTCCCGCCCCTGCAGTTTCGACTGTGGGGGCCTTTTTTATTGAGTGGTTGAGTGGATGAGTAGATGAGTGGGGTTCCTTTGATGCCCACTCATCTACTCATCCACTCAACCACTCATCCATTACACTTGATTCCTCCTGCATTCATGGCACACTGTGCGCATGGACGCCGTCGAAGAAGTGAAGTCCCACCTGGACATCGTCGATATCGCCGCGGAATACCTCCAGCTCAAGCCCGCCGGGAGCGGGAGTTTTAAGGCAAACTGCCCGTTCCACCAGGAAAAGACGCCGAGCTTCTACGTGAACCGCCAGCGGCAGAGCTGGCACTGCTTCGGGTGCGACAAGGGCGGGGACGTCATCTCGCTCGTCCAGGGGATCGAGGGGATGGATTTTCGGGATGCGCTCGCGCACCTCGCCATGAAGGCCGGGGTCACGCTCCCCGCGTTCAACACCGAAGCGGCGGGGGAGCGGAAGCGGCTCCAAACCGTCAACGACCTCGCATCACGATTCTTCAGATCCATCCTCCTCCAATCGCCGGATGCGGGACATGCCCGCGAGTATGCGGAGAAACGGGGGATCGACGACCTTACGGGAGACCTCTTTCGCATCGGCTACGCGCCGAATTCCTGGGACGCGCTCACGACCGCGCTCAAAGCGAAGGACGTTACGGATGACGAACTCCTCCGCGCAGGCCTCACCGCTCCCAGCCAGCGCGGGACCGGATCGTACGACCGGTTCCGTGACCGATTGATGTTCGCGATCCATGACGTTCACGGGAACATCATCGGCTTTACGGGACGTCTCTTGAATCCGGACGCGAAAGAAGCGAAGTACGTCAACACGCCCGAGACGGCCGTCTTCAAGAAATCTTCAGTCCTCTACGGTCTCGACAAGGCGAAAGGAGATATCAAATCAAAAGACCTCTGCGTCCTCGTCGAGGGCAACATGGACGTCGTCTCGAGCCACCGCGTCGGCATCGCAAACGTCGTCTGCCCCGGCGGCACGGCGCTGACCGCGGACCAGCTCCGGCTCATCGCGCGCTTCACGAAGAACCTCGCAATCGCCTTTGACGCGGATGCGGCCGGCGTCAACGCGACGCTCCGCGGACTCGACCTCGCGCGCGCGGAGGATTTCTCAATCCGCATCATCTCGCTCCCGGACGGCATCAAAGACCCTGACGAGGCGATTGCCAAGGATCCGGCGATTTGGACCAATGCGATCCGCGACGCCGTAGACATCATGGAGTGGGTCTTCCGTCTCGCGTTCAAAGGGAAAGACCTCTCCAACCCGAACGACAAGCGCGAGATCGCGCGCATCGTCCTTCCGGAGGTCAAACGCATTGCAGATCCGATCGTCCGCGACCACTGGATCCAGAAGCTCGCGAAAGCGCTGGAGACGAGTGAAGATGCGCTCCGGGATGCGCTCAAAGGCGTTAAAGGATTAGGCCAGCGGGCCAGCGGGCCAGCGGGCCAGCGTCAGGAGGCCCACTCATCCACTCATCCACTCACCCCCTCATCTACCCGAGGCCGCGACCTGGCCGAGCGCATCGTCTCCATCATCCTCTCGAAACAGGCTCCGCGGGCGTGCATGCCGGCGAATCTCCATGACCTCCTGCCCGGCGACCTCCGCGCCCTTTACATCCGCGAGACCGAGGGTTATGATGTCCCCCGATTCAGTGAGGGATCACAACCGGCGGACCCTTTAGCGGCCCCGGACCAAACGATCGATCACCTCATGAACATGCTCGCGATCAGGTTCGATCGCGATTACCCAAACCAAACCGCGGATGCGCTCGCATCCGAAATCGAGGCAAGCATCTGCGCGCTCGAAAAAATCCGCCAAGCGGAAGCCCAATCAAAACTCGAAGCGGAAATGAACGCCGCGGAGATCATCGGTGACGCCGACGCGATCGCCGATCTGTCCCGCAGGTTCAAAGAGCTGACGTCATAGCTCTCATTTACATACCCTCACCTGATCCGCCGAAACGACGATGCGGGACGACAGTCCTGCAGCGCCCGTCACGCGGTTCATGACCTTCACGTTATGTCCGCACAAGTAAAAAAGAAGCCGGCGAAGAAAACGCCGGCCCAGCGCCGCGCCGAACTCATGCGCAAGGCCCAGCGGATTGCGAAGAAGTCGCTGAAGCGGTCTCCGCAGAAACACCAGCACCCGCAGAAGAACGATCGGCGCAGGCAGACGTACACGAAGTCGCCGCCTCCGTCACAGGAGTCGCTCGACCGGCTTTTTGAAAAGGCGAAGGCGCGGGATTTCGTGACGGATCAGGAGGTTTTTTACGCGTTCCCGTACATCGAGGACTATATCCCGCTCTACGAGCAGTTCATCGACCGGCTCGACGGACACGGGATCCGCATCATCGAGCAGAAAGAGGGGATCCTCGGACGGCAGACCGAACGTCATGACATCCTCACGGCGATGCACAGCACCACGGACGAACGGATGAAGATGGACCCGCTCGAACTCACGGCCGACAACATCCAGATGTACCTCCGCGAGATTGGAAAGATCCCGCTCCTCACGGCGGACGAGGAAGTTGCACTCGCGAAGCGGAAGGAAAAAGGGGACCGCGAAGCCGAGAAAAAACTCATCGAAGCGAACCTCCGGCTCGTCGTGTCGATCGCGAAGAAGTTTATTGGAAAGTCGCTCTCGCTTCTCGACCTCATCCAGGAAGGCAACATCGGCTTATTCCGCGCCGTGAAAAAGTTCGAGTACCGCAAAGGGTACAAGTTCTCCACGTACGCGACGTGGTGGATCCGCCAGGCGATCACGCGCGCGCTCGCGGACCAGAGCCGGACCATCCGCATCCCGGTCCACATGGTCGAGACGATCAATAAATTCCAGCAGATCGAGCGCCAACTCATCCAGGACCTCGGCCGCGAACCGTTGCCGGAGGAAATCGCCGCCGAGATGGGCGAGGACGTCGAAAAAGTCCGCCACATCATCAAGATCTCGCAGGACACCGTCTCGCTCGAGACGTCCGTCGGCGAGGATGACGAGGACTCCACGCTCGAAGACTTCATCGAGGACGTGAAGAACGTCGCGCCTGACCGCGCGGCCGCGCTCCAGCTCCTCCGCGACTACGTCGGCGACATCATCAAAGACCTGAACCCGCGCGAACAAAAGATCCTCGAAATCCGCTTCGGCTTGGACGACGGCGTATACCACACCCTCGAAGAAGTCGGCAAAGAGTTTGACGTCACCCGCGAGCGCATCCGCCAGATCGAGGCAAAAGCGATCGAGAAGATCCAGCAGCACCATCTTGTGAAGAAGCTGGTGGATTACTAGGTAAAATAGTAATAGTAAATAGTCGATAGTAGGCCCTATATTTACTATATACTACAACTCCTAACATGCTTGCCAATTTCTTCGCTGTGTGGTGCACTATTTAGCGTGGACCTTCGACAGAAAGGCGGTCCAAGTGAAAGCGTACATCACCGTTTCAAACAAGCTTGGCGTTGATTGGTTTGCGCGTGAACTTCACGCTCGCGGCTTTTCGCTCCTCGCGACGCCGCATTCCGCACAAATGATCAGAGACGCCGGCATCCCAGTCGATGTCACTGATCAGTCGCACAACGCGCTGGTCGGCATCATCGAACGGCATCTCGTGAGTTGCTACAAACTCCTCCATGCGGCACTCGTCTGTCCCAAGGAAGATCGGGAGCTCGCGGAGAACGTGGGCATCACGCTGATCGACCTCCTCTGCATCGATCTTTTTCCCATCGAACGCGTCGCGTACGACGAAGCGCGCCCCATAAGCGAAACGTTTGAAGAATTCGACAGCGGAGGAAGCTCGCTGATCCTTGATGCTTTCAAAGGTAAACGCGAGATCATCTGCGACCCCATGGACCGCGCCCCGTACCTCGACTGGATTGATGCCGGGCGTCCTGACGCGGAAAACATTATCTTCGCGATGGGCCTCAAGGCACGCACCTATCTCGACGAGCATTTCGGACATCTTGAACAGCGCATCCAACGCGAGTTTCAGGGTCCGAAAAACGGAAGCATCTTTCCGCCCCTCAATCGCCTCGGTCGGAAGGTCACTCCGCTCCTTCCGCACTGACCGTCTCCGTTCGCCTGTCGCTTTCATGGCTCTCCCGCCGGTCGCAGCAGAAATGCTCGGCCGGCGCTGATTTTTATGACGATTCAGCCGCTTGACCGATGGCCTGTTTTTCAGTACTATTTCGACGCCTGATCAAACCCTTCCGGGGTAGCTCAGCGGTAGAGCAGAGGACTGTGGCACGCGTCGGATCGGAATACATACGATATGCCGGACCGACGAACCTACGCCTCGCGTGCAACGTACATTAAAAGTGCCGTTTCAAAGCGGCGCAAAGCGATACGGCAAGCCGCCATCGACCACCTCGGAGGCGCTTGCGCCATCTGCGGATACCATCGGTATCCGGGAGCGCTGGAAATCCACCATCGCGATCCGAAACGGAAACGTTTCTCGATCTCGGTCGATGGATGCACGCGCTCTTGGCAACGCGTGAAAAAGGAGCTCGCATCGTGCGTCCTTATGTGCGCGAACTGTCATCGCGAAGTGCACGCAGGCATTACGCAGCTTCCGGCGGTAACGCCGGAATGAACATAGGGTGAACTGCTGGAAGCCCTCACTTGAAAGAGCAGGGTAATCAGCAGCCAATCCATCATCAACGATGATGGCAGGTTCAGAGACTATCCTTCACAGGAGTAGGCCGACACCCGTCGGCCGAAGCGCCCTACATCCTCACTTTCCTGCGCCAAGCGGGAAAACGGATGAAGATATAGTCCACGCTTTCGGGAAACCGAGAGAGTCCGTGTAATCCTTTGGTCGTGGGTTCGAATCCCACCCCCGGAGCCAGCAAAAAACTACGCCATAAAAGGTGTAGTTTTTTGTTACAGGATGTTGTAAAAAGAAATCATAACAATCTCACCGATAACGATATGCAAAAGATCGCCCCATTCCTCTGGTACAACGCCGATGCCGAAGAGGCGGCAAACCTGTACGTCTCACTCTTCAAAAATTCAAAAATCACAAGCACAACGCGCTACGGGGAATCGGGTCCAGCGCCGAAGGGTTCGGTCATGTCCGTAACCTTTCAGTTGGACGGTCAGGACTTCTTCGCGCTAAACGGCGGCCCGCAATTCACCTTCTCGCCGGCGATCTCGCTTTTCGTGAACTGCGAAGAACAGCAGGAGATCGACAAGCTGTGGGAGAAGCTCTCCGAGGGCGGAAAACAACTTGAATGCGGCTGGCTGCAGGACAAATTCGGCGTTTCATGGCAAATCGTCCCGAAGGCGTTGAGCGAGATGCTGAATGACAAGGATCCCGTCAAAGCACAACGGGTCATGAAGGCGATGCTCCAGATGAAGAAAATCGACATCGTGGGGCTGAAGCGTGCATATGAAAAGAAGTAAGGGCATCAAACGGCATCATCGAAAATCCCACCGAATGATCAAGATGTATGATATGCTGTTGTTAAGAAGTAAAACTTAATCATTCATTTACCAACATATGAAAAAAGGTCAAATGACCGCAGTCATCGTCGTGGTGGCCGTGATTGCGATCGGACTCGTTTGGTGGGGGTTGTCGATGAAGCCGTCGACCGTTCCGCCAACGAATCCAGTCTCTGCAGTCCAGCCTGAAGCGACGCAACCGACTCCGGCAGCGCCCGCAACATTGAGCGTCACGCAGGTCGTCTTACGAAATGACCCCAAGCTGGGATCGTATCTCGCCGATAACAATGGACGCGCCCTTTACGCATTCGCCAAAGACGCGGACGGACAAAGCTCTTGCACCGGACCCTGTCTCGCCATTTGGCCCGTGTTCAATATCGCAACAATTTCGATCGGTCCGGGACTTGATATGGGCGATTTTAAGTCGATCACCCGCGCCGATGGAACCGTTCAGACAACCTACTACGGTTGGCCGCTGTACACGTATGCCGGGGATACTGCCGCCGGTGACGTGAAGGGCGAGGGGTTCAATAAGCTCTGGTTCGTGGCCAAGCCGGATTATACGGTCGTGTTTGCAAACAAAAACAACGTGAACTACCTCATTGATGCCGATACGGGTCACACGCTGTACCAGTACTCGAAGGATGCGCCAAACACCAGCAACTGCTCAGGGACGTGCGCCCAGAACTGGCCGGTGTTCAGCGTCGACAAGATCGTCGCTCCCTCGTTCATCGACGCGACCCGATTAGGGAACTTCATTCGGCCGGACAAAAAGAGTCAGACCACCTTTGACCGGATGCCGCTCTACCTCTACGTCCAGGATACGGTCCAAGGCGACATGAAAGGCCAAGGATTCGTTGGCGCTTGGTCTACGGTCGACCCATTCGGTCCAGTAAAATAACGCATGAGTCAGCATCGCATCTCGACTTCGGACGAGTTGTAAGTCGCCTGAAGACGACATTCCAAATGAAGAGTATAAAAGAGGTGCGTAAAGAAAAGCGGTGAGTCAAACGCTCAGAGCCACAAAAACGCCCCGATGGACATCGGGGCGTTTGCGTTATCCTCTTTTCAAAATATCAGTCTGGTGTAATGTCAAAAAGTAATCTAACCCACCTCACCCACCACCCCTATGAACAGAGTCATCCACTTCGACATCCAGGCCGACGACCTTGATCGCGCGAAGAAATTCTACGAGAACGTCCTTGGTTGGAAATTCGAACTCGCTATGTCAAAAGACAAGGGCGCCGGCATGGACTACTGGACCGTCATGACCGGTGAAGGCGCCGGCATTAACGGCGGTCTTTCACAGCGTCCCACCGATAAGGCCAACCAGTTGTACTTCTACCATTGCACGATAGAGGTCGCCGATATCGACATGGCCGTTGAAGCCGTAAAGAAAAACGGGGGAACGATCCTCATGAAAAAATCTGAAATCCCGCACGTCGGATGGTTCGCTAGCGCAAAAGACTGCGAAGGGAACCGCTTCAATCTCATGCAGCCGACCGAGTGGAAGCCGGAATGAGTCGATCGCCGTCACGAGCGACGCTCAAGTAAGCCGCGGCCCACGCCGCGCGCTTGCCGTATTCAGGCAGGCGTGTAAGATCGGACCGTTGTCAGCCTGCAGACACGGAATCGTCCGAGGTCTGCGATTGACGGCTTGCCCTTCCACAACCCGAGAGAAGGTCACCCATGCGTATCCGAGTTCCGGACGATTTTCACGTGCACTTGCGCAGTGGGCAGATGCTGACAGATGTCCTGCCGTTCACGACCCGCCAGTTCGCGCGGGCGCTCGTCATGCCCAACGTACCGCCAATCCTGAACGCCGCTGACGTGACAAGGTATCGTCAAGAAATCTGCGCTCTTGCCCCGGGCTCGTTCCAGCCGCTCATGGCGTTCAAGATCACCCCCAATACGACCACGGAGACGATCTTCGATGCGCACGCCGCCGGAGCAATCGCGGGCAAGGTCTACCCGCTGGACATCACGACGGGATCAGAGGACGGCTGCGCCGAGATCCGCGATCTCTTTCCGTGTTTCGACCTCCTGGATCAATTGGGCATGGTTCTTTCCCTGCATGGCGAGGTGCCGGGCGTGGACGACATCGATGCGGAGACTGAATTTCTGCCCACACTCCGTGAAATCGCCTCCGCATTCCCGAGGCTTAGGATCGTCCTCGAACACATCACGACTGCGGAAGCTGTCCGCGTCGTCGAGAGTCTGCCCTATACGGTGGCCGCAACGATCACCGTCCACCACTTATACCTCACGATGAACGACGTGCACCACGGGAAGCTTCACCCGCACAACTTCTGTATGCCGACCGCGAAACGA
The DNA here is from genome assembly GCA_963835915.1 of Candidatus Uhrbacteria bacterium. GTDB lineage: Bacteria > Patescibacteriota > Patescibacteriia > 2-12-FULL-60-25 > 2-12-FULL-60-25 > 2-12-FULL-60-25. Next base: position 766,219 of record CAWIHE010000004.1, read on the forward strand.
AAGAGGGATCGGGACGCGCTCCGCGCGGCGGCAACCGGCGGCAACCCGAAGTTCTTCCTCGGCACGGATACGGCCCCGCATGAAGTGAACAAAAAGGAATGCGCGGATGGGTGCGCCGGCGTATTCAGCGCGCCCGTCGCAATCCCGCTGCTCGTCCAGCTGTTCGATGAAATGGGCGTGCTCGATCGCCGCTGGGAATTCGCCTCCGGATTCGGCGCACGTCACTATGGACTTCCCCTGAACGACGGCACGATTGAGCTCGTTGCGGAGCCCTGGGTCATCCAAGAGCGCTACGGCATCGTGGTCCCGTTCTGGGCAGGCAAAACGATCGGCTGGCGCGTGGCAGATCACTGACCTCCTCTCTCGTTTCTCCGAAGCACCGACGATTCTTGTTGGTGCTTCTTGCTTTCAATGACGGAGAAGCTGGAAGCTAGAAGCTGGAATCTGGAGTTTGACGGAGTGCGTCCAGTTCAGATTCCAGCTTCTAGCTTCCAACTTCTCCGTCCAACGCACGAAGTCACTAAATGTTTCATTGATACATAAGCGCAAACAACTGCGTTATCATACCAACGCTATGCCCTGGCTCCTCTTCGCCTTCTCCGGCCCCGTCTTCTGGGCCGCGTCCACGCACATCGACAAGTACCTCGTCGAACGGTACTTCAAAGAGGGGAGTGTGGCCGTACTCATGGTCTTCACGTCGATCATCGGGGTCATCGCGCTCCCCATCATCTGGATCTTCGTGCCGAACGTCCTCTCGGTGCCGATCCAGTCGATGCTCGTCGTCGCGGCATCCGGCGCGTTCTACATGGGCGCGCTCTACTTTTACCTCCAGGCGCTCCAAACAGAAGAAGCGACCGTCGTTGCGCCGTTCTTCCAGGCCGCGGCGATCTTCGGCTTCATCCTTGGCTTCCTGTTCCTCGGCGAACGCCCGTCGCCGATCCAACTCCTCGGCGGCCTGATGATCATCGCCGGGTCCGCAATCCTGTCGATCCGTTACGGCGGCCAAAAACGGCGCATCAAAGGGCGGCTCGTCCTGCTCATGTTCACGAGCGCATTCGTGCTCGCATTGAGTTCGCTCATCTTCAAGTTTTTCGCGGTCGAGGATGCGTTCTGGTCAACGACCTTCTGGAGTTTCGTCGGCGAAGCCGTGTTTGGTATCTTCCTGATGATCCCGCTCGCGAATCGCCGACAGTTCGCGTCGATGATGAGGACGAATACCGTTGCCGTCCTCTCCGTGAATGGCGCGAACGAAGTCATCAACCTCGCCGGGGGCTTGGGGACGCGCTACGCGCTCCTCTTCGCCCCGCTCGGCATCGTGCAGGCGATCAGCGGCACGTCGCTCTTCTTCGTCCTCCTCTTCGGCGTCCTCCTCTCGCTCTTCTTCCCCAAGCTCGGCCGCGAAGAAATCGGCGGGAAGAGTCTCATCAGGAAGGCGATCGCGATCGCATTCGTCGTTCTTGGTGTGTGGCTCGTCAACCAATAAGCATCAATCAGCAGAAGCTGGAAGCTAGAAGCTGGAATCTGGATTGTTATGGGATCACATTCAATCCAGCTTCCAGCTTCTAGCTTCAAGCTTCTTCTAATTTACGGATGACTTGGCACTGGTGCACTATTGGTTGATGGTCTGTCGTCTGATTTGAAGCAGGAGTTCGTTCACGAGGAGCTGTGTCGAGGCGAGCGACTTTGTCCCTCGCCTCGTTTTCAATCTCGCCTCGATCTGTCCCATGACGTTCTCGATGGCGTTGGATGATCGGGGAAGACTAAGATGCCTCCAGCGAGGGTCTCTGCACACGAAGCACTCCGGGAGGGCGGGCCAAATGAATTCGAGAACGGCACGCTTTTTTTTCGTGAGGTCGGATCTCTTCCAGAGTCTGAACCATCTCCTCTTCGCACGGACCAGAGACCCTGACCAAAGGATGCGCCGGATCGATTCGATGAATGTATCCATCCGCTCATTCGTCTTCCTCCCGCCTCCGAGCTTGGCTCTGGCCGCGAGGAAGACGTGGACCGTGCACCGCTGATGGGGGAGGTCGTGGAAGGCCTCGGAGAGGTATTCCTTCAACGTCGAGATTCCATCGGAAACAAAGCCCTTTGGGGCGTATCCGACGTATTTCAGGTCCGTCGTCATCTTCCAGTACCAGAGCTCCTTCTCTCCTCCCTCCGCGAGGATGAAGTGGATCGGCAGACCGAGACCCCGGTCCCAGGCGACGAAGAGGGTGTGGAGCTTCCCGTTCACGGGCGCGTGCTTCCCGTCGAGGATGACGATGCCATCGCATGCGTGGAGGGAACGTTCTGTCCGCAGGAGGAGCGGTCGTCGTCTCTTAAGCGCGCGCTGGACTCTTCGAATAGCGGTCGTGTGATCCACGTTCCAACGGACGCCGAGTCTCCGATACGTCGATCGATCGAGGACGTACCCCGCGATCGCCGCGCGGTCACGGAGGTCCTTTCGCTTCAAACGGAATGTCCGTTTGCACCGTTTACACCTCCATCTCGGGTGGCCAAATCGAACGATTTTTCTCGCACGACAATACGGACATGTTGGCTTGTACATGCCCCATTTCAAGCGGTATTTTGATCTTCAATGCAAATTCAGGGCTTAACCTCGTATCAAATCGAACCCGCTATCAACCAAGAATGCACCAGTGCGGATGACTTACCCACTTGACAATTTTTTCAATAGGGTTACCGTCAATATAAAGCTCATTCACCCTGCAGAATCAGTCATATTCAAAGATATCCTGCTTCTGCGGTTAACCCAAATACCATCTATGTGGTTATGGATCATTGCCGCCGTCCTTTTCGTCGTTTGGCTCGTCGCAGTCCTCATGTCGTACACGCTTGGGGGCTGGATCTACGCCCTGCTCGTCCTCGCGATCATCGCGGCGCTCATCCAGCTGTTCACCGGCACCAGCCAGGGTACCGGTCAGCGGAAAGCGATGTGAATCGCGGACGGGAAGACGAAAATCGACGTCGAATAACCACTGCACCTTCAATAAGACGCCGTGAGAGCGGCGTCTTTGAAATTGACAATATGTCCGTCTTCATGTACATACGTTGGACACCGCTCTTTTTTTGCCTCGGCGAACTCCACCCTAACCAGTGAGTATACGGATGTCTGAACAGCCCACACAAAAACAAATCGACACGCTTGCCAGATTCGGGATTGCCCATACCCCACTCTCCAAACGGCAGTGCGCGAGACTCATTTCCTTCATCGTCAACGGGGGACCCGGGTTCGAAGAAACGGACCCCGGACATCGCGCGAACATGTTCCTGAAGAACCAGCGCGAATGGAATGGGAAACGCGTCCGACACGGGAACGGCTGTGAAACGGGCACGGTCCGATATGTCTTCGTCCCGAGCCCCGTTGAGAGGGAGTCGAGAACGAGTCTCGGCGTCGGACCGGGCGACCCCTTTCAGGCCGTCGTGAAATGGGACGAGAGAAAGGCCTGCGCGATCTCACTCACCAGCATGGCGCTCACGGAAAAATAAAATCCTGACGCGCCGTGCACCTCATACGACAGAGCAGCACAACACCGGTGCTGCTCTAATGTATTCTTAATTTTGAGGTCAGCCCGAACCCTCTCGAAAAAAGGACCTTCGTCCCATCCGCCGTCTTCCCGTCGGTCGAGATCGGAAGCTGGCTCACGCTGGCGGGCCAGGGGAGGGGGAGCTTGCCGGTGAACGGTTTCTTCCCGAAGAGGACGTCCGCGACGCCTTCGCCTTCGCTTCCGGGAAGCCACGCTTCGACGAGTGCGTCCCATTTTGGAAGCTGGTCCGTGATCATGAGCGGGCGGCCGGAGACGATAATGACGATGACTTTCTTGCTGACCGCAGAGAGGCGAGCGACCGCATCAAGGTCCGCCTGATCAAGCGATGGATTCGCGTTGTCGCCCCAGCCTTCGGCGTACGGCTTCTCCCCGACGACCGCGATCCCGACGTCCGCGAGGTGACCGTTCGCGCCCGAAAAATTTGCATCCCGATCGTACTCGACGATCGTCGATGATGAGACGGACTGCTTGATGCCCTGAAGGATCGACGTCCCCCCGGGCATCCAGTTCCCGTCAACGCCCTGCCACTCAATCGTCCACGCCCCGCACTGGCGTCCGACGTTGTCCGCCGCGCTTCCGGCAACGAGGATGCGCCCCGTCTTCGGCGAGAGCGGAAGGACGCGGGTATTTTTGAGGAGGACGAGCGATTTCGAGACGGCGTCGCGCGCAATCGCGCGATGTTCCGCTGATCCGATGGCGGAGAGCGGCGGATCGCTTTTCGCCGGACGCTCGAACAGCCCCGCGGCGAACTTCGCGTTGAGGATGCGGCGCACGGCATCGTCAACGCGCGCCTGTGGGATGTCGCCTTTTTCCACGGCGAGCCGCATGTTCATGAGGAACGTCTTGTAGTCAAACGGGAGCATGATCATGTCCACGCCCGCATTGACGGCCTTCACGAGCGCATCGTACTGGTTCGGCGAATGTTCGTAGACGCCGTACCAGTCCGAGACAACGAATCCCTGAAAGCCGAGTTTCCCTTTCAGCGTCTCCGTGATGAGCGGCTGCTGGTACGACATCCACGCGTCGTCCCCCCAGCTGTTCAGGCCGACCATCACCGAGAGCGCGCCCGCATCAATGGCCGCCTTAAACGGCGGGAGATACGACGCGCCCAGCGCGGACTCGTCTGCAAGCGTCCTTCCCTGATCAATCTTGAAATTCGGATTGCTTGACGACCCCCACATCATCGCGCCCGCGCCAACGAAGTGTTTCGCCGTCGAGATGACATTCACGCCCGCCGGCGCCGAATTCATGATCTGATCCTGCGTCCCGCGGACGTACGCCGCACCGAGTCTGGACGCGAGCGCGGGATCGTCCGTAAATGCCTCGTACGCGCGTCCCCAGCGGATGTCTGTAGGGAGGTCGAGCGTGGGGGAGTAAGACCAGTAAATGCCCGTTGCGGCCACCTCGTCCGCCGTGGCGTGCGCAACGCGTTGGACGAGCGCAGGATTGCCGGACGCGCCGAGTCCGATCTCGTGCGGGAAGATTGTCGCCCCGGGAACGTTCCCGTCGCCGTGGTTCGCGTCCGCGCCGTAGAGGATCGGAATGCCGAGGCGAGATTTCAGCGATGCGTCCCGAAAACTCTTCACCATCGAAAGCCATCCCGCGGGCGTATCGTCCGCCGGCTTCCCTCCCATCCCGCTCAAAATTGCGCCAAGCCCGTAGCTCGCCACGTCGTTCAGGTCATGGATACTGTACTTCTCAACTAGCGCCATCTGCCCGATCTTCTCATCAAGCGTCATCCTCTCCATGAGATCATTGACCCGCTCGTCGATCGTATGACCGGGGAGACGGTAGAGCGCATCTGCCGGCGGCGGGGGGAGCGGCGGCGCCGGCTTACGCAAAAATGCGACCCATCCGCCCAAGAGGGCGAACAGGATGACGATCGGGAGGACGATCCGCACCCAACGAAGGGAGATTGATTTTTTTGCCGGCTCAGGCATGCGTTAGGAGGAAGTTAGAAGTTAGAAGTTTGAAGTTAGGGTTTTGTCCGAATCCCTAACTTCTAACTTCTAACTTCCGTCACTATTTGATGACCACGCTCTTCACGACCTCATTGACGTATGGCTGGCACGCGGCGTCGAAGTTGCCCTTCTCCGCGACAAATGCGACGCCGTACGATGTGCCCTTGCTCGAAAGGTAGTTGTACGAGACATTCCTGATCGTCCCATTTCCGAGCGTGATGTCCGCGTCGATGACAGCGGTCGTATCCGTGACCTCTTTCTTATTAAACGTCGGGTTGTAGGGTTCGGCGTCTTTCAGCGTATTTTCAACGTACTGCTTATACGTGACGCCTTGCGCGACCTGGACAGGACGGATGATGAAGTTGCACCCGTTATTCTGCACGAAAATTTGCCATGATTCGGTCCCGGTTGCGGACGACGCCTGCGCGTTCGGCCAGTCAGGAAAGACGGCCTCGAAATCATCGCGTTTGTACGAGGCATACGGCTGCCCGTTCGCAAACGTCCCGGCATTCCGCGTGATGATGGGCGCGTCCGGCGCCGTCACGTTCTCCACCGTGCCGACGGGGTTGACGATCTTCCCCTGATCGGAAGGTGCGCTCTTTTTCCGGTTGCCCCGGAGGACGACTCCGGCCCCTGCCACGGCAACGATGGCCAGACCCACGACAATCATCTGCTTCGGGGTTGGTGCTTTCATATGGGCGACAGTATAATGCACCGACGCCCAAAACAAAAACGTAGAACACATAAGCCCTTGTGCGAATGGCTTAATATCAAATACTCATCAACGACGCATTCTCTATGAACATCGAACGCAGCGTCATCATCGTCACCGGCGCGTCACAGGGAATCGGCCTTGCGACCGCGAAGCTGCTCGCTTCCAAAGGCGCCCGCGTCGTCCTCGCCGCGCGGTCGTCTGACATCATTGAAGCCGTCATGAAGACGCTTACTGATGCAATCGCCATCCCGACCGACATGCGGAAGCCTGAAGACATTGAGCATCTCATCCAAGAAACGCTCCAGCACTACGGCCGCATCGACGTCCTCGTGAACAACGCGGGGCAGGGGATGTACGGGAGCATCGAAACGGTCAACCTTGACGAGTACAAATCCGTCATGGACTTGAACGTTTACGGCGTCCTCGTCGCGATGCAGACCGTCATCCCGCACATGCGAAAGCAGGGCGGCGGACACATTGTGAACGTGAGCTCCATGGTCTCGAAGATGGTCCTCCCTGGCCTCGGCGCGTACGCGTCGACGAAGTACGCGCTGAATGCGCTCACGTATACGGCGCGCAAAGAGCTCGAAAAAGACAACATCATCGTGAGCGCCGTCATGCCGAAGATGACCGCGACGAATTTCGGGCAGAATTCCGTCGGCGCGCGACCGGACTGGAGCGGACGACCGGGCGGCATGCCGGAAATTGACCCCCCGGAAAAAGTCGCAGAAGCAATCGCCGCGATCATCGAGTCAGGCGAGCAGGAGCTCCTCCTGTAGAGGATTATCAATCTCGCGCACGATGCCGCTCGGATGATTAGTCGAATAGTCGAGTAGTCGAATAGTAAATACTATTCGACTACTCGACTATTCGACTATCGACTCTATTGAGGTATCATTGCCGCCATGAGGGTCAACAGCCAAGACGCCATCCAGCTCGCTGCCGCTATTCTCCTCTGCGAATTTGCCGGCTTTATCGGATCCATCTTCACGACGCCGACGATCCCGGTCTGGTATATCTTCCTCCAAAAACCGATCGCGACCCCGCCGAACTGGATCTTCGCTCCTGCGTGGATCATTCTCTATGCATTGATGGGCGTTTCGCTGTTTCTGTTATGGCAGCAACGGACGGATAAGGATCCTCAGGCCGCCGCGAGCACGATGTTCAGCATCCAGCTCGCCCTGAACATCCTCTGGTCGATCGTTTTCTTTACATTCCACTTGATCCTCGGCGGACTCATCGTGATCATCTTCCTCTGGCTGACCGTCTACTTCACGATCATGGCGCTGTTCAAGGTCTCGCGATCCGCCGCACTGTATCTGGTGCCCTACCTCCTGTGGATTTCCTACGCGCTGTATCTGAACGCGGGAATCTGGCGCCTGAATTGAGCCGTTCGTAGCAGTCAACTGTAGCAGTAGCAGTAGCAGTAGCAGTAGCAGTAAGAACCGACCGCGTTTCCACGGTCGGTTCTTACTGCTACTGCCACTAACGACTGCTACTTGATCTGCCCCCTCACCTGCGTCACGATCCCGTCGACGAACGAATGGACGTCCGGGAAATGCGTGTAGAGAAACCATCCGGCATAGGCGAGGAAGATGAGCACGAGGACATCAACGAATCCGACCCATGCGCTCCGTGCGTAGACGTAGGTGGTCCGATCGTACTGCCCGTTCGACCCGTGCCGATCGTACCGCCCGTACGATCCGTGCCAACCGCACCGCGAACCGCGAAACGAACACACGATCGCGCGAATGAGCAGGATGAAGATGATGATGCCGATCCAGAGCGGAAGGAACGTCCCCGAGAACAGCGCACCGCCGACGCGGAGGAGCGTGAGGAGGACGAAGATCCAGACGAGCGCAATGACGATGCTCGCAACGCCGAAGAACGGCGAATGGTTTGCGCGGATATCATCGCGGATCATCCGTCGGGCGGCGCGCGATTGATGGCGGCGTTCGCGGCGCCATGACTTCCACTCGGCCCGATCGGCGAACTGGTGGACGTTCTCTTTTGCGCGCTGGATGACCTCCCGTGCGTTGAACGGAGCGCCGGTTGCCGCCGAAATCTGTTCGGACGTGCTCGCGTAGGGAACGAAAAACATGAGCGCGAGGTACACGAAGACCCAGGCGCCGCCCGTCACGAGCGTAAGGAAGATGAAGATCCCGCGGACGAGCATGACATCGATATTGAAATACGCCGCAAGCCCGGTGCAGACGCCCGCGATCATCGCGCCTTCACGGATCAGGTAGAACTTCTTCGGGATGCTCTTCGTTTCCGCCTTCGTGCCGGATGCGCCGTTCGACGCGTCCGAGCCCTCGACCGGCCCCATCTCGGAGATGATCTTCTTCATCTCGTCCTCCGTCACCACGTCTTTGTGAGGATTGAGGTAGCTCAAGCACTTATCGCCGATCGCCTGTTCGAGATCGGCGATGATCTCGGCCTTGTCGGGATTGTCGCCGAGATGCGACCCCGCGTCGCCGAGGTAGGCCTGAAGGAGCGCGTGCGCCCCTTCTTCCACCTGGAACGCCTTGCCGTTCAGATGGACGGATGTGATCTTATTCATATGAGTGGGTTGCAATGGAATTGATTGTTTTATTGATCTGGGCCCAGTACGCCGCGAGCTCCTTCAGGTGCGTCCGCCCTTTCGCCGTCAGCTTGTAGTACTTCCTCGGCGGACCGGCTTCGGACTCCCGCCATTCATACTCAAGCAACCCGTCGCGGCGGAGCTTGCTCAAGAGGGGATAGAGGGTCCCTTCCTGCGTCTTGAACTCCGTCCTCGAAAGCTCGCCGAGGATGTCCGCCGCGTAGACTTCATGCGCCGAAATGACCTTCAGGACGATCATCTCGAGAAGGCCGTTGCGGATGGGCTGGAAGCGTTCGTTGATGTTCATACTACCTTTCTGCTACAAGGTAGCAGAGGGGTAAAAGGGCGTCAAGCGGCGTTGCGCGATCTCACACGCGATGCCATATTTCCTGACTAACCTATGTCAACCATCGAACGCGACATTGAACTCCTCTACGAGATCGGGAGTCTGCGGAACGTGCCGCGCGGCTGGCGCCAGCATTTGGGCATGGATTGCGCGAGTGACCTCGAACACACCCTGCGCGTTGCGTGGCTCGCCCTCATGCTGTCGAGAAAAGAGGGCGTTGGCGACGAAGCGAAGATCCTCAAGATGGCACTCGTCCACGACCTCCCCGAAACGCGCGTATCGGACCACTCATACGTCCAGAAAGTCTATGTGACGAACATCGACGAAGAAGGCGCGGCGCGGGACATGTTCAACAATACGTGTGTCGCCGACTATTTCGACGTTTTTAAGGAATTCGAAGCTCGAAGCTGCATTGAAGCGCAGATCGTCAAAGACGCGGACAACCTTGATGTCGAAATCGAGCTTAAGGAACTCGAAGAGCTGGGGAGCCAGATTCCGTCTAAATTCAAGCCGTTCCGCCATGTCGTCCGTTTTGAAAAACTGTACACGCAGGCCGCAAAAGATTTCTGGGACGCGCTCCAGTCATCGGATCCGTCCTCATGGCATCTCACGATGAACAAGTGGCTCAAAGTCCCGGAAGCCGGGAAGTGATTAAAGTCGTGAGTCACGAGTCGTGAGTCGTGAGTAAAAGACATGCTAAAACCCGGCTCTAGACGGAGACCGGGTTTCGACGTTTGACACGGATGGTTCCTAGCTGGAGGAGCAGCGGACTGCCCGAAGGCGCCCCAGCATGAATGCATCATCTCTCGAGAGTGAAGAAAATACGGATTGCCAGCACCGCGTCTGCAGACGCAAGCGGCTCTGCGAGGGAGCGGGGGCTTGTCTTTCGACGCCTCAAAAGGGTCCTCCGAATCTTCCTGACGCATCCAAGCACGCGTGTCAGTCGGAGGTATATCATAAACTGCAAACACCGTCAAGGTATGCTTGACCTCCTAAGATAATCGTGGTATTCAAGGCCAAGGAGGAACTCGATGAACGTTTATGAAGCACTTTTACAACACGAATCCGCGTGTGACTGGAAGGTCCTCGCGCCGCACCTCCGTCCCGTTCTAAGCGAACTGACCGACCTCGATCCGGATAGTCTCCCGATTCGATTCGGTTTGCCGGCTCATGTCCGATTCGTCGCAGGCTGCGTCCGAGATGGATGTATCTACATCAGTAATCCCGATCCGGACGAAGATGAGTGGATTGCGCATCACATCACGACGATCTTCCACGAAATAGGTCACTATGCATGGAATCCGATTGTCGAGTCCGCATTCGCGTGGATTGAAGACGTACGTTCGATCTTAGACGAATGCTGGTCTCGAATAAAAAGTTTGAGATCGCCGTTTGGAACACCGATCGAGCAAGCGCGTATAACCCTCCATTCGGCCGCTGCGGCGTACCAAGCGTTGTCGGAAGGTCAGGCGCAAATCTTCACGGCGTGGTCATCAAAACTCCTCGCAGATCTCCATCCGGGTGACGGTAACATATTGGACATTCTCGACGAAGGCTGGGTTGATTTCGTGACCTTAGACTGTCACAGCCCGCTTCTGACGCTTTGGCTGTCCCAACATGAGGCAGACATTGAGCAGATCGGTCGCATCGCACGATCGAGTCCCCGCAAGCTCGCTTCTGCGCTTCGAGGCGCGTACCGTAAAGGCGAGCCCGCATGGAAGACATCTGCGGAAGCCCTGATCCACATACTCGAAGAACGGTGGGAGATCGAACCGATAAAGTACGGAATCGGCTCGCAGGACGCGGAAGATCAGTGGTTGCTCATGAAAGAACAGCACGCGGGCTTGTCGCTCATCATGCGCGAAGACGCGGAGGGCGTTCTACGGAACACCATCGCCTCCATTGCGGACTATTTCGGCTTAAAACAATAGCCATGCGCTGCAGGCGCACTCCGGGTTATACAACATCCCCGGCCAATCCAGGCTTTAAAAAAAACGGGCTTCCTCCTAGGTCGCCCGTTTTTTATCCCTAACGATCTAACGATCGAACCATCTACTCCCTACTTGTAATACCCCGTCCCGACGTTCCAGTCGAACGGTGCGAAGTACATGCTGTACGCGCGTTTCGGCGCCGGCGTCGTCTCGCCGAGTTTGGGGTAGGAGTAGTCGGTGTACCCGCCGCCGTTCATGCCGGCTGCGATGATCTGCTGGACGTAGTTTACGCCGTCGATCTGGTCGTTGTAGCGGTTCGTCCCTTCAACGGCCGTATTGCCGGGGAGGACGACGTTCACGCCTTTCGACGTATCCGCGAAGAAGTATCCGTCCGTGCCGTAGCGCATCTCGCGGAGCGTATCCGCGCCGATCTTCTTTGCCTGCGCGAGCGTGAGCGCTCCGGAATCAACCTTTGCGCTCAGCGCGCCGAGCATTGAATACGCCGTCTCGACTTCGGACTTCACGAGCGTGTCTCGCGCATCGGCGGCCGCCGAGGTCGGGAGCGTTGCCGACATCGTAATCGCCGGCGGCGTGTAGTGGAGATTAATGACGTTCGGCTGGAGGATGATGCCGAACACGATCCCGACGGCGAACGCGATAAACGCGGCCATCGCGACGGAGAACGAGACGAGCTCGTGGTGTTCTTTCTTTTTGAATGGCATAGGTGAATGAGAAAAGTTTTAGTCAATGAGTAGTATAGCACAGGGACGGATGGTCGGATGGTTAGATCGTTAGATGGTTAGTAAGAAAAATCAATTCCAACCCTAACGATCTAACGATCTAACGATCTAACCATCCAACCATCCTCCAATCCAAATAGAAACGCCCCGACATTCATCGGGGCGTTTCTATACATGCGTAGGCTTAGTAGCGTGAGCCGCCGCGTCCGCCGCCACCGAAGTCGCGACGTCCGCCACGGTCACCGCCACGGTCTTCGCGAGGAGGCTGCGCCTCGTTCACGACGATCGTGCGACCGCCCATGTCCGCATTGTTGTACATCGAGATGGCCTGTTGCGCCTCTTCGGCGTTGGACATTTCGACGAACCCGAATCCGCGGCTGCGTCCCGTCTCGCGGTCCATGATGACGCGCGCTGACGTGACCGTCCCGGCCCGGCTGAAGAAGTCGGAGAGTTCCGCATCCGTAACGGAATACGGGAGACCTCCGACGAAAAGCTTCGTGGACATTTCGTCTTTCTTTCGTTCCGAACGTCTCCGACGAATCGGATACCCGAAACGAAATAGGGTGAATTAGCTGATCTTCACCCTAGCGCTCACACGTACGGCGGACCGGTTCGGTCCTGACACGGGGGAAACGGGGGCTTTGATCTGGCGACAGATTAGCACAATTCCCCAAAAATAGCAAGGCCGCTCGACGCCGAAGCGCGAAAATAGACGAAACGACGATTTTTTGGGCCTATCATCGCTAAACAAACGATATATTGTCACGTAATGGAAATTGGAAAAAGGAAAATGGAAATTGGCTCTATATTCCATTTTCCATTTTCCAACTTCCAACTTCCTTTCCTTCTCTTCGAACAAATATCACAAATAATGCCATGCCCGCAACAACCATCAGCCCAGACAGGACCTGCCCTATTGTAAGCGGCCCGAGGACGAAGCCGAGCTGGGGATCCGGTTCGCGGTAGAATTCGACGAAGAATCGCGCGAGGCCGTAGAGGATGAGGTAGACGGGGAGCGTCCATCCGCGGAACGGACGCTTTTTTCGCAACGGCCAGAGGACGGCGAAGATGAGGATCCCTTCGAGAAGCGCTTCGTAGAGTTGGGAGGGATGGCGGGGGAGGCGCAACGGATCCGTCGGGAAGATCATTGCCCAGGGGACGGACGTGGCGCGCCCGTAGAGTTCTCCGTTGATGAAGTTGCCGATGCGACCGAAGAAATAGCCGAGCGGGATCGCGGGGAGAAAAAGATCTCCAACGTCGAGCGGCTTGATGCCATGTTTGCGGCAGTAGAGGAGCGAGGCGATGATAGTGCCGACGAGACCGCCGTGGTACGAGAATCCTGATAGACCGACGAGGACGATGCCGGTCGGCGTCTGCTCAAACGGCCAGATGAGGAGAAGGGGATGATGGATGAACGTCGACGGCTCGTAGAAGATTGCGTACCCGAGCCGCCCGCCGACGGCGAGACCGACGATGCTCCAGAGCAAGAGCGAGACGGCGTCATCTTTCGAGATCGCCCATGTCTCCTTCCGCAGTCGATGGAAGACGAGCGCGCCGATGACGACGTACGCGACGACGTACATGAACCCGTACCAGTGGAGCGAGAACCACGGCGTCTGAAGGATGTAGGGGGAGATGTGGAGGGGGAGGGTCTGCCACATAGCAAACAGGTGCGTAAGTGCGTAGGTGCGCAGGTGCGTAGGTCGGATCCGGCTCTCGGACCTACGCACTTACGCACCTGCGCACTTACGCACCTTTCCTCAATACAGCTTCGTCCCTGTCATCTCCGGTGCGAGCGGGAGGCCGGAGAGCGAGCAGATCGTGGGGGCGATGTCCGAGAGGAGACCGACGGGCTGGAGGAGCGAGAGGTCGTTGTCGACGATCATCGGGTTCGCGCGGCCCTTATACTGGTTCCCGACGATGATGAACGGGATCGGACTGAAATTGTGCTCCTTATCCGGTTCTCCGGTCACGGGGTTGATGAGGATCTCTGCATTCCCGTGGTCAGAGACGACGAAGACGAGTCCGCCTTTCTCGGTCGCCGCGGAGACGACGCGCGAGAGGCACTGGTCGACGGCCTCAATCGCCTTGATGCTCGCGTCGAGGTTCCCTGTGTGGCCGACCATATCCGGGTTCGCAAAGTTGATCGCGATGAAGTCATGCATTCCGTTCTCGATTGCGTCGACGATCTTCTGCGTGACCTCGAATCCCGACATCGCGGGCTGGGTGTCGTATGACGTGACGGCCGGCGACGGCACGAGGATGCGGTCCTCGCCGGGGAACGGCTTCTCCTGCATCCCGTTCAGGAAGAACGTGACGTGCGCATACTTTTCCGTCTCCGCGATGTGGAGCTGCTTCAGCCCCGCGTCGCTCACGATTTTCGCGATCGGATTCGTGATGATCTCCGGCGGGAACACCACGTCGACCGGCATCCCTTTCTTGTATTCCGCGAACGTCGTCACGTGGAGATTCGTAAACGGTTTACGATCGAACTCCTTGAAATCCGGCTCGACGAGCGCTTCCGTAAGCTGGCGTCCGCGGTCCGCGCGGAAGTTAAAGTAGAGGACCGCGTCGCCGTCATCGACCGTCGCGATCGGCGTCCCGTCTTTCTTCGTGCAGACGAACGGGACGAGCTGTTCGTCGAAGACGTTCGCCGCGTATGAATCCTGAACGGCCTTCATCGGGTCGGTCGCAAGCGTATCCGCTTTCCCGAAGACGATCGCATCATACGCCTTCTTAATCCGGTCCCAATTCAGGTTCCGATCCATCCCGTAAAAACGTCCGCCCACCGTCGCGATCTTTCCCGCATCCTTGCAGAGCGCCATGAGCTCCTTCAAGAAGATGGTGCCGACGTCCTTCGCCGTATCGCGCCCGTCGAGGAACGCGTGGATGTACGTCCGCGGCCAGATCTTCTCCTTTCGCGCGAACTCGATGAGCGCGGCGAGATGTTTTTCCGAACTGTGGACGCCGCCGTTCCCGATGAGGCCGACGAGGTGGAGTTTGCCCGTCTTCCCGATGTTCTCGACGATCTTCTTCATGACCGGCATCTCAAAAAGTTCGCCCGTTTCAATGGCGCGGTCGATCCTGGAAGACTCTGATATCGGAGGATGCCGGAGCCGATCGTCAAATGGCCGACTTCGGAGTTTCCGACTTCAATCCTCGGGAGGCCGACCGCGAGGCCGGACGCCTCAAGGAGCATGCTGGGATACGTCGCGACGAGCGAATCAAAATACGGCTTCTTTGCGAGCGTGATCGCGTTCGCGTTATCCGGCGGCGCAATGCCGAATCCGTCGAGGATGAGGAGGATGATTGGTCGGGCGGTAAGTCCCATAGTGTAGGTTGGGTCCGTAGTCCGTCGTCCGTTGTCCGTAGGTCGGATCTTTCTACGGACGACGGACCACGGACCACGGACTTCTTCGAAGCTCTTACGGTGAAAATTCTCCCTTTCCGGTAATCGCCTCCTTTATCGTCCGGTCGATCTTATCGTGGATCTCTCCGATTTCCCGCGTCATCTGCTCGCGGCGGTACGGGTCCTGCTCCTGCTCGAGTTTCACGATCTCCTGGTTATACCCGTAGATGATGTGCGTGAGGAGCGCGAGGAGCTTCGTCTTCATGTCCGGGTCCGTGACCTTGAATTCGTCGAAGAAGCTCTCAATGGTCCGCTGTTCAAACGCGGGCGGCGATTGGACCGCTCCGGAGGACGTCGTTGGGTCGGGCGTTGGCATAAAAGGGTTGGCGTTAATGGGGACAGGATACAGTCGAGTAGTCGAATAGTCGATAGTCGAGTTGTCGAATAGTCATCAAAATGAGACTATTCGACTACTCGACTATTCGACTATCATTGATCCCATGGCCGTCGAATCACACGATATCCCATCCCGCGCGCGGGCATCCGACGTACGAACGGCGCTTCGATCCGCCGCGGATCCGGTGAAGGCAAAAGGCCTCCAGCGGTTCTTCAAGACCGGAAAAGGAGACTATGGCGAAGGGGACCGGTTCCTCGGCGTCATGGTCCCGGTCCAACGGAGCATCGTGAAACGATTCCGATCTCTACCGAGCGGTGAATCGCTCAAACTTCTCCATTCGCCGTATCACGAGGAACGATTGACGGCGCTTCTGCTGCTCGTTGATCGCTATGGACGGGGATCACGTGACGAGAAGACCCGGATCTACAAGGCGTACCTCGCGAATACGAAATGGATCAACAACTGGGATCTCGTCGATCTCTCGGCGCCGAACATCATCGGACAGTATCTCGTCGACAAGCCAAGGACGATCCTTCGTCGTCTCGCGCGATCGCGCGATCTTTGGGAACGGCGCATCGCCATCATCTCGACGGCCGCCTTCATCCGTCGAAATGACTTCGACGACATCCTGGAGATCGGGGAGATGCTCCTGCGCGACCGTCACGATCTTATCCACAAGGCCGTCGGATGGATGCTGAGAGAGGTCGGGAAGAGGGACCGTAAAACGCTTGATTCCTTTTTGAACACGCATGGGGTTCATTTGCCTCGAACCGCGCTCCGGTACGCTATTGAGCGACATTCTGCCGAAGAACGGAAACGATATCTTTCGCGATACCCGTCACGGCTCAAAACGCCTTGACGCGCCATCTCCGATTTGTTCCATATCCTGCTATACTGTACGTGCGAGAGAGGATGCGAGAAACGGCCTCTGGTTGCCCCGCGGAAGCGGCGGCAATCGAAGGCCGTTTTGAGTTTCTGGATGAGTGGAACGTAGAGAGTGGAGAGTGGAGTTCCTTTGATATCGAATTAACGGATGCACTCCATTCCGGACGCGAGCGCATTCGCGTCTGACGTAAGGATGTCGACGACGGAGGGGTGGCCCGCGCTCAAGAATGTCGATCCGGATTCGAGAGGAGACGTCGAGGCGTCGGTGAGATTCGCGATGGTGGCGGCGATCTTCGGGCCATCCCCATTCTCATAGAAGATGACGGGGAGCGTTTTCTCGCGGATCAGTTCGGCGAAGCCGGCAAGGTCGGGGGGATTTCCGGCGGGATCCGGATGAGCGGAGAGGTACGTCAGATTGTATCGGCGGGCGAGGTAGGCGAAATGGAGGCCGCCGGCTTCGATGAACATCCGCGTGCGGCAGTCATGGAGGACGCCCGACGCGTCCACGTCGGCTTTCCGGATCGCCGCTTCGTATTCCTGCGCTCGCTCGCGATACGCGTCTGCGCGCGCGGGATCGACGGAGATAAGCGCGTCGCGGATCGCATTCGCCATCGCGATCGCGTTGTCGGCGTCCAACCAGAAATACGGATCCGCGCCTTGTCCGTCTCGCGCCGTCGATGACGCATCCGACGAGGACGCAAGGAGCGTCGATCCGCGGCTCGCGTTGACGACGGCCGCATGGACGCCTGACGCCCCGGAGATGAACGCGGACGTCCGCGGCTCGATGAGCGGTCCGCCGTAGACGATCAGGTCCGCACGCGACGCGACGTCTTCGTCTATGGGCGGAGTCGCGTTGCGCTCGAACGGATCCGTTCCCGGCGGGAACAGGCGGCGCACGTCAACGGCGTCGCCGCCGATCGCCTGAACGGCATCCGCGAACGGCGCAAGCGTCACGGCGACGAGCATCGTCGGCGGTTGCATCGCTGATGCGCGCCAATGGACCACGATGTTGCGGACGATTCCGATTGCGGCAATGGCCGCAGCGGCAAAACAGACGATCAACGCTGAACGAAGGACGGAGAGGAACCCATGAGATCGCGCCATGTACGGGCATGATACCGGTAGATGCGGAGGTGCGTCGATGCATCGGATCAAAGAGCACCCGATGCACGACGTAAAAAACCGCCGCCGAACGTCTGGATCGTCGGCGGCGAAGAGAGGCAAACATCGGATCATCGTCTCTGTTTGCGGGCGAGTTGATGTCCAGGGTGCGATTCGGGCGCTTCGCGGGGAAGCGGGGGATCGTCAAGGCATCGCGTTCCGCTCTGACGCGTTTCATTCCCGGTTGCGGGGGGAAGGTCCGGGATCGGCACCCGCTTTGTGGGCAGTGAAGAAGCGAGCGTCGGATCTCCATCGAGGTCTTTCGCGGAATACTTCCACTGGAGCGTCGGCGGCTCTTCGTCGGGCCATGTGTCACCCTTCCTCGTCTCCGGCGTCTGCGGCGCATCTCCCGGGCACGAAACGCCGTCAGTCATCCGGCCGGGGCCGATCGCATAGCGACCGCTCGGCCGTGGTGGCGGGGGAGGCGGCGGAACGGACGGCTGGCCAAAATACGGACTGAGCTGGCAGTGCGGATTCAAGCACCACCCTTCCTGATCACACGCAGACCTGCATTTCGGGCATGCCTCGTCAGCCATTCGGTATCGACTCCTTGTTGATATGTGAAACGCATTCGAAAGGACGGATATTCAAGGATGCGTCGACGAATCTACCATACCGTGCCGATGATCGTAAGGAAAGGCAAAAAGAAACCGCCGGACCGTAAGGGAACGGCCGGCGGTGAGCTCTCTCTTGAGGACGGGTGCGGGATCGACCGGCTCAAACGGAATCAGACAGGATGTCGGTAGCCGGACGAAGCGGGCGGACGAGAGCCGCAACGGTCGGCTGACGCTGCGCCTCGTCCTGGGACTTGAGATCTTCGGCGATGCGCTTGACCGCTCGCATGGCGATGTCCTCACGCGGCGGATGTTTGAAATCCCTGAACGTCTTCCGCACCGGACGCATAGGCACGAACGACGCGTTCGCCTGCGGCGGAATCGTCGCACGGCCTTCCTGACAGTCCGGTGATGTGCAGACCTGCCCTTCCGGGAGTTCCGCACCGCACCCGATGCATGTTGTTTGTGCCATGGCACTCCCTCTCGGTGAAGAGAAAAAAGGACGGGACGAGTGTAGCAAATACAGGCCGAATGTCAATGTCTCACAAGGAAAAGGATCGTTAGATGGTTAGATGGTTCGTCTGAATAGATTCAAAGAAAACCCTAACCATCTAACGATCTAACCATCCAACCATCCCGTCGATGATATAATTCACCCATGGATCTCTTTACGGAGCTCGCGATCATCGTGGGCGTTGCGGCCGCAGTGTCGCTCGTCATGCTCCTCTTGAAGCAGCCGCTCATCCTCGGCCACATCATTACGGGGATCATCGTCGGGCCGATGGTGTTGAACGTCATCCGGCCGAACGAAGCGATCGACACGTTTTCCCACCTCGGCATCGCGTCGCTCCTCTTCATCGTCGGGTTGAGCCTCCGCCCGTCGGTCCTCCGCGACGTCGGGCGTGTGTCGCTCATCGCCGGACTCGGGCAGGTTGTCGTCACGTCGATCCTGGGCATCCTCGTCGGCTTGGCGTTCGGATTTGATCTCGTCACGACGATCTACCTCGCCGTCGGATTTACGCTGTCGAGCACGATCATCGCGACGAAGCTCCTCCAGGACAAACATGACGTCAACGCGCTCTACGGCAAGATCGTCATCGGCATGCTCCTCGTCCAGGACGTCGTCGCGATGGCCGCCGTCATCGTGATCACGGCGATCGCGTCCGGCGGAGGGACCGCGGACGCGTTCATCGCGCTCGGCCTCAAGGCACTCCTCCTCACCGCGTCGCTCCTCCTCGTCGCCATCTTCATCCTCCCCACGCTCACGCCCGTGTTCGCGCGATCGCAGGAATTCCTCTTCCTCTTCGCGATCGGATGGGGGATCGGCACGGCCGCGATTTTTCATGCGTTCAGCCTCTCAATCGAGCTTGGCGCGCTCGCCGCGGGCGTCGCGCTCGCCTCATCGCCATACGTCTTCGAGATCACGGCGAAGATGCGTCTCCTCCGCGACTTCTTCATCGTCATGTTTTTCGTCCTCATGGGCTCGCAAATCGCATTCGGCGACCTCCGTGCGTTCCTCTGGCCGATCGTCGCATACAGTCTCTTCGTCCTCGTTGGAAACCCGCTCGTCATCATGGGCGTCATGGGCGCAATGGGGTACGGGAAACGGACGGGATTCCTCGCCGGACTCTCCATGGCGCAGGTCAGCGAGTTCTCGCTCGTCCTCGTCCTCCTCGGCATCCAGGTCGGCCACCTCTCGCCGCACGTCCTCCCGATCGTCACGGCCGTCGGCATCATCACGATCGCCATCTCGACGGCGGGCGTCCTCCATGCGGACGCGCTCTACCCGTTCTTCTCGCCGATCCTCGGCATCTTCGAACGGAAGCGGACAAAACCCGACAAGACGGAGCGCGAAACGTACGACGCCGTCCTCATCGGATGCCACCGCGTCGGGAATGACTTCCTCCCGTCGATCCTCAAACGGAGGACGTCATACCTCGTCGTCGACTTCGATCCACGCGTCATCGCCGAACTCACGCACCGCGGCTTCCGCGCACGGTACGGCGACGCGTCCGACAACGAGTTCCTGGAATCGATCAACATCGCAAAGGCGAAAGTCGTCATCTCAACGGCGCCCGATTTCTCCACGAACGAGTTCCTCATCCACAAAATCCGCAAGACGAACAAGACGGCCGTCGTCGTCCTCACGGGAGAGCGGATCGAAGATGCCGAGCGCCTCTACACCGCCGGCGCGTCATACGTGGTCATGCCGCACCACGTGGGCGGGAACTACGCCGCTCAACTCGTGTCGCGCTACGGCGCGGACGACCGAAAATTCGCCGACGAGCGCCGCCGCCACATCGAGCACATCCGCGAACGGCACCGGCTCACGCATCCGCTTGCGCATCTTGAGGAGCACGCGATGGATCGGGACGTCGTCAGGCACCCAACCGTTTAGATGAGTGGATGAGTGGATGAGTAGATGAGTGGGCCATCAAAGGAATCCCACTCATCCACTCATCTACTCATCCACTCAACCAATTTGACGCTTTTCCGCACCGGGCGTACATCTTTTAGAGAGGCTTTTTATTACTTCATCCTTCCTCTTCTATGCGCGTCAAAGACATCATGGAGACCGACGTCTACACGATCCGGAAGGAGGCCAGGTTCGAGGACGTCGTGAGAATCCTCCGTGAAAAAAACATCAGCGGGCTCCCCGTCGTCGACGAAACGAACCGGCTCGTCGGTATCGTGTCGTACAGCGACCTCCTCCGTCTCATCTTTCCGTACTACGAGAGCTACTACCGGGCGCCCGAGCTCTACGGCGACTTTGACGAACTCGAACGCAAACCCGAAGAGCTCCGGCGAATCAAAGTCCAGCAATTCATGTCCGACCCCGTGTACATGGCGACCCCCGAAATGCCCATCCTCCACGCTGCCGGCATGATGCTCGCCCGGAACGTCCAACGCCTCCCCGTGGTCCTCGCCGGCGAACTCGTCGGCCTCGTCACGAGGAAGCAGATCCTGCGCGAGGTATTCAAGTCGAATTTCGGGGCGGAGTAGAAAGACACGCAGAAATTTGATCGCGCTAAACGTGACAGAGTTTGGAAGAGCAGAATTCGTAATTCTAAATTGTTTTTTTAGAACAACTTGACTTTTCCGTCGCAGTCGTGTAACTTTTTGCGCCTTCGGCAGCCGCTTGCCGCCGAAGTCGCCCCTTTCACCATCAACAGGAACAGAGGAACGAGAAGATGAACGGAGTCGAGACATTCGAACGTACGCCGCCATCCACTCAACGCCGCGTGGTCGCGCATGACTATCACCCGGTGCTTCGGGAGATCCTCAACCAGAAGGAACGCGAAAGCAAACAGTTCGTCTCGCAGCAAGACCGGCGAATCGCGTACGACCAACGCCGTATCTTCAGAGTATCCGCGTACGCGTGCAGCGACGGCCGGGTCAGCGATCTCGTCTACGTCCTCGGACTCATTCCGGGATTGCTCGAGTCGTTCCGCGACCCGGGGTCGAAAGAAACGACGCTGCGCGAGCACACGCTCATGCAGCGAATGGTCGGGTACAATCGCGAAGTGCGGGGCATTGGGTCGTCCAGCATCCAGGGAAAATCAATGGGGCAGCTCCACCTGTCGCTCGCGCACTACTCCAGGGGAAAAGACGATAACGGATGCGGCGCGTGGAACAACGACACGCCGAGCTACGTGAGGCACATGCGCGCGCTTGCCGCCGAACTGAACGCCTGGGACAGGAGCCGCGTCATCGCCGTCACGGGAGTCCTTGACACGGACGAAGACAGTATTCGCGTACTCGGTCCGCATCACGAAGAGCTTTGGACGGGCGACTTTGCGTCCGAGAAGAACGATTCCGACGACCGGCGGCTCCGAACCGTCCATGCGCAAATCGTCAAACGACTCGAAGAAATCTTTCCAAGAACGAGCGAACCGGTTCGTTCGTTCTTCTCGGCCTATCGCGAAGCCTTTTACCTCGAACTCGCCGAACTGCTGACGTCAAACGTCGCGTTTATCGAGCACGTCCGCGGGAATGGGCGTCCCATTGAGCACCTCGACCATCAGGAGGAGATGATCTTCCTGGGAAGACCGCTCGAAACGAAAGATCACAATGCGGCGTTTCTCATCGAGGACCGGGGCGACTACCTCGCGCACCTGAAACTGGGAATGAAATTCGTCGTGAGGAACGTCGTCCGTGCCGCCGTACGGAACGCCGACCTCGCCGATCCGACGCAGTGGGTCGTCCCCGTCTTCATCAGCATCCCGCACGAAGGCGACAACGCGTACCCCGTTTCGGTCTACGCGCGGCATATCCGGGCTCAAATCGAATCGAGCCTGCCGGAAATGGCCTCGTGGCTCGCCGCGAACGTCCACATTCAAGACGATCTCCCCGGCAACGTCATGCGGACCGTCAGCCATCTCGCAACGGAAATTCCGAAGCGCATCAAAATCTGCACGACGATCCACCATCGCGACGACCGAAAACCCGTTCCCGTTGACGATCCCAACGATATCCGCTGAATGCGGAAGCTCCGCCGCCCCTGCGCTCTCAAGCGCTCGGGCGGCTCTTCGTTTTTTGATGCCGTCGCGCGTCTTGCGTTTGATCCCGTCGCCACGTACACTCGCATCCATGAGGTTCGCCGCCACCGCGCTCTGCGCCGCCATCCTCGCCATGGGAATGCCATGCCCGCATGTCGTCCATGCGATGGAGATAGACGTCTCAAGCGCGACGATGGCGCATGGCGCGATGGACGTCCACGTCACGGATCAACCATCAACGCATCAAGGCATCGCGACACGGGATGATGATTCGTGCTGCATCAGGGTCGCAACGACGTCCGCTGAAGCGGATCACATCCAAGCACCTGCCGGCGACGGGATCGGAGTTGCCGCATCCGCATCAATCGGCCCCTCGCCCGTCATCGTCTCAACCGTCGAAACGCAGCATCCACCCGATCTCCAATCTCCATACCACAAACGAACAACGTGTCAGCGTGAATAAGAGGGACGCGTGAATCCTTTTTCTCATTCACGAATCCATCATCCAGTTATGCCACGCATTCTCACCTGGTCCGTCGACGGGATGCGGTGCGCCTCCTGCGAACGCAACATCGCACAATCGCTTCGCGATCTCCCCGGCGTTGAAGAAGTTGACGTCTCCCTGCGCCAACGGCGCGCAGGCCTCCGTCTCGCAGACAACGCACCCGAACCCTCCCTCGACCAGCTCAACCGCCTCTTCGAATCCCATGGCTATCGCTTCGATGCTGACCGACAACCTCCATCTCAAGGCGCCACGTCGGCAGTCTGCTCCTACTCCCCACGTCCCACTTCCCACTCCCTGAGCCGCCGCCTCCTCCGCGCCCTCATCCTCGTTGCCGCCTTCGGCCTCGCCGCGTCGATCCTCTGGGGTCCGCTCCAGCACGTCGTTCCGAACGCCTCATCCGCGGCAACCGCGACCGCGATGCTCGGGCTCGGCATCGTCGCCTCCCTCTCGTCCTGTCTCGCGACGACCGGGGGATTCCTCCTCGCGTACACATCGAAGAACGGCAAGACGAACGCGCTCGCCATCCACGCGGGACGGCTATCGGCATTCGTCATCGGCGGCGCTCTCTTAGGCGGCATCGGCGGCGCACTCCCCAAATTCACCCCAAGCGCCGCGGGGATCGTCTCGATCGTCTTCGGTGGAATCCTCCTTTGGGCCGGCCTCCACATGCTCGATCTTGCCCCGGCTCTCTCGACGATCGGCATTCGTCCCCCGGAACGCCTGACCGCGCTCGCCGACAGATCATCAACATCAAATGGCGGCGTCATCGCCGATACGCTCGCCGGCGCGGCGACGTTCGTCCTCCCCTGCGGCTTCACGCAGACGGCGCAGATGCTCGCCGTCGCATCAGGTTCGGCGATGACGGGCGCGCTCCTCCTCGCATCGTTCGCAATCGGAACGCTCCCGGCGCTCGCCGGCGTCACGGCGTTTGGCCGTTCCGCATCGGGCGCCACAGCGAGGAATCTCAAATTCGCCGCGGGCGCCATCCTCGTCGTCTTCTCCGTGATTCACATTGACGGCGGGCTCACGCTCGTCGGTTCGCGATTGACGCTCCTCGGCGCCGCCCAAGCCGTCACCGCCGCGCGTCCATCGTCATCGCCGAGCGCCGCCACCGATCCCGCCGAACAAATCGTTCGTATGTCCGTGAACGGCGGCTCATTTTCCCCGAATTCGCTCACCGTCAAATCAGGCATTCCGGTAAAGTGGATCATCGACGGCACGAATGCGGGCGGATGCACGGGAAGCATTGTCGTCCCGTCACTCGGTATTGAAAAAGTCCTCGCCAGAGGCGAGAACGTCGTCACGTTTACGCCGAGCGCACCCGGGGCCATTCCGTTCAGCTGCGGGATGGGGATGGTTCGCGGGACGTTCAACGTAACCTGATCGCTATGGCTCGAACCATCATCCCCATCAAAGACATGCACTGTGCGAGCTGTGCAGTCACGATTGAACGCGCACTCTCAAAAACGCCGGGCGTCGAGCAGGCGAACGTCAACTTCGCGCTCGGACGAGCCATCGTCGATCATGACGATGCAAAGGTTCCGTCCGCTCGTCTGGCCGATGTCATTCGAAAGGCCGGGTATGAACCCGTCGTAGCGTCACCCCCCTTCGCCAAGGCTTCGGGGGGCGGGCGAGTCATGAGTCAGGAGTCACGAGATGACGATCGCGGCCATCATCATCCGATGCACGCGCATCACGGAGGAGCACACGAACACGCCGGGCCTCGGAAGATCGAAATGATCCTCGCGCTCGCCATTGCCATCCCGCTCCTCGGAACGATGGTCTGGAGACCCGATCTGGGCTCCATCGGCGGAAAAGCAACGATGGACGCTACCGCGCTTATCGCGGGATGGACGCTCGTCGCCGTATTCGGTCGGCTCTTCCACGCGAGCGCGCTCCGAGCGGTCCTGCGCGGGCGAGCGAATATGGACACGCTCGTGTCGCTGGGGTCGCTCGCGGCGATCGTCTGGAGCACGTATGCGTTTTTCACCGGCGGCGTGATGTATGCGGAAGTTGCAGGGACGATCATCGCGTTTATCCTCCTCGGAAAATACCTTGAAGCCCGTGCGAGGTCCCGAACCGCGGCGTCCATTGAATCGCTCCTCGCCCTCCACCCGAACCTCGCGCACCGCATTGAGTCCGACGGCTCGATGACCGACCTCGATCCGCTTGATCTCCAACTCGGCGACCGCTGTATCGTCAAACCCGGCGAGCAAATCCCGACGGACGGCGTGGTCACGGACGGCGAAACGACCGTGGACGAATCCATGCTCACGGGCGAACCCATCCCGATCGTCAAATCAAAAGGCGACGCCGTCACCGGTGGCACGATGAACGCGACCGGGAGCGTCACGATGTCCGTGACCGCGGCCGCGGGAAAGACCACGCTTGACGCGATCATCCGAACCGTCGAAAACGCGCTCATGTCGAAATCGCCGGTCGAGCGTCTCGCGGACCAAATCTCCGCCATATTCGTCCCGACGGTCATCGGCATCGCGCTCATCACACTCGCCGCATGGATGGCGCTGTCCGTCGGCATCGGCGAAGCCATTAGGCACGCCGTCGCCGTCCTCATCGTCGCGTGTCCCTGCGCGCTCGGTCTCGCAACCCCCGCGGCCATGGCCGTCGGCACCGGCGCGGGCGCGAAGCGCGGCATCCTCGTGAAAGAGGGGAGCGCGCTCGAATCCGCGCGCGGCATCGACATGATCGTGTTCGATAAGACGGGGACGCTCACCGAGGGAAAGCCGTCCGTCACCGACCTCCTCGAACAGAGCGAATCCGGCGCGGACCGGATCGAACTCCTCCGCATCGCCGCCGCGCTCGAGCGTCCGTCCGAGCATCCGTTCGCCGCGGCGATCCTGAAATACGTCGACGCGAGCGCGGCGGCGGACGTAAGCCGCGAACGGGTCTCTTCGTTCCGCGCCGTTTCCGGAAAAGGCGTTGAGGGAACACTCGACGGGATGGTCGTCGCGCTTGGGACCGAATCCTTCATCGCCGAACGCGGCATCCGCATCCCGGACGATCTCCGTCAGAAAACGGACGAACTCCGTAACGACGCAAAAACGGTCATGATCATCTCCCGCGGAAACGAGGTCATCGGCGCGATTGCGGCGCAGGACCGCCTGCGGCCGGAATCCGCCGACGCCGTGGCGGCGCTGAAGGCGATGGGCCTGCGCGTCGCGCTCCTCACGGGCGACCACCTCGCGAGCGCGAACGCCGTGGCACGCGCACTTGGCATCGCGGACGTCTTCGCGGACGTCTCACCGACAAAGAAAGGAGAGATCGTCGCCTCGCTCCAGCAAGACGGAAAACGGGTCGCATTCGTCGGCGACGGCATCAATGACGCACCCGCGCTCGCCCAATCCGACCTCGGTATCGCCGTGGGCACGGGCACGGATGTCGCGATTGCAACGGGAGAGATCGTCGTCATGAACGGATCCCCGGCAAAAGTCGTCGAAGCGATCAATCTCTCACGGACCACGTTCCGCGCGATCCGCCAGAATCTCTTCTGGGCCTTCTTCTATAATATCGTCGGCATCCCGCTCGCCGCCTTCGGCCTCCTCAATCCTATCATCGCCGCGCTTGCGATGGCATTCTCAAGCGTCAGCGTCCTTGGCAACAGTTTGAGAGTCGCCGGAAGGATGAGGAAGGCGTGAGTTACGAGTCGTGAGTCGTGAGTTGTGAGAATGAAAGAAGACCTGAGCGCGAGCGCAACAGGTCTTCAGGTTGGGGTTGAGGATTGCAGTGGCGGTGCACACTATGATGAACCGCCGAAGTGTATGGTTACCGCGTGGGCGAAGGGGCGGGTGATTCAATCACCGTTCGGCGAGAATCAGTCCCGCCCCCTGATGGTCACTTGCGCAGGGCAAGATGGCCGTTGACCGTGAGCCTGCCTCGCGGAGCAGCGAGCGGTGTCCCGGTGGGGACGTACTCGTGCTCGGCAACGACCGCCTCGTCAGAGGGTTCGGCCATGACGACGCAGTTGTCGACAACCGAGTTGCATCCCGCGGCGATGGCGACCTGATCGGTCGGGACCTCGGTCACCGGGCTGACCGCGGGGGTCTGAGTGGCCGTGGAACAGGCGAAACAGGTGGAGGCGATGAGGGTGTAGAGGCTGAGCTTGAGCGAAGTTTTCATGATTGGACTCCTGACTTGAAGTTTTCCGATAACGACGGAGTGTGATCACGGCCCATGATTGAGCCGGGACGGATGTGCGGATGGAAGCTGTTTCCATGCGCTTGTTCGTCCCAGCTCTGAACGCCTCTTGTAAAGTGCACATTACGAAATACAATGTAACATAGATTTGACTTCCTGTCAAGCCCCCTAGTCATCATTTTAGCCAAATTGGCTCTATTTAGATAAAAATGTGCGTAAGTACGTAGGCCGGATCCGGCCTACGTACTTACGCACCTACGCACTTACGCACCTAAAATAAAAGGCCGCTGCCCCCGGGTTCCCCGGTTCACAACGACCTTCGTGTTAACGAGTTCCGCGAATTTTTCCTTCCCCGACGATTGGAATACACGCCCCCGGCGTGATCGCCCTTCGCGTGCCCGACTGATGAGGAGGCGGATAGAGCGTGCCCGATGCGCATCGGCCTGCGAGCAGGCAAAGGTTTTTCGTGAGCTCCCACGGATCAACGATGTTCAACTCGCTGGCGAGATCACGTTCCATCTGACGGCCGTCCGCCGGGTTGATCATGATTGTTGAATACTCAAAATCGATGATATCCCCGTCCGGATTGACCAGCTTGTCAAGCGTCGTTACCTTGTTCGTCCTCTCATACGCAACGAGGAAACGCTGAAGGCCTACCTCCGTCATCCCGATCAGCCCGATGCACTCGGATTTCAGAACGGAGAAAATGGTCGCCCGACAGACGTAGAAATACTCGCCGTCCTCAAGATGGATCGAGTAGAACTTTTCGAGCGAAATGGCCTGAGGCGATCCATGTTCGACCCAATAGAACCAGGGGTCCATCGGCTCCTTCAGAGGGAGGGTCGTGGTGATCGCGATCGGGACAACGTTCGGAGGCGTCTGACTCTTAATGAGTCTCAGATAATGATACAAGCCGACAAACTGTTTCGAAACGACGATGACGATTCGCGGTTTTTTCAAAGTACGATTCTGTTGAACGTCACTCACTTCTTGCTCCTTTCCTTCTCTCCGGCGCGAGTATTCCATGAAGTCGCGAGTGGGTCAATACTGGACGAGCGTCGCGTGACCAATCGGAAGACCTGATTCAATCACGAAGACAATCATTATTTTTCCGCCCAACGTGATGATGTCTTGATTTTTTTACAGAGGTATCTTATCGTTTCATCGTATGGAAAACGCACATCGAACCGCACTATTTCACCTCATCAGCGGAGCGATCGGCGGCATCGTCGCGATCGCGCTTATGATCGGGGTCGTTATCGCTTATCCGATTGACGCCGCAAACCTCGTCAACGGACTCACGAAGGCGCCAACGGGGCAGATCGCTCCGGTTCCGGCGAGTTCGCCGGCGATCGATACCCAGAACACGATCACGAACATCGTGAAACGGGTGAATCCGGCCGTCGTGAGCATCACGCTCATGCAGCAGGTGGCGCAGGCGAACACCGTTCCCGACCCGTTCCAGCAGTTCTTCGGCATCCCGTCGCCGTTCGGCAACGTGAACCCTCCTCAAGCGGCCCAGAAGCAGCCGACCCAGCCCGTCAACGTCGGGGGAGGGACCGGATTCTTCGTCTCATCGGATGGGTATATCGTGACGAACCGGCACGTCGTCGATCAAGCCGGGACCACGCTCACGGTCACGACGACGGACGGGAAAGACCATCAGGCCAAGGTCATCGCGACGGATCCGGTCTACGATATCGCCGTTCTCAAAATCGACGGGACGGGCTACCCGTTCCTCACGTTCGGCGATTCGGGTAAGCTCGTCGTCGGGGATACCGTTATCGCGATCGGCAACGCGCTCGCCGAATTCCAAAACACCGTCTCCGTGGGCATCGTCTCGGGTCTCTCGCGATCAATCACGGCAGGCACCGGGCTCGGCGACGCCGAACAGCTGACCCAGCTCATCCAGACGGACGCCGCGATCAATCCCGGCAACTCCGGCGGACCGCTCCTTGATCTGAACGGCAACGTCATCGGCGTAAACGTCGCCATGGCCGGCGCACAGAACATCGGATTCGCGCTCCCCGCGAACATCGTGAAGACGACGGCGGACTCCGTCATCACGACGGGAAAGATCTCGCGGCCGTATCTCGGCATCCGCTACGTCCCGGTCACGGCCGACCTCAAGGCCCAGGACTCGCTTTCCGTCGACTACGGCGCGCTCATCGTGAAAGGATCAAATCCGGGCGATGTCGCCGTCCAGCCGAACTCGCCCGCGGCCAAAGCGGGGCTCAAGGAGAACGACATCGTCCTCCAGATCGACGGCATCAAACTCGACGACACGAATCCGCTCGCAACGGTCGTCCGTTCGAAGAACGTCGGACAGACCATCACGATGCAGGTCCTCCGCGCCGGGAAGACGATCACGGTGAAAGCAACGCTCGGAGAGTACCCACAGTAAAAAATTCCAAATTATAAATTCCAAAATCCAAAAATTATTTGGAATTTGGAATTTTGAATTTGGAATTTTCCTCCGTCATTTCACGTCAACGAGACCCCTCCCGTGCTACAATTCCTTCAGAAGATATGCGCATCACCGTCTACGGTGCCGCACGTGAAGTAACGGGATCATGTTATCTCGTTGAAACCGCCAACACGCGGGTCGTTTTGGAGTGCGGGCTGTTCCAAGGGAGTTCGTTCAGCGAATCGAAAAATCTCCGGCCGTTCGGTTTCGATGCGGCGACGGTCGACGCGGTCGTCATCACGCATGCGCACCTTGACCATGTCGGCCGCCTCCCGAAACTCGTCCACGAGGGGTTTCGCGGTCCGGCCTACGTGACGTGTCCCACGAAGGCGATGGCGAGGATCATCCTCGAAGACGCCTACCAGATCATGGTGGAGAACCACCAGCTTGACGGCAAACCGCTCTTCTACGACGAACCCGACCTCATCCGCGGAACGCGCCTCATGCGCGGGATGGATTACTCTCGATGGAAAACGATCGGCGATCTCCGATTCCGGTTCAGAGACGCCGGCCACGTGTTCGGCAGCGCCTTCGTCGAAGTGGAAGAGCGCGGCGGACCGCGGATCCTCTTTTCAGGGGACATCGGGAACGTCGACACGCCGATCCTCCGCCCGACGGCGCAGCCCTTCGCCGCCGACGTCGCGTTCCTCGAATCCACGTACGGGAACCGCCTCCACGAGGATCCGGGCGTGAAAGAGACGATGCTTCGCGACGCCGTCGCGCAGACAGTGAAACGGCGCGGGATCCTCCTCATCCCCGCATTCGCGATCGAGCGGACGCAGGCCATCCTCTACGACATCCATAAGTGGATGGATGAGGGGAGCATCCCGCACGTCCCGGTCTACCTCGACAGTCCCTTGGCCGTCCGCATGTCCGACGTCGTAAAATCGTACCCGGAGTACTACGACCGCGAGGCGTCGAAGCTCGTGATGAGCGGCGAGGACTTTTTCGATTTCCCGAGCCTCAAGATCACGCTCACGCGCGAAGAATCGAAAACGATCAACGCGGCGAAACCGCCGAAAGTCATCATCGCGGGTTCGGGCATGATGAACGGCGGGCGCATCCTCCACCACCTCGTCCGCTACCTCGGGAAGAAGGGGACGATCGTCTTCATCGTCGGATTCCAGGCCGCGGGAACGCTCGGCCGCCGGCTCTACACGGGCGACCGCCACGTCGAAGTCCTCGGCGAAACGATCACGGTGAAGGCGGACATCCTGAGCTGCGGCGGGTTCAGCGCGCACGGCGACCAGCACAAGCTCATGAATTTTATCCGCGGCGCCAAATCGCTCCCGAAGCACGTCTACTGCACGCACGGCGAAGAAGAATCCGCCGCCGCCCTCGCGACCAGGATCACCGAAGAGCTCAGGATTCCATGTGATGTTCCGAGACTAGATGAGGTCATTGAGGTCTAGAGAGTCGAATAGTCGATAGTCGAGTAGTCGATAGTAAATTTTTATAGTGACTATTCGACTACTCGACTATTCGACTACTCGACTTCATGTCATAATCGAACCCATGATCGCATTTTCCGCATGGGCCGTGTGGGCGATCATCGGCCATCTTGCGAACGGAGGGGCATTCATCATCGACAAGATGCTCCTTCGGAAAAGTTTTTCGCGTCCCACGACGTACGCGGGGATCGTCGGGCTCATCGGCGTCTTCGGATTCGTCCTCCTCCCGTTCGTCGTTCCCGTCGGCAGCGCGCTCGCGTGGGGCTGGATTATCGTTTCGGGCGCCTCGTTCGTCATTTCGCTCCTCCTCTTCTTCGCCGCGCTCGCGTCCGGCGAAGCAAGCCGCGTCGTCCCCGTCATCGGTTCGCTCATCCCGATCCTCACGCTCGTCGGCACGTGGTCCTTACTCGGCGAATGTCTCACGCCGACGCAATCAGTCGGCTTCGCCCTGCTCATCGTCGCCACGGTCATCCTCTCCGGCGGATCGTCGAAGAGCAGACTCTCGTCACGGACGATCTGGCTCGCGGTCGCATCGGCGACGATGTTCGCTGTCTCTTTCATCGCCGGTAAAGCGAGCTATGAAGCCGTCGGGTTCCTGACGGCATTCGCGTACGCGCGCATCGCGGGCGCCGCGACCGCCGCCATCCTCCTCGCGTCCGACCCGTCGGCGTTCGTTGAGGTCAAACGGGCGTTCTTCCCACATTCAGTGCGATCACGATCAAGCGCGAAGAAACGGAACAGTGCCGCGATCCTCGTCCTCGTCGGCCAGGGGATGGGCGCGCTCGGATTCGTCCTCGTCCAGTACGCCACGAGCATCGGGAGCGCGGCAATCGTGAATGCGCTCCAGGCCGTCCAGTACGCCTTCCTCGTCCTCGTCGCCTTTGCCCTTGCGCGCCATGCGCCAAAACTCCTCAATGAAGATCTCACGACGAAGACGATCATCAGGAAATCAATCGCAATCCTCTTCGTCGCCGCCGGCTTATGGCTCGTCGTCTGAAACGCGACCCCTTTAAGGTCTTTACGATCGTCACGTGGGTGACGATGCCGCTAGGCATCGCTGCGATCGCGCTCGCGGCGTTCCTCTGGGTCGGGGATCCGAACGCGCTCACGCCGGGGTCGATCGAACCGGGCGTCACGTTCAGCGCGCCGTACGCGCGCGAACTCGGGCTGAACTGGCGCGAAACGCTCACGGCGATCCTCGACGATCTCAACGTCCGCCGCTTCAGGATTCCCGCGTACTGGAGTCTCGTCGAGCCGTCGAAGGACATCTTTGCCTGGAGCGATACGGACTACCAGATGAATGAGATCGCGCTCCGGAAGGGGAGTGTGATGCTCGCCGTCGGTGCAAAGCTCCCGCGCTGGCCCGAGTGCTGGGTCCCGCCGTGGGCCGCATCGGAATCGAGCGCGGACGAGCATGCGGCACGACTCGCCTACATCACCGCGGTCGTGAATCGCTACAAGGACCATCCCGCGCTCTCGGCGTGGCAGGTCGAGAACGAACCGCTCTTTCCGTTCGGCGTGTGTCCGAAACCGGATAAGAATTTTTTCAAACAGGAGATCGCGCTCGTCCGATCGCTTGATCCCCGACATCCGATCGTGACGACGGATTCCGGCGAGCTCGCGAC
This sequence comes from Candidatus Uhrbacteria bacterium, assembly GCA_963835915.1. GTDB lineage: Bacteria > Patescibacteriota > Patescibacteriia > 2-12-FULL-60-25 > 2-12-FULL-60-25 > 2-12-FULL-60-25. Next base: position 799,095 of record CAWIHE010000004.1, read on the forward strand.
GTGGCTCTCGACCGGACCGCTCGTCGACCGGCTCGGCGTGAGCGTGTACCGCGTTGTCCTGACGCCGCAGGGGAACATCTGGCGCTACACGTGGATTCCGCCGTACTGGTACGCGCGGCACGCGCTCCTCGTCTCGCCGTTCGTCCGCGCCGTGTTCATCTCCGAATTTCAGATGGAACCTTGGGCGAACGTCGTCTCCGATCCGATCGCCGTCCAGTTCAAAACGTTCACGCCCGACCAGATGGCCGCAAACTTCGCCTACGCGGACCGGATGCAGATGAAGGAAATCTCGTACTGGGGCGTTGAGTGGTGGTGGTGGATGAAGACGGTCCACGGCGACTCGCGCTTCTGGGACATCGCGCAATCCTATTTCCATGCCCATCCTTAATCCGAAGCGGCTCCACGTGGGCCTCGACTGCGGCGGAACGAAATTCGGCGGCATTGTGCTTGACGGAAATTGGCGGCGCATCATATACCACGAAGTCCCCGCCCGTCGCGAGTGGTCGCCGCGCGAGATGCGGGCGATGCTCGAATCGTTCCTTGCCGATGTCCTCGCGCGCGCGAACACTCCACCGTCACACGTCAGAACGCTCGGCATCGGCATCCCGGGCATCGTCGACGAACGCGGAAACATCCTCAAAGTCATCAACCTCCCCTCGCTCGAACGGACGCGATTCGACGGGCTTCTCCCGCGCGCGAAGATGTCGGTCTGGAACGACGCCGCGTGCGCCGCGTACGGTGAAAGCGTCGCCGGATCGCTCGCGAACGCCTCACAGGGTGTCCTCCTCACGCTCGGCACGGGCGTCGGCGGAGCCACGATGACGCGAACGGGATCCCGAAACCTCCTTGGTGCGGACCAGATCATCGAAATTGCCAACATCGAGATCGGCCATCTCATCGCGAATATCCGCGCGGTGTCCTCCGCGTCCCGCGGCGAACCCGTCGAGCTCGAGGAGTTCTGCAGCAGAAAATTCTTCCTCCGTTCAAGCGACAAAACGATCCCGCAACTGTTCGATGCATGGAAGGGACGCGACGCGAAAGTCAAAAAGCTCTTCGATCAGTTCGGCGCGAACGTCGGCGCGCTCCTCGCGACGGTCGAAACGCTCTTCAAGCCCGATACGATCGCCCTCTCCGGCGGCTGTCTCCACGCCTACCCCGCGTTCCGCGACATGATGCTCCGCGTCTTCCGAAAGCTCCGCTTCCTCCCCGGCGTTCCCGCGAGGATCGAACGTTCCCCGCTCGGCCCGGAAATCGGAGCGTTCGGTGCGGCGCTCTATGGCGCGGCGGGGGAGAGGAAGAAGTTGAGGTCGGTTCGGATTTAGTCGATCAGTCGATCAGTCGATGGGGATGATGAATCCCCTGAAGGGACTTATCGACTGATCGACTCATCGACTGATCGACTGATCGACTCAGACAAAACCCGGCAACGGATCGCGCAGGCGCGCGGAGCGTTACCGGGTTTTTCCACGAAAGAGCTTCGAGATGGCGCTGAATCCTTTCAGCGACGGTTGGCGCAGCAGACGTTTCATTTCTGCTGGACGTAACACGGATGCCGGCGGCCGAAGCGAGGCGCTCGTATTGCCCTCATAGAGGAACGTTGAGAGCCGGTAGCCCACGTCGTCCGACGGGAGGAACCCCGGCGGCTGGACGGTGAAGATCCGGCCGACGGCCGTGTCCGCGATCCCGGACTCGTTGACCGTAAAATACTCTTCGAATTCACGGACCTCGTCGGCGCTCTGGAGGACGATCACGTGTCTCGCGTCGGGTCCGGCCATGATCGTCGGCCTTCGCTCGACGAACGTCTCACAGTAGAGACGGTAAAGGAATGCGATGACGGTCTGATCGTCATCGGCGCCCAACCTCCAGATCAGAATGATGACGATCGGACGCCGTGCGCACCCGAGATGCATGATCGCCCCGCGATCAAGCCGACCGAAACACTCGTCATCAGAGAGATCGGAGACGGTGCGCCGATCGCCGAGCGATGTCCTCGGATCGACCGCCCGATCCGTTGCGACATGCGCGTAGATGAGCACCTCATCGAGGAACGACGCGACCTTGCCGTCGCGAGGACGACCGCGCGGGAACAGTGGAATGAGCTTGACTTGGACGCCCATGAGGAAACCTCCTTTCCGGTTGCGTCTGCTGCGATTCAATCACATCTTTGGCTGATCGTCAATGTCCTAACGAATGGCCCCGCATTCTATCCTCATTGTGCCGGGGCAGGGCGGAGGACTCCCGATCTGCATACACTGCTCCCGTATGCAAGGACGTCCTTTAACATGCCTTGATCGATCTCAGATTGAGTTCCGGTTGAAGGCCCACCTCTCCGGCCGCAGGATCGCCCGTGACCTCAAACGGAGCCATCGGGTCATCCAATACGAGATCAAGGAACGCTCGATGCCCGATGGAACGTATTCGGCCGTCTTCGCCCAAACCCTCGCGGATCGGATGAAAGAGAAGCGGAGAAAACGAAGGCGAAAACTCGATATCGACGACGAGCTTCGGGAACACGTCGTCTCCGAGCTGAAACGACGGCAGAGCCCCGATGTCATTGCCGGACGCCTGCGATACGACCCGCCCCCGCACCTTCAAGGAAAAATGATTTCGCACGAAGCCATCTACCAGTGGCTCCAGATCGGCGAAGGACGGTACTTGGGACTCCATGGGTTTCTCTGCTCAGGAAGACCGAAACGACAGGAGCGGCATGGACGGAAGAAACGAAAAATCCATATTCCAGAGCGTATTTCGATCCATGAGAGGCCGGAAGGAATCGAGGAACGGAACGAGCTTGGACATTGGGAATCAGATAGCGTGGTCTTTAAAAAGCAACGGACGAGGATCTCCGTCCAATATGAGAGAAAGGCGAGGTATGTGGCCATACATCGCCTTTCGGACGGATCCGCGGAAGAGACGGAACGCGCTCTCGCGCGCAGCATCGAATCCCTGCCTCAGCCGCTCTTTAAAACGATCACCTTCGACAATGGGAGCGAAGGGGCGAATCACGGGAAGGTGAGAGACCGGTTTGATCTCAAGACCTACTTCTGTGATCCGTATGCATCATACCAGAAAGGAGGGGTCGAGAACGCGAACCGGATCATCCGACGGTACCTCCCGAGAGAGACGGATATGAGTCGTATCACCCAACGTGACCTCTATGCGATCCAAGAGAAGATCAACTCAACCCCGAGGAAGGTCCTCGGCTACAAGACCCCGAAGGAAGTCCTGGCAGAGGCCTCAGGATGAGGGGTGGCACAATCTAAGGTTGAATTTCCCGGATGGTTAGATGGTTAGATGGTTGGTCGGATAAGAATCAAAGTAAATAACTCCAACCCCAACGATCTAACCATCTAACCATCCATAATCCCCCCTGTCTCACGAGCCTCGCTTTGGCCTCAATCATCCCCTCATGCTAACGTGTGCCGAAATATGGAACGCCACGAGATCGTCTTCGATATCGAGACAAAAAATACCTTTCAGGACGTCGGCGCCTACAACCCGGCGCTTTTGAGCGTCTCAGTCGTCGGCGTCTACTTCTACGAAACGGACACGTTCGAATCGTTCCTCGAAGAGGATCTCCCGAAGCTCTGGCCGCGCTTCGAGCGCGCGGACCGCATCGTGGGCTACAACAGCGACGGGTTTGACATCCCGTGCCTCCAGTCCTACTACCCGGGCGACCTCGCGCGCCTCCCGTCGCTCGACCTCCTCGCGGAGATCCAAAAACACCTCGGCTTTCGCATCAAGCTCGACGACGTCGCGAAAGCGACGCTCGGCATGGGGAAGACCGGACACGGGTTACAGGCCGTCGAGTTCTGGAAGAAAGGGGAGATCGAAAAACTGAAAGACTACTGTCTCCAGGACGTCCGCGTCACGCGCGACATCTACGAGTACGCCCTCGTCCACAAGGAAGTCAAATTCAACGACCGCATGGGCGTCCTCCAGACAATCCCGCTGCCGATTGAGCCGGTGCTCCCCGATGACAATCGAAAGTCAGGCATTCCGTTGAGTCTTGGGCTTTGAAGAAAGTCGATCAGTCGATGAGTCGACTAATCGATGAGTATTCCTTATCATCCACTCATCGACTAATCGACTCATCGACTAATCGACTAATCGACTAATCGACTCCCCTAGAGGGGGACGCCCCGATCAAGAAAAAGATATCCACAAGCCGACGCGGTTTTCAATATCTAGTGGTATAATCATTTTGTAGCCACAACATCTAGTGGTTGCTGGGTAGGGGAGATTCCACGACGAACAGGTATGATACCGCCTGTTCGTGTGTGGTTTTGAGCGCGGCTTCCTCTCCGGGTAAGGGAGGGCTCCGCGACCAGACCCGCTAAAAACACACGCCCGCTTTTTCTATGTCTCCCAACGCGTCCCATTCCGCAGATCCGAAAGCCGTCTCGTCCGAAACGCATCCGCGCGACGCCCGCGCCGACGTCAAACGGCACGCAACGGCCATCTGGGACTATGTCACGTCAGTCCGGGCCGTTCGGAAGCGCGACGGTCGTCTTGAGGATTTTGATGCGACAAAACTCGAGACGTCGATCCGTGAAGCGTTCAGCGCCGCGGGGCAGGGGAACGACGACCGGACGGCGAGCCGCGTCACGACGAGCGCGCTCGCGCGGCTCGCGCGCCAGTTCGACGGCGTCCGCGTGCCGGCGTCCGACGACATCCGCGAAGTCGTCCTCATGGCCTTCATCGACGCGAACCTCGCGCACGTCGCGAAGAAGTACCTCTCGGAACGGATCGACCGGCGCAAGATCCCGGCATCGCCGACGTACGGGAAGGGGGTCCGCTTCAACCGGCTGTATACGAAACCGGGCGTCCACCCGTACGAACTCATCGAGTGGGAGGAGCGCGACGCGACGATCACGAACGCGAAGGGGGAAGTCGTCTTCGAGCAGAAAGGCATCGAAATCCCGAAGTCGTACAGCCAGACGGCCACGAACATCATCGTCTCGAAGTACTTCCGCGGCCGCTCGGGACGCCGGAACGCGAGACGAGCGTGAAACAGATGATCGACCGCGTCGCGAAGACGATTTCGACGTACGGCCGGAACGCCGGATACTTCGACGCGGCCATGGACGCGGACAACTTCGAGGCCGAACTCACGGACATCCTCGTGAACCAGCGGGCCGCCTTCAACTCGCCGGTTTGGTTCAACGTGGGGATCAACCCGCACCCGCAGTGCTCGGCGTGCTTCATCAACTCCGTCCATGACGACATGCGCTCGATCCTCAATCTCGCCGTCACGGAGGGGATGCTCTTCAAGTACGGATCCGGCGCGGGTTCGAACCTCTCGAACCTCCGCAGCTCAAAGGAAAAACTCGGCGGCTCGTCCGGACACTCGTCCGGCCCCGTCTCGTTCATGAAAGGGCTCGACGCGTTCGCCGGCGTCATCAAGTCCGGCGGCAAAACGCGGCGCGCGGCGAAGATGGTCATCCTCGACGTCGGCCACCCGGACATCGTGAAATTCACCTGGTGCAAGGCGAAAGAAGAGAAGAAGGCGCACGCGCTCATCGACGCGGGGTACGACGGATCCATCGAAGGCGAAGCGTACGCGTCCATCTTCTTCCAGAACGCGAACAACTCCGTCCGCGTCACGGACGAATTCATGACGGCCGTCCTGAACGACGGCGAATTCTGGACCACGTACGTGCTCTCGAAGGAGCCCTGCGAACGGTTCAAGGCGCGCGACCTCATGCGCCAGATCGCGCAGGCCACGTGGGAGTGCGGCGACCCCGGCATCCAGTACGACACGACCGTGAACGCGTGGCACACGTGTTCGAACACGGACCGGATTTACGCGTCGAACCCGTGCTCGGAGTACATGTTCCTGAACGACACGGCGTGCAACCTCTCGTCCGTGAACCTCATGAAATTCGCCACGGCGAACGGCGGATTCGACGTCGTCGCGTACACGCACGTGTGCAAAACGATGATCACGGCGCAGGAGATCCTCGTCGACCTATCAAGCTACCCGACGCCGGCGATCGAGCAGAACTCCTGGGACTACCGGTCGCTCGGGCTCGGGTACGCGAACCTCGGCGCGCTCCTCATGAGCCGCGGCATGCCGTATGACAGCGTGAAAGGCCACAACCTCGCCGCCGCGCTCACGGCGATCATGACGGGCGTGGCCTACGAGCAGTCCGCCGCGATCGCGGAGAAGCTCGGCGTGTTCCGCGGCTACGCAAAGAACGAAGACGCCATGCTCCGCGTGATCCGCAAGCACCGCGACGCCGCGTACGACATTCCGACGGACGGCATCCCCATGAACATTCTCGACGAATCGCGCGCATCGTGGGACCGCGCGCTCGGCCTTGGGGAGCGGCACGGGTACCGGAACGCCCAGGTCACGGTCCTCGCGCCGACGGGCACGATCGGATTCCTCATGGACTGCCAGACCACGGGCATTGAACCGCCGATCGCGCTCGTTTCCTACAAATGGCTCGTCGGCGGCGGCATGCTGAAACTCGTCAACGAAACGGTCCCTGAAGCGCTCCATGCGCTCGGGTACTCGGAACTCGACATCCGCGGAATCCTCACGTACATCGACGAAAACGACACGATCGAAGGCGCGCCGCAGCTGAAGCCCGAGCACCTCCCCGTGTTCGACTGCGCGTTCAAGGCCGCGCGCGGGACGCGGTCGATTGCCCCGATGGGCCACGTGAACATGATGGCGGCCGTCCAACCGTTCCTTTCGGGCGCCATCTCAAAAACGGTCAACATGCCGAACGAGGCGACCGTCGATGACGTCATGGACGTGTACATCCAGGGCTGGAAACTCGGCCTGAAGGCGATCGCGATCTACCGTGACGGGTGCAAGCGCTCCCAGCCGCTCACGATGAAGAAAGAGGAAGTGCGGAAAGAGGACGTCAACCGCGTCGCGGAGTCCATGTCGTCCGCGACGACAACGGAGGTCGCCGCGCAGAGGGAGCCGTCCGCGACCGGCGAAACGTTCATCGCGCGGCGCCGACGGATGCCGTCCGAGCGGAAAGCGATTACGCACCAGTTCCACATCAGCACGCACAAGGGCTACATCACCGTCGGCCTCTACGAGGACGGGACGCCGGGCGAAGTCTTCATCACGATGAACAAAGAGGGGAGCACGCTCTCCGGCCTCCTCGATTCGTTCGCCACGTCGGTGTCGATCGGACTCCAGTACGGCGTGCCGCTCAAAACGCTCGTGAACAAATTCGCCCACATGCGTTTCGAACCCTCGGGCTTCACGACGAACCCGAACATCCGCATGGCGAAGTCGATCACGGACTACATCTTCCGCTGGCTCGCGTTGAAGTTCCTCCCGTCCGAAGACCGGCAGGCGCTCGGCCTGAAAGTCGATGACGACGACCTCACGAACGGCGAAGATCCGACGGTCGTCGAGACGATCAAAGAATTCGTCCAGCTCGAAGAAAAACAGCAGAGCCTCCTTGAATCGACGAAGCCGCCGAAGATCGAAACGTCGGACCAGCTTACGGCCACGTTTGACAACCAGTCCGACGCCCCGCTCTGCGACACGTGCGGCTCGATGATGGTCAGGAACGCGTCATGCTACAAGTGCCTGAACTGCGGGAGTACGAGCGGGTGCTCGTAAGAAAGTCGAATAGTCGATAGTCGAGTAGTCGAATAGTACAATTCAATTACGATCGACTATTCGACTACTCGACTATCGACTCAACGAAGAAGGCCGCTCTCGATGAGGGCGGCCTTTGAGGCGGAGGAATCTGAGGAGATTGGGGAGCGCTCTACGGATAGAACCAGGGCCGTTTCGTCCACGGCGTGAGCCGGATGCGACTGTAGACCGGCAGATCCTCGAAGGATGAGAACGGATCCTCCATCAGGAGAACGAACTCGGGAACGGGCCCGATTGTTGCCGAGAATCCGAGCGACTGGAAGATATGTTGGGCGTCTATCGCATCATCGATCTCGGCGGCGTACGACGCCTCTCTGTCCTTACGATACACATGGACGACGTAGTGAAGATGGCCCTTCGGGGGCCTCTTCATGTGCACCTGCTCGATGAAGCCGGACGGGAGACCGTCGCAGCCCATGATGTCGATCACCTGGACCACTTCACGGCCGACGGATCTCCCGATGCACCCCATGAGAAACTGTCTGACGGCTTTCCGAATCGGGTGAAATTGATGCGGTTTCACGATGCGTCCTCGCTTTCGTCTTTTCCTCAAAATGTGCGCAGCAAACGTATACCCGTCCGTTAAACGCGTCAAACGGCCCCCATTTACCAAAGCCCTTCACAACGCTAAGATGATCGGGCTATGAACGTCTGCCTCGTCGGCTCAATGCGGAATCTTGTGCGAATGAAAGAGCTCGGAAAAGAGCTTGAAAACCGGGGCCATCGCGTCACCCTCCCCGTGGACCTCTCCGAGGCTGGGATGGTCGACCGAGCGAAACAGAAAACGCTGTTCATGAAACGGATGTTTGACGAAATCAAGGATTGCGATGCCATCCTGGCGGTCAACGACGAAACGCGGAGCGGGTATGAAGGATACATCGGCGCAAACACGTTCCTCGAGCTTGGAATGGGTTTCGCCATCGGCAAGCAGCTCTTCTGTCTTGACCACTGGGACCCCAAACTCCCGTATGACGAAGAACTCCGCGCGATGAGCATCCAAAAGCTTGACATCCATCAGCACCTCTAGACGATGAGCCGACAGCAATACAGCAATACAGCAATACAGCAATCCTCTGCAGGAAAGGATTGTTAAATTGTTATATTGTTCTATTGTTTTATTCCTTCGTTTTCCATGCTTACCTCTCTCACCCTCATCCTCCTTTCCGCCTACGGGATCCTCCTCGGTGCGCTTTGGGTATGGGCGATGATCCATGCCGCGTCGACGCCGCGCGAGGAGTGGTCCCGGCGCGCGCTCTGGACGGCGGCGATCGGCGTGAACCCGTTCGCGACCGTGTGGTACTGGTACGTGTGGAAGCGCTGGGCGTTCTGGGCGCTCTTCGCGCCGTACTTCCTCTTCGCGGCGTTCCTCCCATTCACGCTTGAGACGACGATCCGCTCGCTCGCCTCGCGGGACATCGCGGATAAATTCGTCCACATCTCTCAGCAGATCCTCGCGCACGTCATCGACGCAATCCCGCTCCCCGCGCTCATCCCGCTTGTCGCATTCCCGTTCATCCTCCGGCTCGCGGCGCTCATGCACCTCGGCGGGAACACCACGCTTTCGGCGTCCGACCGCAACGACCGCGCCGTGACGTTTGCACTCCCCGTGGTCGGATTCGGCTCGGCCATGACGTATTGCCTCACATGGAGGAGGGGATGGGCCCTGACGGGACTCCTCTGGGTCCTCCTCGCGACGGCTGTCGTCTGGTCATTCGTCAGGTACATTTAGAGGCTGAGAAGCTAAGATGCTGAGGGCTAACCCCTCAGCCCCTCAGCCTCTTAGCTTCTCAGCCTCTCCGCCTTTCGACTGTTCGTTCCGCAATTATTTAGATATAATCAATACAACGACGTCGTACATCTTCAGCCCCTGCCGATCCCTGTCATGCTGACCGGCGACGTTCGTTTTCATCATGGACCGCGTGACTCCCCAGGCAGCCCCCGAAGAGGATCGACTCCTCTTCGAACGGCTTGCCACGGATCCCCGAGCGATCGGCGTTATTTACGATCGTTACGCACGGAACGTCTACGCGTTCTGCTTTAAGCGGTGCGGCCAGAAAGAAATCGCTGAAGACGTGACGAGCCAAACGTTCGTCCGGCTCCTTGAATCATCGCGCACGCTCGAGTACAAGGGCGCGCGCCTCTCCTCATGGCTGTTCCAGGTCGCCTCGAACGCGCTCATTGATCACTATCGGAAGGCATCGACGAAGCGTGAGAGCCCCCAAGACGGCAAATCGCCGTCATGGGAGCCCCCGTCGGATGACGACCCGTCATGGACCGCGGAGCTCGCCATCGAGGGAGAACGGCTCCGTGACGCGTTCCGTGAACTGCCGGACCGTGACCAGCGGGTCCTCAACCTCCGTTTCTTCGCGGGATTCGAACCGCAGGAGATCGCCGCCGAACTCGGCATCTCCTCAAATCATGCGTCGGTCCTCGTCTATCGCGCCGTCGGACGACTGCGCGAGATCGTCCTCAAAAAACAAACCTAAATAAATATCCGACTTCGAATGCATGAATTCCAAATTCCAAATTCTGAATTCTGAATTCCGACTTCATTTCTTGGAATTTGGAATTTGGAATTTGGAATTTTTTTACATCTATGACCACCGACGAACGCGCGCGAGCGCTTGAGCATGACATCCAGTCGCCCGGATCAGCCGACGGATCGGAGATGCGTCCGTATCTCGAAATCGCTCGCGCCATCCGCCGTGAATCCGATGCGCCGCCTGCGTCCATGGATGCAACGTCGGCCGCCAAGCAGCGCGAAACGCTCATCGCGCGCGCACGCGCGATCTCGGCGAAAGAGACGGCCCCCGCGGATCCCGATCGATCCGCATCGAAGCAGGCGGCACGGATCGGTACGACGGCTGAAGGTTCGGATGCGCGCGAACCGTGGTCCGTCCGCATGAAGCGGCCATTCCGCGCGCTCGTGCGCGGGGCCGTTCCGGTCGCCGTCATCGCGCTCATCCTCATTTTTCTCTTCTCGTCGTTCGTCCCGTACATGCAGAACGGGCAGAAGAGCTCGCCCGCGGCGGCGATCGCCGAACTCATCATCCCGGCCGCGCATGCCGCGGACGCGTTCACCGTGACGGTCGAGAAGGAAGACGCCGCAGGCGCGGCAACGGGGACGACCTTCCTCATTGAGTCAAAAATTGATCTATCACCCGACACGCTGAACGACCACCTCGAAATCGTCCCTGCAGCCGCCACGGGCACGACGGCCGTCCGGACGCCAATCGCCGTCAACGTCGACGCCGTGAAAGACAAAGGCGACACGTTCCGCGCCACACCCGAGCATCCGCTCGACCCCGGGACCGTCTACGACGTCCGCATCATGAACACGGCCATCAAGAGCGACGACGGGTCGAAGCAGGCGCGGACGTTCTCCTGGGCGATCCAGACGAAGGACGTCTTCCGCATCCTCTCGACCGTCCCCGGAGCGAACGCCTCGCAGGTCCCGATCAATACGGGGATCGAAGCGACGGTGAACATGGGCGGATGGTCGGATCCGGCAAAACATTTCTCGATCACGCCTGACGTGAAAGGGCGTTTCGAGGTCCATGGACGCTCAATCGCGTTCGTCCCGGAGAAGCCGCTCGCATTCGGGACGGTCTACACCGTGACGTACGCGAAAGACTGGGGCGTCGAGAACTCCGATTTGACGCTCGGGAGCGACGTCGTCCTCCACTTTGAAACGATCAGCGAAACGCAGGACAAGATCAACAACCGGAAGGTCGTAAGCGTCCGCCCGGCGGAGCGATTCGTGACTGCGGCGCCGGGACAGGAACTCCCGGTATCCGTCTACGAGACTTATACGTCCGCAGCTCCGGATGCCGGTCCGGTGACCGTCACGGGATACGGTCTCTCGGAATCCGATGCGCGGACCTACCTCGAACAAGAACTCGCCATCCCATCCTACGCATACGAAAAACGATACGGAGGGTCGCTTGAGCAGACATTCGCAAAAACGACGGCGTTCACGCTGAACGCGACCATCGCCGAACGCAACTACACCGAGGTCATCGACCTCCCAAACACGCTCCCGATCGGCCGCTACCTCGTCTCGCTCACGTCCCGCGACAGCATCACGTCCTGGTTCTTCCTTCAGGTCACGAACGTGGCGACGTACGTGGCGTCGGACAAGGACACGACGCTCATCTGGGCCGTCCATGCCGGCGAATCGCGTCCGCTCGCGCGCATCCCCGTGACCGCGGGCGATGAAAAGACGACAACGGATGATTCGGGGCTTGCCCGCATCAAAACGCCGATCGCCATTGCCTCGTCGACCGCGGAAGGCGGAACCGTTGCGACAATCGGGGAGGGAAACCAGGTCGCCCTCGTCAGACTCGGAGGGTCGAGCCAATATCGGCCGTATGATTATTACTCCTACGGAAATGATGGAAAGACGATCTCCTCAATGCACGCCGACCGGCCGCTCTACCGACCGACCGACCGCGCAGAAATCTCCGGTATCGTCCAGGACCGAGCGTCGAAACACGCGCCAAACGAACCGGTCACGATCGAACTCGCGAACGACGAATTCAATTACTGGTCAGGCCTTGGATGGGCTCCGGCAAAATCGTACGCGAGCGTCACGGTGACGCCGGACGCGGACGGATTCTTCCGGGCGTCAATCGACTGGTCGAACATCTTCCCGCGCACGTATTCGCTCCAGCTGAAGCGAGGCGACGTTCTCGTCGACACGCAGATGATCGAGGTCCGCGACTACGTGAAGCCCGCGTATACGCTCGACGTGTCGCTCGACCAGTCGGACGTGACGGCGGGCAACCCCTTCACGGGCATCGTCCGCGCCGCGTTCTTCGACGGCACGCCAATGCCGAACCTGAAGGTCGCCGTCCAGGTCAGCGGACGCAACAACGAACTGATCCACCTCACGACGGATGAAGACGGGAAGGCGGCATTTTCCGTCAAAACAGCCGCCCGTCCGTGCGCGCCCGATGACAACGCCTACGGAGCCTGCCCGACATCGGAATCGTATGCAATCCACGCTGCGCCCGAAGGTGGCGAAGAAGCGGCCATCGACGCGTACGCGTACGGCACGCTCTGGGACGTCGCGTCCGTGCTCTCGGCAGACGTCACAAATGTGAGCGGCGGACGCGCCAATGTGACCGTCCGCGCGGCGAAGCTCGACCTTGTTAAGCTGAAGAGCGGCGAAGGGAACGACGGGTCCTACGATCCGTACGGCATGCTTGATCCGATCCCGTCGATCGACGTGAACGCGTACGTCACGGAACACTCGTGGGACCGGATCGAAAGCGGGACAACGTACGATCCCGTCACGAAAACGACGAGCCCGAACTACACGTACACGGAAAAATCGGACGTCGTCCAGCGGCTGACGCAGAAAACGGACGCGAAGGGGAATACCACGTTCGCCTTCCCGATCCAGAAGGACCGCTGGTACGAACTCACGTCATACGTGAAAGACGGCCTCGGCGCGTGGTCGCGCATCCGGACGTCCGTTTCTCCCTGCGACTGGTGCCAGATGAACCCCTCGTACCAGCGCGCGCCGTCGGTTTCGTTCCAGCCGACGACGGCGCATCCGCTCTCGTGGATCGGCTACCGCGTCGGCGACATGGTGTCGTACGGGCTCTACCTTGGCGACGAACTCCTCCCGCGCTCCTCGTCGTCCACGTACCTCTACTATGAGGCGATGATGGGCATCCGTAACGCGCGCGTATCGAACGACCCGAGCGTCGCGTACCCGTTCACCGACGGCGATATACCGAATGAGACGCTCCTTGCGATCGCGTTCCGGAACGGCCACTTCGAGCCGTACCAGACCGCCATTGCATTCGACGATCGCGTTCGGGCGCTCACCGTCCAAACGACGGCCGACCAGGCCGAGTACGCACCGGGCGCGCGCGCGAATGTGACGGTCCGGGCGCTCGACGCGGACGGGAAGCCGAAAGCGAACGCGCACGTCACGCTCGCGCTCGTCGACGAAGCCCTCTTCGCCGCCGCGAACTACGACCCGCCGGACGACCCGCTCCCGGACATCTATGCGACGGTCACGGACGGGCTCCTCTTCACGTATGTCTCGCATGAAGCCATGCTCGCGGCCGGCGCCGAAGGCGGGGGCGGTGGCGGCGATGCGACGACGCCGCGGAAGAACTTCAAAGATACGGCGGCGTACCTCACGGGCGTCACGGATGCGAACGGGGATGCCGTGTTCTCCACGCTGCTCCCCGACAACATAACGAGTTGGCGCGCAACGGCGATCGCGATCTCGGGCGATCTCTTCGCCGGATCGTCGCGCCTGAAGATCCCCGTGACGAAACCCGCGTTCGTCAACGTGACGGCGCCCGATACCGTGCTCACGGGTGACGTCCCGCAGATCAAAATCCGCGCATTCGGCCGTGCGCTCAAAACGGGCGATGCCGTCACCTATACGGTCAACGCGTCCACGCTCGGCATTGCGAATCGGTCCGTGACATCGACCGTCGGCGCCTCAGCCTACGTTTCGATTGACCATCCCGCCGTCGGCGACAATACGGTCACGGTCTCCATGAAAACGGCGAACGGGACGGATGCGATCGAACGCCACATCACGGTCGTGGGCAGCCGGTTCGAGCGCGATACGGTCGTCCGGACCGCCGCATCGACGAGCATGAAGATCGATCCCGGTCTCGCGAAGGAAATCAGCGTTCGCTTCGTGCCGAAAACGCGCGCACAGTACCTCGACGAACTCTATGCGCTCCGATGGGGCTGGACCGACCGCATCGAATCACAGATCGCGAAGCGAATGAGCGAGAAGCTCCTCCGTGAGCAGTTCGGCAAGCAGGATCTCCCGGCAAGCGCAGACCCGTCGATGTTCCTGAAATACCAGCAGGACGACGGCGGGATCGCTATCCTCCCGTACGCCTCAAGCGACGTCGAGCTCTCCGCGAAGGTCGCCGCGGCCGCGCCGGACCTCATCGACCCGATCCGCCTTGCCGCGTACTTCCGGACGATCCTCGCAAACGACAAATCGTCGCGCGAAGAACAGGTTAACGCCGTTTCCGGGCTCGCGGCACTCGGCGAACCTGCCCTCATCGATCTCAGGTCGTTCGCGAAGCTCGGCGACCTCACCTGGCGCGAACGGATCGCGCTCGGCCGCGGGTTCGCGGCAATCGGCGACGATACGGGCGCCCGCGCACAGCTTGACGCACTCCTCGCGAACGCAAAAACGCAGGACCAGCGCATGTGGGTCCCGGTGAGCAGCGTCGACACGGAGGTCTACGAGGCAACGGCCGCCGCCGCGGCCATCGCCGTCCGCCTTGGGGATGCGCGCGGATACGATCTGAACGAATGGGTGAAGCACTCCTGGATTGAACACGCATTCGCGCCATTGGAGACGGCTTCGTATCTCGCCGTCGCCGTCCCGGCCGCCGAAGGGCAGGACGCGACGCTCGCGTATGACGTCGGCAAGGGGACGCAGACGGTCGAGCTCAAGAACGGGTGGCCCGAAGAAGTCCGCCTCACGGCGAGCGAGGCCCACGCGTTCAAGGTCCTCGGGATGAACGCCCCCGTGGACATTGCGTATGACACGATCGTGTCAGACCGTCCCCAGAACGCAAAAGAACTCACGCTCTCGCGCAGGATCCTCGTGAACGGCGCCACGTCGACGAACGCGATCCATGAGAACGATGCGGTCACCGTTGAACTCACGGCGGCATTCTCGAAGGACGCCCCGGACGGCGACTACACGATCCGCGATACGATCGCGTCCGGTTTCATCCCAACGAACGATGAGATGTCGCTCGTCACGAACGACGCCTACCGGTACTACGTCTCGCCGTTCGAGGGCGCCAACCCGTCCTTTACCGTCTGGAAACCGACGGACGGGAAACCGGTCGTGATCCGGTACGGTGTCCGGCCCGTCACGAAGGGGTCGTACGTCGTGGAACCGGCCGCGATCCAGAAGGGGGACATGCCGAACATGACGGCGATTTCCGCTGACCAGCATCTTACGATCGAATGACGCCAAACGCGACGATCCGCCTCATTGCGACGACGGCCATGCTCGCCGTCGGCGCCGGTATTGTTGCGGGCGCCACGGCCTCGCGCGCGACCGTTGTCCCTCCGCCTTCGATCCCAACCATCACGACGGCACCGGACTGGACGCCCCCGTCCATCGCAACGACGACTATCCCGACGTCCGCTTTCATCAGCGCCTCAGAAGTCGACGCGGCATGGAGTACGCTCCCATCAACGTCGACGGCCATCAATAAAAAGAAAGCCGTCGCCGGCATCGTCAATCATCACGTCCTCGCCGCGCCCCTCATCGCACAATTCTTCAATGATCTCCGTGCGGCCCGTCCAGACCTCAAACGTCTCATCCTCATCTCCCCGGACCACCATCCCGGCACACCGGAAGCGACGATCATCACGGAACCTTACGCGACGCCTGACGGCATCCAGGACATTGACGAAGGCGCGCTGACGTCGCTCCTCGCATCCGGCTTGTACACGAAAGATGAAGGCGCCGTCGCGGCGCAAGAACATGGCATCGGCGTCCTCGTCCCGTTCATCCGCCGCGCATTCGGCGACGGCCTCCGCATCGTCCCCGTGGTCATCCGCCAGACAATCGATCCCAATCATGCGAAGGCGATCGCGCACGACCTGGCCGGCCTCTGGGACGACCAGACGGCCGTCATCCTCTCCGCGGACCTGAGCCACGGCCTGAACGCCCTAGACGCCTCTCGGAAGGACATTGAGACGATCGTGTGGCTCAGCGGCCTTGATGCCACGTCCACACAATCTGCAGGCGATCTGAACCTCGACAGCGGCTTAAACGCATCGATCCTCTTCACGATGATGCGGGAGAAGGGGATCTTACCGGCGTTTAACGTCTTCGCACATCGGGATTCGACCTTGTTCGGAGGGAATCCCTCGAGCGTGACGAGTTATGTGACGGTGGCGTGGACGGTCAGACAGTGAGTCGTGAGTCGTGAGAAGGATCGGAGATATTGCTGGAGTCATCAAATGCAAAAAGAGCCTCCGTATTCGGAGGCTCTTTTTCTTATTCTTACTCACGACTCACGACTCGTGACTCACGACTTCCCCTATTCCTCCTCCGCCACCATCGCGAAATCAAGGGGGGATTCCTCGCTCTTCAACAGGCGTTCCATTTCTTCGAGTTCCGTGAGCCCGTCGCGATCGAGGTCGTCCGAATGGACGCCGTCTTCGTCCTCGATCTGGCCGAGGAGCACGCCCGGACGCGCATCGACCTCCGGCTCTTCCTCCGAATCGCCAAACGACTCAAGAACGTCCTTATCGAGACTGTTCAACCCCTGCGGATCCCAATCTTCTTCAAGATCCTGAGTGTCCGTCGGAATGCGGAGCGCGGTGGCCATAGGTCGTACGCGTTGAAATCGATTGATTTTGATATGCGCTGGAAGATAGGGCGAGAGTGAAATCTTGTGAAGAGGGGGGGCGGTGGATAAGTAGGGACGAGGCCGGGCCTCGCCCCTACAAATTTTTCCCCGCCCATGTCACGCTAGCGCTCGCTATGGAGACCCTGATCGTCATCCTCATCCTCGTCGTCATTACCCTCGCCGGCGCTGTCTTTTGGATTGGAATCAGGATCAAGCCGGTCGATGATCAAAATCCGTCCGGCGCGGATGCGCAATCCTTCGTCCTCATCCAGCAGCAGATCAATGAGCTCTCGAAGGCGCTCGAGAGCCGCATGGTCGACACGCACCAAGCCGTTCGGCAGAACTTTGCCGCAACCTCAAGTCTGGTCCGCGACATCACGGAAAAAGTCACGCGCCTTGATGAGACGAATCGGCAGGTGCTCGACGTGTCGACCCAGCTCCAAAAACTGCAGGACATCCTGAAAAATCCGAAACACCGCGGGATCCTCGGCGAATATTTTCTTGAAACGCTCCTCCAAAACGTGCTCCCGCCGGGGAGTTTCCAAATGCAGTACCCGTTCACGAACGGCGACGTTGTCGACGCCGTCGTCTTCATTAAGGAAAAAATTGTTCCGATCGACTCGAAATTCAGCCTTGAGAATTACAACCGTCTCGTCGAGGAGCAGAATCCGTCCGAACGCGACCGTCTCGAGAAGGCGTTCGTGAACGACCTGAAGCTCCGGATCCAGGAAACGGCGAAGTACGTTCGTCCGGAGGAGGGGACCATGGACTTCGCGTTCATGTTCATCCCGCACGAGGCCATCTACTACGACCTCATCGTGAACACGATTGGTGCGGCCATGGAAGAGGATTCGCAGAACATCATCCAGCGCGCGGCGAGCAAATACCACGTCATTATCGTCTCCCCGACGTCGTTCCTCGCATACCTCCAGACCGTCCTCCAGGGTCTCCGCGGCATGGCGATCGAGGAACAGGCGAAAGAGATCCGGAAGCGCGTTGCGGACCTCATGCGCCACCTCTCGGCGTACGAGGAGCGCTTCATCGGCGTCGGACGCGCGCTCGGCACGGCGACGAACCAGTATGACCTTGCCACGAAGGAATTCTCGAAGATCAACAAGGACGTCCTCAAAATCACCGAGACGGAGAAGGCCGCGCTGCCGGACGGGGGTGATGCGGAGACTGCGGCGTGATATCCTTGTTTAAAAGTCAACGAGTCAACTAGTTCTCTACTCGTTGACTCATTGATTCGTTGACTTGTTGACTATCCCGAGAGCATGATCGACCTCCCCAAAGGCCTTCTCGCCCCGAAGACGGAACGCCGCGTCCCGTGGCGATTAATCCTCTTCGTCTCCGTAATCGCCGTCCTTAGCACGATGGCGACGGTTGCCGTTGTCCAGTTCGCGTACGCGTTCAAGATCTCCCGCACGGTCACGGCCGTTGATCCGGCGCCCGTCGCGATCGTCCTCGGCGCGTCCGTGAACAAGGACGGGACGCCGTCCGACGCGCTGCGCGACCGGATCCTCACGGCCGTTGCGCTCTACGACCAGGGAAAAGCGGATAAGCTCCTCCTCTCCGGCGATGACGGAAAATTCCACATCGACGAAGTCGACGCAATGAAAAAGACGGCGAAGGATGCCGGCGTCCCGGAGTCGGCGATCCTCGTCGACGGCCAAGGGTACCGAACGTTCGAGTCCTGTTCGCGCGCGATCGGGACATTCTACGTCACGAAAGCGATCATCGTGACCCAGCGTTTTCATCTCGGACGCGCGCTCTTCCTCTGCAACGAACTCGGTATGGACGCCACGGGCGTCGTCGCGGACCGCGAGACATACGTGAACGGCACGTGGTTCTGGATCAGAGACTTGTTTGCGAGCGCGAAGGCGTTCTGGGACGTCTATGCGCATCGGCCGGCGTCGCCGGTCAGAGCAGTCGTGAGTCGTGAGTCGTGAGTCGTGAGTATAGAGACGAGGGCCGACTGGGCCGACTGGGCCGACTGGGCCGACTGGGAAAAATCCTAGTCGGCCCAATCGGCCCTCATCCCCCCAATTGGATCCCACTCAACCACTCAACCAAAGAAGAGCCCCCGCATACGCACATGCGCAGCGGGGGATCTCTGTAGGAGGAGAGAGGAAATTGCGTCGGTTCAGCCGACGGCGGAACCGACGGAGGACCCGTCCAACGATCTCAAGAGGCGGATGGACGTTGGGCCGCCGTCGCCGTCGGACGAAGACGGATCGCCGTCCATTCCGCTTGGTGGCGGGGGAGGCGTCGTCTGCCTGATGTGGCCGGTCTCGCTGAGGAGCATCTCGACCGTGGGTTTCAGGATCCGTGCGATCCGCCGGCGTTGGGCGTCCGTGACATGTTCTTCGACGAGCTCGCACACGGCGCGCGGGAGACGCACGAGCGGCCTGATGGCCTCCGCGAGACGCGTACGGAGCATCCGCGGCGCAAGGCCCTCAACGTCTTCCGCAAGATCGAGGATGGCGTCGCCGAACCCCATGAGGGATAGCCGGGCCGGCGAACCGTTGTCGGCGTACCGTCCCCAGTACTCCGTGAGGATGATCTCCCAACACGCCGGCGCGATGGCTGTAAGCGTCTGGTGGAGGTCGATGAGCGATATCGATTCCGCACAAAGCATCTTGATGGCGTCCGGAACCGCGAGCCGACGGAGCGCGGGTGAATACCCGATCCGAATGAGTTCGAGCCTGGAAACGGGCGTGCCGAACTCCATGTCGAACTGAACGCGCTCCAGCCTGGCGACCTCGTTCGCGATCCGCAGGAACAGGTCCCGTTCGTCCCCCGAACCCGATTGGATAATGGTTCCCCAAAAATCCTCAACGTCCCTTTCGAGTTTTCCGTGTTCGCGCTTGATGTTGCGTACGATCCTCATTCAGTACCTCGCAATTTCCTTTCAAAAGAACGGCAATTTTTCCGAGACCGCACAAGTATATGCGCGATCGCCTCCCTCGTCAACCCTCTACTTCTTCCCTAAACAGACACCCGAGGGATCGTTCCCCCGATAAGGAGACAACGGATGAAGTGGCCCACCGTTACAAAAAGACCCCGCCCGAATGAGGGCGGAATCTTCAAAAGCCGGTGCGGCGCGCGGATTCGGACCCGTGCGACGTCCCCCGTATCACTTGGGAAAGGCTTCACGGCGTGCCGTCCGTCAGGGTGCCGTGTTCATGATCGCCCCCGTATCCACCGCCTCAAATGCGCTCCCCGGAATGACTTTCAGCTGGTTGAGATCATCGTCGTTCCAGCGCGGGTCCGACGCGCCCTGGAAGAACCACGACGACCCGTTGTCCGCCAGGATCATGCCGTACTTCTTCATGGCCGTCGCGATAACCTTCGCCTCGCCCGTGAGCCCGGAGATGTCATAGTTCGCCTTCAGACGCACGCGGAGCCCCATGGGTGGAAGCGATGCGTCGCTGCTGCCCGCCTGATGGGTTGCCGGAAGGATATAACCCTTCTGCGTGCGCGGTGCCGTGAACCGGATTGCGTGGTTGACCGACCCCGCGGCGACCTCGTCGTAGCGGACGAGTCCGGGGAGGATTGGGAGTCCGGCCGCGTCCGCGGACGTCCAGCCGAGCGGCCGGTGCGCGTTCGACGAGAGATCCCATTTCGCGCCGGAACCCGCGGACCAGCCCGATCCGGCTGCGTCCTTGCTCGCATCGAAGAGCTCGTAGAGCATGCACGTGGCCTGCTGGAGAACGAGGACATGCTTATCGCTCCCGTTCTCGACCGTCGCGTTCGCGGGGATCGGGAACGGACCCGGATCGCTCTCGTCACCGTACGCCGTGTACGTGATCGGGACGTTCGTCTGCGTTCCGGGAACGACGTTGAACGGAATGCCGTACTGTCCGCCGCCTCCGACGTCGGGATGGAGAGGAGAACTCGACCCGATCGACGCGATGAACGTTGCGGAATCCGACCGAACGGGGAGGCTCGTCACCGGCGTGTTCCACGGGCTGTCCGCCGGGAAGATGGCGCACCCGCCGATCATTGGAACGCCCGTCTGCGTGGTCTGATCCGATCCGGTCCCGCCGCCTGGTTCGAGCACCACGTCAACGCCGAGATTAAGCTGGATTGATGTCATGCCGAGCTCCAGCGTCTTGTTATAATCCGATGCGGCCGTGATCGGCGTCGAGACCGTATAGTTCGTGAAGAACGTGTCCGGGATGTCATCCACCTGCTTGTTCCAGTTCGACCCGTAGAGCGCGCTCGCGACACTCTCGCTCGTGATCCAGTGGAGGATGCCGTACCGCGATACGGCGAAAACGCGCGGATCCGTGGTGATCTTCACGAGCTTGATGCCCGGCCTGTACACGACGTTGCCGGAGAGCGGAAGATTCGCGAGTTCCGTTGGCGTGATCGTCACGACGTTCGAAAAATCCGTGTACCACGTAAAGTAGACCTTATCGTTCGGAAACGCATACCGTTTTCCCGCCGAGACGTAGTAGACGGCGCTCTGCTCCGGACTCTTCACGAG
Source organism: Candidatus Uhrbacteria bacterium (assembly GCA_963835915.1). GTDB lineage: Bacteria > Patescibacteriota > Patescibacteriia > 2-12-FULL-60-25 > 2-12-FULL-60-25 > 2-12-FULL-60-25. The sequence continues at coordinate 820,600 of CAWIHE010000004.1, forward strand.
CGTCCCGCTGGCAACGGCCGCATTCGCGGTTGAAGAGTGGAGTGAGGCCGCCAGGATCGCGATGAGAGCGATGAGATAGGTGGTCTGTTTTGGCATAGATGTAGGGGCGGGGTCTCCCCGTCCACTTTTTAGAGATATCAATCAATTCTAGCACTCAAGACCACGAGACTCAATCGATTGAGACAATCCTGTACTCAATCTGTTTATCTCTCACAGTGAGCCTGATGGAGTCGCCTTCTTTCTTTCCCATGAGCGCGGCGCCAAGAGGGGAGCGGAAGGAGATCCTGCCCTTGGACGGATCCGTCTCTTCGGGGCCGACGATAACGTAGACTCGCTCCTTCACGTGATCCGTCCCGAGCGTGACGCGCGATCCGATGGCAATCACGCCCGTTTTTGAAGGCTTCGCGATGATTTCGACACGCTTCCGTTTTTCACGCAGACGGAGAATCCGCCCCTCCGTCCGAGAAAGTCTCGCCCGCGCCTCCTGATACTCCGCATTCTCCGAGAGATCTCCTTTTTGCACGGCCTCGCACACGTCTTTGATCGCACGCGGCCGATCGACCGTATCGAGCCGCTTGATCTCCGCATCAAGCGATTTCACGCCCGCGGGCGTGAGGTAGACGATGTCACGGCTCTCGTCGCGACGGGAGAGTTCCTCTTTTTTGCGCCTGGGGAATTGCATGGGGGTATGGTATCGGAGATGCGGAAGGGAGGGGAGGATGGAAGTCAACAAGTCATCCGGTCAACGAGTCATCGAGTCTCAAAAAAGAGCGTTCACTCTTTGACTCGTTGACTTGTTGACTGCCCGGGAACCCTCGCCTAAGGTATTCCCGTTCTTCGACAACCGAAGACAGGAGGCGTATTCCAGATGACGGCAGACCAAACCAAGGACCGGCTTTCACCGTTTATCGGCCAGGTAGAACTCGAACTTCAACGCATTCCGGGGAAGGTTGATGCGGCTCTACGCGAAGCCCTCATCAATCGACATCCTGGAATTGATCTCATCACATACCTCGCCGATCCCAAAAACGGAAAAACGTTCGACGCTCTCAAGGCGACGCTCACGGAGAAATACACGGCAAGACTCACGCGGCTCATCGGCTTCATGCGGCGCGCACAAAACGAACCCGACTTCGACTTCTTGGGGGCCGTGGTCGAATTCATCTTCATGGACACGCTGGGCCTGACGGCGGAGGAGGCAACATGACCAAATCAAACGGCACGTCGCCACCGAACGCGTCCGAAGACGGGAAAAGAAACACCCTGCCATTCCTGCACGAAGAGTATATCGCCATCGGGCCGGACGGAAACGTCGTCGCGAACGCGAATACGGCCGACCGCGCAAAAGAGCGCGCCCGCGCAAACGGCGTTCAAGCGCCGCTCATCTGCCAGGTCTGTCAGGATCGCGACCCCGCGAAGAGCGCGGCGCCGGAGCCCGAAGCCGAGTCGGAACGCGAGACGATCGAGCTCGCGCGGCAAGAGATCCTTCGATGCCTGCAGGACGCCGAGCCGGCGATCAATTCGCTCATTCGCGCGGCCGTCGCGAAACGGTTCCCGAACCGGACGTTTGACGAAGTCGTCGCCGTCCGTGAAAACGCCGAACTCATCTCGGAAACGAGGCGCCAGGCGGTGGGGACAATCACGAAAAGAATGCAGGCACGACTGCGGATCATCGAATGGATGCAGGAAGAAGGGATCAACTTCGAGGAACTCCGAAGACTCGCGGGATTCAGCCTACTGCTCCACGACGAAAGCGAGGCGCCACATGACCGAACGGGCACCCATGACAACCTATCCTATTGATCGCACTGGTGCGTTCTTGGTTGATGGCCGGTCCAATTTGATACGAGGTTAAGCCCTGAATTTGCATTGAAGATCAAAATACCGCTTGAAATGAGGCATGTACAAGCCAACATGTCCGTATTGTCATGCGAGAAAAATCGTTCGATTTGGCCACCCGAGATGGAGGTGCAAGCGGTGCAAACGGACATTCCGTTTAAAGCGAAGAGATCTCCGTGACCGCGCGGCAATTGCGGGATACGTCTTGGACCGATCGACGTATCGACGACTCGGTGTCCGTTGGAACGTCGACCACACGACGGCCATTCGAAGAGTCCAACGCGCACTCAAGAGACGACGACCACTCCTCCTGCGAACAAAGCAATCCCTTCCCTCGTGTGACGGCATCGTCATCCTCGACGGGAAGCACGCTCCCGTGAACGGGGAGCTCCACACCCTCTTCGTCGCCTGGGACCGGGGACTGGGACTGCCCATCCATTTCATCCTCGCAAAGGGAGGAGAGAAGGAGCTTTGGTACTGGAAGATGATGACGGACTTGAAACACATCGGATATGTCCCAAAAGGCTTTGTTTCCGATGGAATTTCGACGTTGAAGGAATACCTCTCCGAGGCCTTCCCTGACCTCCCCCATCAACGATGCACGGTCCACGTCTTCCTCGCGGCGAGAAGCAAACTTGGAGGCGGAAGGAGGACGAATGAACGGACGGATACGTTCATTGAGTCCATCCAGCACATTCTTTGGTCACGGTCTCTGTTGATGGCACGAAGGAGACTCCTCATCCTCCGGAAGCGTCCTAAGCTCACGAAGAAAGAGCGTGCCGTTCTCGAATTCATTTGGCCTGCCCTTCCGGAGTGTTTCGTGTGCAGAGACCTTCGCTGGAGGCACCTTAACCTTCCCCGATCATCCAATGCCATCGAGAACGTCATGGGCCAGATCGAGGCGAGATTGAAAACGAGGCGAGGGACAAAATCCCTCGCCTCATCGCAGCTCCTCGTGAACGAACTTCTACTTCAAATCAGACGACAGACCATCAACCAATAGCGCACCAGTGCCCTATTGATCGGGCCGAACTCGATGAGGCAATCCGGGGACTCGAAGAACGGATCCGCGTCCTCAAAGAGGCGGTCAGATCATCCCTCAAAGACGTCATCGAGAGGCACTATCCCGATACGCCGTACGAACAGATCCTCGCCAATCCCAAAAACCACGATCTTGTCGAGAACTGGGTCGCCGAGCTTCTTCGGGACGACACGCCGTTCACCGCGCTCTGCGTTCAACTGATCGTGCTCCGAGAGATCAAATCCGCCGTCGACGCCGAGACCTTCCCCGGCATGGCAAAATCACTCAGTCCGATCGAGGCGCTTGGAGGGCAACCACGCGAAGGAGAATCGTCATGACGGACGCGAACGAGACGAGGAGTGAGGCGCTCTCGGTGCATGAAGAAACCCGGCTCGCGATCGCCGAACTCGAAGAACGGTTGAAGGATCCGGCGTCACGCGTACGTCAAGCGCTCCGCGCCACTCTCGCAAACTTGTACCCTGAAGAGCCGATTGATGAGATCTTCGCAGATCTGGACAATCACGAGTCGCTCGCTCGGATGGAGGCCCGCATCCTCGAGGAATACGTCGCTAAAACCAGGCGCAAAATCGAGGCGCTCCGGCATATCCTCAAGCCGACCATCTTGGATGCCATCGAATGTCTGCCCGAGCCCGCCGTACCGTTCGACCAACACGTCGACGAAGCCATTGCAAACATCGAAGCGATGATCCGCGATCCGGATCCGCACGTCGAGCGGGCGATCAGGGAATCCTACGCGCACGCATACCCCGAGCGGACGTTCGAGTCCTTCCTCGCGGATCCGTCCGAACGCGCGGAGATCGAACGGCTGACAACGGCACTTCACCGACGGAGCATTGAACAATGGACGTACACGCTCGAGGCCATGTACCGTATCCGCAACAACGCGGAACGTACCCGTGAAGAGTCCGCCTAATCGCGGATAGGTATGACCGCTTCGCCCCTTGCCACCCAACGCCCCGTCTGAGACCGAGTCTCGACGGGGCGTTCTTTTTTAGGAGTCGAGTAGTCGATAGTCGAATAGTCGATGAGTCTCTTTATGAAACCGTCATCACTATTCGACTACTCGACTATCGACTGCCCTTCGCCGCCCTGCTAGTCTTAGCCAAGAATATATGCCACGCAAAGGAACGCTCGTCCTCGTCCGCCACGGGGAATCCCGCTGGAACCTCTGCAACCGGTTCACCGGGTGGGTCGACATCCCGCTGAGCGAAGCGGGCATCCAAGAAGCCGAGGGGTGCGCGCACCACTGCTCGAAATTCTCATTCTCCGCGGTCTACACGTCCGCGCTTGAGCGCGCACAGGCCACGGCGCTCATCATCCTCGCGCACCAGAACCGAAACGGCATCTTTCAGCACGATGAGGATCCGCGGTACAAACGCTGGCTCCACGATTCGAACCAGTGCGGCGGGGATGACATCCCGATCTACGAAACGCAGCTCCTGAACGAGCGCTTCTACGGGAAACTCCAGGGGATGAACAAGGATGACGCGCGACGAAAATTCGGTCTTGAACAGGTCGAAGCATGGAGGAGAGGATACAAGAACCGGCCGCCCGGCGGCGAGAGTCTGAAAGAGGTCTTCGCCCGCGTGTACCCGTTCTTCATTGATCAGGTCGTCCCGCGCGTCCGACGCGGCGAAACGGTTCTCGTCTCAAGCCATGGCAATTCGCTTCGCGCGATCGTGAAAGAGCTTGAAGGGATTTCGGACACCGACATCGCGTACATCGATTTCCCGACCGCCCAGCCCATCATCTATGAAATCCAGGGCGAAGACTGCTTCGTCCGCATCGCCGGCGAGTACATCTTCACCCATCCGAAGAAGCTCGAGCCGAAACGCGAAGGGGCGAGGTGCTATGGCGCCGTCAAGCTCAAGGCGAAAACAAAGGTCAAACGGACGTGATCACCACGTCCGTTTTTCTTGACCTCGCGGCGCCTCGCGTCTAACGTACCTCCGTTGGACGAACCTTCAACAACCGAATCCGCACGGGAGGGATAATCCCATGAACGAAAAGGATACCGCTTCACCGGATGACAATCCGATCCTCTCACATCCGAATATTCTCATGCTCGACGCGGGAATCGCGGAAATCAAGGGGCACCTTTCAGACCTCGAACGTGGCCTTGATGACATCCTGCGAAAAGCGATCGCACAACGAATGCCGGATCGTTCATACGAAGACGTTTGCGCCGACCCCGAAAACGGGCCGATCATCGAACGCATCAAGGCTCACGCATTGCGCGGCCTGCCGGACATTCTGAAGGCGCGCCTCGAAGTCCTGGAGCAGATCCGAGAGGAAAAGCTCAACGGGACGTGGCCGCTCATCGAAATCGATCCGACAATGCTCGAGAGGCTCCACCAACACCGCGATACGGACATCGGAACGCCCGCGCCTGAAGGAGATTCGCATGTCTGACCTCATCAAATCCGAACTCGTCCGGCAAGCCATCGCCAACCTGGAAGAAGAAGTACGGAATCCCGGGCCATACGTCGACGGTAAGCTTCGAAAATACGTCGAGCAGGGCTTCCCCGGACGCACGTACGAATCCTTCCTCGAAAATCACGGCGATCGGAAACAACTCGAAGAACTCAGAGCAGAGTTCATCCCGATCCACGTCGAAAAATGCAAAACGGGCATCCTCGTGCTCCAACGACTCGCTGAAACCGTCGCGCGCAGCAGGTGCCCCGAAATTCGGACCCTGCTGGATGACATACCGCTCTCGCTTGCAGAGCTCGGCTGATGACGGTCAAGGCACATTTTTGAATGAACGACGTTGAGGGCAAGGTGTCTACCTTGCCCTCTTCAATTAGCCATGAAGAGGGGAGAGCTATGGCAGGGCACGGGGCACAGGGAATAATGATAAAAATTTCTAAGGTTATAAAAAAATAAATAAAATAATTTTTATTTCAAAATATTTTTCATCAAAATAATAAAACTATTTTTATCTGTCATTTGATGAGATCACTCGTCTTGATCCTTTTTTTGGCGGAGGAGAGGAGTGGAAGAAATCAAAAAAGCGGTTTTACTCGATACCTATGCGTCGCACAATATATCTTATACGTCTCTTAATATCCCTCAAACCAACTCCTGCCCCTTTAAGCCTCACTTATAGTAGATCCGCCCGGGTATCCTGGCATCGATATAGTTGTAGATGGGCTGATCCGGCTTCTTCGTCTTCATGAACGCATAATATCCGTCGATCTGATCGTCGATCGACATCAACATGTCAAAATAGACGTGGTACGGCTCAAACATGCTCAAATCGAGCTTTGTGGAGCTTGCGTTGTCTAAGGATGCGCTTCGGTAGCCGAATCCTCGCTTGCCAAGCTCGTTGAAGGTATCCAACCACCGGGTCATTTGGCTCTCCGTTATGAATTGGTCCGACTCGGACAGCGTTCCCGAAGCGTACGCGATCGTGATGAGCGGCAGGACCGAGGGGGAATGATCTCCGGAGTTCGCACTGCGGGCGAGTGAATCGGCCTCTGAAACGTCTAATTGGCGCACAACGACGCCGTGGCGGTCGATCTCGTATGATGCTCCATTGAAGGAGATGATGACCGAAGATTTTCGTTCCGTGACCTTGAGTCGTAAAATATCAGGGTATTTTTTATCCACAGTCACTGTTTCAACGTAAAGGTCGTCTTTCAATTGTTTTTCGAGTTCGCTGGGCCTGATAAAAAAAATATTTCTTGATCTTGTCGGCCAAATGCATTCCGCATCGAGGTCCGCATAGACCGTGCGCTCCACCTCTCCCCTACTCAAGCGCTGGGTCCCCGTTATTTCGATCGAATGGATGAGGAATTGATCGGAAAAAAAGAAAAAATAAATCCAGCCGATGATTGCGATTGCGCCTAAAAAGATAATAATCGTACGACGTCGCGACGATTGCTCGGGAGCGTGATGAGTCTCTTCGACGATCGACGTTGCCGGTCTTTGATGAAAGCTCTTGATCATGCGCCGCTTATTGTAGATGATCGTCAACGAGTCAACTAGTCAACGAGTTCAATATTGAGGACGACTTCCATTTCACTTTCCCGAACGACGACCGTCTGCAGTTGGAGGAGGGATCCCTTTCTCGTACGATAGCACGCGGCTTCCTCATGAAAGGGATCCCTCCGACCCCGTCTGACGGGGTTGTTCGGGAAAGTGAAAAAGAGTTCCTGGGCGCTAAAGACCCCGCATCCGTTTCCTGACCGTCTCAATCGACCAGTTGATCCAGTATGTCGGCTTGATGATGAGATCCTGCGCGGGCACATAGGACTCCGCGCGGCCACCGAAACCTTTTTTGAAGAGCGAGAGGCCGGCCCACGGGTGTTTCGGTTGATCGTCCGGCGAGATGCCCCAGAAGTTGAACGTCTTGCATTCGCGGCGTTTTGCCTCGCGAATCGCCGTCCAAAGGACGAGGTGCGATGCCGGGATCTTTGGATACGCCTGTGATGATGCGCCATGATGGTAGTACCCGGATCGTTCGTCAAAGACGATGAACGCGGCGGACACAGGCTCGTCATGGACGGACCCGATGAAGATCTTCGCGGCATCTTTTGCGGCGAACGTTTCAAGCTCGGACATCAGGAAGTCCTTTGAAAACGGCGTGAAGTGCTGACGCTTGAACGTGGTGCCATAGACGCGCCAAAACGCGTCGACGTCGCTCATGGATGATCCGATGGAGACCGTGACGCCGTCGCTTTCCGCTTTACGGATCGAGTACCGCGTCGTTTTCCGCATCGCTTTTATCAGATCGTCTTCCGATGGATCGAGGTCCAAGATCCACGCGAGTTCCGGATGCATGTGGGTCGGCGCGTGCCTGAATCCGAGTTTGGCGAAGAGGTCGCGATGTTCGGGCGTATCCGAGAGCATCGGGGCGATCCTGATGAAATCAAACCCCTCCCCTTTCGCGATGGATGCGAGATGGTCGGTGAGTGCTTTCAGGATTTCTGATGAATCACTTTGTGAATCAATAAGAGGACCATGCGGACAGAAGAGAAAACTCCCCCGCTTTGCCCTCACTTTGAGGATGAGCGCAACGGCGACGAGACGGCCCCCTTCCCAGGCGCCGAGGCGGAGGATGGGGGTCTTGATTCGAGCCTGAAAAACCCCCCATTCCCAGGAATGGAGGAAGGTTGGAGGCGCCGCTCGTGAGACGAAGGCGGTCCATTGATGCTCGTCATTCAATTCACGGATAGAAACCATACATCTGCTTTACGCTGTGGCTACTCAATCATTTTCCCGAGCGAGCCCCGCCGTGGCGGGGCGACGAGGGATCCCTTTGAAAGAGGTTTGGACGAGGAGGAACTCCATCGTCATCTCCAGCCTGCTTCAAAGGGATCCCTCGTCGCAGACTCCTCGGGAAAGTGGATAAGAGGGCTGGACTCAAACTGGTTTTGCTGCATCCAGTGTTCGCCTTACGATCCCCGCAACCCTGACCGCATCCTCGGCGGTGACGTGGACGTCCGTCGGCAGATTGACGGTCTCTGCGGCGAGACGTTCCGCAACTGGGCACGACCCGTCAACGTAGCCAGCGATCTTTGATGTTCCCGGTGGCGCGATGGCCGTGCGGTACCAGTCGCCAAGGAGGACGTTGTTGCGCTTTGCTTCCGCAATGATCTGTTCTGCTTTTGCGGATAAAATCGTATACCGGATGCAGACGCCGGACGAGCGGTCGACAATGGGGAACGTGATGCTGTCGATGCCCGCGAGTTCGCGCGCGTAGACGGCGGCGATCTCGCGGCGATGCGCGTTCATGCGGTCCATCTTCTCAAGCTGATGCAACGCGAGGAGCGCGAGCGCGTTCGGGAGGCGTTTGGACATCACAAGCGGACGCTGACCTGTCCGCTCGGCGGGATGGATGGCGAGCGTGATGATGCGGAGTTTTTTTGCGAGCGTGAAGATGACACGTCCGATGGCGAGTGTGTACGTCGCTTTCACGAGCGCGAGGATGATCGGATGGACGAGCTGGCGTTCAATCCAGACGCGTCCGGCGTCTCCGGCGCGCTCCTGGATGGCTCTGATCTTCGCGCCGATCTCGATCTCGCGCGCCACGGCGCCCCCGCCAAAGACGCACGAGATGACCTTATCTCGCCCAAAACTGAAGAATGACGCGTCCCCGAACGTCCCGACGGGCTTCCCGTTACACGTCGCTCCAAGCGCGTGCGCGCAATCTTCGATGACGATCAATCCGTGACGTCTCGCCGTCTCGAGGATCCGATCCATGTCCGCGGGGCGTCCGAACGTGTGCTGGATGATCACGGCACGGCTCTTCGGCGTAATCTTCCGTTCGAGGTCTTCGGCGCTCATGTTGAACGACTCCTCGTCAACGTCAACGAAGACGGGCTGGAAGCCCGTCCAGTGGATCGCGTTCGGCACGACGACGCATGTATACGCCTGGAGAAGGATCTCGGACCCGGGCTCGATATCAAACGCGTCGAGGATGGCCGCAAGCGCGCCGCGGCCGCTCGTGAAGGCAATCACGGATGATCCTCCCATCCTCGTGGAGATCGCGGCTTCGAGCTTCGCCCTCCACTCCCCTCTCACCCACATCCACGGGCGAACGAGGGACCACGCGGTAAGCGCAACGTCATCGCGTTCCGCATTCGGCGAGAGCGACGTAAAAATCATGCGCGCCATATTCTTGGGATGACGAACTGCGTCTCAATGAAGATGCCGAGCCGTTCCGCGCGTTCATTGCCGACGAAGACGGCCGGGTGCTGAAGGATGTCGACCGTCGCCGTTCCGCCGGCATGGCGGATCGGAATTGAGTCGCCGATTGAGAGCGTGACGTGGTCGCTCCCGACGAAGCCGAAACGTCCGGATTTCTTCGTCCTCGCCGCGCGCGCAAGCGATTCGGTCGCAGGGTCGACCGGGATCCAGACACCTGAAGGATGCAACCACTCGGCCCACGCGTGCATCCCGCCGTTCTTCGATCCCGCCCAGCACCCCGCAACGATCCGCGCGGGAATGCCGACGGCTTTTGCAAGCGCGACGAAGAGCGAGGCGAACCCGCCGCAATCCACGCGCGGACGCGTCAGCGCATCGGATGACGAGTAGAGGCCGTTGATCGGATCGCCGTACGTGAGGTCGCGGATGACGTACGCGTTCAGGACGCGCGCGATCCGGCACGGGTCCGTCTCTTTCTTCAGGATCCGTTTTGCGATCGTGCGCACGCGCTCGTCTTCGGAATTCGACATCGGCGTCGGCGAGAGGTATGGCGCGATTTTATGCGCGGGAATCCGCTCGTACTCGTCCATCGACGTCCGCCGGATCTGCGGCGCGTTCGGGGCCACGCGGACCATGAAATATTCGCGCAATTCGGTCACCGTCCCCGCCCGAAGCTCCAGGTTCCACGACGCGTACCGGTTCCCGTACTTCTCGTCCTGACCCGTGAGCTCCGGCCGCGGTTCAAGCGTCGGCTCGTCGTGGACCTGCTGGGCCTTCGTGCTCCCCGGAATCGGCATGACGATAAACGCGAACACGTTCGACCGCGTTGGATTGTGGATTTTCGCCTCGATGCGGACGGCGTACTGGCGGGGTTTCTGGAAGTCCGAAAGGCCCCATGCCTGAGCGGCGCGGTACGTGAAACGGCGGAAGGCGGGGAAGAAAGGCATGATAAAAATCGTTTATGTCATTCCGAGTCCCGCTGGAGGTGCGGCGGTCCGACCGCCGCGCCGGAAGCGGGGCGAGGAATCGAAAAGGAAATCCGAAGGGTCAATATATTATTTTTGTTTTTTTAGAATAGATTGATCGGATTTTCTTTTTCGATTCCTCGCCCCGTCCGCCGCGACGGCGGACGGGGCTCGGAATGACATGCGTTTGTTTTTTAAGACTATCTTTTCATCACTTTCCCGAGCGAGCCCCGTCCGACGGGGCGACGAGGGATCCCTTGGAAAGGAGCATGAGAAGAGGAAAAGCCACTTCTTCTTAATCTCCTGCCCGCTTCAAAGGGATCCCTCCGACCCCGTCAGACGGGGTCGTTCGGGAAAGTGTAAAGAGAGCTTTTTTTGTTCCTAACTATCCGATTTTATCGAATCCGCAGTACGGAACCAGAACGTCAGGAATCACGACGGATCCGTCTGCCTGTTGGCCGTTTTCGAGGATGGCGATCATGGCGCGACTCGTCGCGATGGCGGTGCCGTTCAGAGTGTGGAGGAACTCGACCGTGCCCTTCTTGCGTTTGACTTTGATGCCGAGGCGGCGGGCCTGAAAATCCGTGCAATTGGACGTGGACGTGACTTCGCCGTACGCGCCTTTGCCGTTTGCCGTTGATTTTCCCGGCATCCACGCTTCAAGGTCGAACTTGCGGTACGCCGGTCCGCCGAGGTCGCCCGTGCAGATGTCGACGACGTGGAACGGCATGCCGAGCTTCTTCCAAATATCCTCCTCAATGCGGAGAAGCTCCGCGTGCATCGCTTCGGACTGCTCCGGCGCGGCATAGACGTAGAGCTCGACTTTTGAGAACTGGTGGACGCGATAGAGGCCGTATGACTCGCGGCCGTAGGCACCGGCCTCGGTCCGGTAGCAGTGAGAAAATCCGACGTATCGGATCGGAAGCCGATCCTCATCAATCACCTGCCCCATGTGGAGCCCGGAGAGCGTGATCTCCGCGGTCCCGATGAGCGAGAGGTCGCTGTTCTCGATTGAGTAGATTTGCGACTCATTGCCGCGCGGGATGAACCCCACGCCCCGGAGGACTTCGTCGCGGGCGAGGTCAGGCGTGGTGACCGGCGTGAACCCGTTCTCCATGGCGCAGTCGAGCGCGAACCGGATAAGCGCCTGCTCAAGGATCGCGAGCTTGCCCTTCAGGAAATAGAACTTCGCGCCCGAAACGTCTGCCGCGCGATCAAAATCAAGGATGTCGAGCGCCTTCCCGATCTCCACGTGGTCCTTCACGTCTTTGATCTTCTTCGGCTTCCCGATCTTCCGGATCTCCACGTTGTCTTCATCCGTTTCCCCGAGCGGCGAATCAGGATGCGTCATATTCGGGACGTCCAAAAGGAGCGCCGTCCACTTCTGCTCAACCTCCGCGAGTTCCACTTCTTTGACGGCGATCAGCTTTTTGAGTTCCTTTCCATGTTCGATAATCCCGCCCTTTTCCGCGGCTTTCGCCGTCGGAATCTTCTGCGCCGTCTCATTCCGATCCTTGCGAAGCTCCTCGACTTCCTTCAGAAGCTTCAGCCTTTCCGCATCAACGCGGATCACCTCGTCGATGTCGATTTTGACGTGTCTTTTCAGGCAGTTGGCTTTTACTTCTTTCGCGTGTTCGCGGATGAATCGGATATCTAACATATGATGGAGTGGGTTTGGGGTTTGGAAGTTGGGGTTTGGAATCCGGACCAAAACCCAACTTCCAAACCCCAACTTCTATTCGGGCTTCAAAGTGGGGAACAGAATGATCTCTTTCACGCTCTTCGCATCCGCGAGCATCATCGCGAAGCGGTCGATGCCCATGCCCCAGCCGGCCGTCGGAGGAAGGCCGTGCTCGAGGGCGCGGAGGAAGGCTTCGTCGATGCTCTGGGCCTCTTCGTCCCCTTTGCCTTTGAGGGCTTCCTGGCGCTCGAAGCGTTCGCGCTGGTCTACGGGGTCGTTGAGCTCGGAGTAGGCTTTGAGGAGCTCCATGCCGCCTGCGAGGAGCTGGAAACGCTGGACGAAGTGCGGATCATCGACGCAGCGCTTTGCGAGCGGTTCCATCTCAACGGGATAATCCGTGACGAAGAGCGGCTGGATCTGCTTTGAGCGGACCGTTACCTTGTAGAGGTCGTCGTAGATCTTTCCGATGTCCGGTGCCTCGGCGTCGACCTCAATCCCCTTCTCCTTTGCAAGGACGACGATCTCGTCGCGCGTTTTCTCGGCAATGTCGATGCCGCACGCGTCCTTGATCGCGTCGCGGAATTTTTTTCGCGGCCATGGCGGCGTGAAGTTGATATCAGCCCCGTCAAATTTCACGACCGTGGACCCGGTAACGCGTTCGATGACGGATGAGAGGAACCGTTCGGTGAACGCCATGAGCGACTCGTAGTCCGCATACGCCATATAGAACTCAAGCGACGTGAACTCGGGATTGTGCGACCAGTCGATGCCTTCGTTCCGAAACTGCCGTCCAAGCTCGTAGACTTTTTCGTATCCGCCGACGATACACCGCTTGAGATAAAGCTCCGGCGCGATCCGCAGATAGAAATCATGGCCCAGCGCGTTATGGTGCGTGATGAACGGCTTCGCAGTCGCGCCGCCCGCGATGGCCTGGAGGTTTGGCGTTTCGACTTCTTCAAACCCTTCGTTATCCAAAAACGCGCGCAGCTCGCGGATGAGCTTCGTGCGCATGCGGAATGCCGCGCGGACCTCCGGGTTCGCCAGGAGATCAAGCTCGCGCTCGCGGTACCGCGTCTCAACGTCCTTCAATCCATGCCACTTCTCCGGAAGCGGTCGGAGCGCCTTTGAGAGGAGCGCCCACGCATCAACAGCGATCGTCTTCTGCCCGGCACGCGTCAGAAACAGAGATCCGACGACTCTGACAAAATCCCCCGCGTCAATGGTGTCGATGAACCGCTGATAGAGTTCTTCCCCCTGCCGATCGACGGTGAACTGGACCTGGATGGTCCCGCTCGCATCCGCAATGTCAGCAAACGCCATTTTCCCGTGGACGCGCGTTGTTAGTATCCGCCCAACGACCGCGCACGTCTTCCCAGATGCCATGAGATCGTCAAACCGCGCAAGGACGTCCGCGATCGCCTCATGATCGTCCACGCCCGCCGGATACGGGTCCACGCCCGCCGCGCGGAGAGCTTCGAGCTTCTGCTTGCGGATGAGAAATTCGTCGTTGAGCGCCTCGGGAGAGGTCATAAAATGCCTGTGTATCCTAGCTGTTTAGGGGGGATGGGTCAATAAATCGGGCGTAGGGGCGTGAGGGCGTAGGGGCGTAGGCCGAATCGAACCGCGGACTCGCGAATCACTTTCCCGAGCGAGTCCCCCAGAGCCCCGTCTGACGGGGCGAAGGGGGACGACGAGGGATCCCTTGGAAAGGAGGTTGAGCAGAGGAGGAGTTTAGTCTTTTTCTCCTGCCTGCTTCAAAGGGATCCCTCCGCCCCTGTCGGACGGGGGCGTTCGGGAAGATGATAAAAAACGCGTGCCGTATCCAAGCACGCGCGGGGAATGCGCAGAAACGAGGGCGCGTGCCGATCAAGAGGGCGGGGGGACCCCGCCCCTACGACACGTTGATGATCGTATAAATCACCCTGCCGCTTGGCGTTTCTACGGGGACGCTTTCGCCCATTTTGCGGCCCAAAAATGCGGCGCCGAGGGGCGACTCGTTGGAGATGCGGCCGGCGAGGGGGTCGGCTTCGGTGGAGCCGACGATCTGGTAGGTCTTTTTCTTGCCGTTGGATTCAACTTCAATCGTGGACCCGATCATGACCGTGCCGCTCACTTCGTTGTCTTCGATAATCTGGATGTCGTTCAGGGTCATCTGGATCTCGCGGATGCGCCCTTCGGCGAATGCGAGCGCGTCTTTTGCCTCGTGGTACTCGGCGTTCTCCGAGAGGTCGCCGAGCGCTTTTGCCGTTTCCAGGCGCGAAATGAGGTCCGGGCGCTGGCGCTTCTTCAAGTCAAAAAGCTCAGCCTTGAGCTTCTCAAGGCCTTCTTTCGTGACGTACGAGGTGTCGGTCATAACGAGTTGAAAACGCGCGTCAGTCACGATCGCGCGCTTTGGGATTCCCTGTGGTAGAAGATAACAAATATCGCTGTAGGACGTCAAATGGGCACACTCGGAGCCTCCGACCCTCCCACGCTCTGCCTGGGACCCTCCCCCGGCCCCATGTCTTACCGACGACCCACCACCGGGCCCCTTGCCTGCCTGCGACCCACCCCCGGCCCCGCCCTTAGCAGGGCGGGGGGTTCTCTGCCTGAGCTCTCTTAGAAAGTCAGGAAGAGAACTCCCCTCCCCGCCAGGGGAGGGGCCGGGGGAGGGTCGCAGGATAGAGAAGAGAGGCCGGGGGTGAGTCGTCGGAAAAAAGGAGAGGGCTCTCTATTTAGAAATACAGCAGCAACCCCAGCACCAAATGCACGAGCACGATGCCGCAGAGAATCATCGCGTTGATGCGGTGGTACTTGAAGAGCTCCGGGTGGTTCTTTGCCATCCGGGTCCCCAGGTAGATCTGCAGGGAGAAGCTGATGAGCGCAAGGAAGCCAATCCAGAGGACGAGAGGCTTGCCGAAGAGGAGGAAGATCATATGAGTTGGACTTTCATTATACGCTGATGACTCGTTTATTCACCGCCGGGGCTCTTTATACAGCCGGGGCTCTTTACACTTTCCCGAACGACGACCGTCTGCGGTTGGAGGAGGGATCCCTTGGAAAGGAGGTTTGGATGAGTAGGAGCTCCATCATCATCCCCTGCCCGCTTCAAAGGGATCCTTCGACTCGCCCCGTCGGACGGGGCTCGCTCAGGAAAGTATTCAAAAGGTCGGTAACGACGAAAAGCTACGACTGCCACTGCGACTACGACTTCTTCTCCCCCTGCACCCCCTCACTCCCCCGCATGCAGTAGTAGCCGTGTTTGAATCCCATTTCCTTCAGAACCGGACACCCGCCGCAGATACAGCCTTTTGCTTCTTTGATGCACGCGCTCTTCGCGATCGCCTCAAGGCAGTACGCGCCCTTCTCCCCGCACTCGGTCCAGCTGGGGCATTGGGAGCAGGGGCACATCGGTACTAGCCGGGTGGTGTCTTGGGGGGCGGGTGGCTGGGTGGAGGACATAGGTTGATGGGGGGCGTGGTTGCGTAGGGGCGTAGGGGCGTGGGTCCGAAATCCGAACCCTACGCAACCACGCCCCTACGCAACCACGCCCCTAGTTTGAATGATAATCATTCCTCCAATCCGTCGGCTTGCACTTCCCCGCCAAACTGGCCCCCAGCACCACGTTCTGCGCGAGGAGTTGCGCGTCTTCGGTGTAGCAGTCGGCAAGGACGATCGGCTTATCCTCATACGTGGACCGGCACACGGACGACATGGCGTACATGTTGCTGAACGGGGGGAAGAGCATGCCGTAGTGGGTGAGCGTCATGTAGAGGCTGAAGATGGCCATGCTTGCGCCTTCTTCGTGGCCGGTCGCGATGAACCCCGCGACTTTGCCGGGGAACCGGCGGAGCATCCCGCTGCCCGGGACGCTATTGTCCGCGGTCAGCTCGATGTACTTCATGTGCTTGATGTTCAGCTCCTTGTTCTTCGGGTTCTTCGGGTCCGCGGGCGAAAGGCTGCCGTCCAGGCTGATGCACCGGTCGATGAACGCGGACATGAGCGTTGAAATCTTGAAGTTGTTCACGGGCGTGGCGAACACAATGGCGTCCGCCTCGAGCACCTTGTCATAGAGGACGTTCGACATGTCATCCCCGTTCTTCCCGCCCTTCGGGTAGCACGAGCAATAGAAATGGCACTGCGTGTTCGCCGTGGAATAGCACGCCTTGCAGTGCTCGATCGAGTATTTTCTAAGCGGTATCAATTCCGTGTCCGCCCCCAGCCGCGCGCACTCCGCAAGGCATCGTTTCAATAGCTCCTCGGAATTGCTCGCCTCCTGTGCCATGTCCATCTCATCCCGCGCCGACCCCGAAATGCCAAGCACCTTCAGTTTTGTCTTTTTGACCGCCCCCATCCGCTTTGCCTCTTCGATCCCCTTCTCGCGCACGGCTTTAAAGAGGGCGAGCGTTTTTGAGTCGATGCCGAGTTTTTCTGTGAGTTCTTTATCAGAATAGGTCTTAGCTTTCATACGGGGACGTGATAGCGCATTTGCGCATTGGCGCATTGGCGCATTGGCGCATTATTTCTCAATTACCAATGCGCTAATGCGTCAATTCGCCAATGCGCAATTTATAAATGATACAGTAGGGGTTGAAGGACGGGCAAGCGATCAAAAAAGATCCCTGAGATGGACTCTCGGGATCTCTTTGCCGGTTCGATCGGTTGCATTGAGCTACCTCTTTTCTTCTGCGCCGATTTTCCAGACGCCTTTTTCCAAAAAAGCCTCGATCGTCTGTCTTGTCGCTTTGTTGATCAGGTTGGAATGAGAAAGCTTGTTTTTCTTCGCATAGTCGGCGAGCGTGATGATGGCTTTGCCTTCCAGATACGCCAATCTCTTGTAGTAGCTGTTCGTGAGCGCTTTACCAACGATTTCCTCCATTGTCATTGTCGCACTATTTTTATCGAACTCTTTAAATGCGTCGTAATATTTGCCGCGGTCGATGAATTTGATGTTGATCGGAACGAATCCTTCCCGGATCATCAGGTAGTTGTTGATGACGCGCCCGATGCGGCCGTTGCCGTCAACGAACGGATGCGTATGCTCAAACCGAAGATGAAGCCGCGCGATGCGCTTGATGATATTCTCATGGCTCGACGCGTTGTACTCGGCCAGCATTACCAACAGGAGACCATTCACGTCTTTCGGATTCGGCGCGATGTGATTTCCGACGCGGACGAATTCGCCGTCTTTCCTGAATCGTCCCGCGACTTCATCGCGGATATTGGAAATCAGCATTTTGTGGAGCGACAACATTACGTCGAGCGTCAGTTCCTGCTCCTTCGCCCGCGTATCGATGTATTCCACCACCCGCGCCAGATTCTTCGCTTCAAAAATTTCCCGCTCGCTGATATACCGATCCAGGTCGATCTGAAGCAGAATCTTTTCGGTCTCTTCAAGCGTGAGCGTGCTGTTTTCAATCGCGTTCGAGTTGTACACCTGCTCCGAAACTTCCGTCTCCGAGATCAGCTTCAGCAACGCCTCCTTACCGGTGGACGCTTTATAGAAACGCTCGCGAAGCGAATTGATCTTCTTGAAGACGTTAAGCGTTTTCGGCATATACTGAGAATATACACCTTTTTCACGCTTTTGTCAACATAACCGTGAAAACTAGCGGCAATAAGGCTATTATTCACGGTTTTGAGGGACTCATAACCCTCCGACTGTCTATAAGGGGTCCATTTTGCGACCATCAAGAGTCACGCGAGAATCGCGCAAGAATCGCGCAGGACCCTGGTGTACGGACGGTTCGCCTCCGTTAGAGCGGGATCAAAAAAGACCCCGAGACGCTACCCGGGATCTCTTCTCTTACTTCTTCTTGCTCTTCTTCGGCTTCTTGACCTTCTTCTGTTGGCGGTTGTTGCCTTTGGCCATAGAGGTTAGCGGTTGGTGAATTATTGCTGATGGAATAATTATAGCATCTTCTTCATCTTCTTCCTCTCTCCTCTTCGTCATTTGGTTCAAATCAGCCGATCGCTTGCCGACGATATCGATCTCCAGTACGCGATCAAAACGAAATTTTCGCTCTTCCTCTCGCAAGTGACAGTACGCTTTTCCGTAGGGTGAGGACGTCTGGACGGGATCGACGAGACGTTCCGTCCTCCCGCTCGATTCCGAGTCGTAGACGATGCGGAGCGTGAGCTTTTCGCGGACCGCTTTTGTCCAAAGATCAGAAACCTTTGGATCGAAGTCAATATGCTCCCGTTCCCATCCGCGATCCCAGTGTCTCTCTTCATCCCATCCGTATTCATGCTCAAGCCGTTCGCGCGTGGCCATGTCATATTCCTCAATGAGCGCCGTCGCGAACGCTTCGGCGTCACGCCGCATCTTGACGTTCAGGATCCGGCCGGTCTCGAAGACGCGCCGATCGAGAATTTCGATCTCTGCTTTTGACCACTCCCCGTCGGAATCCTGCGCGAGCGCGCGGACAAGGTATGCGGATGCGTATGCAAACGTCTCCGGCGAATCCGGGATATCCGCTACACGGTCAGGCGGGGCGAATTCGTCGCGGTCCATGATGAACGCTAAAATTTCAAGCCGTCCGTCTCCTTGAAGGCCTCGCGAAGCTCGGATGCCGAGAGCGACCGTCCTTTCTGGTCCGCCTTCTTCATCGCCTGACAGATTGGACAACCATCGGAAGGCTCAAACTCGCTCATCGGAAGAGCGACGTCGTCGGAATAATCATCAGCTTCTTTGGGAGGCATATGCGTGATACATTAATGAGAAGTTGTAATATCAACACTAACCGCCATAGATAAACATATGACGATCTTCTGAATCTTCATCGGCCTCCATGGACTCATCGACGCTCAGACGATCAAGCCCGTTCTCTTCAAATTCCTCGCTCCACTTCCGCTCCGCATCGCAGAAAAGGCGAATCCGTTCAACGCTCTCCATCGACCTCCATTCTTCATCCGTATATTTCCTTGATAGATCGCGATTCGCGAGTCTACGGATCATTTCTTCCCACATTGCGTAATCTTCATATTCAAGCAAGTCGCCCATGGTATTCAATTTTGAGTCATCGCGCAGGACGGAACGACCTTCAAATTGTTCAATTTCATCTTGAAGGCCGAATGAAGGCGCCCGCTCAAGGAACAGGCTCAGCAGACGGTCCCCCTCCTCTCCAACGGGCTTGTAGAGATGGTCCGTCGCATCGCCCATAATTCCATAAACGGACTGACCGATATCCAGAACGCGGATCAGCGTCCGATATTCGGCGTCGGTGAGAGAAATTGTGAGCGGGGTGCGCTTGATCGCGGCGGGACGGAGCTTGTTGAACATATTAGAGTAATCTCTTGCTTTCTTCAGACACCATCGGGCTTTCCTTCACGCCTCTGATCAGCTTCTTCATGATGGAGTCCGGCATTTTAGGATAGTCGGCTGAACCGCCGGATGCGACTTTCGTGATCAGATCCGAAAGCTTCACCTCGATGAGATCGTTACAGTTAAATGCGCTGTCGCATGAGAACGGGCCGTATTCCGCGGATGCGACTTCGACGACGGTATCCTCCGGAAATCCGGCGCTCCGAACGTACTTCCGCTTCTTCGCGATCTGCGACGTCGACGTGACGAGGAGAATGACCGCATCCGTTTTCGGGTTCCGGTTCATCACGACGAAATAGCGGTTTTTCGACTGTCTCCCAGCGCCCTTCGCGTCATGAAAAAAGTTGAACACGGATCCCCACTCAATACAAATCGGAATGCGGATGGCCGGAGGGATCTGCATGGGAGTTCATGGCGCAAGGCACTGCGCCGCCTCCTCCCGCTCTTCAAACAATTCTTTCGCCTGTTCGAGCTGATCCTTTTCTTGATCGAACAGCTTAACCGGAACCGCTTTGCCGCTGAACAAATCCGCATAACTCATCCGCACGCGTTTTTTTCCCGTTTTCAGTTCGTTGTCGTACTTGCGCCACTCGGGCAGCATGTGCGTCAACCTCGCCAGCTCGAATTGATCCCGATCCGCAAATTCCCGATACACCGCTTCAAGGCAGTCAAGATCGGTTTTTGAAAAAACACCGATATCCGGTTCACGCAGAGAAACGACTTCCTGCTTTTTCTCATCAATAGGCTTCAAATATTTCCTCGCATACATGAACGAATCCGGTGCACCGACGTTATTCATATCCGCGATGTTTTTCGCGCACGATCCAACGGGCCCCCACTTCATGGCCCAATACACGTCTCCCACAATCGGCCGACCATACTTTCGAAGATGCAGGCGATCGGCAAGAAATATCAGCTTAATCGCCTTCATTTTATTGATTTTCCCATCCTTTTTCACGGCCAAAAAATTCAACGCTTGTGTCGCTTTTTTGTAGGTTGTTTCGGATAAACAATTCATGGGTGGATGGTACCGAATAGTCGAAAAATGAGCAAACAAAAAAGACCCGGATACGATCCCGGGATCTCTCAGCCGACTCGGCAGGACGCGATGAATCGCGCGCCTACTTCTTCTTGCTCTTCTTCGGCTTCTTGACCTTCTTCTGCTGGCGGTTGTTGCCTTTGGCCATAGGTTGGGAATGAAGGATTATGGAGTAAGTATAGCACTACTGAATACGAACATCATTTCGATTGGACTTGTCAAGACGAGATTGAATTAATTAGAGAATCATGTTTATATTTCGGACAAAACCTATCCCATAAGTCATATGAGCAATAATCCGACCATCCGAAAAATGAATTCGATAGTTTCAAAAGCGGAGACAAGGGTCAGTTTTCTGTTTATTTACGCATTTGCGTTAACTTACGTCTTCCTGAAATTCGGAGCACTTGCCGTACTTGAAGCATATCTCGCGACTGTCATAATTCTCAGCATCATTCAATTCGGAAAGACGTTCATCGATCTCCTCTTTTTTCCGATCGGTATCATTTTTACGGTCTTTGTTTACTACAATGCAAAAATTTTTCTTAAACAGTTCCCAAAAAATACAACCGCTGAAGTCGCCATCATCCTTGGCCGCTCAAGCTGGTATACATTCGATGCTTGGGTTAAGCCAAACTACTTCAGATTTGAATTAAAGGCACTAACGAATTACCTGAAAAAAAAGAAACAGATCTTTGCCTTCCATGACCACGCGACGATTGAAGATGTCAAGACAATCATGCGAGACTCCAAAATCAAGGAAATCTACTTCGTCGGACATGGCGACTCACATTCGTTCTGTCTGAATTCAGATGAGCTTTTGGATTACTGCGAATTCAAAAATGAAAACTATTCAAAAGACTACGTACATCAAATTCACTGCGGGACAAAGCAAGGGAGACCCCTCATTGATTTTGTGGTCCCTGAAGAAAATCGGGCAAAATGCTTCTTCTTTCGCAAGGGAATCAATGGACCGTTTATTGTTAAAGAATTTAAGCGGAGATCCAAGGAGCTTGAAGTCAATTCTAACCTCGGCTAAACGCTCGAACGACCTCCCCAAAATTCCTCGGTTTCTGCCCAAGCTTTTCCCAGTCTTCTTGCTTGATATACAGCATGCCGTACTTCATGTTCTTTTGATTTTGATTTACGTCGTCGCACCACTGCTCTAGGCGTTTGATTTTCTCAATATCATCCAAATCCTCACGCCCTTTTGTTTCGACCACGTAGTACTCCTTCGGCGATACTTTTACGATGAAGTCCGGATAGTAATCAGAGATGCTTCCGTCGGCATTACGGTAGTCAATCTTGAAGTGAACCGCGAAGTAATTTTTTGCGTACGAGACGATGTCCTCACAATCTTCGAGGAAGCTCGCGAACTCCAACTCGAAGTGACTGTCACCGACGACCTTGTTGAATACACACTTCTTCGGAACGAGATAGCTTTGATCCCTAACCACAAACGGACGGCTCTTACTGATTTTTATGTAATCGCGTATTTCAGCCTCGCCCTTATCCAAGACGGTCAATGCATTGATCTGCTTTTTGAATGATTCGATCACGGTCCGAGACGCCTCAATTTCGGAAAGATTTCGGAGTGAATTGAGATTGTCGAGACTGATTCGCTTCTGGAATAGATGTCCCTCGATGAATTCCTTGACCTTGCCATAAAGAGTGTCGTATGCGGAGATCAGACGGAGTTCTTTCATGATGACCTGCGTAAAGTAACCGATAACGCTCTGATAATTTGGGATAAAATTACTATCCAACTCGGTCGTATGAGTTATCTCGCCGCTTGCGATATCTCGAAAAACGATCTCCCGCTTTTCTTCATCGGAGAATTCTTTTATTGGTAATTGTTTAGACCCGAATTGTGATACGTCTAGACCTGAAAGATTTTTGTACTCGCGATAGATTCGGGGAGTCAGTACGGGAATCTCAATATCGAGTTTTTCTATATCTTTTTTCAAGTTCTCTCGATCAACTTCAACCACGAGCGGAGCTACGGGACCCGTCCCCTGTCCCATCTTACGATGTTCCAGTTCAACGCCTTCGTTCTTGATAGATTCTACGAAATCCATGAATGCATCGGTTCCTACAACGCTCACTAATTCCGGCAATTCCGGGTCACGGTACATACGGCGGAGTCCACGCCCGAGAGTTTGTTCAGGAAGAATATTGCTTTGCGCTACATACGCACGCAGGCCGACAATGGTCGTGACATTACGGACGTCCCATCCCTCCTTAAGCATTAAGACCGATACGATGACCTTATGAGGGCTATCGAGCCGATCAATTGAATTCGCCGCGTTACGCAACACCTTCAGCTCCTCTTCTTTTTTTCCAGAGACACTTTCCGAGATTTCGCCATTATCCTTAGTGTGAATGACGAGTACGGCGTCTTTGAGTTCCGGGTACGTACCCTCCAGATACTTAGCCACTTCGTCGCAATTCTTCGTATCATCAGTCATGATGAACAGCACGGCCTTTTTCCCAAGCTTGATGTGCTCTTCGTAAACTTTTTTCCATTCCAAATACCCGAGGTGAAGATAGTCCTTGTACTTCTCGCTGTATTTTGACGTCTGATGCTCCTGCAATTTGGCGCGGCTAGCCGAATCCGGGAGCACGGGATGCTTCACGACGTTCTGATGAATCGCCTCAACGAGCGGATAGTCGGAAACGGTCTGAACGAAAATCGAACCGTTGTTATGCTTTGGAGTAGCCGTGACGTCTACCTGCAGGCTCAACCGACCGCCCTTCATAACGAGTTGATTGTGGATGTCCTCAATGACCTTAAACCACGCTAAGCGAGAATCATGGATATGGTGAGCTTCGTCGTTCAAGACGACCAATTCGTCTACGTTGCGTACGATATCGCCTAGATCGAGTTTTGATTCGTTCGTTTTACCGACCGGCTGTTTGCCGAGAAAATAATCTGACGTATCAGAATCTTCAAAACTTGCCGACTCCGTCGACCCTTCGTAAACACGGTGAATGTTCGTTAAGAAAATATTTCCAGTTTTTCTCATTGATCCGATCTCATCCTGAATGTGGAGCGTCAGCTGAAAGTCATCACGCCAATTCTGACCCCAGTAGCCGTTATCAGGCAGCACCGGATCTTCGAAGAATATCTTGAGACCGTCAAAATCCGCACGTATTCGATCCAGAACAATGATGTTCGGCGTAATCAACAGAAAGTTCCGTGCGAGATCGGACTCCTGCTCGTAGCACTTATGAAAGTAGCTCCATGCGAGGATAAGAGAAAGGACCTTCGTTTTGCCTGAACCCGTTGCCATCTTGATCACATAGCGAGTCCAAGTCTCATCGAACATGCCCGCCGACACCGCTCGTGAACTGTCGTAGCGGATAAGATCATACTTATCACGCGCCTGAGCTACCTCATAGAGCCATATGACCGTTTCAATCGCCTCGCGTTGGGCGAAATAATAGCGGAACAAAAACATCTTGCCATCTTTGCCCTCCGTAAGGTGGTCCGTAAGAAACCACCAATTCAGCAATGCCTTGCTCGTTTCACTCGCACCATCGTAACCGGTAAGACGCCAGTCACGGACTTTCTTACGAAGCTCGGCAACCAAAGGCGGGATCAGCTTGTCGTAGACCTGCTCACGCAGGCTCTCGTCAGCCGGAAACCAGCGAGTCGCCGGGTCAAGCACTTCGTATGGAGACTTTGGGAAATTAGGATGAAGGGCCATACTTCAAGATAAGAAGGATCTTAGCACTTCAAGCATTGCTTTAACTCCCGGAAAAATTTGCTGCGGCTTCATTGTTTGAGCAATCATCCAATAATCCGACTTCGCTAGACCAACACCCAGTTCAGAAAAAAAGCTCTCAAGAAAATCCGATCCTTTTTTCCCTCCTAAATCACCAGTATTATTATGCGGATCAGAAAAATATGCGGGCGTGAGATGCTGTCTTAAATACTGCTCGGCTTGGTTACGCTTTGGAATTCCGAATAAACCACCCAAACCATGGTTTTCCACAAAATCCATTAGAGTCACCGGATGAAGAAGATAGTTTTCAATTTCATTAAGCTCCCAATATTCGCATATCAGCCCTTCCGGTAAACCTCCCTGCGTTCTCGTAGTGCTCCCATCTCTTAAGACAAGACCTTTTATGCTCCTGCCAACGACACTTTGAAGTGCCTCAAAGTGTTTTTTAGCACAAGCGATATCGTTTGTACCCATCGAATGGAAATAAGCATCAGCCAATAAATTCTTTGCCGGATGATTTAATGAATCCGCCCATGATGTTAATAATTTTCTATCAGACTCACCTTCGATGTATATTATTTTTCCTTTCCACTCCGCATTAATTATCGACAAGGGCGAAACTTCGCTCAAAGCGGACATCAGCTGACTACTTTTACTCTGAAGCGGCTTTGGTTGTGAACTGAAAAAAGTAATAAGATGCTCAATGCCTGAACTGTTAATAAGTACCTCTGAATGTGTAGAGATAATGATCTGAGCCTTTTCCTCCATTGCCATTTTTTGTAACCATTCAAAAATTGAACGTTGCAGAAAAATGTGCATGTGACTATCCGGCTCATCAATCAAAAGAATTGCATTATCGTGAGCAAGTAGAAACGCGGCGATTAATAAAAACTGGAGAAACCCACTTCCGGCACTTGAGATTTCCATCCTATATTGCTGCCTCCCATCTGGTATAAGAGAGCGATAATATACTGTAATATATGGATCAGTAGTTGGATTATATTGGATAGGCAAGACTTCAACAGCAAAAAAATCCCTTGCAGCCTTCACAAGCTTCTCCCATTTTTCTGGACGATTATCATGCAAATCAAGTAGCAAATTCCTGAGAATCTCACCGGGTCTGCCCTCCCCTATCGCCCTTAGTTGTGCACCTGGGTCAATCTTAGCCTCTTCAGTTTGAACTCCGGAAAGTGGTGGCAGATGAAAAATCTTTCCCACCTCTTCAGGTATATCAGCACTAACATCGGTGGGATTCGCATAAAGCAACTCCTTGTTTCCGAAAGTTGCTTCAACCCCGTATTCCCACGCCTTTCCATCATCATCGTTCACGCCCTGAAGAGTGATCTTGATCTTCACATTCTTCGAGGTCTCCTTCTTCTCCCTAACCTGCCCGCCCGTCCAAAGATTAGCAATCTCCAAAACTGGTGCGGGGTGTATCTCCGGTCTTGTGACAGGAGCCCCAACGCGCTGCTTAGCCGTCCCGCCCCCCTTTTTCTGTTTCCATTGCGTTATCAAAAAACTCCACAGACTGACAACCTGCAACGCTGTCGTTTTTCCACCATTATTTTGTCCTACAAATAGAGATATCGGCCTACTTACGCTAAAATCAGCATAATGAAATTTTTTAAAATTTTCAATTTTAATAGCTGTGATCATATATTTACTTCAATAATTTTCATCGTATCATTTCCAAAAATATCCACGACCTTAACGGCGATTTTGTGCTTCCCGCTTCCAACTTCCTGAGCGGTACTTGTGAGTTCAAGATTGCGATCCTTCTTAGTACGGAATGATTGCCACTCATTTTCAAACACATAACCACCCGTCCAAACCTCCTCATACTCACCAGAAGCGCTTGAGACGCTGCCAGGCTGCACTTGGGTGCTCGTGGTCCCCCTTGGAACACGTATGACTTCCTTTTTACTCTCAAAATCAAAGTCGATCGCCCAATAGTCAATCCAGTCCGTCCACTTCTTCGTGAGCACGTCACGGGTCACTATGCCGTCCTTGTCTCTGGCGAGCTTAATGATTTGACCATTTTCGACGAGAAGCTTCTTGCCTCCATTCTTCAAATTCTCTTCGACTTCCTTGATCGAGTCCTGATTGTAGAACACGGAGAAGTCGGTAAGCTCGATGGCCACCGAACCATTTTTCACAATTGGTTTCACCTCAATATACGCGACATCATGAAAGACAATTTGATTCTTCTCGATAGCCCGCTTATCGAAGACGTCTCGGGGAATGTATTTAAGCGCAAGATCAATACCTTTGCTCTTTGCCTCCTCTTGAATATTCGGAAACAGGCCCATCTCGAACTCGAAGGCGAGTACGTCCGCTTTCGTAATTTTCTTTTCCAGACACTCACCGATAACGGCTTCCACGAAGAGTCGTGATACGGGAAGGTTAATGGGCCCTATAGCAATAAGACGAGCTGATTTCTTACCGAGGAGCGTCTTGAAGCCATCAACCGGCTCAGCCTTGTACGCAGAGAGAATCAACGAAACGAAGTCTTTTTCCTTTTGTGCGAGCTGGTGCTGTTTTTCCTCTTCACGAAGATTCGGATTCACGCCAATATAATGCTGGCGCTCATATTTTCCGAGGTTAAGAATCTCAAAGGCGCGATAGTCTTTCCCTTCGGATTTCAGCTGCCGCTGTATACCAATCAGTCGCTTACGCGACGTATGAATTGCGAATTTTCCGAGATCACTCCCAATCCACTTCCGACCAAGTTTCTCAGCAACGGCCATGGTCGTCCCAGAGCCACAGAAAAAATCCGCAACAAGGTCGCCTTCATTTGTAGACGCTTTAATAATCCTTTCAACTAAATTTTCATTTTTTTGTGTCGCATATCCAGTCTTCTCACTTGAAAAGCTCATGATTTGAATGGAATCCATTCTGTCAATCGCACTACTATTCCATGTATCTTCTATTGGATAGCCAGCTCCCTCCGGTTTATTGCCATCGCGCCGAACGTAATCGGATGGGTAAGGTATGTATTCCTTATTGAATACAAAATCATCAAAATTCTTTGTATAAAAATAGATAGTATCGTGATTTCTGATCCAATTTTTGGCTTTTGTTTTATATCCAGAGAGCCATCCTATTCTCCAAATAATTTCACGTTGAAAATTGTCTTTTCCAAAAATTTCATCTAGTACAAGTTTAAGAAAAGCAGAAACGCGATAATCACAATGAACATATAAACAACCATCCTTCGCTAGTAGATCACGCATTATTGATAGTCGCTCATAAATCATTGCGACAAAACTGTCCGCTCCCTTCCCCCACGTATCCCTGTATGCAAGATCCTCAAGGACGTTAGGCTTCTTGGTAAATTCCTCCCCGCCGATTTCGATATCCATAGAAAAATCCGCGCCAACATCAAACGGCGGATCGATGTAGATAAGCTTAATGCCGCCCTGTTCCTCGATCGCTTGACGTAGTGGTCCATTCTTCAGACTGGAAAGAATCAATTTGTTGTCACCCCAGATCAGCTTATTCGTCCAACCCTTCAGCTGGCGTCCGCGTGGATCAATATCAAATAATGACTGTTGAAGTTTCGCCTCAATATCATTACGTGGCTCGTCAACCTGTTCGATGGTCTGAAATGGCAATACGACATTAGTCACCTCTTCTGTTTTTCCATTCCATACGAGTTCAACCTCTCGTTTGTCTTCAAAAAGAAGGAAGCGATACTTGTCTGGCAACGGTTTTTCCGCTTCCAGATAGTTGATAATATCGCGCTTTTCATTATCGGAAAGAGAAAATTTACTCATAACGGCATACAAAATACCTTACTTTTGTCATATAGACGCTAAAAGCGTACTCGCAAACACGAAAAAGGCCAAGGGAACCCAAAATCCCTACTCCACCAACACGCTCTTCGTCTCCCTTCGCCCCGTCGTACGGTGCTTCGGAGGAGGCTCCAGTGGATGCCAAGACACCATCAAGAGCGGCTGGAGGGGTTCTGGAGGGGACGCAACGGGCGGGCGACGGCGGCCCCCTTGCCCTCTCCCCCGATTTCTGCTACACAGATGGGTCCTTTCATAAGACGCCATCGCGTCCCGCCCCCACCCTCTCACCCAAAGGAGAAGGCCCGATGAACCTCAACCTCTCGATGATCGCGCTCGACGACGCCTTGGCGAGATCGACCACCTGGATCTACTTCAGCGAGCGACTCGCGTCCGACCTGTTCCACGAGCTGTTCGTTGGCCCCATCCGCCCGGAGCGGGACCTGCGCGAGGTCGCGGCCGCGACGGCCACCACGTCGCTCGCGTACAGCGGGAGCGTTGTGCGCTTCGCGGCCGACGCGGTGCCGGACCAAACGGCGATCTTCAACTTCCGCATGCTCGCGCGGAAATTCGAACGGTCGGCGGATCCGTCGAACCGGGTCGCGTGCGAACGCGCGTCCAGACGCCTCATCACGAAGAATAGCGCCCCGGTCCGCACGCGGATGGTCACGCACGAACCGGAAACCGCGGAGGCGCTCGTGGATGCGCTCTTCCTGCGCCTCCGTGAATCGGGCCGCCGCGTGCGCCGTGTTCATCTCCCCTTTTTCTCGTGCGCCTTCTTCAAATCAAACCCCCGTTTCAAGCATGCGCCGCAGGCGTACGCATCACCGAATGTGCCATACCCCTCAAACGGAAGACGGATGACGCGTCCGCAGCCGTCGCAGTGCGTCGGCTTGAATGCCGGCGGATGTTCAAGTTTTTCAAAGTTGTATTCGTTCGTGCCGTGCCAGACGTACATCTCCAAGTCATTTGTAAACGCCTCACGGCATTGCGCGCATGTCTTCCAGTCGCCGGGATGCTCTTCCGTATGGTGGAACCCGCAGAGCGTGAACCGGCGATGGTTCCGCGCGCAGCAATTGCGCGCGTATGAAAAGAGCACGTAGTCGCCCTCGTCGTCGCAAATCCAATTTCCGCAGCATTCCGTTTTTATCCTCGGCTTTTTACGCTTTCCGCAAAGCCCGCACGGCGGAAGGATGCGGCGCGTACGGGTTGTTTTCGGATTCGTCTTTGTCGGCATATTCATGCACCGATCATGTCGCTTGACGTGCAGAGGGCGATGTGATATATTTTATGCATCACCAACGGAAAAGATCACCCTATAAGGTTCCGTCCTTATGGGGCCTTTTCTTTATTTGGGCCAACGTCCCTTTCAAATCATTCATGTACCTCAAAAAGGGACGAAATATTTTGAATTTTAGCAACGCTGAAAACTTAAACTGATTCGGGATCACGAGCGCTTCGAGTTTCTTCTGTTCGAGGAAATATTTCACCAAACAATGGAAATCACCGTCTCCGGTCACGACGACCGCTCGTTCGTAGTTCGGGTATTCGATCAGCGCCTGCAGCACCAGCTCAGCATCGCAGTTCCCTTTCGTCGTACCATCCTTGTATCGCAACGTCGGTTTAAAAATGCAGATAAAGCCCGACTCCTGCAACTTTTTATAAAGGTCGTTATTCCCCTCGATGAATCCGATGAACAAAAAGGCTTTAGTGACACCGTACTTTTCTGCAAGGTAAACGCGAAAACGCGCAAAATCCAAAACCCATCCTTGCTCCCTAATCGAAAGGTTAAGATTTTGGCTATCGATGAATGCGTAGTTATTCCGCTTTGTTTTCATGCATCTTATCGTATGCGCAACGTTACTCCGACCCGCGTACGCGTGCAAATCGTGCGAATTCGATTGTGCATTTTTTGCACATTGCCCTCTTCTTTAACGCAATACACACCCCTTCAACGAGCTGTTGCATTTTGTGCAATAGCTGCCCTCTTTGAACCTGTTCCTTTTTGGAACTAGTTGTTATGCGAGTTCGCGCAAGGAAGAAATGCGTCGGGCTTTGCCCTGCGTCGCCTCACGGAGGCTGCACTCAAGATCGTGGATAAACAACGTGCGGTAATCCACCGTTAATTCCACGAAATCTTCCACGAGCTCCGCAAGTTCCATCCCCATGCGCGCAAAACGCCGATACTCGCTTTCCGGACGGGAAGACGTTGTTTTTACGCGAAGAGGTGCCATAGAAAAATATCGTAACACGCATCTTGTCACGGCTCAAAATTAACTCCATCTTCATCCCCAGCCTGTTTCAAAGGGATCCCTCCGACCCCGTCGGACGGGGTCGTTCGGGAAAGTGGAAAAAGCGCTCCAGAGAATCTCGCCGGCCCAATCGGCCCTCACCACATCTTTCCCCTTCCCTTCTCATCCCTCCCCAATATTTCATTCAACCGTCACACTCTTCGCCCCCCTTCGCCCCGTCG
This sequence comes from Candidatus Uhrbacteria bacterium, assembly GCA_963835915.1. Lineage (GTDB taxonomy): Bacteria > Patescibacteriota > Patescibacteriia > 2-12-FULL-60-25 > 2-12-FULL-60-25 > 2-12-FULL-60-25. Next base: position 851,112 of record CAWIHE010000004.1, read on the forward strand.
GACGGGGCTTCGGGGGGCACGGCCAAATCTCTATTATTCAACTGTTACACTTTTTGCGAGATTCCTCGGCTTATCAGGGTCATACCCTCTGGCGACCGCCGCCTCATACGCCAGCAGCTGCAACGGCAGCGCCATCAAGAGCGGCTGAAGGGGTTCGATCGTGACCGGGACGTCGAATGAGTCATCAACGTGTTCATGGATGTCGAAGTTGCTCTCGGTCGTGATTGCGATGACGGTCCCCTGACGGCTCTTGATCTCGCGGATGTTCGAGAGGGTCTTTTCATAGACCGAATCTTTCGGACAGCACACCACGCTCGGGAAGCCGGGTTCGATGAGCGCGATGGCCCCGTGCTTCATCTCGCCGGCGGCATAGCCTTCGGCATGGATGTAGCTGATCTCTTTCAGTTTGAGCGCCCCTTCTTCAGCCAGCGGCGCCAAGTACTTCCGCCCAAGGAAGAACGCGCTTTTCGCGCCCTCGAACCGCGCGGCGATCCGCGCGAGCTCCGCGCGGCGCGCGAGAATGCGTTCCATCTGGAGCGGGATGGAGATGAGGGCTTCGGCAAAGCGGCGGCCGTCGGCGTAGGACATGGCGCGCATGCGGCCGAGCGCGAGCGTTAAAAGCGCGAGGACGGCGAGCTGGGAGGTAAACGCTTTCGTCGATGCGACACCGATCTCCGGTCCTGCGTGATTATAGACGCCCGCATCCGTTTCGCGCGCGATCGTGGAGCCCACGGCGTTCACAATGCCAAGCGTGAGCAATCCGTGGCGCTTGGCCTCGCGGATGGCCGCAAGGGTGTCCGCGGTCTCCCCGCTCTGCGAGATGGCGAGGACGGCCGTGCCGGGCGCAAGGACCGGATTGCGGTAGCGGAATTCGCTTGCGCATTCCACCTCGACCGGAATCCCCGCGAGTTCCTCAATCATGTACTCGCCAACCAGCCCCGCGTTATACGCCGTCCCGCAACCGACGATGATCAAACGATCCATTGCGCGGAGCTTGTCCTCAATGCCGGCAAGCCCGCCGAGTTTCGCCGTCCCTTCATCCAGCGCAATCCGCCCGCGGATGGCATTCCGGATCACGTCCGGCTGTTCCAGGATCTCCTTCAGCATGAAATGGGGGTGCCCGCCTTTCTGCGCTTCTTCCTCAGACCAATCAATCCGCGTCACGCTCTTATCCACCCGCCCCATCCCGATCCGCTCAACTTCCACGGACCCGTCGCTCGAAATCACGGCCAACTCCCCGTCGTCCAGGTAGATGACGTCCCGCGTATACGACAGGATCGCGTTCGGGTCAGACGCAACGTACGCGCCATCGTCCGCTTTGCCGATCACGATAGGACTGCCCATGCGGGCGACGTAGAGGTGGGAGGGGTCGTCTTTAAATGCCACAACTAGCCCGTACGTTCCATGGATCATCTGCAGGGCACTGATGATCGCCTCTTTGTGGTTGAGTCGTTGAGTCGATGAGTCGATTAGTGGGGAATCCTTAGAGATCTCCCCAGAGAACTCCCCTCCCTGCCAAGGGAGGGGCCGGGGGAGGGTCGAAGGCACAAGGGAGGGGCCGGAGGCGGAATTCATCTTTGAGGCGATCAACTGCGCAATCACCTCACTGTCCGTCTCGGACGAAAACATCACGCCATCGGCGATGAGCGCGGCGCGGAGAGCTCGATCATTCTCGACGATGCCGTTGTGGACGATGGCGACGCTCCTGTCGGCGCTCACGTGAGGGTGGGCGTTGGCTTCGGTGACGCCGCCGTGGGTGGCCCAGCGGGTATGGGCGATGCCGGTGGCGGCGACCCGCACCCGAACCCTCCCTTGATCCTGACACCCCACCCCCGGCCCCTCCCCTGACGGGGAGGGGAGTTCTCGATCCTGATTCTCAATTACCGCGCTAAAGCCTCCCCCTGCCAAGGAGGTTGGAGGGGGTCGAAGGTCAAAGGTTGGAGCGAGCCGGAGCCGATCAAGCTTTTCAGAAAGCACCCCCACTTTCCCCACCGCCTTCACCACATCCAGTCCCCCATCAACGCAAAGCGCGACCCCCGCAGAGTCGTAGCCGCGGTATTCGAGCTTCTCGAGTCCGTGGAGGAGAATGGGGAGCGCCGGGCGCGTCCCGGTGTAGCCGACGATGCCGCACATAGGGGGAGGTAGTTTGTAGTTTGTAGTTGATGGACTTCTTTGTCACTTTCCCGAACGACCCCGTCTGACGGGGGCGGAGGGATCCCTTTGAAGCGGGCTGGGAATCGAGAAGGTGTTTCATCTATTATTGGTCGTCCTTTCAAAGGGATCCTTCGACTCGCCCCGTCGGACGGGGCTCGCTCAGGAAAGTGATAAAACGCGCTCTCGACTCACGACTTTACCTCGTCGAACTCGCGGCCGCCCATGCCCGCATCACATCCCCCACGACCGGAATCGCGTACGATGAGCCCTCCCCTCCTTCTTCAAGGAGCACGGTGACGACGATTCGCGGATGGTCGAAGGGTGCGAAGCCGATGGACCACGCGTGTGTCGGTTTGTTCGAGTTCCACTGCGCGGTGCCCGTCTTCGCGGCGACAGGAATCGGGAGGGATGAGAGGGCGCGGCAGGAACCGTACGTGACGCAGTCGCGCATGCCGAGCTGGACCGTTTGCCAGACCGTGGAGGAGACGCTGATCGACGACATCGGCGCCGGATCGCCCTGGATGACGTGCGGCGTCACGAGCGTGCCGCCGTTTGCGACGGCGGCGGTCACGCGCGCCATCTGCACGGGCGTGACGAGGAGGTCGCCCTGGCCGATCGAGAGGTTGTACGTGTCGCCGATGTACCACGGTTCTCCTTTGGTCTGCTTTTTCCAATCTTCGGACGGAACGAAGCCCGTCGTCTCCCCGGGGAGGTCGATCCCGGTCTTCGTAGCAAGGCCGAACGTGCGCATCCACTGCGTTAATTTTGCGACACCGAGTCCGTGAAACGTATCGTACCCGCCGCCGACGTAATAGAAAAATGAGTTGACCGACCACGCGAGCGCGCGACGGACATCCGTGATGCCGTGACCGCCGGCTTTCCAGTCAGGAAAGAACCAGGGACCTACGTGGATGCCACCGACAGAGTTCACGGTCGTGTGCGGCGTGATGACCCCTTCGGCAAGCGCGGCCGTTGAGATGAGCGGCTTGATCGTGGACCCGGACGGGAACTGGCCGGAGACGGCGCGCGTGAAGAGCGGCTTGTCGGGATCATCGAGGAGCGCCTTGTAGACCGTACTCGAGACCGTGCCGGAAAAATCGTTGTTGTCGTACGCGGGCCATGAGACGAGCGCGAGGATCGACCCGTCCGTCGGATCCATCGCGATCACGCTCCCGCGCGTCGCTTTGGCGAGCGCGAGTTCCTTCTTCAACGACGCTTCCGCAACAGCCTGGAGTTTGGCATCAATCGTCAGCGTGACGTCCGCGCCGTCCGTCGGCATCTTCTCTTCGACCATGGCCTTTGGACGACCCATCGCGTCGACTTCCGTCCGTCGGACGCCCGGCGTTCCGCGGATTGCCGTTTCGTCGGACCGTTCGACGCCCGTCTTCCCGATCTCATCCGTGCGCCCGTATCCCGCATCTTTCCGCGCATCATATTCCTCCGGCGAAATCTGGCCGACGTACCCGAGCACGTGCGAGAGCGACGTCGTCGTGGCCGAGAGCGGATACGTCCGTTTTGCGTCCGTGATGAGCGAGACGCCGGTCAATTGCGGGAGTTTCACCTCAAGCGCGAGCGCGCGCTCGTACGGCACGTCGCGTGCCACGTCGATCCACTCATCGGGAGACGTTCCGGTCGCGTTCAATGCGGCATTGATGTCATCGGACGTCTCGCCGACCGTCTGCGCGACCGACGCGATCGTCGACGTTCGCCCTTCGTCATCCAGCGGAAGATCGGACGAGCGGATGCGCACGTCGAACGCCGGGACGTTCTCGGCGAGGATCACGCCGTTCCGGTCGCGGATCACGCCGCGCCGCGCCGGCAGGACTTCCACGCGGAACCGGTTCTCGTCCGACCGCGCCCGGTACGCGGCCCCTTGGACGACCTGCATCCACCCCGCGCGCGCAACGAGCAAGCCCAGCACGACGATCGGAATCGCAAACGCGAACACGATCCGCCGCCGCGGAAACCCGCGCCCCACGAACATCCGCTCGTCCGAGAGCCGCGTGATCTCGTCCTCGTAGAGCACCTCATGCTTCACGACCTCGGTCTGACTCAAATCAACCGCGAGCGAGCGCGGTCCCTGGTCTTGGAGCCAGAAGGGATCTTGATCGTGAATCGGATCCATAATTTTGGGTTTTGGGGTTTGGCATTTGGGTTTTGGCCGAATCAGACCAAACCCCAAAACCCAAACCCCAAACCCCGTTCAAGATTTCCACGCCGGTATCCGCGCCGCACCCTCGACTCTCGACAGCACCGGGAGGAACCGCCTGCCGAACGCGGCGAAGGCGTAGAAGAAGGCCATCACGACGAGCGCGGTCCAGACGGTTGAGGCGAGGAGCGACGGGCGCGCTTCCATGATCACGGTGCGGCCGATGGCGGAAGAAGCCGTCTCGAACGCGATGAGGAGCGCGCGGTCGATGAGCGCGGCGGCCACGCCGATTGTTGCCGCGGCCGCGAGCGATCGGGTCGTGAAGATACGGGCCGTGAGCGCGCCAACGGCGAGCGCGACGATAAAGATGCGAAGCGTCATGAACCCCGCATTCGACGGCGCCAGCACGTCGAACGCCACGCCGCCCGCCAGCGCAACCGCGGGCCCGCGGATGCGCGACGACGAGAACGCGACGAGCACGATCGTGAACGGGAGCACGAACCGAATCGCATCAAACGGCGCCGGCATCCACGTCGAAACGCACGCATCCCAGACGCCGGCGAGGATGGCGATGAGGATTGAGATGGCGGTGCGGAGGTTCATGGGAGGGATGAGGAGATCACGATGGAACAATATCCTTTATGTCATTCCGAAACCCCGAGGAGTTCGACGACGACGGGTGAGGAATCGAAAAGGAATTCAGAATATTAGGATCGGATTTTTATTTTCGATTCCTCGCGCCGTCTACGGTACGGCGGTTCGACCGCCGAACCGTAGACGGCACTCGGAATGACATACGTTCTTTTATTAAGCTCCAGGCACGATGACCGACACCAACTCCAACCGATTCAACGGCGCAAGCGGCTCAATCGAAGCATCCTTAAACGGGTCCGTCGGCTTGCTCTGGACGTCGTTCACGAGGCCGATGGGGAGGTTGCCGGGGACTTTTTCTTCCGTGCCCGCGGTCACGATGACGTCGTCGCGTTTCAGGTCAAGGTCCTGGGGGATGAGCGTGAACCGCGCCGTCCCGTTCCCCCGCCCTTCAACGACGCCGTTCAGCCGGCCGTTCCCCGTGAGCGTCGCCGCCGTCCGGCTCTGGACGTCCGAGACGAGGAGGACGACCGACGTCCGGTCGCCGAGCGACACGATCTTCCCGACGAAGATGCCGTCGTCCGTGACCACGGCGTCGCCGACCGCCGCGCCGTCCTTGCCGCCGCGGTCAATCGTCACGGCCGCGCCCGTATCCGTGATCGCGCGCGAGATGACGCGCGCGCCGAGCGTCTGGAACCCGCGCGAGGAAATGAACTTCGCCTGCGCGAGGAGCGACGTGTTCTCTTCTTCGAGCGCACGGAGACGCACGTAATCCACGACCGTCGCCCGAAGCCGCGCCTCAAGCTCGTCCGCGCGCGCGTTCGCCGCACTCGCGTCCGGCGACAGGTGGAGGAACCCGCCCGCCGCATTTCCCGCGTTCGAGGCGACGCGCGCGACCGGCAGGAGCATCGCCCTGAACGTCTCCCTCACCGGCGCGATGAACCCGGCGAGCACGAGCAAAACGAACGCCGAGATGGCGATGACCGTGTAGAGGATGGGGATTCTTCGCATCTGAAAAAGAAGTCGTGAAGTCGTGAAGTCGTACAGTCGTGAAGTCTTTTCTCCTACTCCACGACTTCACGACTTTACGACTCTACGACTAACCTACCTCACCATCTCCTGAATCGGCAGTTCCACGTCCTCCAACAGCTTCCTGTCCTCCAACAACACGCCCATGCCTCTGACGACGGCTCCGAGGGGGTCATCGGTGACGCGGACCGGGAGGCCGGTGCCTTGAGAGATCGCCCGGTCCATCCCTCTCAAGAGTGCGGACCCGCCGGTGAGGATGATCCCCCGCCGGTAGATGTCGGCAACGAGTTCCGGGGGCGTAATTTCAAGGATGGATTTCACGTGGTCAACGACGGTCCTGACCGAACGCCCGATGGCTTCGCGGATCTGTTCGTCATTGATGATGATCTCGCGCGGGAGGCCCGAAAGGAGGTCGCGTCCGCGCATCGGGGCTTCGAGACGCGCGGGCAGGACGGCCGCGCTCCCGATATCGATCTTGATCTCTTCGGCAACGCGTTCGCCCAGGAGGACGTTGAAGACCTCGCGGGCGTACTGGATGATATTGCGATTCAGCTCGTCGCCTGCGATCGTGATCGACTTTGCCGTGACCACGCCGTTTAAGGAGATGACGGCGATCTCGGTCGTCCCACCGCCCATGTCGATGATCATGTTTCCCACCGGATCGCTGATCGGAAGCCCCGCGCCGATCGCCGCGGCAACCGGCTCTTCGATGATGCGGACTTCGCGCGCGCCCGCGGAGAGCGCCGCGTCGCCCACGGCTTTCCGTTCGACTTCCGTCACGTCGAGCGGCACGCCGATCACGACGCGCGGTCGCGGAATGAAAGCGGACGTTTCACGATGGAGCTTTTCAAAAAAATAGCGGAGCATTTTCTCCGTCACTTCGAAGTCCGCAATGATCCCGCGCTGGAGCGGCCGCGTCACGAGCACGCTCGGCGGCGTTTTCCCGAGCATCGCCTTCGCCTCGTGCCCAACGGCGATGACCTGGCCGTTCCGCGTATTGATCGCGACAACCGACGGCTCATTCACAACAACGCCCTGACCCTTGGAGTGGATCAGCGTATTCGCCGTCCCAAGATCGATCGCAAGATCTTTCGAGAGCGAGCCGAAAATCGAACCGAAATTCATAATCCCTGCACGTGATCGTACGCTCGCGTGACTTCATCCGCAAGGGTTCGACGCAAGGCTCGCTTGGATAATTTTCGTGTTCTTTGTTTCTTCCAATGGTTCAGGCGATGTTTCGATCGTTGAACTCGATCAAGGCCTTCGGTTTGAGGGAGTTGTCCACACGATCAAAGCGGGACTGGGGAGTAGGAAGTGGGGAGTGGACGTCCGAAACCCACTTCCTACTCCCCACTTCCCACTCCCCGACTACTTAAATTGCAGGAAGAAATACTCGACGATCGAGGCGAACGCGATCAGGCCAAGAAGCGCAACTAAAGTCAGATGATCAGAGGCCGCAAGGATGAGCGATGCGATCGCGATGACGGCGAAGAGGACCGCGTGTCGAAACGCCTTCAGGACTTCACGGCTGATGACTTCGCGCTTCAGGAATGAGACGCGGATGAGCGTCATCACGAACGTGAGCGCGCCGACGAGCGCAAGCGCGAGCGTCACGTAAAACATCGCAAACCCGAAGAAGTCCGCATCGTACGGATTCACGTTATAAAAAATAATCCCCCACGCCGCCCCGGCGAGGAGCGTACCCAGTCCGATGGATGCGAGGTAGCCGCGGAGACCCATGTTCATGGGAGGTATTATATCAGAGTCGATAGTCGAATAGTCGAGTAGTCGATAGTAAGAACAAACCATCGTTTTTGTCATCCTGCAAAGCGGGATCCCTTTCCCGCCGCTCGATCCATAGACGCTGCAGAGCCTCAATGATGGGAAGTGGTCTAGATCGGTCTCCTTAGACCCTATACTCATTACGTGATCCGTCAGTACTGAAAGGCGTGAGGTGGGAAAGGGATCCCGCTTCGCAGGATGACAAATTGGGCTTTTATTATGCTGACGAAATGTTAGAAAATAGAAGGCACTAAAAACCCTTCCTGCGCACGTTTATCTTCACGATCTTCTTCGCCCCAAGCGCCCGGTTCATCTCGTTCACCCAGCGTGACTGGAGCGCCGTGAGCGCGTGCGCGGCGCTTGGGGAGTGGATTTCGACGTTCAGCGTCCCTTCGGCGTACGAAACCGGTTCCACGAACGCGGCCTGCTCAGGACCCCAAAGGCGAACAAGGGACGCCTTCGCCTCCTCAAGGATTCGGATCGCCGAAACCTGCGATTCGATGCCGGATTCGCGAATCGCAGAAGGGAGGATGCGGCGGATGGGGAGGAAGGCCATGGGATAGAGGCGAGGGGATGAGGGCCGACTGGGCCGACTGGTTTTTACTAGTCGGCCCAGTCGGCCCAGTCGGCCAAACGAACAATCAATGCAATTTTCTAAATTCACACATATTCCTGAAATCACAGAACCGGCATACAAACGACGATGCATTCGGCGGATAATCCGAGACCAATATCTCATCCATGCGCTTCTGAAGCGTTTCGACGAAGTCGAGCTTCTCGTTGCCTTCGAGGAGGTCGACGGGGGTCTCGACCATCCCGCGGACGTAGACGAGGGCGAGTTTGCCTACGCGCTCCCCTTTGGCCTCAACGGCGAGCTGGTAGATGCGGAGCTGTTCCTTGTCGTCGCTCTCGAGTTTTTCCTTTGCTTGGCCCGTCTTGTAATCGTAGAGCGCAAGCGACCCGTCCGGAAGCGCGTCGATGCGGTCGATCGCCCCTTTGATCGAATGCTGATCAATCCGCCAATCAAACGCCTGCTCCAGCGCTTTCACGGGCGGGACATTCGCCGAGCACGTCTCCCAAAACGCCTGAATCGCCTTCAGCCCTTCTGCATAGAATTCATCATGCGTCGCCCTATCCGGATACCACTCATCCTTCCACCGCTCCTTAAACATCGCCACCACCTCCTCCTTCGTCACCCTGAATCCATTTCCCACTCCCCACTCCCCACTCCCCACTCCCCCAAACAACGACGCCTGCTGACTCTTCCCTCTGTCGAGATGCAGCTTCAAGACATCCTGCAGCGTCAAGTGCATACACTGCCCGAACGTCTTCTGATGAGAGCCAAGAATCGGGATGCGATAGATGTGCGCAAACTTGTACTGGAGCGGGCAGGATCGGAATGCGGCGAGCTGGGTGTAGGAGAATCGACGCTTGAGCGGATAGAGACGCCGGAGATCATCAACGTCATCAACGCTTGAGACCTGGGTCACTGCCGGTTCGGTCATCCGGAGCTCAATGCCTCCGCCACGGACCTCTTCGACGGGAATCCCCGCTTCCGCGAGGAACGGCGACGGTTTCTTTGCGCGCGTGCCGCCGTAATCCGACGCGCCCGTAATTGTTACGGAATCTTTTGCGCGCGTCAGCGCCACGTAGAAAAGACGGCGTTCTTCTTCGAGATGCGCATCACCTTCCGTCAATCGTTCTTTGACGAGCCCATCCGGCAACGGAATCGGATCCGGACGCTTCCGCGTGGGAAACCGCTGATCGACCATCGATACGATGAAGACGTGGCGGAACTCCAATCCCTTTGATGCGTGGACGGTCAAAATCTTCACAAGCTCCGGTCCCTCGTCCGGATCCGCCTTGAGCGCCCCCTCCTCCCCGCTCTCGATCTCCAATCGAAGCTCATCGAGGAATCCCTTAAGCGTCGGCCCGACGGTATTTGCCTCGTAGCGCTTCACGCGATCCGCGAAGCCATTCAGATGCGTGATCGTCTCGATCTTTTCGCGTTCCGGCTTTGCGAGGATCTCCGGAAGGAGACCCGTCTCTTCAATGGCGAGCTGGAGGACTTTCATTGGCGGCGACCTTCGAGCGTCCGCCGCGAGCTTCTCCACCCATTGAATCATCTTTTTGATCTTTCGCTTTCCCTCCTCGCTCACGTTCGGAATCGCATCCGCTTCCCGGCACGCCTCCCAGAGCGAGAGCCCGCGGAGCTTGCTCGAGTGGAACGTTAATTCAGCGGCATCCGTCGCGCCGAGATCAACGGCGGGCATATGGAGCACGCGCCAGACCGCCACGGAGTCCGAGTGATCCTGTGTGAGTGTGAGCAAGTTGATGAGGTCGAGAATCGCCGGTTTCACGTAGAGACCCTTCAACGCAAAGAACCGAAACGGAATCCCCGCCCGATTAAGCGCACGCACGAACGGCTCCGCGCCGTCGTTCGAGCGGACAAGGACCGCGACATCATTCCACGTCAGCGTCTCATCCTCGGCTTTCAACTCGATAATCCGCTCCGCAACCGCACGCGCCTCCGCCTCAATCGAGGGATACCAGTACGCATTCACAAACCCCGCAGGACCTCGATGCGCATCCAACCGCTTTGAGAGTCCGGTGTCCGCAAGACGGATCTCGAGACGATTCGGGTTGTTCTTCTTGATGAAACCGTATGCCGCATCGAGGATCTCTTGATGCGAGCGGTAGTTCGACGTGAGCGCGACCGTCTTCGCGTCAGGATAGTCATCGCGGAACTGGAGGATGTTCGCGAGCGAGGCTCCGCGGAATTTGTAGATGGCTTGGTCATCGTCGCCGACGACGGTGAGATTGACGAGCCTCGGACCCCCTTCCTCTGCCTCGGACCCCTCCAACCTCCCCTTGGCAGGGGAGGCATTCCTTTGATTTTTCTCAAAGAGAACTCCCCGCCCTGCCAAGGGCGGGGCCGGGGGTGGGTCGCAGGATAGAGATGAGGGGCCGGGAGAGGGCAAGCAGACAAAGGAGGGGCCGGATCCGCCTGCAAGCAATTTAATGAGCTCATACTGCGCCCAGTTCGTATCCTGAAACTCATCAACGAGCACATACGGGAACCGGTCGCGATATTCTTTTAAGACACTTGGGCGTTCCCTAAACAGCCTCAACGTCTCCTGGATCAAATCTCCAAAATCAAGGCTCCCCTCGTCCCGCAATATCTTCCGATACGTGAAGGATAGATCTGCAAGTTCTTTAAGACGCAAACGCTCCGCGCCAACGACCTCCGCATCCCCGTCCAGCACGGCGTCCGTGGCGAAAGCGAGATACTCCTCCGGACTCACGTTCTCGTCTTTCGCACGCCCGATGTGCCGCTGGAGCGCGGCCAAAAACTTCACCGGGTTCCCAAGCGGCCGATAATGATCCAACGGCAGTTCATCAATCCGACGCTTGAGCAGCAGCCATCCGTCCGTCTCGCTCAAAATCTTAAATCGGTTCGGCAACCCGATCTCAAGCCCCCGCTCCTCAAGGACGCGCTGACAGAATCCGTGGAACGTCGAAATCCAAAAATCATACGTCCCATTCGGCAGCATCTGCAAAATCCGATCCTCCATCTCCCCCGCCGCTTTCTCCGTAAACGTGAGCGCGAGGATGTTCTCGGGTTTTAATCCTTTCTTCCCCCACTCCCCACTCCCCACTCCCAACTTCCCGTTCTCCAACAGCCACACATACCGCTTCGTCAACACCGTCGTCTTCCCCGTCCCGGCCCCGGCGACGATCAAGAGCGGCCCCTCGCCATGCGTCACGGCTTCGCGCTGGGCGTCGTTCAGGTCTTCGAGCAAGTCATCGGACATCCAACCGATCTTAAAGGGATTGAGCGGAAACGTGAAGACGGTGACTTGCGGGCAGGCGCGGCATCTGATACACCGAATCCAGTCCTTTCCGCAATTCCGCGAATCGGCGTACAGGAGGATGAATCATGAGTTCTGATGACGACGATCCCGTCCATGCCAAAATCACCGGCGGTCTCCGCGTCATGCAACAATCCGGCGCAAGCGAGGCCATGAGGCTTGTTCAGGACGGTTCACTCGGGAGAAACGACTACCAGAAATTCGGCCTCATCCCGAACCTCGTTAAGCTCGGAGAAAACGGTACACTCGCCCATCTCAAGGGTCTCCACAAAGACAACCGAAGGAAGTGGCGTTCGGAAATCATTGCGGCACTTCGCGCACTCCCTGCCAGCGCCTGATCACTCGTTCCGCCCGCTCCCGCCCCCGCGATAACCGTCGCGGGGTGCTTCATGTCTATCCCCTAACAAAATGCGCGGGCCATGGGAGAGGATCCCTTGGCCCGCACAAGACGCGGAGAGTGGAGATTGAGCACAGAATGTTCAGGAACGGTTCACGTGACGGCTTCGGGGAGCCGCTCTGCGATTGGCGGGATCGCGTTGAACGCTTCGCCGACGACCCGGTCAAAGTCGTCGAGGCTTTCCGTGTATGCGTCCCCGGTTACGCGCTCGAGCCGCTTCGCCGCACCCGTAAGATGCCGCTCCAGCCCCGACGAAAGCCGATCCAAACCCTCGATGAGCGTCTGAAGCGATTCCGCGATCGCGGCGTCCGTTTCAGAAACGAGCGCTTCCGCCCGCTCTTCCTCGTTTCGGAGTTCCATAAACAGAACCGAATCTCCGATGATGGGCGCGACGCGATTCCTGATGTGTGCCTCACATTCTCCGAAGAATGCCTCAAGCTTTGCCGCGTGAGCATCCATGCGTTCCGTACTCTCCAGGATCCGCACATACGCCGCCTTCGCCCGACGACGGCCCTGCTTGAGGCGAGCGCATCTTTCAGCGTCCGCGCCATTCATCTGATTTTTGAACCGCAACTTCAACGCAGCCGTCTTGTCGAGCCGCACCTGCAGATTCGCGCGCAATTCCCCGAACGTCGACAACGGACCCATAACGCTCTCGCGCCACGCAGTAAATTCTTTGACGAGACGGTTCGTGAGCGCCTCAGGCTCGTGTTCGCGCTTCACGATTCCATGGAACTCCTTTAGGTGAAACATCCATCTTGAATGCAGAGAGCGAAAACGGACGAAACACACAAGTCCCAATATCGTGAAGCAGATCGTCCAAATGAGCACATCATTCGGGAAGCGACCCAGTGCCAGCGCTTTCATCGTCACGAATAAGAACACCGAAATGGCGGCCGTAAAAGTGATCACGAACCTCAGAGAACCGGAACCGGAGTATGAAACTCCGCACCTACATTGGCCCCGCATACCATCACGAAGCGTACCCACTGATGCGCACGGAGGAACCCTGAAGAGATACTGCGGATACCACCATGGCGGCTCGACGTACCTCGCCGTACACATGTGCGCTGCTTTCAGCAGATCCCTTCCGCTTTTTGCCAATTCCTTCATCTCAACCTCCAATTTTCGAATGTCCGACACCGAAACTTCTGTGGGACATGGGTATCATTTTTCGAACCCCGCGTCAAGTCCTTTCGACAATCCACCCACACCTCTTTTTTCATCTCGCGCATGCTACGATCATCGCCGATATCCCGCGATGGATCTCCCTACTCATCCACTCAACCACTCATCCCCTATGATGCCCACCCTCACCGCCTCCGACCCTGACGTCGCCGCGTTGCTCCAGGGCGAATTCGAGCGCCAGCAGGATTCGGTCACGCTCATCCCGAGCGAAAACCATACGTCCGCCGCGGTGCTTGAAGCGCTCTCGTCCGTCATCTCGGATAAGTACGCCGAAGGGTATCCGGGGAAGCGCTACTACGCCGGAAACGAATTCGCGGACAAACTTGAGACGCTCGTCCAGGACCGCGCGAAGGCGCTCTTCAAAGTCCCGTACGTGAACGTCCAGCCGTATTCCGGGAGTCCGGCGAACCTCGCCGTCTACCTTGCGACGATGAATCCCGGCGACACGCTGATGGGGCTCGACCTGGCGCACGGCGGACATCTGACGCACGGATATTCATTGAACGCGACCGGGCGGATCTGGAAATCCGCGCCGTATCACGTGAACGCAGACGGGTCGTTCAATCTTGAGGAAGCGAAGGAGATCGCGCGGCGCGAGAAGCCGAAAGTGATCGTCTGCGGCGGCACGGCGATTCCGCGGGCCATTCCGTTCAAGGCGTTCGCGGAGATTGCGGAAGACGTGGGCGCACTCCTCATGGCGGACATTTCGCACATCGCCGGGCTCGTGGCCGGCGGCGCGCATGAGAGTCCAGTCCCCTACGCGCACATCGTGACGACGACAACGCACAAAACGCTCCGCGGTCCGCGCGGCGCGATGATCATGGTGACGCAGAAGGGTCTGGATAGGGATGCGGACCTCGGATCAAAGATCGACAAAGCGATCATCCCGGGCTGCCAGGGCGGTCCGCACTTGAATACGATCGCCGGGATCGGCGTCGCACTTCGCGAAGCCTCGCTCCCCTCGTTTGCAACGTACGCCGCAAGCATCGTCGAAAACGCAAAGGCGCTCGCGCAGGCGTTGATTGATGCCGGGTTCTCGCTCGTGAGCAACGGGACGGACAACCACCTCGTCCTCGTCGATTTATCGAAGACCGGCATCGGCCGCGGCGTCTTCTTCCAGGACGGGCTTGAACGGATCGGCATCATCACGAACAAAAATACGATCCCGAACGAACCGTCGTCCCCCTTCTACCCAAGCGGCCTCCGCCTCGGATCGCCGGCCGCAACATCAAGAGGAATGGGCGTGAACGAAATGAAACAGCTCGCCAGCTGGATCGGCCAGTTCTCCGAACGGACAAAGGATGTCCAGCTCCCCGGCGACAAAGAATCGCGCATCTCGGCGCTCAAAGCGTTCCGCGCCTCACTCTTGGAGGATTCGTTCTATGGGACGCTCAAAGAGGAAGTGAAGACGTTGTGCCGGAGATATCCGATTCCGGCGGCGAAACAGTAGACGGCAAAAACCATCGCTTTGTCATTCCGAGCCCTGCGAGGAATCGCTTTTCAGTTGTGATGGTCCATCAAACGATGATCATCCTCAACAGGAAAGCGATTCCTCGTTCCTCGGAATGACAAAAGCGGTTGTTTTTCAAATTAAAGTTGCGTTGACTCGTAAGCCGTTTTCACGTAGACTCTCATCTTATGAACCTCATCGACGGGCGCGCAATCGCGGCAACGATCCGCGAAGAGATCAAAAAAGAGGTCGCCTCCATGCAAAGCGCGCCGGGGCTGGGCGTGATTCTCGTCGGCGATGACGCCGCGTCGCAGCTCTACGTCAGCTTAAAGGAGAAGGCGGCGACGGAGGTCGGCATCAAAACGGATATCAAACGGCTCCCGGCAACGACGTCCGACAACGATCTGATCCGCATCATCGAAGCGTGGAACGCGGACCCGGCGATCCATGGCATCCTCGTCCAGCTTCCGCTCCCGCCGGGGCATGACGCGGACCGCGTCATCGCGGCGATCGCTCCGAAGAAAGACGTCGACGGGTTCCATCCCGAGAACATCGCAGCGATCGACCGCGGAGAAGCCACGATCATCTCCCCGGTTCATGAGACGATCATCCGCCTCATTGCATCAACGGGGATCGACCCGCGCGGAAAAGCCGCGACGATTCTTGCCAACTCCGACACGTTCGCGAACCCGCTCATCCACTTGCTCCAGCGCGCGGGATTCGTGACGGCTGTCATGCACCCGGACGCGATCGATGCGGAGCTCATCCAGCGGTCGCACGTCATCGTGACCGCCATCGGACGGGCCGGTTTCCTCGGCCGCGACCTCGTGACGCCGGGAACGGTCATCATCGACGTCGGCGTCTCACGAGGACTCGATGGGAAGACGCACGGAGATGCGGATGCGAAGGCGTTTGAGAATGTCGATGGATGGATCACGCCGGTTCCCGGAGGGGTCGGGCCGATGACGGTCGCCTTGCTGCTGAAGAATGTCGTGCGGGCGTACCGGGCGAGTCGTGAGTCGTGAGTTTTCGGACAACTATGGACGGAATGCTCTGGATACAGGGCGTTATTTAAAAAAAAAGCCCATTTTGTCATCCTGCGAAGCGGGATCCCTTTCATGCCGCATGCTTTATCGTGTTGTCGGATTACAAAACGAGTACAGGGTCTAAGCAGACCGATCAAGACCATCTCCTCTTATCGATACTCTGTGATCTTTAGAAATCGAGTGGCGAAAAAGGGATCCCACTTCGCAGGATGACAAAACGTGTGTTTAATCTTTTTAAAAACGCCCTGCCTTCAGGGCGCTCATCCTTTCTTTTTTCTATCCGATGCTCACGACTCACGACTTCTTAAAACGGCACCCCATCGAATACACAGCCACCTCCGCAATCCCAAACGGCAGGTACCCGGTGAGCACGCGCCAGAGGAGGAGGTCGAGGGCGAGCGGCGGAGCGATGAGGATGAAGAGGACGACTTCGACGAGGGCCGTACACGCGATGAGGAGGAGGATGAACGCGGGATTCTCGCGCGGCGGACGGCAGGACGTGATGTCCGATTCCGTTTTTCCCCAGAGCGCGCCGAAGGCCACTTCGCTCACGAACGCGAGGAGCGAGAGGGCGTATGGACCGAGCGACGAGAATGACGTGAGCGCGAACAGGATCCACGCCGTCGCGAGGAGGCGAAGCAGGACGAACGAGGCAATGCGCGGCATGGGGCCTTACGATTCAAGCCCTTCGGCGAGTCCGGAGATGGCGGCGAAGCGCTTGCGCGCGTAGAGGGCGAGCGACATAGCCGCGGCGTGGATGACGAAGAAGATGAAGTACTGCGTCCAGGGCGCCGGATACCGGTACGGGCCCAGAACCCAGAGCGAAAACGCGTAGACGAGGATGGTGTCCCAGACGAACGTCGCGACGACGAGGACGGCGAGCCTGCGGACGTTCACGCTTCCGCGCCTGAAGATCCATTCCGAGAACATGAACGCGAGCAGGAAGTAGACCGCGTCGAACGCCGCGGCGAGGAATGGCGCGGGAACCGACGTAATGAGGAACATGATGCTCGCGAGCAGGAACGCGACGTACACGACGGACTTCAGCGTCCAGATGCCGAGCGCGCGAAGGAGGAAGGATTTCATAGAGAGAGGCGTGGTTCGTTGATTGGGACGTTGTGTGCGTCCGTTGTCCGTTGTCCGTCGTCCGTTGGACTGTCTTTCAACGGACAACGGACAACGGACGACGAACAACGGACCGCTGCTATGATGCAAATAGCCAGATGACGCCGCCGGCGAGCAGGAACACCGCCGTCACGATCGGCGCGACGCGGCGCCAGAGGACGCTCGCGAGCGGTTCGCTGCGGACGTGGTCGCGCGAGATCGCGACATAGCCCATCAATGACACGATGACGGCGAGGAGCGTGCCAAAAACGGCGCCGACGAGTCCGATCGTGCCGAGAAAGTCGCGCGGGGTCAGGAAGAGGAGCGCAAGCGGCACGCCGAGCGACACGATCCACGCGAGCGCGTTCGAGAAGTGGTAGTCGAGGTGGAACATGTTCCGGAGGTCGAGCGCGGTCGCGATGTACGACGTGATGATCGCGAGGAATCCGGCAAGCGGGAACGCGAAGGCGACGATCGGCGGGACGAAGCTGATGAGTTCCGACGGATCCCGGCCGATGAATCCGCTTGATGCGAGCCAGCCGAAAACGCCAAAGACGTACGTGATGAACGCGGAAACGACCGTGGCGCGCGTAATCACCTTGAAGACGTCCTCCCGCCGCCGCCCAACGACGTCGACGGCTTCCGGAATCGTCGTGATCCCCATGAGCGCGAAGAGGATGACGCCGTACGGCTCGAACGTGAACCGCTCGGGGAGCGAGAACGCGAGCGCCGAGACGTCCTCAATCTGAACGCGCCACGCGAACGCGATGATGAGCACGACGAGCATCGCGATGAGCATCCACGTGAGGTAGACCTCCGCGCGCGTCACGAGCGTCAGGCCGTAGCAGACGATGAGCGCCCCGAGGAGCCAGAAGACGACCTGCCACCAGATCGTCGGGATATCGACGCCGACGGCGCGCATGATCACGGCAAGGAACTCTCCGCCGATGATGAGGTACGCGAGGTTGCTCCCGAAGATTTGGAGCGCCTGGACGCCGCCCGCAACGGCGCCGACCGGCTTCCCGAGCCAGCGCGCGGCGTGCGCTTCGAGCCGCGCCTCGCGCCCGTTCTTGAGGATCGCCTCGGCGTAGAGGAGGTGCGCGGAGAGGATGACAAGCGTGATCGCGGCGAACGCGACCGTGGCAACGGGAATGCCCCACGCGCCGATCATCGCCGGAACCCCGAAGATTCCCGCGCCGACGATCGTCCCGATGAGGAGGAGCACCGCCCTCCAGCGAAGCTGCCCACGATGCTGCATGGGGGCTAGTTTAGCATACTCTCTACGGGGATATGGATGGTTAGATGGATAGATGGATAGGGTTGGAATAATTCCTTTGATTCTCGGCTGCTCGATCCGAAATCAAAGAAAATAACTCCAACCCTATCCATCTATCCATCCGACCATCCGACCATCCCTCCCTCTGATTGCATTCCCCCCTCCCCACGCGCTAAGGTGGCTCCCTGTCTATGGCGGACACCGAGCGTCTCATCCCGCAGAACCTCGAGGCCGAGCAGTCATTTCTCGGGTCGCTTCTGATTGATAAGGATGCGCTCATTAAGGTTGCGGACCAGATCAACCCCGAGGATTTCTACGACGAACGGCACCGGACCGTCTTTGAAGCGATCGTCGACCTCTACCGGCGTCACGAGCCGATCGACCTCCTCTCGCTCGGGAACCTCCTGAACGAACGGAAGGCGCTCGAACGCATCGGCGGCAGGACGTACCTCATCCACCTCGCGAACGCGGTCCCCACGGCGAGCCACATCGAAAACTACGCGGCGATCGTCTCGAAGAAGGCCACGCTCCGGCGCCTCCTCACGGCGGCAAGCGACATCACCGCGCTCGGGTTCGACGCCGGGGAGGACCTCCAGGACGTCCTCGACATCGCCGAGCAAAAACTCTTCAACGTCTCGCAGGGTTATCTCAAAACCGCGTTCTCCCCGATTAAGGAACTCCTCGCGACCGCCTTCGACCGCATCGACGAACTCCACCGCGATGCCGGAAAACTCCGCGGCACGCCCACGGGCTACGCGGACCTTGACCGGCATCTCGGCGGACTCCACAAGAGCGACCTCGTCATCCTGGCCGCGCGTCCGAGCTGCGGAAAAACGTCGCTCGCCCTGGACATCGCGCGGCACGCCGCAACGAAATCAAAAGTCCCGGTCGGTATTTTTTCGCTTGAAATGAGCAAGGAGCAGCTCGTGGACCGCATGATCTCCGCGGAAGCCGGCGTCAATCTCTGGAACCTCCGCAACGGCCGATTGAGCTCCGAAGGGTCGCGCGACGACTTCGCGCGCATCGGGCACGCGCTCGGCGTCCTCTCCGAAGCGCCGATCTTCATCGATGACACGGCGAACGTGAACGTCATGGAAATCCGGACGAAAGCGCGCCGCCTCCAGATGGACCAGGGTCTCGGCCTCCTCATCGTCGACTACCTCCAGCTCATGGAGGGGCGACAGGGCTTCGGCGGGAACCCGGACAACCGCGTGCAGGAAATCGCGCAGATCACGCGCGGGCTCAAAGGGATCGCGCGCGAGCTCAACATCCCGGTCATGGCGCTCTCCCAGCTCTCGCGGCAGGTCGAACTCAGCAAGCCGGCCATCCCGAAACTCGCCCACCTCCGCGAGTCCGGCTCGATCGAGCAGGACGCGGACGTCGTCATGTTCATCTACCGCAAAGCCGTGGACAAAGGGTACCGGATCGACGACCTCTCGCCGGACGAGCGGAACCTCGCCGAAATTCACATCGCAAAACACCGCAACGGCCCCACGGGCATCGTGAAGCTCTTCTTCGACGAAGCCCGCGCCTCGTTCCGCAACCTCGAACGCCGCCTCACGCCGCCGCCCGGCCTGGCATCGGCTCCTTCAGTACCGGAGATCGGCGCTGGACAGTCCGCTTCGACTACGCCATTCTAGTTAGGGTTTAGATGGTTAGATCGTTAGATGGTTAGTCAGAGAAAATTTTTCCAACCCTAACCATCTAACGATCTAACCATCTAAACCCTACCCCATGTTCAACAAACTCAAACAATTCAAAGACATCCGCTCTCGCGCGAAGACGCTTCAAGACAACCTCTCGAAGGAATCCGTCGAAGGGTCGGGCGGCTGGGGGAAGGCGAAGATCGTCATGGACGGGAACATGAAGGTGAAGACGGTCACGCTCGATCCCACGCTCTTCGCCGACAAGGCGGCCTGCGAGTCCGCGGTTCGCGACGCCGCAAACGACGCCGTCGGGAAGATGCAGAAGATCATGGCCTCGAAGATGAAGGACCTCGGCGGCACGGAGCTTGCGCAGGATGTCCAGAACCTGATGAAATAGATCGTTGGATGGTTAGATCGTTAGATGGTTAGGGTTGGACTCATTTACTTTGATTAGGTGCTGAGTGGCCGAGAATCAAAAGAAATATTCCAACCCTAACCATCTAACGATCTAACCATCCTTTTCCTCATGAGCCGCACCCCCCCTCCCATCCACGACGTCGCCGCAGAGTTCGACATGCTCCCCGGCGTGGGTCCGCGGGCGTCGTTGCGGTACGCATACTGGCTCCTCTCGCAACCGAAGGATCGGATCCTCCGGTTTGCGGAGGCGCTCCGGCGTCTTTCCGACGGCGTCGTGCGATGCACGACGTGCGGGCTCTGGTCCGAATCCTCTCCCTGCGCAATCTGCGCGGATTCGTCCCGCGACGCCACGAAACTCTGCGTCGTCGCGAACCCGCAGGACGTCCGCGTCATTGAAGAATCGAACGCGTTCCGCGGGCGCTACCACGTCCTCGGCGGCCTCATCGACCCGATCAGCGGCAGGACCCCGGATCAGCTCTGGATCGAACCCCTTTTCCGACGCTTAGGATCCCAACCCTCAATGATCACAGAAGTGATCCTTGCCCTGGACCCCGACGTTGCCGGCGACACGACCTCCCTCTACCTCAAACGCGAACTCGCCCACCGCGTCCCCTCCCTCTCCCACGTCACCCGCCTCGCCCGAGGCCTCCCAAACGGGGCGCAGTTGGAGTACGCGGATGAGATGACGGTCGCGGAAGCGATGGAAAATCGAAGGGAAGAATAGAGAGCAAAGGGGGAAGGATGAGGGATGAAGGGGGAGTCGCCCCCCTCATCCCTCATCCTTCCCCCCTTCTCTCTTGACGTATCCCGCCATTTTTACTACCATCTCCCCACTATGTTCGCCGTCATCAAGACCGGGGGAAAACAATATATCGTCCGCGAAGGCCAGGTCCTCAAGATCGAGAAGCTCGACCTTGAACCCGGAGGAAAGGTTGATTTTGAAGTCCTCCTGAAGGCCGAAGACGACGGCTCGAACGTCGACATCGGCGCTCCCCTGCTCGCCTCAAAAGTCCAGGCGACCGTCGCCGCGCACGGCAAAGGGAAGAAGCTCGAGATCGTGAAGTACAAACCAAAGTCCCGCTACCGCCGCCACACCGGCCACCGCCAGCCGTTCACGAGCGTGAAGATCGACTCGATCGGCTAGCGGCTTCGGTCAAGATCTATCAATACAGGACGTCCGGAGCAATCCGGACGTTTTTCGTTGCGTCGGGCGTCGGACGTCGGGCGTCGGCCGAAGAGACGCCCCCAAGCCGAGGTCATTGCGGCAATCTCCTGACGTGGTTATGATACCCGACGCAACGACGTCCGACGCCCGACGCAACGAACCTATGTCCCGCCACTCCAAATGGTCCAAGGTCAAACAATTCAAGGGTGCCGTGGATGCAAAGCGTTCGGCTTCGTTTACGAAGCTGTCGCGGGAGATTACGGTGGCGACGCGCGAGAAGGGGGCGGACCCGACGTTCAACGTGCGGCTCCGTGTGGCGATTGATCACGCAAAGAAAGGGCTCATGCCGAAAGACGTGATCCAGCGCGCGATCGACCGCGCGACGGGTGCGGGCGCGGAGGCCCAGCTTGAACAGCTCCTCTATGAGGCGTACGCCCCGGGCGGCACCGCGCTCATGATCGAGTGCGTCACGGACAATCGGAACCGGAGCGTCTCGACCGTGAAACACATCATCACGAAACACAACGGCACGATGGCAAATACCGGCTCGGTCTCCTACCTCTTTGACCGCGTCGGCACGGTCCGCGTCACCGGCGCGCTCGCGCCGGATCGCCATGACGATATCGAACTCGCGCTCATTGATGCTGGCGCAACAGACATCATCGAGGACGATGCCGGCGTCGACGTCCGCACCACACCCTCGGGATTGATGGCCGTCGCCGATGCCGTCACCAAACTCGGCCTCCCCGTCGAATCCGCGGAGTTCGAATGGATCCCGAAGATGACGGTCGAGACGGACGAGAAGACAGGGCTCGCCGTCGAAGAAATCATCTCGGAGCTTGAGGCCGAGGACGACGTACAGAGGGTGTATTCGAATTTGGCCTAAACCCCACTCTTCCGGATGAGATCAAAGAGGTCGAGGTAAAACGCAAGATTACTAATCGTCGCGAGCCGGTACGCGAGCATCTCCTCGACGTCGAAAAGATGGTGGAGATAGCCAAGCGTAAATGGTCCGAGCTCGCGCTCGAGGTAGGCCGCTCGAGTCGACTCGATGACTCGATGACTCGATGACTCGATGACTTCCTTACTCCCCTGCCACTTCGCGTTCGTGATATTGATGACCTCGTAGAAATCCGGTCGCGAGAGATCGTCATGGACCCAGCGGTAGAGGTGGCCGTGGCGCGCGTTTCGCGTCGGGAGGACGCAGTCGAACATGTCGATACCTCGGCGTACGTATTCGATGAGTTGATGCGGCTGAGCGCCGCCCATGAAGTACCGTGGCTTGTCTTCCGGAAGCAGCGGGATGAGATGCTCAAGCGTCTCGCATGCCTCCTCGAACGGCTCCCCGACGGAAAGGCCACCGATTGCGTAGCCGTCGAATCCGATGCCGGTGAGACCCTCGGCGCTCCGGCGACGGAGGTCCGCATCCGTCCCGCCCTGGACGATCCCGAAGAGGAGCGCACCCGGGTTCAGTGATGATTCACGAGTTGATTCAAAGGTTTCCTTGCACCGTTTCGCCCACCGCGTCGTCCGGTCGACGGCCGACTCGATGACGTCAGGATCGTTCGGGAGCGCGACGACCTCATCAAAGCACATCACGATGTCGCTCCCGAGCGTCCGCTGGATGTCGATGGAGGACTCGGGCGTCAGGAGATGCCGACTCCCGTCGATCGGCGAGGCGAAGACGACTCCTTCTTCCGCAACCTTCCGCCGCTCGGACAGCGAAAAGACCTGATAGCCCCCGGAATCCGTCAAAATCGCGCCGTCCCATCCCATGAATCGATGGAGGCCGCCTACCTCCTTCATCACCTCCATCCCCGGCCGCAGCATCAGATGGTACGTATTCGAAAGTACGATCGGCGACCCGAGCCGCTCGACGTCGACCGACGAGAGCGTCTTCACGGCCCCCTTCGTCGCGATCGGCATGAAGAACGGCATCGGAATTTCTCCATGTGCCGTCTTCAGGACTCGATTGCTTTTTGGTTTTTTCATAGTCCGCACAAGTCGATAGTCGAATAGTCGAGTAGTCGATAGTCGCTTTCCGAAACTATTCGACTACTCGACTATTCGACTATCGACTACTCCTGTGTGAGCTCATCCTTCTTTTCTTTGATGAACTTCAACGATTCCTCAAGGGCCCCGAGAAAAATCTTCAAAGGCGCTTCGAAGAGGATGTCGAGGATGAACGTGAACACGTTGATCTTCGAGATGGATGTTGAGAGCCAGCGGCCGGCGCGGAGGATTGGGAGCATGAAAAAGTCCGCGAGCGAGGTCCAGAGGCGCTCCTTCGGCTGGACGACGAGGATTTCGCGGGCCGTCTGGCGGAGCCGGTACCCGAAGAAACTCACGAGGCAGAGGAAGAGGAAAAAGATGGCGATCGCGGCGAACGAGAAGTGGATGCGCCAGAGCGCATACCCGATCGCGCCGAAGGTCACGATGAACATGGCGAAGTAGAGGAGGCCGAAGATGCCGCGCGACACGCCTCGACGCGGGCGCGGGAGTCGGATATCGAATGGAGGAACGCCGGCGGGAGAGAGAAGCGTATCGACGTACTCAACGATGCGAAGTCGGTTCGAGGAATCCGGACGCCGGATGAACACGCCGACGAAGAACATGATCGTGGGCGGGAGCGCAATGTTGATGGCGAGCGGCGTCATGGCGACGGAAGCGTAGAAGTACCACTCGATCGGAACCTCGAGCGCGAGCGCGAAGACGATTTTCGTGATGAAGAGGTAGACCATCGCGCGGACCGTCCCGCGCCGCAGTTTGATGCTCGCGCGCTTCTGCCGCTTCTCCGCGGCGTTCGCCACGGCGGCGCGCGTCTGCTCGACGGACGTGAGGAGTTCGCCTTTTTCCTTCTCCTCGTCGAGCGCGTCCGTGAGCATGAGGAGCGACACGGCCCACGGCCGCACGGCCCGGACGAACCGCTGGGTGAGCGGCGACACGATCTGCCCGCGGATGTACGGCTCAAGGCCGACGAGCCGTTCGGCGACGACCTCGGGCGAATCGACCCACGCGTCCGGAACCATCCAGTCCTGAAGGTACGCACGGAGGTACTTGTACGCGATCTGCTCGTCATCGGCTTTGAGGAGCGTCCGGTAGCACGCAATGTAGATTTCGAGACGGCGGTCCGTGTCTTCAATCTCGACGCCGCGGACGCGGATGACGTTCGCGAGCCGCTCGTAGAGGAACGTGACGAGCGCCTTGTCGCGCTGGGGATCCACGAGGAGTTCTTCGAGCTCCGTCGCGACCATGCCGAGGACCCACCGCTTGTGACGTTCGCTTCCGAACGCGGCGCGCTCGATTGCCTGATATTTGCGGATGACGCTCGCCGCCTCGTCGATCGCCGTCTCCGGAAGCATTGCGTTCGGAAGGTACCGCGCGGCGATAAGCTCGCGGATGAGGTTCTGCGCGATGTTCAGGGGGTCGACGTCCAACACGAGCTGGCGCGTGAGGATGCGGACGATCGCGCCTTTCCGAAGGAGATGTTCTTCTCGATAATCGACGGCGTTCCGGAGCTTTTCATAGAGAACCGAAATCCGCGTTACGGCCGCGTGGACCGTAATACGCATCTCTTCCGGCGGGAGCCCGCGCTCCGGCGGATTCACGGCGTGAAGGATCTGCGAAATCTTCCGTTGGTCGTACCCCGCGTCTGCTTTTTTTGCGCCCGATTCCGGCTGGGCCGAGAACACCTTCAGTGGCATAATTTCAGGGGAAAAGATAGCATTTTTTACGATATTCCGCAACCTCGCGTGCGGCGGGACGAACCCCATCGCGATCCGCGCCGCATCCTTGCCGTCAGTCCCGATTTCGGCTACCCTGAAACACATGATGCTCGTCATCACGGTCATCGCCATCGTCCTCCTCCTCATCGCGGCGGCGGCGTTATATTTTTTCAGCGAGAGCCTCGCCGAATTCGGTCCGCACTTCCTCTACATTACGGGCGCGCTCCTCCTCATCGTTCTCGGCATCGGCATCTACTTAAGCCTCGCCGTCCCGAGCATCGCGAAGTCGAATCCGTTCGCGCAGCAGAACGCGCCGCCGACGGTCACGCAGGACTCACCGGTGGGCATCCCGCTTCAGTCAGAATGAGTAGCGGGCGGAGACTGGAGAAGAAGCTGGAAGCTAGAAGCTGGAAGCTGATTTGAACGCGCCCTCACCAGCTTCCAGCTTCTAGCTTCCAGCTTCTTCTATCTCTTCCTCGTCACCGTGATCACGTTCGGCACGCCGCCGAACGTCTCGCGGATCGTCGGCGTTGATCCGGCGCGGATCGCGATACCCGTCGACGTGCCGCCATCGAGGTTCACGACGTCCATCAAATTGACATTGAGCTCGACGAGACGTTGCGCGAGATCATGGAGCGAAATCTCCCCGTCGGCAACGACGCCGATCCATACGTTCCCGTCCCGATCGACGCCGATGAAGGACCTGCGATCAAGCTTCCCCGAATCGCTCCGGATAACGGGGGTCCCGCTCGCCACGAGAAGCGGATAGCTCTGGAGCGCCGTCTTCATCTGCGAGATGTCGATGCGCGTCGCCGACGTATCGATGATCCTGACGCCGTCGTCAAAATCAATGACAGCGCTTTTATTCAAATCGAATTCGTTCGATCCGATGCGCGTTCCATCCACGGAGAGGTACCCCGACGGCGTTCCGTCATTCATGAAATACCCGCCATTGACGATCCCGACCGCGTCGGGCTCCGCACCCATCCACTCCCCCATCCCGAGACGCGTCGATGTCGCCGAGAGTCCGAATTGATAGAGATCTCTGCTGAACCGATAGAGCTCAATCATCCCCTCGGTCGACGTCGCAATCGGCGCAACGACCCGCTCAATGCCGTCTGCGATCTGCGTCCGCGTAACCGTTTCGGTGAGAGCCGCCGGATGGTCGATGGGCGTGGACGCGACCTGCGGTCTTACCGGAGACGTTGATCGCGCGCACCCGGCTCCGATCGTCGCGCAGACAAAAAGAACAATCCAAACCCCAAAACCCAAACGCCAAACCCCAACATCTTCGTTGGGGTTATGCGTTTTAATGCTGAAATCTCTCATGTCCGTTTCTTCGGCTTCGCGTTGATCCCGTACAGCCGTTCGATTTCCGCGACGTAGTCGTTGAACCGGCGGTCGTACCGCAAGCGTGAGAGGTGCTCGATCCGGTCCTCGCGCATGCCCTCTGCGCGCTCGCCGAGCTCCGCGATCGTCTCTTCGCGCGCGCGGCGCCACGCGAATTCGTCCGTCACGGCGTACCACGCCTGCCGCCACAGCTCGTCCTCGATTTTCGCCTCGATCTGATCAGGCCTCATCCCTTTCGCGACGACGATCTCCTCGATTTTCTCGAGGAGCGGCCGCAACTGGACCGGCTCAAGCCCCTCCTCAACGCGAAGCTCATCCTCAACCTCGGCGCGGACGAGGAGCGCCTCGTAGATCTCCGCAAGCTCTTCATCGGAGAACGTGAAGGAGGAGAAAGAGAATGGCATACTGGTATCCACACTGTAAGACGTTACGTGATGATGGTCAACTGAAAATGACGAGGGTTCAGCGCGTAACGCCCTAATACACAATTGTCCAAACAGAAAAGGGCCATGCGTAGAAACATGGCCCCTTACTTGCGAATGGAGTGGCTACAAATCGCTCGTTAATGCGTGCATCGAGTGGCAGGCCCCCTCCCAGCTGCCGGCGCCGCCGCGCCATTCCGTCCGCTTGACCCCGGAGTCGGTTTCGTGAATAAAGAACGCTTTCTGGGCATCCCAGTCCCCTTCGACGTCGACGCCCAAGTATTTGCCCTCAAGGCCGAGGGCGAGGAATTCGTCGCGCGCCCTGTCAAAGAACATCACCTGAAGTCTCATGCTTCCTCCTCTATGGTTTCGTTCATGGAACGAACACATCTTACGCGTGGGCCAATTTCCGTCAAGTGCAGGTCAAAAAACAATACAACAATATAACAATACAACAATCCTTCCTGCTCATGGATTGTTGTACTGTTGAGGAACCCGATCTACACCTCAATCCGATCAAATGCGGCTCCGCCGATGCCGATGAAGAGGAGGGCGATACCGATGAGGACGGGGATGTCGACACGGAGGCCGAAGTGACTCGATGCGATGAGCAGGCCGCGCAACGCGTCGACGCCGTACGTGAGCGGATCGAATGCGGCGATCACCGTCACGACGCCGGGCAGGCCGGAGAGCGGGAAGAGCGACCCCGACAGGAAGAACATCGGCATGATGAGGAAGTTCACGATCAATTGGAAGCCCTGCATGTCCGTGAGCAGCGATCCGATCGTCGTCCCGAACGCCGTGAAGACGAGAGAGATGACGAACATGACGAGAACGGCGGGAACGACGAGACCCCACGAGGACGGGCGGAACCCGGCGACCGTGGAAATCGCAAATACGATGAGCCCCTGGATCGTCGCGATCGTCGCGCTTCCGAGCGTGCGTCCGAGCATAACGGACAGCCGGGACACGGGCGCAACGAGCGTCTCTTTCAAGAATCCGAATTGCCTGTCCCAGATGATTTCGATCCCGGAAAACACCGACGTGAAAATGATCGTCATGCCGACGATTCCCGGCGCGAGGAAGTTGAGGTAATTCCCCTGCCCCGCTTTCTGGAAGATCGGCCCGAACCCGAATCCGAAGGCGAGCAGGAACAAGAGGGGCTGGGCGAGCGAGCCGATCAGTCTTGATTTCGATCGGACGTATCGCTTGAGCTGGCGGAGCCAGAGGATGTAGATGGCATTCATAGGGAATAGGCGGTTCGGGAATCGGGAATAGGGTGGCATTTGGGGTTTGGGTTTTGGCATTTGGTATTTCTGACCAAAACCCAAACCCCAAATGCCAAACCCCGTGCCTTAGCGGCCGCGGGCGCGGCGGCGTTCGCGCATGCGATCAACGGAACTCCCCTCTTCGTCGCGGATCGCGTTGCCGGTGAAGCGAGAGGAAGGCGTCTTCGAGCGTGGGCGTATTCGTTTTCGCCTTGAGCTCTGCCGCGCGTTCCCATCGCGATGATCTTCCCGTGGTCGATAATCGCGATGCGTGAGGCGACGCGCTCCGCTTCTTCGAGGTAGTGCGTGCTGAAGAACACGGTGATCCCTTCGGTTTTGTTCAGCGTCTCAACGTAGCTCCATACGTGGTTCCGCGTCTGCGGATCGAGCCCGAGCGTCGGTTCGTCGAGGAAGAGGACCTTCGGGTGGTGGAGGAGCCCGCGCGCGATTTCGAGCCGGCGCTTCATGCCGCCGCTGAAGGTCTTCACGAGCGCGTCGCGCCGGTCCCAGAGTTCGACGTAGTTCAGAAGCTCCTCGATGCGCTTCCTCCGGAGCGTTTTCGGAACGCTGTAGAGGACGCCGTGGAATTCCATGTTCTCGTACGCGGTGAGCTCGTCGTCGAGGCTCGGGTCCTGAAAGACGATCCCGAACGAACGGCGGACTTCCGTGGAGTGGAGAACCGGATCATGCCCGTCAAGCCGGATGCGTCCCGACGTCGGTCGGAGGAGCGTCGTGATCATCTTGATCGTCGTGCTCTTCCCGGCGCCGTTCGGCCCGAGGAACGCGAAGATTTCACCCTTCTCCACGGAAAAAGAAACATCGTCCACGGCTTTGACGTCCTTGAACGTTTTGACGAGATTTTTGACTTCGATGATTGGCATGGGGGTAGTCGTGAGTCGTGAGTCGTGAGTCGTGAGTCGTGAGTCGTGGATATTATACACTAGTTGACTCGTTGACTTGTTGACTCGTTGACTCTTCGATGGATTGACTCATGAAGTGATTCATCAGGATTTCGAAGATTTCCGTCGGTGTTCCGCGGCGCGGGCGCGGTGCTCGTCGAGGCCGAGCGCGTGCGCGACTTCGTGCCAGACGACGTCGCGGACGACGTCTCTGACGGGCCGTCCGGTTTGATTCGCCTCTTCGATGATCGGCCCCGTGAACAGCGTGATCTTATCCGGGAGCATCCACGGTTCGCCGTGCGAGCGTGCGATCTTCGGGACGCCCTGGTAGAGGCCGAGGAGCGTGAACCCGCGCCGCAACCGGACTTCATCCCGTGTTTTTCTTCGGACGTCCGGCTCGATGATGACCGCGACGTTTTCGAGCGCATGAGGAAAAATCGAACTCGAGCTGGTCGAGTGCGCCCGAGACGAAGGATTCGAATTCCTTCTCGATCTCTTCCGGTTCTCCCATGTCTTTGGGGTATCACGAGAAGTCGAAAACGTCCAGATGGAAACGGGACCGTCTGGACGTCGTCGGTTTCATGTGTTGATTATTGGGTGTTCGGCTGACCGACCTGCGGCTGACCCTGACTCTGACCGGGCGCACCTGCGCCTCCGCCACGGATAAATAACGCACCGGCCGCACCGGCCGGACGGATCTGGATCGACTGTGCCGTGACGCTCCCGTCGGCTCCGGTCTGGCCGATCACGGTGACTTCCGCCCCGTTCGTCACGGCGTCCATGGTTCCCTGCGTCATCTGGGAGACGGTCGTCGACGCGGAGTAAAAGACGATTTTCGACCCTGTCGTCCCGCTCCCGGTCTGTCCGTTCGCGGGCGCATCCAGCTGGATCGTGACGCTCGTCGCGTCTTTCGAGATGACCTTGCCGCTCACGAATCCGCCGTTTGCGTTGCGGCCCTGGCCGCCGAAGGCTCGTCCGGCTGCGCCCACGGCGCCGGCTGCGCCCTGACGCGCGGAGCCCTGAGCCGGCGTTTGCCGCTTTGCGAACACGGTTCCGCCGTAGAATGAGATGCCGCCGACAATGAGGGCGACGATGATGATGGGGAGGATCTTTTT
This sequence comes from Candidatus Uhrbacteria bacterium, assembly GCA_963835915.1. Classification (GTDB taxonomy): domain Bacteria; phylum Patescibacteriota; class Patescibacteriia; order 2-12-FULL-60-25; family 2-12-FULL-60-25; genus 2-12-FULL-60-25. The sequence goes on from CAWIHE010000004.1 coordinate 881,157, forward strand.
CATAGCTTGAAGTGAATGACTGAGTTGAATGAAGCGGGCCTACGAAATTACGAATTGACGCGAAAGTACGAATGATGAGAAACCATCCTCATTCGCGATTCGTATATTCGCGCCAATTCGTAATTTCGTAGGCCCATGAGGAAACATTACTCATATCTGAGCGCTTCGATCGGATTCAGCTTCGCCGCGCGGCGCGCGGGGTAGTAGCCGAAGACGAGTCCAATCGCCGCGGAGACGCCGAAGGCGAGGCCGACGGACGACCACGCGACGGAGGTCTGGATCGACGCGAGCGTCGTGATGACTTTTGAGATGCCATACCCGAGGAGGATCCCGATCACCCCGCCGAGGACCGTGAGGAGAATCGCTTCGCCGAGGAATTGGAGGACGATTGCGGACTTCTCCGCGCCGATGGCCTGGCGGAGCCCGATCTCGCGCGTCCGTTCCGTCACGGTCGTGAGCATCATGTTCATGATGCCGATGCCGCCGACGAGGAGCGAGATTCCCGCAATCGACGCGAGGAGGGTTGTAAAGGTCCCCGTGATGCTCGATGCCGCGCTCACGATGTCCGCCTGGTTCAGGATGCTGAAGTCGGCCTGCGTGGGATCCGCAATCTTATGGCGTCCGAGGAGGAGCTCCGTCACGGCGTTCTGGACGTCGGTCATCGTATCCGCGCTCGCAGCGGCGATGTCGATTTCCGACACGGCGTTGCTGCCGGTCAGGAACGTCTGCATGGTTGAAATGGGAATATAGACCGTATCGTCCTGATTCGAAAATCCGGATCCCCCTTTCGCCACGGTCATGCCGATCACGTTAAAATTCATCCCGTTGATCCGAACGGTCGATCCGACCGGATTCGCGTCCGTGCCGAAGAGATCATCCCGCACCGTCGGACCGATGACCGCGACTTTTGCACGCGCCGTCACTTCCGCATCGCTGAAAAACGCTCCGGAATCGACGGCGAGGTTCCGCGTCGTGAGGTACGCCGGCGTCGTCCCGATGACCTGCGTGTTCGTATTGTTCGCGCCCGCAACGAGCTGGAACCGGCCCGTCGTTTCCGGAGAAACGGCGGCAATGCCGGTCACGCCCGACGAAATGGCCGTCGCATCGTCCTGTTTGAGCGTTGTCGCGGACCCCCGGCCGGAACTCGGGGCGCCGAATCCCCGCTGCGACCCCGGCTCGACGATGAGGAGGTTTGACCCGAGCGACTGAATGCTCGATTCGATCTGCGCCTTCGTCCCTTCGCCGACCGAGAGCATCGCGATCACGGAGGCAATCCCGATGACGATGCCGAGCATCGTCAAACCGGATCGCACCTTGTTCGATGAGACGCCGAGCGTAATTTCTTCGATGAGATCCGTCGTTTTCATACCTTCTGCGTGCTCTTCAGATACGTCTTCACGTTCTTCCGATCTTCAAGGATGCTCCCGTCCCGGATCATGATAATGCGGTTCGCGTGTTCGGCCACGTACGCCTCGTGCGTGATGAGGACGACCGTCCGGCCCTCCTGGTGGAGCCGCTGGAACGTCTCGAGGACCACGTCGCCCGTTTTCGAGTCAAGGTTCCCGGTCGGCTCGTCCGCGAGGATGATTGCCGGATCGTTCACGAGCGCGCGCGCAATCGCGACGCGCTGCATCTGTCCGCCGGAGAGCTGATTCGACGAGTGGGTGAACCGTTCTTCTTCAAGTCCGGCCTCTTTGAGCGCTTTCCGCGCGCGCCGCTCGCGCTCGGCGTGCGGAATATCGGCATAGACGAGCGGGAGTTCGACGTTCCGGAGCACGGTCGCGCGCGGGAGGAGATGGAACGCCTGGAAGACGAAACCGATCTTCGTGCGCCGGATCTTCGCGAGCTCGTCCGCCGGAAGCGCGGACACGTCCTCGCCGTCCAGGAAGTACGATCCGCTCGTCGGCTGGTCGAGCGCGCCGAGGATGTGCATGAGCGTGGATTTCCCGGATCCGGACGGACCCGTGATGGCAATAAACTCCCCCTTCTTCACGCCGAACGAGACGCCATGGAGGACTTCCGTCATCTCCTTTCCGATGGCGTATGACTTCTTTACGTCCCGAACGTCGATCATCATAGAGAGCTTATAGCTTTTTTAGCTATCAACTTTTAGCCGGATATCTATAGAGCCTGATATTGATGGCTGAAAGCATGCGGCGTCATCGGCATTATCCGCCTGTTCGGCGAACCGCGGTGCCGGCTCCGCCGCCTGATCCTCCGCCGCCGCCGACGCCCGGGATCCGGAATGCGGATGACGATTGCGTGGCCGCCGACGCCGAACCCGACGACGTGATCGTCCGAAGGACGACGAGATCGCCCTCGTTCAGCCCGGACGTGATCTCCGTGACCGTATCGTTCGACGCGCCGACCTCAACGTTCTGGCTCACCGGTTGGACGAGAGACGTGATGCCGGACGTGAAGGCGGACGGGTTGGGATTCGCAATACCCGGGATCACGCGGACCGTCGACCCGCCGGTCGCGGATGACTGAACGGCCGCGTTCGGAAGCGTGAGGACGTCCGGCTTCGCGAGCGTCACGATTTCCGCCGTCACGCTCATGTCGGACTTCACCCGCGCGTCCTGCGTCTCAAAGACGATCTTGATGCTGTAATTCACAACGCCCTGCGTGACCGTCCCGATCGAGTCGACTTCCGAGACGATGCCGGCAACGCTCAAATCGGGAATGGCGGTAAATGTGAGCGTCGCTTTCTGCCCGACCTGAACCTTCGCCGCGTCGACCTCATTCAGCGAGAGGTCGGCGATCTTCGCCGTCGTCACGACCGTCGCGATGACCGTCGACGGCGACGCGCTGTCCGCGACGTTCGCGGGCACGGCGGCGATCGTGCCGGCAAACGGCGGTCTGATCACGTAGTTTGCGAGCGCCGTCTGGGCGTCCGCGAGCGTATTGCGCGCGGCCGTGACGGCGGCCTGCTTCTGCTGGAGGGAATTCTGCGCGATCTGCGCGTCAACGGGCGTCAGACCCGCCGTGAGCGCTTTGAGCGTCGCTTGGGCCTGCGCGACTTTGTCTTTTGCGTTCGCGACGTCGCTCGCCGCCGGCGGCTCCGTGAGCTTCGCAAGGGCCGTCTGCGCTTTCTGGAGAGCGATGACCGCATTCGCATACGACGTCTTTGCCGCGCTGATCGTCTGCACCTGCGAGAGGACCGCGGAGAGTTTCGACGTCGCGTCGGAGAGGTCCGCGTCGACCGTACTCTTCATCGTCGCGATCGCGGTCGACGAGTACGCCGCCGAAGGCGCCGTGTTCAACAGCGCGTCATCAAGCTTCTGGAGGTACGTCACGAGTTTTTGGAGTGCATCGGACGCATCCGAAAGCGAGCCGTCGATCTGCACCGGATCCGCGCCCGTGAGCGTGAGCGCATTCGCATCCGCGTCGAGCTTCTTCACGGGATCGTTCACGCCGTACGAAAGCGCTTTCGCGTCCATGATCTTGCTCGGACTCAAATTTGAAAGATTCGGATCATTCGTATCAACGATCGGCTGGGCATCATGGACGCCTTCTTTCGCCGTCTTCGCGGCATCCCGAAGGAGCGAGACCGCATCGTCGTACGCATTCCGGACATTCACGGAAAGTGAACCGTCGTAGGACAGCTTCGTGTTCTCAATCTGGGTCTGAACGTCGCGCTGCGCGTTCGTCACGTCATTCGAGTCCGGTCCGGCGAGGAGCGTGTCAAGCGCGCGCTGGGCGGCGCTCACGGCGTTCTGGTCCGCGAGCACAGTGGCGGCATCCGGAGGCGCTTTCTGCTTGTCGTACGCGAGTTGCTGCGACTGGAGCGAGAGCGCCGCGTTGTTCACGCTCTGCTGGGCGTCGCGAACCGCTTTTAAGGCGGTCGTCGAATCAAGCACGGCAAGGACCGTACTCGACGTAACCGCGTCGCCTGGTTTCACGTTGATCCTGATGATGTTCGCCGACACGGTCGGCTTCACGTCGAACTGGCGCGCGCCGGACACCTGCCCGCTCCCGCTCACGGTCTGGATGACCGCGCCGCGCGTGACGGCGGCAAGGACGTACTTCGGCGGCGTTGGCGGTCTGCTCCGCTGATACCAGAAATAGCCGCCGATGCCGGCGGCGATCACGATGAGCGCGATGACCGATTTCTTTTTCAAAAATCGCTTCAGGGATTGGAAAAACGCCATATTTTATTTTGTCGGTTGTGCGGTTGTAATGCGGATGAGCTGCGCGTCGATCTGTCCCTTCGCATTCGGCGTGCCGAAGACCGCCGCGTCCACGCCGGGCTTCATGTCGGCCTGGGTTCCCGCTGCGCGGCCGATCCGGATCTGCGTTGACGTCGTCGCGATGACTTCCTGCTCCGTATTGTCCGGCGCGCTGATGACGATACTCGGCCACGAAACGGAAATGATCTTTCCAAAAACGCCATGCGACGGCGGAAGCGGCGGCTGGCCGATCGGCACGGGTCCGCGCATCATCATCTGCGGACGCGGAACGAACATTCCTTCGAAATTCGCGTTACGATTTTCAAAATGCTGCTCCTTGCGTTCGCCGACGCTCATGCCCGCGGCAAACCCGAAAAAAAATAAAATGAGCCCGCCGAGGACGAGGGCGGAAATACGGAATCCCTTCGAAGTGATGATGTCGTTCATATCAGGAGGATGACGATTGATGAAATCAAATTCAAACGTGGAGCAGCGGCGTGTGGTGACGATGCGAGGAATGGTAGAGCGCCTGCGCGAACCCAATCGTCCCAAGGAGGAGAAGGCCGGCGAGGAGAATGAAGAGGATCGACTCGACGGGAATGACTTCGAGAATACCCTGGGCGTATTCCTTCAAATGCGACAAGACGAAACCCGAATCCGTCACGAGCAGACGGAGGTAATCAATGAAGGAGGACGTCTTCACCTCCTCGATGAATGAGGACACGGCCGAAACGGCAAACGCGAGGACGGCAACGAGCGCCGTACCGGCGAGGATGAGTCTGGCCCGGAGCCTGCGGATCTTCGCTTCAAGGACAGCCGCAAAAACGCCCTCAGCGAGATGCTCTGGGAGCGGAATGGCCGGGAGCCCGGCAATCGGGTTTTCGCTTAACGCCATATGGGTAATACGTAAATGAGCTGGTATTGGTGCAAAAACAGAGTCAACCGTCCGTCATTCCGCCTCCCTGACCTGAGCTGAGCCGTTTTTTGAGCGTCTCGACTCCCCGCCGGTAACGGCTTTTGACCGTATTCAGCGGCTCTTTAACCGCGTCGGCGATCTCCTGGAACGTAAGCTCCTCGCCGTCGTGAAGGAGGATCGCGGCCCGCTGTTTCGGCGGAAGTTCGGCAAGCAGCGCGTCGATGAGCTCCGCGTCTTCCGCGCGCGACGCGACCTCGTCCGGAAGCGGCCGCGAATCCTCGATGCTGAACTCGTACGGCGCCCCGCCCGCGTCGTCTTCCCGCGCCATTGCGGTAAATGAGATCGGATCCTTTTTCCGGATCGCGTCGATTGCCGTGTTCCGCGCAATCGCAAACATCCAGGCTTTAAACGACTTTGACTGATCGAACCGTTTCAGATTTTTCCAGACCTTGATGAACGTCTCCTGCGTCAGGTCCTCCGCGCCGTGCGCGTCACGGACGAGGCGGAACGAGAAACGGTAAATCGGTCCGGCATATCTCGAAATAAGCGTCTCAAAGGCGCCCTCATCCCCTTCTGCGTATGCGCGGATCAATTCCGCGTCGGATCGTTCGTCCATGGAAGTGAAGACGTTAACATAAATCGGACGAATTGAACATCGCCACAGGGAGTCGTCGAGCCATCACGTCATCGAGTCACTGAGTATCAAAAATGAGGCGCCCACGTATTGACCCGTTGACGCCGTGACCCGTTGATTGATGTCAAAGCTCGAACTTCTCATCATGGATCCTCCGCTTCGGGATGCCGATCTTCCGGAGTACGCCCTCGACGGCGTCCATCATGCGCGGAGGTCCGCAGACAAAGACGTCGCGCTCCAGGACATCCGGAACGAAACGCCGGATCGCCGATTCATCAATCCGACCGCGCTCAAATCCCAAGGGGAGCACCTCATCCGATTCGTTGAAGAACACGACGCGGATTCCCGGCGTCCGTGAGACGAGATGCTCGATATCCGTTCGAAGCGCCGCGTTATGGACCATCCGATTCGCGTAGAGGAGAACGGCATCCGCATCCCGGTCCTTCAGCGAGGCAAGGATGGAATAGATCGGCGTAATGCCGATCCCCCCGGCGATGAGGAGAATCTTTTTCGCCGATGCGCGGCGGAGCGTGAACGCGCCGAGCGGACCGTCCACGAGAACGCGCGTCCCCGGCGCAAGCGATGGAACGCGGCGCGTGAAATCGCCGAGGTGCTTGATTGAAAACCGGATCGTCTGGCCGTTCGGGATGGCGGAAAACGAAAACGGGTGCGGGGCGATCAAGCCGCGCGCGAAGAACGAAAGTTTAGCGTGCTGTCCCGGATCAAAACAAAAACGCTCCATCCGGCGTCCGCCGATGATGACCGACGTCACGTCATCCGTCTCTTTCACGATCGCTTGGACAACGAATCGATGCCGCGCGAAAAGGAAGATCGGCTGGACGACGCGATGGACGAGGACGAGACCGAGAACGATCGCGTTTAACGCGACCCAGTACGCAAGCGCAAGCGGCACGCCGGCAAAATCGCCTGCAACGATTTGATGGAAGAAGATCGTCACGGCCGCGGCGTACATCACGACGTGAACGAGATGCCAAACTTCGTACGGAAGTCGGCGGCGGATCGCGCGGATGGAGAAGATCGCCGCCGTCAATAGGAGAATCGTCCCAATGAGCGCGATAAGGACGTACGACCACCCCGTGAGAAATGAAATGAACTGGGTCCAGACGGCCGCGATCGTTGACCCGCCGTACCCGATCGAGAGGAGGAGCGGGTGGATGACGAGGAGCGACGCGAACCACCCGCCGGCAAGGCGATGGAGCCGATTCATACTCACGAATCCGAACGCCCGCTCAAGCGGCGGAATCCGCGCGATGAGGACGAGCTGGAGGAGGAGCGCAAGCTGGAGAAGGAGCCCCGTGAGACGTCCGAACGCAATCCAGACGGATCCCGGGAACGGCGACGTTATAAACGAAGAGGATCCGTGCCACCAGATCACACCAATGACTGTCGCATTCGCGACGAAGAGGGCGGTTGCGATGATCCATCGTTTCGGCATAGGACGTGTGGAAGCTGGAATCTAGAAGCTGGAAGCTGATCTAAAAACGTGTCCGACCAGCTTCCGGCTTCTAGATTCCAGCTTCCCTAAACAGAGACGTCACTGGGTCAATCAATTACATTCGATGACAAACGGCGTCATTTCGCGAGCACGCCGACTTGGAGCGTCGCGAGCACGTCGTTCGCGCGCTGGGAGTGCGGCTGGCCGTTCGTCGATTTGTGGTCAAACGGCTGTGTCACATCCTGTCCGCAGTACGGCGTGAGCTTATCGGGTCCTCCGGGATGCTGGTTCAGGTATGACGTCAGGTTATAGACGTTTCCGTTCACGATCATCCAGCAGTCCGACGGCGTCGCGTGCTTCGCGACATCCGACGCGGTGTAGGTGGTTGTCGATGATGGCGGAGGAGATGATGTCGGCCCACTCTGAGATGCCGTTGACGCCGACGACGCAGACGAACATCCCGCCGCAAGGAGCGGAAGGATGAGGAAGAGCGCAATGGACGGACGAGCTATTTTTTTCATATTCGATCGGCATCATCAATCCAAGAAGTCTTTACTGGATGATTACACAATTCCGTCAAGACTGTCCAGATGATCCTACCGCTCGCATCCCCCGCTCCACCCTTTTTGGACGGCGAGCTGGCCGCACGCGGCGAGGATGTCTTCGCCAAAAGATCGTCTGAGCGTCACCGGGATGCCGCGATCACGGAGCCACTCCGCGAATCGCTCTCTCCCCTCCCGCGGCGTCGCTTTGAAGACGTGCGTGTCGTGGTATTTGATGAGGTTGACCTGGTAGAGGCGCCGGTTCGGCGCGAGGAGCGACGTGAGCGCTTCCGCTTCGGCACGCGTATCATTCACGCCGTCGATGAGGAGGTACTCGAAGAGGACTTTGCGATTCGTTGTTTCCGCATACGCGTCCACGGCCTCCATCAATTTCTCGATGGGGTACGGGACGTTCACCGGCATCAAGTGCGACCGCGTTTCGGGAACGGCCGAGTGGAGCGAGATCGCAAGATTCACCTGCTCGGGCTCTTCCGCGAGCCGGAGGATCCCCGGCACGATGCCGCACGTTGAGATGCTGATATGCCGTGCGCCCAATCCGAATCCCTCCGCATCGTTCAACATCCGCACGGACCTCATCACGTCGTCGTAGTTATGCATCGGCTCCCCCATGCCCATGAAGACGATATTCGTCACCTTCGCGTCTTTTCCTTTCAGCCATCGCGCCGCGTGGACGACCTGATCAAGAATCTCTTCCGCCGTGAGGTTCCTCGTGAATCCCATCGCGCCCGTCGCGCAGAATGCGCACTTCATCGGGCATCCAACTTGCGACGAGATGCAGATCGTGTTCCGCCCGTCCTCGTGCCGCATGATGACGGACTCGACCGGCGAGTCATCGATACATGAAAACAAAAACTTCACCGCATCCCCCGCCTTGCTCTCCAGAACGCACTCCACCTTCAACTCATCCCACGGGATAATCTGCGCGGCTTCCTCGCGCAACGCTTTCGGCCACGACGTCACGCTCTCCCACGACGCTCCCATCCCCTGCGCAAAAAACGCATACGCCTGCGCCGTCCGATATGACGGCACTTTCCGTTCCGACAGGAATTCGACCAACCTGTTCCGATCCATGAGTATTGAAGATACCCGAACCCGCCGATTTGATCAATTTCCCTGTAACTCGCGAAATTTAATCAACCCTGCTTGACGTTCGACGCGAGTCATGATAGATTCGGCTCGTTCTTTCTACACTTGAGAGCGGAACATCCGGTCTGAACCCGTTCAGCGCGGATGCCCCGCTCTCAACAAACTCCACGGGCTTTGCCGCCCAAGAATAAAGAAAGGAATGCGACGATGAACGACATGATCCTCGTTCTCCCGCTGGAACAACCCCCGGTCGTTCCGACGCCGAAGCCGCTCGACTCCGATGAGGCCATTGCGAGAGCCAAGGGCTCATTCATCACGCTCCTTCAGGGGCTCGGCCTGACGTATGCCAAAGCGGAGGGCGAATGCCTTTTCGTCCAGCATATTGGACAAGAGGTCCAGATCGAATTTCGTAGCGCGCGGTACAACAGAGAGATCTGCGCGCGAGCGAGCTTCAAGACCGGCATCGCCGTTCTCATGATCGTCTACGACGGCTCACTCGAACGTCCGAAACCCCAGAAGAGCGGCGTCATCGCTCGTCCCTCCTCGGCCCCCCCGAAGCCCATCGTGGCCGTTCACTAGGCCGCCGCAACGCAAAACCTCCTCACGGAAGGCTGCGACTCGCGCGCGGCCTTCTTCTTTTGGTTGAGTGGTTACGTGGTTGAGTGGATGAGTGGGACGTCAATGGGATCCTACTCATCCACTCATCAATCCTTGACTCAACACAGCCACGATGTTAGACAAGATCGGAGGGCAAAAACAAAAAAGACGGATTCTAATGCCGGAACAAAACATCTACGATCAAATCCAAACGCTTTGGCATACCGCGCGCGCCGCGCCCGCGTATAACGAAAGCGAATGGCTTGAACTCCTCGCCGTTGTCCGAACGACTGAAGAAGAGCACGAAGATACGACGCCCATCAGGGAAATCTTCCTCTTAAACGCAGAAGATCTTTTACGAAGGCAGAGCACGCCTCCGCCTCCCGCACTTTCCTCGTTTCCGCCCGATGAACCTCATGAGGGCGAGTAGGGCTTCCCGCTTCCGCACCTCCTCCTTCCTTAACTGCGCTCGACCCTGCTCCGGTCGGGCGTTCTTTTTTGGATGAGTGGTTGAGAGGATGAGTAGATGAGTGGGGCATCAAACAGACCCCCACTCATCTACTCATCCACTCAACCAACGCGTACTTGCGGGCATATCCCTTATCGTTTTACCATGCACACAGGGAAGCTTTTTATGGCCTCATTACGAAAACGCGTCGTGCGTCTCCTTGAGGGGTCGGGGGTCGAGATCGACGGGAGCGCGCCGTGGGACATCCGGGTCCGCGACGAGCGGGTTTTTGCGCGCGTCCTTGCCGACGGGTCGCTTGGATTCGGCGAATCGTACATGGACGAGTGGTGGGACTGCGACGCGATCGACGAGATGATCGCCCGCATCCAGCGCGCGGACGTCCAGTCGAGGCTCGCGCCGAGCATTCCGCTCATCGTCGACGCGATCCGCGCGATCCTCTTCAACCGCCAGACAAAGCGCCGCGCGTTCCGCGTGGGCGAAGTCCACTACGACGCCGGGAACGACCTCTACCGCGCCATGCTCGACCGGCGGATGACGTACACGTGCGGGTACTGGAAGAACGCATCGACGCTCAATGACGCCCAAGAGGCAAAACTTGATCTCGTCTGCCGGAAGATCGGGCTCAAACCCGGCCAGCGCGTCCTCGACATCGGGTGCGGCTGGGGCAGCTTCGCGAAGTTCGCCGCCGAGCGGTACGGTGCGAGCGTCCTCGGCGTGACCGTCTCAAGCGAGCAGGTCAAACTCGGGTCAGAGATGTGCCGGGGACTCCCGGTCGAAATCAAGCTTCAGGATTACCGCGACGTCCGCGGACAATTCGATCACATCGTCTCGCTCGGGATGTTCGAGCACGTCGGATACAAGAATTACTCGACCTATTTTAAACTCGTCCGCCGCTGTCTCGCGGACGACGGGCTCTTCCTCCTCCACACGATCGGCGCGGAAAACTCGCGCATCCCAACGGATCCCTGGATCGAACAATACATCTTCCCGAACGGCGGACTCCCCTCCGCCGCGCAGATCGTCCGCGCATCCGAAAACCTTTTCATCATCGAAGACTGGCACAACTTCTCCGCGGACTACGACAAGACGCTCACGGCATGGATGAAGAACGTCGAATCCCATTGGAACGAGCTCGGTCCGCGCTACGGCGAGCGCTTCCACCGGATGTGGCGCTACTACCTCCTCGCAAGCGCGGGCACGTTCCGCGCAAGGAAGAATCAGTTATGGCAGATCGTGTTTTCGAAGAAGGGCGTGCCGGGAGGATATCAATCGATCCGATAAAAAAAGCACGGGGATGTGGAGGAGATGTCTGCGCTCGCAGACACATCCGCAAATCCCCGTGTGTGAGCAGTTGGCCGAGACGCATTACGCGCCGCTGACGAAAACGGTTCGATCGCCCTCCTTTTTAATGAAGGAAATCATCGATGTCACGTTCGTCTGGAACGACTTCCCGGTCCAGAAGCCGTACTGGTACGTCCCTTCGGGCTTGCAGTGGTAGTCATAGCACCCGGCAACGGTGGGCATCCCGTCCTCGTCGTCCACGACCGTACACCACGCGTCGTTCATCCAAGGCATTTTAATGTACGCGGCAACCGGCTCTCTCGGCAGGATGGCGTGTCCGCAGAGCGCGCACCGGATCACGGTGGAGCGCAGACGCTCGATGGCGCACGGACCGCAACACGGGCGATCTTTTTTCTCCCCGTAGTCAATCACCAGGTGCTCTCCGTACATCTCGATGGTGAAACACGCGGGAGCCTCATGGCCGCAGTCGAACCGGATGGGATCTCCCGACGTTTCGATGATCCCGAACGCCTCCGAAACGGGCGGCGGTTCGCTCAAGCGCTGGTTTGGATTTTTTCGTTCCTGACGATGTGTTTTCGAAGACACCTCATCCTCCTCGGTCAAAGGGACGGGCGAAGTACATCGTATCGAACCGCAAAGGTCAAGATCCGATCACACCCTCCCGCATTCTATCCTCATTGTGCCGGGGCAGGGCGGAGGACTCCCGATCTGCATACACTGCTCCCGTATGCAAGGACGTCCTTTAACATGCCTTGATCGATCTCAGATTGAGTTCCGGTTGAAGGCCCACCTCTCCGGCCGCAGGATCGCCCGTGACCTCAAACGGAGCCATCGGGTCATCCAATACGAGATCAAGGAACGCTCGATGCCCGATGGAACGTATTCGGCCGTCTTCGCCCAAACCCTCGCGGATCGGATGAAAGAGAAGCGGAGAAAACGAAGGCGAAAACTCGATATCGACGACGAGCTTCGGGAACACGTCGTCTCCGAGCTGAAACGACGGCAGAGCCCCGATGTCATTGCCGGACGCCTGCGATACGACCCGCCCCCGCACCTTCAAGGAAAAATGATTTCGCACGAAGCCATCTACCAGTGGCTCCAGATCGGCGAAGGACGGTACTTGGGACTCCATGGGTTTCTCTGCTCAGGAAGACCGAAACGACAGGAGCGGCATGGACGGAAGAAACGAAAAATCCATATTCCAGAGCGTATTTCGATCCATGAGAGGCCGGAAGGAATCGAGGAACGGAACGAGCTTGGACATTGGGAATCAGATAGCGTGGTCTTTAAAAAGCAACGGACGAGGATCTCCGTCCAATATGAGAGAAAGGCGAGGTATGTGGCCATACATCGCCTTTCGGACGGATCCGCGGAAGAGACGGAACGCGCTCTCGCGCGCAGCATCGAATCCCTGCCTCAGCCGCTCTTTAAAACGATCACCTTCGACAATGGGAGCGAAGGGGCGAATCACGGGAAGGTGAGAGACCGGTTTGATCTCAAGACCTACTTCTGTGATCCGTATGCATCATACCAGAAAGGAGGGGTCGAGAACGCGAACCGGATCATCCGACGGTACCTCCCGAGAGAGACGGATATGAGTCGTATCACCCAACGTGACCTCTATGCGATCCAAGAGAAGATCAACTCAACCCCGAGGAAGGTCCTCGGCTACAAGACCCCGAAGGAAGTCCTGGCAGAGGCCTCAGGATGAGGGGTGGCACAATCTAAGGTTGAATTTCCCCCTTGCCCAATCCGGCGCATTCCGTTAGTATTTCGTCACAATCGAACATCATCCATGGGGGCGTCGTTCAGTGGTAGGACTCGGGTCTCCAAAACCCGTAACGGGGGTTCGATCCCCTCCGCCCCTGCCAACAAAATAGCCGCATCACAACGCGGTTATTTTGTTATAAGCGCAGAAGGAATAGAACTCTATCCAACAATCCTCGGACCGATTACCATATCGTGATAGGTATTTAGGTTCATCTCTACCACGAAAAATTTAGAATATGGAATTCAACCAAAATAACAATATTGTCAGGCTTTGTCTTCAGGGGATCGGCATGGAAAAAACAGGCAAGCCAGAAGAAGCGAGCAAATTGTTTCTTCAGGCTTGGGATGAAGCTGCATACGACTTTGAAAAATTCATTTCAGCTTATTTTGTCGCACGACATCAAAAAAATGTTTCCGACAAATTACAATGGCTCGAAACGGCATTACAGATTGCATTAGACATGAATAACGGCTCTGTAAAAAGCGCTTTCCATTCTCTATACTCAGACATTGCCAAATGTTATGAAGACTTAAACGATTTCGACCATGCAAAAAAGAACTATGAAATAGCGGCTTCGTTTGACGATGCGCCTTCTGACGAGGGTCCTTTCTTTCATGGAACGAGGGCGGATTTACAAGTTGGTGATCTGCTGGCGGCGGGGGGTGGTTCGAATTACAAACACGAACTCAAAATGAACCACATTTATTTTACGGCCCTTGTTAACGGCGCTGGGCTTGCTGCTGCATCGGCAAAGGGCGATGGACGTGAACGTGTCTATATCGTTGAACCGACGGGGAGTTTTGAAAATGATCCGAACGTTACGAACAACTACTTTCCGGGTAATCCAACGCGCTCATATCGCTCCCAAGCGCCATTGAAAATCGTTGGTGAAGCAACCGATTGGGCGAAACTTACACCAGAGGAACTTCAAAAATGGAGAGAACGGTTAGCGAACAACAAGGGAGAGATTATCAATTAATTTTCGAGGTACCACATTCGGGTTTGATTGCTGTATTCGTTCTCGCATCCTTCACGAACCCCTGCCAACAAAATCATCCGCAGAACAGCGGGGTAATTTTGTGTTGAGGTATAGTCTTTAATTTCCGAAATAGAAGACCGCATCCCGTGAGACATGGCCTTCGGCAGGCGACGTGCGAGATGCGGTTCCGGATGGCGCTGAGGCCGCGCCGGATCACGACGGGAGATGGACGAGCTCGATGAAATCGGCAGTGCCATACTCCCAGCGCGGATTGAAACGCGGATCGGAGAAGGTGCGACGGTACCGTTCATTGAGATCTTCGTCCCCCTTGAAGAGTGTTCCGCCTTCCGTGAGGATGACGAGGTTGTCCCTTGCGCCGAACGAACACTGGACGGCGAGGGCGTATGCCTCTTCCATGGTCGGCACGTGCGCGATCGACCGCAACCATCTGGCGAGATCCTTCGCATTTTTACCGTTTGAGCCCGCGACGATCTTCATCACGACTCTTCCCACTTTCATGAGAGAGACGATACCCTGTGTCATGAGTACTCCTTATCGGGTTGGCGAACGTCGTTCGTTCTTACCGGAAGTTGCATTTTTTGTCAATCTTCATCGGCCAATCCCGAACATTTGAATAATGTTCCCCAAAGAGTACTCTTCCATCAATACACGCCTATGAGCGACGAAGGACGCAAACCGCGCCAAACGAAATATCCGCATGCCCGTTCGCGGCAGCTTCAAGAAGGCGGGTATACGTTTTTAAAACGAGTCCTGAATGAGAACATCACGACCGGAGAACCCGTCGTCATCAACGTCGGGAAAAATTATCTTGAATACGCGTACCGGCCGGGGCACCAGACGTTCATGGACGGCGTTTCTCTTTTAGAAGGGACCGATGAAGAGTCACTTGAGGCCCTGAGAGAAGTCGGCGAACAGTATCGGGTCGAACAGGGCCTTGAAGAGATCTCAAATGAAAAGCAGGAACGCCCGAGATGGTCTCTGCGATGATCTAGAACACAGCGCCCCATGTCTTCACCCACGGGAAATCGGATTACCGATAACGCGTTCACGGCGGACGACGGCCGCGCACTCATTGCGCGCGCCATTTTGGAAATCGGCAAACAATACGGGTGGCGGCCGATTGATGACAATACTCTGTTCTCCGGGGTGTATTACGACAGCTCCCAAGTCGGCAGCTTCATCACCCGCGTGACGGATGAACATGGCGCACATGCCGTTTTGAAACTGCAGCTTCGTCCTCTGCCGTTTGATGAAGGCATGATCATCAGACACATCCAGCCCCAGATTAAAAGCCATCGCATCCGTTTGCCGAAGATAATTGCCGATGAGGCGTTCGATGAAACGAGAGGGTATGGCTATCTCGTCATGGAAGACCTCTCCGACCTACCACATCTCTGGACGGGGCATTGCCCGACAGAACCGGAAATGGTGCGTCATGAAATCTTCCTCGACGAGTTCATGCATCACGTGCTGCCGATCGCACCCTACGTGCCGGAACCGAGCGGAACGCTCCAAGGCAAATATCGCGAATCGCTCGACCATTTCTCCGCCATCGCGAACGCAAGCGCGCACCGTCATATCGAACAGGACGAGATCAAAAAAATGAAACAGGAATACATGCGGATTCTCGAACGAGGCCTCCCCGACGATTTTCATTTTACGCACGGACACCTATCCGGCATGGAAATCAAAGAAGATCACTCGACCGATTCGTTCATCCTCTTCGCGAACCTGCTTTGGTCGTTCCGTCCGAAATACTACGAGATGGTGTTCCCTCTCTGGGTCGATCTCATGGGCATCCGCGATACGCGCGTGACCTCGCGGGACCTGTTGGCCCGCGTGGACCGCTGGGCGGATCTCTGGCAGAACGTCCAGCATGAGGATCCGCGCGCGTCCGAATTCTTTTGGTTTCTCCTCCTTGAACGGTCCATGATGACCGTAATGCTCGATCTGGGCGCAAGCGAATGGCGCGCGGATGAACAGCCGCAGAAACAGGCGCTCCTGAACGCCTGGACGGACGTATTCCGTTGGTTGATCGTCAACAAGTTCTAACAGCATCCACGAAGATGGATACCCTCAAACCCGCCGCGCACGCGAACGAACCGTTCAAAGGCCTGAACGTCTCTGACGAGGTCCTGCGGGGCGCCTCGTTCTCGGATTGCACGTTTACGCAGTGCCGGTTCCACAACGTGGACTTCACCGGCGTCACGTTTACGGATTGCGTGTTCGACCATACCGAGATCAGTCTCCCGAAACTGACGAATTGCGGCCTCCATGGCGTCGCATTTCACGGGTGCAAACTCGTCGGCGCGGACTTTTCGAGGTGCAGTACGCAGTTCCTCAACGTCTCGTTCAAGGACACGCTGATCGATACGTGCAACTTCTCCCTGCTCAAATTGATCCGGACGCCGTTCCTGCACTGCACGATTCGGGAGTCGCGGTTCGTCTCGACGAATCTCACGGAGGCCGACTTTGACGGGAGCGATCTTGAAGGGACGATCTTCAACCAGTGCGATCTCCAAAAGGCCCGCTTCCACAACGCGAAACACTACTCGATCGACCCATCGACGAATCGGGTCAAAGGCGCGACGTTCTCGCTGCCGGACGCGTTCTCTCTCCTCTCGGGGCTCGGGATCGAACTCAAGTGAAGTCGAATAGTCGAGTAATCGAATGGTCGATAGTGAAAGAAGATACTATTCGACTACTCGACTATTCGACTATTTCGCCGCCGGGCCGCCGGCAATAAAAATAGCCGCATGATCGTGCGGCTATTTTTATTGCGGGACTGGTCTATTTCTTAATCGTGAACGGGTACACGCCCGCGAGGACATCATCCAGGTAGATCTTCATCTCATACCTGCCCAACGCGAGCTTGCTCGGCCCGTTGCAGCTCATCGTGTTTCCGGCGTTCATGACATCCGTGGATGCGGACTTCTCGTACACGTTTTGCGCCGTCTCAACGCTGTAGAGCGCCGTCGCCAATACGCCGACCGGAATATCCTGTTTGAGGTCCGCGACGACGCAGAACTGGTCCTTGCCCGTAAAGACGGTCGTCTTCACCGGGACGCTCTTGGGCCCGACTTTTTTGTTGAGGGCGAGCTTGCCCAGCGAGAAGCTCTTGAAGTAGTCGGCGAATTTCAGCGCGTCCGCCTGTTCGGAAGGCGGGCTGAGCAGGACGACGCTCTTGACCGTCGGCTGGATGTTCGGCGTGCAGGACTTGAGGAACGTCTTCGCCGGCCCGTAGAACGTGACCTGGTACACGGAATGGTTGGCGCCCATCACCCCGTACGCATACTGTCTCATCAAGGCGCCGTTATCCGTCGGGACCGTCGTTTCGAGCACGAAGGAGTCGGCCGCCAGGGTCTTCTTTAAGACTTTGGCGCCCGCCGCGCTCGACTGTTCGGCGACCGTCGCCGTCTCGAAATCCTTCAGCGTGCTCCCCGGCGGCATGGGCGCGGTCACCAACATGAACGCGCAGCTCCCGTTGCTGACCGCCACGGGGAGGTTCTCCTTATACGGATTATTGGTGAGATCAACGGCCTTCCATAAGGGATAGTTCAGCGTGATGTTCGCATCGTGATACACGTTCAGCTTGGGCGCCGCCAACGCCGCGTTGTCGTTGACGTATCCGAGGATGACGAGGATCAGGCTCGCGATGATGACCGTGGAGGACACGGGGAACAGGAGAGGATTTTTTGGCTTGGCTTTGTGTTTTTTGGGCATATCGGGGATGCTTAAAAAGAATAATGTATCTATTATACTCCTTTTCTGTTCAAAACGATATCAAACGGCGCAGGCGTTCTCGGCCGGGAGCATCCTTGGTACAGTTTGCCCCAACGCCGTCAGCCCGCATGAACGCATCGCCACCATTAGGATTCCGATTCGCCATCCCCGCGATGGTGATGCTCATCGTCGTCACCGCGATCGGCATCCCAACGAGCGGATCGGCCGCGACGGCGCCGTCGATCACGGTCCCCGTCCTCATGTACCACTACATCCGGCCGCTCGCGGGACTCGACGCGACCGGACGGTCGCTCAGCGTGTCGCCGGAGCATTTTCAGTCGCAGATGGAACAACTCGTCCAAGACGGGTACCACGCGATCACGCCGGCCCAGCTTGATGCCGCGCTCACGTACGGGACTCCCCTTCCGCAGAAACCGATCCTCATCACGTTCGACGACGGGTACTACGACCAGATCCAGAACGCGCTGCCGATCCTCGTCCGCCTCCATCTCCCGGCCACGTTCTTCATCATCTCCGGGTGGGTGAACCGGTACGGGTACATGTACGCGCCGACGCTCCGCATGGCGGACGCGACCGGCCTCGTCACGATCGCCGCGCACACCCAGCACCACGCCGACCTCCCGGCGCTCTCGCCCCAGCGCGCGTTCGAGGAGATCCTCGGCTCAAAAGCGGATCTCGAACGAATCCTCGGCCATCGCGTCTCCTATTTCGCCTACCCCTACGGCGCCTTCAGCCCATCGGTCGAAAACGACGTCCGCGACGCGGGGTTCCGCCTCGCGTTCACGACGATCGGCGGCGACCGCCAATCCCCGCAATCCCGCTACCTCCTCGAACGCGAGCGCGTGCATGACGCGAGCACAATTGCGTGGCTGCGATGACGAAGAGCCGCACATTCGATGCGGCACGTAAGCCGCACCGCCACCGGCACGGCCCTTTTTTTACGCATTTTTCCTCTTGACGTTTTGCTTTGAATTGAGGAGAGTTGAATTATCTCATTCCTCACGTCAAACATATGATCGATCATATCTCGCTCCACGTCAGCAATCACGCACGGAGCAAATCGTTCTACACGAACGTCCTGAAACCGCTCGGGTACGTCCCGCTGACCGAAGGGTCCGGGTATACGGGGATGGGCGCAAAAGGCTGGTCGGATTTCTGGATCGGTTCAAAAGGGAAAAGGCCGGAACGTCAGCACATCGGATTCAAAGCCCGCAACAAAAAGACGGTCAAGCAGGTCTACGACCTCGCGATGAAGAACGGCGCCAAGGACAACGGCAAGCCCGGCCCGCGGCCCGACTACTCCCCCACGTACTACGCCGCCTACTTTCTGGACCCCGACGGACACAACATCGAAGTCGTCGTGCATGGAAAGGAATAGGCTGAGGGGCTGAGGGGCTGAGGGGCTGAGGGGCTGAGGGGCTGAGACGTTAAGATGCAAAAAGAGCCGGATCTTTTCCGGCTCTTAGCTTCTCAGCTTCTCAGCCTCTCAGCTTCTCAGCCTCTTACGGCGTCACGATGACCGTTCCCGTCATGCTCGGGTGGATGCTGCAGTGGTACGTGTACGTCCCCGGCGTGTCGAATAGGTAGGAGAACGTCCCGCCGGACGGAATGTTCGGGCTGTTCCCCGGATCACCGCCGTTATCGCCGGTCACCGTATGCGTCGGACTGTCATTGTTCGTCCACGTGACCATCGTATTCTTTGCGACCGTGATGGTTTGCGGCGAAAACGCGAAGCCCTGAATCGAGATGCTCGCCGTTGGGACCTGCGGCGTTCCCGACGTCCCTCCGCCCTGCGTCGTCGTCGGCGTTGGGGTTGGAGTCGGTGTCGGAGTCGGCGTCGGTGATGGAGACGGTGCGGGCGCTGGCGTCGGCGTCGTGACGGGAGCCGTCGTTGATCCGAAGCATCCTGCGCCAAGGAGCGCGAATGCGGCGGCGGCGGACGCGAACGCGAGGAGTGTAGTTTTTTTCATAGCATAGAGAGCGACGTCGCAGACGTCGACGATGAAGGAATAACGTTTCTTACTTTTGTCTTATGTCAATTTCTTCGAATCGTCAAGCGGTGTTCTGTGGATGATCGTGACGCGCATGCTCATGCGGCGGCGATTCGAAATCTTCGTTGGTTCGCGAGCAAAAACGCAAGCACGATCGCCCCGATCGCCGAGCCGATGGCGGCCGTTCCGAATGCCGTTCCGAGCGAGATCGTATCCCAGATGCGCCCGATCCCGTACCCGCCGATGATGAGCGCGACGCCCGTTACGGCCTGGAAGATCGCATACGCCGTCCCGCGAGATTCTTCGGGGACGAGGTCCGCGATGAACGCGCGGCCCGACCCTTCGGTCAGTGCGTAGAACAATCCAAACAGCGCGAACGGGATGATGAGCGACGCCTCGGACCCGACGATCGCGAACATCGCTTCGGCGGCGGCGAGGACGAACCAGCCCCCGACGAGGAACGGGAGCCGGCCCACGCGGTCGCTCCACACGCCGATCGGGTATGAGAGGAGCGCGTAGAGGAGCGTGAACGCGCCGAACACGGCGGGGATCCACGGGGCCGGGATGCCCGCGTCCGCCGCGCGCACGAGGACGAGCGCATCGTTCGCGCGCGTGAGCATGGCGAGCGTCGTCCCGCCGAGGAAAATCCAGAACGCCGCCGGGAACCCGCGGTGCTTGGCGCGACGCTGACGGACGACGGGATTCGGTTCGCGAACGCCGAAGAAGATCAGCCCGAGCGCGATCGCGCCGGGGATCGCCGAGAGCGCGAAGATGAGACGATATCCCGCGAGGCCGGACGCGACCGTGAGGAGGATGACGGACGCGGCGAACGGGCCGAGGACCGACCCGGCCGTATCGACGAGCCGGTGGAATCCGAACGCCTTCCCGCGGATCCCGTCCGACGAATCGGCGATGAGCGCGTCGCGCGGCGCGTCCTTCGTCCCCTTCCCCACGCCGTCGATCGTCCGAAGCGCGGCGATGAACGGGATCGTCGACGCGAACACGAGGAGCGGACGCGCGACGGACGAGAGCGCGTAGCCGATGAACACGAGCGACTTCCGTTTCCGCGCGCGGTCGGAGAGGATGCCCGAGACGAGGCGGAAGAGCGCCGTCGTCCCGTTCAAGAGACCGTCGAGGAACCCGATCTCGGTCCGCGCGATGCCGAGCGCGAGGAGGAACCCGGGAAGCGCGGGCGTGATGAGGTCCTGCCCGAACCCGGACGCAAGCGCGACGAACGCCACGATGAGCACGTTCCGCGGGATGCGCGGGGCGAGGGGGAGCGCACGGGGCTTGTCGGGCATCCATCAATTGTATCAGATCCGTGCCCATAACCTTGACCGTTTCGTCGGCGTTGAGTACGCTCTGCGCTCCGACGAAATGCGTCGCCGGACCGTCACAACAGAACAATACGAAGGGGGCATCCCCATGCCGAATCTCCCAGCCTGCGTCAATCAGGATCCGATCCCGGGTCTCAAGCGCATCTACCAGGGCAAAGTACGGGACACGTACGCACTCCCTAATCACCCGGAGCTCCTCCTCGTTGTCGCGAGCGACCGCTTGAGCATCTTCGACTTCGTCTTGCCGGCGTTCGTCCCTCAAAAAGGCGAAATTCTCACGGCGATGAATACGTTCTGGAGAAAAGAGGACCTCGGAAACCTCTTCTCCCACGATCTTGTCGCATGCGGAAGCGCTATTGACAGTTTTTTGTCAGAACCTCTCCGCGGCAACACCGATCTTCAGAAACGGGCAACGATCGTCTGCAAGCTCCACATGCTGCCCGTCGAAGCGATCGTCCGCGGCATGCTCACGGGAAGCGGATTGAAGGCATATCATGAGGGCCGTGTCATCTGCGGCCATCGACTCCCGGAGGGACTCGGCGACGGCGATGAGCTCCCCTCCCCGATCTTCACGCCGACGACGAAAGCAGACGAAGGCCACGACGAACACGTCACCGCCGTCAGCGTTACGGAACGGTTCGGCGTCGAGCTCGAACGCCTGTCGCTCCAGCTCTTCATGCTCGCATCCGCATACGCGCGCGAGCGAGGCATTGTCCTGGCGGATACGAAATTCGAGTTCGGGATCAATCCCGAAAACACTTGCCTCACGGTCGGCGACGAGGTCCTCACCCCGGACTCCAGTCGCTTCTGGAATATCGACGAATGGGTTTCCAGACCGCGAGGAACCAGCCCTTCGCCGTACGACAAACAGCTTGTCCGCGAATGGGGGAAGAAGATCGGCATCCATCGCCGTGATCCGGCCAGCGCGGAAGATGTTGCGTGGGTCCATTCGCAGGCTGTCCCGCAAGATCTTCTCGCACGTACGACGGCCATCTACCGGTACATTTTCTGGAGGCTTGCCGGCCAAAAGTTGGAAGCGTTTCAACGCGAAAAACTCGGTATTGATGTGAAGCCCCAGAAAATCGTCGTGATCTCCGGCAGCGACTCCGACCTTCCCCAGATGGGCGAGGGCATCGAATATCTCCTCGGCAAGATTTGGGCAGGCGAAATCGAGGCCGATCGCCACGTCATCAGCTGCCATCGGAATCCGACCGAGCTCTACCACTTCGCCGAACGGCTGCAGGACGGATGCGTCGTCATCGCCGGTGCCGGCATGGCCGCCGCGCTCCCCGGTATTCTGAAAGCGAGACTCGTCGAGCTTGGTAAGTCCATCCCGGTCATCGGAGTCGGCTTCGCGGGCGATAATGGCGCATCGGAAGCCGCCCGACTTTCGATCGAGCAGCTGCCGGGACGGCCCGTCGTCCTCAAACCCGACGGGACCGCCTATTTCGGCCCCGAAGGATTCGCCGATGCCTGCCGGGCCGCCGTCGAACACGAATTCCTCCCGGCCGTCCCGAGGGAGTCCAAGCCGGCGCAGTTCGACCTCCCGCTCGTTCCTTCCGCATCCTCCTGACTCGCTCAACCGAGAGAGCCTGGCGATTCCGATCCCCCACAAGGGACGGACATCGCCGGGCTCTCTTTAAAATCCAATACACTCCAAATGGCCTCTCTTACTTTTCACTTCCACCCTGTTTCAAAGGGATCCCTCCCCTCGGGTGCACTCGGGGCAGGCTGTCGCCCGTCGGACGGGCTCGCTCGGGAAAGTAAAAAGAGCCATCCTTGTCGCCGTGTTATTTCTTGGCCTGGAGGACTGTCATCGGATCAATCCACTGGCTCAAATCAGACTTCTTCTGGACGTAGCCGAGGATGTCGATCGTCGTCCCTTTATGGATGCCGAGGTGGAGGTGCTTCCGTTCGCCGTCCGTCTCCGTGCTGAATCCTTTTCCTAGGACGGCAAACGTCTGCCCCGCCTTCATCGCGTCTCCGACCTTCGGCGTGACGCTCGCGAGTTTGAGGTGCCCGTAGACGACCGTCACCGGCTGACCGTCAATCGTACAGCGCTCGACGGCGACGCCGCCGTATCCGGTCGCCCACTTTTTCATGACGAGCGTTCCGTCGCAGATCGCGCTGACCGGGACGTCGATGCCCTGTTCGCCCGGAAACGTCTCGAAGTCCGTCCCTGTGTGGTATCCGCGGAACCGCTCCGGCTGGACCGGCGACGTCGCCGGGGTGATGAAGATGGCGAACGGCTTTTTTGTGACGCGCGCGAGCGCGTTGGCGAGCGGAAAGTCGAGAGAAGACGGCTGAGAGGCTGGATGGCTTAGGGGCTGAGCGGAAGAAGCTGAAGAAGACGCACTCAATTGAGGCGGCGTTGACGAGGCAGCCTGCGCGGCAAGAGAGTCCGTCTGCGGTGAAACGTCGGTCGGCGCCTGAGGCTTCACGTTTCCAGCGCCGAAACGCACGCCGATCAGCACAACAAGAATCACGACGAGCATGCCAATCCACATCTTGCGCGATGTCATATCCAGCACCGACCTCACGGCTTGAAGAGTTCATCGAGTGACGAGATGAGACGGTGCCCACCTTCATCATGGAAGACATGCTCACCACGGTCAATGCGGATAAAACCACAACCTGCGGCTTCAGCGAACAACGCGTCTTCAATCCCGTTTCCGATGTAGATCGTCTCGTGCGGCTGATGGCCAAGATGCCGCAAGACGTGGTGCATGCTGTCCGGAGACGGCTTTTGCGCAAACGCGCTCCCCCAGATCGCAACGAGGTGATCAATGTCCGCGTCGGCGAGTTTTGCGATCTCCATGTCCGCAATCCACGACGGCGCACCGGTAATGACGGAAACCGTCTTCCCCATCGCCTTCAAGGCGCGGATCGTCGGAATGGCGTCGGCGTACGCGAACGTCTGTCCCGACCTGGCCTCGGCCGTATCGTACGTGTTGAACCGTTCCCAAAACACGTCCGGCGGAACGCCGAACCGATCCCGTATCGTTTGCGTCCGGTGCGTTTCAAACCAAAACGCGTCAATCGCCTCGGGCTCCGCCCTGCCGCCGAGTTCGGCGAGGACGAGCGGGACGATCTCGTGGCGGTATTCCGGCCGCGTGTGAACGAGCGTCCCGTCAAGATCGAACGAAATGTGCGCGTATCGAGAGATCATGGCTTCGATTCACTCATTGAATCAACGATGGATGCCATTGATCCAGCATAGGATACGACCATCTCCTCCCATGTGCGCATTGGCGGGAGCTTCGTGTTCCGCAAGACCGAGACGTGTGCGATCCGCGCGTTCCGGGGAAACGCGGCGAGCGTGGTCGGCTCGACCTCGGCTTTGATCCCTAATCCATCAATGATCGCTTTTGCAAACTCAAACCGCGAGCACAATCCCGCGCCGGTCGCATGATAGATGCCGGGGCGTTCGTTCCGATCAAGAAGATCAAGCAGACGCTCGGCGAGGTCTTCGACGTACGTCGGTGATCCGACTTCATCCGTCACCACGGCGATCTTGCCGTCTCTGCGGGCGCGATCGACGATCTTTCCGACGAAGTTGTTCGCGGACGCCCCGAAGAGCCAGCTCGTCCGGACGAGGTAGAGGCTCGGATGCGCGAGACGAACATTCGAGCCATCGAGTCCGCCCGCGACCTCGATCACGCCGACTTCCCCCGCGCGTTTCGTCTCCCCGTACGCATTCATCGCCTCATCGGGGACATCCGTCTCGACGACGCCGTCGATCGCCGTCCCGTTGAATACGTAATCCGTCGAAAGGTGGATGAACGCGGATCCGTGCCGGACGCAGACATCGGCGACAATCCCGGGACCCGCGCCGTTCACGCGATCCGCGACCGCCCGGCCTTCCGGCGTCTCCGTCCCCTCGACGTCCGTATACGCCGCACAGTTGATGACGGCCGCAGGCGCCTCGCGCGCGATCACGGCTTCAACGGAATCCCGATCCGTGATATCGATCTGCCCGACGTCGGCGCCGACGACGACCCATCCCCGCGCCATCGCATGGCGGACGCACGCCTGACCGAGCAGTCCGTTCGCGCCGATCACGAGGAGCTTCTTCGGCATAATCAAAAGACGCCCTTGACGTCTTCCAGCATCGGCAGCACCCGATCTTTCGCGCCGATGACGAACGTCGCAGGATCCATCCCCGTGAGCGTTACCCAATCGACCCTCAAAGACGGATCGTCCCAACGGATGCCGCCTTCCGATCCGGCATCCCAAAAATCTGAAACCTTATACTCAAAATCGACATCGTCCGTGAGCGCGACGAAGCCGTGCGCAAATCCCTTCGGAATGAAGAGCGCGTTCCGATTCTCTCCGCTCAACCGCGCGCTCGCGCACGCGCCGAACGTCGGCGATCCGGACCGGATGTCCACGGCGACATCAAGCGCCTCCCCGCGCGTCACCCGGACGAGCTTGTCCTGCGCGTGCGGCGCTCGCTGGAAATGGAACCCGCGGAGCACGCCTTTCTTCAACTTCGACTGGTTGTCCTGCACGAACCGGACCGCGATCCCATGTTCCGCGAATTCCCGCTCGTTGAACGACTCCATGAAAAATCCACGCTCGTCTTCGAAGACGCGCGGAATGATGAGGATAAGTCCGGGGATGGAGAGAGGCTGGAATTCCATACGTGAAAGTCACGAGTCACGAGTTGAGGTATTCGACCATGAATTAGGGGCTACGTCAAGGCAAACCGCCAGATTCGGCTTGACAGTGGCCCTGATTCCAATAAGGAGAATACCGATGCCTTGGGATGCGCCACGCGCTGACATCGATGGTGCGAAGAGCATCATCCGGACGACAACGCGACCGTTGTCCTCGCGGATCTCCGGTTGCGCGCAACGTAGCGGGCGTGCGGTCTTCTCAAGAAGCGCCGGATCGTCCCCTTGACCGCAATCCACAGCCCGGGTCCCCCCTCTCGTTCTCTCTCATCCGTCCATGTGGTAGACTCTTCAGCACTTATCCATCGCGTCTCATTATGAATTTCAACTTTTCCAAGTACGCGTCGAAAAAGGCGCTGCTCTACGGCGGCGCGGCGGTCGTCCTCATCGTCGCGATCGGCGTTGCCGCCTACGTGCAGGTGACGCAGCAGAAACGACAGAAAAACAAACCGGTCGCCGCAACGCCGTCGTCGATCAACAACATCGCGCCGACGCCGCTCCCCGCCGAAGCGCTCACGCAGGCCTACGCCGAACCCGGCATGGGCTATGCGATCAAGTACCCGTCAAGCTGGATCGTCGGCAAAACGGACAAGGGGACGAAGTCGGTCGTCATGACCGGAAAGCAGGGAACGAACGCCTCGGGCGCAACGATCGTGATCCAGAACCTCCTCACGACAAAAACGGACGGCGTGTATGCGGACGCACAGGCGGCGTCGGATGACCTGAAGGGCCAGTTGATGACACAGACGCAGACCCCCGTCATTTCCCAGGAGGGACCCATCACCTACACGCTCTCGACGAAGAAAACCGTACCCGGCACCCAGTGGTACGGCGAATTCAAGCTGAACGGCCTTTCGTTCAAGCAGCTCCAGCTCGTTCTCACGCACCCGAACGGCATGTACCTCCACTCGATCGCGTACTCGGCGCCGGCGAACGTCTACACGGCAAACGAACCGACGGCCCGTCAGATCATCGCATCGTTCGTGATGTCCGAAGAAGCGTACAGTACAACGTCAACGGCCGTTCAGGCGGCAACGTCGACGAAGAAGTAGGGTTCCAGCAATTGAAAAACGCTCCGAGGACATCGGGGCGTTTTTGTTTCCATGGCAGATGTGTGAGGTGCGTAAGTGCGTAGGCCGGATCCGACCTACGCACTTACGCACCTACGCACTTACGCACCTAAAGTTCATTTGAATCTCACCGGCACCCTCACCTCCGCGGCGTTCTTTGCGAGGCCTGATGGATTGTCCTTCTGGAGGATGAGCTCGCCCGACGTTGCCGCCCCGGGCGTGAAGGCGAGATCGATGCTGAAGGGAACGAAATCCGTGGTCGTCCAATCCCCTTCTGCCATCACCGGCTGCTGGGCGAGGACGACCCCATCCGCGCTGACGAGCTTGATCGGGAACGTCGCTTCGAAGTACCAGTTCCCGCGCGCCGCGCCGACCACGTTGATTGGGCTCTTCACGAGCGTATCCGGGAGCGGCGATACCACCTTGATCTGATCCGAGAGGTCGGTCGATGACGCAGAGCCTGAAACCGGCGGAGGCGCGACCGGCGTTGGGGCCTCTTGAGCGAACAAACGCCCCCCTGGCGCCGCGCACTGCGCCGGATTCGTTCCCATGATCACTTTCCCGCCCGCGTTTACGCAATCGTCGAAGCTCGCGATCGGCGCTCCCGTTTGCGTCTCGGGCGCGATCAGCGGGAGGGACATCAGACGGAAGATGCCGAACGAGATGGCAGTCACGATGATGATCGAGACAAGGACGGCGATGGCGCGGGTGGCGTTCATATGAGAGGTACGTTAACAGCTGTTGGAGGATTTTGCCATGGTCGATCGTTGCGTCGGGCGTCGGGCGTCGTTGCGTCGGGCGTCGGCCGATCCCTCACTTCGCTCGGGACAGGCTCCACGACGCCCGACGCAACGAAAGCGCCCCCGGCGAAGCATCGCGAGAGGCGACGGGCCGGGGGCGGTAGGGGCGCGATTCATCGCGCCCGGTCGTAGAAGGAAAAGTCACGAGTCACGAGGCGGACGGTGGTGCCTGGTTTTTCTTGGGCGCTTGGCG
Organism: Candidatus Uhrbacteria bacterium; assembly: GCA_963835915.1. Classification (GTDB taxonomy): domain Bacteria; phylum Patescibacteriota; class Patescibacteriia; order 2-12-FULL-60-25; family 2-12-FULL-60-25; genus 2-12-FULL-60-25. The sequence goes on from CAWIHE010000004.1 coordinate 908,931, forward strand.
AGCATCGACGTGCGTTTGCGTGGGGTGCGCGTGCAACCAAGCGGACGTTTCGCGGTTTCGAGATTGAAATTCGCATTCGCGAGGACGATGAATCCGCGAATGAGGCGCTGGACGCGCGCATAGCTGATCGGCTGCCCGACGAGATCGCTCACCATCCAAGGCGGAGGGATGCGCCGACGATCAATCTTCGCGGCCTCGACGAGCGCATTCCAGTACTTGCCGTGTCGCTCTTCGCCGATATTGGCCTTCATCGTCCATCCCCGGCCCCGCGACAGCAAAAGCTTGCGGGTTAGGTGAATCGTGCGCGGATACCCTTCGTCGGGGGTCGTAAAGCTGAGGTCGATGCCCACAACGACGCACGTATGACCGTAATCGTTTTTGAGCACCTGGTACACCGCGATGGCCGTCGTCGGCATCGTCATCTTCACGACGACACGGAGGTCCGAGCGCATGGTCTCATCGAATTTGAACCCCTGGTCATACCCCATTGTCTTCGGATCGCCATATCCGGTCGTCTGAAGGAAAAGCGCTTTCCATGTGCCGTGCGCTTCCTCCAGGGAAGCGGATAGCCGTTCGAACACGCGGACTCGCCGCCTTTTATCATTCACGAGTAAGGTTGTCATGGATTCTCTTTACCTTTCGTTGTCGAATGTCCGAAATAATTACCACGATGGATCGGCACCGTCAATTCGACCATCGGCACAAAACGGCCCGCGACGCCCGACGCAACGAAGACGCCCCCGGCCGAGCGTCGCAGGATGGCGACGGGGCCGGGGGCAGTAGGGGCGCGAAGCATCGCGCCCCATGCATGAGAGGGATGAGGGGCAAAGGAGTCGGCGCGATGGACGTCGAAGTCGGACGTGAACCGATCACGTGCTGCGTGACGTTCCGCGTCCGCGCGTCGCAGACATTGGCTCGGGGAGTTCCTTGACGGCTCTGGCCTCGAAATTCGCGTTTGCGAGCGCGACGAATGCGCCGACGAGCGCATGCACGCACTCGCCGCTGATGCGGCGATCCGCATTCCGATTCGCGGTCTCCCACGGCGGGCGTAATCGGCGACGGTCGATTTGCGCAATCAGGAGAAGATCGGACCAGAACACGCGGTCGCGTTCGCCGATATCCGACCAGAAACCCCACTTGAAATCGACCCACGGCAGCAGGCCGTGCGTCAGATGAATGACGTTCCTCTGCTGATCGGGCAGACAGCGGGCAAGCTGGATGCCGACGCCGACGCACGACACCCCCTTTTTTTCCGCGACCTCGGTATAGTACGCGATCATCGATCGCGGCATCGTCATCTTGGTTCCGATGCGGCAGATGTGCGGATGATCCGGAAATTCGACACCCTCTTCATACCGCATCGTATTCGGATCACCGTACCTGATGGTCTGAAGGTTGATCGCTTCGCACATCTGATGGGCGTCTTCCATGGACGCGCGGAGCTGATCAAGCGTGCGCGGACGTCTCGTCTTGTCGTCTGCCACGGGATAGATGGGCATGGCTCCTCCTTCGTGTTTCGTTGTGAACGTGCGGGTTGAGTACCATGGGCAGATGGAAATGTCAACGCATCGTTGCATTGGTTCGGCCGACGCAACGACGCCCGACGCCCGACGAAACGATCTTCGCCTCTCTCCCCCATCCTGCTACGATGCCGACATGGCGAAATCCCGCTACGTGCTCGTCCTCGATGTCGGAACGACCGGCACGAAGTGCTTTGTGTTTTGCGAAAAACAAGCATCCTCATCCAAGAAGATGGAGCTCCACATCCTCGCGAAAGCGTACCTGACGTATCCGGTCCGGTCGCCGAAACGCGGGTGGGTCGAACAGGACCCTCTGCGGATGTTGAAGGCGTGCGAACGCGTGATCCAGGACGCCGTGACGGATGCCGGGATCGACCCCGCGAATATCGAATCGTTCGGGCTCACAAACCAGCGCGAGACGACGATCCTTTGGGATTCAACGACGATGAAACCCGTGTACCCGGCGATCGTGTGGGAGGATGACCGGACGGCACGCGGGATCGAAGGGAAGCGGAAAGCGGCGAGCGGGAAACGGGACATTGAAAAGATGGTCCGCGAGAAGACGGGGCTGGCGCTGGATCCGTATTTTTCGGCATCAAAGATTGAATGGATCCTGGCGAACGTCCCGGCGACGAAGGAGCTGGCGGACGTTGGTCGTCTCCGTTTTGGGACCGTGGACGCGTGGCTGCTTGCGAACCTGTGCGTGGGGAATCCGCATGAGACGGACGAGACGAACGCGGCGCGGACGCTCCTCTTCAACATCCGCACGAAATCATGGGATGAGGACCTCTGTGCGCTCTTCAGCATCCCCCTGCGGATTCTCCCCGCGGTCCTCCCGCCGCATGCGGACTTCGGCGCGCTCCGTCCGGGCATCCTCGGCTGCCCGATACCGGTTCGCGCGGTCATCGGCGACCAGCAATCGAGCATGTACGCGGCGATCTCGTCCGCACGATCGAAGAAGGCATCAACGACGAAAGTGACGTACGGGACCGGGACGTTCGTGATGCAGCTTCTCGGAGACCGTTTTGCGACACGAAAGAATTTTTTTACGACACTCGTTCCCATCAACGGAAGGACTGCCTACGCGCTTGAAGCGAAGGTCGGCGTAAGCGGTCCGGAAGTTTCGAAGCGCCTGAAAGACGACGACGCGCTCACCGCATATCTTGAACGTCTCGCGAAACAGGTCGATCGCCATCTCAAACTCCTCCCCGTCAAACCGAAGGAGATCTTCATCGACGGCGGCATTACGCGCTCCCCGCTCCTCGCGCCGATCCAACGGAAGGTTTCGGGCATCCGCATCAAACCGCTCGCGACGTACGACGGGACGGCGCTCGGGGTGGGGATGATGCTTTTTGGATGAGTGGAGAGTAGAGAGTGGAGAGTGGATCTCAATCAAGATCGCCCCCGGTTTTACCTGGGGCGTTTTCTATTGATTCCACTCTCCACTCTCTACTCTCCACTCATCCAAATCAAAACGCCGGACGAAGTGCCGCCCGGCGCTGATGGAGTTAAACGTGATTGAATGGAACGATGTCCGTGCCGCGATTACGGCGTCGGAAGGAAGCCGATATCCGCTGCCATCTGGAGGAGCTTCTGCCTCCGTTCGTCGGCGCACTCGAAACGGCCGATCATCCGTCGGAGACGGGAGAATTCCGGATCCCGAAGGAGCGTATCGCGCGCGGTGACATCCTGCATGGCATCGAATCGCTCGTCGCAGTGCTCTTCAACGACAGCGGCGAGCTGCCAGGGCTCCTTCACGTGACGGAGCGACTCTTCCCACGTGGTCCTCGCGACGATCGTTTCGAACCGCTCGGCGCGCGGACGTTCGCGGTCGCGTTTCAGCCCCGCAATCTGATTGGCGAGCACGGCTCTCCGCCGCTCGAAGTCCTCGCGGTACGGGGTGCAGGACCGGCGGAATCCGTCGATCGCTCGCTCGGCGGCGCGGCGATCCTTCACGTCGTCGATGCCGTCGGCGATCGTGCTTGGGGAATCTTCCGGGGCGACGCGTGCCGTCCGTCGGGCCATCTGGACGTTCAACACGTCGCCCGTGCCGGCTTCGACGATCCGAAACCGGATGCTGACGAGCGTCTCATGGATGGCGTTCACCTTCCCCTCCGCATCGAGCCGAGGTTCCCGCGCGTAGATGGCGCCACGGCCGATCTGCGCGGAATACACTCTCATCACGATCTGCCGAGCTTTCTCGTCGTGGCGGTTGTGGAGCGCGGCCTGGAACGGCGCTCCGCCCTGATTGAGCCATGCGATATACGCATCCCGTTTTCCGTTCCACGTCCTGTACCAGAGCGGCGCATGTCTCCCGTTCACCGGCTCCGCGTACTCGAACTCGCACTTCCCCTCGAAGAGGAGGCAGGCGAGGTACGCCCCTTCCGGGAGCGCCGCCTGTCGGTCGCGAAGGATGCTCCGCTTCGTCGTCCTCCAATCCTCGCCGATCTTCGCGTCGAGAAGAACGTCCGGCCGTACCGCAAGGTACGGATACGCGATGAAGAGACGCTTGTCCGAGAAATACACCTGCCCAGGGCCGTCCATTGAACCGCCGAGCCACGGCGGCGTTGCCTTGATGTACTCCCACCCTTTTTGCGTCGGGTCGAATGCCAGCGTCGGCACGAACGGAACGGACAGGTCGGCTTGCGTAAGCGCGGTTGCCACAGGGACACCTCTTTCAGTATTGCCAAAAGGACAATCGGGCAAACCATTTTGCCGGATATTACCATGTCAAATTACGTGGACGTTGTCAAGGTTCGTAGTATAGTCAACTGGACAAATCGTATAAAACGAGTCGAGTAGTCGATAGTCGAATAGTCGAGTAGTAAAAACATCAAAGAAATACTATCGACTACTCGACTATCGACTATTCGACTGCTCGACTGCCCCCACCGACGGCATCCGCGACCGATGCAAACCCATCCCTCTTCAGGAGGCCCGCAAGCCCGCGATTGATCTCCCCGATGATCTGGGGGCCCTCGAAGATCATCCCCGTGATGATCTGGACGAGCGAGGCGCCGCGAAGAATTTTTTCGTACGCGTCCTCGGCGCTGAAGATGCCGCCGCAGCCGATGATGGCGTACCGTTTTCCCGTCCGCGCGGAGACGTGCGAGATGAGCGCGTTCGTAAGCGCTTCGACGGGCTTGCCGCTGATTCCGCCCTTCATCTTCTCCGTCAACTCGGAACGGACGATCTCCGGACGCGTGTACGATTTCGTGAGATTCGTCAGGATGAATCCGGCGATGCGATGCCGGTCCGCGACGACGATGATGCGATCGACCTCGTCAAACGAGAGGTCCGCGCCGAGCTTGAGGAACATCGGCTTTGTGATGCCGAGCCCGTCAATCGCGCCGAGCAAACGATCCAGCCGCGCCGAATCCGTAAACGTCTCGCCGCCGCATGAATTCGGACAGCTCACGTTGATCGTGACGTAGTCGCCGACGTCGCGAACAACCTTGAGCGACATGACGTAATCCGCAATCCCCGCGTCATCCGACGCGGACGCGATATCGTCGTTCGTCCGCGCGACGTTGATGCCGAGCGGGATCGAAAACCTCTTTCCGCGCAATCGTTTTTCAACCGCCTCCGCGCCCTCGCTTTTCAATCCGTAGTTGACGACGATCCCCCGCGATTTCGGAAGCCGCCAGAGATGCTTCCCCGGATTCCCCGCGCACGGACGCGCCGTCACGGACCCGACTTCCATGAATCCAAACCCGACGGACGGCATGATCTTCACCGCCCGGCCATCCTTATCAAATCCCCCGGAGAGCCCAACCGGGTTCGGAAAACGGATCCCGGCGACGGTCTGCGCGAGACGGGGGTCCTCGTACTGAAAGAGGACCTTCGTCTTCCATCGCGTGATCGGATTCGATCCGAGCATGGCCCCGACGCCGATGAAGCGATTATGTATCCATTCGGGATCCATCAGGAAAAAGATCGGCTTGAGCAGCCGAGCGTACATCCAGCGGAAGAAGGAGGTCAGGAGCATTGAAGGGGTACGGTAGCCGGAAAAGGTCTTTTTCGTAAAGGATGAGGATCGTTAGATGGTTAGATCGTTAGGGGTTGGAGTTATTTTCTTTGATTTCTGATCAAGCAGCCGAGAATCAAAAATAATTATTCCAACCCCTAACGATCTAACCATCTAACGATCTAACCATCCTTAGACTCAACTAAAATTCCCCGTCGACGCCGCCGCATTCGCTTTTAAGCGCTCGATGAACGCCTCTCGCGCTTTCGGAAGATTCTCATCCTTCCCGGCCCAGATCTCCGTGGCCGGGTACTGGAGCGCGCGGGCGTAGCAGAACGTGAGCGGCCAGGGGAAGGGACCGTGCTTCGCGATGGCGTTCAGATTGAGCGTCGCCTGTTCGGGCGTCTGGCCGCCGGAGAGGAACACGACGCCGCCGACACCTTCGGGAATCGCCGCGCGGAGACAGCGGACCGTCGCGTCCGCGACCTGATCCGGCGTTGCCGCCGATCCGGAAGCTTTTCCGGGAATGACCATGCTCGTCTTCACGACCGTGCCCGCGAGATCAATATGGTTCGCCTTCAGCGTCACGATGAGCGTCGTTAACACCTGCGTCGTCACCCGCTCCGCAACGTCGATCGGATGATCGCCGTCGATGAGGACTTCCGGCTCGACCATCGGCACGATCCCCGCTTCCTGACAGCGTCCGGCGTAGAGGGCGAGGAGGAGCGCATTCTCATTGATGCATGCCTCGGTCGGAATCCCCTTCCCAATCCTGATGACCGCGCGCCATTTCGCAAACCGCGCGCCGAGCGCGGCATAGACCTTGAGACGATCCGCGAGACCATCCAGCCCCTCCGTGATCTCCTCATCGGGAAAACCCGGCATCGGTTTCGACCCCGCATCCACCTTGATGCCGGGCACGATGCCGCGGTCCGCAAGGAGTTTTGGAAACGGGACGCCGTCCGATGATGATTGACGGATCGTCTCGTCGACGAGGATGACGCCGCTCAAGTACTGCTCCGCACCGGGCGCCCCAAGGAACAGCTCGCGGAATCGACGACGGTTTTCCGGCGTCGACTCGACGCTGATCGGGTCCAGCCGCTTCCCCACGGACTTCGTGCTCTCGTCCGCCGCGAGCAGTCCCTTCCCGGCAGGGAGCATCTCACGAATCGCGTCGATCAGCGTCGGCATAGCGATCAAAGGATACCAGATTCTCAGAGCGATGTATTCAAGAAAGAATGTTGGCGAGTTTGCGGGTTGGCGAGTTTGCGGGTTGATCTAAAAGATCGTTTTACGCAATGATCAACTCGTAAACTCGCAAACTCGCCAACCCGCAAACTCGTACCCGTGCCGCGTGCCGAACCTACTGCTACAATGCCTCTCGTCAATTATGGACGTCCTCGCCACGCTCGCAACCCCGTCAACAATCGGATTCGTCGTCTTCCTGGGCGCGCTCATCTTCTGCTACCGGATCACGCTCCCCGTCTACCTCACGTTCAAACGGCACAAAGAGGGATACGGGACGGTCTTCCGGAGCGACACGGGCGAGCCGCTGGACCTTGCGCGCATCCGGCTTACGGATATGCACGGGATTACGGTGACGACGGCCGTGACGGACAAGCAGGGGCACTACCGGCTCGTCGTCTCCCCCGGCGAATACTTCGTCGACGTAACGAAGGAAGGGTATGTCTTCCCTTCGAAATACTTGAACGCTTCGGAGCGGAGCGTGACGTACGATAACGTGATCCCTTCGAGCCACATCCGCATCAAAGACCACGGCATCGTCACGAAGAACATCCCCGCTGATCCCGTCCATGCCGTCCGCGCGCGGTCGAAGGTCTTCCGCCGTCGGATCGTCCTCGGCGAGAACGTCCAGTGGCTCATCGCGTGGATTTCCCCGTGGGCGGCGTTCGCCGTTCCGATCTTCGCGCGGATAACGGGCATCCCGCTCGTCCTTTCGTGGGGATCCGCAATCGTCTACGCCGCTGCGATGGGCCGGCGCTTCATCACGTTCAAACCAGGCCGCGGCGCGTACGGCACGGTCCGCGACGCGCACACGGGCGTCCCGCTCGACCGCGTCGTGGTCCGCCTCTTCGACGCAAAATTCAACAAACAACTTGAGACGCTCACGACGTCGGAGAAAGGGCGGTACGCGTTCCTCGTGAACGCGGGCTCCTACTACGTCCGCATGAACAAAGAAGGGTATACGACCGTCCAACTCAACTTCCCGAACATCGCGAAGGAGAGCTACCCGCTCGCGACGGACGTCAAAATGAAAAGAAGTCTGAGTGGCACATCGGTTAAAGAAGCTGGAAGCTAGAAGCTGGAAGCTGGAAGCTGTCGCGATCGTATTCAACCAGCTTCCAGCTTCTAGCTTCCAGCTTCCCTACGCATAAACGAGAAAGGCCGACGCGAGAGTGCGTCGGCCCGAGCAATAGAAAGGAAGTCCTCACGAGCGCGCGTCCTGTCGCGCGCGGCGGAGGCTGTCAGGTGCCCACGAGAGGGGCGGCGCGGCGCTTATGGCGACGCGCGTTCCTGTGCGAGTTCAACGGTCTCTTCCGCCTCATCGTCTTTCGCCTGGGCGTCCATTTTTCGTTGGACGATCTCCCCGATCGCGTTCAGCACGAATGCTTTCGTGAGCTCAAAATCGCCGTCATACGGGACGCAGACGAGGCCGGGATGGCCTTTCCACAGTTCAAACAGCCATTCGCCGCGCCGTCTCGCGACCGGATACGGCGCACCGGTCGGCCGCCGTTCGAGGTATTCCTGCTCGGACGGCATGCCCAGAAAAAACAGGTGGTCGTAATAGGTATCCCACTCCGAGCGCGGGATCTGGCATAAACGCTCAAAGGCTTCGACGGCGTCGGCGTAGCTGACGTGCGTGAGGCACGGGATCAGGTACGGGAGTCCGTCGAAGGCGGTCCGATCGTACACGATGATCGGGATGTGATTTGACTTGGCGTGGCTCTCGTAGACGCCCGAGTAGATGCGGTGAATTTTGAAGATCCCCACCTGCATCTCCCACACGTCGTCCGCGCTCGTCGGCTGCTTCTTCAGGTGTTTGCGTATCAAACGCGCAACCTCGGGAACGCAGATGACCTGCTCTCCGAAGGTGGCTTCGATGGCTTCAAGGAGTGTTGATTTTCCCGTGGCCGACGCTCCGGCGAGCGCAATGATGACCGGCCGATCCCCCTTCAATTCAATTGATGACAGCGCCATCCCTCTGTAAGGCTCCATCGTACCTACGCCCTCTCGTCATTTTTTGAAGGACCAATCTCTCCGCAGGGGTTACCATAGCCCTGACCTCAACACATGTCAAAAGAGGAACGCCGGCGAGTCAATGCGCGAGAAGACCCCCCGTCCATCCTCGTTGACGTGCTGGCCGGACGGCTTGTCGACGCTCCGCCAACAGAAAGGACCGGTCGCGAGGGTGCGCCGGTCCAAGGAATTTCGAGGGGGATCACGGCTCAGGCGTTGGCCGAGTCGTAAACGGCTGTTGAGGCGGGTAATCCGGATGTTTTGCGCGACGCAGGATGTCGTCGATCACATTGAAGACGGCTTTGATTTTTGCTTCTTTGTCCGGCATCCAGGGGACGACGTAAAAATCAGGATGGTCCTTCCATGCTTCACGGATGAGATTGCTCCGGCTGTACGCGGTCGGATAGCTCGACGTATGTTCGCGGGCTCTCGCAAACCCCGACGGACGGGGCATCTCGAGAAAGATGATCCCGTCATATGACGAGTAGAAATCGGCTTTTTCCTTCCCCGTGAGGTCTAAAAACTCGCTCTCCGCGTCGTCATAATCCATGATCTCCAGGTAGGCGATGCCGCACAAACTGGTCCGATCGCAGAGGATAAATTCACACCCCGGCATGCCTGCGGCGAGGAGCAGGGCCACTTCTTCGTCAAGGATCTGCTTCGCGAAAATATGCTTCTGGTAGGCGCGCACGGCGCTCCTTCCGCCATAGGTCACGCCCAGATCGCCCAAACGGTCACGGACGGCGGTCGCGGCCTCGTGGACGCATTGGACGCGTTCCCCGTACATTTTTTCCGCGCGCTTCAACACCGTCGTTTTTCCAGCGGTCTGCCCTCCGACAAGACCGATGCGATAGATCGTGCGTTCCGTTCCATCCTCAAGCGCGAATTCTTTCCCACGCTTCATTCACAACCCTCTCGATATGTGAAAGTTCGACTCTCCGCGAAGGTTACGATAATCCCAACCGGTGAGCATGTAAAGGGGCGGTCATGCGGTCTGATCAGACCGATCAGTCTGATCAGACCGCATGACCGCGTGCCGCTTCCCACCATCATCCTCTCAGGCGTATACTCCCATCGTATGCCCTACGATATCCGCGAATTCGTGAAAGACGCCCTGTTGGCGGGGAAAAGCCGCGCGGACATCGCGCAGGCGCTCGGCGGCGGCGGGTGGCGGGAGGACGAGATTCGGAACGCACTCGATGCCTTTGCGGACGTCCCCTTCTCCGTCCCTGTGCCGAAACGGAAGCCCTACCTCTCGGCGCAGGAGGCCTTCATGTACCTCCTCCTCTTTTTGACGCTCTACGTGAGCGCGGTGAGTTTCGGAACGATCTGCTTCCAGCTCGTAAACAGCTGGCTCCCCGATGCGGCCGACGCGTACCAGGCGGCATTCCAGCTGGATTCGATCCGCCGGGCGCTCGCCGCGATCATCATCGCCTACCCGGTCTTCCTCGGCCTCTCGATCACGCTCCGGCGCGCCGTGACGCGCGATCCGGAGAAACGATCGTCGAAGATCCGGAAGTGGCTCACGTACATCACGCTCTTCATCGCGTCCGGCGTGATCATCGGCGACCTCATCACGCTCGTCTTCAACTTCCTCCAGGGCGAACTCACGCTCCGATTCATTTTGAAGATCCTCATCGTCGCCGTTATTGCCGGGGCGATCCTTGGGTATTACTTGTGGGAGTCGAGAGAAGATGAGGCGGCGCGAGCCGTGAAGAAAAGGGAATAGGCGGTTCGGCGGTTCGGGAATAGGCATTGGAATTTTTTCTCAGATGAATTTTAAAAGCTGATTTAAAAATACTCCGACGACTATCCCCGAACCGCCGAACCGCCTATTCCCTAACCCATATGACCACCAAGCGCTCACTTTTCGCCATCACGCTCACGATCGTCATCATCGGCGTCGTGATCGGCGCGTTCTTCCTTGTGGGATCGCCCGGAAAGGGACGGCAGCAACGGTTTGACGACCAGCGGTCGCAGGATCTCCAAACGATCAGATACGGCGGCGTTGATGCGTACATCCAGCGGACGGGCAATCTCCCGGCGTCCCTTGACGAGATCCAGAAGACGATCGTCATCAGTAGCACGTCGAACCCCTTCGTTGACCCCGAGACCGGCAAGCCGTTTGAATATCAGAAGGCGGGCGACGCGGCGTTCACGCTCTGCGCGACATTCGATCTCCCCTCCGACGCCTCGACGAGCGGCAACGGCGACGTGTTCTGGACCCACGCCGCGGGACGCGCGTGCTTCAATTTCAAGGTCCAGACGAACGGGCCGACGTCGAAGAGCTCCGTGCCCGTTCCATGAGAGGGATTGAGAGACTCGGGAGCTGATAGGCTGAGGGATTTTTAGAAAAGAAAAAAATGCCGGATTTGTCATCCTGCGAAGCGGGATCCCTTTCCCAGATGCGGACGTCATCCGGGTATGGATGTCCGCGCAAACAAAAAAATACCCTTATGTCATTCCGAATCCCTGAGGAGTCCGACGACGAAGGGTGAGGAATCGAAAAGGAATTCAGAATATATGGATCGGATTTTCTTTTTCGATTCCTCGCCCCGTCCGCCGCGGCGGACGGGACTCGGAATGACATAAAGTATTTTTTGCAGTCGTGGACGCCCATCTCACAATGATCGTCATCGGCCGGAAAGGGATCCCGCTTCGCAGGATGACAAATCTGGCGTTTTTCTGCTTTTGATTGTTTTTTCATTAAAGGAAGATTGACATTTTTCGACTCTTAATGATACGGCTACTCGACTCTCCGACTCCCTTGTTATACTGCCATCTTCCCATGCCCGACCTCCTCCATTGGATTTTCGGGTCGCGCGAAGCGACGATTACGTTCATCTTCGGACTGAACGCGATTTTCATCGCGTTTGTTATCCTCCTTGAGAACCGCGAGCCGGAGCGCACGCTCACGTGGCTGTTCGTCCTCTTTACGTTCCCGATCATCGGGTTCGTCCTCTACCTCTTCTTCGGCCACGACTGGCACCGGCGGCGGTCGCACAAACGGCTCCGCGCGGCGTACGCGGTCACGAAGGCGTGGAAAGAGCTTGCGGACGCCACGGAAGCGGAGTACGCCACGCCGTTCGAAACCGAACTCCGGCGGCTCGCCGTGGGCACGACCGGATTCCCCGCGACGTGCGGGAACCGCGTGGCCGTCCTCACGGACGCGCACGTGATGTATCCGCGCCTCATCGCCATGCTGAAAACCGCGCGGACGCAGATCGACATGGAGTACTTTATCTTCCGGTACGACGCGATTGGCCGCGAGATCATCGGCGCCCTGAAGGAACGCGCACGCGCCGGCGTGCGCGTCCGGTTCATCGTGGACGGGTACGGGAGCTTCGGATTCGGATTCAAGGCCTTCCGCGAAATGCGCGCCGCGGGCATCCAGGCCACGTACTTCGCGCCGCTCATCACGACGTTCTCGTTCTTCAAGGCGAATTTCCGAGACCACCGAAAGATCGTCGTGATCGACGGGAAGGTCGCGTTCACGGGCGGCATCAACGTGGGCAACGAGTACCTCGGCACGTCGCGCATCGGCAACTGGCGCGACACGTCGCTCGAAGTCCGCGGGCCCGCGGTCGCCCAGCTCGCGTCGCTCTTCGAGGACGCGTGGCGCCGGACGTCGAGCCTGGCGGCCGCCGTCGGCATTGATCCGCCGGAAGCGCCTTCCCCCGACGCGCTTGCGGCGGCGGCGGCCATCGACGGCGAACCGGGAGACGAGTGCATCAACGTCATCCCGAGCGGCCCGACGACCGACTGGTATGCCATCCACGAGATCTACCTTGCGCTCATCCACGGGGCGAAGCGGTCCGTCTACATCGAGTCGCCGTACTTCATTCCTGACGCGAGCATCCTGGACGCGCTCGTGAACGCGGCGCTCCGCGGCGTGGACGTGAAGATCGTCGCCCCGCGGTTCACGGACAACCCCATGCTCCGCTGGGTCGCCGTGACGTACCTCGGCGAAGTCGTCCGCGCGGGCGGACACGCGTACGAGTACCCCGCGGGATTCCTCCACAAAAAAATCGTCATCGCGGACAACGACGTCGCGACGATGGGCACGTGCAACATCGACATCCGGAGCTTCCTCCTGGATTTCGAAGTAAACGTCCTCCTCTCGCACCGCGACACGCTCCGCCACCTCCTCGAAGATTTCGACACGGATCTCCGCGCCTCGAACGAGATGACGTTCGAGCAGTTTGTGGACAGGCCGTTCCTCCGGCGATTGAAGGAATCGCTGGCGAGGCTGGTGGCGCCGCTTCTGTGATCGTTGCGTCGGGCGTCGGGCGTCGTTGCGTCGGCCGGACGACGACAGACGCAAAGGAAAGTGGGAATATCGATGTTTTTTTGATATACTAAAAGTTAACGTCGGTAACAATACTCTTTCGACGCCCGACGCCCGACGCCCGACGCCCGACGCCCGCCGCCCGACGCCCGACGCAACGAACTATGCCTGCCAAACACAAGCCCTCCCGCCACGCGTGGGTCATTTCCGCGGACATGGGGTACGGGCATGACCGCGCGGCGCACGGGCTTGAGGCGGTCGCGTACGGGTCGTTCATCACGTCGAACAACTACCGCGGCATTCCCGCGCTCGACCGGAAGCTGTGGAGGGAGACGCGCGAACTCTACGAGACGATCTCGCGCTTCAAGCCGATTCCGATCATCGGCGACTTCCTCTTCTCGTCGCTCGACCATTTCCAGGAGATCCCCTCCTTCTACCCACGCCGCGACCTCTCGAAGCCGAACCTCCAGCTTCGCGGCATGTACGCGCTCATCAAGCGCGGCCTCATGGCGCACCTCTCGAGCGTCCTCCTGAACCGCCGAAAGCTCCCGGCCATCTGCACGTTCCCGCTCTGCGCGCACGCGCTCGAGTACCACGGGTACACGGAAGACATCTACACGCTCATCACCGACACGGACATGAGCCGTTCGTGGGTCGCGCTCGACCCGAAGCGGAGCAAGATCAAGTACCTCGCCCCGACCGGACGCGTCGTCGAACGGCTGAAGCTCTACGGCGTGCGCCCGGAGAACATCTTCCTCACGGGGTTCCCGATCCCGCGCGAGATCATCGGCGGCACGGACGGCGCGATCGTGAAAGCCGACCTCGCCCAGCGCATCTGCAACCTCGACCCGAAAGGCATCTTCACGAAGCGCTACTGGCGCACGCTCGAAGGCGAACTCGGCATGAAGACGTGCCGGATCAAGCGGAAGCCGAAGCCGGTCACGATCACGTTCTCGGTCGGCGGCGCGGGCGCCCAGCGCCAGCTCGCCATCCAGATCGCGAAAGCGCTCCGCGAGAAGATCAAACGGCACGAGATCCACCTCGTCCTCGTCGCGGGCACGCACAGCTCGCTCGCGAGCTACTTTTCGGTCCACCTGAAAGCGATCGGCCTGGGCCCGCAGTTCCATAACGGCATCCGGATCTACCATAACAAAGACCGCCACGAGTACTTCGAAATGTTCGATCGCATCTTGCGAAAAACGGACATCCTCTGGACGAAGCCGTCGGAACTCTCCTTCTACACGGGCGCCGGAATCCCGATCATCATGGCCCCGCCGATCGGGTCGCAAGAGGAGTTCAACAAGCTCTGGCTCCAGAACGTGGGCGGCGGCGTGCAGATGTACGAGGCGGACACGTGCGACGAATGGCTCCAGGACTGGATCGACGGCGGCGCGCTCGCGCGCATGGCGTGGAACGGGTACATCGAAGCCCCGACGCACGGGAGCTACCGGATCGAGAGCATTATCACCGGGGAAGAGGTTGGCACCGAACCGTTGCCGCTCGTGGTGTAGGGGCAGGTGCGTAGGTGCGTAGGTGCGTAGGTCGGATCCGGCCTACGCACCTACGCACCTACGCACTTACGCACCTGTTCGATTCTTGACGTCTTTCCTGCGAATCGCTATCGTGGCCCATGGCGTCCTTTGAGAAGCAGAAACGAGGCTCCCATGCGGCGAACGGAACAGGGGCGGAAAATATCGCAATCACAGATTCGCGTGAACGAGCGCATTGCCGAACTGACGAATACCCTCTCGGACCGCGTCATCGGGGTCCGCACGGTCGGCGACGCGATCCTCTACGCGCTCGACTATCTCTGGCAGTGCGACCGGAACGCGCCTGACCAGCCCGGGATCCACCCTATCCGTCCGCTCCCGGACATCAGGAACGGATTCCAGATCGACGGAACCCCATGGGTCTGTTTCCATCCGGCGAAGCCCGGCGCGTTCCGCCGCACGGAGCCGACGGGTGAAATCGTCGCCGTCGACATCGGCCACGCCCGCACGTCCCACGTCACCGTCCTTTCGGAAAAATTCGCCATGTCGCCGAAGGACGTGTACCGCTGCGCCATCGCGCTCGTCAAAGACGCCCTCGCCGCCGAGCACGCGAGGATGAACGCCAAGCTCAAACGCCTCCCGACCGGCAGTCTCGAAGTCATCGTTTCCCCGAAGCGTATCCTCGTTTCCCCGAAACGCGCTACCCGCGCCGCGTAAGCCCGTTCTCTCGTCTCAAATGCCCCTTCCGTCTCCCGCCGGCCCCGCCTTCTCGATGCAGGGTCGGTTTTTTATTGGAGGGTGGTTGAGTGGATGAGTAGATGAGTAGGATAAAAAATGAGCACCCAAGTTTTTCTGGGGCTTTTCGATATGAAACCTACTCATCCACTCATCCACTCAACCAGATCACCACCAGCTGTACGAGTAGATGGAGCGCGAGATTGTTCCCGTGGACTTTGCCTTGCACGCGTTGAAGAACCTGACGTAGACGGTCTTATAGCCCGGCCAGTACGTGAGCCAGAAGTCCGTCGTCGTCGTGTACTTGACGACTGGCGCGTCCCAGAAATTCGAATAGTTCGAGACCTGCATGTACGCCGCCGATCCCCCGCGCATGGTGAGACGGACTCTCCGGTTGTACGTGTACGATTCGCCGTTGTTGATCGTGAACCGGAATCCGCGCGAGGGCGGAACAACGGACGCCTTGCAATCAGGGCCCCCGCCGTACCCGTACGTCGCCGCGCTCACCTGCGCCGTTGATCCAACGACAATCGCCGCAACGGAAATCGCGCACATGATGATCCTTAGCCCCATTGAGATCTTTTTATTGTCCATGGCCCCTCGGTGAGCGTCTATGTTAACACTGAATGCTCGGCGAGTCGATGGATGAGTTGTGGATAAGAGAAGTCGTGAGTCGTGAGTCGTGAGTCGTGAGTCGTGAGTCGTGAGTCGTGAGTCGTGAGTCGTGAGTCGTGAGTCGTGAGTCGTGAGTCGTGAGTCGTGAAGGATGTTGGGAAAGCGTGATTACGCCCAATGAACTGCCTCGCCGCAAGCGGCGGAGTATGGATCCACGAAGATTTCGTAGGGGCGACCCATGGGTCGCCCCTACGAAATCCTGATCAAACACTCAAACATCACAACGTGTCACTCTGCTCAGGTCCCTCGACTCATCCCCCTTCGCCCGTCGGATGGGCTACGGGGGATTCGCTCGGGATGACGGGGGTTTTTAGAACAAGGCACGCCTTCGGCGTGGATTTGTTTTAGCGGCTCAAATCAAACAAGTCACCATGCGCGACGCGCCGCCCGCCGAAGGCGGGCGCCTGCTACCAAAAACCCAACGTCATCCCGAGCGAGCCCCGCCATCGGCGGGGCGAGTCGAGGGAACTGGGCAGAGGAAAACGAGCGGCAACGAAGCGGGATCGGATGCGCGCAAATTCAAAACTCCTAACTCACGACTCATGACTCACGACTGGCCTCAAAACCTCCACAAAAAGAAAATCAGCCACAAGAACCCGATCGTCCTGAACACGACGTGCGGGTGCTGTTTTCGGAATTCGACGGCGATGGAGAGGAGGAGCGCGGCGGCGAAGAAGATGAGGAACGCGGAGTAGACCCACTCGGAGACCGAGAAGACGGAGAGGACGGGCGAGAACCAGTACTTCGCGCTGAAATATTTCTGCAGGAGCGTTTCGCTTGCGGGCTTCGGGTGCGCCCACTCAATGGACTCGCGCGTGACCGACCCGTCGCCTCCGTAGATCGACAGCGTCGACGCGACGATCGTTTTCATGAGATCGCTGGACGACTGCGGGACCGTGAGCGTGCCCGTATAGACGCCTGGAGTGGTCTTATCCGGCGCGAGGTCGACCGGATAGCCCTGGACGAGCGCGGACGCGACCGCGACGTTGCCCGCAATCGCCGCGTGGACGATGATCTGTGTTTTCCCGTCGCCCGTGTCAAGCCAGTCGATGGACGAGTTCGCGCGGTCGTACGAGGGCGGGGCGAGCGCGGCGAAGGCGGTGCCGGTGGCGTTGAGGGAATTTGCAGCGACGGCGGATGTCGACGTCGCTTCGGTTGGCTGAGGGCTGAGGGCTGTGGGCTGAGGGCCGGACGGGGACGGAATTTCTTTTGATGGCGGCTGGGTGGGGGCCGGTGGTTGCGATGGGACCGTCGGCGATGGGAGGATGGGCGTCGGCTTGATGACGTTTGACGGCTGGACGACGGGCGTCGGCTTCGAGGGCGCGGCCGCTGTCGGCTTTGGTTCTGATGCGATGGCGATCTTCGTCTGGCCGTTCGCGCCGATGCCGACCGGCTTCGCCTGCGTGCCCGCCTGCCCGCCGGCCCCCGAAGATCCGTTCGGAGCAGGTTGCTCGCCCGCGCTCTGCGGCAATCCGAAGTGCTCGGCGACGAAGACCGTTTGCGCGCCGTCGTACAAGCCCTCATCCACGCCGATGCCGGTCTCGGTGAACTCGTGGTCCACGAGGTTCGCGTAGTGCGTGGGGCTCTGGATCCACGCGTTGATGACCTCGCTCGCGTCCGAGAATCCCATGGCGAGATTCTCCCCCGCCGTGGAGTACCTGTACCCGACGTTCCCGAGGAACGTGGCGAGCGTGCGTCCGGCGGGCGAGACGTGGCTGAAATACCCGTTTGCCGCCATGTCCGCCGCGCGCGCGCCGGCCGAACGGTCGAGGATGGCGACGCGCGCGAGCGCGGGCAGTCCCTGCTGTTTTCGGAGATCGTTCGTGAGCGCGAGGATCCGGCTCCCCTGCGCGGCAAGGACGTCGGGCGCCGTGAACGCCTCGATCGGGATGACGACCGCGTACGCGATGACGAACACTTTGATGAGAATCAAAAACGCCGCGTAAAACACCGTGCGCTTCGCGTGCAGGATATGCGGATGGTAATCATTCCCCTCGTGGGGGATGAAGTGCTTCTTCAAGGATGCGCGTATTTTCCCGGCGCGGCGCGGCTTCGGCATGGGAAAACTTTAGCATTGCCAGCGATTTATTGGTAGGTAGGGATTTTTCTTTACGACCCGCCCCCCGGCCCCTCCCCCGGCCCTCCCTCTATCCTGCGACCCACCCCCGGCCCCGCCCTTGGCAGGGCGGGGGGTTCTCAATCCTGGTTTTATTTTCGTGTGTTGACTCACGTTTTTGATTCCTTGACACGATACTCTATGTCGATTACTGAATGGATGGATATGCAAAATCATTCTTTTTTTATCAGAGGAAGATGTTCGATTTCATTATGCGCCCTACGTGACTGCGCTGACGGACCGCGCGCGGTTGCTCCGGAAACAGAAGACGCACGCCGAGATGCTGTTCTGGGAAGCGGTGCGGGGCAAACGATTCCTCGGTTTGAAGTTCGTCCGTCAGAAGCCCCTGCTCCATTTCATCGCGGACTTCTACTGCGCCCGATTACAGCTCGTCATTGAAATCGATGGAGAGATCCACGACGACACCGAAGAATACGATCGCGTCCGTTCAGACGAACTCAATACATTCGGCATCACCGTCATCCGCTATTCAAACGACGACGTCATCAGCAATCTTAACGGCGTCCTCAAAGATCTAGAACACCGAGTAGAGAACCTATAAGAGAACTCCCCGCCCTGCCAAGGGCGGGGCCGGGGGTGGGTCGCAGGATAGAGGGAAGGGGCCGGGAGAGGGGCCGGGGTGGGGTGTCAGGAGTGTGGAGGAGCCTGTGGAGAGTCAAGGGAGTCCATTTCAAAAACGCCCCCGTTACCCGGGGGCGTTCGAATTCTTCTTATTCTTAACTCTCAACTCTTAACTCTTAACTTCATTTCGACGCGAGGTACTTCTCCACGGCGGCCTGCGTGATCGGGCCGTAGTAGCCCGTTGAGCGCACGGTCAGGGGGAAGAAGCCGCCCTGCTTCAGGAGGTCCTGGAGGTGGCGGACCACGTCGCCGTAGTTGCCGCGGTGGAGCTCGTTCGCGAGCGAATCAAGGGAGCCGTCGTTGTTGTATTTGCCGTTCAGGTACCTGTTCACGGCCATGCGCGTCGTCCATCCGAAGTAGCCCGTTGACTTCACGGATGACGAATAGAATCCGGCCTGTTTTAGGAGGTCCTGAAGCCGGACCACGTCGGGGCCGGACATCCCGTAGCGGAGCTGGGCGATCAGGGTATCGATATCCGCGTTTGAGAGGGGCTGAGAGGCCGAGGGGCTGAGAGGCTGAGATCCGGATCCCTGACCCGTGCTCCCCGTCCCCTGTCCCTTACTCTTGAGATAGGCGTTCACGGCGGCGCGCGTGATCGGGCCGTAGTAGCCCGTCGACGCCGTCCCTTTCGGGAAGAAGCCGAGGCGCTTCAATTCATCCTGGAGCGCTTTCACGTCCGCGCTCGTCTGTCCGTACGACGTTTTTGCGATGAGCTGATCGGCGAGTTCGATCTTTTCACCGAGCACGCGGCCTCCCGGCGGCCTCGGCGGGAACGGCGGCGTGGGAATGCCGGGACCGGTCGGCGGCGTGGGAATGCCGAACCTATGATGGAAGAACGAATTCGAAATGATCGGCGTGGGCAATCCGCAGTCATTGTAGAAGCGCACGTAGATGGTCTTCTGCCCGTCCACGTCATTCTGGAGTCCCCAGTTCTTCACCTGGTTGTAGACTTCCGGCGTTGCGCCGTCGAACGTGGGAGAATTTGAAACGATCATGCTCGACACGTCGTGTCCTCCGAAGAGCTTGAGCTGGACCTGGCCCGGAGGCAACGTCGCGTCCGTGTCCTTCACGAGAAACTGAAATCCGCCGTCCGGCGGCAATGGCGGGTGAAAACAATTCGGGTTTCCCCCACCGCCGCCCCCACCGCCGCCCCCACCGCCTCCACCTCCTCCGCCGCCGTAGCCGAAGGCGTTTGCCGAGAGCGGCGCGAGCGCGAGTGTGACAACTGCAATTGCCGCCCCCCAGGCGACGCACTTGTCCACAACCTTTTTTGCTGTATACATAGGAGCGTAAAACGTAGAAAAATAAGGGGAAAATGTTTAATTCGGGGCTATTCTAGCTCTAATGAGTTGGAGGGGCAAAGGGGGTTTTGGGGGATGTCAAGGAATGGAGGATGGGGGAGGTCGTGAGTCGTGAGTCGTGAGTCGTGAGTCGTGAGTGAAGAGGGATGAGGGAAGAGGGATGATGAATACAAGACGTTGAAGTCACATGGAATAGGAACAGCTCCACTTTGTCATTCAGAGGGAGTACCCCTCCGCCCCGTCAGACGGGGCTACGGGGTACTCCCTCTGAATGACAAAGAGTTGCTTTTTCTTTTTTTTGAAGCCAGGTGATTTGAGATGTCTTTGCGTCCCTCACGCCCCTTCCCCATCCCGCAATAAAATGCTAGCTTCTCCCCCATGAACAAACGGCTGCTGACGGCGATCGCATTCATCCTGATTCTCTCGGGCGGAATTTTTTTGCGATTCCGTGATCTCGGAGCGCAGTCGTACTGGATGGACGAGGGGTACACGATCAACGCTGTCATCTCGGGACTCAAAAACGGGACGGACCACTTCGCGTCGATCCTCGATTCCGGCGTGCGGTACGGGTGCGCGACGTACTGTCTCCCAACGATGGCGATTGTGCGCGTGGCGGGGAAGACGCCGCAGGGGTACCGTTTTTTGGCTGGGTTGTGCGGGATTTTGGTCGTTATGGTGGTGTTTGGTTTTACCGGGGCGTTAGGGCGTGAGGGCGTGAGGGCGTGTCCGGACGACGCCCCTACGCCTCCCTCGGCTTCGCTCGGGACAGGCCTACGCCCCTACGCCCCCCTCATCGCCGCGATTTTCATCTCATTCTCCTCCTTCCAGATCGCCTGGTCCCGGCAGGCGCGGTGGTACACGATGCTGGAACTTTTTTTCTGGCTCTCGCTTTTCTGCTTCTTTCTTTTTTTAGAGCACAGGGCACAGGGCGCCGGGCACAGGGGGAAGATGTGGATTTTCTTAGGACTCGCCGGCGTCTTTGCGCTTCTTGCGATCGCGACGCAGCCGCTGGCGTTGCTTCTTCCCGTCGTCGCGTTCGTTTGGTATGTGATTGAGCGACGGCCGAAGAGAAAAGAGATGGCGATCGTCGCGGTGGCTGCAATCACGTTTCTCGTGTTCGTCGAGCTCATCGTGAGCCGCGGATTCATCATCTCAACCGTGCGAGGTCTGACGCTGCAGAATAATCTTTGGCTCTACGGGGATTTCTATTTGAGGAGTTACTGGCTGGTCCTCATCCTTGCCGCGTTCGCGCTCGTGCGCGCGCCGCGCGAAAACCGCGGGACGCTCTTCATCCTCGCGCTCCCCTTCGTCCTCGCGCTCCTCCCCCTCTCGTTCCTGACCGGCGCCGTGGAATACCGGTACCTGTTCTTCACAATGCCGGGAATCTTCATCCTCGCCGCGTTCGGCGTCGAAGGTATTCTCACGGATGTCGGGCGGCTTTTCAGAGTCAAGCTCCAGGCAGAAACAATCAAACAATCAAACAATCAAACCATTCTTCACGGAGGATTGTTTGATTGTTTGATTGCTCGATTGCTCCAAATCCTCACCCTTGGCGCCATCCTGGCCGCCTTCTTCCTCTCCGGCGAGGGGATCCTCATGCCGAAGCCGTTCTATTTCTTGGAGGCCGATAATCCGGCGCAGGGAGGGCGTTCCTACTACGCGTACGTGCCCCAGCCGGACTGGACCGGGGCGTACCGGGAGATCTCGAACCGGATGAAGCCCGGCGACATCGTCATCTCGAGCATGCCGCAGTTCACGAAAATCTTTTTGGACGAACCCGGGTACTGGATCGCTTACGATTACCTCGGGCGCAGAGGGGTGACGGTCCCCAAGGATCAGACGTATGAGACGTACGTGAACGCGAGCGTCATCCATGATCTTGATGAATTCAAATCCCTTGCATCAAGCGCTCACGGCTTCGTGACATTCGACTACATGTCCATCGACAACCGGATCAGCCCGGATCTTATCCAGTACATCAGGGACCATGAACTCCAGGTCTACTACGATTCGAAAAACAGCTATTCGCAGGTATGGGTGTACCGATTTTAGCGCCTAAGAAGCTGAGACGACCCTTTTTAGGGGTCTAAACACGCGGCGCACCCCATGACGGCATCCGCAACAAGCGAGCTCTCAAGACCCAGCCGCCTTTTTCAGCACAGCTGCGGATACACGTTGCCGCCTTGACGATATCTTCCTTTGTCGGATCGTTATTCTTTTCCATAGATCAAAAGGCGGCTTATCATTTTCACGTCACCGCTTCAAACACGCCTCGCCGTCGCCGTGCAGGACCTGGTGGCGGATATTGCCCCACAGCCAGCGTGAGGCATAGCGTTCCTCGAAGCTTGCCGTACTGCAGATCATTTTACGGTAATTCCTGAACATCGCTTCCCGCGATCGCCGGTGCGCTTCGTCCGCCGAATGGTCCTTGATCAGCGTTGAAACGGCCAAATTCGACGGTTCCATGAACAGCGCCGCAATCGGGTCTTCCTTGGGGCGGGTCAGAAAATCCGTGAGATACCCGAACATGAATTTTCGCCGATAACCGATGAACGCCCTCGTCCCCCTGCCGATCAGCTCCGGTCCGAGGCGCTCCCCGGCATCACAACTCCTCGCGTAGACCATCGCACCCGGCAACGCGCTTGAAGCGTCCACGAGCGGCTCATCGTCCTGCCCCGCGATCATGTCGGCGTTCCCGTGGCCGTTCAGGCAGATCACGGACGGACGCAGCTTCGCCGCGTAACTGTCAAAACTCCTTCTCGTCGCCTTCCGCTCGCGCAAATCGCAAACCGTCATCCCTTTCTGTTTCGCCATGTTCAAAATTTCTTCGCTCCATGCGAAGAAATACTTCGTCACGATGTCATACTTCGGCCGCGTGATGAGGAGGACGTCATTCGCCGCCATAAATCGCTCCGCTCCCCAGCGCGCGGAGATACTCCAATTCGAATTCCATGACCTGCTTTCCGACGTCGTCCTCTTCGCGCACGTGACGGACCATCTCCTCCTTGCTGAGCTGGGATGATCCGATCGCGACGCTCATGTTGTCCGGCATCACGTTGACCCGCTCAAGCACCAGGGCTTTCAACTCCTCTCTCAACGCGGGATCCGCGACGATTTCATCGATGGAAAACAACGACATACGCTAGGCAAGAATACCGAGCTTATCAAGCATGAGAAGCATTTCTTTCCCGATCGGCGTGTCCTGTTCGACTTCAAGTTTCGCCGATCTCCACGTATACGGCTCGTTCCCGATGACAACGACGATCTCATTCCTCGCGCCTTCGGGAAGGTTCGCATACGTCTTTAAAAACCGTTCTTTTAAGCCCATATCTTCACCTCTTTCTTAGCGCAAGTATGCCATATGCGTCAACCAAGCGACAGAGGCGCGGCCAGGGGATGAATCCCCCGAAGCCCCCCTCAGAAGCCCCAATTCTGATTGGGGCGAAGGAGGGGGGCGAAGGGGGACAACCTTCCTTGACCGTCGCGACGGTTCTTGGTAGGTTCTTGAGCGATATCAAGGGCATGGAAGACAAGCTCGCGACGCCCATCAAAGACGACCTATGGCAAAGCCGCTCGTGAACGACGCATTTATCGACAGCCAGAACGTCTTTTTGAGCATCCGATCCCTGGGCCGGTTATCCGGAGAAGACCAAAAAAAGAACCCCACAAGGACGGAACCTTGAAGGGCGCTTTTCGTCGTGATCTTCGGCCATTTTAAGACTTTTTTGACAAACCGTCAAACAACAACGCTCAGTTCAAAACGCCCCCGCAGGGGCGCTTTTAGACCGCTCACACTTCGGCGCCGGACACGACGCTTACCCCATAGGGCCCCATGTCAGACTGACGTCTTGCGCATCATCGGAACAGATCCTGGCATTCCCGCCAACCGCTCCACCCGCATTGACAGACGTGTTATCCTTTGATTAATTACATCCTATGAATCGACTCACGTTACACGCGTTGTTTCGCGCGATCTATCCGCAGAGGGATTCCGCCGAAATCAAGAAAAAATACCACATCCCGGACAGCGTGCACGTCACCGTGAAACTCACGCCCGAGGGTTGGCTCACGGCGACGTCACCGGAATTACCGGGGCTTGTGACCCAGGCCGCAAGCCGGGAAGAGCTCATCGAGATGGTCAATGACGCCGTGTTAACGTACTTCGACGTCCCAAAGCGCTATGCCGATATCGTCTATAATCAACTGAAAATCGGCGGCGAAACCATCCAGTATCAGGGCGAACTCGCCACAAGGCCTGCGTGACGGTTTATGGGTGAGGCGAATTTTAACAGGAAGCAGTGCATCCGAGCCCTCAAAAAGCTTGGATTCTTTTTAGTTACCAAACGGCGAGGCAAACATGACAAGTTTTCTCCGCCGAATATGGTCTCTCAACGCCTATCGGGTACGATGCCGCGCTTCATCATGATCCCGAGACACAACGAGCTCCACGTTCAAAATGAAATTCTTTCCGAGCTACGAGCCATGGGCGGAGAAGAACTCGTCGAAAAATTCAAAGAATGCCTTTGATGCCTCCCGCGTATTCCTTGACCGTCGCGACGGTTCTTGGTAGGTTCTTGAGCGATATACGGCTATGGAAGAGGGCAACGAACAACAGGCCGGCGGGCAAGCGGACCGGCGGGCAAGCGAACAGCCGGCCCAGGGGGGCGGCGGAGTTGAGAGTGGAGAGGGAAGAGGCGGAAGGGAAGAAGGGAAGAGTGAAGAGGGAGGAGTGAAGAGTGAAGGTCCCGCGGCGGATCCGTCTCCTCTTATCCCCGGCCCCTCATCCCCTTCTTCCGATTCCGATCCGACCGACGCAACGACGCCCGACGCAACGACGCCCGTGCTCCCCGCCGCCGACTCGGAACAGAATTTTCCCCCCATCACTCGAAAAAACTTCTACAAGCACCCCATCTTCTGGGCGCGCTTCCTCGGGTACGCGATTCCGCTTGGGTTCCTGCTGTACGTCCTCTATTTAAATTACCTGCCGTTCGGATATCACAAGACGTTTACGATCAACGTGGGCTCGCCGAATGATACGAAGGTTTCGGAGTTCTATCTGGAACCTTCAAAAGACCTTTCCGAACCGAAGACCGCACAGGATGGGACGACGTATCGCGAGCTGAACGGCATGGCGACGGCGGTGTTTAAGCCGAACGTGGTTTTGAAGAATGCGGAAGTCACTGTTGAAGTGAAAGGTGACGGCGTCTCGCTCATCCCGCCGCAGATTGATTTTGATCCGAATTCGGTGAAGTGGGATTATAGTTGGGATTTTACGAAAGGCACGCCAAGCGCATTGACAAATATCAATGACAGGGCGTTCGAACTAGAAGGTGGGACTTATTTTGACGGCACGGCGCAAGTGGAAATGGCGAGCTCGAGTGACATGTTCGAAGAGGGTCCGTTTGCGATTTATGCGGAATGGACGCCGACGAATGAAATTGACGATTACCAGGAGATCGTCGGCCATTTTAACTGGGAACTATTCCAAAATCGAAATGGTGTGAGCTTTCGTATTGGGCGCATGAATGATTCCCAAGGTCTATTCTATACCATCAATAGCAAGTTCGATGATCCAGACACATTCTTTAACCAAAAGCACACCTGCTTGGTCCAATACATTCCAGATAAAAGAACGTCAAAAGGCTACATCGAAATGTACGTAGACAACAAATTCGTTGAACGTAAACCGATATTCGGCGATGCTATCTATAAAGATTATAACCAAAAAATCAATCTTTCTTTTGGAAAAAGCGAGTACAGTGTCGCTCATTTTTATGACGGCCTCGTTTGGGGTATAAAAATCGGCAGCCCTGTACAGATTCAGCAAAATCAAATTACTATATTGAATTTTTCAGATTCTGCCTCGAGAATCCAGCTTTCATCGAATAGCACGACAACACTGACCCAGATCACATTAAATGCGCATCAAGAAAACAATCGAAAGCATTGAGGCGATTACCAAAAGTTACGCGCTAATCCCCTTCTTGGTCACCACGACGGCGACAATTCTATTTATTGTTCTTATTGGTCTTCGGCTTCCTTTTCTCAATATATCGGCCCTTTACATAATCTGGATCTCGTCTGCACTCCTTGCGTTTTTTATATTTCTAAAAAAACTACCCGCTACCAACAAATTTCGACAGATATTCACCGAAGCATCGGCTCCATTATTTGTAAATATTCTGATACTTATCATCGTTTCTCAGTCATCTAATCTAGCACTATTATCGACTTCTTTTATACATACCCTTCTATTATTGCTGTTCTCTTTCTTTGGATTGGTAACGATTTATTTTAATATTGACATACTGGAAGATACCACCCAAATAAAGAAACAGACAGAATCTTCTAATGAAAATAAGCGCTTAAAAACTTTTCAAAATACACATTCTATTTTAGATCGAATTCCGATTATTCGTTGTGCGCTTCGATGGTTTTCAAAAGAAGGTCCTGTTTATTCGGTCGGTCTCATAATGGTCATTATAATCGGGCTTTACATTAGGTTGCGGCATGTTGGCTCTCTATTCTTTTGGATCGATGAGTCTACGTCAACGCTGATCGCCCAACGAATCGCCGAATGGAAAGGGCAAACATACATGAATGGAGTATTTTATGGGCGCGCAATTTTATATCATCATTATGCGGCCATTTTTATTAAACTATTTAAGGGAAGCATCTACTTTGTGATGAGAGCGGCAAATATTCCGTTCTTTATCGGTATTATTCTTGGAATCTACTACCTCGGAAAATACTGCGCAAATAAATTCACCGGTCTCATTTCAGCTTTCATTTTTTGTTTTTCTTGGATCTCCATAAGTATATTTCGCGAAGCACGATTTTATGAGATGTGGCTCGCATTCTATCTTCCGTCTCTTCTGTTAATCTACAAATTTACTCAAACATATTTTGAAACAAACGAATTTGATCTCTGGAATTTTGTAAAACAAAACCTGCGGATCCTTATTATCGCGTGCATCCTCATTTTAATCAGTCTCGATACTCAGGAGCTCACCTTTCTCACGCTTTATCCTCTGGCCATTCTGGGAACAGTATTTTTTTTTAAAAAAAACCGTAAAGGTCTTATTTTATTCTTGACTGCAATATTATTTATTATATCGGCCTTAATTTATAAACATCAGTTTTCGATTTCTAATATTGTATTTTTCGAAGGTGGCCCGACCCTGCGTACACTGTATGGCAGAACCCCCGTTTTAGCCGTATGGGACAGTGTCTATTCCAGCGGATATCAATATCTCTTCTTGATATTCATTCTGTATTTTATTTTTCTAAAAAGTTTTCGATCAAATTACAAACTGCTATTTACGTTCATTTTTGTGTTTTCCTGGTATTTTATCGTTGCCTTGCAGGGTCATGACGTAAAATCGATCCGTTATTTCTATCCCATACTTCCGCTCATTGCCATACAAACAGCAAGCACCATTTCGTATTGCTTTATCTTGTTTGAAAAACATAAATTTCTTCGTTATGAGCTCATCATCATTCTCCTCGCGCTGCTGACATATTCTGTATGGGGCGGGATACAAGAAAGCGAATCAATTCTGACGAACAGCTCAAAAAATCTTTTTAAAAATGAAACCTTTAAAGACGGACTACAGTTCATGACATCAAATATTGACACCGCCAATTCGTTGATAATATCCACAAACATCTGGGCGACCCCGTATTATATTTACTTTAATAAAACGCCTAATTATATCGTCTTTGATACCAAACTCATCCCTTTCGATGAGAACGATATCGACCCCGCTACAAATCTCAAAGAAATCGATTATAACGAGATTCCCCAGCTACACAGACCGATCTATGTAATTTTTAACTATCCGTCGCAACGGATAAGCCAAGAATCGTACGACCTTCTGAATCGCCTCGGCAAAGAGGTATTCCGGGACGGAAATGTCAGAATTATTTCGATAAATTAATTCACGTCGCTTCTCCGGAAATGATGCTCAAATCAGATTGTTTCCCTTTTAATAACAAGATACCACCCGTCGATGACGTAATCATCATCGAAATCCGAGCAATAAGAGCCACGGCCAATGAGATCTCGGCTGGAATACCCGCAATAGAATATAAATATACAGATGTACCTTCAAGAATTCCGATAGCATTAATGGAGATCGGCAGAATGCTCACTATTTGCGAAAATGAAGTCACGAAGAGTATATAAACTAAATTCACATTTAATCCCAATGAAAGAAATAGCAGCCAACTTCCTACCGCGGCGTTAAATGAAAAAAGAAGTGAATAAAAGAGGCCTTTAAAAAATATCGTTCTGTCATTAAACGAAAATAATACTTTTGTAAAACTAATTAATTTTACTATTATTTTATTTTGAATATTCAATCGTTCTAAGAAACCCAACAAATATTTTCTTAAAACTATAAAGAGGGCCAAGGACAACAGAAAGACAATTTCAACAATGAACGCGCCAAGGCTGGTTTGGGCGATTTGTTTGATAAATACAACAAATAAACAAAAATTGATCATCAAAAGCAACAAAAAACCGCTCCCCCGTTCATATACAATCGATGAAAGAACTTCCTTCTTACGATCGGGGTATTTCTTCGAAAGAGAAAACAGCTTAAAACCATCACCTCCGATTGAACTTGGCAAAAAATTGTTTAAAAAAGCGCCCTCTAGATATAGTCCGAATAGAGAACTCTTGCTTTCAATTATTTTATAAAACTTCAAAAAGTGATTCCATCTTAATATTGAAAAATACGTACCTGAATAAAACAACAGCCCCGCAATGATAAGCAACGGAATATTCGTGTTTTTAACAACGGTTACAAACTGACCGAAATTAATACGCGAAAATAGAATTATGAGTAAGATTACCGAAACAAGTCCCTTTAAGATCGTTGAAGTTGTTTTATTCATATCGAATCTGGGTAAGCGTATGCCGCGGACAATGCCTCGAAAACCTGCTGATCGCTGCTGAGATTCTGCACCTGAATGTTCCGAACGAGCCTTTGATATACCGTCGGATCATTCAACACTTCGATTGCTTTCGCGATATCCTTTGAGGATCGAGGATCTACTAAAATTCCGTTTTCTTGATTATGGACAACCTCTGAGAGCGATCCGACATTTGTTGCGATGACGGGCTTGACACAGGCGAAGGATAGATAGACGACGCCGCTCTGAGAGGCGGAAACGTAGGGAACAACCACAACGTCGGCCAAACGGAACAAGTCAACCATCTCTTCGTCAGAAATAAATCTATTCAATATCTGGATGTTGCATTTATTTATCTCCAATCCAATCTTTCCCTCCCCCGCGATGATCAACTCGTACATATTCTCATCCAGAAATTGGAAAGCCTCAACTAAGAACGAAAGGCCCTTATATTTCAATATTCTCCCAAAGAAGAGTACTGTAAATTTTTGACTGACTTTCTTTTTTGTTTCGGGGTATTGTTCCGCTAAATATTGATAATTGACGTGAGGAACGACAAAAACTTTATTCTGATTCAAATACTTTGGAAGTTGGTTCTTAATCAATTCGGAATGAACAATAATTTTTTTAAAAAAAATCGCAAAGCAATAGAGCTGTACGGCATGAAACAGCTTCTTAAGATAGCGCTCTCCTTCGTGCGGGATCGCATCATGTACCGTTACGACGGAGTGGTGAAAATAGAAATATGGATACATGAGCAACAACAGTGGATGGCCACTATTTAGATGTACGAAGTCAGGTTGAAATTGATGGATACAGCGAATCAGTCTTATTATTGAAATATAATTCTGCAAATCAAAAACACTAGTCGTAAAATGGATGATTCGACTCTCGGTAACGAATGAATTTGAGTAATTAGTGCAATAAAGGACATCCATTCGCTTTGTCAGAATGTTCACCAAAGCATCGGAATAATGGCACATCCCGCCTTTTGGCCACAGGTTGATGAAGACCACTCTCTCCTTCATACTTTCTTTGAGATTCCCCAAAAATTCGGATACATCCATAAAGGCAACGTTTGCAAAATATACAATGTAGCTATTCCGAACGCGCCCAACTTGTTCCTGACTTTGTTTTTATTGTGGTCCGTCAAAATATCATTCTTTTCTAATGTAATTTGAGAAAAATATGCCTTCTCCAAAATTCGTCTTAAACTGCCCAACGTTTGAAGAGAACAATGGTATCTTTTCCAGCCTGTCAAAGATTTTTGCTGAATGATTTCCCACGGAATATTTGTATACCTGTTTGGCGTTTGGAAAATAAGCAGTCCGTCTTTTTTCAAGACCCGATAAACCTCATCCCCTAGAAACCGCTCAACCGAAGGAATGTGCTCAATAACATCAAACATTAAAACGACGTCAAATGATTCATCGGGAAATGAAAGAACTCCGAACTCTTGAGTCTCCAGTCTGTCAACAATAGCAGTGTACCTCGTCCTGCCGTGCTCGATCGCGTTTCGGTTTACGTCTACGCCGTAAATATTTTTGTAACCATTTTGATAGAGGTTAAAAATTAGGCTTCCAAAATTGCATCCAACGTCAAGTATTTTTGCGTCGAGCGGGATATTGAACTTCAAAAAATAATCAAGTGAAGATTGAATATTGCCTAGCTCCGATTTCTGGACTGTAACTTCGAATTTATCCATAGCTCATTATAGTGCTTCAATATATTTTTTTAAAATCTCGCTCCAGCCATACACCGACCGAACCCGCTCCATCGAATTCCGTTGGAACCCCCGGAGAACATCGTCATTCTGAATAAACTCACAAATATTCATCTTAAGCTCAAATATATCTCCAAACCTTACAAGCGCACCCGCATCTCCCACAGTCTCCGGACAGCCTGAAACATTTGTCGTGATCACCGCACACCCCGCACTCATCGCTTCAAGAAGGGCGATGCTCGCATTTTCTTTTTCTGATGCCAGCACATATATCGCCGACTGTTCGAGTAAATCCTTATACTCCCTCCCCTTATTATCCAGCCACCCGTGAAACACGATCTTCGTCTTCGACTTGTCCGCGAGCACCTTCAGCTCCCCCATCATCGGCCCCTCGCCCGCAATATGAACCTCCCAGCCGAGATCATCGTCGGAAACGGCTTTAATCAAGTGCTGGAATCCCTTGTTCGGCAGCAAAGCCCCTGATGAAAAGATCCAGTTCTTCTTTGGCTGAGACGTAAACTTTGACGTATCAAACCCGTTTGGAATCACGACGATCTTATCCGGATCGAACGACGGATAGACCTTCAGAATCTCCCCTTTCAAAAAGTTCGACGGCGAAATAATCCGGTCGGCATTGTCGAGGATCTTCTTCCAGCGACCGACGAGGAGCGGATAGAGCGTTTTGAAGCGGGCGTTATAGCCCAAAACGTCGCTCCCGTGCGATGTAATGATATACCGCAGACCGAACCGCTTCTTCAGCCGGAGCGCGATATCGCCGACGGGGATGATGAAATGGCAGTGGCAAAGGTCGTATTTCTGCTTCCTGATGAGATCCGCCGCTTTCAGATATCCCGTCACGAGGTACGTCGCCTGCTCCCATGGGTGGCAGATCCCCTTCTTACTCCGTAAACACGGCACCCGATGGATTCTGAAATGCGGGTTCACTTCTTCGTATTTCGGCAATCCCTTGAATCCCATCGTCACGACATCAATATCAAAATCTCCTGTCAATGAAAGTCGCTCCGCCAATTCATAGCTCACCGGACTCGCGCCGCGTCCGAGCGGCGGGAATTCGTAGTTCAACACGAGGATCCGTTTCATGCGCGCTCAATCGTCTCTTTCACGTCATACCACCGGTCTGCCGTGCTCTGGAAGTACGTGCGGACGAGGATGTCGGAGATGAGGCCGAAGACGAAGAACATGATCCCGATGAAGAAGCCGAACATCGAGAGGCTCGTCATGGCGGAGTTCGAGAGGTCCTGGTTCGCGAAAATCTTTTTGTAGACCGCATCAAGGCCTGCGATGCCGGAAACGAGCATCATGAGGACGCCGATGCCGCCGAACAGGTGGAGCGGGCGCGCGGCGTACTTTTGCCAGAACGCGACCGCAACCATATCGAGGATCCCTTTGAGCCCCCGCTTCCAATTATATTTCGTCCTCCCCGTGGTCCGCGGGCGGTGGTTCACGACCTCTTCGCCGATACGAAACCCTTTGATCTTCAGGACCGCCGGAATGAACCGGTGCATCTCCCCGTACAGGTTCACGCGCTCAAAGCACTCGCGCTTGTAGACTTTCAGCGAGCACCCGGAGTCATGGATCCCGTCGTTGATGAGAAACCGCCGAACCGCGGCGGCCGAGCGCGACATGATCTTCTTCATGAACGTATCTTTCCGGTTCTTCCGCCAGCCGTTCACCACGTCGAGCCCGTCGCGTTCGAGTTTTGCGATGAGCAATGGGATGTCCGCGGGGTCATTCTGCCCGTCGCCGTCGAGCGTGGCGATGTACCGCCCGCGAGACGCCTTGATGCCCGCGTCCATGGCCGCCGTCTGCCCGAAGTTGCGGCGCAGGTTGATGATTTTGAGAGGGCGTAGAGTTTTTAAGACCTCAAGCGTGTTGTCGGACGACCCGTCATTTACAAAGATGATCTCGAAGGGGGGCGTAGTTGCGTAGGGGCGTAGGGGCGTAGGGTCGGACGCGGTTGCCCGAGAGTCTGTATTTTTGATGGCTCCCGGCGGCCGCTCTTCCCCACGCAACCACGCCCCTACGCCCATACGCCCCTGACAGACTTCAAGAATCTCCCGGTGGAGCTTCGAGATGGCACCGGCTTCGTTGTAGACGGGGACGACGACGGAGAGGAGCATAAGGGAGGGGCGTAGGGGCGTGAGGGCGTAGGGGCGTAGGGAGCGCGGCTGGAGAGGGGCATTTTTGGGCTTCCCCGTGCGCCGTTTACCGTCCCCCGAAGCTTCAGCGAAGGGGGGCCGTTTACCTCAGCGCAGTGCCAAGAGGGTAGCAAACAGAGCCAAAAAGTCAATGAAAGAAGGGGGTCTTCTTAACACTTCTCGCGCGTATTGCTATATTGTCTTTGATACTCACGAAAAAGACCCTTATAGAGTTCCGTCTCCATCGGGGGCTTTTTCTTTTCGGGCCTCCAAATAGGTAAGAGGATGCGTTTCATGAGACGGGGGGCGCGTGGGCGTAGGCACGGCGGTCGCGACTGACCGTGCCGTAGGAAACGCTGTGAGGGTAGCAAACAGAGCCAAAAAGTCAATGAAAGAAGGGGTTATTCCACAAAAAGAGCCGTTTAACCCTTGACACCGGGTGAATTTTCGGGTATATTTTGGGCATGGTCAGTTGGCGGTAACGCCTAGCCGCCCTCTCAGCGAATGACGGTACCTCCTGAAGGAACTGACCCCAAAAGCAGATCCCGCCAACGGCGGGGTCTGTTTTTATGAGTCAAAGCCCCATCGGATTTTCTTCGGATCGGGAACTTTCACGATGCCAATTCCCGAAACCCGGCCTTTCGCGTGATAGAAATTCTTTTCGAGCCGTTCCAGATAGGGGTACATCGGAAGCCGTTCGTTCTCCGCGCCATCCCATTTGTCCCCGTGATCCACGAACTGGCGGTAGACGTTATACGCCACGGTATCCGCCATTTGCAGGAAGTGGGAACGGCAGGATTTTTCAAATCTCGGACGCATGTGCGTGTACTTCTCGTGAAACGAGCCGAGATCGACGACCTTGTCCGAGATCTTGAGGATTTCGCCGTGCGCGCGTTTTTCAGATTTGATTTCCCTGTCCATCTGATCGAATACGATGATCGCCTCCTTCGACGGGTACCTTTCAATGCGATCGAAGAGCACCTGTGAAAGCAGTTGGAGCGGAGTGTGGACGCGCCCCCGCGTTCCGAAATAGCGCTTATCAAGAACGAACGCCTGAATTTGCACGTGATGATCCGCGAACAACCGGTACCACGCGTCAACGAATTCAACGAGCTTCTCGTCCGTGACGGAAAACGGATCGATGTACCGCTTTTTCTTCTGGACTGGGTTGCGCAGCCATTCCGATTTGATCTCGACGTGTTTCGTCCCGAAAAACGATTCTTTCAGCGCATCCGCGTTCTTTCCGATTTCGGCGATCACGTCCGACGTCAGGTGGACGCCGGCGAGTACGAAATAATTGCCGCGCCAAAATTTTAAATGCTCCGGGCTCCGATCCGGCGGCCGGTCGACGAAGTCGCGGGCATACGGGGTATCCCAATTTTTCGACCCGCTGTCATCGATGAAGAAAAAATGTTTGCTCATGGGCGCTTCTCCGCGAAAGAAAGAAACTACAGGAAAACGCTGAAGAGGGCAAGGGAGGAGGTGAACAGAGCGAAAATAAAATGAAAATGACTTACGCACAGGTTAAACCCTTGACAGGCACTTCTGGCGGGCGCATGATGATCATGCAAAGAAATCCTTATCGACTGCTTCGGCATCGGTAAGCAACAAGAGGCGCATCGCGCTTCTTGTTTTTGAATTTCATATGAACGCCGCCGTTTTTATAGACAACAGCAACGTTTTTAAGAGCATCCAGAATGAGCGGAAAGACGATAACGCGTGGGTCTCTTTTTATGATCCGCTCGCATTGGCCAAAAAGCTGGCCGGCGGCAGGGATCTCGCATTCGTAAACTTCTACTGCACGCGGCCGCCGGCGCGGCTGTTGGATGAAGACCGCAGGCATCAGCGCCTGTACCGGAA
This sequence comes from Candidatus Uhrbacteria bacterium, assembly GCA_963835915.1. Lineage (GTDB taxonomy): Bacteria > Patescibacteriota > Patescibacteriia > 2-12-FULL-60-25 > 2-12-FULL-60-25 > 2-12-FULL-60-25. Next base: position 943,584 of record CAWIHE010000004.1, read on the forward strand.
TACGAACGCGTACTACGCCGCCATCGAAAAACTCCCCGACGTCAACGTGAAGTACGGCGTTCTCATCGGAACAAACGGCGCGTTTACGGAAAAGAATCTCGATACGCAGTTGACAACGGACATGGTTGCCGGAGCGGCGCTCGGCGCGTTTGACGTCGCGATCCTCGTTTCCAATGACGGCGATTACGTGAGCGCCGTTTCAGGCGTGAAGCGATTCGAGAAAAAAGTCGAAACGGTTTTCTTTCGGGGGCATTTCTCCATGAACCTTCGGAACATTTCCGACGTCACGCGCCGGGCGAGAAAATCGTTTTTTATTCCCCTTCCGTTTTCAAGAACGGAAAAGCTGGAGGGGTAGAGGGCGGCGCATACGTCCTACACGAGGAAAAGCTTAGCAACGAATTGACAATTAACACCTCTGCGGTATATTGATCATGGAATTGCCCTCGAACCAAAAGGTGGCGTCCCCTTTGCAGGGGCTCAGCATCGCCGCTTTCCCTGTCGGCCATGATGGACAAGGATAGGTTCGGGGGACGCAATAAGGTCCCGCGTCATGATATTCGGCTTCACGGCCCCTGCTCCTCGTAAAGAGAACTAGTGACGCGGGGCTTTTTGATGTGGACGAATGGCGTCCGTTGTCGTATGCTGTCGGCGAGTGCGCTTGTGGGCGAAAGCCCCGTTCAGCTAAAATTAAGCTGAAGCCAAGCGCACCCAAAGAGACCTTCACGGGTCTTTTTTCTTTTTCAAGAATTGATCATCCAGCCGCCGCCGATATGGCGCGTCGTCTGAACCTGATTGATTTTTTCCCGTTGCCGCGAAGGCATGACGCTCCACGTGAGGAGTGCTCGCTTCATCGGCCGCCCTTTTCACCCCGCTCCAAAATTTCAAAACCGCCCATCACCGCATCGCAAAGAAAATCTTCGAGCTGACTCTGGTCCCCTTTCGTTTGCGCTTTATACAGGTAGGTATAATAAAGCCGCTTCCGTTCCTGTTTGATGATTGCGGGCGCAAGATTCGCCTTCAAGAACATCGCGTTCATGAGCAGCCTCCCAATGCGGCCGTTCCCGTCGGAAAACGGATGGATTTGTTCGAATCGGCTATGGACGCGGGACGACAAGCGAATGACGTCTTTCGTCGCTTTCGCCGCCTCATCCAGAACAGCCGCCATGAGACGCGGAATGCTCGCCTCATTCGCCGTCGCCAAATGGACGCCCGCAATCCTTACCGCGTGCCGTCGGTACGAACCGGCGTCCGGCCGGATGCCGTTCATGAGCATCCCATGGAGCTTCAGCACGAACGGGACGTCGATCGCCCCACGCGCCCCAAGATGCCGAAAAAGCTCGTTCAGCGCCGTTTGATGATTCTTCGCTTCCATGTGCTCGAGCAGGCTCTTATCCGGAAGCACGGCGTGATCGAACAGAATGGCCGCCGTGTCCGGCTCGCTCAGCGTACTCCCTTCCATCCGGTTGCTGTGGTAGGTCAGCTTCAGGATGAATTCGTCGCGGATATCCGGATGATCCGTGATCTCTTTAAGCACATGCCGATGCGACGCCGACGTCCGGCGCAGCATCCGCTTCTTTGCGGCGAGCATGTCTTCCGGAACGACTTTTTCTCCGATCACGTCCAAAAACAGTTCGTCGATCGCGGCCTGATGCCCGGATCTCGGCAGGGACTTGCCCGTCCACCAGCCGTTCAGCGCCGCAAAAGAGACGCCGAACCGTTCGGCCATTTTGGTCTGCGTGAGCCCCAGCGTCTTTTGGATGATTTCCAGTTTTTGGCGGACGGTCAATGCGCTCTTCATACCGGATGCCAATATATCAAACTTTATAAAGTTTGTCAATATAGAAGAAGTTTATAAAGTTGTGGCGCAAGGCGTTGCGTCCCTACCGAACCGGGCGCAATCCATTGCACATGAGGGCGCAATGAATTGCGCCCTCATGTGCAATGGAGATACACGGAAAAGCTCCGGAGGAGGGCATGCGCGCGTACGTCCGGGGGCTTCAGACCGGCCCTCTGCCCGAACGCATCGCCAGCGGGCCAGCGGGCCAGCGGGCCAGCGGGCCAGCGGGCCAGGAACATACAACAAATATGGCCTTTCGTCAAGGCCGATGGGCAGACAGACGGTTATGCGGACGCGCGGTTATGCGGTTATGCGGTTTGGCGCTCCGTGCCTTACCGCACAACCGCCTAACCGCTTAACCGCATAACCGCTATACTGCCCCCATGAAGGTCTTCTTCGTGAAGTGGGGCAAGCTCCTGTATGCCACGGCGTTCGCCGTCTACTTCATCTACTGCGCCCGGACGCCCATGACATGGCACCTCATCGACGGCGCGAATCTCCTCATCCACGAGGCCGGGCACGTCATCTTCACGCCGTTCGGCGACTTCTTGCACGTCCTCGGCGGATCCATCCTCCAGCTCGCCGTCCCGGCAATCTTCGCGGTCTCCTTCTTCTGGAACCTCCAGTTCGTCGACATGTGCGTCATGCTCCTCTGGCTCGGCGAGAGCACGATGAACGTCTCGGTCTACGCCGGCGACGCCGTGGTCCGCCAGCTCCCGCTCCTCGGCGGCGAATCCGCGGACCACGACTGGCACTACATCTTCTCAAGCTTGGGCGTCCTCGGCCAGACGGACGCCATCGCGAACATCATCAACATCGCGGGGATCATCCTCCTCGCCATCGGGGCGTTCGGGGCGCTGTATTTTTCGATTTTTAACAGGGATTCGGTGAGGAGAGCGGAGTAGGTGTCCACAGGCTTCTTCTTTGCCTCGGACCCACCCCCGGCCCCTCCCTTGGCAGGGAGGGGAGTTCTTTTTGATTCTTTTTAAATGGAATGTATTCGCGTTTCAAGATCCTCAAGGACGGCATTGAGATTGCTGATGACGTCATCGTTCGAATACCGAATGACGAGGATGCCGTATGCGCTCAATTCTTCCGAACGAACGCGGTCGTATTCCTTCGTTGCGTCATGGATATCTCCGTCAATTTCAACGACAAGCTTCAGCTGTGCGCAATAAAAATCCGCGATGAATTCCAACAGCGGTTTTTGACGGACGAACTTCAAGCCATTGAACCGTCTGCCGCGTACGGCTTCCCAGAATATGGTTTCCGCACACGTTCTCCGTCTGCGAAGATCCCGTGCGCGATCAGTGAGCGCGATCGCGTACGGCACGTATGGCTGATTCGCCAAGCCCTCGCGTGATGACGAGGGATTTGTATTCGTTGGATGCATCCAAAGATATTCAGTACCGCAACGTCCGACCGACTGTCAATAGCATAAATTGATCTCTCTTTAGAGAAATTAAAAGAGAACTCCCCTCCCTGCCAAGGGAGGGGCCGGGGGTGGGTCCGAGGCTGCACGGAGCGCGGCGAACGCATCAAACCAAAAACAAAAATGGCCGTTAGGCCATTTTTGTGGCGACGTGTAACGTCGCGTTCCTTCCAATCTGGTATCGCGTGTAGCGGCCCTCCTTCGCCCCGTCGGACGGGGCTACGGAGGACCATCCTACGCTTGCATTCTAGAAAGCAAATCAAAAGTGATTGGCCGCGCCATCCGAAGCTCCCCCGGCGTCGAGCCGGGGGAGCGTAGGGTGGTAGCCCGTAGGGGAATCGAACCCCTGTTACCAGGATGAGAACCTGATGTCCTAACCACTAGACGAACGGGCCGTGGTTCGTTGCGTCGGGCGTCGTTGCGTCGGGCGTCGGCCGGACGGGAAAAAGGGGCTCCCTATTTTTCCGGCCGACGCAACGACGCCCGACGCAACGAAAATCATCTCCCAACCCAATCCTCCGTCATTCTCACAAGCAGGAACGGCGCCTCATTGGGTTCCGCCATCAATTCTTTCACGATCCGTTCCATGCGCATGCCCTGCGAGCCTTTCACGAGGACGACGTCGCCGGTTTTCACGAGGTCCTGGAGGAAGCGGCCGGCCTGCCCCGAGGGAGATTCCGTTCTCCCTTCGGCTGATGGCGTCTGCGGGGCATCCGCGGCGGTTTCGAAGCGGCGGATGGCCGACGCATCCATGCCGGCGGCGAGCGCCTCGTCGGCGATGCCGCGCGCGAGTGTACCACACGCCACGAGAACGTCAATGCCGCTCTCAACGACCGCGCGGCCGACGTCGCGATGCGCGGCGTCGTTGTACTCCCCGAGTTCGCGCATTTCCCCAAGCGCGGCGATGCGGCGCTGGCCGCCGCGCAGGGGCAAAAGCGCGAGGTCGCGGAGCGCAGAGACGACCGTTTCGGGCGACGCGGCGTTGTACGAGTCGTCGATAATCGCGGTCCCTTTGATGCCGGGGATGATCCGCGTGCGCCCGGCAATCCCGTGGTAGCCCTGTTCAAGCCGGCTGAACGCGGTCTCGAGCGGAACGTCGAACCGCCGCGCCACGGCAATCGCGGCCGCGGCCGCAAGCGCCTGCGGCTGTCCGATCGTCCCGCGGAGGTGGAGCTCAAAGACCTGATGGTCCGTGGACGGCATCGCGGACGGCGTGAGCGTTTCCGCGTGCCAAGCGCCGCGTGGCACGGCGGTCGCGACCGCCGTGCCGTGCCGCGTGCCGATCTGAAGCGCCACGTCGATGCCGACCGGGATCACGTTGCCGTCCTCGTCTTCGATGACGGCGGGCGAGGTCTTCAAAATGCGGACGTCGCTCCCTTCGGAAAATCCGAAGTACGCGGCCTCGGCGTCGGTCTCGCGGCGCATGGCCGTGACGAGCGCGTCGTCGCAGTTCAGCACGGCGAGACCGTCGCGCTTCAGCGCACGGACGACCGTCGCTTTTTCGCTCGCGATGCCCTCGACGGACCCGAAGAATTCCGAGTGCGCCTCGCCCACGGCCGTGACGACCGCGACGTCGGGCGGCGCGATGCCCACGAGCCACGCGAGATCGCCCGGACGGTCCGCGCCCATTTCAAGCACGAACGCGTTCGCGCGGGCGCGGCCGAACCCCCATCCCATCCAGCACGCGCGCGAGATCACGTAGAGCCACTTCAACGGGTCGCGTCCCGGCGCAGCCACGCCAAGGACCGTAAACGGCAGCCCGAATTCGTTGTTGAAATTCTTCGGCGACGACACGATGCGCGATCCCGGCTCCCCCGCCCCGAGCGCCGCCCCCACAGCCTCCTTCACCGACGATTTCCCATACGACCCCGTAATCGCAATAATGCGCGGCTTTTCCCTTGAAATGACGCGCCGGACGCTTATTGCGAGGAATCGAATAAGGATCTTCTTTAGCATAACGGATGATTCAATTCCTACACCTTTTTGCTCAATTGCGCCAGTCTTGCTCGTTGCGTCGTTGCGTCGGGCGTCGGGCGTCGGTCGGCCGGACCGACACAACGACGCCCGACGCCCGACGCCCGACGCAACGAATCACGGCGGAGTCGACGACGCCTCTCCAAGATTCGCGCCCCCTGACTCCGTGCCAACCGACACCACATCCGGCGCTCCGCTCACGCTGGGGAGCGACGGGACGACCTCTTTCGCCGCGGGGCCGGGATCGCGCGTCATCGGGATGCCGAGGTATGCAAGCGAGAACGCAGCGACGTCATGGAAGATCGGGGCCGTGTTCGTTTCGGCCCACACGCCGTTCTTCGGCTTCACGAGGCGCGCGATGATGACGAACGCCGGATTCTCCGCCGGGACGAACCCCGCATACGTCGCGATCGAGATGTCCTTCAGGTAGCCGGGCCCGCGCGGGTTCGCGACCTGCGCCGTGCCCGTCTTCCCCGCGACGTAGTACCCGGGGACCGCGGCGCGCGCCCCATGGCCTTTTTCGACGACCGACACGAGCATGCCGCGGATGAGGTCGCTCGTCCGCGGCGAAATGGCCTGGCGGACCACGTCGGGCTTCGTCTTCTCCTGCGAGCCGTCGGGATGGATGATCGTATCGACCACGTACGGGCGCATGAGCTTCCCGCCGTTCGCGAGCGCGGAGAACGCGGCCGCGAGCTGGAGCGGCGTGACCGTGATCCCCTGGCCGAACGATGCGGTCGCGCCATAGACGTCGGACTTCTTCGAGAGCGACGAGACGTTCCCTTTCGCTTCGGGCGAGAGCTCAATCCCCGTCTTCGACCCGAACCCGAACGCTTCGACGCCCGCGCGGAACGCGTCGATGCCGAGCTGGCGCTCGACGAAGATTGATCCCGTGTTCAGGGACTTCTCAAGGACGTTCGTCATGGTCTGGACGCCGTTCGCCTTCAAATCCGAATTCTTGATCTCGAACTTGTCGATCTTCACGACGCCCGTGTCCGTGTACGTGGTGTTCGGCGCGACTTTCCCGCGGTCGATCCCGATCGCCATCGTAATCGCCTTGAACACGGATCCCGGCTCGTACGTGCCAAGCGTGACCGGATTGTTGAACGTCGACACGTCGTTCGTCGCGCCGAAATTCGCGGGATCAAAATCCGGCGTGGAGCACATCGCGAGGATCGCGCCGGTCTTCGGGTCCATCACGATGACCGATCCCCCTTCGGCCGCCGCGGCGGCCGCGGCCTTCCGGAGGTCCGCGCACGCCTCGTACTGGATGGTCCGGTCAATCGTGAGGACCACGTCCGAGCCGTTCTCCGCGTCGCGGATCGTCCCGCCGTTCAGCATGAGCCGGCGCCCGCCCGCGTCCTTCTGCGCGGACACGAATCCGGACGCGCCTTTGAGCGTGGCGTCGAGTGCCCCCTCAATCCCGTACGTCCCCGCGCCCATGCCCGTGTCATCCGTGCGCACGAAGCCGATGAGCTGGCCGCCGATGTCCGACTCCGGGTACAGCCGCGCCCACGTCTTCACGAGGCCGATCCCCTTCAGGTTGAGCGCCGCGATCGCGTCGGCCGTCGTCTTGTCGAGGTTTTTCGCGAGCGGGTCGTACGCGCTGTCGGGCTTCGCCGTCCAGCGCGTCACGAGGTCGGCTTCCGTCTGGTTCGCGTACAGCGCGATTGCCTGTGCGGCCGCGCCCTTGTCGTCCATCTCGCGCGGGACCGCGTAGAGCGTCCACGCGTCGCGGTTCGTCGCGAGCGGGTGCAGGCTCCCGTCCGCGCGGTCGCGCACGAGGATCTGCCCGCGCTCGGGCACGAGCATGCTCTGGAGCGTGTGCTGGTCGGTCGCGAGGAGCTTGTACGTCCCGCCTTCGAGAATCTGCAGCTGGAAACAGCGCGCGATGATGGCGATCGCCGCCATCGCGAAGAAGACCTCGATCCACGTGATGCGGTCGCCGTGCGAGGTTGAGAGTCGTCCCGTTTGATAGCCTCTCATGCGTGCGAGATGGTTATGCGGCACGCGGTTATGCGGTTACGCTATCCCCCGCCTAACCGCATACTCGCGTGCCGCATAACCGTCTACATCCCCGGAGTCCCCGTCGATGTCGCCGGACTCCCTTGAGGCATCGTCGTCGGCCTCGTCTTCGAGGGACTGAACGTCGACGGCGCCTTCTCGACGATGGCGGACGTGAGGTCGATGGATGACGATGGGGGCTTGATGCTGACCGGCGCGTTCCAGCCGTCGAAGATGAAATCGACCGTGGCGCGGCCCGTTTCGATCCCGTCGCCCGAGAGCATGGGGAACGTCCCCTGAATTTCGCGGAATCGCCGCGTGCGGACGTCGATCGTCGCCGTCCATGTCCCCTTCGACGCGTCCGCGGCCGCGAGCGACGCCCACGCGAACTCCGCGCCGGTCGCGCTCCGCTTCCGCCACGGCTGGATGAGCGTGGAAAGCCCGGTCGCAATCGCGTTCTCGTTCAAACGAAGCTGGACGTCCATCAGTCTCGCGTTTCCGGACACGTACGTCTTCGACGGGCCCGCAACGACCCACGATCCCACGCCCGCGTTGATGAGCGCCGTGTGCACGTCCGCGCCGCTCCCCGCCGCCGTCCACGATCCGATACCCGCCTTCGTGAGGAGCGCCGCGCGGTCGAATGAGAACCACGCCGGTTCCGTACTCGTCGCGGACGTTGATGTCGTTGATATTGGCTGAGGGCTGAGGGCTGAGGGCTGAGAGCCGGAATCAGTCCGCTCGTCCGCTCGCCCGCTGGCCCGCTGGCCCGCATCGCTGAACCACCCCAGAAGATCCGCACCCGCATCCTCATGCAGACGGACGTAAACGCGATCAGCCGCGAGGACGGCGTCCGCCGTATGAAAATCCTGACCGGACGGGTCCTCCGTGTAGCCGATGAGGCCGGCGGCTTTCGGCTTCGTCGGGTCCGACGCGTCGAGCGCCACGGAGCACGAGAGCCACTTTTGGAAGACCGCTCCCCCGGACGGGCTGCGGAGGTCCCATGACACGCTCGCGCGGAAGCTCTGCGCCGTCTTCGCCGACGCAAGGTTCTGGAGCGACTGCGACAGCACTTCCTGCGGGTTCACCCAGAAAAAAATCCACCACGCCGCAAACGCGCCGAAGCCCAGCGCGAGAAAGCCCAGGACAATCAAAAACCTCCGCATAACGGAGGGAATCATAGCATAAGGGGGAGGGGTATGGATGGTTAGATGGTTAGATCGTTAGGGTTGGAGTTATTTTCTTTGATTTCGGCCGAGCAGTCGAGAATCAAAGGAATTATTCCAACCCTAACCATCTAACCATCCAACGATCTAACCATCCAAGTACCGCCGATCCTCCATCTCATCCGGGAAATACCTCTGATCCACCGGCCCCTCAAACGAGGGATTGTACTTGTAGTCTTTCCCAAACCCCAACTCCTTCATCAGCTTCGTCGGAGCATTCCTCAAGTGGAGCGGGACCGGGAGGTTGGGCATCTCACGGACGTCTCTCGCCGCCGCGCCGTAGGCGAGGTAGAGCTTGTTTGATTTCGGGGCCTTCGCGAGGTATGCCACGCACTGCGCGAGGATCACGTTGCATTCCGGCATGCCGATCTGGTGCGACGCCTGGTACGCCGAGACGGCCTGGACGAGCGCGTCCGGGTCCGCGAGCCCGATGTCCTCTGACGCGAAGCGGACGAGACGACGGGCGACGTACAGGGGATCTTCACCGGACTCAAGCATACGCGCGAGCCAGTAGAGCGCCGCGTTCGCATCCGACCCGCGCATCGATTTGTGGAGTGCAGAGATGATGTTGTAGTGTTCTTCGCCGCCTTTGTCGTATAAATAATGTGTTCGCTGGAGCGCGGAGCGGAGATGGTCGATCGTGAGATGGATGATGCCGTCCTTCCCCTTCGGCGAGGAATTCACGGCGAGTTCAAGCCCGTTCAGTGCCGTCCGCGCATCCCCGTCCGCGACGCGGACGAGCTCCTCCATCACGTCGTCCGGCAGATCAACCTTCATCTTCCCAAGCCCGCGGTCCGCATCAACGAGCGCGCGCCTGACGATCGTCCGGATCCCCTCCTCCCCGATCCGCTCGAGGACGAACACTTTGCATCTGGAGAGGAGCGCCGCGTTGACTTCGAAGCTCGGGTTCTCCGTGGTCGCGCCGATCAGGATAATCGTGCCGCGTTCAACGTGCGGGAGGAACGCGTCCTGCTGGGCTTTATTAAAACGATGGATTTCGTCGATGAAGAGGACGGTCCGCTTCCCGTGGTACCCGAGCGTGACTTCCGCGTTCTTCATGATCGCGCGGACCTCGTTGATGCCCGACGTCACCGCGGAGAGTTCGACGAATTCGGACTTCGTCACGTTCGCGATAATTTTCGCGATCGTCGTCTTCCCCGTCCCCGGCGGCCCCCAGAAGATCATCGAGGGAAGGTTGTCGCTCTCGATCAATGCCCGAAGCGGCTTCCCGGGCCCCACGAGCTCCTCCTGCCCCACGAGTTCCAGAAACGACCGCGGACGGATGCGGTCCGCAAGCGGGGCGAGCGTCTTTCTGCGTTGTTCGGCGGCTGAATCGAATAATGAGGGCATAGAATCTCAGCTCAATAACGATTGGCCTGCGAATTTACGAATGGGGCGAATCGGCGAATACAGTCCGAAAAGATATTCGCCGATTCGTGAGTTCATTCGTACATTCGTAGGCCCATAGAACAACAATAGAACACCCATCAAAAAGAGGCAATACCCAGGCGAGTATTGCCTCTTCTTTAGAGCGCCGACGAGAGACGACGCTAGACGATGCGACGAAGGTACCCTTTGGGGATCAGCACGTGCTTCGTGATGATCTCGTGGCCAAAGTAGCCGTACACGCCGCCGAATCCGGCGCCGACGACAATGGCGTAGATGAACGGAATGCCGGGGTAGTGCGCCGCGATCATGATCGCCCGGAGCGCAACACCCGCGATCGCGCCCACCAAGACGCTGACGCTGCAGAGCAATTTCGCCTCGGAATGGACGAGGATGAAGAACTTCCAACACACGTACTTCGCGAACCGGCAGACGCGCGGCACATTCCTTGCGACGTGGTACAGGACGGCTGGAGGGGCAAGGTGGATCGCGCACGCACGGAGAATCCCGACGTGATCGTATTGCCAATCCGCGCCATGTCTCACGATGCACAGATACAGGACGAGGAAGGCGTTGCAGAATCCGAACATGAAGAAGACGCTGACCACGAACGAGACGCCCCAACTCCACCCTTTGTCGTTCGGGATGCACGCGAACACGAGCGCGAGCCAAATGCTCACCCATGCGCTCGCGAGCAATCCCCAGCCGAACATGCGCAACAAGGCGTGCGCTTTCCACGACCGGATGTCCAGCATGGCCGCGCGCCACGCGTGCTTCGCGGCGAAAACCGTTTGCCGCGGATCGTAGAGGAGGTACGCCGCGAACGCGCCGATGAGCATGAGGGGGATCGCGAGCCACCGCGGCCCGATCTCCGCGCCGATGACGCACCCGAGCGCCCCGCCCACGGAACACAACGCAAGGATTTTAACGGTCTGCTTGTTCATGGCAGATTCCTTTCTTCGTTGTTCACCTGTCGAAGGACAGCAACACTTTGACGGAAAATAAGAGAGACGTCAATGCGGTTGTGCGGCACGCAGTCGGACGGGGAGATCCTGACCGCGTGCCGTCCCTCGTATGACTCGGGACAGGCTCCACCGTGTCCTGTCGCGTGCCAAACAAAAAGGAGGCGCGACCGCGAAGGTCCGCCTCCATGTGAGTCCGACGAAGGATCAGCGTACGGTCCGGCTTCAGCCGGCACCCGCAGGTCGGGTGATTGGTTCGATGTCGACCTTGTCGTTCAGGATCCACTTGAAAAAGGCCAGCCGCGAGCACAGTTCCGGGAGATCGCCGCGTTCCGGATGTTCGGGATCGCCCTCGGCCCTGATGATCGTCGTTTCGAGATCGAAGATCAGCGCTTTGACTTCGCCTTCATCCATCAGCCGACGTAAGAGCCGCTTGACCTCGCGTATCCGTTCCACTTCTTTCCGTTCCATCATTCGCCTCACTTTCGTCCTTGCGCGCGGCGAGCAGCGATTTCAGCATCGCGCATTCGCGTGCGAGTTTCATGTAGTCGTTTTTCACGCGAAACTGTTCGCGCGTCTGGAGCACCAACAGCCAGTGCTTCTGGCGATTGTGCGATCCCGGCCCGTACAGCCCGGCGAACGCGGTCACGACGTCGCTCCAAATCCGATCATCGAGCGCCTTCAGGCGCGTCTCCCTCTGCTGAACGGCTTCGGCAAGAACCTCTTCATCGACGGATGAGAGGTGCCGCCAGAGCGCCAACAATCCCATCATCGGTCCGGGTTCTGACGAGCGTCCGTGCATCGTCCGCTCCTTCCTAGAGGCTCCGCAAGAGCCGAAGGTGCTCGCGCAGCTGGTTGAGCCCATACTTCTCCGCGAGATCCCGGCGCAGCCTCGCGGCGAGGATGCTGAACTCCTCACGCAGAGGCGCCGCCGAGCCGTAGAACCTGTCGATCGTCTTGTCGACGGAGCGCGCGACGATGATATCCAGCCCGCGGACATCATGCTCGATCCGTGCGATCGCCGCATCGACTTTTTCTTCGCCGAACGCGAACCGCAGAGGTCGAGAGGCAAAGGCACGGAGGACGCGCTTCGCGTTGTCAATCCGCAAACGCCACCGATCAAAACTTGCACTCATGACACGCCCCTTTCTCATCTAGATAGTCCTCGCTGCTTCCAGTTCGAAACGAAGCTCGGTAAGCCCCAGGACGCGCTCCAGGTCGGCGCGCATCCGTTTGACCGTCTCCGCATGTTCGGGGAGCAGGTACGAACCCTCGCCATGCCGCTGACGGAACGTTTCCGCGATCGCAGCGTCGATCCCTTCTTCAGCCTCGACGACGCGCGCCTCGAGGACGGCAATCATCTCGCCGATCTCCCGTTCGCCAAACCGCTGCCTGAGCCGACTCGGACGCTCCCGTGTCCGCTTCGCCGGTGACCGTTCCTCCATGACACGCTCCTTTCGTTTCGTTGTCGAAGGATGGGGGCAGTATGGGGGGAAAGGCGGGGAAAGGTCAAATAGCACTGACGGTTGACCTTATAGGATTCATACCACAAACAAAGAACATCAACCTCTTTGTCATCCTGCGAAGCGGGATCCCTTTCCAGTTGCGGACGTCACAGAATGAATAGTGTGCACGCCAAACAAGAAAATCTTTATGTCATTCCGAATCCCCGAGGAGTTCGACGAGCCTGCCCCGAGTGCATCCGAGGGGAGGGGTGAGGAATCGAAAAGAAATTCGGAATATAAGGATCGGATTTTCTTTTTCGATTCCTCGCCCCGCCTCCGGCGGGACTCGGAATGACATAAAGCATTTCGTGCAGTCGTGGACGTCCATCTCAAGATGATCATCATCAGCCGGAAAGGGATCCCGCTTCGCCGCGTCAAACGCGGCTTCGCAGGATGACAAAACGGCTGTTGTTGCCTCAATGAAATAGGAACAGTCGCCGTATGGGCGGGAAGACCCCGCTCCTACGGCACGGCGGTCGCGACCGCCGTGCCTACGCCCCGAACCTCCGCTTCCTCTCCGCGTACGCGGCGAGGGCGGCGTCGAGTTCGGCTTCGTCGAAATCGGGCCAGTGTTTTTTCGTCCAGTGGAATTCGCTGTACGCGGATTCCCAGAGGAGGAACCCGGAGATCCGTTCTTCGCCGGACGTGCGGACGATGAGGTCCGGCTCCGGCATGCCGGGCCAGTACATACGCGCCTGGATGGCGGCTTCGTCGATCTGCTCCGCGGGGACGCCGTCCGTGACGAGCCGCCTCGCCGCGTCGACGATCTCAAGGCGCCCGCCGTAGTTCAGGCAGATGCAGATCGTCCCTCTCGTGAGATGTTCCGTTTCGCGTTCCGCGTTCTCAATGACGCGCAGCAGCGACGGGCGGAGCCCGACGCGGCGCCCGATGATGCGGACGCGGACTTCGCGGTCCTTAAAAAACGAAAGCTCATCGCCCAGCGCCTTCTCGAAGAGATCCATCAAATATCCGACCTCCTCTTCGGTCCGCTTCCAGTTTTCCGTGGAGAACGCGAAGACCGAGAGGACCTTGATGCCGCGCGCCAAACACGCGTCGCCGATTTTTTTCAAATTGTCGTACCCGGTCGAATGCCCCACGAACGTCGGCACGCCGCGCTCCTTCGCCCATCGGCGATTGCCGTCCATGATGATCGCGAGGTGGGTCAGGGGGGCGTCAGGCATACGTTCGTTGCGTCGGGAGTCGGGCGTCGTTGCGTCGGTCGCCCGTAGGGGCCGCCGCCGCGCGCGCCCACGTGCGGGTGCGCGACGTCGTGCGTGGCATGTAGGGGGCGCGCCGCGCACCCGTGACGATTCAATTCAACAGAAATTCAGTGTACATTCAAGCCGACAAAAGGTCAACGGTTCGGATAAGGGATCCGGCGATTCGATTCAGCCCCTTGCTTGATTCCTTCTGTTTTGATACATTCCCGACGCTCCAGAAAACGTACGTCGTTGCGTCGTTGCGTCGGGCGTCGTTTCAGCCGACACCCGACGCAACGACGCCCGACGCAACGAAAAACATCGGGCTGTAGCGCAGTTGGCTAGCGCGCCGCGTTCGGGTCGCGGAGGCCGCGGGTTCAAGTCCCGCCAGCCCGACCAGACAAAATCCCCCTTTTCACCAAGGGGGATTTTGATAAGATGTAATTCTTATGTATTCCGTTTACTTTCTTCGAAGCATCGCGAGAGGTCTCGTATATGTCGGTTTTACCGAAAAAGACCCAAAAGACCGCCTTACGGACCATCTCCATGGATCGAATGCTTGGACAAGAGACAACGGACCGTTTGAATTACTCTATTACGAATCATATCACTGCAAAACGGATGCGCTCATGAGAGAACATTTTTACAAAAGTGGTTTTGGTAGAACTATCCGCGATGCAATCATCGGCGCAGTTTCCGCCATAGGCGGACCCGCCTCTGGCGGGGGCTAGCGCGCCGCGTTCGGGTCGCGGAGGCCGCGGGTTCAAGTCCCGCCAGCCCGACCAGACAAAATCCCCCTTTTCACCAAGGGGGATTTTGATAAGATGTAATTCTTATGTATTCCGTTTACTTTCTTCGAAGCATCGCGAGAGGTCTCGTATATGTCGGTTTTACCGAAAAAGACCCAAAAGACCGCCTTACGGACCATCTCCATGGATCGAATGCTTGGACAAGAGACAACGGACCGTTTGAATTACTCTATTACGAATCATATCACTGCAAAACGGATGCGCTCATGAGAGAACATTTTTACAAAAGTGGTTTTGGTAGAACTATCCGCGATGCAATCATCGGCGCAGTTTCCGCCATAGGCGGACCCGCCTCTGGCGGGGGCTAGCGCGCCGCGTTCGGGTCGCGGAGGCCGCGGGTTCAAGTCCCGCCAGCCCGACCAGGCAAACACACCCTCGCAAGGGGGTGTTTTGCAATATGGCCACTGCCTTGACGTGTCGCCCGACATCGCTCATGCTATCCCCTTATTCCGCACCTTCCCCAACAACGCACAAGGAGAACCCCATGCGCCCACCGGTCAGCCTTACAGATGCGGCATCCGTTCATGCGATCCGCGAACACCTCTCCGCCGAGTTTCCGAATTCGCCGGGATACGAGTGTCCGTGCGGATTCCTGTCGCTGAACGTCGGGGACGAGTTCCTCGTCAACGAGCCGCTGCCGCTTCCGCGCGCGAACTACCTTGGCATGGACCACATCCCGCCGGGCGCGTATCGAATCATCGATCCGCCGCTCCACGAAGACGACCATGTCGCCACGATCATCCACATCACCGATGGACGGTGCTACCGCGTCCCTCTCGCCACGGAAGGCGAATTGATGATCGACTGGCGCGGCACCGCCTCGTTCGTTCCGCTCGAAAAGCTGCCGCCGCCGTTCTGGGCGTGCGGAGGCAAACTGCCGCCGAATAAATCCGAAGCCGCCGCATCGGCGCTGCATTCAGCATCAACCGCTCGATCCTGAACGTCCTTACTCACGTCAGCGCCCGTCGTACTCGTATACGACGGGCGCTTGTTATTCGTTGCGTCGGAAGTCGTCGCGTTGTTGCGTCGGCCGGAACGACGCCCGACGCCCGACGCCCGACGCAACGAAAAAGGCGGCCGAAGCCGCCTTTTCAATCCGCTTTGGATGCTAGACGTCATCGTCGTCTTCTCCCAAGTCCGGGCCCAAGTCCGCGGCTTCTCCCACCTCATCTTCATCGAGCGCCGCCGGATCGTCGAGACTCACATCGGCGATCGGATCGGCTCCCGCGTCGACATCGTCTTGAGGATCGAGCGTATCATCGTGCGACATATGGTTGATTGGAGTGGTGAGTTATTCGTTCCAGGGTCAATCGTATAAACGGCACCGAAAAACGTCAACAGGTTTTTGATCGTGAAGGCAAGAGGCGGGGTGTGGATAGGAAGTCGTGAGTCGTGAGTCGTGAGTCGTGAGTTAAGAGTTAAGAGTTAAGAGTTGGGGACATGGGACGAGGGACAGGGGTCAGGGGACCAAACCTTGTCCTCAGTCCCTTGTCCCTTGTCCCTTTCTTCATGCTACGATCA
The DNA here is from genome assembly GCA_963835915.1 of Candidatus Uhrbacteria bacterium. Classification (GTDB taxonomy): domain Bacteria; phylum Patescibacteriota; class Patescibacteriia; order 2-12-FULL-60-25; family 2-12-FULL-60-25; genus 2-12-FULL-60-25. The sequence goes on from CAWIHE010000004.1 coordinate 959,436, forward strand.
TCTTGGATGAAAAAGAAGCTCACAACGTCGCCAAGCGCCTACGAGCGCATCTACGCGGTCGTCCGAACCATCCCGCGCGGTTGCGTGATGACGTACGGCGAGGTTGCTCGGCGCGCGAAGATCGCGAGCCCGCGCCTCGTCGGCCGCGCGCTCCATGCGAACCCTGATCCCAAAACGATTCCCTGCCACCGCGTCGTGTTCGCGGATGGACGTCTTTCGCCGGCATTTGCGTTCGGAGGATTGAAGGGACAGACGGCGCAGCTTCGGCGGGATGGCGTCCGTGTGACGAATGGACGCGTGAATCGAAGTATCACGGATCATCGGTAGGGGCGCGCCGGCGGCGTGCCCCTTTTGGCGACCGGATTTCTTAAAAGGCAACAACAGCCATTTTGTCATTCAGAGGGAGCCCCGTCTGCGGGGCGACCGTGGGAATCCCTTTCTAGATGGGCTCATCCATTTTTATTCCGGCAAACGAAAAGAGAAACAACGCTTAGAATATTCTGAGAGTTCAGATTGATTTAGAATCATCGCGCTGACGGTTGGGATCGTAACAGCCTGAAAGGGATTCCCACGGTCGCCCCGCAGACGGGGCTCCCTCTGAATGACAAAGCGATTGTTTTTATCTCAAATGACTCTCTCCTTTTTAGCCGCCTTCACGATCCTCTTCCCGACCGCGCCCGCAAAAAGCCGATACGCCGGTCGTTGCTCTTTCTGATAGACGATCGGAACCCCAAGAATCGTCTTGCATTTCTCGCAGATGAGATTCCTCTCTTTTCTGGCTAGACGGCCGGGAAACGTCAAACGATCCACATAGAGACGCTTCAGGATACCAGGCCCGTCTTTCTGATAGAGCGCGACATGATGTTTGCACTTCTCACAATGCAACGACAACAATCTCGAATATCCGCCCCGATTCTTCTTGAACCGATCGTTCTTGAATGAAATTTTCATATTCTTCACTCACGACTCACGACTCGTGACTCACGACTTCACCTCCCATTCAAACGGCTTCTCATAGACCCCCGGCTCCGCCGCATACCGGACGAGCCAGTCCTTCAAAAACATCGTCGCGCGGTCGTCGTCTTCGTTGTACTCGATGACCTCATCGAGGAGTGCGCGGTTTCCCGTCGCGCACCAGTTCTCATACCAGTCGATACTCTCGCCGCCGGTCTTGATGTCGCCGCGCCAGTGAAAGCCGAGAAACTTGCAGATGTATTTCAACCCGTAGAAGTAGAGCGGATAGGCCACGTGCTTCGTCGCGAACGGTTTCAGGTCGACCATGCGCGAGATGAAGAGGTCCAGTTCCGCGGATCCGCCGTACCGATCGGTGAGGAGATCAAGCCGCGTCGTCTCGTAGGCGGCGTAGTGGTAGACGATGTACTCCGCGGGGAGCGTTTTCAGCCACGCGAGAAACGCCTTCCACATCTTCTGTTCATCCTCGGGTTTTTCCGCGAGGATCGGATGGTATCGATCTCCATCCGCATCCCGGATCAAAAACCCGTAGAGGTAGTCGACGTCGTTCGGAAGGTCGCTCTCGATGTCGAAGTAGATCTCGCAAGTGGCCTCGGGAATCTCGACGCGGTCTTTGATGATGACGGCGCCTCGCGCGAGCGATTCCGCCTGCGTCTTGATCGACTCAAGCGCATGCGCCGTGAGCCCGGGCGCGGCGCCCGCGTAGGAGTCGATGTCCATCCCCGCCGCATCCTCGACCGTTTTCACGCCGAGGTCGCGGAGCGCGCGGAGCTTCCGGACATCCACGTTGTAGAGGAGCGCGATGTCGCTCGTCTTCTTCGCGAGCGCAAGGCACGCCTCGCCCCACGGTCCCGTATCAAAGCACGCCTTCCGGACGACCGGGTCGGGCTTCTCCTTCTTCCGAAGACGATCAAGCGCATCAAGCACTTCGGTGAATTTCTCGAGTTCGCCCGATGGTTCAAACCAGTGCTCTTCATGATCACGGTTGATGATCCCGGCAGACTCGGGCATGACGCCCTGAATGCGCTGAAGGAGGAGGCTGTAGAACACGAGTTCCATCCGATGAATCGGCTTCAGCTCATGCGCGGACTTCACGTCGAGCGGACGGTAGTGCCAGTTCCCGAGTTTTGACGCGCCGTCGAACCGGACGAGGAGGTCCGGACGTCCGAGCCAGTCGCCGTCCAAGAGCGTCCCCTGGTAGATCAAGGGCGCGCCCTTCTCCATCTGCTCGCGCGTCGCCTCGAAGAGCGCTTTCGCGTCCCCGCCGACCGCCATCTCGACGATCTCCTTCTTCCCCATGATCTCCGCGATGACCTCGCGCTCATGGAGGTACCCGTCATCAAGCCGCTTCTTCTCGCCCTCGGTCAGCTCGCGCTTCAGTTTCTTCTCCGCCGCCGTCGCGAACCGGTCAAAATACGGCCAGTGCGGACACGTCAGGAACTTGAAGAAGTCCGTTGCCGTAAGGAAGTCGTGAGTCGTGAGTCGTGAGTCGTGAGTGGATCGATTCGACGTTTTAATGGTTTTGCGGGACATAATAGAGGAAGTCGCGAGAAGAAAGAATGAAAGGAAATCCGAAACTCACGACTCACGACTCGTGACTCACGACTGAATCTTCAAGCTCTGGAGCGCGGCTTTGCATGCGCTCCAAAGCGCGGCCCGTTCGCTGCTCGCGTACGCGGCTCGGCATTCGAAGAAGTAGTACGCGTTCTCCGGCAGTTTCGGATCGGGGATGAAGACTTTCAGGATCGACGCCTGGAGCGTGGGGTGATTCACCATGAGGAAATACTTCCCGTCCGCGGACTCCGCATGCATGACGACGTGGGCGCTCAGCGCCTGCTGGGACTGCCACGCCGGAATCGGCCCCTCGTCGGAGAAGTGCGCGATACGGACGTGGTCGATCTTCCCGGCGTCGGGATGCCAGACCGCGCCTTCCTGCGACCACGATGCGGGAATCGAAATCGACACGTTCCCGTCCGTGCGGTTGAACGCGTACGCGTGGAGCCCGTTCGCAAGCGGCGCGGCGTCGGCGTACTCCTTCCACGGGTCCGCGGGCGCCGGAATCTGGCTCATCGTCGAGGACGAATCCGAAATCGACACGGACGGCGACCGCGGCGAAGCCGTCGATGCCGCAGGTGCCTTCTTATTGCATCCTGCGCCGAGGATCATCACCGAGGCGGAGATGATCACGAGGCAGACGGCCGATTTCTTCATATGCGGGACATTATAGCAGTCGTGAGTCGTGAGTCGTGAGTCGTGAGTCGTGAGTCGTGAGTCGTTGCTGAGTGTCGCGCGGGATGTCATCCGTGTCAAACGAAAAAAGCAGGCCGTATTCGGATGCTCTTTTTCGATACTCACGACTCACGACTCAAAACTCACGACTTACTTCGTCTCTTTATGGGGCGTGCGCGCGCGGCAGAACTTGCAATACTTCTTCAACTCGAGACGAGCCTTGATCGTCTTCTTGTTCTTTTTCGTCTGGTACGTCACGCGCTTGCACTTCGTGCATTCGAGTTTCGCAAGTGTTTCCTGGGACATAAATGATTGGTGGATGAGAAGAACCTTTTTCCGCCGACGGCGGGACTTCATCGACGCGGCCGCAACTCGGTGACGAGCCTGGCCGCGCCATCCGAAGTCCGCCGCGGCGGACGAAGGATGGAGCCGGGAACAGGATTCGAACCTGCGACCAACGGTTTACAAAACCGCTGCTCTACCACTGAGCTATCCCGGCAAGCCTGCAAGCCGGTACGTCGCGGACCGTCCTCTTTTTCCTTGAAAAGGCAGGGTGAGTATAAGAGAGGCATCGAAAAATGTCAACGTTCATGAGGACGACTGGGGGCGAGGGCCGACTGGGCCGACTAGGATTTTCCCAGTCGGCCCAGTCGGCCCAGTCGGCCCTCAAAATAAAATAGTACACGGCAGGACACCTTGGGACGAGGTGGTGTCCTGCCGTGGGAGACCATAGACGGAAGGGAGAGGGTTATCTCAGAATGGTTGGCCGATCCGACTACGGATTCCAAGTGAGAGGCCGTGCCCGGGGTGTGTCATGGAAAGGATCATCGCCGAGGCGGTGACCAGGGATTAGGCGGTAGACCCAGGCACGGCCAGTGGGGCGAGCAGGACTCGAACCTGCAACGACGGGCATGTTAACCCGAGCTCTGCCAATTGAGCTACCACCCCCGGTACGAATGTGCGACGGGTACCGTACAGGATCGTTTTCATTCCTGTCAAAGCTGGATGAGTGGATGAGTAGATGAGTGGGGTATCAAAGGAATCCCACTCATCTACTCATCCACTCATCTACTCATCTAAAAAGCAGTACACCGTGATCGACCGACACATTGTCGCTGGTCGATCAAACAGTGTACTGCCGAGGGCGTGTTCGTGTTCATCGTCGGAAGGCGCTGGCCGACGGACGACGGGTGGACGTCTACGCGCTCTTGAGGATCGGGCGGCTCCCGCAGGCCTTCGGGCTCGAAACGCGAGGGTCATGCAAAGAGTGGCTTCGGGAACCGACGGGAACGGAAGTCGCCCGGTGAAGCAGGAAGGGCTCGAACCTTCGCACGGATTCAGATCGCGAGTGCGCGAAGAGATCTGTTTGCTTTTCCAACCAAGCACCGCTTCAGAAGAAGGAACGTGAGGGGGACGTTAGCAGAGACCAGGAGAACGGTCAATGTGGTTGAGTAGATGAGTGGATGAGTGGATGAGTGGGGCGTCAAAGGAATCCCACTCATCCACTCATCCACTCAACCTCATCCACTCATCTACTCATCTACTCAACCAAACAAAAACCCGCGCCTTGCGACGCGGGTCCTTGCCCTGGTGGGCAGGGAAGGGTTCGAATCCCGCCGATGGCGGGACTGATACCAGCAAACAAAAACTCCACCATCGGTGGAGTTTTTGCCCTGGTGGGCAGGGAAGGGTTCGAATCCCGCCGATGGCGGGACTGATACCAGCAAACAAAAACTCCACCATCGGTGGAGTTTTTGCCCTGGTGGGCAGGGAAGGGTTCGAATCCCGCCGATGGCGGGACTGATACCAGCAAACAAAAACTCCACCATCGGTGGAGTTTTTGCCCTGGTGGGCAGGGAAGGGTTCGAATCCCGCCGATGGCGGGACTGATACCAGCAAACAAAAACTCCACCATCGGTGGAGTTTTTGCCCTGGTGGGCAGGGAAGGGTTCGAATCCCGCCGATGGCGGGACTGATACCAGCAAACAAAAACTCCACCATCGGTGGAGTTTTTGCCCTGGTGGGCAGGGAAGGGTTCGAATCCCGCCGATGGCGGGACTGATACCAGCAAACAAAAACTCCACCATCGGTGGAGTTTTTGCCCTGGTGGGCAGGGAAGGGTTCGAATCCCGCCGATGGCGGGACTGATACCAGCAAACAAAAACTCCACCATCGGTGGAGTTTTTGCCCTGGTGGGCAGGGAAGGGTTCGAATCCCGCCGATGGCGGGACTGATACCAGCAAACAAAAACTCCACCATCGGTGGAGTTTTTGCCCTGGTGGGCAGGGAAGGGTTCGAATCCCGCCGATGGCGGGACTGATACCAGCAAACAAAAACTCCACCATCGGTGGAGTTTTTGCCCTGGTGGGCAGGGAAGGGTTCGAATCCCGCCGATGGCGGGACTGATACCAGCAAACAAAAACTCCACCATCGGTGGAGTTTTTGCCCTGGTGGGCAGGGAAGGGTTCGAATCCCGCCGATGGCGGGACTGATACCAGCAAACAAAAACTCCACCATCGGTGGAGTTTTTGCCCTGGTGGGCAGGGAAGGGTTCGAATCCCGCCGATGGCGGGACTGATACCAGCAAACAAAAACTCCACCATCGGTGGAGTTTTTGCCCTGGTGGGCAGGGAAGGGTTCGAACCTTCGAAGGCTGATGCCAGCAGATTTACAGTCTGCCCCGTTTGACCGCTTCGGTACCTGCCCGTTGCGCGAAATGATAGTCAATTTATTCGTTTTTGACAAGAGTCGACGCATTCTCGGGCTTAGATCCAAACAGTCGTCTAAACGCTTCCCCGCCCTTGTAGCTCTTTATTTGGCGCTCACGACAGACTGCCTCGGAGCGTGATCCGAATTCCTCAAGATATACGATTTTCCAAGGAAGATACGCCTTCGTTGACTGCACCTCGCCGCGCTGATGCCGTTCGAAGCGTTTTTCGATCGATTCACAGGATCCAATATAATATCGACCGGTAGATTGACTTTGGAGGATATACGTATGAAACATCACCCTATCTTACATATATGAATAGCCCCGTACAGGGCTATTCATATATGGAGCCGACGACCGGGATTGAACCGGTGACCTCATCCTTACCATGGATGCGCTCTACCAGCTGAGCTACGTCGGCAAAAATCAATATAAAAAAATTTTCAACTCTGGATCCGTTGATCCCGCCATCGGCGGGATGACCTCATCCTTACCATGGATGCGCTCTACCAGCTGAGCTACAACGGCAGTGCGAGTCGTGAGTCGTGAGTCGTGAGTCACGAGTCCGAACACGACTCACGACTCACTACTCACGACTTTCCTATCCGAGGGCATCCAGTTTCTCTTTCAAGCGCTGGAGCTTTGAACGATCGTAGCCCATGAGCCGCAGGCGCTCGTAGCGCGCATCCGCCTCTTTCCGGTCGGCGAGGAGTATAGCAGATGCAACGGAAAGTTCAAGATACGCGCTCGACGACGGATCAAGCTCGCACGCCTTCTTCGCCAGCCCCCACGCAAGCCGCGGAGTCTCGCGGCGGACGTAGAACGCGGCGAGCTCGGCGTGGCGCTTCGCCGCATCGGGTTCGGCCTCGAGCGCGCGCTTGCGCATGGCCTCGGCTTCCGTGTACGCGCCGTTCGCTTCCGCGATCGTCCCCAGCCCGGCGAACACCTCCCCGTCCGCGCCGCCGATGCGCACGAGGTAATCGAGCGTCTCCTTAGCCTGCCGGTACTGGCGGTTCAGGAGGTAGAGCATCCCGAGACCGCGGTACGCATCACCCTGGCGCGGGTTCATCTTTAAAATCTCGACGTAGATCCGCTCCGCGCGCGCGGCGTCTCCGCCCGCGGCGACCGACGCGGCTTCGCGGAGCATGCGTGCGACGCGCTCCGCGCGCGGCGCTCGGCGTGGCCGCCGCGCCGTCGTCGACCCCTGATGCTTCTTTCAGCCGCGCTTCAAGGCGCTCGAACGCGGATCCGATCCGGCCGAGGACGCTTTTCCCCGAGTGCCGGAGTGGCACGGACCACCGCTTCATCGTGCGGTCGAACCGCTGGCGCGTCACGCGGTCGCGCGCGCGCCGCTCCTTCTCCGCGCGGATCGTCTCCGGGTCCAGGAGTCGGATCTCGTTCCAGCGACGCGCGAACATCGCGGCGGCCGTTACCGCCGCGCCGAGCGCGATGATGAATGAGAGCCAGAAAAGCATAAAGAGTCGTGAGTCACGAGTCGTGAGTCGTGAGTTTCGGATGTCCGCTCACGACTCACGACTCACGACTCACGACTGCGTCCTACGCTGGAACGGCCGTTCGGCAGATGAGGGCAAAAATCCTTGGATCAAGCGACGCCCCGCCGACGAGGGCGCCGTCGATGCCGGTCGTTGTCATGTACTCACTGATGTTCCGCTCGGTCACGGATCCGCCGTAGATGATGCGCGTCTCGTCGCGGTACCGCGGGCCCCACGCTTTCGCCACGAGGTCGCGGATGTAGTCATGCATCTCCTTCGCGTCCTGCGGCCGGCACGGTCTTCCGGTGCCGATCGCCCACACGGGTTCGTACGCGATGACCGCCGGCGCGCGGCCGTCCGCGGCGAGGCCGCTGATCGCGGCGAGGAGCTGATCTTTCACGATCTTTTTCGCCTGCCCTTTCTTCCGCTGCGCATCCGTTTCGCCGACGCACACGACCGGCACGATGCCGCTCTTCTGGAGCGCCACGGCCTTCTTTCCGACCATCTCGTCCGTTTCGCCGAGGAGGTGGCGGCGCTCGCTGTGGCCGACGATGCAGACCGACACGCCGAACTCCTGGAGCATGGTCGGGCTCACCTCGCCGGTAAAGGCGCCCTCCCGCTCCCAGTGGACGTTCTGCGCGGCAAGCGCCGGGATCGTGGCGCGTCCGAGCGAGGCCCGGGCAGCCGCGAGCGACACGTGAGGCACGGCGACGGCGATATCCGCGTCTTTCGGGAGCCGTTCGCGGCGGAACGCCCGAATCCACGCGCCGGCCTTCACGGGACCGTAGTACATCTTCCAGTTCGCGATGAGGAATTTACGCATACCGAAAAGTGTTTTACCTCATCCTGAATATTTTTTCAAGCGTCCCCGTTTTTGCCCGGGGTCCGATGACGGCGCTCGCCATGTGATCGTCCCGGAAAACGGCCTTGGCAACGCGTTTCACGTCGGCCGCGGAAACGGCCTCAAGCGCGGCAATCCGCTGTTCCGGCGTCTCAAGCGACTTCCGGAAGAGGTACTCGCGTCCGTACCAGTCCGCCCGGACCGACGTGTCCTCGAACGCGAGCGCAAGCTTGCCGCGGAGGTAGTCCTTCGCGCGGCGAAGTTCCTCCCCGGTCACGCCCGTTGACGAGACGTGCTTCAGTTCGCGGATGATCGTTCGGATGGCGAGGGGAAGGCGCTTGCGGTCAAGACCCGCGTACACGGCGAAGATGCCCGTGTCCTCGAGCGACTGGTGCGACGCGGAGATCGCGTAGCAGAGCCCCTTGCGTTCGCGGACGTTGATGAAGAGGCGCGACGACATGGACCCGCCGAGGATCGTCGCGAGGAGTTTTGCGGCGGGCTCGTCCTTGTGCGACATCGCATACCCGTGGAAGGCAATGCCGACCTGCGTCTGCTCCGTTCGCTTCTCCTCGACGGAGAGGCGTCTCTTGATCGGCAGGGCGGAAAATTTCTTGAATGCCGTATCGCGCTTCGCCTTCGGCGCGCGGACGCGGCCGAACGTCGCGCGGACTTTTTTGCGGAGGTCCGGACGGATCGCGCCCGCGGCCGCCACGACAAGGCGCGACGGGACGTAGTACGCGTCGCGGTACGTCACGAGTTCGTCGCGCGACACGCTCCGGATGACCTCGCGGGGCCCCGCGATATTCCAGCCGAGCGTCGAATTCGGAAAGAGGACCGCCTCGAGGAGGTCCTCGATGTGCATGTGCGGGTTGTCCTCGTACATGTTGATCTCCTCGATGATGACGCCGCGCTCCCGCTCAAGCTCCTTCGGGTCGAACTTCGAATGGAAAAGCATGTCCTGGAGGATGTCCGCGGCCTCGTGCCCCTTCTTCGCGTCGATCTTCACGAAGTAGCACGTGAAGTCCTTGCTCGTCATCGCGTTGAACACGGCGCCGTACCGGTCGAGCTCGCGCGAGAGGACCTCGGTATTCGGCCGCCGCGTCGTCCCCTTGAACATGAGGTGCTCGATGAAGTGCGACGCCCCGTTGATCGCCTTCGTCTCGTACCGCGATCCGACGCGGCAGAAGATGAAGAGCGTGACCGAGGTCGCACCCGGCATCGGGACTTCGATGAAGGGGATCTTGTTCGGGAGGAGAGTGAGTTTTGGTTTCATAGATCGTTGCGTCGTTGCGTCGGGCGTCGGGCGTCGGCCGAACCGACGCAACGACGCCCGACGCAACGACGCCCGAATTATTTCTTAAGTCGTTCTTCGATCCACTCGGGTATCTCCTTGATCTTCACCCGCTCCTGCTCCATCGAATCCCGGTCCCGGACCGTCGCGGCGTGGTCGCTCTCGGATTCCATGTCGATCGTGATGCACCACGGGGTCCCGATCTCGTCCTGGCGACGGTAGCGCTTGCCGATGGAGGCGGATTCGTCGTACTCCGTTGTGATGCCGGATGACCGGAGCGCGGCCGCGAGATCCTGCGCGATCTTCGGGAGCTTCCCCTTCTTCTGGAGCGGGAGCACGGCGGCCTTGATCGGCGCGAGGGCGGCGGGGAATCGGAGGACCATGCGCGGTTCGCTCTCCCCTGCCGCGGTTTCGGCTTCGTCGATGTCGAGGTGTTCGAGGAGGACGGCGAGGACGCTCCGGTCGAGTCCCCACGTGGGCTCGACGACGTGCGGGATGTATTTCGTGTTCGTCTCCGGATCGAGGTACCGGAGATCCTCCTTCGTCCACTCCTGATGGCGCGAGAGGTCGTAGTCCGTGCGGTTCGCGATGCCGTAGAGCTCTTTGATGCCGAAGGGATACTCGTACTCGATGTCGACCGTCCGGGACGAGTAGAACGCACGCTCGGTGTTCGGGATCTCGTGGTACGTGAGGTGCGTCGGATCGATCTTCAGGACGTCTTCGACCCACGCCTTCATCTCCCCGAGCCATTCTTCGAACGCGCGCGGCCCGTCCTCCGGCTTCACGAAGTACTCGATTTCCATCTGGTCGAACTCGCGCGTCCGGAAGATGTAATTTCCCGGCGTAATCTCGTTCCGAAACGCTTTTCCCTGCTGGGCGAGGCCGTACGGGAGCTTCTTCCGCATCGTGTCGCGGACGTTCTTCCACGCCACGAACATGCCCGCCGCCGTCTCCCCGCGGAGGTACGCGAGCGACGACGCGTCGTCCGTAACGCCGACGTGCGTCTTAAACAGAAGATTAAAATGACGGACATCCGTCAATTCGCCGCCGCAATCCGGACAGACGATGCCGGTCAAGTCCGTTGACATGGGATCGCGGTTCGCCGCTTCGAGGAGGTGGTCCGCGCGGAACCGGCGCTTGCACCGCTTGCAATCCACGAGCGGGTCGCTGAACGTGGCGACGTGGCCCGACGCCTCCCAGACTTTCGGATTCATGATGATCGGCGTTTCGATCCCGAGGACGTCCGCGCGGCGCACGACGAACCGGTCCCACCACGCGTCGCGGATGTTCTTCTTCAGCTGCGCGCCGTACGGCCCGTAGTCCCACGAGTTCGCGTAGCCGCCGTAGATTTCGGACCCGGGATAGATGAACCCGCGCCGCTTGCAGAGGCTCACGAGGAGATCCATTTTTTTTGGGGGGTCGATAGACATAAATGATTCGTTGCGTCGGGCGTCGGGCGTCGTTGCGTCGGCCGAACCGACGCCCGACGCAACGACGCCCGACGCCCGATATACTAGATTGTCATGATCTCTTCCTCCTTCTTCTTCGCCATCTCCTCAATCTTGTCGTTCCACGCCTTCACGCGCTTATCGAGGTCTTCCTGGAAGCGGAACTTCTCGTCTTCGGAGATCGCCTTCTCTTTTTCCTGCTTCACGATCTCGTCGCGGACGCGTTCGCGGACGTTGCGGACCGTAATCCGCGCCTCTTCCGCTTTCTCGTGGACGGTTTTCACGAGACGCTTGCGGTTCTCTTCCGTCATCGCGGGCATGATGAGGCGGATAATCGTCCCGGACGTGACGGGCTGCATGCCGAGGTCGGCCGCGACGAGCGCCTTCTCGACCTCTTTCACGATCGACTTGTCCCACGGCTCGATCTGGATCGTCTTCGCGTCCGGCACCGTAATCGACGCGACGCCGCGAAGCTCCATCATATTCCCGTACGCCTCGACGGGGACGCGCTCCACGAGCCCGCTCTGCGCGCGCCCCGACCGGAGCCCATGGAGCTCTTCATCAAGAAACGCAATCGCTTTCTCAAATTCCGGGTTCGAGGCTTCGATGAGGTTTGGCATAGATGAAAGCGCTGTTGAATCAGCGCTATCTTCCCATAAAAAGGGGGTAACCGTCAATCGGAAGAGGTCCGTAAGATTATAGGATCGTAAGATCGTAGGATCGTAAGACCAAAAAGACCGAAAGATTGAAGTATCCTCCGGTCTTACGATCCTACGATCTTACGATCCTACGCACCTAGTGCTACTGCTTCGGCGCCGCACCGACTCCCAGATAAAACGTCTTCCCGTCGTTCGGATCCACGAGGAGGACACTGCTGATTCGGGTCGTCGGGAGCTTCGTTGCCGTCCATGTGGATCCGCCGTCGGACGATGTCATGAAGGCGTTCGGCGTGATGTACGAGAGTTCCTTGCCATTCCGCGGATTCACGGCGAGATCTTTGATCGAAACGGTATTCGGCTTGCTCGTCAGTCCGAGCGGCGTCCACGTGGATCCGCCGTCCGTGGACGAGAGGATGCCGTACGCGGAGACGAGGTAGATGAGGTTGTCCGCGGTCGGGTCAACCTCCATCGTGACGACGTTCCCCGCGTTCTGGTACTTCGAGAGCGCGTCCCAGATCTGGATCCACGTCTGTCCGCCGTCCATGGTTTTCCAGATGCCGTTCCCGCGCGTGCCGACGTAGAGGATGCGGGAGTCCTTCGTGTCGAAGAGGAACGACGTGACGCTCGTCCCGGTCGTCTTCGTGACGAGCCACGAGAGCCCGGCGTCCGTGGATTTGAAGACGTCGCCTTCGCTCGTCCCCGCGTACACGATCGTCGGGTTGAACCAGTCCACGGCAATGCGCGTGAAGACCTTATCCGTTTTCGGGTCGAAGAACATCGTCTTCCAGTCGCGCATGCAGTTCTCCGTCTTGAAGATCTTGTTCTGCATCGTCACATACACGACGCACTTGTTCTTCGGATCCACGGCGATCGATTCGACCTGCCCCTGCGGTCCGTTGGCCTCCTGCCACGAATCTCCGCCGTTTAACGAATAGATCAATCCGCGTTCCGACGTCCCGGCATACACCGTCTTTGAATCTTCGGGGTCGAACGCCATCGACGCGATGACGTCGTTCCCGAGCGTCACTGCCTGCGGCCCCTTGATAAGGATGCGCTTCTGCACCCACGGGACCCCCCGCGTCGACGTCTTCCACACGCCCCCGTCCGGCCCCGACGCCGTCGGCGACGCCGAACCGGTACAGCCCTGTCCGAGCAGGACGGCACAGCACGCGGCCGCCGCGATAAGAGGAAGATAGGCCCTCCGAGTTGTCATAGGTATGTTGAGGAAAGTCGTGAGTCGAGAGTCGAGAGTCGAGAGTAAAAAATTGAAAAAAATCTGAACTCACGACTCACGACTCACGACTCATGACTTCTTAACATTGGAAACGGGTACGTCCCCCTGACCCACCCCGGAAAAATCGGCGGTCTCCCGGACGCCGCCTGGTTCAAGCCGAGTTCAAGGATGAGGCGCAGCGAGATCGGGCCGCCGAGGTGGCGTTCGGCCATGACGAGCGCGTTGCCGATGCCGGAACAGACGCGCGGCGGATCGGTGCCGGCGCGGCGGCGGAGCGACGCGCCCCACAAGTGTAGCGTCTCGCGCCATTCGAGAACAGGGTCGTCGGCTCCGTCGCAGATGCCCGCCTCGGCCGCGATTGCGGCGAACGCGTCGCCGGGACTGCGCGCGGCGGCGATCTCCGCGATGATGCGGTCCGCGTCCGCAACGCGGGCGCGGTACGCCTCGTCCTCGACGAACCGGAGCGCGATCCCCGGCCTCCCGTCCGCGTGGAGGACGGCGGCCTCGCGAAACGCGGGGTCGACACCCTTCGTCTTGAGCCATGCCGCGATCTCCGCGTTCGCAACGCGGCGGAGCGTCATCCGACGAAGACGACTGAGGAGCGTCGTGGGAAGTCTGCCGGGACGATACGCGACGAGGACGAACACGGCGCCCGCGGGCGGCTCTTCGACCGACTTCAGGAGCGCGTTCACGCCTTCTTCATTCAAAAAATCCGCATCCGGGATGTACGCGACGACGCGCGTGGCCTGGACCGGGCGACCGGACACGCGCGCACGGAGCGCGCGGACCTCGCGGACGGCAATCTCTTTTTTGAGCGACCCCGATTCGTTCCGCTCGCGTTCAAGGATGGCAATGTCGGGATGCGCGGCGAGCGGGCGCCCCGGCGGATGCGACGCGATCGCGCGCACGAACGCCTCGGCAAGCGCATGGCATCCCGTCCCCGGCGCTCCGGAGATGAGGTACCCGTGGCCGGGAGAAACGACGGCCCGCGCGAGGACGTCCTTCGCCGCCGAATGGCCGATGATCTGATCGAAGAAATCCATGGGGTGGAGTCTAGAGGGTTGTGGGGGCGGGTGCAATAAGGATTGGCAATTGGCGTTTGGGTTTTGGAATGACGTCAAAACCGAAAGCCAAAACCCAAAACCCAAACGCCAAACCCAAAACAAAACCGCTCCGATCCCCCACATGCCTTTCGACATTACAGGGAACCGGAGCGTGAGTAACGAGCAAACCGTCTACGCGGGCGGCGAGGTGAGCTCGACGACGAGCGAGGGGAGGCCGTGGTCCGTGTACGGGCCGGCGATGTGCCAAGGGACGGGCTGGCCGTTCGGGCCGGTGACGGAGAGTGAGCCCGCGAGGGCTCCGGACTCCGTGGCCCACGTCATCTTCCCGTTGTCCGGGACGGTGTAGTAGTGGGGCCCGAGCCGGATGAGCGCGTTCGCGGGAACGATGACGTCGCAGGAGACCGAGGTGACCTTGCCGACGCTTTCCGCGAGACACGCCGCGTGCGTGCCGTCCCAGAGCGTACCCCACGCGTACGTCCGCGAGGAGGTAGACCCGCTCGAATCGATGGGCTGCGGACGGGCCAACACGGTGTTCCGCGAGGCATCCGTGGCAATCCCGTAGACTTCGACGACGGTAAACGGTCCCGGCGCCACATACGTGATGTGGAGGAGCGTGTAGCCCGCGGGGACATTTCCGCTCCCGCCCGCACCTGTCGATGCGCCGCCGGTCGCCGACAAAGATCCTCCGGTCGAAGACGGCAGTCCTCCGGTCGTTGACGGCAATCCGCCGCTGGACGATGGAGATCCGCCCGTCGCTGACGGTGATCCGCCGGACCCGGAGGAAGTCCCGCCAGTCGAAGACGGCGACGTGCAGATGCACACGTCGTACGTGCAGTCGATCGTGCAGATCTGAACGCACTTCTGCGCGCTCCCGGGAGGGTTCGGACAGTCATTCTGCATGCCCGGCGAACATCGGATGAGCGCCGTACAGAACGGAGGAAGCCCGCCGGTCGACGAAGCGGTTCCGCCCGCCGGTGAGGACGATCCGCCGTTCGATGGGGACGATCCTCCGTCGGATGATGGCGTTCCGCCCGCTGACGACGACGATCCTCCGTCGGAGGACGACGATCCGCCGGCTGACGTCGCGCCTGTGGCGGACTGTCCGGCGGTTCCGGCCGATCCTGCCGTCGATGCGCCTGCATTTCCTGCGGTCGACGACCCTGCCGACAATCCTGCGGCTCCCGCGTTCGCGGCAGTCCCGGATGCGCCCGCCGAGGCCGACGTTACGACGGCACTCAACCCCTGATCATCAAGCGGCGCGCATGACGCCGCAATCATCAGAATTCCAAAATACTTCGCGTTCATCGCGTCCTCGCACAACCGTTGATGATACCCGCTTGGAAGACGGTTCACTTTCCAAGGAGCATAAAAGGATTCATCGTAAAATGGGTATGAATACTTTTATGAGCCTTTGAAAGAAGTTTGGGGTGGCGGGGGTTGGCATTGCTGCCAATCCCCCGCCGCACCGTGTTAGAAACCGATTCCGATTCCGATCTCGGCCAGCATGTTGAACTCGTCGGTGGGTCCCAGGAGGTCGACGCGGCTGTCTCCGGCCATCAGATCGGCCGTAACGGCCGGAACAATGCCGCTCTTCGGCCTGTTCTTATATCCAGGGAGCCAACGGAAGTTGAGGCCTCCGCCGTAGAAGTTCGCCTTCATGAGCTCCCGGTCGGTCGAAAAGTGCAAAGCGAGTGCGCCGACGCCGCCGATGATGTCGGGCGCAAGGTCGAAGCCGAGGCCGATGCCGAAGCCCATGACGCCCGAATTGGAGCCGTAGAACTTCGTCGAGTAGCCCGCAAGGAGCCTCGCGTCGAGGTGGGTGATGCCCGCGATCCTCGGCAGCCAGATGCCTTCGACGCCGCCGAACAGCAGCGTCTCCCGTCCAAACCTCGGGTTGCGGCTTCCCGGCATCCGCCAGAAGAGCCCGCCGGCATCCAAGGAAATGATCAGCGGTGAGGTCGATCCTGCCTTCTCGGCGGTATCGAGGGCCTTCGCGGCATCCGCTTTCGCCTCGCCAGCGGTCTGATTCGCATCGCCCGCCAGTTTGACGGCATCCTTGGAGTCCGTGATGGCCTGATCGATCTTCTTCCGCGTCGCCTCGCAGGCGATCGTGATCGAGTACTTCCCGCCGGACGCTTCGACGTCGGCGCGGAGCTTCGCCTCTTCGTCAGCCGGCAGCCGGCAGATAACTTCGAGGCCTCGCGCGATCTCGTTCAGGTCGCCGCCCCAATTGTAGACGCTGGGGATGCCCTTTGTCTGCTCGATGGAAACGACGCGCCTTAAGCGCTCAATCTCCTCGTCGGTAAACTTGTTACCGCCTTCGGCGAGCCGCTTCTTGAGATCCTGAATCTCGTCGTACGCGTGCTTCAGCGTATAGCAAAGGTACGTGTACGTCGGCGTCGTGATCTTCTTACCGCCTTCGTACCTCACCTCGGGCACGCCCGGGACCTGGATCCAAATCCCGTGGCGGATCTGCTCGCAATCTTCCTTGGGCGTCAGCGGCTCCACCTTCGGAGTCCCGTGCTCGACGACGCCTTCCTGCGCCGGCTTCGGCCCTGCGGCGGGCTTCTTCGCGCCGCCATTCGCCGGAGCTTTCACGGCTGTCCCGCATCCGCACATGCGCTCGCCCCAGGTCTGGCACGAATTCGTGATGGCGTCGACGGACTTTTGGTCCCACTCGATACCAACGCATCCGTAGCTCGTCTTGAGGCACTGCTTGTATGCGTCCGCGGTCACGCACGCGTGCTCCGTCGCCTTCTTCATCTGATCGACGCACCCGTTCAGGCATGCCATCGTGTTGTCGGGAATGGAAAGCGTAGGCTTCGCCTCTTCGGCGGGAGCCAGCTTCGCATCGGCCTTCGCCTCGACGGTGGGCACCGTCTTCGGATTTTCCGCGTACGCGGCGTGCGACCAGCAAAGAAGGGCCGCAACTAGCATCATGATCCGTATCGGAAGCTGCTGCTTCTTCATGATCGCGCTCCTTGGGTTGTTGTTGCTCGGAATCAAGTTATCGAAAGGACGGTCTCCGAATTTCATCCTTTGAACACCGACCTCCGCCACTGGAGTCCGATGGACTCTTGTCAGTAACAAATTTTCGTGAGGACGTCAATGGCGTGGCTCTATAGAGCGAAATTTCTTAGTGACACCCATGAAATGAGAGGCGTCAAACTCAACGCTTCCGCTGAGATGAAAAGGACGGGGAAGCTGGAATCTAGAAGCTGGAAGCTGACAAAGATACGGCCAGCGTCAGCTTCCAGCTTCTAGATTCCAGCTTCCCCGTCCTGAAACGCAACAACCTCACCACCGCGTACGAAGACCGTACACAGGTGATGAGGTTGAAGACGAATGGGAAGGTACGAAGGACACAGGCGACCGAAACCGCCGCGCCCAACGCTCTCACTTCTCGTAGTACCGACAGGAGCAGACATCGAGCTGCCCCGCTTTGGCCTTCTTGAAGCAGTCCTTGAGGACGCCCGGCGGACAGCCGAGATATCCCGGAGCGTCCGGATCGGAGAAGCAGTCGGCCAGCTCCTCCGGCGTCACGCTGTGGCAGTTCTTGATGAGCGCCATCGTGAGGCACTGGCGCTCGTCAGGGCTCTTTGCGGCGTCGGCGGACTTGGTT
Source organism: Candidatus Uhrbacteria bacterium (assembly GCA_963835915.1). Lineage (GTDB taxonomy): Bacteria > Patescibacteriota > Patescibacteriia > 2-12-FULL-60-25 > 2-12-FULL-60-25 > 2-12-FULL-60-25. Next base: position 976,999 of record CAWIHE010000004.1, read on the forward strand.
TCCGCCTTCGCTTCCTCCGGCGGAGGCGTCGCTTCCGCGGGAGACGCCGATGCGGATTGCACCGACGAAGGCGAGGACGCCTTCTTGCCGCACGCATTGAAGCCATAGCCCACTCCGCCAAGGATGACGAACGCTGCGGCTCCTATGGCGACCCACTTCTTGTTATCCATCTGAAACCTCCTGGTCCGAAGACCTTTGAAAGCCGTTGAACGTGGTGCGGCGCGGGAAGGAAGAGTCCTCCCCGCGCCGCGAGCGGATTACGCCTTGAGGGCGTAGTGCCCGTTGCATCCGACCGTGGTGCCGTTCGCCACGTCGAAACCCGGGTCCGCATTCGTGAGGGTGAGCGTGCCCCAGCTCCTCCAGCAGGAACTCCCGGAGCAATTGGCGTCGACCGCGTCCTGCCCGGTAAGCTGGTAGCAAGACCAGATGGCCTTGGTGTGGCTCGGGAGCGTCACGTTGAGGTCGCCGTAGTTGACCTCGGTATCCCCTTCGAACGCGTCTCCGGGCGTGAACGTGACGTTGAACGTACAGCTGTACGTCCAGGACGTACCGTTGTCGCTGATGCTCATCGAGCCGGGAACGGTGCTGTTGCACCGGTCCAGGAACGCGCCCCAGCTTCCCGGCCTTCCGACCATTCCGCGGAGGACAACGCCGATGGGCTGGACGTGGTCGGGCGTGGTGTATGACGCCGTGACGGCCCGAGTGATCGGTCCGCTGGGTGTCGCGCTCGGCACGCATGCCTCGTATCCGCTCCCGTCGGCCTTGCAGGTTTGGGTCCCTGCCTGGCTATTGGAGCACGTGGCGGCCACGGTTTGACCGGGGTTGCAGACGTTCCCTGAGGGGAACGGCTGGCATGCCTCGTATCCGCTCCCGTCGGCCTTGCAGGTTTGGGTCCCTGCCTGACTATTGGAGCACGTGGCGGCCACGGTTTGACCGGGAACGCACACCTTGGTTGCCGGGAACGCCACGCACGCGTCGAATCCCGAGCCCTGCGCGTTGCAGGTCTGGGAGCCGGGGAGGCCGTTTCCGCACGTGGTGGACTTGACCTCGCCGGGCACGCACACGTTCGCTGCCGGGAACGGGATACACGTATCGTACCCGCTGCCGTTCACGTTGCATGACTGGGAGCCGGGTTTGCCGTTCCCATCCGTGCATGCGATCGTCTTGCCGGGCACGCACACGTTCCCGAGCGGGGATGCGGTGCACGTTCCGTACGCCGTTCCGGCCGGGTTGCAGGTCTGCGAGCCGAGCCGTCCGTTGGACGGGTCGTTGCAGCCGACGCTCTGGCCGGGCACGCAGATTTGGCCTGCCGGAATCTCGACGCACGCGTCGTAGGTTCTCGACGTGTTGCACGTCTGCGTTCCGGGTTTCCCGGTCGCGGGCACGGTGCAGGCGCCCACGAATCCGGGGACGCACGACGCATTCAATGCGCCGGCCGCGCCTGCGGTTGCGTTCCCGCTTCCGCCCGCGCCACCCGCGCCGCCATTGTTGGCGTTCTCCGAAGAGAACTTGCTGGTCTCGTCGAGTCCGGCACAGCCCAACGCGGCGAGAGACACGATCAAAGCGACGTAACTGATCTTCTGCATGATTGACTTCTCCTGCTTGTCTCGCCGCGAGGCGAGAGAGTTTTTCTGCGGTTGTCGAATGGCCGATGGGCCCTCGATGTCGTTGATTGTTCGGACCCATGAGGCCACATCCGCCATAATGGCCAAAGAGATGTGAACTCAAGTCGTCCGGCGGCTGGAAGGTGTGGAAGGGGGTACCCCAACACACTTCTTACAGCCGCCAAGAACAAAGGTCAAAGATGCAAGTCCGGGAGCCTTGGCCCGGCGCGACAGAGACTCTGGCGAGTCCCCGGCGCGCCGAGTGCAGCCGGTCAGCTCGTGGAAACCTTACAGGGGCATCCACGTGAGTGTGAGGCCGACGGCTGCCGCGTTGCCCCACGCCATGGACTCGCGCACGCCGTCGTGGATGTTCGTGACGAGATTCCCGCCGAACGCGCCGAAGATGTCGATTCCGAACTGCTGGTCCGGGCGAAGCTCCACGCCGAGCCGGAACAGGAGGTTCGCGGCGTCCGTGCCGCGGGGCACGATCTCGGTGCCGAGCATGGGGCCGAAGTCGAGGATGACTTTCTTCTCGGCCGAGAAGGCGTACGTTCCGAGGAACGCACCACCGATGTTGTACCGGTTCTCGGTCTTGTTGATCGCCATCCCGAGGTCGAGGTCGACCCTGAAGCCGAATTGCTTCGTCGCCCAGTATCCCCATCGCGGGACGAACACGATCTGCGTGGAGTCCGGTACCGAGCTCTTCAGACGAGCCATGTACCGAACGCCTGCGCCGATGCCCCATTCGCCACCGCTGTCCGACTTGCTCTTCTCGAGCTTCGTGATGCGGACCTCGTGGTCCGCAATCTGCGCATCGTGCCGCTCGGTCTTTTGCTCGAGACCCTTGAGTCGGGCTTCGAGATTCGCCGCCCACTCTTCGCAGGTGACGGATACCGGTTTGGTCGGATCCTTGCAGCCGCAGACCTGGCAGAGGCCGAGATGCAGATCGTCGACGCGCGCCTTCAGCTTGTCCGCGTCGATTTTCATCTGCTCGACGTCGACGGTGAGCTTGATGAGCTTCGACTGGCCCTTCTCGCAGAGCTCCTTGGTCGAAACGCCGGCCGTCTCCTCGTCGAACGCGCAGATCCGCCGCAGGGACTGATCCATGCTCTCGATGACCGCTCGCTGCTCGCTCGAGTCGTACACGCACGTCCACTTGAAGTCGCCGTTCGACATGCGCGCCTTCACGGCAACGGGCGGAGCCGTTCTGCCGGGAAGAGGCGAGACGTCCTTGCACGTGCACTTCCCGTTCTCGAGCTTCGCGTCGCCCGAGCAGAGCTCGACGGCCGCGCGGGTGCCGTACGTGACCGGCTGCTTGTTCTGCAGCCGCTTCTTGTAGTCGTCGGCTGACATATTCACGCACTTCCACGAAAGCTGGTCGAACAGCGCGTAGTCGGCCTTGCAGGCCGCGTCGAGGTCGTCGTATCGCTTGTTGCACGCGTCGAGCTTGGATGTGCACTCCTTCATCTGCGTCTCGCAGGTGGGCGCCTTCGAGAGGCTTTGTCCGAGCGCGGACTTCTCGTCCATCGGACCGACGGTCCGCGGGTTACCCGCGTCCGCCCGGAGCGACAACGTCGCGAAGGCGGAGAGAACCGCCAACATCACCATCCAGAAATACTTCTTCATGGCCATCTCCTTCCCCTCGCGGGGCTGAACTCACCGTGACCGAGGAAGAATGCTCCCCCGTTCACTTGCATCTTTGATATGTGAAGTTGCGTCGAGTGCGCTGGACCATTCCAGCGTTAAACAGCACGACTTCAGACACTCGAGTCGCGCCGCGGCTTCAGCGGGAGGAGGAAAACCCGCGAAGCTGCGGTGCGGCTCCAGTCCCTGACCGGTCCCCCTGGTCTTGAAACGAACACGTGAACGTAACAAAAATTGACGATCTTGTCAAGTCTAGTGGACCCGTCAATGGAAAAGGCTCATAAAAAGGCCTAAATATGCAAAAACAGGCCCGTCGCCTGTCCCAGTCTGGCTATCCTGCGTTTAGATGGTTGGATCGTTAGATGGTTAGATGGTTAGGGGTTGGAGTTATTTTCTTTGATTATTGGATCGAGTTGCCGAGAATTAAAGAAAATATTCCAACCCCTAACCATCTAACGATCCAACCATCTAACGATCCAAATTCATTCCCTCACCTTCCACAACACCCATGCAAGTCCGATGAGCAGCCCCGCGACCGCGCCAAAGACCCCGTTCGTCACGAAGTCCGGCTTTGCGATGAACTGGGACGGAATCGGGGCGTCGATGACCTGCGCGCGCACGCTGAACCCGAAGTAGTTCGGCGCTTCAACGGCAAGCTCTTTCGCGGCGCGGACGGCGAGCGTCGTGGCCTGGTCGCGGTTCGGGTGGTACGCCGTCACGGTCATGAGTCCCGTTCCGGGCGACACCGCCGTCGCGATCGTCTGCTCCCAGGCCTTCCGCTTCTGCAGGTCGTCGGTCGGGAAGTACGTCGCGTCGACGGACGGGTCGTTCACGACGGCGTCGAAGAACGCCGACGTGTACACGAGCTCGCTCAAGTTCTGCGCGATGCGCTCCGTCGACTTGATCGCCGTGTACGGGTCGAGCCCCGTCGTGTTCGTCTGCGTGATGAGGAGCTTCACCGTGCTCGAATACTTGAGCGGCTGAACGAGCGAGAATGCGAGCGCAAGGACAAGCGCCAGCACGGTCGTGAGCAGAACGGTGCGCCACGAGCGGACGATGAGACGAATGTAGTTGGGTCTTGACATGGCAGTCGTGAGTCGTGAGTCGTGAGTCGTGAGTTTCGGATTTCCGCTCACGACTCACGACTCACGACTCGTGACTATTTAAGTTCACGGCTCACGGGAACGCTCCCCAGCGTCACGGGAAGCTCGAGCGTCTTCCCGTCGCGCGCGACCGTGAGCGTGACCTGCGAGCCCGGCTTGTACTGGACGAGGACTTCGCCGAGGTCTGCCGACCCGTCAAGGATATCACGATCGACGCTCGTGATCACGTCCCCTTCGCGGATGCCCGCGGCCGCGGCTGGCGAATTCTTGTCGACGGCGGGAAGTTTCGCCGTTTTGTCCGGAACGATCCACGCGCCGAGACGCGGAAGCGTGGACGTGCTCGCCACGAGACGGAGCGCCGAGAGGTCGAGACTCCGGACGCCGAGGTCGGCGTCGAGGATGACGCCGTCGGAGAAGATGCCGTAGAGCGACGGCGCCCATACGCTTGCGGGGATGAACGGGAACGCGTCGCCGGGTTTTCCGGACGCGATGCCGAGGAGCGTGCCGTTCGCGTCCCACACGGGCGCGCCGAGGTCGCCGGACCGCGCGAAGGCCGTCACGGTCGGACGGCGCGCGGCGACGTTCGACGGGGTGCCGTCCAGGCTGCCGATCTCGCCGTGGAGCGAGGCGATCGTTGCGGGCTCGTAGCTCCCCGCGCGCCGCTCGATCCAGACCGGAATGCCCGGCGAAATATCTTCATAGCGCGCGAAGGCGGGCGCCTGGAGATTCGCGAAGGGCGTCTTCAGGAACGCCACGGACGAACGGTCATCGATGATGCCGCGGGTCGCCGTTGCCGCCACGCCGTCGCGCCAGAGGACGATGTCGCCGAGCTTCATGCCGCTGATCACGGAGGAAGGCAGGACGACCCAGCCATCCGACGTCACGGCCACGGCTTCGCCGATGAGTTGGGCGTCGGAGAGGACGGGCGAATTCGGCGCGCGGCGGTACACGCCCGCCACGGACGAAACGCGGCGCGAAGTGAACGCGGGCGGCAGGACCGGTTCGGCGGGTTTCCGGTCGATCGGAACGACTTCGACCGTGGGAATTGTTTTAACCGACGCCGTCGTCGTCGCGGATCCGCCGTGGGCCGACCCGGACGGGAACGGAAGCTGGTACGGCAGGAATGAAAACATCCACCCCGCCGCCGCGCCCGCAAGCGCGCCGCACGCGGCGGCAATGATAATTGTGATGAGGGACGTCTTGAAATCCGGAGATACCTTCATTGGCATAGGGGCAGTATACGTTCTTGAGGGGCGGATCGTCGAGGAGAAGAAGTCGTGAGTCGTGAGTCGTGAGTTCTTCTTCGATGGCGTTACTCACGACTCACGACTCACGACTCACGACTGGCCCCATCACATCCACCTCGCCGTCGCGAGGACGATGAGGAGGAGTGCGGCGAACGCGAGCGCCTCGGAGACGATCTGGCGCGTCGGGACGGCGGGTGGAATGCCGTAGCGGCGGGTGCGGAGGACATACGCAAGCGTGAGCGCGACGAACGTGGATGACGCGATGAGGTCGAGCGGGAGCGCGACGACGAGCATGCCGGTCTGGATGCCGACCCACCCGCCGATAAGCGTCCAGCGGCGGCGCGTGGCCGGGCTCGCTTCGGCGTGCGACGTCGCTGAAAACAGCGCAAGCGACACGGCGCCGATCACCGCGATCGGGATGGCGCGCGCCGCGTCGACGAAGATCGTGAGGCCGAGCGACGCGTACGTCGCGAACCAGAGCGCAATCGGGACGAGCACGAGGTTCACGTGCGAGAGTCCGTTCACGGGGTATCGCGCGGGCGCGTAGAGCGATAGGAAGAGGAGCTCGCAGGCGAGGAGCACCGTCCCGCCCGCAAAAACCGGAATGACCCAGGCCGCGAGCGCGCCCTCGGCAAGCACGAGCCCGAACGCGGCGGATGCGACGGCGATGATCCCGGGAACGAGCGGACGCGCATCGCCGACGTGCCGGTGCCGGCTCCACGCGACCGCGAATCCGCCGATGGCGAACGCGACGATGGCGCCGACGGCGATCCACGGGTAGTGCGACGCGTCCCTTGCCTGGACCATAAACGCGAGCGCCGTAAGCGCGCCGAGAAAAGCGGGGAGGAGCCGGATGACGACGAACATGACTGAGAGACGTGTACCACGAATCGGGCAAGCGAACAAGCGGGCCTACAGACGCGATGGACCACTCCGAAGAAGCTGGAAGCTAGAAGCTGGAAGCTGATTTGATCGCGTTTTATTCAGCTTCCAGCTTCTAGCTTCCAGCTTCTTCGCTCAGCCAGGCCCATAGAAGCATGCGCGGAAAATTTTACAGAAGCCCCTAATAAAGCGTGAGCTCCACCGCGCCATCCTCCAACCTGATCGACTGAACTTCGTGTTCCGCGATCACGAGGTCCCACGTGCTCGAATCGCGCCCGAGCGCCGTATCGAGAATAATTTTTGCGATGGCCGGAGAAATGGGGATGTCGCCGAGCCGCGCCTTCACGATCGCCAATTTGATGACGCCGTCGGCGACCGACGGGACGACGTTGAACTGGGCGTCGAGCATGATCCCCTTCACCCTGAACCGTCCGGTGATCTCGATCGCGTCGGGCCGGACCACGACCTGCGTCCGGTCAATGATGACGTCGCCGCGCTTCGCCGCATCCGCAAGCGCGCCGCGCGCGGCGGCCGTGAGTTCGGCTTCCTTGTATTCAACGAGGTGCGGCGTGCGGACATTCGTGGTCGACGACGAGGCAATCGCCCGTCCGATGGCATCGAGGAGGACTTGCGGATTCTCCTCGCCGGCCTGAACGGCGCGCGTGGGCGCGGGCGGCGCGTAGAACTTCTGCGAGACGATCGGAACGGCGATGATGCCGGACATCGCGACGGCGATGATAACGATTCCCGCGAAGACCACGATGACGAGGAGCGTGTAGAGGACGCACCCGAGGACGTTTTTCCCGATCTTCGGCTTCACCTTCTGATAGCCCGGATGGTAGACCGGCCGGCGCTGGGTAAGATCGCCCGACGGCGCGGATGATGACGGCGCCGGAGTTGATGACGAGGGCGCGGAGACGGACGCCCCTCCTCCGACCGGAGCCGGCACGGCAGTCGCCCCGATGGACATCGGGGCCGGTCCCGGCGGTCCGGAACTGGCGGCTGGAATCTGCTGCGGCGTTTCATTCGGCATACGCAGATTCAACCTCATGCCTGTTCGTCTTTGACGAATTTGAAATATTCCATGAGTGCAACGGATGCGCCCGTGGCGACCGGAATGGAGAGGAGGACGCCGACGAAGCCGAAGAGCTTCGCGCCGACGAGGAGCGCGACGATCGAGATGACGGGATTGAGGCCCACGGCCTTCTGCATGATCTTCGGGACGAGGATGTGGTTCTCGAGCTCCTGGATGAGGAGCATGAGGATTCCGGCGAGGAGCGCGAGGAGCGGCGACTGCGTGAGCGCGACGAGGACGATGACGATGCCGCTCAAAATGGGGCCGACGTACGGGATGAACTCCGTGAACCCGGCGAAGAGGGAGAGGATGAGCGCACCGTCGACGCCAAGGATTGTGAGCCCGACGAAGTAGCACGCCCCGATTATGACGCAGAGCGCGATCTGCCCGATGAGCCAGCGGCTGAATTTCCGCTCGACCTCAAAGAGGAGGTTCGACGCGTACTCCTGGTACTTGTCCGGGATGATGTTCTTGAACCACTGCACCGCGTTGCGCTCTTCGGCAACCATGTAGTACGCAAGGACGAGGACGAGGACGAACGCGGCGATGCCGCCGAAGAGGCCTGAGATCGTCGAGAAGACGCCGCCCACGAGTTTTCCGGTGTACGTTTCCGCGGACGTAATGCCCATCTCGAGATTCTGTCCGAGCCCGTACTGATCGGCGAACGACTTCACGGCGTTCGCGCTGTCCGCGGCCGCGTTCCACGACGTCCCGACGAGCGTCCCAAGGTCGCCGAGTTGGCGCACGAGCTGCGGAATGAGGAGGATGAAGGCGAGGAGCAGGCCGCCGAAGAGGAGGACGTAGAAGATGAGGATGGAGACCGACGGCGGGATATGGAACTTCCGCATCCACTTTGCGAACGGGAGCATGAGCGCCGCGAGCATGAACGCGACGAACACGAGCGCGACGATGTCGCGGACGAACCACAGGAAGACGAGCAAGAAGAGCACCGCGAGCGAGCGAAGTATCGTCGCTGCGGAAATCGTTACGATGCGCTCCTCCGTGTTCATGGCTCGGTTCGACAGGAATTCTTTCAAAGGATAGCATGTCCGGAGGACAGTCACGAGTCGTGAGTCGTGAGTCGTGAGTTTCGGATTTTCTCTTAAATTCTTACTCACGACTCACGACTCGTGACTCACGACTTCCCTCCACCCATGTCCTTCTCCGAAAACCGCAAAGCGCGGCATGACTACGAGATCCTCGATACGTACGACGCGGGGATTGTTCTGCATGGGCATGAGGTGAAGAGCGTCCGCGCGGGGCACGCGAACCTGACCGGGAGCTACCTCGCATTCCGGAACGGCGAACTCTGGGTGCTCGGGCTCAAGATTCCCCGGTACCAGAAGGCCGGGCCCCTTCCGGGATATGACGAGGCCCGTACGCGGAAGGTCCTCATGCGGAAACGGGAACTCATGTCCCTGTACGGCAAAATAGAGCAAAAAGGCTGCATAAGGCCAGATACATCCTGGACTCCTTGCCCCCTCAAGGAACATGCAGATCAAAAGGCTCGGGTATTGCGTCAAAGGGTTCTGGAAGCTAAACGACTATGCCATACGGTATCTCCGTATGGTCACCGAGGAAGCCAAACGGAGAGCCAAGATCCTCCTGTTTTGGGAGAAGCACGGTCTCGAACCGACGAGAGAAGCGTTTGGCGTCGGTCGAAGCACCCTTTTCGAATGGAAGAAGGCACGGGGCAAAGGAGAGGGGCGCATGGAGTCGTTAAACCCCGGCTCCAAGCGGCCAAAGCGGGTCCGTCATCGGGATTGGCCCGATGACGTCCTTTCAGAGATCCGTCGGCTTCGCACCGCGCACCCAAACCTCGGCAAAGAGAAGGTCCACGTGTTCCTCAAACGGTTCTGCGGGGTCAAGAAGCTCTCCTGTCCCAAACCTCGAACGATCGGACGGTTGATCGCGGACGCGCCGGACAAGATGCGGACGTTCCCCGTGAAGGTCCGCCACAACGGGAGGATCGTCCCGATTCAACGGGCAAAGCGCCTGAGAAAGCCAAAACACTTCAAAGCGGACCATCCGGGACACTGCATCTCGTTCGATACGATCGAACTCATCGTCCACTATGCCAGGAAGTACGTCATCACGTTCACGGACGTCTATTCGCGCTTCTCGTTCGCATTCGCAACCACGAGCCATGCATCGAGAGCGGCAGCGGACTTCTTCAAGGTCATCCATGCGCTTTTTCCGTATCGCCTCGAATACATCCTGACGGACAACGGGTCTGAATTCATGAAGCACTTCGATGAGGAGCTCCGGCGTCTCTGCCTCACCCATTGGCATACGTATCCGAAGACCCCGAAGATGAACGCCCACTGCGAGAGGTTCAACCGGACGATCCAGGAAGAATACATCAACTACCACAAGGGAGAGATGATCGATATTGGTCTATTCAATCGGAGACTCTTCGACTGGCTCGTTTGGTACAATGCGGAAAGACCTCACTGGAGCCTCAAGCTCCAATCACCCATCCAATTCTTAACGGAGTGGAACAAGGGGAAGTCCAGGATGTATTGGCCTGATACAAAGGCTTGACGCTCGTGCCGATTTCACTGTATGCTCACGGCCGTCACGTAAAGCTCCGTTTTGGCATAGGTCGGGGCAAAAAAGCCCACGATAAACGCGAAACGTTAAAGCGACGCGACATCGAAAGAGAACTCAGGAATAGGGAATAGATCGTTAGATGGTTAGATCGTTCCAACCCCCTGCCTGGGGATGCCGAGCATTGACGGCTCGTACGTTCGAATCCTGCAGACCGCGTGCCGGGACCACGCGTAAATCCATCCCGGAACCAAGACAACTGCCAACGTCTTTAGCAAGGTGAAGGCTGCGGTCGCTTCGGCGTTCCGCATGCCGGCGCCTGCGATGGCACTCGCCTAAGGCGAGTTTCGCCATCCCGATCACGTACGCTGCGCCCGTAGGCGTACGATGATTGTCACTTCCTCGGGCTCGTTCGTCCGCACTCATCGCCTGCGGCCGGAGACCTGGCGGCGATGCGGAATCCGCGGCCATCGTCCGCTCGCTGCGCGGATTCATGTACAACCGAGCGGTCCAAGTCTGTGAACGAAGGGTCCGCGCGCCGGGACCGGACGGGGGTGCGACTCCCCCCATCTCCACCATGCCGCCGACGGCCGAACGGCCGAACACGGCACCAGCATCCACTTATCCATGCGAATCCACTACCGAAGGAAACGGCGAACGGCACCCGACGTCGGGCTGCAGTATCGCGCGAACGAAGCGATCCGCGCTCCGGAAGTTCGCGTGATCGGACCCGAGGGCGAAGTCCTCGGCGTCATGCAGACGCGCGACGCGATCGCGCGGGCGCGCGAATTCGAGCTCGACCTCGTCGAGGTCGCGCCGAACGCCGATCCGCCCGTCTGCCGCATCCAGGATTACGGACAATTCAAATATCAGAAAGAGAAGGAACACAAGGCGAAGAAGGTCCACGCGCGCAAAGTCGAAGTGAAAGGCGTCCGCCTCTCGGCGAAGATGGGCCAGCACGACGTCGACATCCGGCTCGCGAAAGCGAAAGAATTCTTCGAAGAAGGCCATAAGCTGAAGATCGAGATCATCCTCCGCGGCCGCGAAAAGGCGCACGGCGACATCGCCATCCAGCGCATCAACGAATTCATCGACACGATGAAAAAATCCTACGACCTCTTCGTTGAACAGCCGACGAAGCGCCAGGAAGGCAATGTCTCGGCGATCATCGGACGTAAGTGACCCTGCTCCTCTTACCAACCCCATGCATCTTGGCCTACGAATTTACAAATAGGGCGAATCGGCGAATGTACGAATTACAATAATGGAGCCATTAAATCACATTCGTAATTCGCCGATTCGTGAGCTCATTCGTAAATTCGTAGGCAAAAGCACAGATCACCATCACCACATCAAGATCTCTATGAAGCAGAAGACGAACAAAACCGTGAAGAAACGGTTCCACATCACCGCGAAAAGGAAAACTCCTTCGCCGGAAGGGCGGCAAGGACCACTTCAACAGCCGCGAATCGGGAAACGTCACGCGCAATAAGCGCCGCGACGAAACGATGTCGCACTCGTACGAGAAGAGTATCAAAACGCTGATCTCTAACTTTTAATTTTCGGGCGTCGTTGCGTCGGGCGTCGTTGCGTCGGTTCGGCCGGCCGACGCCCGACGCAACGACGCAACGACGCAACGAAACCTATGCCACGAGTCAAACGCGGAGTCGGCCACGTGAAACACCGCAAGCACATCCTGAAGCAGACGAAGGGGATGATGTGGGGCCGCAAATCGAAGATCAAACTTGCGAAGACGGCCGCCGTGAAGGCGGGCGCGTACGCGCGCGCCGGGCGCCGGATGAAGAAGGGCCGCAACCGCGCGCTCATGAACATCCGCGTGAACGCCGGGGCGCGGGAACTTGGGACGACCTACTCAAAACTCATCGGCGACCTGAAAAAGCGAAAGATCGAACTCGACCGGAAGGTCCTCTCCGAAATCGCCGCGAAGCATCCGAAGGTGTTCGAGAAGATCGTGAAAGGGTGAGGAAGTCGTGAGTCACGAGTCGTGAGTCGTGAGTAACGAAAAAAAGAGCATCCGTAAAGGAGCTCTTTTTTGCTATCTGCAGATCATTCCGCCCATCCGTCCACTCACGACTCACGACTCACGACTCGTGACTCGTGACTCATGACTCATGACTGCCCCGAATGCTATACTAAGGGCCGTATGTCGAAACGCCAACGCTCCTCTCCGGAAATCAGTCCGGATGACCTCTTGGATCGCTCGCCCGACTCGGAGGAAGTCACGGGCGTGCGGAAAAGCGTCGCGACGATCGATACGGAAAGCCCCGAGTTCCAGCGCCAATTCGAAGCGGCGCACCCGGTCGAGATCGCGAAAGCGAAAGCGGCCATCAGGCGCGACTATGGGGAGTCGGCGACGGAAGAAAAATCCGACTTCGTTGAGACGGCGGTGCGGCAGGCCCGGGAAAAAAGGGCGAAGACCGCCGCAGAACTCGAAGGCGCGGGGAATCGACTCGCGCAGATCCCGAAAAAACCCGTCAAAGAACGGTCGGGCTGGGCGGAGATGAAGAAGAACGAATCGCTTGAACGAGCCGTCGAAGAAGAAGAGGCGCGCCGCCAGCTTGCCGCCGAATCGGGAGAGGCCGCTGATGAGCGGCTGCGTAAAAACGTCTACGCCCACGCGAAGGAACGACTGACGCCGAAACCGGTGAGCGAAGAGGAGCGGCATCGGGCCATGTACACGCCTGAAGCGATCGAAGCGCGCATCCGTCGGAATGAGCGTCTGCCCGAATTGGAGAACGCGCCGATGCCGACCGTCGGGGAAATCCACGGCGAGCGGCTTGCGTTCGCCGAGTCGGCGAAGCAGCGCGCGGAAGAGCTCGGCGCGCGCGCGTCGCGGCTCGAACCGCCGTACGACGAGGCGTGGCCGATCATCCTTGAACTCCGCGACTACGAGATCCGCCTTCAGGAAGAACTGGCCGAGGCGCGCGAAGAGCAGGAGGCCGGCGTCCTTGCGGGAACGAAGCTTGAACCGCGCGAACGGAACGAGGGACTGTTCGAGCTCTCCGTGGCCCTCAACGCCGTTGAACGGAACCTGAAGAAGATTGAGACGATGACGGCCGCGAGAGGGACGGCCATGGAAAACATCGAAGAAGCGCCAATCCGCGAACTCGCATTCGATCGGAACTCGCGGGACATCGCGAACCTGATCGCCGTCCGCGCCGGACTCGCAAAAATCCTCAAAGACGACACGCGCCGCGAGGCCATCCTCGGCGACCTCCGCGCGCGACTGTCCGCGACCGAAGCGGAGCTCGTCCGTCTGACCTCGCTTCCGGAAACGAAAGCCGAACTCCCCGACAACGTCGCGCTCGCCGAAATGGCGAAGTACCTCCTCGCCGATACGCGGTCGCTCATCGACGTGCTTGAACACCAAGAGGTCGCCGACGAGGATCTCATCGTCGAAGACGAAGAGGTGGAGCTTGGCGACGAGGACTTCATTACGGATGAAACGCCTCCCCCGCCGCAGCGTCAGAAGAGACGGCTGGAGTTGCTCCGGCAGAAACCCAAACTCGAGCTTCCCTTGCAGAAACCCAAACTCGAGCTTCCCTTGCAGGAAGAAGAGGGCGATGAAGACGACGACACCATCGTCACGGGCATGCTCCAGAACGCCTCCGCGGAACTCCCCGACGAGATCACCGGCACCATCCGTCCGCTCGCGCGGCTCCGTCCGGATCAGGAAGCGGCCGCGCAGGCGTACACCGCCAAACAGAAACACCGTGAGGCCGCCATATCGAAAGAAGAGACGTCCATGGCCGAGGCGGAACGCGCGGCGCGTGAGTTCCACCAGACGCTGGAGGCGCGCGCAAAGGAAAAGCGTCGGACGGCGGCGCCTGATGTGACGTACGGGAATACGGCGGACGTCGAACCGTGGGAACGGGAAGCGCTGGTGGCGGCACACGCGGAAGAGCGCCGGAACGCTCCGGGTGAGCTTGAGGTCTCCCACACGACGCCCGAACCCTGGGAGCGCGAGGCGCTGGAGCGTGCGCACGCGGAAGAGGGCGGCGACACGATCCGCGCGAAGGTCAAGCGGGCGCATCGCCTCATTTCGGGCGTCGAGATGGGGCTCATGAGCGAAATGACGTACCTGAACCGCGAACGGTTCGATGACGCGCTCCTCTCGCTTTCAAAAATCTATGCGGACCTCGTGGAACGGAACGCGGAGCTCCTCGCCAAGAACGCACCGCTGACCGTTGCAGAACTCCTCGAAAAGAAACTCATCGGGGAGACGACGATTGAGATTCAGGACACGCGACGGAAGATCCACAAAGCGTTCGAGCATATTCCGCTCCCCAACGCGAAGGACGAGGGCCGCGACCAATACGCCCAAGACCTTGAGGAGGTCAAGCTGAAACGCATCGAAAATATCATCGAAAACCTTTCGGCGCTCCTTGTTAAACGCGGGAAGAAAGACCCGCGGTACTACCTGACGTGGGGTTCGGGAGGCTTCATGCACGGCATGAGCCGACTCGCCAAACGGTTCAAAAAGGACAAGATGCCGGATGAAGACGTCATGGCCCTGCGCAACAAACTCCGCGACATTGAAAGCACGTACCTCAAGAAGCTCTACGGCGAAGGCCCGCAGTCAACAGGCGCGCTCATGGCCGCGCGCGAATCCTCCCCCATCCTCCGCATGAGACCCGATGCGGACGTGTTCGACATCTGGACCGTCGCGCGAGCCGAACTCGCAAAGGCCGGAATTGATGATGAGGAGCAACCCGCGGAACGGCCCAAGAAACCGACGGCGGCAACGCGCCGCGAGCCCCTCCTCACGCGGGCCATGGATGCCGCAACGAAACCGCTCGGAGGCGGCATGGAGATCGGCGACATCACGGGGAAACGCGCGCAGGCGAAGAAACCGAATCTCATCGAGTCGGGAGGACCGCGGAAGACGCGGCCCGCGAAACAGACAACCGGCGCCCCGTGGCTCACCCGCGCACTCGACCGCCTCACCTCGCCGCTTGAGCCAAAAATGAAGAGCGAGCCCGCTCCGCGCATCGACGACCACATCGACCGGCTCCTCAATATCGCGAACGCGTCGGGAATCAAGAATGCACGCGTCATCTACGAGCAGCTCCTCCGTGAATGCAGGGATCGTGAACTCTCGTTCGAAATCCCCCGCTACGTCGAATCCATGGCAAAGCTCTCGAAGGCGCTTGAGGCCGAAGACGCTGAAGCCGTCCATGCCGCGTACCGTCCGGTCGCGTCCCTCGCATCCCGGTTCGGCGCCCAGCACATCCGCATCCGCGAGGCCGAAGAGCTCATCCATCGTGCAAAGCCCTTCATGAAAAATTCCGACGCGTCCTCGCGGGAGAAGGTGGCGTAACGATCATCGAGACGATCCGCATCGAAACAATCCCCCGATGTCCATCGGGGGATTGTTTCATTCAAGTGAGCCATGCAACCATGCAACCATGCAGCCATTCGTTATGGCTGCATGGTCGCATGGTTGCATGGCTCCAAGGAGCAACCGCTTCTCCTGAGAGCAGTAACCGCTCTCACTTCCTCTCCGCGATCTCCTTCCTCACCCGCGCCACGAAATCCGTCCGCGTCATCGCGATCTGGTCCTTCTCGCCGCGGATGCGGACGGTGAACTCGCTCCCCACGGCCTCCTTGTCGCCGACGACGAGGAGGTACGGGACTTTCGCCATCTCGCCCGCGCGGATCTTCTTCCCCACCGTCTCTGCGGTCGCGTCGACCTCCGTGCGGACGCCCGCGGCCGCGAGTTCGCCGCGGATCTTTTCCGCGAACCCATTGTGCCGGTCCGCCACGGGCACGATGCGCGCCTGGACCGGCGCCAGCCAGACCGGAAACGCGCCGGCGTAGTGTTCGATTGCGATCGAGAGGAACCGCTCAAGCGATCCCGCGATCGCCGCGTGGATCATGACGATGCGTTCGCGATCCCCCTTCTCGTTCACGCACGTGAGGTCGAACCGGTCCGGCATGTTCATGTCGAGCTGGATCGTGGCGACCTGCCACTCGCGGCCGATGGAATCCTTCGCCATGAAATCGAGCTTTGGCCCGTAGAACGCCGCTTCGCCGACGCCATCAATCGCGTCGGCCTTCTTCTCTTTTGCGATCTCGCCGAGAATCGCCTCCGCGGCCGCCCAGCGCTCAGGATCGCCAAGGTACTTCTCGGGGTGCGCCGGATCATGAACGGACAATCGGACGCGCAGCACGAATCCGAACGTCCGGTAGAACTCGTGCACGATGTCCCAGATGTTCATCATCTCGCCCTTCACCTGGTCCATCCGGCAGAAGACGTGCGCGTCGTCCTGCGTGAACCCGCGCGTCCGCGACAACCCCGAAATCTCCCCGCTTTGCTCGTCGCGGTAGCACATCGTCGTATTCGCGTACCGTTGCGGGAGGTCCCGGTAGCTCCACAGGCGCCGCGCGTAGATCTGCGTGTGGTGCGGACAGTTCATCGGCTTCATGCAGAACTCGTGGCCCTCGCGCGTGATGATCTTGAAGAGGTCCTCCTGGTATTTCTCCCAGTGGCCGCTCTTCTCGTAGAGTTCTTTTTTCGTGATGTGCGGAATCTCCACGCGCTCATACCCGTACCGCGAACGAAGCGACCAGATGTAGTCGTCAAGGAGATTGCGGAGCAGCGTCCCCTTCGGCGTCCAGAGCGGAAGGCCGGGACCGACGAGTTCCGAAAACGTGAAGAGATCGAGCTCCGGACCGAGCTTCTTGTGGTCCCGCTTCTCCGCTTCCTCGCTCATCTTGAGGTGCGCGTCCAACTCCCCTTGCGTCGCAAAATCCAACCCGTAGACGCGTTGCATCTGCGGATTCGTCTCCTTCCCCCGCCAATACACGCCCGCCGTCTTCGTGAGCTTCCACGCGCCGATGTCGCCCGACGTCGCCACGTGCGGCCCGCGGCAGAGGTCGATGAATACGCCTGTCTTGTAAAGGGAAACGCGGTCGACGCTGTCCGCGTCCGTCCGCTCGCTCTCCGAAAGCGACGTCGTCCCCTTCTCTTTGAGGTCCTTCAGGAGTTCGACCTTATAGACCTGCCCCGCGTCCTCGAAGAGCCTGATCGCCTCATCGATCGGGAGCTCACTCCGTTCGAATGCGAGACGCTCGCCGACGACCTTCTTCATCTCCGCGGAGATCTTCTCGATGTCCTCCGGCGTCAACGCGCGCCCGATGTCGATGTCATAGTAGAACCCGCTTTCAATGGCCGGGCCCACGCCGAACTTCGCCTCGGGAAAGAGACGCTGGATCGCCGCGGCCATGACGTGGGCGGCGGAGTGACGCTGGGTTTCGATGGGGGTCATAGAATTTACAGTAAGTGAGACAGATAGACGGATTAGAAGCTGGAATCTGGAAGCTGGAATCTGGTAACGATGTTAGCTTCCAGCTTCCAGCTTCCAGCTTCTAACTATTTTGTATTTGCACTTCGTAAGCTGAAGAGAATGTATTGAGAAAGAGGGGTTAAAAATAAAAAGCCGACGCCTCGCCTAACACGCGATCGACGTCGGGACGGCTTCGACAATCATCGAGGCCGCGGTTCCACCCGAGTTCCCCCCTTCGCTGAAGCTTCAGGGGACAGGCTCTTTTTATCCTGATTGTGACTACCCGGATCGTTACGCCGGGGAGCGATGCTCCATCGCAGACGGAAAGGTATCACGGGGCGCGGACGGAGGTCAAACGTATAGCTCGCTTATAAACAAACGTGCCGCCTCCAAGAACGGATGCGGCACGACGTTTTTCCGCGCGCGAATTATGTCATGAGCTGCGCAAGGGCATGAGCAGCTGGCCCCAGCACTCTCGATCTTGTCCAGCTGTCCGGAGATCGAATCGCCGCTGACCAGTCGTCATCGTCCCAGGTTCTCCAGCCCCACGGGAACACCTGCAGCTCGCGCTTGATCGTTTCTGAAAGAACGGCCTTACAGGGAGCCGGCATCTCAACCGGCCATCCGTCTTCGCCGTAATACTCCGTCTTGGGGAGCTCGCCCAGCGCCGCGGGGCCGGTTCCTTGAAATTGCTCGGGAGTGAACTCGATCTTGAACGCGGCTCTGCTTGGCCACGACCCCGAGTCATCCGCCTCGTCTGCCCAAACGGGCTGAGGATCGCTTTCTCCTCCTAGGAAGATCGAACGATCGAAGACATGTTGCATTTTGATTTTCCTTTCCCTGATAAATCCAATTACACAATTCAATACCATAAAAATTCTCTCGCGTCAATCCTGCTAGCCCATGTCGACAAAAACCACTTATTTTCGCTAAAAAGAACACCTTTTTCGGTTTTTCATTCGAATTTCCAACATGAGCATCTGCACGCCTGCCTCACCTTAATCACGATGTGATCCTTCAGCGTCGTCAGGTCAATGTCGTTTTCTTGTGTGTTCGCGATGTTCGCAGATGGTGCCGCGCAAGCGCGAGCGCAAACTGGTGTTTCAGCTTCGGGACAAACGAGAAATCGGCTCGTACTTTTTTTCCGTTCAGGACGATCCGGAATCCTTGCACGCCGAATCGCGGAACGAGATGCCAGTGAACATGGTGATACTCATCAAGGTAAAAGAGGTAGACTTTGTCGACCTTGAACGTGCTCAACAACGCATCCCGCGCAACGTCGACGATGTGGAGCAGGTGCTCGTATTCTCTGCACGTCAGTTTGCGGAGATCGGATACGGACGCTTTCCATATCACCAGCGTATGCGCTCTCGCGAATGGGCGCGCGGCGGCACACACGTACAACTGCGCGTCTTCGTAGACGACGGACCCGCGCGGAGGTTTTGGAAATCGCGGCATGACGTGCAGTATACAGTGGAATCCTTGAATGAAAAACGCCCGTTGGAGAACTCCGATATTCGTCATCCATCAACCGATCAATGAGCGAAAATAGACGTTCGGACAGGATTCCGACAATGAAAGAAGGACCTCCGGGGAGGTCCTTCGCTGAAGCAGTACCTGAGCGACGGTTCAGATGAGCCGGACGATTCGGTCCGCGGCGCGGGCCGCATTGTCACCGGAGACGGGAAGTTCGCGTTTCTGATGTTCGAGGAGATGGGCGAGCCCGTCCGTGCATGCGGCACGCATGATTCGACACAGCTCTTCATGCGTGTGCGCCTCTTCGACGCATCCCAGCCGCGAAAGCGGATAATTGACGAGCATCCCGCCGGTGGTTTGCGCGAGCAATTTCGCGCCCGTATCCGGATACAGCACGGAGACGGCCGTGCCTCCGAGGATCGCCTTCTCCGTGAGGATCGTGGACATGTTCGCGATGACGACGTCCGATCCCGCAATGAGTTCCTGAAACGTCACCGGGAGGGTCGGGAGCGTGACCAGCACCCCGGTCGAGAAACGGCTGACCGCCGCGTCCCACTTCTGCCGCTCATCGGGCGCGTCCCGATCCATGCGCGGATGCGGCCGCGGATGGAAGTAGACCGGGATGTCCGTGTCATGGATGGCGGAAACGACCTCTTCGAGCATCGTTGCGGTCACTTCCGGTACGCAGTCTCCGCCGTAAAGGATGAACGGCCACGCCTCGGTCAGCCCAAGCGCCGACCGCAGTTTTGCGCGCGCGGCGGACATGTCGACCGCCGCGTACTTGTCCCACGCGGGGAATCCGGTCACCCAGATCCGATCTGACTCCATCTCGGGCCAGGCCTTGCGGACGAGCTCGGCGCCGAACCGGTCGTTGACGACGATGCGGTCCGGCCGAAACGCCGGCGATGCCCAATCCGTCGTGAGCGGCACTCCCCAGAAATCCTGGAACGCGATCGTCGGACATTTCCCGCGATAGGACGGGATGAGGTCGCGTCCGACTCCGCCTCCCGACGAACTCATATCCGTGAGGAAAGCGCATGGCGTCGGGAACACGCGCAACACGTCATCCGTGCCCGCGACGGGAATGCCTCCCGCCTTGAGCGCCGGCTCGAACGTTGAAGCGAAGCCGTCCATCCGGAGGGCGACCAGATAGCCGCGCATCCTCAACTCTTCGACGACGGGAAGCAGTCCATTTGCACCACCGGGGTCCTTGCACACCGCAACGATCGCGTTCTCCACGAGCGCCTCCTTGGTTTTCGTTTTGTTGAAAAGGTTCGACGGAACCGCCGAAACCGGTTCTTCTTACATCATTTCCTCACGTATGTCAACCGGAAGGATCGTAGCCCGCATTCTAATATCAATGCACCACCCCTCGACCCCTTCAAAACTCCAGTCAATTGCCCCTTAGGCCGGATCCAGCGAGGATGGCCCCCTATGAGAGGCCAGGAATTGACCCTGTATGAACGTGAAAAGATCGAGCTCTGCCTCCGGTGCCACGTGAGCCTTCGCGGGATTGGAAGGTTCCTCCATCGGGACCATTCAGACATCGTCCGTGAGTTGCAGCGGAATACGTGTCCTGACGGCATCTATCGGGCGATCAAAGCTCAGGAGTACGCGGAGAAGAGGAAAAAGAAGAAGCGAAAAAGGAAACTGGAGACGGACGAGGAGTTACGGCAATACGTCGTCGAGCAGCTCATGAACGAGCAACGCAGTCCGGAACAGATCGAGGGCAAACTACAAAACGGCCTCGAACCTCGGATGAAGGGAAAAGGAGTCAGTCACGAAACCATTTACCAATTCATCTACGAGGGCCGA
Organism: Candidatus Uhrbacteria bacterium; assembly: GCA_963835915.1. Classification (GTDB taxonomy): domain Bacteria; phylum Patescibacteriota; class Patescibacteriia; order 2-12-FULL-60-25; family 2-12-FULL-60-25; genus 2-12-FULL-60-25. The sequence goes on from CAWIHE010000004.1 coordinate 997,705, forward strand.
GGCCGTTTCATGGGACTCTATCAGCATCTGCGGCGAGGGCGCAAGAAGCGGCAGAGGCGATATGCGAGGAAACAGCGAGAAAAACAGCCCATCTCATTCATTACGCCCATTCAGTACAGACCGAAGGAAATCAAGGAAAAGAAGCGGTTCGGAGACTGGGAATCGGACACGACGGTCTGCGAACACCAAGGAGAGGCCCTGAGCGCTCAGTACGAGCGATCGATTCAACTCTGTCGAACTGACCAAGGTCGCCGACAAGTCCGCAGAGGCGACCGAAGACGCGTGGAGGAACCTCATCGAAGAGCTGCCCGTTAAAAGCCTCACGATGGATCGAGGAAGCGAAGGGGCAAATCATTGGAAGCTTCGCCTCGACTACGGTATCGATACCTATCACTGCGACGCGTACTCCTCGTGGCAGAAAGGAGGGGTTGAGAATCTGAACGGCCTCATCAGACAGTACCTCCCTCATGGAACCGATCTCTCACTCATCTCTCATTCTCAAATCCATGCCATCCAAGAAAAGCTCAACAACAGGCCAAGGAAGTCTCTTGGCTATCGATCACCGAATGAATGCCTCCGGGAGCTTGTTAAGCAGGGGTTACAAGTGGTGCATTGAAAGGTTGAACTCACCTAGAAGTCTGCCGTCCGATGTCCGCTGTCCGTAGGCAAACAAAACACGGAAACCATCGGTTTCCGTGGAGGTCCGTTTTCGTATCTCGCAGACCAGATCTTTCTTACGGACGACGAACAACGGACCCCCCTACCTCACTTTGATCACGATGTGATCCTTCAGCGTCGGGAGGCGCTTCACCCAGCTCGGGCGGATTGTGATGTCGACGCTGTCGATGCCGGGCATGTTCTGGATTTTGCTCACGGCTTCGTCGACCGAGAGGCCGGCGATTGCTTCTTTGGAGACGAGATTGTCCGCCGTCGTCGGTTTCGTCTGGACGTCCGCGGTCGCCGTGATGCGCGCGGTCTCCGTTGCGGCGTCGCTCGACGCCACGGCGTACGTGACCTTGATATCCTCGTCGCCGACGGTCGCGAGCGTGCGGCCGGTCGGGACGCGGTCTTTCACGCGGTCGCGGACGTACGACACGACGTCCGCCCCGGCATAGAACACGCCGGTGACGTTCACTTTCACGGAGAAGAGGAAGTCATCGACTTGGTCGCCGACCTTCGCTCCGGCGTTTTCGCTCGCGAGATTCGTCACGTACGCGGCATCCGTGAGCTGCGGATTCGCGACTTCCGCTTTCAGCGCGGTCTTCGCCGCCTCAAGCGCCTTCTGCTTCAGCGCGTCCTCCGCCTTCGTAATGTCATCCTGCGACACGACATGGACGGACTGCTGGCCGCCCGCGAACGGCGTCACGCTCTCGGCCGTGACGATGCTTTGGACGGATGACGAGAGTCCGGGGATCGTGAACGCGATCGGGTCCGTAAAATCGTACATGCCGCCTTCGGCGTCCGCATACGCATCGACTTCGATTGATCCGCCGGCGGGGACGTCAACGCTGTCCGAGATGCGGTAGAGGCGGCCGTCTTTCGTGAGGAGGCGCGTCGTCTTCACGAGCGGCTGGTCTTTCGAGAGCTTGTTCGTAATCCGCACGCGCCCTTTTGAGACGCCGATGACCGCCTGCCCCTCCCCTCCGCCCGTCGCCTTGAACGAATCGGACTGCTCGAAGACGCTCTGAATGATCCGCCCGGGGAGCTCGTTATCGCCCGGGGTCTTCGCGATGTCGACGTCGACGCTCACCTTCGTCGGTTCGCGCTTCGCGGACACCGTAACCGTCGCCTTCACCGACGAGAACCAGAGCGCGATGAAGACGATGAGGACCGTAATGCCGACGAACGAGTACGCAATCTTCTTGTAGATGCCCGAATTCATGGGCGCGGGAACGGGAAAGGGTTCCCGAACGCGTCGTTTCTGCGTACGGACGGCCATATATTGATGCACTGAGTATACCAGAAAATGCCCGGATGAACGAGGATAGAGGGACCTCACAGATCACGAGTCCGGTCGGTCGGTCTGATCAGTCCGATCCGACCGATCAGACCGACCGACCGATCGGACTCTATTATTTCGTGACTACCCTTCACTTGAGCGACCCGAGCGCCGCAAGCGCGACGTAATCCGAGAAGACGGGGTTTCGCCAATCCGAATCGCGTTGGGCGCGGAGCCGTGCTTCCCGATCGTGCAAGACGTCCGTAAGCGGACGAATGCGACTCTTCGCGCGATCGAGGCCCGCGTTGGCGGAGAGGCGGGCCATCTCGCCGGATGTCGGGTCGTTGAGCATGGCTTGAAACGCCTCACGATCGCGAAAGTCCGAAGGATCACCGATTTCAAGTTCCGGACGCGCTTCGGCAAGCCGGACGAGCGCGGGGATCGCATCCGATGAGAGTTCCGTCAGGTATTTCACGTCCATGAGGGTCGTCCGTCCCGCGAGGAACACGTTCACGTTGTAGTCCGCAACAATCCCTTCGACGTTGATGAGCAGACCGGCCGCCGCGAGCGTGAGGATGCCGACGCTCATCGCTTTGACGAGCTTCTCAAATGCGACGTTTCCGATGATCGCGATGACGCCGAAGAGGAGGACGGCGGCGATCGCGTAGATACCGGCCAACGCCCAGAAGCGCAGGACGGAAAGCCCGTACGCATCGACGTAGAGCATCATGCGCCGGATCGCCGAAACGATGACGGCGCCCGTCTCAAGCGCGAGGAAGATTGATGCGCCCCGGACGAGCCAGAATCGCATCCCCGTGACCCGGTAGACGGCCGCGATGACGCCCGTCACGATGATCGCGACCCAGAGGAGCTGGAAGAACCCTTCGCGCGCGTACTGCGCGTAGGCGATGCCTTGGGATTGGATGAATGACTCCCCGCCGAAGAAATAGACGGCTTGGAAGCCGAGGAAAATCGCAAAGAGGACGTTTAGGAGGATGAGCACCGTGCCCGCGATGACGTGGTCAACGTTCAGCTCCGATTGGTGGTGCGAGGGACGGCGCGATTCGAGCAGCCGGGTGACGAACGTCCATCCCGCGGACGCAAAAAAGACGAACGCAAACATGTCCCAGAGCGCGCGGATGATGACCTGCCCCATGTTCGCCGCGTTGAAGTAGGCACTGATCGTCTTCTGGACGAACGCGTCCGCGGAGATGAAGAGCGCGCCGATCACGAGGAGGAGCGGGATGGCAATGACGACGCCCATGAGGACGCGCGAGAAATGCCGCTTCCCCTTGATGAGCTCGTTCACGAACGATCCGAAACGCCCGAACGGAAGGATCGACTCCGAGAACAGCGACGCGGGCCACAGCGAATGCACCTCCCAAAAACGGACGCGCGGCGCCGTGATCCAGTACGTGAAAAACATGAGCGAACCGACGGCGATCATGAATCCGACGCCGCGAACGACACTGCTCGCGTACAGGGCCTCCGCGATGAGGGCGAGGAGAAGCGGCACGACGAAGAGGTTCGCCCACGGGTTCCCCTTCTTTCCCGTCATGATCCCGAGGACGCGAACGCCGGCAAAGAGGACGAGCATGAACAGCGCAAACGCAATCCCATACTCCCGCCCGAAGAACAAAAAGTGGAACCCGGCCGCGGACGCGACCGCGACGATCGCCACGGCGATCGCGAGGGATGCGGGACGGTGAGAAGTCGGCTCGGATTCCATAGAGGTTGGGTGTTATGAGTTAAAAAAAGACGATGAAGGCCTTGTTTATTCGAATATAGCTGATAATGATTCCGCAAACAAGATGACGCGCTGACGTCGAGGTCCGATGTTGTTGCAGGTTGACCGTTTGCCCATCTTCGACTATGCTCGCTCGCGTACCTTGGAGGACAACATGACGGACCCGAACGAAACGGACATTTCACCGCAAAGCCCTTCAGACACGCCGTTCTCTCCGGAACAAACATCACACCTGGTCGATACGGCCGTAGAAAAACTGCGGATCCGGACATTTCTCGATGAGACCCCGGATGTCGATTCCAACCTCCGCGGCAAAATCCGCGGTTCGTATGAATGCAGTCGCGACCATGTAGACGGCGCAGTGCTGTTCTATATGAATGGCATTGCCCTCGCGGCGAGTCCGGCACAATTCAGCGTCGGGTCGGCAGAGTACGACGAGGCGTTGCGCTGGGCCCTGGAGACAAGGGGGAACGCGCCGCCGCAAGCGTTCCTCGCGACACTGCTCCTCATCTACCTCGTCCGCCGATACGTCGAGCAAGCGGCGGACGGAGAAGAGAAACAACTGTGGCAAGAGATCGGCGAATTTCTCGCAAGCATTTTTGACGTCCGATCGCGAAACGCCGGGAGAGATCAGCAATGACTACGAGCCCGTCGACACAGGTCATCTGCATCACCGTCGCCGCGCTCGCCGGCCCCGGAGAATTCTCGAACATTTTCAACCCCAACGTCTGCTTCGACCTTCTCGGTCTTCAGCACCCGCTCCCCTGGACCGGAGACGCCTCCCTCGGCTATGGCATGATGACCGTTATCGACGCGGAAGGGTCGGTCGTCTGCCGCGTCCGGTGCCGCTGTCTCGACGATCTCCTCGAACTCGGAGAACAGGTGGAGCGAATCAACGACTTCCGCCCCGCCACCCGCGTCCTCCACTAGGCCGCGAGGTGCCCCCGCACCGTAGCCGCAATTTCTATACGAAGCCGCACCGACCCTTAGGGATCCGGTGCGGTTTTTCTTTGGTTGAGTGGATGAGTAGATGAGTGGGATTCCTTTGATGTCCCACTCATCTACTCATCCAACCCTGACCGTTCCCGGCCCCAACAGCCCCTCGAGCTCATCCGAGAGCTCCTCGCTGAAGGCAACGCGGTACGACGATTTGATCGTCCTCGGGCCGCGCTCATCATCGATCTTGAAGTAGACCACGTGCGTACCCGGCCGTTTGTCGCAAGACTCGCGCAGGCGGTGGAGGATTGAATCCGGGAGATGGGCGCGGAGGTGGAGGGTGATGCCGGGGGAGGGATCGAGGGGAAGCGGTGAGCGGGAAGCGGGAAGCGGGACGGAGGACGAGTCCGCGTCTTCCCGCTTCCCGCTTCCCGCTTCCCGCTCACCATCCGCTTCTCCGTCCCCGCTCTGGCTCCCATTCCGCAACTCGGCCTCGATCTGTGCAATGACCTTCTCCGTGAGTTCGAAGCACGTCTCGACGAGGAGTTTCATTTCGCCGTCTTTTTCCTGCGGGCGGCCGGTCACGGAGAGGATCTTGTCGACGTCGATGATCTCCCCGGCTTCTTTGAGGACGCGCGGGAACACGACGGCTTCGACGGAGCCGGAACGGTCTTCGAGTTTTGCGAAGACCATGGGATCGCCGTTCTTCGTGTGGATTTTCTTCGCTTCCGTAAGGACGCCGCCGCACCGGATGCTCTTCACTTTTTTGAACTTCACGAGATCCGCAATGGGCGTAAACGCTTTTCCGATGCGCTCGTGGACGGCCGCGAACGGGTGCTCGGAAAGGAAGAGGCCGAGGAGTTCCCGCTCCCACGCGAGGATCTCCTGCCGCGTCGCGGCGAGCGCGGGCTTCAGTGCGACGGTCCGCGAAAGAGGCGTCGCGGCCCCGGCGAAGAGCGATGACTGCCCGCTCTCGGCTTCGGATTCGACGCGTTTATGGAATTCGAGGAGCACATCGATGTTGAAGAGGAGCATCCCGCGCTCGCCAAAGGCGTCCATGGCGCCCGACTTGATGAGCACTTCAAGGGATTTACGGTTGATGACTTTTCCGGCGACGCGCGAGACAAAGTCGGACACGTCAGCGAACGTCCCACGCTCCTTCCGCTCCCGGACGATCGCTTCGGCAACGTCTTCGCCAAGTCCTTTGACCGCATGGAGTCCGAACCGGATCGTCGGGCGGACGTCCGTGCGTCCGAGCGTCTCTTTGACGACGCCGAACCCGGCGAACGACTCGTTCACGTTCGGCGGGAGCACGTCGAGCCCCATGCGCCCGCACTCTTCGACCTCGATCGTGATCCGTTCGATGTTCCCGATGTCGGAATTCATGAGCGCGGCCATGAAACACTCGGGGTAGTGCGCCTTGAGGTACGCCGTTTCGTACGCGATGAGCGCATAGCAGGCCGCATGCGACTTATTGAACCCGTACGCCGCGAATTCCTCGAACTGCTGGAAGATCTGCTCGGCAATCTGCTGAGAGACGCCGTTCTTGACCGATCCGGTGATGAACTTCTCGCGCATCTCGGCCATGAGTTTCGCAATCTTCTTCCCCATCGCCTTCCGGAGCGTATCGGCTTCGCCGCCCGTGAACCCGGCCATGTCTTTTGAGACCTGCATGACCTGCTCCTGGTAGACCGGGATGCCGTACGTGTTCGCGAGCGCGTTTTCGAGGAGCGGGTGCGCGTAGACGATCTTCTCTTTCCCGTGCTTCCGGCGGATGAACGAGTCGATGAACTGCATCGGACCCGGCCGGTAGAGCGCGTTGATGGCGATGATGTCTTCAATATTCGACGGCTTGAGATCCTTGATGTACCGCTTCATGCCGTCGGATTCCAGCTGGAACACGCCGGTCGTCTCCGCGCGCCCCAACAACGCGTACGTCTCCGCGTCGTCGAGCGGGATGGCGTCGACGTCGATTGCCACGCCGTGGACGGCTTCCGTGATCTCAAGGCAGTCGCGGATAATTGTGAGGTTCGAGAGTCCGAGGAAGTCCATCTTGAGGAGCCCCACGGCTTCCGTGGAGTGGAGCGAGTACTGGACGACCTGCTCCACGTCTCCGCCCTGCGCTTTCTGGAGCGGCGCGTTTTTCACGAGCGGCTCCGCGCCGATCACGATCCCGCACGCGTGCTGGGAGGCGTGGCGCGTGGTCCCTTCGATGCGGATGGCGAGGTCGACGGTCCGCCGGACGCGCGGGTCGCTCTCGTAGAGCGCGCGGAGCTCGGGATCTTCGACGATTGATTTTGCGAGCGGGACATGGCGCCCCTGGACCGGCGGCGGGACGACTTTCGCGATGCGGTCGACTTCCTGATACGTCAATCCGAGGACGCGCCCGACGTCGCGGACCGCCGCTCGCGCGGCCATCGTTCCGAAGGTGATGATCCCCGCGACGCGATCTTCGCCGTACTTCTTTGAGACGTACTCGATGACGTCTTTCCGGCGCACATCGTCGAAGTCCATGTCGATATCCGGCATGGAGATGCGATCGGGATTCAGGAAGCGCTCGAAGAGGAGGCCATACCGGAGCGGATCAAGGTTCGTAATGCGGAGCGAGTACGCAACGATGGATCCAGCGGCCGATCCGCGTCCGGGGCCGACGATGACGCCGTGCTCTTTCGCCCAATTCACGTAGTCCTGCACGATGAGGAAGTACGTCGCGAATCCCATGCGCTCAATCGTCTGGAGTTCAAAGCCGAGCCGCTCCGTCGCTTCCGGCGGCGCGCCGTCGGGATAGCGGCCGCGGAGACCCTGCTCGCAGAGTTCGCGGAGCACGCCGTCCGCCGTCTTCCCTTCGGGTAGGTCGTACCGCGGAAGGAGGTTCACGCCGAGCTTGAGGTGGACGTTGCACCGGTCGGCGATCGCGCGCGCGTTCGCCACGGCGTCCGGGATATCCGCGAACGCTTCGACGACTTCCTCCGGCGCGCACATTGAGTGGTCGATATTCGAAACGGAGTATCGGTTCAAATCCGTGACGAGTTTCCCGTCATGGATGCACTGGAGCGCGTCCTGCGCCTCGCGGTCGTCCGGCGTAAGGTAGAGGACCTCGCGCGCGGCGACCACGGGCGCGTTGCACTTCCGCGCGAGCGCGAGGAGCAGACTGTTCGCCTCGATCTGCGTGGACGAGTCGGGATGGTGAAGGAGCTCGATGAAGAAATTGTTCTCGCCGAAGATCTCCTGGTACTCGCGGAGCACGCGCTCCGCCCCTTCCTCGTCGTGCGAGAGGAGCAGTTTCGGAATCTCCCCGCGGATCGTTCCCGAAAGCGCAATGATCCCCTTCGCTTTTTCCCGAAGCGCCTCCTTATCCGTCCGCGCCGTGTAATAGAATCCTTCGATGAACGATTGCGAGACGATCTTCAGGAGATTCTGATACCCCTCGTTCGTCTCGGCGAGGAGGACGAGCTTATACGATTGATCGTCAACGCGCGCACGCTTCTCCGTGAGCTTCCCCTTCGCCACGTTGATCTCGACGCCGAGGATCGGCTTCACACCCGCCTTCTTCGCCGCCTCGTAGAACTCGATGATCCCGTACATCCCGGAGCGATCCGTGAGCGCGACGGCATCCATCCCAAGCTCCTTCGCCTTCGCGCAGATATCATCAACATCCCCCAACGCGTCGTGGAGCGAGTACATGGACCGCACGTGGAGGTGGACGAACGGGGAGGGCATGCCCGGCTATCCTAGCGGGAGGGGTGTAGAGACACAACGTAGGGGCGGGGTTCCCCCGCCCTCAGGCAGAGGACCGGCAGTGGCACGCCGATGGCGTGCCCCTTTTGCTGAAATATCCCATCAAATCGCATCACGATCGTTTTTGTCATCCTGGCCGGAGGCCGGGATCGCTTTCCAGCCTCGTGATATCGAGCGTGATGATCGCCTCCTTTCGGCACAAAAGGTCTCGTAGAGTACTCTACGAGACCATCAACTCGCCATGTCCGTCAGCAACACAATGATCGTCTCCCTCTAGAAAGGGATCCCGGCCTCCGGCCAGGATGACAAATCGGTTGTTTGTGCCGCAATGACCTGCGACGCTACGCCACCGTCGTCACACCCGCCCCCGCTCCCCGCTTCCGCTTGATCGCCATATCGATCTGATGGAGAACGAACCAGTAGAACGGGACGGTTAAGTATGGTGTAAGAAATATGGCGATCGCCCAATCTTTTGGCCCCGTATATGTACTGAACATTAAAAGGTTGAGCGGATAAATGAAAAGATAGAGAATACAAAAAGGAATCTGAGAAATTAGATCCGAAATCGTATGTACAGCTCTCGACTGCGACACCCAAATCGTCGCGCCGCAGATTGCAACGAGGAACCAAGCCAAGATCCCGCTCACAAAAATCCATCTATCCATATTAAATATTTTCATATTGTCATAAACAATATCCCCCCGAGGGGAGATCGTCTATGCTCTGACTGAGGGGCACGCCGATGGCGTGCCCCTTTTGTTGAGATATCCCATCAAATCGCATCACGATCGTTTTTGTCATCCTGGCCGGAGGCCGGGATCCCTTTCCAGCCTCGTAGCATCGAACGTGATGATCGCCTCCTTTTGGCACAAAAGGTCTCGTAGAGTACTCTACGAGACCATCGACTCGTCATGTCCGTCAGAAGCACGATGACCGTCTTCCTCTAGAAAGGGATCCCGGCCTTCGGCCAGGATGACAAATCGGTTGCATGCAATTACAAAAACTCCCCGAAGGGAGATCGTCTATGCACTCTGATGGGCGACGCAGGGCGTCGCCCCTATGACGGACGCGATGAATCGTGCCCCTACCGTTTCTTTTTCTTCTTCCCCCACAACCCTCCGCCATCATCTTCTTCCATTGCCTTCTGGCGCGCGCGGATGTAGCTCGCGACGGCTTTGCCGCCGGTCGTGAGCGCGTTGATGGCGGCGGATGAATTTTCGAGGCGTTCGCCGATGCCCGCGATTGTCTTTTCGAGCCACTCGAGTTTTGCCTGGATGCGGCTTGCCGTGCGGTTGATCTTCCGCATGAAGAGCGCGGCTTCGCAGAGCATCCACGTGAGCATCGCGGCGACCCACAGGATCGCGACGGCGCTCACGAGGTATAACAGGTCTTGCGTGGTCGTTAGATTCATAGCCCCTTCCAGAGAGAGTATAGCAAACTTGTTGCGTGATGAGACTGTCTGGGCCTGTAGATAACTCTGCGGCGGTCAGGATGGAAATTGGAAAAGGGAAAATGGAAAATGGTCGGATCAGATCCGGCCGGACCAATTTCCATTTTCCATTTTCCAATTTCCTACCCAATCAGCCGCCAGACATCTCTCACCGTGATGAGCAACACCAAAGCAATCAACACGATAAAGGCAACATTATGCGCGATCGCTTCAACGCGGCGGTTCACCGGCTTGCGGAAGATGCCTTCGTAGATGAGGAAGACGCCGCGGCCGCCGTCGAGCGCGGGGATGGGGAGGAAGTTGAGGATGGCGAGGTTGATCGAGAGGATGGCCGTGAACTGGAGGAGCGCGAGGATGCCCTGCGCGGCGAACTTCCCCGTGAGCGCGGCGATGCCGACGGGACCCGAGACGCTTTGGACGGCCGGACCGCCGCCGTGGAAGAGCTCGCTGAAGAGGTCGTAGAACCCCACGACCGTGGCTTTCGTGTAGTCGCCCGTCAGGATGACGCCGTTCCAGAGCGCGAGGTGAATCGGAAACGACACGTTGCCGATCTCGGCGAGCGAGATGCCGAGTCCATTCTTCTTGATCGCCTCGACGTACTGCGGCTGGGCGGTGACGGAGAGATCTTTTCCGTCCCGCTTCAGGACGAGACTGACCGGATTCGATCCGCTGTTCCCGATGGCGTCCTGGACGTCGACGACCGTCTTCGGCACGACGCCGCCGACGCTGATCACGGCATCGAGCGGCTGGATGCCTGCTTTCGCCGCCGCGGATCCGGGGAGCACGTCAACGATCGCGATCTCGCGGTTTCGGACCGTCGCGCCCACCGGAACGCTGTCGAGGACGGTCGGCGCGCCGATCGCGAGCGCGAACGAAAAGAGGGCGGCCGCGAACACCCAGTTCATAATGACGCCCGCGGCGATGATGATGAACCGCTTCCAGACCGGCTTCGCGAGGAACGAATCATTGTCATGCGGTGAATCCCCCATCTCGCCCTTGATACGCACGAACCCGCCGATCGGCAGCCAGTTGATGGACCAGATCGTGTGTTTATATTCGGACTGGTCCTTCCGCTTCACGCGTTTCCACTTCCCGTCTTTCCACACGATGCCGACGGCGCGCGGCGGAAGCCCCCACCCGAACTCCTCCGCTTTCACCCCGAACGCCCGCGCCGCCAGGAAATGGCCGAACTCGTGAATGAGGATGAGCGCGGAAAGGATGACGATGAATGCGAGGATCGTGAGGAAGATCATGGGGGTCAGCGTAGCAAAATAGTCGTGAAGTCGTACAGTCGTGAAGTCGTACAGTTCATACTTCACGACTGTACGACTGCACGACTTCACGACTTCTTCTCGACACAAACGTTAATCGTCGATACGATGCCGGCATGATCCTCACTCTGACCGGCGCCTCGGGCGCGGGCAAGACGACGATCGCGGAGCGGCTCATCGGGACGCTCGCGCATGCGCGATTCCTGACGAGCTTTACGACGCGCGCGGCGCGCCCGAATGACCTCCCCCGCGAATACGCCTACCTCTCGAACGCGGATTTTGACCGCATGCGCGACAACGGCGAGTTCCTCTGGACGGCTGAGGTCGCGGATACGCGCCATGGAACCGCAAAGGCGTCGCTCCAGCATGCGCTTGATGATAATCGGACGATCTCGATCATGATCCTCGTCCCCGAGGTCATGACGAAGCTCTACGATTTTGCCGACCAGTCCGGCAAGCGCGCGTCCATCCACTCGATCCTCGTCCGCACGCCGTCGGAAGACGTCCTTCGCGCGCGGATGCGCGAGCGAGGCGACGAGGAGGCAAAAATCGACGGCCGCATTAAGGCGACGCTCGACTACGAGGCGAAGGCGCGCGCAACGGGGATCGGCTTCATCGAGATCGGGAATGACGGGAACGTCGAGGAGGCGGTTCAGGCGATTTTGAACGTCATCCGGTAGGGGCACGCCGGCGGCGTGCCCCTTTTGAGATCGAACCGCATCGTGAAAAAACAAAACATTTTGTCATCCAGAGGACCCCGAGTGCACCCGAGGGGGACGTGGGGATCCCTTTCCAGTTGTATGTCTTGTTTATGTCGAAATAATGCCTCGTTAAAGAAGAAGGTCTAAACAATTCGCTTTGAAGATCCACTGCTCAATTCTGACAACATGCAGACGCTGAACTCATGCGGTTTGAAAGGGATTCCCACGGTCGCCCCGTCGTACGGGGCTCCCTCTGAATGACAAAACGATTGTTTGTTGTTTTATAGAGACTCCCCGGTCGGCCAGTCGGCCTAAAAATCGATTCCATCTCTCGCCTCGACTCCCCTCTCAAGATAGTGCTTGATATTCTTCATCTCCGTCACGAGGTCCGAGATTTCGATGATCCCCGGCGTCGCATTGCGGCCGGTGATGATGATTTCCATCTCTTGCGGTTTTGAACGGAGGAGGTGGATGACCGCCTGCTCATCGACCATCCCAAGCGCGACCGCCCCGACGATCTCATCGAGGATGACGAGTTGGTGCTGATTCGCAGCAAAGAGATCGCGGACGATCGCGAGGCCGCGTTCCGCTTCCGCGCGATCCTCCGGGGTCACGCCATAACGAAATTGATGCGATGTCGGATCAATCCGATCAAGTCCCGTGGGATGGAGGTCAACAAGATCCGAAAAGCGATCACGGATGAGCGCGCGCTCGGAATAGTGATCTCCCCCTTTATCAAATGACACAATGGCGACGCGCCATCCCTTTGAGAGTGCACGCAACATCGTCCCCAGGGCCGCGGAGGTTTTTCCCTTGCCGTCTCCGGTAAAGCACTGGATGCGACCGATGAGGGATGGGGGGGGAGGGATGGGGGGGGAGGGCATGAGCATCTATTAGACTATCAAAGGAGTCCACGGGCAAATCTTGAGCTCCCCTATTCATCCACTCATCCACTCAACCAAAAAAAGGAGCCTCGCCGCAGTTCACGGCGAGGCAGAAGAGAAGCGCTCGATGAGAGGATCACCACTGGCCCTTGCCCCAGCGGAGGATGGGCGAGCGGTTGCGGCACGCGTGCGGCACGTAGCCCGTCGGTGCGCCGCGGCGCTCGGTGACGCGGGACGCGGGCGTCGGATTGACGATCGGGTCTTCCTGCGCCACGTTAAGGTCTGCGTGGACGACGGGCTGATCCTGATCGGCAATCGGTTCCGACGTCTCCGTCGAACAAGACGAAACGGATGGACGGCATTCCTCGGTCGGCGGCTCCGCGCGCTTCATCCGGCGGCGCGCGAACGCGTCAATCCGTTCGAGGAGCGTCGAGTCGACGCCAATCTCCGAGCAGGCCCGTTCGAGAACGTCCCGCCAGGACTCGCTCGTCATCCCGCTCGTTCGCGCGAGCGGTTTTGTTTGGGCAAGGACCGTCGACCGAAATTTTGCCACGCGGACGCGCGCGAGCACGGCGCTTGATGCGGTGTAGATGGTCTCTCCCTTATCCCGCACCGCGATCAAGATCGTCGCCGCGGACCCCGAAGACACGATGACCGCGAACGAAAACGCGAGGACGCTCCGCTTCGGCATCTCGAGATGCGCGAGCGCCCATTTCCGGATATCTTCCGGCTTCCACCCTTCAGGCAGTCTCCCCTCGATCTCCGTGCGGATCGACATCGCATGATTCCTTTCCCGAACGTTGAAGGTGCGCGCGTTCGAATACGCAGGGAAAATGATAGCACGGCTAAAAAGAAGGCGCCTCGTCCCGATGAGCATCGGAGCGAGGCGCGAGTTCTGGAACGGAAGGAGGGAATCGTTTCGGAATCAGAGACGTTTCGATGGTCTCCCTCTTCCGAACCCTTTGAATGGCGTCCATCCTCCATGACGCGGCATGCCGGGATACGCGACGGCGCGCTTCGCGGGAGGAGGCGAAGGGGCGACGGGATCCGAATTGCACGCCGCGGGCGCGATGTCAGGTTTCGGATCGCCGGGGCCCGGCGAAACGTCTTTCTTCGGATTCCGCGAGAGCGTTCCCATTCCCGTGAGCAGCGCGGCATCCACCTTGAGCTCCGCGCACGCCTCGGCGAGTTTCCCCCGCCACGCATCCTCGCCCGAGCCGTTCCGCTCGCGCGTAACCGCACGCGATCCCTCGACAAGCGACATCCGCGCCCGTGCGACCTTAATGAGCACGAGCGTCACCTCGGCCGCCTCAAACACGTCAATGCCGCAGTCGCGAATCGCCACGAGCACGACGCCGTGAACGCCCGTAATCCCCGCGACGTTTAATCCGTAGCAGCGCAGCTTCTGCGGAATTTTCGTCCATTTTGAAGCGTTCGCTTTCACCCAGTGTCCAACATCGCGCAACGAGAACTGAAACGTTGCTTCCGGCATCCTCTCCGTCCTTCCCGCACATGTAAGGTGCGCGCGTATGAAAACGCCTTAACGCCCGGCTGTCAATACAAACGCCCTCTTCGCTCGGTGCGATGAGGGCGTTGATCAAGTAAAGGACGCTGCGCATGAGCTACCGCGGCGTCGAACTGTGCGGGAGCGAAACGGCCCAGCCAATCCCGTCGGTCGTTCCGTTGCCTCGAGGGGCCTCTGACGTCGGCTGATCGCGGGATCCGGGCTGGTCCGTAGGAGCATCGTCATCCTGGTCGCGCTTCTTCGGAAGACGGAACGCCAGTGCCGAAAGGAGCTTCGGATCCGCGCCGATCTGTTCGCATGCCTTTATGAGTTCGCCGCGCCATTCTTCTTCTGCGGCGCCGTTTCTCAGCAGGAGGCCCGTTTCCGAAACGGCTGTCGGCGTCCTCCGCGCGTACACGTCGGCAACGACGAGGACGACGCGTTCCGCCTCAAAGACGCTATGCCCGCCATCCCGGAGCGCCGTGAGGCATCGGATGCACGTTGAACGGCGCTCCATCTCGGCACAGCTGAACGACGTCGGATTGTGCCGATTGTGAATGAAATGGCGGTCAAACCGCCCTCGCATCCAGTTTGCGAGCTCGAATTTACGGTCGACGTCTCGTGCCACGGATACGTCCCTTTCGTACTCGAAGGTGCGCGCGTATTTAAACGGAGAAAGGGGTCGGCGTCAATGAAGGATCAATGTCCGCCCGGCTAATCGATATCTCCTCCCCCATCCATCGTGAGGCGACCTCGCGCGTCCGTTCGTTTTCGTCCGTAAACCAGTACCGTCGTGATGGAGCGGATACCGATGCGAGGATCTCCGGCGCATCCCGCTCAATCTCTTCAAACAGCGCCCGGGGCGCATCAATGATCGAGACGCCCGGCATCATCCTGGCGATGGCGTCCGCGATGAGCGGATAGTGCGTGCACCCGAGGATGAGCGTGTCGATCGCTTTCTTGAGGAGCGGATCAAGGTAGCGATGCGCGACGTCGCGCGTGACGGAATCGTCCAGCCATCCTTCCTCGACGAGCGGGACGAAGAGCGGACACGCCATCGAGACGACCTCGATCGTCGGGCTGACTTTCTTCAGTTCCGTCTCATAGATAGCCGATACGATCGTCGCGCGCGTGCCGATCACGCCGATGCGACCGCGCGTGGATGCGGACGCGGACCGGACCGCGGGCTCGATGACGCCGAAAATCGGCATCGCGGGATAGCGCCGGCGAAGATCATCCAGCGCGTGCGCGCTCGCCGTGTTGCACGCGACGATGATCGACGTCGCGCCGCGCTTGATGAGAAAATCCGCATCTTCAAGCGCATACCGGATGATCGTCTCTTTCCCTTTGGTCCCGTACGGCGCCCGTGCCGTATCCCCGAGATATTCAAACGACACATCCGGATGCCGCCGGACGAGCTCTTTGACGACCGTGAGGCCGCCGATGCCGGAGTCGAATATGCCGAGCATAAGTCGTGAGTCGTGAGTCACGAGTCGTGAGTACGAATCAAAGAGAATCCGAAGCTCACGACTCACGACTCGTGACTCACGACTGGCCTCACGCACGGATCATCCCCAGCACCTCGTCCCTCTTCCGCTCCATGTTCTCTTTCGTCGTCGCCTCGACGATGAGGCGAACGAGCGGTTCGGTGTTCGATTTGCGCGCGGAGAACCACCAGGCGTCCGGGCCTTTCGAGCCGTCTGCGGCGACGTTGAATTCCATGCGGATGCCGTCGATCTTCGAGGTTGATGATGCGGTGGACGCGTATTTCGCCTCGATTGACGCGAGGACCGCGTCCGCATCTTTCACTTCGGAGTTGATCTCCGGCGTCGTCGAATATTTCTGCAATGGAGCCGCAATCTCCGAGAGTTTCTTGCCGGAGACGGACATGATCGAGAGGATGTGGAGGAGCGCGAGGTCGCTCGATTCGGCGCCCCAGACGTCCGCAAAGTAGAAGTGCATGGAGAGCTCGCCGGCGAAGACGGCCTTCTCCTCGCGGATCTGGCGTTTGATGAACGCGTGGCCCACGCGGCACATCTTCGGATCTCCACCCGCCGCGCGAATCGCCTCGGGGACGCTCCATGACGAGCGCAGGTCGTAGAAGACGAGCGATTTCGGATGGTCGCGGAGGATCGACGCGGCGAGGATCGCCGTCAAGATGTCGCCGGAGACCTGGACGCCGTTCTCGTCGACGAACCCGACGCGGTCGCAATCCCCGTCGAACGCAACGCCGCATGCGCATCCTTCCTTCTTCACGAGCGCGCTGAGATCGACCATCGTCTCCGGCTTGATCGGATTCGCCTCGTGATTCGGAAAGCGTCCGTCCGGTTCCCAATAGAGAGGAATGATCTCGACCTGCGGGATCCGCAGTTTGAGCTCCTGGAGCACGACGCTCGCCATCCCGTTTCCCGCGTCGATCGCGATCTTCATCGGCGTGATCGTCGAGACGTCAAACGTCGACAGAATCCGGTCGAGGTACGCCTTCACCGCGCCCGCGTCCTCGGTAACGACCCCTCGCGCGGATGCATCCGCGAACGGCGCGTCCGACATGAACCGGTCGCGGATCTGCTCCATCCCGCTCCCCTGCCCGATCGGAAGGACGTCCTTGTCCGTCATCTTGAACCCGTTGTACTCGCCGGGGTTGTGCGACGCCGTCACCATGACGCCGAAGTCATATTTCCCTTCCGCGAGTCCGATCGCCGCGTTGAAGACCGGCGTCGTGCAGAGGCCGATGAGCGTGACGTTCGCGCCGCCCGACGTCAGGCCCTCAACGAGCGCGCGCTCAAGTTCCGGCGTCGTCGATCGCATGTCCCGCCCCACGCAGACCTGCTTGGGCCGATAGACATCCACAAGCGTCTGCCCGAACCGCCGCGCGAACGCGGCGTCGATCTGCTCGGGCGAGAGGCCGCGGACGTCGTAGGCTTTGAAGACAGAGGCGAGGGAGGAGTCCATAGATGGTGGGGTGGTTTACGGTTGGTGGAAACGGATTGGCTGTCAGCCGATAACGAAACAATAATCGCGGATAAGCCATGATTTAGCAAGAAGAAGACAATGCGCGATTTTCACAAAAAAAGCCGGTCAATTAAACCGGCTTTTAAGAACTCTAAGTTTTAAGGGTTGCAGTAGGTGTCGCACAATGACACATTGTGCGACCTTGTTCTTGTTCCGACCAGAAGGCGCTTGGACGCCCGCTTCGCCGTCTGAAAGAAGAAGCCCTACACGATACGTGTAGGGCAAGCGAAAGAAGCCACAGGTCGGATCCGCCTCTAGGCTTCGGTGCTCAACGGTACAGCCAAGAAGCGATCATCCCTGGAGTAGCTAGCGTCGTGGTGGTAGGGAAAGCCGAGGACGAGTCGCCGTTGGCCGTTTCTGCCGCTGAGGAAAGCATCGCGGACGTCATCGACGCAAGCGGTCGATCCGAGCGCGAAGACGTAGGAGTCGCGCGCGATCTGCGGATATGCCTTCGCGACAGCTAGCAGTTCTTCGTAGAGCGCTGGGCGTAGCCGTCGGCACCGCAACTCCTCAAGAGCCTCTGTGCAATCTGTCGACCTGTCGAAGCGGACGAGCACGAAGGAGACCTCGCGCGTGACGCAGGCCACGTGTTGGCAACTCTTGATCGGCTTGAACTGCGCATTGGCATAACCCCCATGGACCCAGTCGAAAGTCGCGCTGAGCGCGTCGAAGCTGGGCTGAGTATACTCGACGACGGCGCGGAATACCTCCCCATCGTGAGGTTGGGTTACTTTGCTGTGAGTGATGTGATTCGCTTGATTCATGATCGCTACTCCGTTCTGTTGATTCATGATCCGTACTCCGTTCTGCGCGCCCGCGAAGTTGCGGCGCGAGGGTCTTTGAGCAATGGCGAGTCGATGCTTTGCTGCAAGAGACCAAGGGCTATTGTCGATGGATCGGACCGCAAGACCGCTGCTTCGGAGCATCACGGCGCCCTCCGGAAAGGTCGCGGTAGAGACGGCCCTCGGCAGACGCTTCGGGCCGCCCCTACCGCGACCTCCGGAAAGGAACTCTGGCGCGCTGCCCGTTCTTGGCGTAGATTCCGCGACATGCGAACCTTCCAACGGGTCGTGGTTCTTGGTGGCAGTGGGCTGCTTGGACGCTACGTGGTCGAACTCCTTCGTGCCGCCTCTGTGAATGTGTCGGCGCCTAGACACGAGGCTACGCCCATCGAAGCGGGTATGCCCATCGAACCGGTTGCGCCCATCGAGGACTTCACCGCTGTCCGAAAGGCAGTGGAAGGAGCCGACTGCGTGGTGAACTGCGCCGCGTGGGTTGATGTGACAAAAGCAGAGGACGACAAGGACCGCGCGTACGCCGTGAACGCGACTGGAGCTGAGAATGTCGCAAAGGCTGCGAACGAGGTGGGTGCCGCTGTTGTACAGGTCTCGACGGATTCGGTGTTCGGTGGCGATAACACACCGCCCAAGCCAAGGACTGAGCCCTACGACGAAGATGATGAGCCGAAGCCGATATCCGTCTATGGCCGGTCCAAACTCGAAGGGGAGAGGTTGGTCAAGGCCGTAAACAAGCATCACCACATCGTGCGAGTCACCGGCCTCTACGGCAGGCCTGCGGAGGGCACCGTCCCTCTAGAGGATAAGAATCGGCGCTCGAAGCTGTACTTCCTGCTCTCCCGACAAGAACTGCTATCTGAGGATGAGCGCCGTATGCTGTATCTCGACGACGATCGGCGGATGCAGCCGACGTGGGCCAGAGCGACGGCGGAGGCGATCCTTAGGATTGCCCGATCCGATGACTTCGGTATCTGGCACGCGAGCTGCGCTGGCGATACGACACTCTATGGCTTTGGATGCGCCATGGCGGCGAGTCTTGGGTGTGACCCTCCGAGCATAGCGGAGCCCGATCCGAACGAGCATCTTCGCCCGAAGTACGCGGTACTCAAGAATCGCCGTTTAGCCGGGGCCGGACTCCCTCCGCTACCAACGTGGCAGGACGCCCTTGCGTCGTACCTTGCCGAGATCAAGAACTGGGGCACCGCGGGCGCGAATAGGCCCTGAGCGTAGGCGTCCGGTCATCGCGAAGGAGTCCACGAGTTGCTGTACGCGAGCGCGACGAGGTCGTTTGTGTGAAGGTGCGGAAGCCATCGTATCAGGTCATCGGCACGTTCACCTCACCGTGTCAAGCTGCCGGTTTGGCCGATTCTCATCGCCCCCGCACGCGGTGCCCACGGGTTGCCCAGGAAGCGTGAATTAGAGGTAGATCCGGATGACAAGAGGAACAGCTACGATGCCGAGAATCCCGCTCGGTTGAGCGGATTTTGGCTGAATGGAGCCAAGGCCCTCAGAGTCGGAAGGGGGGTTCGATTCCCGGCGTCTCCACCATGATTCCGAGCACCTAGCTCACTTTGGACGATTCGCCCCGACGATTGCGGGGTCGGGAAGCGTCCAGCCGGGGCGCCGCCTACGTTCCCGACGAGTTCGTCGGGTAGCTCGGGGAACGGCTCGCCGATGGCCACGCCGGACGCCCGGAGTCCTCGGCCGTGCGGATTCGAACCTGCGTCATGCTGAAGTCCCGGTGACCGGCCCGGTGCTGGATCTTCAGGCGTGGTCGTCACCTACCCGCCCAACAAGTGCGAGAGGGCGTCCTGAACCACTTGGCCAAGACGACGGGTGAAACACCGTTTGCAGAGCCACCAGAAGGCCTCT
>CAWIHE010000005.1:0-44746 GCA_963835915.1 Candidatus Uhrbacteria bacterium
GCACTGGTGCATTCTTGGTTGATAGCCGGTCCAATTTGATACGAGGTTAAGCCCTGAATTTGCATTGAAGATCAAAATACCGCTTGAAATGAGGCATGTACAAGCCAACATGTCCGTATTGTCATGCGAGAAAAATCGTTCGATTTGGCCACCCAAGATGGAGGTGCAAGCGGTGCAAACGGACATTCCGTTTAAAGCGAAGAGATCTCCGTGACCGCGCGGCAATCGCGGGGTACGTCTTGGACCGATCGACGTATCGACGACTTGGTGTCCGTTGGAACGTCGACCACACGACGGCCATTCGAAGAGTCCAACGCGCACTCAAGAGACGACGACCACTCCTCCTGCGAACAAAGCAATCCCTTCCCTCGTGTGACGGCATCGTCATCCTCGACGGGAAGCACGCTCCCGTGAACGGGGAGCTCCACACCCTCTTCGTCGCCTGGGACCGGGGACTGGGACTGCCCATCCATTTCATCCTCGCAAAGGGAGGAGAGAAGGAGCTTTGGTACTGGAAGATGATGACGGACCTGAAGCATATCGGATATGTCCCAAAAGGCTTTGTTTCCGATGGGATTTCGACGTTGAAGGAATACCTCTCCGAGGCCTTCCCTGACCTCCCCCATCAACGATGCACGGTCCACGTCTTCCTTGCGGCGAGAGCCAAGCTCGGAGGCGGGAGGAAGACGAGTGAGCGGATGGATACATTCATCGAATCGATCCAACGCATCCTCTGGTCAGGGTCTCTGGTCCGTGCGAAGAGGAGATGGTTCAGACTCTGGAAGAGACCCGACCTCACGAAAAAAGAGCGTGCCGTTCTCGAATTCATTTGGCCTGCCCTTCCGGAGTGCTTCGTGTGCAGAGACCTTCGCTGGAGGCACCTTAACCTTCCCCGATCATCCAATGCCATCGAGAACGTCATGGGCCAGATCGAGGCGAGATTGAAAACGAGGCGAGGGACAAAATCCCTCGCCTCGACACAGCTCCTCGTGAACGAACTTCTACTTCAAATCAGACGACAGACCATCAACCAAGAATGC
The DNA here is from genome assembly GCA_963835915.1 of Candidatus Uhrbacteria bacterium. GTDB lineage: Bacteria > Patescibacteriota > Patescibacteriia > 2-12-FULL-60-25 > 2-12-FULL-60-25 > 2-12-FULL-60-25. The sequence continues at coordinate 1,041 of CAWIHE010000005.1, forward strand.
ACCAGTGCCCAGGAGGGAAGGATGGTTAGATCGTTAGATGGTTAGGGTTGAGCGCCATAGGCGCACCCGCCTTTGGCGGGGAATAATTCCTTTTGATTCTCGGATGCTCAATCCGAAATCTAAAACAAATAACTCCAACCCCTAACGATCTAACCATCTAACGATCTAACCATCCTTCTTCAAAATAAGTCCACGCAAGGCGTTCCCTGCGTGGACGGTTTGGCTGGAGCGAAGGTCCGTGCGCGATCTAGCGGATGCCGACCGCCTGCTCGTAGAATCTGCGGAGATCCTGAAGGTCCCGCTGGAGTCGCGGATCGGACGACGAGGCGCATACGCGGAGCGCCTCCGTCGCGGTCCGGTAGCGCTCGCCTGTCGCGAGGCGGATGGCCGCGCGTGCGTCTGCGGGAACGGTCAACGCGGGATTGGTGTTCCTGCCCTGCGTAAACGGCCGGAGACGCTCGAAGAACGCCTCAAGCCGCAGAACGGCGATCCCGTCCAGCTCCGGAAGATGCGGATGCCCGGCCTCCTGGGCGATCGCGAACAGCCGCGTCCGGAGATGGTCGACTGTCTTTCTCACGCCTTCCATGGCCATGGCCCAGTCCTCGATGACGAGCGTCGTACGATCGCCGTCGGACGGTTCCTCATCTTCGCCGGACGCGTCATCGTCGGAATCCGCATCCAAGAGCGATGCCGGCATCGGCGTCGCGCGCATCGGCGGCGGCCGGTCCGTATTGCGCTCGTGCGGATCGTCCGACGGAAGCGGCCGCTCGGTCGGAGCCGTTCGATCGACGTCTTTCCCTGACGAGATGATAATGGTCTCTGATCCGGGTTCGTTCTCCATGTCGCTCCTTCTTGGCCCCCAAGACCCGCAGGAAGAATTACCATGGCCATTAAAGAGCGTCAACGATGGAGTCGATATCCGACTGCTTGGTTGACACGAAAAGAGGGAAACGATATATTTCCCGCGCTAAATGCCGGATGCACCGCTAGCTCAACTGGTTAGAGCAGGGGCCTCTTAAGCCCAAGGTTCCCGGTTCGAGTCCGGGGCGGTGTACCATCCTTCGCTCCCCCCGCCTTTGGCGGGGGGAGCTTCGGATGGCGCGGCCAATCAGTTTTGATAGGCGTCCTTCGTGGCAAGCGAAGGATGGTCCTCCGAAGTCCGTCCGACGGACGAAGGAGGGCTTCTCGCCGCCCCAAACACGGATCCCGAGGCTTGCCAGCGCCGCCGTTTCACGTTACGATCCGCCACGACAATCAAAGAGATGCACCCTTAGCTCAGCTGGATAGAGCGCTTCCCTCCGAAGGAAGAGGCCGCACGTTCGAATCGTGCAGGGTGCGCCATCCTTCGCTCCCCCCGCCTTTGGCGGGGGGAGCTTCGGATGGCGCGGCCAATCAATTTAGATTTGCTTTCTAGAAGGCAAGCGCAGGATGGTCCTCCGTAGTCCCGCCATCGGCGGGGCGAAGGAGGACTTAATAAGAAGACTCCTGTTTCGGGAGTCTTCTTATTCGGTAAGACGAAGGTCGGCCTGAATGAAAAGAGAGTCCTCTCGGAACGGATCCGATACGGACTCTCCAGACGAAGAAAGGGACGGACGTTACGACTTGGAATCCGGATACCGCTGGTAGTGCTTCGGAAGGTAGAACTGGGCCGTTGACCGGGAAATGGAGAAGAGGAACCCACCGAGTTCGAAATCAAGGATCGTGTACGACCCGTTGTAGTTGCGGCTCGAGGTCGCCTCGTGGACATCCACGCCGCCCTCCTCCGCCACGCACGGCGTCAGCCGCCTTTCTGACAGGGGAATCCGATCAATGACTTCTCCGCTCAATGCGGAATATGGCTCGACGTCCGAACGCGTTCCGGCCGTCAGGAACGTGCCGAATTCGATATCCTTGCCCGTCTCATCGCAGATCAACGACATGATACGCTCCTTTGAAACGTCCGCAATGTGCGGCTGACGAGAGTTAAGCAAAAAATCCCGACGAGGTCAAGGGAGATGAGTGGATGAGAGGGATCGCTTTGATTCCCACTCATCCACTCATCTCCCTTGACGCGCCGATCTTGTTCCGATATTCTCCGCTCATCTTCTCGCCCTTTCCAACCCCCCGATCGCCAAAGGAGACCGCGATGCACCGGCTCTTCGTCCTCGTTGAAAACGAGCCCTCCATCCTGAACGCCTGCGAACGCAGGCTTCGAGTGCAATTTCCGCTCGACGGCGACGGGTTTGCGCTCCTTGCACACACGCCCGAAGCGGGAACGGCGCTCGCCGCGCATGCGGCGCTTGCGAATTCACCCGACGTCCGGCTCTTTGCGAAGACGATCAACGCGGCGGTCGCGTTTGCCGACGAACTCGCGCGCCAGCCGTATGGGGACACGCACATCGCGATTGTCAGCGACGGCACCGTCGAAGGCAGCACGACGCACGAGAACGGGCTCGACTTCCTCCTCGACATGCGCGTTCGGTTCGGCGAGCAGCTCGCCGTCGCCGTGATCCTGTCGTCCGAATCGGACCTGGTGGATCGCGCCAGGGGGCACGGCATCAAAGCCGTCGTCAAAGGCCGCGAACTCTCCGCGGCTGAAGTCTGCGCGAGAGCGTTCAACGTCCTCCGTGCTCTGCGCTGAACCGCGGCGCTCTCCCCGACCCCCGTCGCCGTTGACGGGGGTCTTTTTCGGCACGCGGTCGGGCGGTGCGCGTCCAAGAGGATGCGTGCCGCGTGCCGCATAACCGCGTGCCGCCCAACCGCCTGCCGCTTCACAAAACCGCCCCGATGGACGTCGGGGCGGTTCGATGATTGATGTTGATCTTACCGCGTCGCGGAGATGATCGCGCCGAGTTCGGCGTGCGTCGATGAAACCGTGATCCGGGAGGTTGCGGCATCGCGGACGATGACGTACTCGGTATCGTAGTCCGCACAACTCCCCCAGTGCGCGTTGGCGGCACTCGGATCGTACGGGAGTGCCGGCGAATACGTCGGGACAATGCAGGGACAGAGGTCGAAATGCCCGCCCGTTCCATAATCGCCGCTCGCGACGAGGGTGCTCGTCGTCGGAATGACGGTGATGGCTCCGCCGCAAAGGAACTGCCCTTTGTTCTCCGCTACGTTCTGCTGGATGAGGTCGTTCAGCGAACTAACGTGGCTCCAGCGTTCGGAGTTCCGCGCCAAGGCGAACTGCCGCGCCGGGTTGAGCGCGATGATGACCGCGCCGGCAAGGACCGCGATGAGCGCGATGACGATGAGGAGTTCGATAAGGGTGAACCCCCGGACATGGCGCAAATGACGTGCTGTTTTCTTCATAGGTGTAGATATGGCGTCTTAAGAGACGTTTGGTGGCTTTCAGTATACCACGCCGGGCCCGGCCGTTGTACACAACCGCCATCCACAACCTTAATCAACTCCTCGCGCCTGCCCGGACTGGGCGGCGCGAGGAAGCGGATTCAACTCGAAACGGACCGGTCTACCGCGTCGCGGAGATGACCGCGCCGAGTTCGGCGTGCGTCGATGATACCGTAATCCGGGAGGTTGCGACATCGCGGATGATGTAGTACTCGGAATCGTAATTCGTACAGTCGGTAAACGCCGCTCCGGCCGCGCTCGGGTCGTACGGGAGCGCCGGCGTGTATGTGGGAACGAGGCAGGGACAGAGGTCGAAATGCCCGGTTGTTCCGTTGTTCGCGTTCGAAATCAGGGTGCTCGTCGTCGGAATCGCGGTCACGACGCCTCCGCACTGGAACATTCCCTGATGTTCGGCAATATTCTGCTGGATGAGGTCGTTGATCGACGAGACGTGGCTCCAGCGCGTGGAGTTCCGGGCGAGCGCGAACTGCCGCGCTGGGTTGAGCGCGATGATGACCGCGCCGGCAAGGACCGCGATGAGCGCAATGACGATGAGGAGCTCGATGAGCGTGAAACCCCTCAACTGGGAAATGGAAGCTCTTTTCATATGTTGAAATGAAAAAGATGGGTAATGCCTTTCCCGTTCCCTGTTAAAATTCGGGAAAAGGTGAAAGATAGGGTAAGTATAGCACAGAACAGCGGAGCCCTTGAAAAACGTCAATTCCGTCTGATGGTCGAGGCCAATCGGCTTTGAGACGGATAGACCCTCCGGACTTCTCAGCCTCTTAGCCTCAATCAGAACGACGAAACCTCGTTCCACGACTTGACCGTCACCGGCGACCGGCTTGAGAGGACGACCTGCTCTCTCGATATCTCATTTCCGACGCTCGCTTGGGCTTTGATGGTCCACGTCGTTGACGATGTCACGCCGAGGATCGAGCACGTCGTGCTCGCGACGGTGATGGTTTCGTTCCCCGAGTACGTCGCATCGCGGCCGAGCTTGTCCATGGCCGTCTCAAGGCATGCCGTGGACGCCTGGCGCGCCTTCGCCTTGTTCAGCGCCGCCGTGTCGCCCTGCTCTTCCCCGACCGAGAGCGTCATGCCGACGACGGCGAATCCGAGGAGCACGGCGAGCAGGATGAGGAGCGAGATGAGCATCACGTTGCCGCGATAGAATTTGTGCTCCAGAGGCGCACCCGCCTCTGGCGGGGAATTTGGAATTTGGAATTTGGAATTTTTCATACCCTTCGTCCCGACCTCGTCATCTCCGGACAACCGCGGCCGTCGAGAGCGTGAGCGGAACGCCGCTCGAGCCGCCGCCGTTCCGGAGCGATCCCGTAATCGTCATGCGGACGGCCGGAGGCGTGCTCGACGTCCGATTGAACGTGAGCGTCGTAACGTTCACGGCGGAACTTGTGAGCGCGAGCGTGCTGCTCGCCCCGCGTTTCACGGTGATGATGCCGTTCAGGAGCTCGACGTGCGTGGGATTGTACCCCGGCGACGACGTGGCGAAGGAAACCTCGAGAATCGAGCCCGTCGGCGTCGACGTCGCCGGAAGCGTCACCGTGTCGCCCGACTGGACGTACGATGACATGCGCGCGAGCACAAAGCGAAGGTCGCTCTGGAGGATGACCGCCGTCCGGACGCGGGCGCGCGTGTCCTGCACGGTCCGGGTCAGGTACACGATCGCCGCGACCATCCCGCTGAAGATGACCGTGTAGATGAGGAGCTCGATGAAGGTGAAGCCGCGGCGGGCGCGCATAGTGCGGGTCGTAAGGGCGTCAGGGCGTGAGGGCGCGTGCCATCCGAAGTCCGCGGCGGCGGGCGAAGGACGGTGAGGGCGTGATGGCGGAGATGAGGGGACGAAGGCCGACTGGGCCGACTCGGATCATTCCCAGTCGGCCCAGTCGGCCCTCTTCGCCCATGATCCGACCGTCGATGATCTCCGATCCCGCGGGCTCCCCGTCGATTACTGGAATGATGAGACAATACGCAGTCCGTACTCGTTGAAAATCGCCACGTAGAACTTATTGCTCAGGTACTTCACGCCCCGGGGCTCGTCGCCGGCCGGGAAATCGATGCCGCCGTAGTACCGGAGGTTTGCGGGGTCCGTGGCGACGTACGCGCGGAATTCGATGTCGCCGAACGTGAGGACGAAGAGGAGGTTGCCGACTGATAGGAGGGTGTTCACGTCGACCGGGACTTCCATGGATCCGATGAGTTGCGGCGACGCCTTATTGCTCACGTCGTAGACGACGACCTCCGGCGTATTCGGATCCGAGTTCGTCTGCCGTCCGACGTACGCGCGGTCCGTGGCGGCATCATACCAGACGACTTCCGCGTGCTGGGGGCCCGGAACGTCGGTGATCGAGGTGAGCACGGGATGCGTGGGGTCGTGGATGTTCACGATCGACAGCTCTTTCCCGTCGACGTCCGTGGCGAGGTACGCGTAATCCCCGACGACCTGGATGCCGTTGATGTCGTTTCCGAGCTGGATCGACCCCTTGATGACCGGATTCAGCGGATCGGTCACGTCGATGACGTAGAACTCTTTCGTCGCCGGTCCCTCGGTCCCGAAGTAGATGAGGTTGCCGACGCGGTCGAGACTGCGGCCTTTCTGCGTGTTCCCCGCGATCGTGAACTGCTTCTTGAGCGTGACGTTGTCGATGTTCGAGAAGTCGGCGATCTGGAGCTGGTTCGACGTTCCCGCGTACGCCATGAACACGAGCTTCCGCGCAAGGTCAATGCGGACCTTGTTCACGCCCGTCCCGGTATTGAGGCAGCCGTGGATGACCGGGCTGTTCGCGTTCGAGACGTCGAGCATGCAGAGCTCGTTCGTCTGCGCAACCGTCCCGAATCCGGCGATCGCGAGCGTCGTCGAGACCACGTCCACGTCGAGCGCGCGGAAGTTCGCCCCGAAGTCGAGCTGGCCGTTCACGATCCCCGGGGCCGTCCAGTCCCCGCCGAGTCCGCCGCCGCCAAGGTCGACCTGCGACGCGTTCCGCCAGTCCGAGAGGATCGTTGAGAGCGTGACCGTCCTTGGGCGTCCGGGGGCCGGGGTCCACGTGACGGTCGAATTCACGCTGCGGTCATGGTCGTCGATCGCCGCGACGGAGACGACGCGCGTGTACGTGCTCGTCGCGTCCGACGTCCCGGAAAATCCCCAGTTCCCGTTCACCCACGCGATGCCGTGATTGCCGGTCGCGAGCGCGTCCCACCCCGTGTTGCGGATGACCCGCGCGGCTTCAAGCCCTTCCTGCGCATACGCGGTCGCGGCCGCCGTATCCCGGCTCGTCGTCGTCGAATTGATCTGGCTTGAGAGCGACACGACGATCGACCCCGCGATGATCGTAAGGATCGCAATCGCAATGAGCGCCTCGACGAGGAACGAGCCGCCGGGCTGGCGCTTCTTCGGTGCGCGTTTCATGGGAAAAGTATACATCATGGGACAGGTCAGGGCGAAGCTGGAAGCTTGAAGCTGGAATCTGGAAGAAGCAGAGACGGTCATCTCTGTTTCCAGACTTCCAGATTCCAGCTTCAAGCTTCCAGCTTCCCTGCTCAATGGACGTCGATCCCTCCCACGGCGTTCACGCCCACGCTCGACGTGGCCGCGCCATTGGAGATGTTCACCGTGCCCGTCATGAGGACGCTCCCGTCCGGCGGGAGGAAAACGACCGACGTGGCCCCCGAGAGCGTCACGACCGGACTGAACGTCGTTGTCCGGTCGAACGCCTTGTCGCGCAAAACGAATGACAGTCCCTTGAAGGACGTGAGCGACGATGTTGCAAACGCGACGCCCCAGGCCGAATCGTTCGTCCCGTCCATGGCGTGCTCGCGGGCGAGCGCGAGCTCGCTCATCGCCGTATCGCGCGCGGCGCCGAGCTCCTGGATGTCGACGGCGCGCATCCCGAAAAACACAGCGAACGCGCCGACGACGAACATGAACGCGATGAGCATCATGAGCTCGACGAGGGTAAAGCCTCGGCACGCGGCACGCGGACGCGCGGCACGCGCTCGAATGTGGACGCGTGCCGTCCCTCGTATGACTCGGGACAGGCTCCACCGCGTGCCGCGTGCGTCATTTCGACATGCCCGACGTAAGGTCATAGATCGGCGTGACGATCGAAAGCGCGATGAATCCGACGAGGCCGCCGACGAGGATGAGCGTAATCGGCTCGATGAGCGTTGCGAGCGTCTTCGTGAGGTTATCGACCTCCCGCTCGGTGAATTCCGCGGCCGTAATGAGACTCTCGGAGAGCTTCCCCGTCCGGTCTCCGATCTTCACCATCCCCGTGACGATCGCCGGGAACAATTTCCTCTCCCGCGCAAGCTGGTTCGTGATCTCCTCGCCGCGTTCGACGTCAACGGCGATCCGTTCGAGCGTCCGCTTGTAGACGAGGTTCTCGGTCGAGTTCGCCGTGACGTGGATCGCCTCGACGATCTGGACGCCGCTCGCGAGAAGCGTTCCGAAAATCCGCATCGCGTGCGCGACCTGAACGCCGCGCATGAGCCGTCCGAACAACGGGATGCGGAGGATGAGCGATTCGAGCGCGAACCGGATGGGGCGGATCCTCCAGGCGACGACGAACGAGCCGATGATGAGCGCCGTAATGCCGATGAGGAGCGCCCACTGCGTGCGAATGAACGTACTCGACGCCATGAGGAATTTCGTCGTCGGCGGGAGATTTACGCTCATCGCCCCGAACACGGGGATGAGTTTCGGGAGGATCGAAAACGAGAGGAACCCCGCGATGCCCAGCGCCCCGCAAAAAATGATGGCCGGGTACGTGAGGGCGCCCTTCACTTTCCCGGCGAGTTCGTGCGATTTTTCAAGCTCCGTCGCCTCGTACTGGAGCGCTTTCGCGAGCGTCCCCGACGATTCGCCCACGCGGACGATGTTCACGCTGAACGGCTTGAACACGCGCGGGAATTTTTCGAGCGTCGATGAAAGCGTAAATCCGTTCGAGAGGTCGGCGATGCCGACGGTGAGGATCCGCTGGATCGGCTTCGACATCGATTCCTCCTTCATGATTTCGAGCGCCTCGCGGAGCGGAATCCCGGCTTCAAGCATGATCGCAAGGTGCTTCGAAAACATGATCTTATTGTCAATCGAAATGTTGAGGAATCTCGACCCGCCCAGTTCCTTGCGATCACGATCCTTGAACTTTCCCGACGACGCCTTCTTCTCTCCGAACTTCGTCCGCGTCTTTTTCGCGGGTACCTTCTGTTCCGGCGCTTTCACCGCCGGCACCTTCTGTTCCGACGCCTTCGCTTCCGGCGGATTCGCTTCCGGCGGACTCGGTGGAATCGGCGGCGGCGGGATCCTCGCTTCCGGCGGCACGGCCGAAGGACGAAACGCCACCGCTTTTTTCGGGGCGCTCTTCTGGGTGACGGGCACCGTGGGCCCGACGGTCCTTATGCGCGGAGGCATACCTCGAAGGAAATTCCCCGCCAAAGGCGGGTGCGCCTCTGGAGCACAAATTCCAAATTCCAAATTCCAAATAATTTCTTTGGAATTTGGAATTTGGAATTTGGAATTTTATTACCCCTCATAACATCATAGAGCATCCGTCAATCGTGAACCACCCGCAGAATCTCTTCGATGGAGGTGATGCCCGCCGCGACCTTCGCGAATCCGTCTTCGACCATCGTTTTCATCCCCTGTTCGCGCGCGGCTTTCCGGAGGTCGTCCGCGCTCGCACGCGCCTTGATGAGCGTCCGGATGGGTTCCGACACTTCCATGACTTCGTAGATGCCCATCCGCTTCACGTACCCCGTGTGGTTGCAGACATCGCACCCTTTCGCGCGGAAGATGGGCTTGTTCACGTCGAGCACGTCCTTCGTCGGGACGACTTCCTTCAGCGTTTCGATCTCCTCCTTCGTCATCCGGTACGTCTCCTTGCAGGCGTCGCAGAGCTTGCGGACAAGGCGCTGGCCGATCGCGACGTTCACGGTCGAGGCGATGAGGAACGGCTCAATGCCCATGTCGAGGAGCCGCGGGAGCGTGGTCGCCGCGTCGTTCGTGTGGAGCGTGGAGAGGAGGAGGTGCCCGGTCATAGCCGCGTTCACGGCGATGCTTGCCGTTTCCTTGTCGCGGATCTCTCCGACGAGGCAGATGTTCGGGTCCTGCCGGACGATCGAACGGAGTCCGGCCGAGAACGTGAGGTTCGTGTTCGTATTCACCTGAATCTGCGTGATGCCCGAGATCGCGAATTCGATCGGATCCTCGATCGTGACGATCGAGACGTCGCGCGCGTTCAGGATGCGGAGCGCCGAGTAGAGCGTGGTGGTTTTCCCCGATCCCGTCGGGCCCGTCGCGAGGATCATTCCGTACGGCTTCCGGATGTACTTCTGGATCGTCGTGAGGTCCCGTTCCGAAAAGCCGAGCTCGTCGAGCGAGAGCGCCTTTGCGCCGCCGACGAGGAGACGCATGACGATGTTCTCCCCGTGGTAGGTCGGGATGATCGAGACGCGGAGGTCGATGTCTTCGCCGCTGGAGGAGAATCGGAACCGCCCGTCCTGCGCCATGAGGTGCTCGTCCGTCCGGAGCGCGGCGAGGACTTTGACGCGCGAAATGATGAGCGGCTGGACCTCTTTTTTCAGCGAGATGACGTCGTAGAGAATGCCGTCGATGCGGTACCGGACAATGACCGTGTCCTCCTGCGGGTCGATGTGGATGTCGGAGGTTCCGGACTTCCACGCCTTCTCGACGAGGAGGTTCGTGAGCTGGGTGACCGACGTCACTTTTTCGAGCTCTTCGATGCCTTCGACAACTTTAAGCTTGCGGGCCTGCTGGATGCTCCCCTCGATCATGGACGCAAAATCGAGCTGCACGTCCTCTGCGGCTTTCCCTCCTGCTGCTTTCGCCATACCGTTAGCTTAGTATACGTTATTTACTGACGTTGGGGAACACGTTGTTGATGCACATCCATCAAATATCGCCGGCCATCGCCTTCAAGGAGTCGAATAGTCGATAGTCGAATAGTCGAATAGTAAAAAAGAGCCCCAAGATGAGACTCATCGACTATTCGACTACTCGACTATTCGACTCTATCCGATGATCCTGCGGACGACCTTGTAGACGAACGGATTCCTCGGCAGTTCGAACGTCCCCGCATATTCGACGCGCGCTCCGCCCCAGCCGAGCTTGAAGCGTGTGATCCCCTCCAGGAGGGCTTATACGCGGGCGCGGATGTGGATTCGGGATTGACGCCGTAGAAGTCATAGAACCTGCCGGCCGGCCGCTTTTGCCGCGCGGATCGCTTCCCAGTGGAGGGCGAACGGGGCCATGGCGTTCCGGTTCGCGTTTGACGAGGCGCCGTAGAGGTACGTCGTCGTGTCGCCGAACGCCATCTCGACGTTCGCCGCGAGCGGGACCCCGTCGATCTCGGCGATGCGGATCGACGCCATCTTCTTCGGCGCGAAAAATTCGACGGTCCGGCGGATATACGGGGACGGCTGGGATGCGAACGCGTCGCGCGCGGCCGTCTCCGCGTTCAGGCGGAGGAAGATCTCGATCTCGTCGGATGATGATCCCTCGCGGACGCGGACGCCTTTCCGCTCCGCGAGCCGAACGTTGTATCGCGTCTTCTCGTGCATGCGCGAGAGGAGCTCCTCTTCCGTCTTCGTGAGATCAAGGAGCACGGTCGCGGACGGCTGGTACGACCGCGCGCGGATGAACGGAGATCCGAGCGGCTCTTCCTCCCGCTTCCATTCAATCGCCGGCTCGAGACGCCAGAAGAGCGCGCGCCGGAGAAGACCCCGGGCCTCCAGCTCGCTCACGAACGCCGCGAGGATCTCTTTCGCCTGCGCCGAGAGGTCGTGCCGGATGACGGGACCCCGTTGCGCGTACCAGAACCCGTCAAAGATCGGCTTCCGATGAAAGGCGATGGATGCCGCCGCCATCCACTTCCCGCGATCATCAACGAGCGCGAGACGCTCGACAGGATGTCCCGTCGATGCGCGAAACTCGCCCCAGTCCCATGATTGGGTGAATTGGGAACCGGATTGGCTTGCGATGAAGCCGTCCCAGGATCGCTGATCGGTGACTTGGATGAGCATCGTTCTCGTTGCGTCGGGCGTCGTTGCGTCGGGCGTCGGCCGGCCGAACCGACGCAACGACGCCCGACGCAACGACGTAACGAATCTACGGACTTAATCTCTTCAGCGCCTCGCGCACCCTCTCCGACACATCCGTCACTTCCTGCCCGATCCCCTTCACCGCATCCTTCGCCTGGCCGGAGGAGTAGCCGAGCGAGACGAGCGCATCAATGACCTCACGATCGGGACCTGATGCGGATTCGACGTCGACGAGCTGACCTTTGAGTTCAAGAACGACCTTCTGCGCGATCTTCATCCCGACGCCGGAGATGGACGTAAGCATGCCGAGATCTCCGGACATAATCGCGCGTTTGACCGTATCCGCGCTCCCAAGCGAGAGGATCGCGAGCCCGACTTTCGGGCCGACGCCGGAGACGCCGATCAGGCGTTCAAACAGCGACCGCTCGTCGCGCGACGCGAAGCCGTAGAGGTCGTGGGCGTCCTCGCGGACGTGGTCGTGGATATGGAGGAACGCCTCCTCCCCCGCGCGCAATCCCGCGAGCGTGCCCGGCGGCGCGATGACGCGGTACCCCACGCCGGCAACTTCAATCAGGACGTCCATCGGAGAGACGTCAGTCACGGTGCCGCGAAGGGAGCCGATCATGGGGGTAAGGGTAGCGGGGGCGAGGGGGAGGGACAAGGATGGTTGAGTGGATGAGTAGATGAGTGGGATTCTCTTTAGAGACCCACTCATCTACTCATCCACTCAACCACTCATCCAACGAAACCGCCCGCCGATCAGAGGATCGACGGGCGTTCGTAAGCGATAAGGAGCAGGAGGAGAAACTAGAGGCCGCTGCATTCCGGCGTCTGTTTGAATGCCGCGACATACGCATGGGCTTTGGCGATGAGCATATTCGCCGGTGCGCCCTTGCTCTGCTTGGCTTTCGCGTTCGTGCAGAGATTGCGCACGGTTTCCAACGCCGTCGGCGAGACGTCCGTCTCAGGCGAAGGTCCGGAGATTGCCGCGATCCGGCTTGCCTGCGCGGCCGATCGCCGAGGCGTTCCCGGCTGGGCGGTCGCGGCGGGCTGGGCCGACCGAGCCGTGGGAGCCGGGGATGCGCCCTCATTCTGCGCCTCATGCCTCTGGACGAGGTAGTACGCGCCGCCAGCGAGGCCAAGGAGGAACGCGCCCATGCCGATCCAGGCGATGATACCGCCCCTCCGTGCCGGAGGCGGGGTCGATTCGATCGTCCGCGTGGGGACGGCGCCGTTGCGCGCATCCAGAAGCGAACTCTCAACGCGATTGATCACCTGAAGCATCTCGAAGGCCGTCTTGTACCGATCCCCGGGGTTGGGCCTCGTCGCGTTCACGACGAGCATCCGGAGTTCCTCCGGAATCCCATCGGCCAAGAGACCGGGATCGTACGGGCTCGTCGAATTGACGCTCAAGTAGTACGACGGGAGCGTCTGCTCGTTGCGATTCGGATGCCGTCCCGTCAGCATGATGTACAACACCATCCCGAGGGAAAACACGTCGAACGTCGGGCCGACGACCGTTCCACCGAGACATTGCTCGGGAGGCATGAAGAACGGAGTCCCGATGATCGACTCGCGCGTGAGGGTCGTATCGCTGCCGATCTGCTGCTGGAGGTCTTTCGACATCCACGCAATCCCGAGATCGAGGAGCTTCACGACCTCCACATGGCCGTCGACGAGCCGGATCATGACGTTTTCCGGCTTGATGTCCCGATGGACGACGCCTTCCTTGTGGATATACGCGAGCGCGGAACAGAGCGCGCGCGCGATCCGGATGAACATGGATATCTTGAAGAACGGTTCGGAGAGACGCGTCGGAACTTCGCCAGGCGTTGCGAACCGTTCGTACAGCTCACCCGCCTCGTTCGTTCCGCACTTCAGGATTCGGAGCATCTTGGCCTGTTCGTGGATCACGAGGTCGAGCGGCTGGCCTTCGACAAACTCGGAAACGATGAATGGGACCGGAGGGTTTCCTTCCCCGGCCTCAATGAGACCCATGTCGATGAACCCCGCGAGATGCGGATGGTTCAGGTGTTTCAGGAGTCCCGCCTCCCTCTTGAACCGTTCACCGACCGTGCGCGCCGTCCGTGCGGACGATCCCGGCGTTGTCGTCGGAGATGACCGCATGATGGCGAAATCTTCATGGAGCACCTTCGCGGCGACCACGTCGATCAGCGCCGACGACGCGCTGAATACGCGCGCCATTCCGCCTTCGCCGATCAGATTGATGATGGAGTACTGCCCCCGTTCGCCGATGAGAACACTGCCTGTATTGAGGTTGATCACGTTCGGACTCCTTCTCTTATTGAGAGGTCGAAAGGACACCTGCGCCCCTATGGCTACAGGATTGCAGGATTGTTGAACGTACACGAAATCAGGCGATTAGTCAAGGTCTCTTTGCAGAGTTAGGTGCGTAAGTGCGTAGGTGCGTAGGTGCGTAAGTCGGATCCGGCCTACGTACTTACGCACCTACGCACTTACGCACCCTAAAAACTACGTACTTGACAATATATAGACAACCGTCTATACTTCCCACATACCCTATGGACACCGTCTTCAAAGCCCTCTCGGACCCGTCGCGGCGCAAGATCCTGCAACTCCTCAAGGAGAAGGACATGTCCGTGAACGAGATCCTCGAGCACTTCACGATCACCCAGCCGTCGCTCTCGCACCACCTGGATGCGCTGAAGCGCGCGGGGCTTGTGATCCCGGAACGCAACGGGCAATTCATCGTCTACTCGCTCAACCTCTCCGTCTTTGAAGAGGCGGAATCATTCATCCTCGACTTTTTCTCCTATGACAAACCAGACTCAAGCGCCGTCTAATCTCCAAGATGGAGAAGGCAGCGCCCTCCAATCCAAGAATCCAAAACGGACGACGCCGGTCGTGTGGGTCATTGCGCTGATCGCAATCATCGTCGCCGTCATCGCGTACCCATATCTCCCCGATCCGCTTCCCACGCACTGGGGACTCAGCGGCGCCCCGAACGGTTGGACGCCGAAACCGTTCGGCGCATTCATCATGCCCGGCATGATCGTCCTCTTCGCGATCCTCTTCCCGGTCCTCGAATACATCGATCCGAAGCGCGCGCAGTACGACCTGTTCCGCAAACCGTGGCTCGCCATCCAGATCTCGCTCTCCGCGTTCCTGCTCTATATGGAAGGACTCACGTTCTACGCCGCGCTCGCGCCGACGCATAATGACATCGTCGGCCCCGGCGTTACGGCCGGCATCGGCATCCTGTTCATCATCCTTGGAAACCTGATGGGGAAAATCCGGCAGAACTGGTTCGTCGGCCTCCGCACCCCGTGGACGCTCGACGACCCCGAAATCTGGCAGAAGAGCCAGCGCTTGACGGGATGGATGTTCGTCTTGGGCGGCATCGCGATCCTCATCATGTCGCTCACCGCCGGTTCGGGTACCGCGCTCTTCATCATCTTCGTGCCCGTCATCCTCGGTATCACCATCGTGCCGATCGTGTACTCGTATGTCCTCTCGGCGAGGAAGAGGAAGAAGTCGTGAGTCGTGAGTCGTGAGTCGTGAGTCAGATGAGTATCGTGGACAGACATCGAAGAAGGACGGGTCTCAAACCCGTCCTTTTGGTATGATTGAGGCATGAACCATCCCCGTGTTGTTTTTTCGATGATCTCGACCTCACGGGAGGCGGATATCCTTTCGAATTTTTTGTTTGAAGGATCGAATTGGTCAACGTCCATCACAAAGCGCCATCCCAAGCTCAACGAGGCATACAAACTCAAAACGAAGCGTGAACGGCGCTCGTTCGTGCGCGCGTACGTCGTAAAAACGCACCGTGAACGCGCCAAGGAGATTGCGAAGGCCCGCCCTCGATTCGAGCGGGAATGGCGCAAACGGGAAAAACGATTTTTTGAACGTATCGCGGAAATCATGGGGACGGCATGGCCGAAAAATCGACCGCACATCCGCGCGGACATTTCCATCAATCCGATCTGCCCGAGATTCCTGGATGACTGGAGTTTTACCATGTCGTACAGGGCTGATCCGTCATTCGCCATGGAGATTATCATGCATGAATGCGTCCATTTTCTCTATTTTAAAAAGTGGAAAGAGGTCTTCCCGAACGCAAAACGAAGAACGTTTGACTCGCCGCATATCGAATGGGTATTAAGCGAACTCGTCGCGCCGATTATCCTGAATGATCCGCTGATTCAAACAATACTCAAACGCCGTGCAATATTCTACTCTGAACATCGACGCGTTCGAATCGGAAAACTGACCGCTCCGGCTTTTTTCACGAAACTCTATCGGCAGCGAACGGATTTTGATTCCTTCCTGAAGGAAGCCTACCGTGAAATCAAGAAGCATCGAAAAGCCGTGAATTCCGACTCGTGACTTTTCACCCAAACGCGCTATCCTGAATACGTATGCGAAAGACCCCCATCACCTTCCCGAAAGACCACGAGCCCCACGACGCGATCATCGAGTGGTGGTACTTCAACGGGCATCTGAAGGACGCGAAGGGTCGGCGGTACGCGTTCATGGACTGCCTGTTCAAGGTGAACGCGCGCGAGGCGAAGATCCCGTTTGCGAGCCGGGTGCTCTTCCGGAAAAAGCACCCGCACTTGTACTTCGCGCACTCGGTCCTGACGGACATCGCGAAGAAGCGGAATGAGAAAGACATCCACGTGTATTCGCTCGTCTCGCGCGACAGCTTTACGCGCCCGCTTTTCTACGTGAACTACGCGAATCCGCTGTCGCTTGGATTTGCGAACCATGAGATCGCCCAGACGGGCGCGACGACATTCCACGTGAAAACGGAAATGCTTGATCTCGCGCTCGAGATGAAGAAGCCCCCGATGCTTGAGCAGGGCAAGGGGTACACGCTGGTCGCCGGGCGCGAGAGCGCGTACTACTCGCTTACGGATCTGACGGCGAACGGAATAATGCGTATCGACGGGACGTGGATTGAAGTCGAAGGAAAAACGTGGATGGACCACCAGTGGACGAACGAGACGTACAGCAAAGACCGGTGGAACTGGTTCTCGCTCCAGCTCGATAACGGATGCGACATTATGTGCGTGGAGTACATCGGCGAACGCGGGATCACGCGGATCTTCGACATCATGAACGCGGACGGGACGCCGGCGCACGGGCACGGCGTGACGATGACGCCATCCAAAAAAACTTGGAAGAGCAGGAAGTCAGGCATCCGCTTCCCGCTCTCCTGGACGATCAAAATCCCAAGCCGCAAAGCGGTATTCGAAGTGAAGGCGTCCGTTCCGGATCAGGAGATGATCTTCTTCGACATCAACTACTGGGAAGGCCCGCTCGACGTGAAAGGGTCGATGGACGGGAAGCCCGTCCGCGGCGTCGGCTTCATGGAACTCGTCCACTCCGGAAAAACGTCCAACTATTTTGCGCTTACGGGGAAGGAGATCCAAAAGAAGGTCGTGAAGAAGTTGAAGGAGGCATGGAGGGGATGAGCCCCTTGACAACTCACAAAGAAAATGCAAATTTGAAGTACGCTCATTTTAAAAATCGAGGAGTTCATGACTAGCAAACTCTCTCTGTACAGCCGCTATGGTCTGCCTTTGCCGTATGTGGAACTCCATGAATATGCGAGTAAAAGGATTCTCGGCCCCGATCCCCATGGGTCAACGGTTTACTGGCAAATGAAAGAACGAATACCGAGTTTCGAATGGAGCGGCAGTGGCGGTGCGACTACGTTCGCCGTTCTTGATCTCGGGACGAAGCTCAAATTCGAACATTGGCGTTATATCGCCAATACGAAGACGGGTGCGTATTCGCTACGGTTCCGTGCCACGCTCGTGACGCCGACGCTACGGGCTCAGTATGAACATTCGTTCGCCAAAGATTGCCCAATCGCCTTCCAGGTCCGCGAAACGGGAAGGGAGAGATGCCGGACGTTCTCAAAAGACTTCAGACACCGACTTCCTCTCGGATACAAAACAACACTGAGAAACGCAGAGATCTTCACGTTGGAATATCTCTATTCTGGCCATCTCCTCGAATGGATGGTGGATCAATTCATCCAAGGGGGAGGTATTCCGACCCTCAAATAGACTAACCACTTACGCCCTCGTTCGCTTACGGGGGCGTTCGCGTTTTTGTTGAATTTATTTTTCAGCTTCAAAAATGAACCAACCATCAGCAAGCCATCAACCGACCACCTCCCACGGCAATCCTGCTTTTCCGAAATGCCCGTACGCGCTCGTCTTCGCGAAGATCGGCCGTCGGAGGCCGAGGCGTTCGATGATGGCGCGCGGGCGGAAGTCGAAGGGCGCGAGGAGATCGCGCGGGATCGCGTTCCCGTTCTCATCGACCTTCAAAGCCGGCTCCCCTCCCTCCACTCTTTGATCTTCTTATGATTCCCCGACATCAGGACCTCCGGCACCTTCATGCCGAGCCAGACTTCGGGACGGGTGTATTGCGGATATTCTCCAGAGCCCATGGTTGGTGAGAGAGTCTGAGTTGAACAAACCGGCGTTTGGGTTTTGGGTTTTGGGTTTTGGGAAGATTTTTTTTGAGACGCCAAACCCCAAACCCCAAACCCCAAACCCCTTCCCGCATCCGCCCACGATTCCTCATCAAGGCTTGCTTCCTTCCCAAGCACCCCCGGCACCTGCCGCGCGATCGCATCCATCATCACCATGGCCGGGAGTTCACCGCCGGTGAGGACGTACTCGCCGATGCGGAACGATTCGTCCGCGAGACGGTCAATGACGCGTTGGTCGATGCCTTCGTATCGTCCGCAGAGAAAGACGACGCGGTCGTACTTCGAGAGACGAACGGCGTCCGCGTGCATAAACGTTTTCCCATTCGCCGCGGTCATGATGACGCGTGTCTTCTTTGCCTTCGTTGTTGGTTTTCCGTCCTTCATCTTTCGAACTCCTAAACCCACCAGCGCCTCCAAAAATGGCTGGGGTTTCATCACCATTCCCGGTCCCCCGCCGAACGGCTTGTCATCGACGGTCTTGTGGCGATCATGCGTCCAATCGCGGAGGTTGTGCGCCTCAAAGGCAATCAACTTGGATTTTTGTGCGCGGCCGAGGATTGATGCGGACATGTACGCGTCAAAGACCTCGGGGAAGATGGAAATCGCATCAAAGCGCAAGGGCTTTTGGCTTTTGGCTTTTGGCTTTTGGCCGGACGTTTTTTTGATGCGCTTCTTCATCGCCATACGGATACCAGCTTACAGGAGGTCGGGCGATCTGACGACCCTCCCCGCGGGCCATCGTCTCTGTCTCGGACCCACTCCCCGGCCCCCTCCCTCTATCCTGCGACCCTCCCCCGGCCCCTCCCCTGGCGGGGAGGGGAGTTCTCTAATTGATTTTCTTTGAATGTCAGGAAGAGAACTCCCCGCCCTGCTAAGGGCGGGGCCGGGGGTGGGTCCCAGGCAGAGGAATGGGTCGGGGGGAAGGGCGTCGGTGTTAACGAGGGTCGCGGAGAAATTCAAAAACAAAACCGCCCCGATGTTCATCGGGGCAGTTTCGCTTTGATCTTTCGTCTTTAGATTCCGAGGTCCGCGAGGTCGTCGTCCGTGACCACGCCGGCTTCCCCGTGCGTTGGGGCGCGGTCGTCGTGCACCGGGCGCGTTGCGGCCTTGCGCTCGTGATGCTCACGGCGCATCTCGTCCGGTTCGTAGATCTTGAGATTGACGCGCGCATTGTCTTTCGCGCCGACCGTCTTAAGGAGGATGCGGACCGCGCGGGCGGTCTGCCCCTGACGGCCAATGATGTACCCCATGTCCTCCTGGTTGATGTGGAGGGTGATGAGGACGCCCCGATCGTCGACGGTCCGTTCCGTGTGGACGTCTTCGGGGTGATTCACGAGGGCCTTCACGACGTACTCTACGAACGCCTGGTCCTTTTGAAGTTCAGCCATAGCTGAAAGTGGTGTAAAGGTAACTTAGAATCTTAGACGTCGCCTAATACGGCGATTCGTCGCGGACTACTGTAGCAAAAAATCGCCTTTTTGTCCAGTCCCCCGTCTTTTTGACAAAACTCAGCGTTTTGTCTCCTACGAATTACGAATTGGCGCGAATTACGAATTACGAATCGTACGAATACGCAAATCCGAGCCTCATTCGTACATTCGTATATTCGTACGATTCGTAATTCGTAGGACCAAAGAGTTTTAGGTTGTTTTGGCGTTGATCTTGGCCCGTCGCTTCTTCGAAATCCTGGCCGTCTTCCGCTTTTCGCCTTCGACAATTTTCTGTTCGAGGAGGAGGTTCCAGACCGTGTCCGAACACTGGGCGCCTTTAAGGAGCCAGTGCTTGATCCGGTCAACTTTAAACGCAATCTGCTTCGGCTTGACGCGCGGGTTGTAGGTACCCAAATTCTCGAGGTAATCCCCCCAGGGATCCTTCGTCTTATCAAGGACGATCAGCCGGTAGAGGGGCTGTTTCCGCTTCCCGACGCGGCGCAGTCTGATACTCAACATAGATAAGTGGTGGCAGGATCGTACTCAAAGGCGCTGGAATAGTCAAGAGGCGATGAGTAAAGTGCGTAGGTGCGTAAGTGCGTAGGTGCGTAGGCCGGATCCGACCTACGCACCTACGCACCTACGCACTTACGCACCTATCGTGAGATAAACCTCCTTGCCATCAAGTTTGATCTCTTTCCCATCTTCAAGCGGCTCCGACTCGATCTGGAGCTCCTTCGCTTTGACCTGTGCCGCGATGGACGCTTTTGCCGATTCGACGATGGCGCGGAGGCCGCCGTCCGCGATCGAGATGGTGAGCGTGATCTTGTCGTGCGGCTTCAGGCCGGACGATTTGCGGAGGGCCATGACGTGGCGAACGAGTTCTCGCGCGATGCCTTTCGCCTTGAGTTCCGGCGTGATTGCCGTGTCGAGGACGACGTCGAGATCCGCGACGTCCCCGGCTTCGAACGCGACGCTCTCCACGTTCAGTTCATCGCGGATGAGGTCGAGGAGGTCCGTCTTTCCGCGGAGGCGTTCGGCGTCCGCGACGTTCCGCGTGCGCACGACCACGCTCGCGAGCGCCTGGCGGACGGGAATCTTCGCCGCCGAGCGGCGCTCAAGGCCGATCGACACGGCGCGCCGGACGATGTCCATGTCTTCAAGAAGACGTTCGTCGATGAGCCGCGGGTCCGCTTTCGGCCAGCGTTCGAGGTGGACCGACGCTTTCATCCCTTCGAGGTCAAGGTAGATGCGGTCCGCGAGGAACGGCGCGGCCGGCGCCATGAGGCACGCAAAATCGAGGAGGACTTCGCGGAGCGTTTTGAGCGCGTCCACGCGTTCGTACGCGTCGGACCCGCGCATCCGGTCGCGCGAGCGGCGGAGCCACCACGTGGAGAGGTCTTCGATGAACGCGCGGAGCGGCCGCACGGCGCACTTCAAATCATACCCGTCGTACGCCTCCGTGATCTCTTCGATGAGCGTGTGGAGCCGCGCGTAGATCCAGCGGTCAAGGACGTGCGCGCTCCGCGGCTTCGCGATCTCGACGCGGTCGGACCCCGCGTACGTCTTGTAGAACTGGGCGACGTTCCAGAGGAGGGCGAGCGATTTCCGCGACGTCTCGTCGAGTTCGCGCGTCGAGAAGTTGAGCTGTTCCCCTTCGGTGACCGGCGAGGCGAGGAGGTAGATCCGGAGCGCGTCCGCGCCGTACGTCTCGAGGACCTCGAACGGGTCGGGATAGTTCTTGTCGCGCTTTGACATTTTCTTCCCGTCTTCGTTCAGCACCATCCCCGTGACGACGACGTCCTTGAACGCGGGCTTGCCCATGAGCGCCGTCGAGATGATGTGGAGCACGCGAAACCAGCCGCGCGTCTGGTCCTGCGCTTCGCCGACGAAGTCCGCCGGAAAATTCCGCTCGACGCGATCGCGGTTCTCGAACGGGTAGTGTTCGGACGCGAACGGCATGGACCCGGATTCGAACCAGCAGTCGAACACTTCGGGGATGCGGTGCATCACGCCCTCGCAGACGGGGCAGACGAAGGTCACCTTGTCGATCGACGGGCGATGGAGATCAAGGACGTCAGGAAACGATTCCGGCGTGGCGTGTTCGCGGAGTTCCTTGATCGAAGAGATGACGATGCGGTGCGGGCACATGTCGCACTCCCACACCGGAAGCGGCGCGCCCCAGAACCGCGTGCGCGAAATACACCAGTCGGGCGAGGTCTCGAGCCCTTTGCCGAACCGCCCTTCCTTGAAATGCTCCGGATGCCACGAGATCCGCTTTGCCGTTTCGAGGAGTTTCGCTTTCAGTTTCGTGATGTCGAGGAACCACGCGGTCTGCGCGCGGTAGATGAGAAGGTCGCGGCTCCGCGGATCAACGGGAACGCTGTGCGTGATCGTGTCCTTGTCATAGAGGAGGCCGCGCGCGGCGAGGCTCTCCATGATCGGCTCGTTCGCCTCCGCGTACGCCTTGCCCGCCCAGTCGGTCACCTCGGGAAGAAACCGACCCTGATCATCAAGCACTTCGATGATCGGGAGGTCGTGCGCTTTCCCTGCCCAGAAGTCGTCTTCGCCGTACGCCGGCGCGATGTGGACGATCCCCGTGCCATCCTCTTCACTCACAAAATCCGCGGCGATGACGCGGTGCCCGCCTTCGGCCGGGATAAACGAGAAGAGCGGCTCGTAGGCCGTGCCGACGAGTTCGCTCCCTCGTTGACGATGAATGATCTCGAACGGCATGGGATTGTGTTCGCCGTATTCGCTCGGATCATCCAGCGGGAAGTACTGCTTCAAAACCTCATTCAATCGCGATTCCGCGAACGTCAGCTCCTCCCCCGTCTCCGCGATCTTCACCGTCGCGTAGATGAGGTCGGGGCGCACGGCGAGCGCGACATTCGCCGGGAGCGTCCACGGCGTGGTCGTCCACGCGAGGAGATAGGACGACGGCGAATCCTTGACGCGAAACTTCAGCGTGATCGCCGGATCCTCGACCATGACGTACGCGTCGTCCATGGCGACTTCGAAGTTCGCGATCGGCGTGGCGCGCTTCGGGCTGTACAGCGACACGCGGCGATCCTTATAGACGTGCCCTTTTTTCACGAGTTCGGCGAACACCCACCACACGCTCTCGATGTACGAGAGGTCGAGCGTCCGGTACGCGTTCTCCATGTCGACCCAGCGGCCGATCCGGTTGATGTACTTCCCCCACTCGTCCACGTACCGGAACACGGACGTCCGGCAGTTATTCGTAAACTTCTCCACGCCGAACGCGCAGAGTTCGTCGCGCGTCGTGATCCCTTCTTCTTTTTCGATGAGACTCTCGACCGGCAGCCCGTGGCAATCCCACCCCCACCGCCGGACCACGCGGTACCCCTGCATGGTCTTATACCGCGGGACGGCGTCCTTCACGACGCTCTGGAGGAGGTGTCCGTAGTGCGGCAGGCCCGTGGCGAACGGCGGCCCATCGTAAAACACAAACGGCTTATTCTCCGGCCGCTCCTCCACGGACCGCTTGAAAATCTCCTTCTTATCCCAATACGCCAAGATCTCT
This sequence comes from Candidatus Uhrbacteria bacterium, assembly GCA_963835915.1. GTDB lineage: Bacteria > Patescibacteriota > Patescibacteriia > 2-12-FULL-60-25 > 2-12-FULL-60-25 > 2-12-FULL-60-25. The sequence continues at coordinate 23,926 of CAWIHE010000005.1, forward strand.
TCCTCCATTTTGGGGAAGTCCGGACGGCCAGTCGGGTTCGAGGGGGATTCCTTATCCATAGCGTTGATAGGATGCGGGTTTTCGCGGGAAAAAACAAGGGTATGGATGGTTAGATCGTTAGATGGTTAGGGTTGGAGTAATTTTCTTTGATTTCGGATCGAGCAGCCGAGAATCGGAGGAATTATTCCAACCCTAACCATCTAACCATCCGACGATCCGACCATCCATCACCCGTAACAAAGAAGACCCCGCGTCAGCATGACGGGAGGTCTTCGGAAGCAAAGATCGGCGCATCCGCGGTCAGTCGGCTCACCGCAGGTAGGCGATGCATCGTTGACCGTCGGTCAATTGATACTCATCGAGTGCGCTCCTGAGCACGCTGACTTCGCGCACGCTCCTGTTTCCTGAAAGCCAGGGAGTGCGCCTGCCGCCGGATTCGTTCCACAAGGAACCGAGCGCGAACAGGTCAAACGTGCGCTGGAGATCCGGATACTGCGCGCCGACGGCGAGGAGCGCGTCGAAACCGTGCTGGCCGAGATACCTCTTCTCCATTTCCTCGACCTGGGCCTCGAGTAAAATATTGTTCCGGTACGGCGGGACGACGAGGACGTTCGTCCGGTAACAAGACGGAGATGCGCCGCGGTGGATCGGGAAGCGTTCCTCCGTGATGACCATGATCGCCCGTTCTGCATTACCGTAGCGCCCCAGAAGAATCATCTCCGAGAGCGACCGTGACAGGTCCACTTCGACGGAGAGGAGAAGCGTCCCCCGGGGAACGCGGCCTTGTTCAATGAGTTCGGAAAGGTCGAGTGCGGACATGATTCCTCCTGATCGTTTTGATCGGCTTCTCAGCTCGGACCGAATGTCCGTTTGGAGGCCATCTCAATATTGTGAAGGCAGGAACTCTATACATTGAATTGAATGGGTTGTCAATGCGTGATCGGGCCATCAGGGCACGGATGGTTCGTCGATCAGAAATCAAAGGAAACCCTAACCATCCAACGATCCGACCATCCGACCATCCTTCCCATAACAAAGAAGACCCCGCGTCAGCGTGACGGGAGGTCTTCGGGAGCAAAGGGCGGGTGCGCATTACGCGCCGCGCCGGACCTCGCGGAAGAGGAGGAGCGTGCAATCGGCGCACCAGTGGTTCGTGGTCCCCAAACAGATCGCCCGCGTCATGTCGCTCCGCGTGTAGAACGGGACGTGCAGATTGATGCTGCCCGGAGGTCTCCAAAGGCGGCTCTCATCCCTTGGGATGGACGTGGACAAGCCCATCGGCATCCGAAGCTTCCAGTACATGAAGGACGCCGCAAAATTCCCGTCGAAACCGGGTTTTTCATCCATGAGCGCGAGCGCGTCGACGTGATTCCATTTCCTGCCAAAGCGGTGGGGGTACATCTCATACGTCTTCCCGCGCGAGTCCCCCATGAAATCAACCCTGTACATGATATCCTCAAGCGTCGTGATCCGAATCGACGCGAGTTTGAACGCAAGCGCGAGGCTTTCAACAAGCTCCCGCGACGAACAATCGTCGACCGTGATTCGTTCGAGATGATCGAGAACGACATACTCCAGCGTAAGCTGAGAAAAGTTATCCATTGGGCCACCTCTCAATCCCGCGACACACTGGGCACGGGCGTCATGCCCGCGCATCCGGCGTCGGTTGTGTTGTGAAGGTCGGGGATGATGTACCGCAGCATGCAACGACTGTCAACCTTTCTGACTAGATTGCGCAACTCAACACCCATGCACCAAGCGGATGAGTCGATAGTCGATGAGTTGATAGTCGATCGTGCCGAAAAGATCCATTCGCCGGATTCCCACCATCACTTTTAAGAGGAGTCCGTCCATCGGCGGGACTCCCGCCAAAGGCGGACAGGCCTCGGGAAAGTGCCTGCGAAGATGCTATCCTTAGATTGATATGCCCAGCACAAAACGATCCCGCTCGCCGCTTACCGCTCGCCGCTTACCGGTTCTCCTCGGTTCCGACCACGCCGGATTCAAACTCAAGGAGTCGATCCGCAAAGAACTCCTCCGCCTCGGCCACGACGTCTGCGACTTCACGCCGCGGCTCGTCGCGGGCGATGATTATCCCGTCGTGGGACGGGACGTTGCGCGGGCGGTCGTCAAATTGAATTCCCGACGCCCGACGCCCGACGCCCGACGCCCGAAAGGGATCCTCGTCTGCGGAAGCGGCGTCGGCGTCGCGATTGCGGCGAATCGCGTCAAAGGAGCGCGCGCCGTAGACGGATATGATGCGAAACAGGTGAAGCTTGCGCGCGAACACACCGACGCGAACATCCTCACGCTCGGCGGATGGAATACGACGCCGAAGAAAGCGATGGGATTGATCTCCGTTTTCTTGAAGACAAAAGCTTCGAAGGAAACGCGGCATCGCCGACGGATAAAGGAGTTGGGATAATCCACCGACTCTCTTTTCACTTTCCCGAGCGAGCCCGTCCGACGGGCGACGAGGGATCCCTTAGAAAGGAGGTTTGGATGAGGAGGGACTGCATCTTTGCTCTTGCTCGCTTCTAAGGGATCCCTCGTCGCAGACTCCTCGGGAAAATGGAAAAAAGCGGGCGCGCCTCTGACGCAACGCATATGTCCCCACTCATCCACTCATCCACTCATCTACTTCCCTCCGTCATTCCCGCCATCCTCGCCCTAAACGAGCGCCAGTTCAAATCGCGCGCCATGATCATGGAGGGGACGGCGGACATCGTGCAGGTCGACATTATGGACGGGACGTTTGTTCCCGGGACGACGTGGAATAACCCGGAGACCATCGCGGACTGGGAGCTCAATCTGAAATTCGAAATCCATTGCATGGTCAATGATCCCCTGCCGATCATCGACCACTGGCGCCGCGTGCGCGGGTTCAAGCGCGCGATCATCCACGCGGAAATCCCCGAAAAGATCGGGACCATCCTCTCGCGCATCCGCCAGCACAAGATCGAGACCGGGCTCGCGATCTCCCCGGGGACGCCGCTCTCCGTTGTCGCGCAGCACATCCATCAGCTCGACATGGTCCTCGTGATGGGCGGAAAGCCGGGCGCGACAGGCCAGCGCATGAACAAGAAGACGATCCTCACGGTCCGCGAACTCCGCAAGCTCTTCCCATCGCTTCCGATCGGCTTCGACATCGGCGTGAGCCGGAAGACCATCCCCACGCTCGTCCGCGCGGGCGCGACGCGCCTGTACGCCGGGCATGCGATCTTCAGGAACCCGGCGCCGATCAAAGCGTTCGCAGAGTTGAATGCGATGGCGAGACGGGCAGTCGTGAGTCGTGAGTCGTGAGTCGTGAGTCGTGAGTCGTGAGTCGGATGAATGATGCGCGAATTATGAAAACAATTCTCTACATGGGCGTCTCCATCAACGGATATATCGCCCGGGAAAACGGCGACTCTGAATGGACGTCGGAAGAAGATTTGAAGGGTTTTTATGAACACAGCAAAGACGCGGGGAATATCGTGATGGGAAGGAATACGTACTTGGCCGCGGCGAAATCCGGGTATTTCCCGTTCCCGGATGCGCTGAACGTTGTCGTTACGCATAAGGAGATGGAAAATACGTGGGGAGCAAACGTCCTCATCACGAATGAATCGCCGAAAGGGATCGTGAAGGTGCTGGAGCAGAAAGGATTCAAAACCCTGTTCCTGGCCGGCGGAGGCCAGCTCAATACCTCGTTCGTCAAAGAAAATCTCATCGATGAGATCTTCCTTGACGTTGAACCGCTTGTCCTCGGTCGCGGCATCAAAATATTCGCTGATGCGGATTTCGAACTTGAACTTGAATTGATCGGAACGAAGAAACTGAATCAGGATACGGTCCAGCTGCATTACCGCGTAAAAAAATAAGACGACCGTTTATCGGTAGGGGCACGCCGTTGGCGTGCCCCTTAAAGATGATGGGAACCATCGGCACGCATAACTACCGATTTGTCATTCAGAGGAGCCCCGTCTGCGGGGCGACGTAGGAATCTTTCCAAAGAAACGCAAACGCCATGCTTTTTAGAAGCATGGCGTGAAGCTAGATGCGAACATCGTATTCGCGAACGAGGACGTCTCCTTTGACACGAAGGATCGATTGAACTTTAGGACTGGCGTAGTCAACGACGACTAAGTGTCCATTCAGTTCACCGAAATTCGCAGGGTTCGTAAAGTGATGCGGGTCTCGTCCTCTCAATCCTTCACATAACGGCTGCAGACGATCAAAGAGTTCAGTCCCGCTCTGCACCACAAGGGGCTTGGCGTATTGCTGAAGCGTGCATCCGAACCAGAAATACATCGGAGCGAGAACGGGATGGCGGGTCTCCCTCCAAAATCGCCACTCGCGCCAATTATCGACAAACCCTTTAAAAAGACGTCTGCCTGAAAAGGGATAGTCGCTGCTCTGCGCAAAGGTCGTCTTCCAAAAATATCGCCACTGACCCGGCTTTGTGAAGAGACCCCGCGAGTTGGAGCGGGCATTCATCCAAAACTCTCCGATGCGAATACGCGGAATCTTTATGACAAGACGCATGGAAGGCATGACGAAGACGAAACGGTAGCTTCCGTTTTGAAAGTGCATGAGGCTTCTCCTTCAATGATCTGATAGAAATCGACCCAATCACTTAACGTCGATTTAATCACAAACAGAATAGGGAAGTCAAGATGGAGTTGATCGTTGTTAACTCGATAGATGAAAGTCAATTGACCTCCCTGCCAATTACGATTACCAAATTCACGATCAAGCGCTCAACTAGAAAGCGATCCCGCTTCGCTGCGTCAAACGCGGCTTCGCAGGATGACAAAAACGGTAGTTACGCGAGCCGATGGTTCCCATCCTCTTTAAGGGGCACACCGCCGGTACGGCGGTCGCGACCGCCGTACCAACGGCGTGCCCCTACCGTTCAATGGTTGTTTTGGCGTTTGGGGTTTGGCGTTTGGATTTTGGCAATACCAAAACCCAAACGCCAAACCCCAAAACCCTCCCTATTCCCGAACCGCCGAACCGCCTAATCCCTTCTCCTTTGCCCCATCCCCCATTCCCGTGTACGATGGAGTTCTATGAAAAGACTCGCCTACGCGCTCGCATCCATTGCGATGCTCATCTCCCCGCTCGCGTCGCTTCGCGCGGCCACGCTAACGCCTGGAGACCTCATTAAAGCGTCCGGTCCCGCCGTGTACTACTACAACACGGACGGGAAACGGTACGTGTTCCCGAACGAGAAAACGTACTTCACGTGGTATGCGGGGTTCACGAACATCAAAACGATCACGGACGCCGAACTCGCCGCGATCATGATCGGCGGGAACGTGACGTACCGGCCGGGCGTGAAAATGGTGAAGCTCACGACCGACCCGAAGGTCTATGCCATCGACCTGTCGAACACGCTCCGCTGGATGCAGACCGAAGCGCTCGCGCAAAACTACTACGGCGCGGATTGGATGAAACAGATCGACGACCTCCCGGACGCATTCTTCGCCGATTACCAGACGGGAACGGCCATCATGTCGACAACGGACTACAGCCGCACGAACGCGAGGGATGCGAAGCCGACGATCGGCGACACGCTCACCGCCTCGCAGACGACGTCGCAAACGACGATCACGGAAACGAAGGGAACGAACTTCACGGTCGACCTCGCCTCGAATCCGACGACGGGGTACGGCTGGACGGCGGCGTTCTCCCCGGGGCAATTCACGAAAGTCTCCGAGGTCTACACGCCGCAATCGACCACGCTCGTCGGGTCCGGCGGCACGGATGAATTCACGTTCACGCCGCTCGTCGCCGGAACGTCCGATATCGTCTTCTCGTACGCGCGGTCGTTCGAAACCGGCGTCCCGGCGATCGACGTGCGCACGTACCACGTGAACGTGGCGGAACCGACCGTGCCGACCGCGCCGAACGCGACCTCAACCGTTCCGGGTTCCACGTTCACGCTCACGCCGTCGAAAACGCAGGCGCAGCCGGGCGAATCCCTTGATCTCCTCGCGTCGACGAACTACCCGTCGCCGGTCACGAAGATCGAAATCTGGGTCGGGAACGCCCTCTTCACCTCCTGCGACGGCGCGCGGACGTGCTCGACCACGTTCACGCTCCCCACGACCGGCCTCCCGGACAGCTACGCGTACACGGCGAAGTTCTTCACGAGCGCAAACGGCGTGATCCAGGCGGACGCGTCCACGCAGGTCGTCTCGCTTCCGGAAAACGACGGGATCATTCTTACGCTCGGGCATACGCAGCTCCGGCAGGGCCAGCCCGCAGGCATCCTCGTCCAGCTCGCCGCCGGATTGAACGCCACGAAGATCGTCGTCAACATTGACGGCAGCGACGTGAAGTCGTGTTCCTCGAACCCGCAGAGCTGCCAGTACAACGACGTCATGTCGGGCGATCTCAACACGGCGCATCAGGTGTACGCATGGATCCAGACGCCGCAGTCGCTCCGGTACAAGAGCGTCACGAAGACGGTGACCATCGCCTCGAACGACAACCCGACGATCGACCTCTCCGTGTCGAACAGCTCGATCCTCCCGACCGAAACGACGCAGGTCACGGCATCGGCATCGGACGGCGACGGCGTGGGGTCGGTCACGATCTCGCGGAACGGCACGGTCCTCAAAACGTGCAACGGCGCCGCGCCCTGCACGGTCACGGTCGGCCCGTTCAACCTCGCCTCCGGAAGCACGGTCTCCTTCGACGCCTCGGCGACCGACCTCATCGGCGCGACCGCGACGACGACGGGAGCGATGATTACGATCAGATGAGTTATCGAGTTTGCGGGTTAACGAGTTTTCGGGTTATGTGAACCGAAACTCGACAACCCGCAAACGCGTCAACCCGCAAACGAGCCCTCGTTTGACGCTTTTCCCTCCACCCGGCATCATAAGACTCACTAACTCACTTGCAAATTAACGCCTTATTCACTTCCTATGCATAAACGCATTCTCAGTTTCCTCACGGCCGTTGCCGCACTCGCCACGGCGGTCATGCCGTTTGCGGCAAGCGCCGCGACCGTTGACACGCAGAGCATTTCGCCGGGCGACCTCATCAAGGGCGACCTCCAGTCGTCCGTGTACTACTTCGCACCGGACGGCAAGCGCTACGTCTTCCCGAACGAGAAGACGTACTTCACGTGGTACAAAGACTTCAAGACCGTGAAGACGATCAGCAACAAGCGCCTCTCCGCGCTCCCGCTCGGCCGAAGCAACGTCACGTACCGCCCGGGCGTGAAGATGGTGAAGATCACGACCGACCCGCGGACCTACGCGGTCGACCGCGGCGGCATTCTCCGCCAGGTCTCGAGCGAACAGCTCGCCCAAACGCTCTACGGGCTGAACTGGAAGGATAAGATCGACGACGTCCCGGACGCGTTCTTCTCGAACTACCGCATCGGCACGGAGATCAACAACTCGCTGGATTACGATCCGGCGGCCGTCCAGACGGCAACGACGTCGATCCTGCAGGACAAGGGCTTCGATCCGACCATCGCGACCGTCTCGATCGGTGACGTCGCGACCGGATTCGTCCCGCTCACCATGACCGTGAAAGTCGGAACGACCGTGACGTGGGCGAACCGCGACATCACGGACCACCAGGTGAAGGGCGCGAGCTTCGACTCCGGCCTCATCACCGCGGACGGCACGTACTCGTACAAGTTTACGGCCACCGGATCATTCGATTACGAAGATCCGACCCAGCGGTCGATGTCGGCGACGATCGACGTGGTGCCGTAAGAGGATTGGAAGATCAACATCAAATGAACGCCCCCCGCCAAAGGCGGGGGGCGTTCGCTTTTGGTCAAGGGAATGATGGTTAGATCGTTAGATGGTTAGGGTTGGAGTTATTTTCTTCGATTTCGAACCGTAAAGTCGAGAATCAAAGGAATTAATCCAACCCTAACCATCTAACGATCCAACCATCCAACGATCTATGCACCCCTTGTCCGAATCCTCAACCCGTGCCTATACTCCCTCTGTATAAGGAGGTTCCCATGAGTGGACCATACGATGCTTCAAAGAAATCAAGCAACCAGCTCCGCCAAGACGCGGCGAATGCGCGGGAGGAGCGCTCGACGATTTCGGGCAACTCCGACCGCGACACACAGGACCGGCATGATTTCGACCACGCCGGCACCGTCTTCACCGAAGCGACGCGGGAACTGAAGAGGCGCGGAGAGTAGTCCCGCTCTGCCCGACAGCGCCCAGCCCTTTCTCATCGCACGGCCCGTTGACGGTCAGAGCGACTCGCTCTGACCGGCGCGCGCACCCGCGGCAAAGAGCGTATCCGCTCTCGCCGTCCGGGTGCGCTCTTTGTATCGCCGGGGTTTGGATTGATGGATGGTTAGATGGTTAGGGTTGGAGTAATTTACTTTGATGGGCAACGGGCAGCCGAGAATCAAAAATGTTCCGGCCCTAACCATCTAACGATCTAACCATCCAACGATCTATCGACTCAATTTCTCCTGGATCTCCCCAAGGATCCGCCTCTGCTCCTCAAGATGGAGGAGGATCGCTTCCGTTTCCCGTTCTGCTTTCTTGTTAACCTCGAAGTCGGCTTCGGCGCGCTCCTCCGCGTGGCGCCCCTGGAGGTTCTGCCCGATCATAAGGAGCGGCATAAGGAACAGCTGGATCATGTTCGAGATGAAGAGCCAGAACACGAATCCGGGGAATGGGTCGAAGCGGAACGACGTGGGACCGAGCGTATTCCACGAGAGCCAGAAGACGGTCCAGCAAAAAATAATGATGAAAAATCCCATGGTCCCGACATGCTCCGTGATGGAGATGGCGAAACGCTCCAGCCGCGAGAGGCGCTCCCGATGCTCGGTATTCACGTTCCGTAGAGGTTTCTCCGACTTCTGGAGTTCTTTGAGCGTCGGGGGGGATGGAGGATTGGGCATAGGATGTCTTTAATACTCTCATGACGTCCGCGCCGGAGCAATATCATTGGAATACGAAGGGGGAAGGATGGGGGATGAAGGGGATCGCCCCCCTCATCCCTCATCCTTCCCCCCTTTCCGTCTCCCCGCTACAATCCCTCCGCCTATGCCCGCGACAACGTTGACCGCGCCCGACGTGAGCAAGATGACGCTCCGCGATCTTGACGACGTGGCCGCGCAGATCCGCGAGGACGTGATCCGGATGCTCGAGGCGGCCGGGAGCGGCCACACGGCCGGGTCGCTCGACATGGCGGACGTGTTCACGGCGCTCTACTTCGGCATTGCGCGGATCACGCCCAAGATGCGCGCGCATCCGAGCCGGGACCGGATCATCCTTTCGAACGCGCACATCTGCCCGGTCCTCTACGCGACGCTCGCCGCGCGCGGGTATATCGGCCGGCACGAACTCCTCACGCTGCGGAAGCTGGGAAGCCGGCTCCAGGGGCACTCGAACAACCACTTCCAGCCCGATCTCCCCATTGAGACGTGCGGAGGTCCGCTCGGACAAGGCCTCTCGCAAGCGGTCGGGTTCGCACTCGCGTCGCGGATGAACGAACGCGCGAACGCGGACCGGAAAAAACAGCTCCCCTCGTGGCACACGTGGTGCCTCATCTCGGACGGCGAACTGAACGAGGGGCAGATGTGGGAAGCGATCCTCCTTGCGGGGAAGGCGCACCTCAGCGAGATGACGGTCTTCCTTGACCGCAACAAGATCCAGATCGACGGATCAACGGAAGACGTCCTGCCGCTTGAACCGCTCACGGACAAATTCCGCGCCTTCAACTGGAACGTCATCGACGTTGACGGCCACAACATCCGCGAGATCATCGCGGCGGCGAAGAACGCGCGGACCGTTTCGGACAAGCCCACGCTCATCACCTGCCACACGATCCCCGGAAAAGGCGTCCCGTTCATGGAACACCGCTGCGAGTGGCACGGGAAGGCGCCGTCCCATGAGGAAGCGCTGGAAGCGATCCGGTCTTTAGGCGGTAGAATTTCACATGAATAATAAAGTCGTGAGTCGTGAGTCGTGAGTCGTGAGTAAAACTCACACGCCCGGCTCTTCACTCACGACTCACGACTCACGACTAACTCTATGTCCCCCCTCCCTCCCACCCCTCCCGCTCCCTCGAAGATGAAGCGGAACGCGATCATCTTCATCGTGCTCGTCGTCGCATGCACGCTCACGCTTACGATCTTGATCGTCTCCGCGATCACGCAGACGGCCAACACGGGCTCGGGCGGCGTTCGGGACACGTCGCTCTCGTACGGCACGGTCGGCACGTCCGCGGGGATCCCGAACAATTCCTACGCGCAAAAAACGGCGGCCGGGGAAGCGGCGCCGTCAATAGCGGCCGGGGCGGCATCGGCTCCGACGACGGACGTCGCGGCGCCTGCGGATGCGAATGCGGGAACGGCAGAAAAGCAGCGCATCGTGAGAACCGGCAGCCTTTCGCTCCGCGTGCAGGACGCGCCGGGCGCGCTCGAGCAGGTAAAGACGCTCGCCGCGGCAAAAGGCGGGTTCGTGGAATCGAGCTCGATCAGCGACACCGGGAGCGGCCCGCGGACGGCGTACGCGACGATCCGCGTCCCGGTCGCCTCATTTGACGGGGCGATGGCGGACCTGAAGAAGGTCGCGAGCGTGGTCCTCGACGAATCGACGAACGCGAACGACGTGACGATGCAGTACGTGGACCTTGAATCGAATCTCCGCAACGCCCGCGCGGAAGAGCAGTCCTATCTGGACCTCCTCAAACGGACGGGATCGATGAACGACGTCCTCTCGGTCACGCGCGCGCTCGCGGACGTCCGCGGGCGGATCGAACAGCTCGACGGGGAGCAGCGCTACATGCAGAGCCAGACGGACGACGCGACGATCAACGTCACGCTGACCGAAGAAACGCGCATCGAAGTCCCGACGCGGACGTGGAAGCCGCTCGAAGTCCTCCGGCAGGCGTTCAGCGAGCTCGTCATCTCGCTCCAGGGTCTCGTCGACGTCCTCATTCGGTTCGTCATCGGCTTCGTCGGCCTCTTCGTCCCCGTTGCGTTCCTCGTCCTCCTCTTTATCTGGCTCTCCTGGAAGATCTTCGGGTGGGTCATCAGGAAATTGTTCAGGCCACGACCTTAGAAACAGTCGTGAGTCGTGAGTCGAGAGTCGTGAGTAAAACTCACAATCTCCACTCTTCACTCACGACTCACGACTCACGACTCACGACTCACGACTCACGACTTCCCCATGATGCTCAACCCAAACCTCTATCGCAACGACGTCGAAAAGAAAGCGACACGCGCCGGTTTCGGCGCCGCGCTCCTCGCCGTTGGCGGGAAGGACGAGCGCATCGTCGCGCTCACGGCGGACCTCGCGGAATCCGTCCACGTCCACCTCTTTGCGAAGGCCTACCCCGAACGGTTCATCGAATGCGGCGTGGCGGAGCAGAATATGGTGAGCGTGGCGGCCGGGCTCGCGCTTGCGGGAAAGATCCCGTTCGCCGCGAGCTATGCCGTGTTCTCCCCCGGACGCACGTGGGACCAGATCCGCGTCTCGGTCTGCTACTCGAACGCGAACGTCAAACTCGTCGGCTCGCACGCCGGCATCACGGTCGGACCCGACGGCGCCACGCATCAAGCCATGGAAGACATCGCGATTACGCGCGTCCTCCCAAACTTGACAGTCGTCGTCCCCTGCGACGCCATCGAGGCCGGGAAGGCGACGCGCGCGCTCGCGGCGATGCACGGGCCCGCCTACCTTCGGTTGACGCGGACGGCGACGCCGATCGTCACGACCGACGAGACGCCGTTCGAGATCGGCAAAGCGATCATCCTCTCCCCCGGCACGGACGTCACAATCATCGCCTGCGGCCCGCTCGTCTATGACGCGTTGATGGCGGCGCAGATACTCGCATCAAAGAAGATATCCGCGGAAGTCATCAACGCGCATACGATCAAGCCCTTTGACGCGAAGACGCTCGTCGCGAGCGTCGCGAAGACGCGGTGCTGCGTCACGGTCGAAGAACATCAGATCACGGGCGGCCTCTTCGGCGCGGTCAGCGAAACGCTCGCCCGCTTCAAGCCGACGCCCATCGAACCCGTCGGGATGCCCAACCGCTTCGGCGAATCCGGCGAACCGCACGAGCTCCTGAAGAAGTACGGAATGACGGCGGAGAGTATCGCGGAGGCGGCAATCAAAGTCATCAAAAGGAAAAACTCATAGCGCGGAAGGATTGTTATACTGCTGTATTATTTTATTGTTAAGCTCCGACGTCCGATAACAATAAAACAATACAGCAGTATAACAATCCTTTTTGACCGGGTTATTTTTTGTCCGCTTCCTCCATTCCTTCAAACTTGACTTTTCTCTCTGAAACGCCCTAACTATGGATGCTCTTTCGACACCAAGAGCGGAAAGGAAGGCCGCCTTTGCCTGACCTCCAACGAGACCTGATTCCCGCCGCCGCGGGGCTCACGGACCCGCTCCAGCGGCTCCTCGCCGGCGCGCTCCAGGCCGCGTTCGACTGCGGACTGCGGTCGCCGCGCACGTTCGTCCTCCAGTTTCTCGACAAGATCATCCCGTTGTTCGCCGCGGATTCGCCCGCCGCGTTCATCGAGTTCGTCTGCAAGGCGACGCACGCAAAACGGGAAATGGTCCGTCCGGACAAACCCAACGTCGTGTTCCCTCTCGTCCGCGGAGCCATCTCGCGAAGCGAGGAAACGGCCCTCGCGCTCCTCGACGCATACCCCGTACGGCATTGCGTTCGCGACATCCAGAATCAGATGATGTGGCTCTTCCTCTTTGCCGGAGAGACGGATGCCTCGCGAACGGTGTTTGCAACGGCAATCGATGAGCCGTTTGCGGGAGACGTCGACCACGAACGGTACGACACGTTCCTGAGCGCAATCTACGCTTTCGCCGTGCTGGAAGGATTTTTCGGCGCCGACGAGTTCGCCGCAAAAATTTCCGAACGCCTCTTCGGCGAACCTCCGGTGCGCGCACGAGCGGACACGACGCCCGACCTCGCACTCGAGACTCCGGATGCGTCCGACCACGCGCAGGATGACGTTCCGCCGCCGCAGCCCGTCCAGCTCGAGCATCCTCCGGACTCCATAGGTTCACTTGAGGATGACATCTCCGGCGCGTTTCGCAGGCTCGAGAAACTTCCGTCGTTTCCGCCGCCGCCCGTCCAACCCCGGAAGGCGGATGCCGCAAAAACGAAACCGGCAAGGCCATCGCTGATGTCTCCTTCGCCGGCAACATCCGTCGCGCTCCCTCCTCGCAGTCTCGATGAGCCTCCTCCGAGGCGCAATCCCCCTCCGGCAGACCTGATGACGCGCCGGGCGAACCTCCCGAGCGAACCGGAGCTCTCCATGGACACCGTCGATCCTGAAGGGATCTTCGACGGTCTCCGATCCGTGCCTCCGCCAGCTGCCGGGTCATCAGCGTATGTCGATGACGATGACGGCGCGACGATTGCGCGTCCGTCCTCGCCGCCGGGGACGTTTCCCGCGTTCCCTCGAGCATCACAGGCGTTCCCGCCGTCAATGGCTCCGCAGCCGCCGCGGCAGGCCGCACCTCCGCGCGCAGGACCTCCGCCGCTCCCAGGCGCAAAGGCGCCCCCCGGCGCTAAGCTCTCGCACGCGGAAGACACGAACCAGCGCGTCCTCGACAGCCTGCGAAGCAATCTCGGGCCGAGGATGGCCGGCGCGACGTACGGCGATCCGCTCCTCAAGATCCTCAATATGGGGCTCAAAGAAATTGATCCGGGCCTCTTTGATTCCGTTCTCGATACGACGGATTGCGGCATCATGGACTTTGGAAACGCCCTCTGCGAGATTATGGAAGCGCGAGCGCCGCTCAGCGCGATGACCTTCCGCAACACCCTCGCGGACGCCGGGGCCGCATCGTCAAAGGCGTCCGGATCGCGAATGTCCCACTTCGCCCAGCAGATGGCCTCAACGACGGGACAGCCGGGCGGGCGCTTGCCCCCTCCGCCAAAGAGAATTCCGCCGCCGCCCCCTCCCCCGCCCCCGAGACGCTTCGGCTGACCGGGATCGGCACCCGCTCCGCACCTTTCTCCGAACGCAAACCCCCCGACGAAGCATGTGGCTTTGTCGGGGGATTTACTTTAGGGCACAGGGCACAGAGGTCAGAGGACAGTCAGAGAGCGGGGGGTCGGGCTGAATTTTCTTACTGTCTTCTGACCTCTGTGCCCTGTGCCCTCAATCACCACGATCCTCCCCCTCCGCCGCCGAACCCGCCACCCGAAAAGCCGCCTCCGCCGAAGCCGGATCCCCCCGCTCCGGCCTGCGATGGCGGCGTGTACGCATTCGCGGCCGCGGCAACGCCCATCGAATGCATTGCGTTCGTAAAGATGAGCGCATTCCATACTCCATATCCGCTCACGTACGTCGGCTCCGGGATGTCCATGCCCGCGAACTGTTTGACCCATTGTTCCTCGACGCTGAACGCGATCGCCGACGGAAGGAATTGATGGAACTGCTCGGGTTTGAGCGCGGGCGCGTCCGTGAATTTGAGGCGGTCTTTTTCCGTGACGGAGAGGAACCACTTGAACCCTTCGGCTTCTTCGAGCGCGACGGCGCCCTCCTTCGTCTTCGACGGCATGAACCATCCGAAGACGGCGATGATTCCCCCGGAGAGGATGAGCGAGATGGTCGCGAGCGCGCCGAGCATCCCGCTCGCGTAGAATCCGATGAATGCCGTGACGGCGGCGACGCCGAAATACGAGGCGCGGACGGTGACCGGATTCCTCCCGAACAGCCCTTTTTCGCGGAGCGACCTGAACGCCTGATCGCGCGCGAGCGAGATCGTCTTGTAGAACGTCCCCTTCAAGTCCTCAAGCTTGACCGTATCGGACAGCACGAAGAGGCCGCGCAGGATCGTGTCCTCGAATGACGCGAGCGTTTCATCGGGCTGTTTCAGTTGCGTGAAGGCATACGTTTCGGTCTTCTTCAGGAGTCCCTCTTTTTCGCCGAAATTGATCTTCAAATACCCGCGGCGCGCGAGGTCGATGATCGTCGCCGTGATCGCCGCCGGACCTACGTCCTGTTTCATGAGCGCCGCCATCTCGATCGGCGCAAGGCCGCGCGGCGGTTCGTACTGCGGGACGATCGTCCCGCGCCCTTTCGGATCGCGTCCGACCTGCCACCACCGCCAGAACATGAACGCGAAGACGAGGATCGGCACGACGAGGATCCAGTTGTCCGCGACGAGCATCGCGATCTTTTGGAGGAGCGACGGCTCCGCAATGATGCCTTTCGGGAACCGGAGCGCGAGCGTGAGATTGTCTTCCGCATTCAATGATCCTTTTGTCGAGACTTGGACGGTATTCGCCTGCGCGCTGATCGCGCAGTCGCTCGCCGTTGACCCGACCGGACCCGTGAAGCAGGTACTCGACGCCGTCGTCGCGTCGTATGACGCGGGTCCGACGAGTGAGAACGACGCCTTTCCGATCGGGACCTCCCACCCGTTCCCGGTCACGTTCCAGTAGAGCTCGCCCTCGCCGTTGAAGAAGTTGATCGCGCGGTCCGTCTCATACGAGATAACGTACGTATGGACGCCCGTAATCGTTTTGTTCGGATCGCCGATCTGGATGCGAAACTCGGGCGAACGGCTCTGGACGGTATACGGGACGGACGCGCCGTCCATCGTGACCTGGATGAGCGAGAGCGTGAGCGAATAGTTTCCGCCGTTCCGGCTGTATGAGGTCGGGATGGTGCGGTAGATCCCATGGCGCTCGTTGATGCCGAAATCGTACTCGATCGTCTCGACGACGGTGAGCTTCCGGTTGCTCGTGAGCGTTGCCGTCGCACTGAAGTCGACGACCGACTCGGTCGACGGGATCGGCGACTGGGCGAATGCGGCCGACGGAATGACGGAACACGCGGCAAACGCGCCGATGATGAGCGTTCGGTAGAGTGTCATATGATACTGAATTGGCTTTTGGCTATTGGCTATTGGCTGCTGGCCAGAAAATATTGACTGGCCAGTAGCCAGCAGCCAATGGCCAATAGCCAAAAGAAAGGATTTCAGGTTTTTCAGCGGCACCTCGAGATGGTATCATAGGAAACCAGAGTATGAGGGGGGCGAAACGTCCGACATTCGATGTGATCACGGTCGGCGCGGCAACGGTCGACTCGTTCGCGAAAAGCAACGTGTTTGAGATTACCCGCGACGCAAAGGCGCCGGAAGGTTTTGACGCGTGTTTTCCGCTGGGAACGAAGATCCCGCTCTCCGAGCTGAACGTCCGGACCGGGGGCGGGGCCACGAACGCCGCGGTCACATTTCGACACATGGGGCTGAAAACGGCAACCATCTGCCGCGTGGGCACGGACGTCTTCGGCGATCTCATCGCGGGCGAGATGCGCCATCACGGCATCGCCCTGGACTTCATCCAGCACGACCGCGAACACGGAACGGCGCAGAGCATCGTGCTCCTCTCCGGCGCGGGATCGCGGAGCATCCTCACGTACCGCGGCGCAAGCGCGCACCTCGACAAGCGCGCGGCCCCGTGGTCGAAAATGTCCACGCGCTGGTTCTACGTCACGTCGTTCGGCGGCGATCTCGGCTTCTTCTCGCTCCTCCTCGACTGCGCGGAGCGGATCGGCGCGTCCATCGCCTGGAACCCGGGCGGGCACGAACTTGCGAAAGGCATCGAAAAACTCGCGCCGCTCATCCGCCGCATCGACATCCTCGACGTGAACCGCGAAGAAGCCGCCGCGCTCGCCGAAGAGCCGCCGCGGCACCTGAAACGCATCATCGCGAAGATCGGCAATCTCCCAAAGATGGGGCTCCTCTGCTCCGACGGGCCCAAGGGTGCCTACCTCCACACGCGCTGCTGCACCTGGTACGCTCCGCCGCTCCCCGCGAAACCGATGAACACGACCGGCGCGGGCGACGCGCTCGGGAGCGGATTCATCGCCGGATTCATCAAAACGTGCGACCTCTCGATCGCCCTCAAACTCGGCCTCCTGAACGCGACGAACGTCATCTCGCACATGGGCGCAAAGACGGGCATCCTCCCCGAATGGCCGACCGAGCGTGAGCTGAAGCGGGTGGTCATCAAAGCGGCACGCCTCCATGAATAGTCGTGAAGTCGTACAGTCGTGAAGTCGTGGAGTCTCTTAAAACGGACTTCACGACTTTACGACTTCACGACTGTACGACTTAACGCCGACTCCGAATCCATCAACAACTTCCACCCACCACCGCACCATGAAGAAGCTCCTCGACGTCCTCACCAGGTACCAGATCGCGCTCATCCTCGCGATGCTCGCGCTCGGCTTCGTCTTTCCGTACGCCTTCAAGATTTTCAATCCGTACAACACGCTCTTCCTGCAGATCATCATGCTCGCGACCGGACTCCGGCTTGATTACAACGAACTCTTCCGCGAGATGAAGGACTGGAAGACGATCGTGTTCACGAACGCGATGAAGCTCGCGCTCATCCCGCTCGTCGTGTACATCCCGCTCGCGATGTTCGCGCCGCAGTGGTCGCTCCCCTTCATCATCGCGGGCGCCATGCCGACCGGTCTCACGGCCCCGCCGCTCGTCGCGATCCTCGGCGGCCAGACATCGCTCGCGCTCGTCGCCGCGGCCTCGACCTCCGCGCTCGCCCCGTTCACCATTCCGATCGTCCTCAAATTCCTCATCGGCCACGACGTCCAGATGGATACGATCGGTATGATGTGGCAGATCGCCCAGGCCGTCCTCCTCCCGCTCATCCTGGCGGGCATCATCCAGCGGCTCGTCGGCCGCGCGCGCATCACGAAGGTCGAAGACCCCATCCGGGCCGCGGGTCTCGCGGCGTTCGCGCTCGTCGTCGCCTCGATCACCTCCGCGTCCGCGATCACGGCCGCGCGCGGCGGCCAGGGGATCTCGAGCGTCGGCCTGGACGGCCTCCTCCTCGCCACGCTCATGCTCATCTTCTGGGTCGGCGTGGCCTGGCTCGCCTCCGCGTTCCTCTCGTGGCGTTCGCCGAAGGACCGCGCAACGATCACGTTCTGCCTCATCTACATGAACTACACGCTCGCCATCTGGGTCGCGGACACGTTCTTCCGGCAGGCCGAGATCGCGCCGAAGCTCGTCGCGATCGTCATCCTCGTCATCGCCATCGTCCCCGCGTTCCGCCTCATCTTCCCCAAACCGAAGAAGAAGGTCGTGGGGCCCGTGTGCATGGTGGATGTGCACGCGTGATGCAGTCGTGAGTCACGAGTCGTGAGTCGTGAGTAAAAAATCGAAGGAAAACTCACGACTCACGACTCTCGACTCACGACCCTTCCCGCCTTGATGCCCGACTGGCTACAATACCGCCATCTTACTGACCGACCCCCACAAACCACCTATGCCCACCGTCGCCATCACCTTCAACCCCGCCGGCTTTGCCGATGAAGCCGTTTCCATCCTTACAAACGCGAAGCTCACCGTGAAAACGGCGAAGCTCGACAAGGGGATGCCCCGGAATGAGGCGCTGAAGTTCATCAAGGGCGCGGACGCGGTGATCTCGCTCCTCACCGACAAGGTGGACGGCGCGTACTTCGACGCCGCCGGAAAACAATTGAAGATCTGCGCGAACTACGCGGTCGGATTCGACAACGTCGACCTCGAAGCCGCAAAGAAACGGAACGTCATCGTGACGAACACGCCGTGCGACGAAGTGAACATCTCGGTTGCCGAGCACACGTTCGCGCTCATGATCGCGCTCGCGCACCGCGTGGCCGAAGCGCACATCTTCACGACGCACGAGAAGTACAAGGGCTGGATTCCGGATCTCCTCCTCGGCATGAACCTCCAGGGACGCACGCTCGGACTCATCGGCGCGGGACGGATCGGCGCCCAAGTCGCAAAGTGCGCGTCCAACGGCTTCGGGATGAGGATCCTCTACTCGGACATGAACCCGAACGAGACGCTCGAAAAACAGTACGGCGCGAAAAAAGTCGACATGGCCCAGCTCCTGAAGGAATCGGATATCGTGAGCCTCCACTGCCCGCTCCTCCCCTCCACGCGCCACCTCATCTCGACGAAAGAGCTCGCGATGATGAAAAAGACGGCGTACCTCATCAACACCGCGCGCGGGCCGATCATCGACGAGGCCGCACTCGTGAAAGCTTTAAAAGCGAAACAGATCGCCGGCGCAGGCATCGACGTGTTCGAATGCGAGCCTTCGATCGCATGTTCCTTCCTCGACAACATGGCCCTCCGGAAAATGCCGAACGTCGTCCTCACCCCGCACATCGCAAGCGCGACGTTCGAGGCGCGCAAAGGGATGGCGCGCGTCGCCGCGAATAACGTCGTTGCCGTATTGGGAGGCAAGCCGGCGCTTACGCCGGCGAAATAGGATTTGGATCGATAGGATTTGGATGGTTAGATCGTTAGATGGTTAGGGTTGGAGTTATTTTCTTTAATTTGGGAATGGATAGCCGAAAATCAAAAGGAATATATTCCAACCCTAACCATCTAACGATCTAACCATCCTTGTCTTTCCCTCCGTGATACACTGCCCCTATTCGCGTATGGTTCCGCGCAGAAAAAGCGGTTTCACCCTCATCGAGCTCCTCGTCGTGATCGCAATCATCGCGCTCCTCGCGACGATCGCGATCATTTCGGTTTCGAACGCGAGCAAGAAAGCCCGGGACGCGAAACGGAGGGACGATCTGCGGACGATGCAGAAGGCGCTCGACCAGTATTACCTGGATAATGGGGCCTACCCGAGCACGGGAGGCGCATGGTGGGGCGTGTGCGCGTACGGAAACAAGGAAACGAGCGGACCGAACGGCTACATTCCGAATCTCGCGCCGACGTACATCGGAAAACTCCCCGTGGATCCGCATCCGGCCGACCATCCGGAACTCAACGCCGCGTGCGTGATCACGAGTTCGTGCTATATCTACAATTCGAATGGGACGGACTATAAGCTCCTCGCGCACTGCAGTATGGAATCGGCCATTCCGTCCGCAAGCGACCCGATGGACGATCCTTCGCGGCCGAGCTGGGCCATCATGGTCTGCAACGCGCTAGGCGCGGGATGCGCGTGGTGACGTTCGGGGAATGGGAATGGATCGTTGGATGGTTAGATCGTTAGGGTTGGAGTATTCTTCTTTGATTTTAACCGGACGAACCGTCCAACGATCCATCCATCCAAACCCAAACAAATCCCCCGTCCAGCCAAGCGCGGCTGAACGGGGTTGTGAGAAGGAGCGGCGCCGGATCCTTGCGGATCAGGGCGGCATGGGGACGGAGACCAGAGGGATCACGAGCGGGCTAAGGAGCAGACCCCGGGGACAGCGGATGATGAGCGAGAGCACATCGGCCGCGCCGAGGCGGACGGCCTGATTGATCCAGAACCGGCGACGGTGTTCGCCCTGCGCACACGACCGATCAATAACAGGCGGATCGAAGTGGTCGCACGAATACGATTCGTATCCCGTCGGATCAACGGGCGCCGGCTGAATATTCGGCGCATGTTGGCCGTACACGAATCGCGCGGCTTTTGCCGTCGAGATGCCGAACATGAACCCGGACGCGCTCGGCGGCGGTTCGGTGCGCGCGGTTTCCGCGATATCGCGCGGGGCGAACACGAGCATCATGTCGGTTCCCCGGATCGGACGTTCGTGGCGAAAGACGTCGTGCGTCCGCACGAAGACGTCGAGCACCGTCCATTGCAGCGTCGGATCCGGAGGGTACAGGAAGCACTGGATCGCCGTAACGAGCTCTTCCCAGAGCCGGTTAAACGTTGAAGGACGCTGGTCCTCCGGAATTTCTTTGACTGTACGCTCTTCGTTTGGTTGTCGTTTCGCGGCCACGGGTTTCCCCCTCTTGTTGAAAGTCCGCAGATTGACCCTAAAGAGCCGTCGCGGACATGTCAAGTTTCCACTCCCTGGGAA